>NZ_JAGEPF010000033.1 GCF_017573465.1 Actinomadura violacea
GCCTGAGCGGCGTGCCTGAGCGGCGTGCCTGAGCGGCGTGCCTGAGCGGCGTGCCTGAGCGGCGTGCCTGAGCGGCGTGCCTGAGCGGCGTGCCTGAGCGGCGTGCCTGAGCGGCGTGCCTGAGCGGGGTGGCGTGGCGAGATAGACGGCGACCTGACTGTTCTCGATGCGTCCGGCGGTGCCGGTGTACGGGCGTTGCACGCCAACCGTGTGCGTGCCCTTCTTCAGGCCGCCGGTCTTATCCACGACCAGCACCGCGTCCTGATGGTGCAGGTGCTCGACGAACGAAGCCGCGCAGGTCATCGCGTACCGCGTCTGTATCCCACCTGGCCCTGGACAGCAGGTGCTGCAGACCCTACGGGTTGGCTTCCCCGGCATGCTCGGCGAGCGTCCAGGAGTTCTTGCGGGGCAGGTCCGACAGCAGCCTGAGCACCAACGCCCGGGTCCAGTGCCGAGCCAGGCCGAACCCGTCCGCGATGCGCCCCATTGGGACCTCGAACGCCTCCTGCCAGCGGCCAGGATCATCCTGTGGCCTGCGGCCACCGACTGATCTTCTGTCTTCACACACCGATGATCACCGGTAGCCGCACCCATTCCCGGACCAGCCCGATCAGCAAGATCGCGATCTACAACTGGAGTGCTAGGTAGAACCGAAATTCGAACCTGCGTTCGAGTTTTTGGCGTGAGATCCTGATCGACTCTAGGGCGAAAGGGGGTGATTCGCCGGGCTTCGAAAATGTCGGTGGGCGCAACTACTCTGACGGTCGACCGCAGAGGCCACTATCTGACCGTTCCAAGACGAGAGGCGACCAAGGCATGGCCATGGACAGTGATGTACGCGCGCAGTTGTTGGGCGGCTTGAGCGCCGAGGCGCAGGCGATCGTCACTTCCGATGCTCGGCGCCTGCTGGTGATCGCTGGCGCCGGCGCAGGGAAGACAGAGGCCATGGCCCGCCGGATCGCCTGGTGGCACGCGCATGACGGCATCCCGAAGGATCAGATCGTGGCCTTCACCTTCACCGAGCAGGCCGCAGAGGAGATGAAGTTCCGGATCCGGAAGTACATCCAGGTCGTGGAGAAGCCCGGTGTCGATCCGAGCCTGGGCGGGATGTACGTGGGGACCATCCACGGATTCTGCCTGGAGACCCTGCGCCGACTGTGGCCCGACGAGTACCACAACGATGACGTGGTTGACGATGTCGCTCGCTACTCGCTCGTACAAGAAGGTTACAACTTTCTCCTCGGGCTATCCCGGTTGGAGAAAGCCCTCCAGGACGAGGAGGGCAAGCCGTACTATTCGCGCGGTCGTACGATTGAGTATTTTCTGAACGCCTACGATCTGCTGAATGAGTACGACCAGCTCGACGTGGAACTCGCGCCAGGACCGCGTCCGGGATTCGGCGCCGAGCAGGACTGGTGCAAGCAGGCGGTTCTTCGGACGGCGGTCGGTGACGGACCGGTCGCCCAGGCGTTCGCCACAGCCGCGGCTCGCTACTACGCCTACCTGAGGTGTCGGCACTTCCTCGACTTCAGCACGGCGCAGTCGGAACTGACGCGGCGCCTGCGCGCGGACGAAGGCGCACTGGAGACCCTACGTGGCTCTGTCACCCACCTCGTCGTCGACGAGGTGCAGGACATCAATCCGGTGCAAGAAGAGATCCGGCAGATGCTGGTCGACGAGCTGGACGGTTGGCTGACCGCTGTCGGTGACCATCGGCAGGCAATCTATGGCTGGCGGGGAGGCCGGATCGACATCATGGCCGACCTTGCGGCGGAGCTCGCCGACGACCCTGAGGGAGATGTTCTCGACCTGACCGCCAACTATCGCTCGACGCCACGGATCATCGAGGTCTCCAACCGCTGGAACACCACGATCAACGTGCCGGGCAGCATGTCCAGTCCGGACATGACCCACGGTCGGGCAGGGCGCATCGACGTCGCGCCTCAGCACGTTGGGATCGTCGATTTCGAGGGCGAGCGACCTGACGAGGCCGCGTGGATCGCCGAGGCCATTCGTGATCTGGTCCCCTCTGAGGAACGGGGGGCGGCGCACGACACCCTGGACGGAGAGCGCGGGATCACCTACTCGGACGTCGCGGTGCTCGTCCGTACCACCACCGATGCGCGCACCTACATGCAGGCGCTTCGGGACGCGGGGATTCCGGCCGTCGTCAAGGCGGGGCCGGACCTCTTCGCACAGCCGGAGATCCTGCTGTTCGCAGCAGCCCTCTCCCTCTCGGGTGGACGCGACAAGTTCTACGGCTCCGCATGGAACCAGCGCTCCCTGCCCAATCGACTCAAGAACGTCCTCGGGGTCGACAACGCCGACCTGCCTGGTACGGCCCAACGCGCCATCAAGGCAGCCTTCGCCGTACTCTCCGCCGACGGACTTCGAGTGGCCTCGGACGCAGCCGACAGGCTGATCGCCGCCTCGGAGGCGATGGCGAGCCGACTGGCCGGTCGGCCGCTGAGCAGAGCTCAGATCATTGGCCTCAAGACCCCGGAACTGCGGAAGTGGCTGGCAGGCGCCGGGCCTGTGCGCAGGGTCTTCCCCCAAACGATGCTCCAGTGGCTGATGTCTGAGAGCGGCGTCGCGGACTGGGACGTTCAGGCCAATCGAGCCATCGCTGCGATGTACCACCTCGGACAACTCAGCTCACTCGTCACCGGTATCGAGACGCCGGGCTGGACGAGGGCGAAGTCCTATGCACATCAGATCACCAGCCTCCTGCTCTGGGGAACGGAGTCGGCGCGCCCGCAGGAGGCGCCACTCCTCGCCACCCCTGACGCGGTCACCGTCACCACCGTTCACAGCGTGAAGGGCCTTCAGTACGCCGCGGTCTTCGTCGCCGACGTATGTAGCTATCGCTTCCCCAGCAGCAACGCCAAGAAGAAGCCCTCTCTGCCCTTCTCCGGGTCGATCACCCAGATCATCGATCCGGCCATGCTCGCGGACAACGACAACAACGACGACGAGCGGCGCCTGATGTACGTCGCAGTAA
Source organism: Actinomadura violacea (assembly GCF_017573465.1). GTDB lineage: Bacteria > Actinomycetota > Actinomycetes > Streptosporangiales > Streptosporangiaceae > Spirillospora > Spirillospora violacea. The sequence continues at coordinate 3,002 of NZ_JAGEPF010000033.1, forward strand.
CCCGCGCCGAACGCTTCCTCTTCATCTCGTCCAGCAAGCCTTCGAAGTTCTTCAAGGAACTCCGGAAGATCATCAACGATGTGGGCGGAAGCGGCTGGGTCTCGCCCGGCGACATTCCGCAGCCGCTGCCGAGCCTTCGGCCGGTCCCCAGTGAACGCAGCCGCGAAGACCGTCTGATCACCTCGTTCTCAGACCTGCGCTACTACCTGGAGTGCCCGCACGACTTCTACCTCCGCAAGGTTTTGGGCTTCACGCCGACCATCGACCAGGCCTTCGGCTACGGCAGGGGCGTCCATAACCTGATGCGAGCCGTCCACGCCGACCCGGCCCACTGGGCTGCGTTGGCCGCAGACCCCGCGGCCCTGCGCCGGGAGATTCAAGGCCTAATCGACCGTGGCCTGTTCTACCTGCGCCATACCACCGGCGAGCCGGCAGACAACATGCATCGCCGCGGAGTCGAGATCGTCAGCGACTACGTTCGCACCTACGTTGAGGAGCTCCGCCGTCTCACCTTCGAACCGGAACGCGAGTTCGAGGTTCTCGTACCCGGCGAGAATGTGCTGGTCTCCGGCGCCATCGACGTGGTCCGCCTTGACTCGCCACCCCGCGTGACGATCATCGACTTCAAGTCCGGGGAGCGGGAGACCGACAAGCACGACGCCCTGGACGAGGACGAGATGAAGCTTCAGGTCTCGCTCTACGCCGTTGCCGCGCGCCAGGAGCTCGAGTACGAACCGGAACGCGGCCTCGTCCGGTACCTGGGTGAACGGGACCCTGCCCGAAAGGAACTCGAGGTTCCCCTGGCAGAGCACGTCGTGAGTGACAGTCTGGAGACGGTAAAGACCCTCGCCGGTGGCATCCAACGCCGCCAGTTCCGCCTTGGCCCCCGGAAGACCGACAAGAACGGCGAGCACCGATGCGGCACCTGTGACTGGTTCCGCATCTGTGGTCTCAGCACACCGACCCCAGCCCCGTGAGGCTGGAGCAGACGATTAGGCCCACCACTTCTTCGGCAGCACCTCCACGACCATGAAGATCCCCAGTCGAGTGAGTGCTCAGGGTCTCGTCGTAGGCCCCGATGTTGCCTGCACTCCGAGTTCCAGCCGGCAGGCCTCGACGGTCGGAGGCGTGTCTCGACCGTCTGGATCCCGTCGAAAGACGCCGGAAGATACTCCACCACGTGCAGGGGAGCGGGCGAGTCGCCGGTCGCTGAGAAGCGTGCCACGGCGAAGGCATTGATCAATGCGCGGAGCGATGCTCTTCGGATCGCGTGGATGACGGATCCTTTCGACTCCGGTGGTTTCGCGGTCTTTTATGGCGGACGAGGAGGGGACCGCCGGCGGCGAGGGACCGGCGGATGGCATCGTCGAAAGAAGCTTCTCGGGGAAGGTGGCTAAGGCATGGTCCCCCTCGCCGCTAAACTCGGCAGGGATCAGGCTTCGGATACCGGTGAGTGCTCTTTGCACGAGTTGACGCACTTGCTCACGGCTGACTCCGTGGAGCCGACCGATCTCCTCGAGGGTCCATGCCCGGTCATCGATGATGCCGATTCGATGGCGTAGGACATCGCCCTCTCGCTCGGGAAGCAGGTCCAGCTGATGTGCGAGCATCATCGCCTCGGTCAGCCGTAACAGCGGACTGTGCCGCCTCCACGCTCCGTTCCATTTCTCCACAGATATGGCATCTCTGGGGTTCGGACCCACCTTCGACTTCGTGTGTCATCGGGCAAACTCCGCGAGCCAGTTTGTCAAGTGCCTCCTGTGCGGATTCGCGAGAGGCCCAGTAGCCGAGTCCTGGCACTTCAATGACTTCAGTGCCGGGCATGTACTTGCTCTCAGTGATGAGGATCTCTGGTGTGATCCCATCGGTGTTCAACTCCATGCTTACCCCAAAATGGCCTTTGGTGCGGCAACTCCGTTCCCTTGCACGCTTGCGCTAACAAGGTACCTATGTGGTGTGGTGTGGGAGCTGGTTCGATAATCGCCTCTACCTCCGTGAAGCCATGGGTTTCGAGGATAGTTGCCCAGGTGGCTGGCTCGTAGGACCAGCGGTAGAGCCAGACTTGGCGGCCGGTTAGGCCAGTGGCGTAAGTGCCTTGGATGCCGTAGGCGCCTGGGACTGGCGCGGCGTGGGAGAAGACAAGCTTGCCGCCTGGGGTCAGGTGGTCGTGGATGAGCGGGAGCAGGTCTTCCGGGTTGGTGAACCAGACCGCACCCCAGATGGAGTAGATGGTGTCCCAGCGGCGGGTGGTGGTGGCGAGGTAGTCGAGGACGTCGCCGTGTTCGAAGTGGGCTTTGGAGAGGTGGGCCCAGCGGGTCCGTGCTTTCTCACATTGGGCTGGGGAGATGTCCAGGCCGGTTGCGGTGATGCCCTTGGTGGCCAGGGCTGCTATGGCGTCGCCTCGGCCCGAGCCGAGCTCCAGAACCGTCGCGGGGTGGCCGAGCAGTTCGTCGCCGGGGCCGTGGCCTGGGTACTGGGTCCAGCCAAAGGCGTTTCTGAGGGCTTCGTCGAGGGGTTGGTCCGGGACGCCTTCTGCGTAGTGGTCCCAGTAGGTCGTCTGGTCAGTGATTGTGGGCGACATGTCGGCGGTTCCTCGCGAGTGTGGGATGGCGGAGCCCGGTGCCACGGTAGCTTCGCGGGATGTCAGCCGACTGTCAGACGAGGCGCGAGCCCGCTGAGTGTTGGCTGCTGGGCCTTTCTGTACGGCGGGCTCGGTCCCTGTGGCAGCCGTACAGGGCCGTTCGGGTGATGCCAGCGCATGGGGCGGGAGTCACGGGGGCGTGGTGGGCTCGTCGGGCAGCTTGGCTCGCGAACTGCTGGCCGGTTGGTGGCGATCATGCGTTGGGCGGCGCCGGAGCCGCGTTCAGATGGCCGCTGAAGGAGCTGGGATGTGGCCAGCGGGTGATGGTGCGTGACCCTGGATGTTGTGGGGTCGCGTCTGGGGGCGGGGTCAGATGGGGGTCAAAAGATCTTGAGGCCGGTCTCCTTAGTGGAGAACCGGCCTCTGACCTGGCGTTATCTGTCGGGGTGGCGGGATTTGAACCCACGACCTCTTCGTCCCGAACGAAGCGCGCTGCCAAGCTGCGCTACACCCCGGTGGTGGCTGCCCGGGAGTCGTACGTGCTCCCGGCGCTTAGACCACTTTAGCGGATGTTCGGGAGTGCTGCGTCCATGATTTACGGGCTGTGAAGCCGGTCACGGCGCCGGACGGGGTGAGGGCGATGTCGGTGAGGCCGGCGGCGGTGAGCCAGGCGCGGAGGTCGGCGGTGGTGCCGGAGGGGCCGAAGAGGCCGAGGCGGCGCATGAGGGCGAAGAGGGCGTCGTGGCGGGGGGTGGTGCCGCGGACGAGGGTGGTGCCTCGGAGGGTGCCGCCGGGGCGGAGGACGCGGGCCAGTTCGCGGAGGGCGGCGGCGGGGTCGGGGAGGCAGTGGAGGCCGTTGTAGGTGAGGCAGGTGTCGAAGGTGGACGAGGGGAAGGGGAGGTTTGTTATGTCCGCTTGGAGGAGGGTGCGGGCGCCTCGGCGGCGGGCGCGGTGGAGCATCGATGGGGAGAGGTCGGCGGAGACGTGCTGGGTGCCCACAGGCGCCAGGCCGCCGCCGCAGGGGATGTCCAGGGTCGGGCCCGCGGGGCGGAGAGCGAGGCTCCGCCACAGGTGGGTTATGTCGTAGCCCCAGAGGACGCGGGCGGCCAGCCGGGAGATCGTGGGGTTGTGGACGCCGGCGTCGTAGAGGGCGGCTTGGAGGTGGGAGGTCTTCCAGTTCACCGGGGGACGAGGGTGAGGAGGGAGGCCTCCGGGGGGCAGCAGAAGCGCATGGGGGCCTTGGGGGAGGTGCCCAGGCCGGCGGAGACGTGCAGCCAGGAGCCGCGGTGGCGGTGCAGGCCCTTGACGCGGGGACGGTCGATGCCGCAGTTGGTGGCGAGGGCGCCGTAGAAGGGGACGCAGACCTGGCCGCCGTGGGTGTGGCCGGCGAGCAGGAGGTCGTAGCCGTCGGCGGTGAAGCGGTCGAGGTTGCGGGGCTCGGGCGAGTGCATGACGCCGAGGTGGACGTCGGCCTGCGGGTCGACGGGGCCGGCGATCTTGTCGTAGCGGTCCCGGTTGATGTGGGAGTCGTCGATGCCGCCGAACTCGACGTCGAGTTCGCCGACCTTGAGGCGCCCGATCCGGTTGTTGAGGTCGAGCCAGCCGGCGGCCTGCAGGGACGAGCCGAGCTCGCGGTAGGGCAGGTCGGGTTCGCGGCGGTGCCGCTTGTAGTCGGACTTGCTGGTGCGCCAGATGTAGCGCAGGGGGTTCTTGAAGATCGGGGAGTACAGGTCGTTGGACCCGTAGACGAAGACGCCGGGACGGTCCAGGAGGGGGCCCAGGGCGTCCAGGAACGGGCCGATGGCGTCGCGGTGCGAGAGGGTGTCGCCGGTGTTGACGACGAGGTCGGGCTCCAGGGCGTCCAGGGAGCGGACCCAGTGGATCAGGCGGGACCGGCCAGGCGTCAGGTGCGCGTCGGAGATGTGCAGGATCTTGACCGGGGGACGGCCGGGCGGCAGCACCGGCACGTCGAAGCGGCGGAGCCGGAACCAGTTCCGCTCGATCACCGAGGCGTACCCGAAGGTCGCGGCGCCCGCGCCCAGGAGGCCGAGGGACGCGGCGTAGATCTTTCGCACGGTTCTCCCTTCTCTGGTGTCCATGGTTCCAGACACGGGCGGCTCGCGGTAATCCTGATGAGGCGGCCGGGTTCGTGCGGGCATGATGTGACCATGAGTGCCCTGAAGGAGAAGCTCGAGACCGACCTGTCGGCGGCGATGAAGGCGCGCGACGAGGTGCGCACGCGGACGCTGCGGATGGCGCTGACGGCCGTGAAGAACGAGGAGGTCGCCGGGAAGCGGTCGCGCGAGCTGTCCGACGACGACGTGGTGAAGGTGCTGACCCGGGAGGCGAAGAAGCGCCGGGAGGCCGCCACGGCGTTCGGCGACGCGGGTCGCGCGGCGCAGGCGCAGGCCGAGCGGGACGAGGGCGCGGTGCTGGAGGAGTACCTGCCGGCGCAGCTGTCCGAGGCGGAGCTGACCGCGCTGGTCGCGGACGCGATCGCCGAGACGGGTGCGGCGGGGCCGCGGGCGATGGGCCAGGTCATGAAGGTCGTGAACCCGAAGGTCGCGGGACGCGCCGAGGGCGGCCGGGTCGCCGCGGAGGTCAAGCGGCAGCTCGCGGAGTGAGCGCAGGGCCCGGCGGCGGCCGGGCCCTGCCCGCGGGCGCGGCTAGTGCCGCTGCCGGTGCTCCAGGTCGATGGCGGCCCGCCACAGGCCGATCATGGTTCCGGGCCTTCGCCGGGCACCTCGGACCAGCCGCGGAACTTCTTGGCGACCCGCCGCAGGGCCTTGTCGCCGGGGTGCGCGTCGATCTGGAAATGGCCCCTCCTTGGGCTGTTTCGGGTCGTCGCCGCCCCACCTGACCACCCCGCCGCACTCGGCGAGGACGTCTCGGACGATCAGGAGTTCGTAGCCGAGCAGGTTGCCGGCCGAGCCGGTGGGATAGAGGTCGGGGCGGACGGCGATGGCGGTGCCGGACAGGTAGTTCGACTCGAACGGCGCGGCGACGTCCGGCGCGGACCGCCATCCCAGCACGGCGAGGGCCGGCTCCCGGTCGTGGCGCGGGCGCTCTCGCGGTTCCCCACAGGGCGCCGCTCGCCGTCAGGGTCCCTGTCACCGCCAGGACGCGTCTGCGTGAAACGAGGTCATCCGTCCTCACGGGGCCGGTCTCCCATCTCGGCGGTGTGTTCGGTGGGGTGCGGGGGCGTCCGGACGGCGGCCACCACGGCCGCCACCGCTGCGGCGGCCAGGAGGACGAGCAGTGGGGTGACGAATCCGGGGACCAGATCGGTCGACGTGCCGTCGTCCCAGTTGCACCTGAAGGCCGGCGGGAACCAGTGCTCCTCGATCGGCGGCGAAGCCGGCGGCCGGCCCGCGCAGTACTCGCCGGCGGACCGCGGATCGATGAACGGGGCCTCGAACAACGCCCAGGCGTAGACGACGGCCGCCGCGAACGACGACGCGATCGCGCACAGGATGAAACCGCTGCGTCGCACCGCTCTAGATCTCCCCTTCGGCGCGGAGTTCGCGTACGTGCGCGTTCTCCTGATCGGCCTTCTTCGCCAGGATCTCGGCGAAGCCCTCGCAGAACTCGTCCATCTTGCTGGAGGGGAGGTCGACGGGCGGGATGACGTCGAAGCCGACCGTCTTCTCGGTCACGCCGACCTTGAGGACGTTCAGTTCGGTGTCGTCCGTGGGGAGCAGCATGTTCCTCGCCGGCTTCTTCGCGTCGTCGCCGGCTGTCGCGGCGCCATTCGGAACGGTCTTGTGCCGGCATTTCTCCGCCCTCGCATCAGGGAAGATCAGTGCCGATCCGCCGCGCCGGGGACCGCGGGCGACGGGAGAACAAGCCCTGGAAGCGGAAGAGGGCCCGGCTCCGCGATGCGGAGCCGGGCCCTCTTTTCACCGAATTCCTCGGCCGGAAACGGTCAGTGGCCGGGCGGCGGCCAGCCGGGGTAGCCGTTGCCGCCCCCGCCTCCCGCGCCGCCGCCTCCGCCGTTCTTCTTCTTGCCGCTGCTGACGTAGAGGAAGACGGTGGTGCCGGGCGGGACCTTGGCACCCGCGTCCGGCGAGGTCGACACGACCGTGCCCTTCGGCTGGTCGGAGTCAACGGACCCGGACGCGACCTGCACCTTCAGGTCGGCGCCCTTGAGCTTGGCCCGCGCGGCGGCGACCGTCATGCCCTTCACCTTCGGGACGCTGGTGGTGTCGCCGAAGTCGCGGGACGGGGTGTTGAAGTCGGGGGCGGGCTGGCCGGCGAGCGCGGACTGCATGCTCTGCTGCCAGATGCCGCCGGGCGTGTCCGCGCCGTACACGCCGTAGACCTTGTACTGCCAGGGGCCGCGGTAGTCCCAGTAGGCGGTGGCGGCGGCGAGGTTCGGGGTGAAGCCGGCGAACACCGCGCAGGTGAACTCCTCACAGGTGCCGGTCTTGCCGGCGGCGGGGCGGCCGATGCCGCGGCCCGCGGCGGTGCCCTTGGTGAGGACGCCCTTGAGAATGGAGTCGACCTTGTCGGCGACGGCCTGGTCGACGGCCTGGTGGCAGTCCTGCTTGGGCAGCTTCAGCTGCTTGCCGTCGGAGTCGATGACCTGCGTGACGGAGATGGGCGCGCAGTACTTGCCGCGGGCGGCGAAGCCGGCGTAGGCGGCCGCGAGGTGCACCATGTCGATGTCGTTGGTGCCGAGGACCTGCGACGGGACGGGTGCGAGCTCCTCGCCGTTGCCCTTCTTCATGCCGAACGCCTTGGCCATGTTGACGGCGTCGCAGACGCCGACGCGCTTCTCCAGCTGGGCGTAGAAGGTGTTGACCGAGTGCCACGTCCCGGACTTGAGGTCGAAGTTGCCGGCCTCGCTGTCACCGGCGTTGTGGAGCGTCCAGGTGCCGCCGCCGGCCATCTGGTTCTTGTACTTCGTCCCGTTGATGGTGCCGGTGTACTTGCAGGGCTGGAAGCCGCTGACGGTCGTCGTCTGCGGCGAGTTGATCGAGGTGCTGACCGGGATGCCCTCGTCCAGGGCTGCGGCGAGCGTGAAGGTCTTGAAGGTGGAGCCGGCGGACACGCCGGTGCCGCCGCCGTGGTGGGAGTCGGCGGGCAGGTTGATGGTGGTGCGGCCCTTGCCCGCGCCGAACCGCTTGCTCAGCCCGATCGCCTTGATCCTGCCGGTGCCGGGCTCGACCATCGCCTCCGCGCCGACGCGGTTGCCGGCGGGCGCGACGTGGCCGCGCAGCGCCCGGTCGACGGCGTTCTGGGCCTTCATGTCGAGGGTGGTGCGGATGGTGTAGCCGCCGCGGTTCAGCTTGTTGACGACGGTCTCCTGCTCCTTCGGCGTCATCGACCAGTACTTGCCGTTGGACAGGATGTCGAGCATGTCGTACTTGACGTACTCGCAGAAGTAGGGCGCCGCGCTGGACTCGCAGCCGCCGACCGGGTCGGTGCGGTTCAGCAGGATGGGCTTGGCGGCCTCGGTGTCGGCCTGCGCCTTGGAGATGTGCCCGAGCTGCTGCATCCGGTAGAGGACGATGTCGCGCCGCTTGCGCGCCTCCTTCGGGTTGCGGATCGGGTCGTACAGCGTCGGGTTCTGCGTGATCCCGGCGAGGAGCGCGGCCTGCCCGAGGGTCAGCTTGGAGGCGGGGACGCTGAAGTAGCGCTTGGCGGCGGCCTGGATGCCGTACGCGCCGGCGCTGAAGTACGCGACGTTGAGGTAGCCCTCGAGGATCTGGTCCTTGGTCATGTGCTGCTCGATGTCGAGCGCGTAGCGCAGCTCGCGCAGCTTGCGGCCCACGGTCGGGGCCGTGACCTCCTTGTACTCGTCCTGGGTCGTCGCCTGGTCGACGAGCAGGTTCTTCACGTACTGCTGGGTGAGGGTGGACCCGCCCTGCGTCTGCTCGGACTCGACGTTGGAGGCCAGCGCGCGGATCGTGCCCTTGAGGTCGAGCGCGCCGTGCTGGTAGAAGCGCGAGTCCTCGATGTCGACCATCGCCTGCCGCATGATGGGGGCGACCTGGTCGAGCCGGACGGATTCGCGGTACTTGTCGAAGAACGTGGCGACCTGCTTGCCGTTGGCGTCGTACATCACCGTCTTCTCCGACGGCGGTGTCGTCTTCAGGTTGCTGTCCATGTTCTCGAAGTTGTTCGCGGCGTCGCGCGCGGTCAGTCCCGCGCTGCCGACGCCGGGCAGCGCGATGAACGCGACCAGGACGCCCGCGACGACACCCGCTCCCAACAGCCTGAACAGTGTGGAGAAGGCCTTACCCCGAGCTAGCTTCGCATCGCGCACGGGGTCTAGGGTACGCGGGACGACCAGTGCATACGGGACAGGTCCCCCCGGGTCCGGGCGCAGCGGGGCGCCGGCGCCGGCCGTTCGTCCGGTATGTGCCTCTCGTGACAACCTGCGCCGTGTCTGGCGCGTCAACTACAGGTAACTAGTCCGTTCCGGCGGTATGGCCCCGGTGGGCTATATCGAGAATGGGCCCATCGGGGTCTGTTGAATCGTCCCTCGCTTCCGTAAGTTCTTCCCCACGGCTTTCGTTTGGCGGCCTGACGTCCGCGCCCGTCCGGCCAAGGAGCGCAAATCGACACAGACCCTAGGGGAGTGGGGCCAAGATGTGGATCACGGATTGGACCGCCCGCGCCGCCTGCCGTAACGCGGATCCGGATGCCCTGTTCGTGCAGGGAGCGGCGCAGAACCGGGCCAAGCTCATCTGCCGCGGCTGCCCGGTGCGCACGGAGTGTCTCGCCGACGCCCTCGACAACAGGATCGAGTTCGGCGTCTGGGGCGGCATGACGGAGCGGGAGCGCCGCGCGCTCCTACGGCGCCGGCCGGACGTGCTTTCATGGCGCGACCTGTTGGAGACCGCCAAGGAGGAGTACGAGCGGTCCGTCGAGTCCGACGAGGAAGAACTCGTCGCGAGCTGAGCGGCGACCGGAAGGTCGGCGATAGTGCGGCTGCGGGCCCGTACCGATGGGTACGGGCCTGCCGCCGCGTCCACCCATGCTCACACCGCGCACTCATGTCGGCGCACCGTGTGCCGGGTGTTCGCGTGCTCATGCCTCCAGGGGCTGCACGGTGAACTGGTAGTCGTAGCGGATGAGGTCGTCCTCGCCGAGGACGAGGAGCACCCGCGCGGCCCACGCGACGCCGCCGTCGGGCGTGACCAGCCGCACGGTGAACGTGACGGCGTTGTGGTGGCCGAACACGTCGCCCGCGCACGTCACGGCGTACTTGCCGCTGCCCACGAACTCGCCGTACGCCTCCGCGATCCGGTCCGCCAGCTCGGCGTGGCCGCGGAACCGCGCGCCCTCGACGAGCTCGACGCCGTCCTCGGCCCACAGCGCGGCGATGGCGGCGCGGCGCGCGGCGGCGTCGGGTTCGCTCCACACCGCCACGTACCGGCGGGCGATGTCCTCGATCGCGGCGGGCTGCAGCTCGTAGTCGATGGCCTGCGTCATCGTCGGTCTCCTTCCGTCCGGCCCGGCGGGCCGTCGCAACGACCCTCGCGGCTGCCGCACGGGCAGGGTCAACGCGCGCGCACGAGCGAGACCCTCCCCCAAGGGGAGAGCCCACAATGGGCGGCATGACGTACCTGTCCATCGGGGACTTCTCGCGCGCCACCCACATGAGCGTCAAGACGCTGCGGCACTACCACCGGGTCGGGCTCCTCGAACCCGCCCATGTGGACCCGGCCACCGGCTACCGCCGCTACACCGCCGAGCAGATCCCGACCGCGCAGGTCATCCGCCGCTTCCGCGACCTCGGCATGCCGCTGGACGACATCGACGCGGTCCTCGCCGCGCCGGACGTGCCCGCCCGCAACGAGCGGATCGTCGCGCACCTGCGCCGGCTGGAGGACGACCTCGGCCGCACCCGCCGCTCCGTCGCCGCGCTGCGCGACCTCCTCGCGCCTCCCCCGGCGGACGCGTCGGCGAACGTGGAGCTGCGCAGCGTCCCGGCGGTGCGGGCCGCCGCGATCACCGAGGTCGTCGACGTCGCCGACATGGCCGCGTGGTTCCAGGGCGCGCTCGGCGAGCTGTACGGGACGGTCGCGGCGCAGGGCGTGTCCGAGGCCGGGCGCGCCGGCGGGGTCTTCGCCGACGAGCTGTACACCCGGCACCGCGGCGAGGCGACGATCTTCCTGCCGTGCGCCGGGGCCGTCCGCCCGATGGGCCGGGTCGTCGGGTGCGAGGTGCCGGCGGCGGAGCTCGCCGTCATCACCCACCACGGGCCGCCCGACGACGTGGACCGTTCCTACGGCACGCTCGCCGCGTACGTCTCGCGGCACGCGCTCGCGGTGGACGGCCCGATGCGCGAGTACTACCTCACCGGCCGCCGCGAGACGGCCGACGCCGGGCAATGGCGCACCGAGATCGGCTGGCCCGTCTTCCAGACCGCCCCGTCCCCCACCTGACCCCGGCCCGTACGGATCCGCGCCCCGCCGCGCAAGCACGCCTGGGGGTAGTGTTCGCCGAGCCGAGCCGAGCCGAGCCGAGCCGAGCCGAGCCGGCGCGCGGGTGCGTTGTCTGACCGGCGGGGCGAAGCCGAAGGCGAGCCCCGCCGGGAAGCTCGCGAAGCGAGGCCGCGCCCGCCCAAGCACGGTCAAGCGCCGAGCCCCTAGGCGAGGCGCTTGGGCCGAGCTTGTATCGACACAGCCAGGTCGTCGCCGACCTGGCGGAGGCCTTCGAGGTCGTGGACGTCCTCGGCCTGCGCGGGGACGGCGGTGACCGGGACGGTCGGGTGCGTCGAGGCGAAGTGGTCGCGGAGGCGTTCCTCGCGGGCGGCGAGCTGCATGCGGTCGGTGTGCAGGCGCAGCAGCGTGGCGGTCAGGGTGTGCTCGCCGCGCTCGTCGAGGGTCTCGGCGGCGGCCTGGCTGCGGGCGGCGGACAGGCCGTCGGCGGCGGATTCGTGGACGCGGTTGACGACGAGCCCGGCGAGCGGCATCCGCTCTTCGGCGAGCCGCTCGACGAAGTAGGACGCCTCGCGCAGCGCGTCCGGTTCGGGGGCGGCGACGACGAGGAACGCGGTGCCGGGGGTCTGGAGCAGCTTGAACGTCTTGTCGGCGCGTTCGCGGAACCCGCCGAACATCGTGTCGAACGCGGCGACGAAGGTCTGCACGTCGCGCAGCAGCTGGACGCCGAGCACCTTGTTGATCGCGCCGGTGAACATGCCGAACCCGGCGCTGATCACCTTGACGCCGAACCGGCCGCCGGTCTTGGCGGGGGCGGCGAGGATCTTCATGAAGCGGCCGTCGAGGAAGCGGCCCATCCGCTCGGGCGCGTCCAGGAAGTCCAGGGCGTTGCGGGACGGCGGGGTGTCGACGATGATCAGGTCCCAGGCGCCGGAGCGGTGCAGCTGCCCGAGCTTCTCCATCGCCATGTACTCCTGCGTGCCCGACAGGGACGAGGAGAGCGACTGGTAGAAGGGGTTGGCGAGGATCTGCTTGGCCCGGTCGGGGTCGGCGTGCGCCTCGACGATCTCGTCGAAGGTCCGCTTCATGTCGAGCATCATGGCGTGCAGCTCGCCGTCGCCGTCGATCTCGATCTTGCGCGGGTTGTTGTCCAGCTCGGACAGGCCCATGGACTGGGCGAGGCGGCGGGCCGGGTCGACGGTGAGGACGACGACGTCGCGGCCGCGCTCGGCGGCGCGGACGCCGAGGGCCGCGGCGGTGGTCGTCTTGCCGACGCCGCCGGACCCGCAGCACACGATGATCTTGGTGCGCGGGTCGTCGAGCAGGGCGTCGACGTCCAGCGCGGGCGGGTTCTTGGTGGGGCTCATGAGGTCTCCAAGATCACGCGGCGCCTTGTGCGCGGAGGGCGGCGGCCAGGTCGTACAGGCCGGCGAGGTCCATGCCGTCCGACAGTATCGGCAGCGTGTAGCGGGGCCGGTCGACCGACTCCAGCCGCTCCTTCTCGCGGCGCTGCAGCGCGGTGCGGCGGGCGTGCTCGCCGGCCTCGGCGGCCAGGACCGCGGCGATGGACTCGGCGTCGTGCTCCAGCCCGGCGGCCTTCACCCCGCGCAGGATCTCGTCGGTGTCCAGGGTGCCGGCGGCGGCCGCGGCGAGGTCGTCCTCGGACAGCACGGGCTGGTGCTCCATGTTGACGATGACGCCGCCGACGGGCAGCCCCACCTCGGTGAGCTCGCGGATGCCGTCCATCGTCTCCTGGACGGGCATCTCCTCCAGCAGCGTGACGAAGTGGACCGCGGTCTCGGGGCTGCGGACGACCTTCATCACGGTGTCGGCGTGGTTGCGGACCGGGCCGACCTTGGCGAGCCCGGACACCTCGTCGTTGACGTTGAGGAACTTGGTGATCCGGCCGGTGGGCGGGGCGTCCATGACGACGGCGTCGTAGATGAACGAGCCGTCCTTCTTGCGGCGCCGCACGGACTCGGAGGTCTTGCCGGTGAGGATCACGTCGCGCAGGCCGGGGGCGATGGTGGTGACGAAGTCGACGATGCCGAGCTTGGTCATCGCCTTCCCGGCGCGCTTGAGGCTGTAGAACATCTCGAGGTACTCGATGAGCGCCTCTTCGGTGTCGACGGCGAGCGCGTGGACGTCCCCGCCGTCCGGGGCGATCGCGACGCGGCGCTCCTCGTAGGGCAGCGGCGGGCAGTCGAAGAGCTGGGCGATGCCCTGCCGGCCCTCCACCTCGACGAGCAGGACCTTGCGGCCGCCGGAGGCCAGGGCCAGGGCGAGTGCGGCCGCGACGGTCGTCTTGCCCGTGCCGCCCTTGCCGGTGACGACGTGGAGGCGTACGCCGTCCCAGTCGGTGTCTCTCGCGCTCACCCGATCGACCATATCGTTCACTCGGCAAGGACTTTAGAGGGCGCCCTCCCTGATGCAAGTGATCCCTGACACGGTGGTGCGCGCGTGGGTAGATCGCTTGCCCGGGCCGTTGTCTCGGGCGTGCCCGCGCGGTTAGCTGGGAAACGTGAGACCGGTCTTCGGGCCGGTACGTCCGCACCCCGACGGGTACGGACCGTCCAGGGACGAAAGGTGGCCCGTGATGGCAGCGGTGGCCCTGATCATTGTGCTGATCGTCGTGGTGGGCGGCTTGATCACGCTCGCCTCGTCGCTGCGGGTCGTGCAGCAGTTCGAGCACGGCATCGTGTTCCGGTTCGGCCAGGTGCAGCGCGGCGGGCAGCTGCGGCCCGGCGCCGTCCGCCGGCCGGGCCTGACGGCGATCATCCCGTACGCCGAGCGAATGCAGAAGGTGAACCAGCAGACGGTCACGATGGGGGTGCCTGCGCAGGACGGCATCACCCAGGACAACGTGAGCGTCCGGGTGGACGCGGTCGTGTACTTCCGGGTGGTCGACCCGGTGAAGGCGATCGTGAACGTGCAGAACTACGGGTACGCGATCTCGCAGGTGGCGCAGACGTCGCTGCGGTCGGCGATCGGCCAGGCCGACATGCAGGAGCTGCTCGGCGAGCGCGAGAAGATCAACGTCCGGCTGCGCTCGATCATCGACGAGATCACCCAGGACCCGTGGGGGATCCTGATCGAGCGGGTGGAGATCAAGGACGTGTCGCTGCCGGAGGGCATGAAGCGCTCCATGGCGCGGCAGGCGGAGGCCGAGCGGGAGCGGCGCGCGCGGATCATCACCGCGGACGGTGAGTTCCAGGCGTCCAAGCGGCTGGCCGCGGCGGCGGAGATCATGTCGCAGGACCCGGCGGCGCTGCAGCTGCGGCTGCTGCAGACGGTCGTGGAGGTGTCGGCGGAGAAGAACAGCACGCTGGTGATGCCGCTGCCGGTGGAGATCCTGCGGTTCTTCGACAAGATGGGCGGCGGCGAGTCCGGCGGTGGCGGCTCCGAGGCGAACCGGCTGGACCTGCGCGAGCGGCTCGCCAAGGCGGAGGAGGACCTGGCGAAGGCGGCCGAGCAGCCCTCGACGCTGGAGTCGGCGGAGGACGTCCCGCCGGTCATCGGGCTGGACGACCCGCGGCCGCACCACGGGCTCTCGGAGGGCGAGCGGTCCGGTGAGGTGCAGGGCCCCCGCGAGGGCGAGCGGCGCGGCATCACGGGCGGCGACCGGCCGGCGGGGGGCGGCTCCCGCGAGGACGAGCCCCCCACCGACTTCTGACGTCCGCGGCCCCGGAAGGCCCGCGGTGGCGGTTCAGCGCGCCGCGGGCACGGGGGCGGTGGTCTCGGCGGGCTTCGGCATGGTCAGGGCCCGGACGCCGGGGACGGCGGCCGTCCCCAGGCAGGTACCGCCGACGAGGACGGCGCTGACCAGTAGCGGGACGGACGGGCCCCACGCGGACGCGGCCCACGGGGCGACCGCGTAGCCGAGCGGCGCGGCGGCGAGGGAGAGCAGCCAGTCGTAGGAGGTGACGCGGGCCAGCGACCGCTGCGGGATGGTCAGCTGGACGACGGTCTCCCAGGTCGGGTTGAGCACGCCGAGCCCGGTGAGCGCCAGCCCGTACGCCGCGATGACCAGCGGCGCGGGCGCTGCGGCCGCGAGCAGCGCGAGGGGCAGCGCGAACAGGGCGAGGCCGAGGTTGGCGACGAGCACCGGCCGGTGCGGCCGGACCCGCGCCGCCAGCAGCGCCCCGGTGACGAGGCCGACGGCGCCGACCTGCACGGTCGCGACCCAGGTGCCCTCGCCGCCGAGCCGGTCGACGGCGATGGCGGGGCCGAGGGTGAGCAGCACGGCGGACGCGCCGTTCCAGGTGGCGTGCGCGATGAGGCTCGTCCAGTACCAGTCGCGGGAGCGGACCTCGTGCCAGCCTTCGGCGAGGTCGCGGAGCATGCGGCGGGTGGACCCGCCGTCCCGCGGTTCGGGGTCCGGGGCGCGGCGGACGCGGGCGAGGGCGAGCAGGGCGGCGCTGGCGGCGAACGAGGCGGAGTCCAGCAGGAACGTCCAGCCGGGCCCGGCGGTGAGGACGAGCGTGCCGGCGAGGGCGGGCCCGGCGAGCCGGGTGGCGCCGTTGGCGGTGCCGAGCAGGGCGTTGGCCCGCTGCAGGCCGCCGGGCTCGACCGTGCCGGTGATCATCGGGGCGATCGTCGGGGTCTGGAACGCGGACGCGGCGCCGCCGACCGCCTGCGCGGCGGCGAGGTGCCAGAGCCGGGGGTGGCCGCCGAGCAGCTCGATCGCGGCGAACAGCTGGGCGCCGCAGCCGGCGAGGTCGGTGGTGATGGCGACGGCGCGGGCGTTGAGCCGGTCGGCGAGGACGCCGCCGAGGGGCAGCAGGAGCAGCCGCGGCACCATCGCGCAGCCGAGCACGAGGGCGAGCGCGGAGGTGGAGCCGGTGGCGCGCAGCACGGCGAGGGCGAGCGCGGCGGGCACGGCGGCGTCGCCGGTCAGGGAGAGGACCCGGGCGGTGAACAGCAGCCGGAAGTCGCGGCCGCGCAGCGGAGGGGACATGCGCCGCAATGTAGTTCGGTGAGGAACTATTCGTCAAAGAATTATTCGCTGCCGAAGTGATGTGGGTCGTACGATCCGTGCATGGACGGCAGCAGCGACGGCGGGACGCGACCGCACGGCGGGACGCGACCGCACGGCGGGACCGGCGCGGCCGGGGCGGCGGACGGGCCCCGCGACCGGACCGACGAGCACGTCGCGCGGTGGACGCGGATCCTGCCCGACCTCGATCCCGACATCGAGGGCGCCGTCACCCGGATGATCCGGTTCGTGGAGCACATCAGGCGGGTCAAGGACCGGTCGCTCCTGGAGTACGACCTGCACCGGCACGAGTACGACACCCTGCAGGCGCTCGGCGGCCGGCACGGCGGCGCCGCCCCGTCCGAACTCGCCGCCGACCTCGGCATGCCGCCGAACTCGGTCACCGGCCGGCTGGACGCGCTGGAGCGGCGCGGGTTCGTCCGCCGGACGCCGTCGGCGACGGACCGGCGGCGCGTCCGGGTCGAGCTGACCGACGACGGGCGCGCCGCGTGGCTCGGCGCGATGGGCGGCGTCGGGCACGAGGAGTACCGGCTGCTCGCCGGCCTGACCGCGGACGAGCGCCGGACGCTGTCGGGCCTCCTGCGGCGCGTGATGTCCCGCGCCGAGCAGGAGGCCCGGTAGCCGGCGGTCACGCCGCGAGCGTCGGCTCGGGGTAGTCCGCCAGCTTGATCGCGGTGGCGGCCTGCGTCGCCAGCTTGTCGAGCAGCCGGCTGAGCGGGCCGGCGGTCAGCAGCCGGTACAGGAAGGCGCGGCGGCGCAGCGCGCCCGCGCTCTTCGGCGCGAAGAACGACCCGGCGCCGCCCGCGACCCGCTGGCACGCCGTCGTGAACTTCTTGATCCGCCGCTCGTAGGCCGCGAACGCGGCGCGGTGGTCGCCGCCGGCCGCCGCCAGCTCGCCGGCCAGCACGTACGCGCAGACGACCGCCAGTCCGGTGCCCATCCCGCCGCAGGTCGCGCCGTATCCGGCGTCGCCGAGCAGCGCGACGCGGCCCTTCGTCCAGGAGTCCATCCGGACGATGCTGATCGAGTCGCAGTAGAAGTACGGGGCGCTCCACATGTCCTGCAGGAGGGTGCCGGTGTGCCAGCCCATCCCGTTGAACCTGTCGGCCAGCGCGCGCTTCTGCGCGTCCACGTCGCGGTGGTGCGGCCGGAGGCTGTCGTCGGTGAACACGCACATCACGTTCGCGCCGGCGCCGCCGCGCGTCGGGTACGCCGACACGCCGCGCCCGACCTCGCTGTACAGCTTGCCGGTGCCGAGGCCGAGCCGGTTCGGCGCCTCGAAGATCGCGACGTGGTGACCGGAGTCCTTCACGAACTGCGACTCGTCGCCGAAGGCGAGCCGCCGGACGTTGGAGTGCAGCCCGTCCGCGCCGATGACCAGGTCGAACGTGCGGGGCGCGGAGCGCTCGAAGGTGACCTCCACCCGGTCGCCGGTGTCGGCGAGGGAGGCGATCGAGTCGCCGAAGACGTACTCGACGCGGTCGCGGGTCAGCTCGTAGAGGATCTCGGCGAGGTCGCCGCGGTGGATCTCCACGTCGCCGCCGGTGAAGGAGTCCGGCAGGCTGACCTGGACCCGTCCCTCGGCGTCGATGAGGTCGAGCGCCCCGCCGTGCGTCTGCCGCCGCCGGATCTCGTCCAGGACGCCCATCTTGCGCAGCACGCTCAGGTGGACGTCGCCGCGGAAGTCGACCGCCTGGCCGCCGGGGCGGATCGCCGGGGCGCGCTCCACGACCGTCACCCGGTGGCCGTAGCGGCTCAGCCAGTAGGCCAGGGAGGGGCCCGCGATGCTCGCACCCGAGATCAGCACGTTCATGGTCATTGTCGTCTCCGTTGCTCGTCGCCGTCGTCGTTGGCACACAGACTCGGCGGACGCCCTGACGACCGGCGCACCACTCGCTGACCGGCGGCGCGGCGGCGGTCAGCGCGCGGTGAGGACGAGGCGCCCGCGCAGCCCGCCCGCCTCCAGCCGCTCGTGCGCCTTCACGGCCTCTGCCAGGGGGAACGTGCCGGCGACGCGGAGGGTGAGACGTCCCGCGTCCACGAGTGCCGACAGCTGTTCCAGCCGCGCGCCGTCCGCCTTTATCCACACGTTGTGGACGGCGATACCCCGCAGCGGCACCGGGACGGCGGCCCCGCCGGCGACGGCGGTGAACGCGCCGCCGCCCCGGACCGCGTCGAGC
The DNA here is from genome assembly GCF_017573465.1 of Actinomadura violacea. Lineage (GTDB taxonomy): Bacteria > Actinomycetota > Actinomycetes > Streptosporangiales > Streptosporangiaceae > Spirillospora > Spirillospora violacea. The sequence goes on from NZ_JAGEPF010000033.1 coordinate 21,155, forward strand.
GCCGCGACCGACAGCAGCGCCGCGTCCAGCGCGCCGTCCACACCGCCCGGGACGAGCGCGCGGACCGCGTCGCCGAGGTGGACGCCGCGCGGCACGAACCATTCGGCGCCCAGCCCGCGGACCAGCGCCTCGTCCGCCGCCGACGCCACCGCGACGACCCGCAGCCCGCGCAGGACGGCGAGCTCGACCGCGAACCCGCCGACCGCGCCCGCCGCGCCCGTCACCAGCAGCGTGCTCCCGGACGGGAGGTCCAGCAGGTCGAGGGCCTGGGACGCGGTGAGCCCGTTCAGCGGCAGCGTCGCGGCCTCGGCGGCGGACGCGGAGCGCGGCGCGCGCGCGACGGCGGACGTGTCCAGGACGATCGCGTCCGCGTAGGCGCCGAGCGGGACGTCCAGCCGGTCCCGCAGCCCGATGACCGCGTCGCCGGGTGCGAACCGGGCGACGTCCGGGCCGACCGCGTCGACGGTCCCGGCGACGTCCCAGCCGATGCCGATCGGGCCGCGCGACCCGAACGGCGGCATCAGCCCGGCGTCGGCGAGGGCGCCGGAGCGGGTCGCGGCGTCCACCGGGTTCACGGCGGCGGCCGCCATCCGGATCCGCACCTGGCCGGGGCCGGGGGCGGGCGTCCCGACCTCGGCGATCTCCAGCGCGCCCGGTCCGCCGGGCTTCTCCACGATGATCGCGCGCATGCCGAACTCCGTTCCTGACGTGGGGTTCCGCGGACGGGAACTCCGCGGCGAAAGCCACTGTCACCCGGAACATCGGGGCGTTGGAAGTGGTTACTTGCAGGTGCGATCGGCACCCGGAGGTGAACCCGCAGCATGGCGACGATGACCGCGGCCGAACGGCGGCTGGAGGCGAAGGCCGCGTTCGACTCCTACATGGACGCATGCCCGACGCACGACGTGCTCGGCGTCATCGGCAGCAAGTGGACGTCGATGGTCCTGTTCCAGCTGACGCAGGGGCCGCGCCGCTACGCCGACCTCGCGCGCGCCCTGCCGGGCGTCAGCGCGAAGATGCTCACGCAGACGCTCCGCTCCCTCGAACGGGACGGTTTCGTCGCGCGCAGCGTGACCCCGTCCGTGCCGGTGCAGGTGGAGTACGCGCTGACGCTGCTGGGCGAGCGCCTCGTCCCGCTGCTCGCGTCCGTCCGGCACTTCGCCGAGCACAGCATCGCCGAGATCCGCGCCGCCCGTGACCGCTACGACGCCGCCGCGGACTAGGCCGGGTTCGGGCGGGGCGCGGGCGGGCTGATCGCTAGGCTGAAACCCATGAAGAAGTGGGAGTACGCGACCGTTCCGCTGCTGGTGCACGCGACCAAGCAGATCCTCGACAACTGGGGCCAGGACGGGTGGGAGCTCGTCACCGTGCTGCCGGGCCCGAACCCGGAGAACCTGGTGGCCTACTTCAAGCGCGAGGTCCAGTCCTGACCGGACGGGACCGGGCCGCCGAGAAGACCCGCCGCCGAGAGACCCGAACGCCTCAACGAGGAGGAACGCCATGAGCACGCCCGAAGAGCGCATCACCGAGCTGGGGCTGGAGCTGCCGGAGGTCGTGACGCCGCTCGCGTCGTACGTGCCGACCGCCCGCACGGGCTCGCTCGTCTACACCTCCGGGCAGGTCCCGCTGGTGAAGGGCGAGCTCAAGGTGACCGGCAAGGTCGGCGCGGAGGTGACGCTGGAGCAGGCCGCCGAGCAGGCGCGGATCTGCGCGCTGAACTGCATCGCGGCGCTGAAGGCCGAGCTCGGCGAGCTGTCGCGGGTGGTGCGGATCGTCAAGGTCGTCGGGTTCGTCGCGTCCGCCCCGGGCTTCCACGGCCAGCCGCAGGTGATCAACGGCGCCAGCGACCTGCTGGGCGAGGTGTTCGGGGACGCGGGCAAGCACGCGCGCAGCGCCGTGGGCGTCGCCGTGCTGCCGCGCGACGTGCCCGTCGAGGTCGAGCTGATCGCCGAGGTCTCCTGACCCGCGCCCGGGTCCCGGCGGTCGCCCCGCCCCCGGGACCCCGGGGTTGACGGAACGCCATTCGGTATGTCCGAATGAACCGCCATGAGTGCGACGAGTGGGGCGGGGCGATGGTGAACGGGCTGAAGCTGCCGGAGACGATGCGGGACCAGATCGACGACATCCTGTCCGGCCGGGCGCAGCCGGCCGCCGCCCGGCACGCCGCCACCGTCGTCGTCCTGCGCGATCACGACCGGCACGGGATCCAGGCGTTCATGCTGCGCCGGGTGCGGTCCATGGCGTTCGCGCCCGGCGCCTACGTCTTCCCCGGCGGCTCGGTCGACCCGCGCGACGGCGAGGCCGACCTCGGCTGGTCGGGGCCGTCCCCGGCGGAGTGGGGCGCGGCGTTCAAGGCCGACGAGAAGACCGCCCGCGAGCTGGTGTGCGCGGCGGTCCGGGAGACGTTCGAGGAGACGCTCGTCCTGCTGGCCGGCCCGACCGGCGACTCGGTCGTGGACGACACCCGCGGCGACGACTGGGAGGCCGACCGGCAGGCCCTGTTGGACCGCTCCCAGTCGTTCGGCGGGTTCCTGGACCGGCGCGGCCTCGTGCTGCGCTCGGACCTGCTGCGCCCGTGGGCGCACTGGATCACCCCGAAGATCGAGCCGAAGCGCTACGACACCCGGTTCTTCGTCGCCGCGATGCCCGAGGGGCAGCGCGCGCGCGACGTCAGCACCGAGGCCGACCAGGTCGCGTGGGTGCGCCCGGCGGAGGCCGTGGAGCGGGCCCAGGCCGGCGAGTGGTTCATGCTGCCGCCGACCCTGGCGACGCTGAGCGAGCTGGCCGCGTTCGACACGGTCGCGGACGTGCTCGCCGCGCCCCGCGAGATCGTCGTGCACGAGCCCACCGCGGAGATCATCGACGGCGAGGCGTGGCTGGTGCTGCCGGAGAAGGCGGCCCAGTACTACCCGAAGGGCTGAGGGGCGGGACGTGACGCGCCGGGTGCCGTGGTCGAGGGCCGTCATGTGGCGGCTGGCCGGCACGTCCGTGCTGCGGCACCTCGAGACGCTGGGCTGGAACCCGGTCCGCCACCCCGATCGGGCCTCGGGCAGGATGGGCGATATGAGCGAGATCGATGGGATGGGCACGGAACGGGCGACCTGCGTGCTCGCACCGAACCCGTCCGCGATGACCCTGGACGGCACCAACACCTGGATCATCGGGGAACCGGGCGCCGAAGAGGTCGTCGTCGTCGACCCCGGCCCGAAGGACGGCAAGCACCTGCGCCGCGTCGCCGACGTCATCGCGGGCCAGGGCCGCCGGGTCGGGCTCGTCCTGCTCACCCACGGCCACCCCGACCACTCGGCCGGGGCCGCGCGGTTCGCCGAGATCGCGGGCGGGGGCGTCAAGGTCCGGGCGCTCGATCCGCGGCACCGGCTCGGCGACGAGGGGCTCGGCGAGGGCGACGTCGTCACCACCGGCGGCCTCGAACTGCGGATCATGGAGACCCCGGGCCACAGCGACGACTCGCTCACGTTCTGGCTGCCGGCGGACCGCGCCGTCCTCACCGGGGACACCGTCCTCGGCTACGGCACCACCGTGCTGGAGGGCAAGCTGGGCGACTACCTCAGCTCGCTGGACCGGCTGCGGACGTTCTCCGCCGACCGGGAGGCGGCCGTGATCCTCCCCGGTCACGGTCCGAAGCTGGACGACCCGCTGGCCGCCCTCGACCACTACATCGACCACCGCCGCGAACGCCTCGCGCAGGTCGAGGCCGCCGTCGCCGGCGGCGCCCGCACCGCCCGGGAGGTCGTCGAGATCGTCTACGCCGACGTCGACCGGACGCTGTGGCCGGCGGCCGAATGGTCCGTCCAGTCGCAGCTGGACTACCTGAACGAACGCCCCTGACCCGCCGCGCGCCGCTGAGCGGAGGCCGGGACGGGCGGGCCGCCCGGCGCCCCTACTTGGAGCGCTTGCGCAGCCGCTCGATGTCGAGGATCACCACGGCGCGCGCCTCGATCCGCAGCCAGTTGCGCTGCGCGAAGTCGGCGAGGGCCTTGTTGACCGTCTCCCGGGACGCGCCGACGAGCTGCGCCAGCTCCTCCTGGGTGAGGTCGTGGTGCACGTGCAGGCCCGCCTCGGACGGCTGCCCGAACCGCTCGGCGAGGTCCAGCAGCGCCTTCGCCACGCGGCCCGGCACGTCGGTGAAGACCAGGTCGGCCATCACGTCGTTGGTCTTGCGGAGCCGCTGAGCGAGCGCGCGGAGCAGCTGCACGGCGACCTCGGGGTGCCCGGTCAGCCACGGCCGCAGGTCGTCGTGCCCGAGCCCGGCCAGCCGGCACTCGGTCACCGCGATCGCGCTGGCGGTGCGGGGCCGCGGGTCGAACAGCGACAGCTCGCCGAACATCTCGCTCGGGCCGAGCACGCTCAGCAGGTTCTCCCGGCCGTCCGGCGCCGTCCGGGTCAGCTTGATCTTGCCTTCGAGGACGACGTACAGCCGGTCGCCCGTCTCCCCCTCGTTGAAGAGCGTCTGGCCGCGGGCCAGGCGCACCTCCGTCACGTTGGCGCGCAGCGCCTTGGCGCCCTGCTCGTCGAGGGCCTCGAAGAGCGGTGCTCTGCTCAGAACGTCCACGTCGCGGTCGGTCACGCTTCTCCTCCTCGAAACACCTACATGCATAGTGTGACGTACGTCCCACCGCGTACGTGAAGGTAGGGTCACGGCGCGCCGAAACGCAGGACCGCCTCCACGATCCCGTTCGCCCAGTGTACGGACCATCCGGTGAATGCCATCACACCGGTCTCATCCCCGTTTTCCGGACGGGCGTGCGCCGCGGGCCGGTGCTCTATCGTGATCACGTGCCGCAGTCCTCGCCGTCCCGGCTCCCGCGGGGCCGCCACGCGCTGTCCCGTGCGGAGGTCGACCGCGTCCATCGCGGGCGCCTGCTGTCGGCCATGGCCGAGGCGATGACCGAGAAGGGCTACGCCGGCACGTCCGTGGAGGACGTGCTGAAGCGGGCCCGGGTGTCGCGGCAGAGCTTCTACCGGCTGTTCTCCTCCAAGCTCGACTGCTTCATGGCGGCGTTCGACCAGGCCGGCGACCTGGTGCGCGACCGGCTCGCGCAGGCCGTGCAGGGCGGCGCCGACCCCGCCGACCGGTTCGAGCGGGCGATCACCGTCTACCTGGACGTCCTCGCGTCCGAGCCCGGCTACGCGCGGGTGTTCCTGGTGGAGGTGTTCGCCGCGGGCCCCGAGGCGGTCGCGCGGCGCTCGGCCGTCCAGCGCGACCTGGCCGCGGCGCTCGCCGACCTGATGGGCGCGACCGGGGAGCGGGCGCGGTTCGCCTGCCAGGTCGTCGTCGCGGCGGTCGGGACGATGGTGACCCCTGCCATCGCGTCCGGCGACATGGCCGCGCTGCGCGCCGTCGGCCCGCCGATCGTCGACCACGTCCGCAGCCTGGCCCGCTCCGGCCTCCTCGAAGGCTGACCTTTCGTTGACTTGCGGCGTGTCGGCCTTAAAAACCGCCGCATAAGGCCGACACGCCGCAACTCAACGAGGTGTCAGCTGCGGGTGATCTTGACGTGGGTCTTGTGGGAGAGCGGGAGGGGGAAGGTGAGGCGGCCGGACGCGGTGGCCTTGGTTGTGATGCGGCGGGTTCCCGTCGTGATGGTGTAGCGGGTCCGCGGGCGGTAGGACGGCGGGGTCGTGATGGTGGCGGTGCCGCTGGCCTGGAGGGTGAAGCCCTTGGCGGTGGCGTCGCTGAGGCTGCTGAACTCGCGGGGTGCGCGCCGGTCGAAGGAGATCGTCCAGCCCCACTGGGACCACGCCTGGTCGATCGAGGTGTAGGAGACGCGCGCCGGCGGACGGGCCGGACGGGCGAACGCGCGCATCAGCGGGCCGATCTCCTGCCGCAGGTCGCGCGCCCAGTACGGGAACGTGTGCGTGCCGAAGGTGTAGTCGTCGAACCGGCTCGCGATCCCCAGCCCCTGGATCCGGCGGTGGAAGCTCAGCGTCGACTGGTGGGTGAGGGCCTCGATCCCCATCGCCGCCGGGTCCGGGACGCCCTTGTCGAGCGGCCCTGGGAAGCCGGTGGCGGTGTACAGCGACAGCCGGGTCGCGCGCAGGTTCGTCGCGAGGGTGGCGGGGTCGTGGCCGCGCCAGTTGATCGCGTCGGTGAACCGCGAGCCGAAGAGCGCGTCGGGCGGGACGCCGTCCTCGACGGCCGCGACATAGGAGATCACGCCGTACGCGCCGGCCGCGGTGACCGGGTCGTAGGCGATGTCGGGGGCGCCGGAGAACGACGTCGCGGAACCGAACATGTCGGGGTGCCGGGCGGCGTAGCTCATCGCTCCGAACCCGCCCTGCGACAGGCCCGCGATCGCCCTGCCGCGCCGGGCGGCGACCGTCCGCAGGTTGCGGTCGATCCACGGGACGAGCTGCCCGACGTGGAACGTCTCCCAGCGGGACGGGCCGAGCTTGGTCTTCGGGTCCGCCCAGTCGGTGAACCAGCCGCCGCCGTCGCCGTCGAATCCGGCGTCCGGCATGACGGTGATCAGCGGTTTCCCGGCGGTGGTGGCCTCGGCGTCGCCCTTCTGCACCCAGTCGGACGCGCGGCCGCCCGTCCCGTGGAACAGGTACAGGACGGGATACCGGGCGGACTTCCGCTGCGTGTAGCCCGTCGGCAGCAGGACGCGGACGTCCACGGCCCGCCCTAGCGCGGCGGTGCTGACCCGGACGGCGTACTGCCGCTCGTCGATCCGCTGGACCCGCTCCACATGGATGCCGTCGGCATCGAAGAACCGCACGGACGCGGAGGTCTGCGCGGCGGCGGCGGGCCGCCATGCTCCGACGGCGACCAGGCCGGGGGTTCCGGCGAGCAGCAGCGTCGTGGTGATGAACCGTCGTGTGCGCATTCGGACCTCCTGGGGGCCGGGGTCAGCGTTGCGGACGGGCTAGCGGGTCAGCGGCGTGGCCGGGGTGAGCGGTGCTTGAGGGGGACGTCGGGGCGCACGCGCAGCGCGGTGATCACGGTCGCGAGCATCTCGTAGTGGCCGGCGAGCATGCACAGCTCGACGCATTCGGGTTCGGTCAGGCGTGCGCGCAGCCGCGCCCAGGTCTCGTCGGACAGGTCCCGCCGGTGGTGCAGCTCGTCGGCGGCGGCGAGGATCGCCTGCTCGCGGGGGTTCCAGCCGCCCGCGTCCGGACCCTCCTTGAGCCGTTCGACGTCCGCGGACCGGACCCCGGCGCGGCGGGCGAGACGCACGTGGTGGTCGAACTCGTAGCGGCATTCGCGCAGGTGGGCGACGCGCAGGATCACCAGTTCGGTCTCGCGGCGCTTCAGCTTCCCGCCCGGCATGAGGCGCCCGCCGAACCACAGCCAGCCGCGGAACAGGCCGCGCCGCCGCGCGAGGGTCAGGAACAGGTTGGGCGGCCCGGTCCCGGCGACGCGTCCGGAGACGGCGCAGATCAGCCAGTTGAGCGGCCCGACGTCCCGGATGCCGCCGGGGGCCACCCGCGGTTCGGCGCTCACAGCGCGCGGTCCGCTTGCGGGGTGGTCAGGGCGGCCTGCTCCTCGCGCGCGATCTCCAGCGCGCCGCGCAGCTTGGGCTGGACGAGCCGGTCCACCACGGGCTGGATCGCCGCGCGCGCGGGCAGTGCCCCGGCGACCCACCAGGGCGCGACGATCCGGCGGGACCGGTGGGCGATGCCGCGCTCCAGCGCGTCGATCCCGGCCTTGAGGGGCGCGACCCGCGACACCAGCGCCGCGCCGCGCGCGCCCTGGGTGAGCGCGGCGGCGGCCTCGGTGCCGAAGCCGCGGCTGGTCATGTCGGTGTCGAGTTCCGCGAAGTAGGCGACGCCGGCCTTGGCGCCCCATGGACGCAGCTCGATGCGCAGCGTGTCGCCGAGCGCCTCGGCCGCCGCCTTGGACGCGCTGTAGGCGCCGAGCAAGGGGAGGTGGACGGCGGCGGCGAGCGACGCGATGGTCAGGGCATAGCCGCGCCGGTGGCTGATGTGCGGACCGGCGGCCGAAAGGGTGTTGTGGGCTCCGAGCACGTTGACCCGAAGGCTCTGCTCCAGCACCGCCGGGTCGCCGCCGACGATCGGCATCTGGGCCGCGACACCGGCGTTCGCTATGACGACGTCCAGCCCGCCGAGCGCGCGCGCCGCCTCGTCTACGACGGTGCGGACCCGGTCGCGGTCGGTCACGTCGCACGTCCACCAGGGGGCGTCGCCGCAGCCGGCGGCGACGGCGGCGAGCAGGTCCGGTTCGAGGCCGGCCAGGGCGGTCCGCGCGCCGCGCTCGTGCAGCCGGGCGGCGAGTGCCGCGCCGATGCCGCGCGCCGCCCCGGTGATCAGCACGCGCCGGCCCGCGAGCGTGGCCCTCCAGCGTGCGGAGACGTAGATCATGCCCGGACCGTAGCATAAAAAAACACACCCGTCTTTTTAAGGCGGCGCGGGGTCGGCGCCCGGATTGCTCACGGAACTTCGTGAAACCTCGTAATGAAGTGAGCAATCGGGCGTCTAAAGGGGCGGCGGATGGCGACCTACGAGGGTTGTGATCAGATGCGTGCTCTGGGTTGGATGTCGTCGTGGTGACAGGCGTGGGGACCGAGCCGGACGCCGATCTGGCGGCCGCCGCCGGCGCGGGCGACGAACGGGCGTCGGACGAGCTGTACCGGCGGCACCACGCGGCGGTCCTCGGCTATGCCCGGGGGCTCGTCCGCGACCAGTACCTCGCCGAGGATCTGGCCAGCGAGGCGTTCGCGCGGACGCTCGCGGCGCTGCGCCAGGGCCGCGGCCCCCGCGAGGCCTGCCGGCCGTACCTGTACACGGTCGTGCGGAACGCGGCCGTCGACTGGGCCCGCTCCGACCGCCGCACCGTCGTCACCGACCAGGTCGCCGAGTGGGCCGACGGCCCGCCCGAGGAACTGCCCGACGTCGACGAGATGGACGCCCTCGTCCGCGCGTTCCGGTCGCTGCCCGAGCGCTGGCAGACCGTCCTGTGGCACACGGTCATCGAGGACGAGCCGCTCCAGCGCGTCGCGGAGATCCTCGGCATGGAGGCGGGCGCGGTCGCGCAGCTGTCCTTCCGCGCGCGCGAGGGGCTGCGGCAGGCCTACCTCGCCGCGAGCTGCGAGGGGCATCCGGACTGCGCGGAGTACACCGCGCAGCTCGCCGCGTCCGTCCGCCGGCCGGGCCGGCGCCGCAGCCGCGCGCTGCGCCGCCACCTGGAGTCCTGCGAGCGGTGCCGCCGCACGGCCGAGGAGATGTCCGACCTGAACGGGCGGCTGCGGCGCGCGCTCCCGATCGGCGCCGTGCTGCTGGCCGCGCCGTCCGCCCCGTTCGGGGGCCTCGCGCCGGCCGCGTCGTTCCCCGCGTGGGCCGTCCCGGCGGGCGTCGCGGCGGCCGCGGGGGCGCTGGTCCTGGCCGTCCTGTTCGCGACGGGCGGCGGAGGCGGCGACGGCGACCACCGGCCGGGCACGACGCGCGCCGCGCCGCCGGCCGCCGCGCCCGCGTCCCCCGCGGCCTCCGGCGCGCCCGACCAGGAGTCGCGGGCGCCCGACCACGCGTCCGGGAAGAAGCCCGTCGGCGGGCACGGGCTGCCCGGTGCCGGCGGCGGCGCTCCGGCGGCGGGCAGTCCGGGAGGAGCCGGCCCTTACCGGGTGCGCAACACGACCTTGCAGTCCTGCCTGGCCCCCAGCGGTACGAACGTCGTCCAGCGCGCGTGCAGCGGCTCCGCGACGACGTGGCGGCGCAAGAACACCGGCGGCGGCTTCACGCTGACCAGCATGTCCACCGGGAAGTGCATGGCGCGCGGGCAGCTCTCGGCCGGACCCATGTGGGAGGGCGGGCAGGAGTACTCCGTCGTGATGGCGTCCTGCGGCGGCGCCAACCAGGTGTGGAAGCTCGTGAAGTTCGGCGGCGTGTACCGGCTCGCCAACGGCGACGGCTGGTTCCTGCAGGCGAGCTGGTCCGGCCTGCAGCCGGTGACGCTGAAGCCCTCCTCGTACGCGGGGATGGCCGCCCAAGGCTGGGCCGTGAGCTGACCCTCCCCGCGCACGAGGATCACCCGTAGCGGAGCTGCTCGCGCGCGGACGGCTCGGGGTTGAGCGCGAGCCACGCCCGCAGCGCCATGTGCAGCTCCAGCCGGTCCGACGTCGCCTGGATGGTGTCGCCGAACAGCTCCTCCAGCTGCCGGAACCGGTACCGGACGGTCTGCGGGTGCACGTGCAGGTGCCCGGAGACCGCCGTCGCGTTGAACCCGCACTCCAGCGAGGCCAGCAGCGTCTCGGCGAGCCGGTGCCGCTGCGCCGGGCGGGCCGCCAGCAGCGGCGCGAGCCGCCGCTCGATCACCTTCTCGACCAGGTCCCGCTCCCGCATCATCACGATGATCGGCATGTGCAGCTCGGCGGCGATCGGCGCGTCCGGACCGGCCGCGTCCCGGTCGATCAGGCCCTCGTCGGCCAGGTCCAGCGCGTCGCGCGCCCAGCGCAGCGACCGCGCCGCGCCGGTCGGCTCGACGGCCGGGCCGATCGCGGCGGTCCAGCCGTCCAGCCGCCGCTCCAGCAGCCGGGCGCGGCCGGGGCCCTCCGGGTCCGGGACGATCAGGCACGGCTCGGCGCGGTGCAGGCCGAGCAGCACGTCCGGCGGCAGCGACGGGCGCCGCGTCTCGGGCCCGCGCTCGCGCAGCGCGACCGCCGCGACCGTCCGGGGCAGCGCCCAGGACGCCTCGCCGGCCGCCTCCCGCAGGTCCCGCGCGGCGGGGGCGGGCTCGTCCAGCAGCAGGTCGAGCAGCCGCCGCCGGTGGTCCTGCTGCGACCCGGCGGCCCGCGCGGCGGCGTCGGCGTGGCCCTCGGAGACGGCCGCCGCGAGCTGGTTCATGTAGTCGAACATCGCATGGGTGATGCCCGCCATGGTGGACGCGTCGGCCCGGTAGCCGAGCCGCCCTGCGCGCTCGGTGAGCTCCTCGACCGCGACCCCCGCGCCGATCCGGATCGCCGTGTGCCAGGAGTCGAGCGTGCGCCCCTCGCCCGCCTCGCCGGCGCCGACCCGCCGCCAGAAGTCCAGCACGTCGGCCGACGAGACGCCCTGGTCGGCCAGCAGGTCCAGGAAGTGGCCGATGGCGCACTCCACGGCGGTCTCCAGGCCCCGGGCGTACCGGGGGTCGTGCGGCCGGACGAACTCCGGGAGCCGCTTCTCGATCCGGCGCGCCGCCTCCTCGGCGACGGCGGGCACCTGGGGGCGCAGCGCGCCGGCCAGCCGCGCGGAGCCGGCGAAGGACAACCCTAGGTCGATGCGGCGCACGGGAAGGGAAACCACCTGGCTGAAGTCAGACAATGAGATCTCCTTCGCGGGGTACGACGTGCTGAAGAGACGGCGGGAACCCCCGGCCATTACGCGCTTGGCCTGAAATTTCTCGGCCACCGCCGGCGGGGGTGAGGTCCTAGGCTTGCCGTATGACGACGGAGCCGGCATGAGCGCGGAGGCGGGCGGTAAGGCGCGGGCGCGCGCGCAGGACGAGAAGGCCCAGGCCAAGGCGCCGGCCAAGGGGCAGCCCAAGGCGCAGGTGCCGGGCGGGGCGGCGCGGGCGCGCAGGTTCCGCGACGAGACCAGGACCGGGCTGGTGCGGCGCGCACGCCGGATGAACCGGGTGCTCGCCGAGACCTATCCCGACGCGCACTGCGAGCTGGACTTCGGCACCCCGTTCCAGCTGCTGGTCGCGACCGTCCTGTCGGCGCAGACCACCGACAAGCGGGTGAACCTGACGACCCCCGCCCTGTTCGCGAAGTACCCGGCGCCGGAGGACCTGGCCGCCGCCGACCCCGAGGACGTCGAGGCGCTGCTGAAGCCGACCGGATTCTTCCGCGCGAAGACCAAGTCGGTGATGGGCCTGTCGGCCGCGCTGCGCGACCGGTTCGGCGGCGAGGTCCCCGGACGGCTCGAAGACCTCGTCACGCTGCCCGGCGTCGGCCGCAAGACCGCCAACGTCGTGCTCGGCAACGCCTTCGACGTGCCGGGCATCACCGTCGACACCCACTTCGGGCGCCTGGTCGGCCGGTTCGGCTGGACCGACGAGGACGACCCGGTGAAGGTCGAGAAGCAGATCGGCGAGATGTTCCCCCGCAAGGACTGGACGATGCTGTCGCACCGGCTGATCTGGCACGGCCGCCGGATCTGCCACGCGCGCCGTCCCGCCTGCGGGGCGTGCCCGCTCGCGAAGGACTGCCCGGCCTACGGGACGGGCCCGGTGGACGCGGAGGCGGCGGGCAAGCTCGTCAAGCCCGGCCCGTTCTCGTGAGCGGCGCCCGTCCGCGAGCCCGCGGGGTGATGGAACCGTTCCCATCGGGAAGGAACGCGGGCGTTCCGGAGTTGGGAGTGGCGTGACCGAGATCGCATCCACCTGCCCGCCGTGGCTCGACCGGTTCCGCGCCGAGGCGCCGCGGATGCCGGTCCCGCCGATGTTCGAGCCGGCGCCCGGCGCCCGCGCCGCCGCCGTGCTGATCCTGTTCGGCGAGGGCCCGGACGGCCCGGACGTGCTGCTCACCGAGCGGGCCGCGACGCTGTCCAAGCACGCCGGGCAGCCCGCGTTCCCCGGCGGCCGGATCGACCCCGGCGACGACGGCCCGGTCGCGGCGGCGCTGCGCGAGGCGTGGGAGGAGGCCGGCGTCGAGCCGGCCGGCGTGGACGTGATCTGCACGCTCCCCGAGCTGCACCTGTCGCACAGCCGGCACCGCGTCACGCCCGTCGCGGGCTGGTGGCGGGAGCCGTCGGAGGTCGCGCCCGGCCATCCGGGCGAGGTCGCGCTGGTGGCCCGGGTCCCGATCGCCGACCTGGCCGACCCGGCGAACCGGCTGACGGTCCGGCACCCGTCCGGGATCAAGATGGGCCCGGCGTTCCGCGCCGGCGGCATGCTGGTGTGGGGGTTCACCGCCGCGGTGCTGACGCAGGTGCTGGTCGCGGGCGGCTGGGACCGCCCCTGGGACACCGGTCACGTGGAGGACCTGCCGCCGGACGTGCTGACCCTCGCGGCCCGCGACTGACCGGTCCTCCCAGCGCGGTTCGCACCGGCCCGGATCGGCGCAGGTCAGGGGCTCGGCGTCAGTCCGGGCGCGGACGGCACCGCCGCCGCGTCGCCCTGCACGGTCATTCGCGCCCGGCCAAACTGGTCCGTCGAGGGGACGTGAAGCGGGCCCGGCGCACTATACGGTGAAGCGGTGCTGCACGACCACGTTCTCGATCTCATCCTGCTCGTGCTCGTCGTGCTGTTCGGAGTCTCGGGGTACCGGCAGGGGTTCATCGTCAGCCTGCTGAGCTTCGTCGGCTTCGTCGGCGGCGGGGTGATCGGGGTGCTCATCGCGCCGCCGATCGCCGAGGCCACCGTCAACGGGGCCGCGCAGCAGGCGCTGCTGGCCATCGTGGTGGCATTCCTGGCCGCCACGCTCGGGCAGCTGATCGCCTCGTCGGTCGGCGCGGTGCTGCGCAACCGGGTGACCGGGCTGAACGCGCGCACCGCGGACGCGGTCGGCGGCACCTTCGTCAGCGCGCTGTCGCTGCTGGTCGTCGCCTGGTTCTTCGGGAACCTGGTGGCGAACTCGGAGTTCAAGCCGGTGCGCACCCAGGTCAAGGGCTCGACGATCATCAAGGGCATCAACGGGGTGATGCCCGCGCAGGCGCAGACCTGGTTCACCTCGTTCCAGGGGTTCGTGAAGAGCAGCGAGTTCCCGCAGGTGTTCAACGGGCTCGGCGGCGAGTCGGTGGTGCAGGTGCCGCCGCCGGACGAGTCGGTGCTGAACACCGCGGGGCTGCGCGAGTCCAAGAACAGCATCGTCAAGGTCGTCAGCACCGCGCCGCAGTGCCAGCGCCGCATCGAGGGCACCGGGTTCGTGTTCGCGCCGCAGCACATCATGACGAACGCGCACGTCGTCGCGGGCGCCCAGGGCTCGTCGGTGGTGGAGTCGCGCACCGGCGACCGGACCCGCGGCCACGTCGTGCTGTACGACCCGAAGCGCGACATCGCGGTGCTGTACGTGCCGGGGCTGGACGCGCAGCCGCTGAAGTTCGCCGGGGAGGCGCGGGTCCGCGACAGCGCGATCATCGCCGGGTTCCCGAAGAACCAGCCGTTCACGCCGGGCGCCGCCCGGATCCGCGCCCGGCAGACCGCGCGCGGCCCGGACATCTACCACACCGGGCAGGTCAGCCGGGAGATCTACGCGATCCGCGGGAAGGTCGAGCCGGGCAACTCCGGCGGGCCGCTGCTGTCCACCGACGGCCGCGTCTACGGCGTGATCTTCGCGGCGGCGCTGGACACGCCGTCGACCGGGTACGCGCTGACGTCCGAGGAGGTCCTGCCGGACGCCAAGCAGGGCGCGTCGCTCACCAAGGCGGTCGACACGCAGGGCTGCTCCGACTGATCGCCCTTCCTCAGGGCGCGGTGAGGCGGAGCTTCACCGGGGCATGCGGGTCGTCCGGCTGTTCGGCCAGCGCGCGCGCCTGCCGGACTATGCCGTCCACGTCGATGCCGTGCGGTGGGGCGCCGGCGTACGGCTCGATGCGGTCGGCGGCGCGGCTCAGCAGCGCCTGCGCGCCGCGCAGGTTCCCGCGCCGCAGGTGCGTGATCCCCACGGCGACCTGGGCGAGCCCTCTCCACAGCTCCCGTTCCGGCTCCGGAGCGCCCTTCCAGACGGCTTCGAGGACCTCGTGTGCGTGGAAGGGCCGGTCCTCGTCCAGCAGGCGCTGCGCCTCCACCAGGGCCTCATCGGGCGGCAGGTCGAGGTCGTCCGGCATGGTCGGCACACCGGAGGCGCCGTGCGGCAGCGGACGGCCGTACGCGTCGCGTGGCCGTGCGTTGCGTGGGCGTCCGGACTCGTCACGATCCCGCATGCCTCCACGGTACGCGGGTCCTCGGCCGCTCTAGGGCCGGGCCTGCGTCCTGGGGGCCGGCCTAGGTCAGCTGTCGGGTTCCGGGTCGGCGAGCCATCCGAGAAGCTGCGCGTCGAACGCGCGTGGACGCTCCTGGTGCGGGAAGTGGCCCGCCCCTTCGATGAGCTTCCAGCGGTAGGGCGCCGCGACGTACCGTCCGGACCCCTGGGCGCTGGACGGCAGCGTGCACGTGTCGAGGGCACCGTGCAGTTGGAGCGTGGGCGCCTGGACAGGGGTGCGCATACGGTGCGCGTAGCGGATGCCGTCCGGACGGGCCTGCGACCTGATGAGCCACCGGTGGTACTCCAGCGCGCAGTGCGCCGTCCCCGGGATCTGCACCGCCTTGCGCGCGAAGCGTTCCGTCCGCTCGTCCGGCCACCCCGGGCCCGACCAGTCGCGCAGGAGCCGGCCCGCGAGTTCCCCGTCGTCGCGGACGAGGCGCCGCTCCGGCCACATCGGCACCTGGAAGGCGAACGTGTGCCGCGCCGCACGGCCCTGCCCGCGCGGATCGCCGAGCACCGACTGCCGCAGCCGCAGCGGATGCGGCGCACCGACCACCGCCAGCCGCTGCACGGTCTTCGGGTGGTACACCGCCGTCGTCCATGCGAGCAGCCCGCCCCAGTCGTGCCCGCACACGACCGCGTTCGGCTCGCCGAGCGCGCGCACCAGCCCCGCCGCGTCCCCGGCGAGGGTGATCAGGTCGTACCCGCGCGGCGGCTTGTCGCTGCCGCCGTACCCGCGCAGGTCCACCGCGACCGCCCGGTATCCGGCGTTCGCCAGCGACACCAGCTGGTGGTGCCACGACCACCAGAACTGCGGGAACCCGTGCAGCAGCAGGACCAGCGGCCCCTCTCCGGCCTCGGCGACGTGGAACCGGGTCCCGCCGGCGCTGACGGCGCGGTGCGTCCACGGTCCGTCGACCTCGACCAGGGACGTGTCGTGCCCGGACATGGCGTGGTTCAGTCCGTCAGCGCGGGGGTGTCCGAGTCGCCGCGGTGGCGGAGCGCCGCGAAGTCGTCCTTGAGCGTCTTGCGCGTCCGCTTCGCCCCGTCGATCTTGCGGATGCGCAGGTAGCCGAAGCCGATCAGGCCGCCCGCGAGGACCAGGTAGATCCCGGAGACGGCCAGGAACGCCAGCCAGTGGGACAGGCCCAGCGCGACGAGCCCGTAGGCGAGCGCGATCGACAGCAGGATGACGATCAGCCCGCCCATCAGCGCGGCGATGGTGAACATCAGGCTGCCGTAGGCGGCCTTCTTCGCGTCCGCCTTCAGCTCCAGCTTGGCCAGGTCGATCTCCGCCCTGACCAGTGCGGAGACGTTGCCGGACGCCAGTGCGACGAGCTCGCCGAGGGACTTGTCCTCAACGCTCCCGCCGGGCAGTGCCTCGGACATGGCGCTCCTCTCCTTCCAGGTCGGCCGTCACTCCGCCGGGCGCGGGCGCGCCCGCCTCCGGAAGACGACGGCGGCGGCCGCCGAGGCGATGATGCTCGCGATCAGGACCGCAGTCGTCACTCTCTCGAATCGGGACGGGTCGGTATAGGCCAAACCGCCGATCAGCAGGGAAACGGTGAAACCCACCCCGGCGAGCATCGCGACTCCCGCGATCTCCCGCCAGCGCAGTTCCTCCCCGAGCGTCGCCAGGCCGAGCCGGACGGCCGACCATGCTCCCCCGAAGACCCCCACGAACTTACCGATCACCAAACCGCAGATCACACCGAGGGCCACCCGATCGCCGAGGACGGCGTTCAGCGCGGACCCGCTGAGCGCGACGCCCGCCGACAGGAACGCGAACACCGGCACGCAGAACCCCGCCGAGAACGGCCGCAGGACATGGTCGGCCCGCTCGGCGTTGGTGGGCCGGCCATCGGGCGTCTCCTTGGAACTGGTCAGCATGCCCAGGGCGACACCCGCGACGGTCGCGTGGATCCCGCTGCGCTGCACGCAGTACCAGGCGAGCACCGCGAGCGGCAGGTACAGCCATGGCGACCGTACGTTCCTGGCCTGCAGCAGCCCGTACAGCACGATGAGGACGACGCCTATGGCCAGCCACGTCCAGTGCAGTGTCTCCGTGTAGAACAGCGCGATGATGGTGATGGCTATGAGGTCGTCCACCACGGCCAGCGTCAGGAGGAACGCGCGCAGCGGCGCCGGGCACGACGAGAACGTCACCGCCAGCACGGCCAAGGCGAACGCGATGTCGGTCGCCGTCGGCACCGCCCAGCCGCGCAGCGCCCCCGGCTCGCCCGCGCTCACCGCGACGAAGATCAGCGCCGGCACCGCCACCCCCGCCGCCGCCGCGATCACCGGCAGCGCCGCGTCCCGCGGGTCGCGCAGCTCCCCGTGCGTCAGCTCCTCGCGCAGCTCCAGGCCCGCGATGAAGAAGAACACCGCGAGCAGCCCGCCGGACGCCCAGTGCTGCACGTCCATGTGCTCGAGGTGCAGCCAGTGCGGGGTCAGGTCATGCGACTGCAGGCTCTTGTAGGCGTCGGCCCACGGGGTGTTCGCCCAGACCAGCGCGGCGACCGTCGCGAGGAGCATGACGATGCCGCCGACCGTCTCGGTGCGCAGCGCCGCGGCGACCTGACCGCCGTACCGCACCGTCGGACGGAACGGCCAGACATGGGCGATACGGCGCTTGCCGGACGTGGTGGACGGGCGCGGCATGAATCAACCCCCGGAAGGTGGCGACGGTCCGGACGCGGAGCCCCGCCCGCACGCCGACGGCGAGAGGGGGCGTCCATCGCCGACCAGACTTCCCGGCACACCTGATCACCAGGCTACCCGCCCGATCACCCCGCCGAGCACCCCGGACGTGCGACGGCCCGCGGCCGGGCGCCGTTTCCGGCACCCCGCCGCGGGCCGTCCGCCGCGACCTGCGCTCCGGTCAGTCCTCGGACTTGGAGCCGGGCAGCTTCTCGGAGATCAGGTCCATCACCGTGCTGTCGGCGAGCGTCGAGACGTCGCCGATGCTGCGGTTCTCCGCCACGTCCCGCAGCAGCCGCCGCATGATCTTGCCGGACCGGGTCTTCGGCAGCTCCGGCACCATCATGATCTGCCGCGGCTTGGCGATCGGGCCGAGCGTCCTCGCGACGTGGTCGCGCAGCTCCTTCAGGAACTCCGCGCCCTCGACCTCCTCGCCGGCGCTGCCGCGCGGGATCACGAACGACACGATCGCCTGCCCGGTCACCGGGTCCGTCGCGCCGACGACCGCCGCCTCGGCGACCTTCGGGTGCGACACCAGCGCCGACTCCACCTCCGTGGTGGAGATGTTGTGCCCGGACACCAGCATCACGTCGTCGACCCGGCCGAGCAGCCAGATGTCGCCGTCCTCGTCCTTCTTCGCGCCGTCACCGGCGAAGTACTTGCCCTCGAAGCGCGACCAGTACGTCTTGATGTACCGCTCGTCGTCGCCCCAGACCGTCCGGAGCATGCCCGGCCACGGCTCGGTGAGCACCAGGAACCCGCCGCCGCCGTTCGGCACCGGCTCGCCCTGGTCGTCCACCACCTCCGCGGACACGCCCGGCAGCGGGCGCATCGCCGCGCCCGGCTTGGCGGCCGCCACGCCCGGCAGCGGGCTGATCATGATGCCGCCGGTCTCGGTCTGCCACCACGTGTCCACCACCGGCGTCCGGCCGGCGCCGATGTTCTCCCGGTACCAGACGTAGGCCTCCGGGTTGATGGGCTCGCCCACCGACCCCAGCACCCGCAGCGACGACAGGTCGTACTGCGCCGGGATGTCGTCGCCCCACTTCATGAACGTGCGGATCGCCGTGGGCGCCGTGTAGAAGATGGACACCTTGTACTTCTGGATGAGATCCCACCAGCGGCCCTTGTTGGGCGTGTCCGGCGTCCCCTCGTACATCACGCTGGTCGCGCCGTTGGCGAGCGGCCCGTACACGATGTAGGAGTGGCCCGTCACCCAGCCGATGTCGGCGGAGCACCAGTAGACGTCCGTCTCCGGCTTCAGGTCGAACACCGCGTTGTGGGTGTAGGCGCACTGCGTCAGGTATCCGCCCGTGGTGTGCAGGATGCCCTTCGGCTTACCCGTGGTGCCCGAGGTGTACAGGATGTACAGGGGGTGCTCGGCGTCCATGGGCTCGGCGGTGTGCTCGTCGCTCTGCCGCTCCACCAGGTCCTGCCACCAGACGTCCCGCTCGTTCTCCGCGACGTCCTCGCCGGTGCGGCGGACGACCAGCACGTGCTCGATCGTCGGGGTCTGCGCGACCGCCTCGTCCACGGTCGGCTTCAGCGCGGACGGCTTGCCGCGCCGGTACCCGCCGTCGGCGGTGATGACGAGCTTGGCCTGCGCGTCGTCGATGCGGGTGCGCAGCGCCTCGGAGGAGAAGCCGCCGAACACCACCGAGTGGGTGGCGCCGATCCGCGCGCACGCGAGCATCGAGATCGGCAGCTCCGGGATCATCGGGAGGTAGATCGCGACCCGGTCGCCCTTGCGGACGCCGAGCTCCAGCAGCGCGTTCGCGGCCTTGTTCACCTCCCGCTGCAGGTCCGCGTAGGTGATCGTGCGGGTGTCGCCGGGCTCGCCCTCCCAGTGGTAGGCGACCTTCGCGCCGAGGCCGGCCTCGACGTGCCGGTCGACGCAGTTGTAGGCGGCGTTCAGCTCGCCCCCCACGAACCACTTGGCGAACGGCGGGTTGCTCCAGTCCAGGATCTCGTCCCAGCGCTTGGACCAGGTCAGCCGCTCGGCCTGCTTCGCCCAGTAGCCCAGGCGGTCCGCGGCGGCCTCGTCGTACGCCTCGGCCTTGACGTTCGCCGCTTCGGCGAGCTCGGCGGGCGGGGGGAAGCTCCGCGTCTCCTGCAGAAGGTTCGACAGTGTCTCTTGGCTCTGGCTCAACGCGTACTCCTTCTAGCTGAACGGGGGTCGCCCGGTATCCCCACTTCACCAGGAAGGTCCCGCCCCCACAAGGCCGCATTCCCGAGTGTCGAGGAAGAGCGCGACCGGCGCCCTCGGCTCCGGATGATGCTGTGTGATGCCCGACACACAGTGCCTTCCCAGTGCTGCGCCTCGGGAACCGCTTCCGTTCTACGCGCGCGCAGGGGGGTTGCGCGAGCGATACCGGCGACCGCATAGGGTCGGGCCGTGACCGATGCCCTTGCTCAGATAGCGAACCTGCCCGGCGTCGAGGACGCCGTCGCCGACGCGCGCTCCGCCGTGGACCGGCTGCTCGGACACCGCATCCTGCGGCGCCGCAGCGCGGAGGTGTCCACGGAGTCGGCGCTGCGCGGCGCGCGCGCGTCCGCCGTGCTGGAAGGCGCCTCGGTCACCCTTGAGGACCTGCGTACCACCGAGAACCCGACGGACCCGGTCGTCCAGGGGGCGCTGCGGGTCTCGGCGGAACTCGGCACGCTCACCGAGACCTGGCGGCAGGCGCCCCGCCAGGTGCTCGCGCGGCTGCACGTGCTCGCCGCGGCGGACGCCGTCGACACCGCCGACCTCGGCCGTCCCCGTACCGACGACCAGCAGGTCAAGGACGTCCTCGGGCTCGGCGACCCGCCGTCGGCCGCGGAGGTCGCGGCACGGCTGGACGCGCTCAGCGGGCTTCTCACGCAGCCGACCAAGGCCCCCGCACTCGTCGTCGCCGCCATCGTGCACGGCGAGCTGCTGACGCTGCGCCCGTTCGGCTGGGGCGACGGCATCATCGCCCGCGCCGCGCAGCGGATCACGCTCGTCGCCCGCGGCCTCGACCCGAAATCCTTGGTCGCCCCAGAGGTCGGCCATGCCGAACTCGCCGGCGACTATGCCGAGGCACTGCGCGCCTATGCGTCGGGGACGTCCGAGGGCGTCGCCCAGTGGGTCGCGCACTGCTCGGCCGCCGTCGCAGCGGCGGCCCGCGACTCGCAGGCCATCTGCGAAGCCTTCATGCGCGGCTGACACATCTTGTCGGTGCGCGTCTTGTCGGTGCCTGTCTTGTCGGTGGCGGCAGCCATGCTGGGCTGATGGCCGAACGGATGGATGGGCGCCCGGCGGCGCCCACCGAGACCACCATCGCGTCCGCCGACTGGGACTCGCGCGACCTGACCGGCGAACAACACGAACGCGTCCTGTTCGTGGACGTCGACATGACCGAGGCGTCCGGCGCCGGCGCGGTGTTCACCGAGTGCACCTTCCGCGGCGTCCGGTTCAACGCGTCGACGCACACCGACGCGGCGTTCCTGAACTGCACGTTCGTCCGCTGCAACCTCTTCGACGCGACGTTCGCCGGCTGCAAGGTCGTCGGCGGGCTCTTCGACGGCTGCGCGCACGACCTGATGAAGGTGTCCGGTGGCGACTGGTCGTTCACCGGGCTGCCCGGCGCCGACCTGCGGCGCGCGTCGTTCACCGGCGTCCGGCTGCGTGAGGCCGACCTCACGGGCGCGCGGTGCGCGGGCGCCACGCTGCGCGGCCTCGACCTGTCGGGAGCCTCGCTGCACCGCGCCGACCTGTCCGGCTGCGACCTGCGCGGGAGCGACCTCTCGTCGGTCGACCCGGGCACGGTCGAGCTGAAGGGCGCGGTCATCGACCCGTACCAGGCGGTCGTGCTGGCGACGGCCCTCGGCCTGGACGTGCGCGGCGACTGACGGCCCCTCGCGGCGGGGCGCTGATGTCGGGTTTTGGGTGGCCGGGCTTGGGCGGCGGGGCGCCGGCACAGCGAACGGCGCTCGCCAGGGAGCGCCGTCGCCTACCACGTCACACCGGGTTACCAAGCGTGCACCTCACATTCGCCGGATCGGGTCAAGCCCGTCTCGGCGCGCCTCCCGCGGCTGGTCGCGCGTGGGTGCCCGGCTGCCGTGCGCGGACACGTGGTCCGTAGACCCTGTCTACGCCTCATTCGCCCTGATGACAAGCCCCTATTCGCAAATCCGGACGGTCCGCGACGGCCGCCCGCCGCGCCGCCGCACTCGGCTTCTTCGCCGGATAAGGGGCGAATCACGCAATTTCGGGCTATCCGCAACGGCCGCTCCGGCCGCCAAAACGATCACGCAGTGTGATCGTTTCTTTTCGGCCGCCGATCGGGGGCTCGGCCGGAAAAATCTTTGGTTCTCCGGTACGCTCCCACTTCCGTACCGTTGCACTCCGTATGGGCGGGGACGGCCCCTGCGGCCTCCGTTCCGCCGCCCTGCACGGGGATCCGGAGGGCTGCGCCATCGACAGATGGGGATAAACACCGCCCTCCGGGCGACTTTGCGGCTCGACGGAACTCATGGCGGTCGGGCAGCATATGTTGGATCTGCTTAGACTGGAGGCAACGAGTTTGCCTCTCCTATAGACCGGCCTTGCTAACGGCTCAGCCGATCTCACCCGAGACTTTCTTGGGAAAACGGACCGGCTCTACCCCCCCGGAGCCGGACCGTTAGGCGACCCCCGCTCTCCCCCCCGGCGGGGGTCGCCCAAACCTGCGGCGGGCGGACGGCGGCGTGTCAGATCCTCCACGCCACCGTCCGCCCGCCGCGTCGTTTCTCCTCGTCCGGCGACAGGACGCGGAGAGTTATCCACAATTTACGGAACGCTTTCATCCGCCCGCCGCGGCGCCGCACGCTGGAGTCCTCTGACCGCACTGGAGGACCCGATGAACATCGCCGCACTGATCATCACCGCCGACCCCGCCGTCGCCGACGGCCTGCTCCGCCTCGCCGCGGCCGCCGACGCGCACGCCGAGGTCGCCGCCGGCCCGGGCGACGCCCGCGCCGCCTGGGCCTGGCCCGCGCTCGTCCTGGTCGGCGCCGACGCCGCCGCCGAGGTCGCGGCCGCCGGCCTGCCCCGCCGCGGCGGCGTCGTCCTCGTCGCCGGCGCCGCCACGCCCGAGGCCTACCAGGCGGCCGTCCGGATCGGTGCGCAGGACGTCGCCGTGCTGCCCGACCACGAGCAATGGCTCATCGACGCGTTCGCCGCCGCCGGCGAACCCGACGCCAACCGCGCCACCACCCTCTGCGTCGTCGGCTCCCGCGGCGGCGTGGGCGCCAGCGTCCTGTCCGCCGCGCTCGGCCTCGCCGCCGCCGGCAGCGGCCTGCGCACCCTGCTCGTCGACGCCGACCCGCTCGGCGGCGGCGTCGACCTCATGCTCGGCCTCGAAGGCCACGAGGGCGCCCGCTGGCCCGACCTCGCCGAACGGAACGGCCGGCTGAACGCCGCCACCCTCCGCGACACCCTCCCGTCCGCCGGCGAGCTGTCGGTGCTGTCCTGGCGGCGCGGCGAGTCCGCACCGATCACCGACGCGGCCGTGCTGTCCCTGCTCGACGCCGCCGCCCGCGGCTTCGACCTGGTGGTCGCCGACGTGCCCCGCTTCCCCGGCGACATCGGCCGCGCCGCGCTGCGCGCCGCCGACGTCACGTTCCTGCTCGTCCCGGCCGAGGTCCGCGCCACCGTCGCCGCCGACGGCCTCGCCGCCGCCCTGCGCCGCGACACCGCCGACCTCCGCCTCGTCGTGCAGGGCCCCTCCCCGGGCGGCCTCACACCCGGCGCCGTCACCCAGGCCCTCGGCCTCCCCGTCGCCGGCGCCTACGAGCGCGACCGCCGCCTCCCCGCCGCGGTCGAGGAGGGCGGCCTCGCCCGCGCCTGCCGCCGCGGCCCCCTCGCCGACTTCTGCGCCCGCCTCCTCGCCGACCTCGCCCTCCAGCCCTACGCCTACCGCGAGGAGGCGGCATGAGGGCGGCGCACCGTCCGAAGACGCCGATCACCTGTGCGGAGGCGGCATGACCAGGCTGTCGTCGGCCGTCCGTGACAGGCTCGCCGACGCCGGCGGCGAGGCCACCGCGGGACGCGTCGCGGCGGCGCTGCGCGCCGAGGACCGGCTCCTCGGCGACCGCGAGGTCCTCGCGCTCACCGACGAACTGCGCGCCGAGTTCGTCGGCGCCGGCCCGCTCGAACCGCTGCTGCGGGCGCCAGAGGTCACGGACGTCCTGGTGAACGGGCCCGGCGAGGTGTGGGTCGACGCCGGCTCGGGGCTCGTCCGCACCGATGTCCGATTCCCGGACGAGGCCGCCGTGCGCCGCCTGGCCCAGCGCCTCACCGCCGCCGCGGGCCGCCGCCTCGACGACGCGGCCCCGTACGCCGACGCGCGCCTCCCCGGCGGAGTCCGGCTGCATGCCGTCCTCCCACCGGTCGCCGCGAACGGCACGTGCCTCTCCCTGCGCCTTCCGCGCCGCCGCGCCTTCACCCTCGCCGAACTCGTCGCGACCGGCACCGTCCCGCCCGAAGGCGCCGCCCTGCTCTCCGCACTGATCGAGACCCGCGCCGCGTTCCTCATCACCGGAGGGACCGGCACGGGCAAAACCACACTGCTCAGCAGCCTTTTGTCACTAACGAATCCAGGCGAGCGGCTTCTCCTCGTCGAAGACTCCGCCGAACTGCGTCCGACGCATCCCCACGTCGTCCGCCTAGAAGCCCGCCCACCCAACGTGGAAGGCGCCGGCGGCGTCACCCTGAACGACCTGGTCCGCCAAGCCCTCCGAATGCGCCCCGACCGCCTAGTGGTCGGCGAGGTTCGCGGCAGGGAAGTCGCAGACCTCCTCCAAGCATTGAACACCGGCCACGAGGGCGGCTGCGGCACCCTGCACGCGAACACGGCGGCGGACGTCCCCGCACGCCTGGAAGCACTGGCCTGCGCCGCCGGCCTCTCCCGCGAGGCGGTCCACAGCCAGCTCGCCGCCGCCCTCGACATCGTCGTCCACCTGGTCCGCGAACCCGGCGGAGGCCGCCGCCGCGTCGCCGAGGTCTGCCTGCTGCGCCGCGCGGCCGACGGCCTCGTCGGCGTCCTGCCTGCCGTCACCTTCACCGCGGACGGACGGACGATCGCGGCCGCGGGAGCCGACGCCCTCGCGTCCCGCCTGGGGTGGACGCCATGACCCACACGATCGCGCTGGCCGCCCTCTGCTCCGCCGCGTCGGCCTGGCTGTTGCTCGGACCGTCCCCCGCCGGCGCGCGCCTCGCCCGCATCCTCGTTCCGCCCCCTTCACCAGGAGGCCCCGCCCTCCGCGCCCACGTCGACGCGTTCAGAGAGCGGAGGAGCAGGCCCGCCCGCCGCCGGACCTCGATCATCGAACTCTGCGACGGGATGGCCGCAGAACTCGCCGCGGGCCGAGCCCCGGAAGAGGCGTTCGCGCTGTCCGCCGCCGTCCTCGACCCGCACGTGGCCGCCGAGCTGCTGAAACCCGGCCGCCCACCCCCGTCGATCCCCGACCACCTGACCGAGTTGGCGCACGAGCCCGGCGCCGAGGGCCTGCGCCTCCTCGCCGCCTGCTGGCGCGTCGGCACCGAACGCGGCGGCACTCTCGCCACCGTCCTGGACGGCTTGGCCGCCGCACTCCGCGACGAGGAAGCACAACGCCAGGACGTCTCGGTCCAGCTGGCGGGCCCCCGCGCAACGGCCCGCCTTCTCGCCACCCTGCCGCTCCTCGGCGTCGGCCTGGCCGCGGCCATGGGCGCTCACCCCCTCACCTTCCTCTGCGGCTCCATCCCCGGCCTCGCCTGCCTGCTCACAGGCGTCGCCTTCAACGCGACCGGCCTCTACTGGACCCGCCACCTGGCCAAATCCGCCGAGTCCCCCACCTAGCCGACCAAGCCCCACCCCCGGCCAGAACCCGCCCCGACCACCCGCGCCCGACAGGCCGCCGCGCGAAACCTAACGCGGCACGCCCTCGACGACACCCAAGGAAGCACCTCAAAAGGACCCAAGAACGCCGCCAACCGCCCTGGTGCCGGCTCCGCACGTCCACTGCCAGCCCACGAAGCACCAGCACCGGCCAGGGGTGGCGGGCGTGGTGAAGGGGCGGTGGTGAGGGCGGTTGGCGGAGGCGGGCGTCGGCGGGGTTGCGGGCCAGAGCGTGTTGAGGACGAGGTAGCGGGCCGTGGGCTGAGGAGCCGTGGGCCATTGAGTGATGGAGGAACGATGGTGACGTTGATGGTGGTGCTGTGCGCGGCGGTCGCGGGCTTTCTTCTGCCGAAGGGTGTTAATGCGGCCGGGCGCAGGCTTGAGGGGCAGTTCGGGGAGGCTTCGCCGAGGGGGCAGCCGCCGTGGAAGCGCGTCCCGGATGCATCGGGGTCCGCGGTAGCGCGGGGCGGCGGGGATGCGGAGCGCGCGGAGACGGGGCGGCGTGACGCGGTGTTGCGGCGGGCGGCGTCGCTGGTGGCCGGAGTTCTTTGCTGGGTGACGTTCGGCGGGTTCATGGGCGCGGTGCTCGGCCTCGTCGTCGCTGGGGCCGTCTGGTACTCCTTCGGACGGCTGGGGAGCGCCGACCGGCGGCGACGGCGGGGGCGCATCATCGCGGACCTTCCGGTGGCCGTCGACCTCCTTGCCGCGTGTCTGCGCGGTGGCGCCCCATGGCAGGACGCGGTCGAGGCGGTCGCGGACGCAGTCGGCGGTCCGCTCGGCGAGGAACTGCGCGGTGTTGCCGTCCAGATCCGCCTCGGCGCCGATCCCGTGGAGGCATGGCTCGCGCTCACCGAGGAGCCGGTGCTGGCACCGTTGGCCCGCACCGCCGTCCGTGCGGTCTCCAGCGGCGCCGCCTTGGCGCCGTCCCTCGGGCGCCTCGCCCGAGACCAGCGGCGCGTCGCGCGGACGGCCGCCGCCGCACGGGCGCGCGCCGCGGGCGTCCGGGCGCTCGCGCCGCTGGGTCTGTGCTTCCTGCCCGCATTCGTCCTGCTCGGAGTGGTGCCGGCGATCGCCGGGATCGCCTCGACCATCCTCCTGCCGTGGTGAACCCGCCGAGTTATCCACAGAACGCGGTTCGCCTGGTGGCCGGATCCGCCGCACCGGAGTCTGGGATCGGACGCGACCGGGCGTCCCCAAGGAGAACAGGGAGGCCCCATGCGGGCGATACAGATGGTGGTGCGGAGATGGCGGAGCCTTTCCGGAGACCGCGGGATGTCCACCGCCGAATACGCCGTCGGAACGATCGCCGCCGCGGCGTTCGCCACGCTGCTCTACAAGATCGTCAACAGTCCGGAAGTCCACACGCTGCTGCAAGGGATCATCAAAAAGGCGCTGCAGATGGCCGGGTGAGCCGCGGCGCCCGCGACCGGGGCATGGTGACGGCCGAGATCGCGCTGGCACTGCCCAGCCTGGTGCTGGTCACCGCGATCGCGCTGTGGGGAGTGGCGGCCGCGTCGGCGCAGCTCACCTGCACCGACGCCGCCCGGACGGGCGCGCGGGCGGCGGCACGCGGCGAGTCCCTCACCGCCGTCCGGGAGCTGGTGGTCAAGGCGGTCCCGCCCCACGCCACGGTGACGGTCCACCGCGACGCCGCGACCGTCCAGGTCGACGTCTCCGCTCCGGTCAGACCGCCGGCCGCGACGGGACTGCCCGCCCTGACCGTCCACGCCCATGTGGCCGCCGCGACGGAACCGGGCGCCGCGGACGACGACACCTGACCCCGACCCCGCGCACGTCCGCCACCGGCACCCACCGCGGCAGACGAACGCCCACCAGCGCTGGGCGTCCGGCCGCTAGAGCCCCGACCACCTGTGGTGGGCGGCTGGTGGAGCCGGCCACCTGTGGTGGGCGGCTGGTAGCGCCGGCCACCTGCGGTGGGCGGCCGGTAGCGCCGGCCACCTGGGGTGGGCGGGAGGGAGAGCCGGCCGCCTGCGGTGGGTGGGTGGTTGGCGGAGCGGTTGCTCGGGGTGTGGTTGGTGGAGCCGGCCGTTCCTGAATCGGTCGGACGGCTCGGGGCGGGGCACGGTGACGAGCTTGCCGAAAACGATGCCGACTGCGGGCCGCGGTTGTTGGGCGGAGGCATGGGCTGACGAAAGGGAGGTGCAGTTATGGCAGGGAGACCGCGCACCGGGCGACGGGCGGGGGTGGGGTGGCGGTGTGATCGGGGGGCGGGGACGCTCTGGGTGGTGGCCTTCATGGCCGTCATCTGGGTCGGGGGCGTGGTGGCCGTCGGGGTCGGCGGGGTGCGGGCGGCGCGGCATCGGGGGGACGCGGCGGCGGACCTGGCCGCGCTCGCGGGGGCGGCGCGGGTGGCGGACGGTGCGGCGGGCGCGTGCGGGAAGGCGCGGGCGATCGCGAGCCGGTCGGGGGCGCGGATGGTGCGGTGCCGGGTCCGCGGCGAGACCGTCGAGGTCGAGGTGGCGGTGGGGCTGCGCGTGCCGCTCGGGGGCGGTGATGTCCGGGTCCGATCGAGGGCCCGGGCTGGCCCCGTGGGACGGGACGGCGTAACCTGGCCCGGCGCGACTCGTTGCACTGAGTGTCAATAGGAGGGTGCGTGAGGTGGGGCCGGTTTCTGCTACCTCTTTGTCACCTTCCTGTGATTTTTCCTACCGTCCGGTACGTTACGCTGCCCTGAGCCCATAGTCATCACTCGGCACAGTGCGCCCCGCGAGCGTCGTTCTCGGCGGGTGGAGATGCAGGACGCTGTCGAAGGGATTGAGGCCGTGACCATCATTCGCAGGATCGGTGCAGTCGCACTCGCGGCGCCCCTTGCGATGAGCATCCCGGTCCTCGGGGCGTTGCCCGCGGACGCCGCCACGACCGCCGTGATCAGCCCGGCGGACGGCGCCGTCATCACCAGCGGGACCAGCGTGACCGTGAAGGCCCACTACGACTTCGCGCTGAAGATGCAGCTGCGCGTCGACGGGCCCGGGATCGGCGACACCTTCCTCAAGGAGAGCAGCTGGGCGGGCGACCTGTCGGCCCCGCTGGAGCTGCGCCGCAACGGCAAGTACAAGGCCTACCTCAAGGGCTCGATCACCGGGAAGGTCTACGACACCAGCTACTTCACCGTCCGGATCGCGCCGGCCGCGCCGACCGGCGTCTCCGCGAGCGTGTCCGGAAGCAAGCTCGTGGTGAAGTGGAACCGCGGCTATGAGGACGACCTCCTCGGCTACTCCCTGTCGGGTTCGGGGGTGAGCTCGAAGTCCGCCTCCACGGCCTCGCTCTGCTCCGGCACGAACTGCTCCGCCAGCCTGTCCATGACGCGGTCGAGCGGAGCGGTCTCGGTGGGGGTGCGGGCCAGGCGGTCCACCGGGACGGGCGGGTCGCTGTACTCGTCCCCCGCCACGGCCACCGCGATGGCGGCCGGCGGCACCGGGAGCCTTCCGACCGGCAGCGCGCCGTCCCTGCCCTCCGGGACCTCCGGGCCGAACACGTCCACGCCGCTGACGCCGTTCAACAACGAGTCGCCGGTCACGCTGCCGTCGGTCCAGCCCGACGGCGCGACGCCCGGCCTCACCTACCCCGCGCCGCAGATCGCGACGGACCAGCCGAAGGCCGTGAACGTCGCGGCGACCGACCGGCTGCAGTGGGGCAAGAGCGTCGGGATCGCGCTGATCCTGCTGATCGTCGCCGCGCACCTCGGCACCTGGACGCGGCGGCTGCGCGTCTCCCAGGCCGGGGCGAGCGGCCTCGGCCGGGCCGCGCGGATCGCCCGCGGCGGGACGGGACGCAAGCGCGTCAAGAGTGCGCGTGAGCGGATCGCCCGTGCGGAGGCCATCGCCAAGACGGGTGCGGTGAAGCCGGCCGGCAAGGGTGCGCACGGCGGCGACACGATGGTGCTCGGTGCGGCGCCGAAGAAGGCGAAGAGCAGGTCGGGGCGGCGTTCGGCGGCCGCCGGCGGCAAGCCCGGCGGTGTCGACGTCCAGATCGCGAAGCCGGCGTCCGGGAAGCCCGCGGGCAGGCGCCGTTCCCAGCCCCGCAGTCACCGCCGCAAGTAAGCCGGTCCGTCCGGCCCGGTCCCTGGGTGATTCGTGGTGCTAGGGGGCCGGCTGGGGCTTGGACGGGGGTTGAGATCGGTCTAGGCTGCCGAGCCAGCCGGATCCCCGGCTCGTCCGGCACGGGAGAGGAGACCCTCCGCATGATCATCTTGGGGCTGGTCGTCACGCTCGCCGCACTCGCCGCGGCCGTGGCCGTCATCCTGGGCAACACCGGCGGCGTCCACGTGACCGCGTTCGGGCACGAGGTCCCCGGCATCACGCAGCAGTGGCACCTGTTCCTGGCCGGCGTCGTCGTCGCGATCGTGTTCATGGCCGGCGCGGGGATCGCCGCGCTCGGCTTCCGGCGGGCCGTGAACGTGCGCCGCGAGCTGCGGGATCTGCGAGACGAGCACGAGGAGTCGCTGCAGACGCTGGAGATGGAGCGTCGCAAGCTGCAGCAGGCGCTGGCGCAGGCCCGCCGCGGCCTGGACGAGCAGGCGCCCGTTCCCGCCCAGCGCGTCGCCCCGAACTGAAGCCCCCGACGACTCGCGAACCGGCGTCGCTCGCAGGCCGCGCGGGAGGTGTCAGGGGGCTGAGTTCAGGAGTGCGGCCAGCAGCGTGAGGGCGCCCTGCTTGTCGAGGGGGTCGTTGCCGTTGCCGCACTTGGGGGACTGGATGCAGGACGGGCAGCCGGACTCGCATTCGCAGGCGGCGATCGCGTCGCGGGTGGCGCGGAGCCAGGCGGACGCGTCGGCGTAGCCGCGTTCGGCGAAGCCGGCGCCGCCCTCGTGGCCGTCGTAGACGAAGACGGTGAGCAGCCCGGTGTCGGGGTGGACGGCGGTGGAGACGCCGCCGATGTCCCAGCGGTCGCAGGTGGCGTAGAGGGGGAGCAGGCCGATGGAGGCGTGCTCGGCGGCGTGCGCGGCGCCCGCGAGGTCGAGGTCGCCGAGGGCGTCGACCTGCGCTTCCGACAGCGTCCACCAGACGGCGCGGGTGCGCAGGGTGCGGGGCGGGAGGTCGAGCGGTTTCTCGCCGAGCATCTCGCCGGTCTGGACGCGGCGCATCTGGTAGGCGACGACCTGGCTGGTGACGTCGACGGTGCCGTAGCAGAGGGTCGCCTCGCCCCAGGAGATGGAGCGGAGCCGCTCGGCGATGGTGATGTCGGTGACGTCGCGGGCGGTGGTGGAGTAGTCGGGGTCGGCGGCCTCGACGAGGGCGACGGAGTCGTCCAGGTCGAGGGTCTGGACGATGAACGAGTCGCCCTGGTGGATGTAGACGGCGCCGTCGTGGACGGTGGTGTGCGCGGAGGCCTCGTCGACGGTGCCGAGGAGGCGTCCGGTGGCGGTCTCGACGACCTGGACGGGCGCGCCGCCGGCGCCGCGGATGTCGGCGAGGTCGCAGGCCTTGTCGCGGCGCGTCCAGTACCAGCCGTTGGGGCGGCGGCGCAGGAACCCGCGGCGGACGAGGTCGGGCAGCAGGTCGGCGGTGGACGGTCCGAAGAGCGCGGCGTCGTCGTCGGTGAGGGGGAGTTCGGACGCGGCGGCGCACAGGTGGGGTTCGAGGACGTAGGGGTTGTCGGGGTCGAGGACGGTGGCCTCGACGGGTGTCCCGAAGATCGCCTCGGGGTGGTGGACGAGGAAGGTGTCGAGGGGGTCGTCGCGGGCGACGAGGACGGACAGGGCGGCCTGCCCGGACCGTCCGGCGCGTCCGGCCTGCTGCCAGAGGGAGGCGCGGGTGCCGGGCCAGCCGCAGACGAGGACGGCGTCGAGCCCGGACACGTCCACCCCGAGTTCGAGGGCGTTCGTGCTGGCCAGCCCCACGATCGAGCGGGAGCGCAGCGCGGCTTCGAGGGCGCGGCGCTCTTCGGGGAGGTAGCCGGCGCGGTAGGCGGCGACCTGCTCGGCGAGGCCGGGGGCGACCTCGTGCAGGGCGCGCTTGGCGCCGAGGGCGACGGATTCGGCGCCGCGCCGGGACCGGACGAACGCCAGGGTCTGGACGCCTTCGACGACGAGGTCGGCGAGGAGGTCGCCGGCTTCGGCGGTGGCGGTGCGGCGGACGGGGGCGCCCTGTTCGCCGCGCAGTTCGGTGAGGGGCGGTTCCCAGAGCGCGAAGGTGGCGGGGCCGCGGGGCGAGGCGTCGTCGTCGACGGCGACGACGTCGAGGCCGGTCAGCCGGGACGCGGTGGTCGCCGGTTCGGACGTGGTGGCGGACGCGAGGATGAAGGTGGGGTCGGCGTGGTAGCGGGCGCAGACGCGGCGCAGCCGGCGGAGGATCTGCGCGACGTGCGAGCCGAAGACCCCTCGGTATCCGTGGGCCTCGTCGATGATGACGTAGCGGAGGCGGCGCAGGAACGACGACCAGCGGGAGTGCCCGGGCAGGATCGACCGGTGCAGCATGTCCGGGTTCGTCAGCACGTAGTTGGCGTGCTGGCGGACCCAGGTGCGGTCGTCCCGGGGAGTGTCGCCGTCGTAGGTCGCGGCGCGGACGCGGGTGAGCCGCAGGCCGCGCAGCGCGCGGAGCTGGTCGGCGGCGAGCGCCTTGGTCGGCGACAGGTAGAGGACCGTGCCCTCGCGGCGGTGGTCGTCCTCGCCCGCATAGATCGCCTCGATGGAGGGCAGCAGGTAGGCGAGGGACTTTCCGGACGCGGTGCCTGTGGCGATGATCACAGACCGGCCGGCGCGGGCGTGCTCCGCGGCGGCCGACTGGTGCTCCCACGGGGCCTGGATGCCGGCGGCGGCCAGCCGGTCCACCAGCAGTGGCGTCGACCACGTCGGCCACGGTGCGCGACGGCCCTGACGTGCGGGAACGCTTTCCACATGGGTGATGCGGCCGCGCCGGGACGGGTCGGCGAGCAGCCGGTCGAGAGGGGTTGAAGATCTTTGGGCGGCCATCAGGTTTTCAGTTTGCCAGCCGGGGCAAAACTACGGGAACGCCCCGGCGCCGGTGGGCCCGATCCCCCTGTCCTCCGCGCGAGATCAGCAGGTCAGACGGGACGGCGCGAACTTTCGCCCGACTGGTCGATAACGTGCGTGCGCCGCGCCGGAGCGTGGTTGAATCACGGCGATGTCTCGCCGTCCGGGCCGCCGCCGCGGAGCCCGGAGGGCGGGATCGGATTGTGCTGCACGGCGCTGGAGGATTTGTGGACCTGAAGGTGAACGACTACACCACCGACGATGGCCTCACCGTCATCAACGTGGAGGGCGAGATCGACGTCTACACGGCGCCGAAGCTTCGCGAGAAGCTCATCGACCTGGTCAACAAGGGCAAGTTCCACCTGCTCGTGGACATGGAGAAGGTCGAGTTCCTGGACTCGACCGGTCTCGGCGTCCTGGTCGGCGGGCTCAAGCGGGTCCGCGCGCACGACGGCTCGCTGGAGCTGGTCTGCACCCAGGAGCGCATCCTCAAGATCTTCCGGATCACGGGGCTGACCAAGGTCTTCGGCATCCACGACTCGATCGCCGAGGCCGAGGAGAAGCGCAAGGGCGCGAAGTAGGCGGCCTGACACCACGATGGCGACCGTTGAACTGTCCTTCAGTGCGCTTCCCGTGCACGTCCGGACCGCCCGGCTGATCGTGACCGCGGTGGCCCGCCGCAGCGGCGTCGCCGAGGCGCTGCTGGACGAGGTGCGGCTGGCGGTCGGCGAGGCGTGCTCGCGGGCCGTGGAGGCGCACCGCCTGCACTGCCCGGACGAACCCGTCCGGCTCGAGCTGACCGGGTCCGGGCGCCGCTTCGAGGTCACCGTGAGCGACACCGTTCCCGGGGACGACGCGGCGGGCGGGCCGCCGCCGCGGCCCGACGAGGACGATCTGGACTTCGATCTGGGCGAGGGCACCGCGGAGCTCGGGCTGGCGGTCATCGCCGGGCTGGCCGACGATGTGGAGATCGCCACGACGCCGAAGGGCGTCCAGATCCGGATGAGCTGGCCGGCGGAGGCCGAGGCGACCATCTAGCCCCGGCGAGGCCGGTCCGGGGGCGTCCCTCCTCGAGTTCCACCGACGCGCCCGTCCCCGCGAGACCGCATGGCGAAGGCCCCGCTCCGGCGGGGCCTTCGCCGTCTCCGCGGACGGGTCACGGGGTGAGGACGATCTTGCCCTGGGTGCGGCCGGACTCGACGAGCTCGTGCGCCTTGGCCGCGTCCTCCAGCGGCAGGACGTGCGCGACGTGCGGGCGCAGCCGGCCGGAGTCGACGAGCGCGGTGAGCGCTTCGAGGCCCGTGTGGTCGGGCTCGACGGTGATGCCGGCGAAGCGGCGTCCGGCCGCGGCGGTGGCCGCCGCGAGTTCGGCATCCTCGCGGTCCACGGCGGTGACGAGGACGCCGCCCGGCCGCAGCACGCTCAGCGACCGCTCGCCGTATCCGCCGCCGACGGCGTCGTAGACGATGTCGAGGTCGCCGGTGGCCTCGGTGAAGTCGGTCGTCCGGTAGTCGATGACCTCGTCGGTGCCGAGCGAGCGGACGAAGTCGTGCTTGGCCGCGCTCGCCGTCGCGACGACGTGCGCGCCGAGCGCCTTGGCGATCTGTACGGCGACGTGGCCGACCCCGCCGCCCGCACCGTGCACGAGGACCCGGTCGCCCTCCCGGACCCCTGCAGCGTCGACGAGGCCCTGCCAGGCGGTGAGCCCGACGAGGGGCAGCGCGCCGGCCTCGACGTGGCTCAGCCCGGCGGGCTTGCGGGCGATCTGCCGGGACGGCGCGACGACGTACTCGGCGTAGGCGCCGGCGGCGCGCGGGAACAGCGGCATGCCGTAGACCTCGTCGCCCGGCGCGAACCGCGTGACGCCCGGGACGACCTCCTCCACGACGCCGGACACGTCCCAGCCGAGGACGAACGGGGGCTCGCCGAGCAGCGGGAACGAGCCCGCGCGGATGTAGGCGTCGACCGGGTTGACGGACGTCGCGCGGACGCGGACGAGGACCTCCGCCGGGAGGGGCGCCGGCCGCCCGGTCTCGACGACTTCGAGGACGTCCGGGCCGCCGAAGGAGCGCTGGGTGACCGCACGCATGATCTCTTCTCCTGGTGTTCGCGGGAACCTGATGCTGATCACCGTACGGAGCGGATGGGAGACGCTGAATGTCTCGGCGTCGTCACTTCATGTCCGTTCGTCTCGCGGTCGCGACGTAGCATGCCCGGTATGGACGTGCTCACCGAAGTGATCGCCTCGATGCGGACCGGCCTTCCGGCGGCGACGCGCACCGACGCGCGGGCGCCGTGGGCACTGCGGCTCCGCCCGGTTGCGGGCGCCGGGTTCCACGTGATCCTGGAGGGGACCTGCTGGATCGTCCCGCCGGGCGACGCCGGTGGTGAGCCCCTCGAACTGGCGGCGGGCGACGTGGTGTTCCTGCGGTCGGGCCGCGAGCACGTCCTCGCGGACGACCCGTCCACGCCGCCGGCCGGGTTCCACACCGGCCCGGACGGCGGCGGGAGCTTCGGCGAGCTGGCGATCGACGGTCCCGGCCCGCGGACGGTCATGCTGTGCGGGGCGTACGACCTGGACCAGGCGCGCCCGCATCCGCTGCTGCGCGGGCTGCCGCCGGTGATCCACGTCCGGGCGCGGCACGGCCGGCATCCGGAGCTGCGCGCGGCGGTCGCGCTGCTCGGCGCGGAGCTGTCCGGCGGGCGGCAGGGCGCGGACGGGATCGTCCCGCCGATGATCGACGTGCTGCTGTTCTACGTCCTGCGGGCCTGGCTGGACGACGCGGACGCGCCGGACGGCTGGGCGGCCGCGCTCACCGACCCCGGCGTCTCGCGCGCGCTCCGGGCGATCCACGACGAGCCGGGACGGCGGTGGACGGTGGAGGAGCTGGGCCGGTGCGCGGGCCTGTCGCGGGCGGCGTTCGCGCGGCGGTTCGCGGCGCTGGTCGGGGAGCCGCCGCTGGCGTACCTGACGCGCTGGCGGATGACGACGGCGGGCCGGCTGCTGCGCGAGACCCGCGACCCGCTGAGCGCGGTGGCGGAGCGGACGGGCTACACCTCGGAGTTCGCGTTCGCCAAGGCGTTCAAGCGGGAGTTCGGCGTGGCGCCGGGCGGCTACCGCCGGTCCGCCGCCCGCCCCCGCTCCGCCTGACGCCGCCGTGGCGGAATTGGCGGATGTGGCTCTTGGGGCCCCGGGGACGGGGGAGTCGGCGGCGTGTGGGATTCTCTGCAGAGATTGATCTTGAATCGCCCCGATTTGGGCCTGGACATATTACGTGTTAATGCCTAGCTTAATTAGCGGGCGGCGCATGCGCCGCCGCCGGAGGACGCTGCCCGCGGCCTAGTCAAGGTGGCCGCGGAGTGACATTGTGCTTACCGGGACTGACCTGCGGAAATAGCGGCCGACCCGGTTTAAAGGTCAAATTACGGCGTAATGCGGATTGCTTTTCCGTGACATCCTCATTAAGGGTCTGGCGGCCTTCTCATTCGCCCTTCTCCTGCGTAGACTCCCGGCACCCGCGCTGCCGTGCGAGGCGTTCGAAATCAGGACTCGCGGGGTAGGCGGTAAAGATCGTCTTTTGACGGTCGGATCGCAACGCCCCTGTCGAGGAGGACGGATGTCTGGGCTTTCCCTGTCAAGCCCGGCCACTGCAGCAGCAAAGGTAGATCTCGGCGGCGGCGACCTGTCACTGGTCGTCGTCGTCGCCGTGATCGCCTTGCTGGCACTGGCCGTCGCCGCGGGTCTGGTACGCGATGTACTGGCCGCGGGTCAGGGCACCGAGAAGATGCAGGAGATCGCGCGCGCGGTCCAGGTCGGCGCGAGCGCCTACCTGAAACGCCAGTTCCGCACGGTCGGCGTCTTCGTGGTGCTCATTCCGCTGGTGCTGCTGCTCCTGCCCGCCGACTCCTGGAGCGAGCGCATCGGGCGGTCGGTGTTCTTCGTCATCGGCGCGGTGTTCTCGGCCGTCACCGGCTTCACCGGGATGTGGCTGGCGGTCCGCGGCAACGTGCGGGTCGCGGCGGCGGCCCGCGAGGAGGGCGGCGAGAAGACCGCGATGCGGATCGCGTTCCGCACCGGCGGCGTCGCCGGCATGTTCACCGTCGGCCTCGGGCTGTTCGGCGCGGCGATCGTCGTGCTGGCCTACCAGGGCGACGCGCCGAAGGTGCTGGAGGGCTTCGGGTTCGGCGCCGCGCTGCTCGCGATGTTCATGCGGGTCGGCGGCGGCATCTTCACCAAGGCCGCCGACGTCGGCGCCGACCTGGTCGGCAAGGTCGAGCAGGGCATCCCGGAGGACGACCCGCGCAACGCGGCGACGATCGCCGACAACGTGGGCGACAACGTCGGCGACTGCGCCGGCATGGCCGCGGACCTGTTCGAGTCGTACTCGGTGATGCTGGTCGCCGCGCTCATCCTGGGCACCGCGGCGTTCGGCAACCAGGGCCTGGTGTTCCCGCTGCTGGTGCCGATGATCGGCGTCATCACCGCGGTGATCGGCATCTTCGCGGTGATGCCGCGCGACGGCGACCGGTCCGGGATGTCGGCGATCAACCGGGGCTTCTTCATCTCGGCGATCATCTCCGCGGTGCTCGTCGCGATCGCCGCGTTCGCCTACCTGCCCTCGTCGTTCGCCGACCTGGACGGCGTCTCGAACGCCTCGATCCGCGGCCTGGACGCCGACCCGCGCTGGGTGGCGCTCGGCTCGGTGCTCATCGGCATCGTGCTGGCGAGCGCGATCCAGCTGCTCACCGGCTACTTCACCGAGACCAACCGCAAGCCGGTGAAGGAGGTCACCAACAGCGCCCGGACCGGCCCCGCGACGGTGATCCTGTCCGGTATCTCGCTCGGCCTGGAGTCGGCGGTCTACACCGCGCTCGTCATCGGCGGCGCCGTCTACGGGGCGTTCCTGCTCGGCTTCGGCAACACCACCGTCGCGCTGTTCGCGGTGGCGATGGCCGGCACCGGGCTGCTCACCACCGTCGGCGTGATCGTGTCCATGGACACCTTCGGGCCCGTGTCCGACAACGCGCAGGGCATCGCGGAGATGTCCGGCGACGTGCAGGGCGAGGCCGCGTCGGTGCTGGAGCGGCTGGACGCGGTCGGCAACACCACCAAGGCGATCACCAAGGGCATCGCGATCGCCACGGCGGTGCTCGCCGCGACCGCGCTGTTCGGCTCGTTCCGGACGGCGGTGGAGTCGGCGCTGGCCAAGGCGTCCAAGGGCGCCAAGGACGCGATCGGCTCGACGTTCGTCAACGGCGGCCACATCAACCTGTCGATCGACAACCCGAACGTGCTGATCGGGCTGATCATCGGCGCGGCCGTGGTGTTCCTGTTCTCCGGCCTGGCGATCATGGCGGTCGGCCGGGCGGCCGGACGCGTCGTGGTCGAGGTGCGCGAGCAGTTCCGCACCAAGCCCGGGATCATGGACTACACCGAGAAGCCGGACTACGACCGGGTCGTCGACATCTGCACCCGGGACGCGCAGCGCGAGCTCGCCACCCCCGGGCTGCTGGCGATCATGACGCCGATCGCGGTCGGGTTCGCGCTCGGGTACGCGCCGCTCGGCGCCTACCTCGGCGGCGCGATCGCGGCCGGGGTGCTGATGGCGGTGTTCCTGTCGAACGCCGGCGGCGCCTGGGACAACGCGAAGAAGGTCGTCGAGGAGGGCTTCCTCGGCGGCAAGGGCAGCGAGGCGCACGAGGCGACGGTCATCGGCGACACGGTCGGCGACCCGTTCAAGGACACCGCCGGTCCCGCGATCAACCCGCTGATCAAGGTGATGAACCTGGTCGCGCTGCTGATCGCGGACGCGGTCGTGACCTACGCCGACAACTACGCGCTGCGCGTCGGCGTGACGGTCGTGGCGGTCGGCATCGTCGTCGCGGCGATCGTCGTGTCCAAGCGGCGCGCCGACCCGATCGCGCCGTCGGCGGACGCGGGCGGCGACCAGGCGGCGAAGCCCGCCGTGAAGGGCGGCGACGCGAACGGCGGCGGGAACGGCGGCGCCGTCGAGGCGACCGCGCCAGAGCAGGCGCCGGCCCCCGCGGAGGAGGCGGTCGCGGTCGAGGCGAACGGCTCGGCGGCGTCCGGCAAGGCCGACGAGTCCCCGGCCGGGGCGTCCTGATCCGTCCGGAACGCGAGGGGCCGGTGGCGTCGCGCCACCGGCCCCTTCCGCGTTCCCCCGGGTGGTGTCAGGACCACGCGGGACCGGTCGTACGCTGTACGCGGGAACGTGACCGAGGAACGGGAGGCGCTGTGGCGAGCGGCGGGAAGCCGGCCTTGTCCGGCGGTAAGGGCTTCGCCCTGGTGCTGTGCGGGATGCTCGCCATCCTGCTCGCGTTGTGGGGCCTGGCGGCGCTGGTCGCGCCGTAGGGTGGCGGCATGCCGACGCTGATCGTGCTCCGCCACGCCAAGGCCGTCACGGCCCTCGGGACGCCCGACGCCGACCGCGCCCTGAACGACCGCGGGCGGCGCGACGCCGCGGCGGCCGGCGAGTGGCTGCGCGCGGAGGGGCTCGTCCCCGCGCGGGTGCTGTGCTCCCCCGCCGTGCGGACGCGGGAGACGCTCGGGCTGCTCGCGCTCGGCGCCGATACCGGCGTCGACGTCGAGCCGAAGATCTACGACAACGACCTGGACCTGCTGCTGTCCCTGGTCGCCGAGGCGCCGGACGACGCGGGGACGGTCCTGCTCGTCGGGCACAACCCATCGGTGCACCAGCTCGTCCACGACCTGACCGGGCAGGCCCCGGACCGGTTCCCGACCTGCGCGCTCGCGGTCGTCGACCTGCCGGGCGCGTGGGCGGACGCCCGGCCCGGCGCGGGCACCCTGGTCACGTTCCGGGCTCCGAAGGACTGACCGGCTCCGGTTCCGCCTCCGGCCCGGGCTCGGACCCCTGCCCGACCGCCGCGAGCGAGGCGTTGATCACCCGTCCGGTGTCGCGGCGCAGCGACCGGACCGCGTACCGGGTCCCCGACACCTGCAGCAGCGCGTGCCGCAGCGGCGTGAACTCCTCCCGTCCGACACCCGACTTGATCTCGGCGCGGCGCCGTTTGGTGAGCTTCTTCAGGTAGGCGTCGAGGTCGGCGAGCTCGTCCTCCAGCTCCGCCGCGGGCGAGCGGGACTTCAGGTCCTCGTCGGGGTCGTCCAGGAGCCCGGCGGCCTCCTCCAGCTGGTCGGCGAGGCGGTCCAGGATCTCCGGGACCGGCCCGGCGTCGACGGCCTCCTCCCGCGTCACCCGCGACACCGCGATCAGGTGGTCGCGGACGCGGTGCGCGGCGCGGACGGCGTCGCGCAGCCGGCCGATCAGCTCGGTGTCGGGCAGCCGCTCGTGCCGCAGCCGGTCCGCCGTCTCGGCGACGGCCTCGGCGGAGCGCTCCGCGGTGACGACCTTCTCCTGCGGCAGCCGGACCCGTTCGCCGCCCACCACGTCCGCCGCCGCGCGGACGAGGTCGGCGTGCACCGACAGCATCCGGCCGAGCT
The DNA here is from genome assembly GCF_017573465.1 of Actinomadura violacea. Classification (GTDB taxonomy): domain Bacteria; phylum Actinomycetota; class Actinomycetes; order Streptosporangiales; family Streptosporangiaceae; genus Spirillospora; species Spirillospora violacea. Next base: position 61,031 of record NZ_JAGEPF010000033.1, read on the forward strand.
GGACGGGCAGCCGCTCCACGTGCCCGGCGGGCCACAGCAGCCGGACGGCGAGGAACGACAGCACCGTCCCGCCGGCGACCAGGCCGATCCGCTCGCCGGCGATGCGCCAGTCGGACGGCGCGGAGAAGTCGAGCAGCATCATCGCCAGCGGCGTGCCGAACAGCCCCCAGTAGGCGAAGTTGATCGGGCGCAGCGCGAACCCGGCCAGCGCGAACGCGAAGACGATCATCGCGACGACGCGCTGGGTCGGCGCGAGCGTCAGCACGATCGCGGCGACCACCGACCCGGCGGCGGTGCCGCCGACGCGCTGCACGAGCCGTTCGACGGTCTCCCCGTAGGTGGCGCGCAGGCTCAGCATCGCGGTGATCGTCAGCCAGTGGCCGTGCGGGATGTGCAGCGCCCCGGCCAGCGACATCGACACGACCGCGGTGACGTACACGCGGGTGATCTGCCGGAACAGCGGGGAGCGGGTGCGGACGGCGCGGCGCATCCGGTCCAGCGCCGACATCGGGTCGGGGGCGCCCGGCATCCGCGGCGGCCCGATCCCGATCCGCAGCCCGGCCGCGATGGTGCGGCGCGCGGACGACGTCTCACCGGCGATGCGGTCGATGGAGCGCCGCACCTGCCCGATCAGCGACACCGCGACCAGGTCCTCGTCGCCGGCGAGCCCGGCCCGCCTGATCTGCTCGGCCAGCCGGCCCATCCGGCGGACCGCGGCGGACTCCTCGCCGCCGAGCGGCGCCTCGCCGTTGGTGGCGATCGCGCCGGCGAGCAGCCGCAGCCGGGCCGCGAGCGCGGACACGGCGGTCTGCGTCTCCAGCTCCCATTCGCGGTCCGGCGGGTAGTTCTTCGCTGCCTCCAGGACGGCCTGCAGCGTGACCGTCTCGTGCAGGACGCGGCCGAGCGCGTCGATCAACCGTTCCGGCCGGGTGGGCTCCCCTCCACCGCGCCCGGACCGGTATAGGCCGTAGACGGCGCGGGCCTCGGTGAGCGCCTCGGACGCGGCGCGCCGCCGCTCCTCCCAGTCGGGCATCCGGGTGACGGCGAGCAGGTCGGGGTTGGTGAGCTCGACGGCGTCCAGCGGGCTCGGGTCGGGCGCGCCGACGTCCTGCGCGACGGCGTCGAGCGCCTCGGCGACGCGGTCGGCGGCGTCGGCGAGGGCCTCGCGCAGCGGCCGCAGCCGCCGCACCGGCCACGGGACGAGCAGCAGGCCCATGGTGAGGAGTCCGCCGATCAGCTCCAGCAGGCCGACGCCGATGACGTCCGCGGACGGCGGCCGGATCGCGCTCAGCAGCACCGCGAGCCCGGCGGTCGACCCGATCCGGGGGACCGCGACGCCGAGCGCGATCAGCGGCGGCACGACGATCACCGCGGGCCAGGTGTGCCCGCTGAGCAGGCCGCCGACCGCGGACCCGATCGCGACCATCAGCACGCCGCTCGCGAGGTCCCGCGCCCGGTTCCCGTACGGGCCCTCCGGCGCGCGCAGCGCGACCAGGTACGCGCCGAGGGCGATCATCGAGCCCTGCGCGGCGCGGCCCGTCAGCGATCCGACCAGCAGCGGGATCGCCATGGCGAGGGCCGCCGCCAGCCCATAGAACGGCGCCGACTGCCCGTTGATCTGGGCGTACGCCGACCGCGCACGCTTCAGCACCGCTCCGGCTCGCCTTCCCGACTCGTCCCGCCGGTCCCGGCGGGTGCCGGGGACCGCACACCGCCACTCCTACCCCGAAAACCCCCACGGTGATCGTTGCGGGGCGGGCGGCGTGCGCGGATTCACAGGTAGGCGGCGGTCTCCCGCACGGTGCCGAAGCGGGGGAAGATCCGGCGGACCGCGAACTCGTGCTCCTCGGCGGCGAAGCCGGACATCGCGTCGGAGACGAACTCGACCTCGTAGCCGTGGTCGCTCGCCGCCCGCGCGGACGACTCGACCCCCATCGTCGTGACGAGCCCGCCGAACACCAGGGTGGTCGCGCCGCGCTCCTGGAGGCGTTCGTGCAGGTCGGTGCCGTGGAACGCGCCGACGGCCCGCTTGGCGACGAGGATGTCGCCGGGCTCGGCGAGGCCGTCGGCGAGCTCGCTGCCGGGAGGCTGCCGCGGCACGCCCGGCCGCTTGACCCGGACGAGCGCCACCGGGAGGCCCCGCGCCCGGAACGCCGCCGCGAGGGACCGGCACCGGTCGAGCACCTCGTCACCGGTGTGCGGGGCGACGGGGAGGGCGACGATGCGGGGCATCAGGTCGATGAGCACGAGTGCGGAGGGCATGATCGTTACCTTAGATCCGGCCCGCGCCGGATTTGACCCTGACGTCGCAGGAGGGCCGACGATCGGGGGCCATGAGCGAATTCATCAGCCCCGTCCCCCTGCCGGGGCCCGACGCGAAGCCCGCGGACGTCTACCACGAGATCTACCCCATGCCGATGTTCGTGACCGTGCCGACCCGCGACCTTGCCGAGTCCCGGGACTTCTGGATGCGCGGGCTCGGCTTCGTCGACCTGTTCTCCGTCCCCGGCCAGATCACGCACCTGCGGCGCTGGGCGTTCCAGGACGTCCTCCTGGTACCCGGCGAACCGGCGGCCGCGGCGCCGGCGGTGGGCGTCAGCTTCGCCTGCGTGCTGAGCCAGCTCGACGAGATCGCCGCCCGCTGCGAGGAGCTGGTGCCGGGCTGCACGAGCGGGCCGGAGGACAAGCCGTGGAACTCCGTCGAGCTGGAGGTCGTCACGCCGGAGAACGCGCGGGTCGTGATGACGGCCGCCAGGCCGCTCGACCCGGACGGGCCGCAGGCCGGCTGGATGCGCGAGATGGGCATCGAGGTCCCGCAACCGTGAGCGCGCACGTCATCGGCCTGGTGCGCGACACTGGGCCGATGACGCACGCCGGGGAGGACGGGCTGACCGTCGGACGCACTGCCGCGCTCGTCGGGGTGAGCGTGAAGACCCTGCACCACTGGGACGCGGTCGGGCTCGTCCGCCCGGGCGGGCACACCGCCGCCGGGTACCGGGTGTACGCCGACGACGACATCGCCCGCATCCACCGCGTCCTGGTCTACCGGGAGCTGGGCTTCCCGCTCGCCGAGATCGCCCGGATCCTCGACGACCCGTCCGCCGACGCCCGCGACCACCTGCGGCGGCAGCGGGCCGAGCTGGAGCGGCGCGCCGGGCGCCTGCGGGAGATGGCCCGCGCCGTCGACCGCATGCTGGACGCGCTGGACTCCGGGCTGCGGCTGACACCGGAGGAGCAGGTCGAGATCTTCGGCGCGGACTGGCGGCCCGAGTGGGTCGAGGACGCCCGGGACCGCTGGGGCGGCAGCGCGCAGTGGACGCAGTACGCCGAGCGCGCCGCCGCGATGACCGCGCGGGACTGGAAGGACGTCGCGGCGCGGACCGAGGCGTTCAACGCCGACCTCGCCGCCGCCCGCCGCGCCGGGACCGTCCCCGGCTCCGCCGAGGCCAACGCCCTCGCCGAGCGGCACCGCGCGCTGATGGCGACCTATTTCGACTGCACCCACGCGATGCACGCGTGCCTGGGGCGGATGTTCGCCGACGACCCGGGCTTCGCCCGCTACTACGACGCGATGGAACCGGGCCTGGCCGGCTGGTTCCGCGACGCCATCTTCGCGAACGCCGAGGCCCGCGGCATCGACCCCGCCACCGCCGTCTGGGAGTGAAAAATCCGGTCCCCGTCTCTGACGGGGACCGGATCAGAATCAACGTCGTGGGCCCGCCCTGGCGTGCGGGACCGGCCCCGGCGGGTTTACTTCTTCTTGGTGAACACGCGGATGACCAGCTTCGCCGTGGTGGTGATCGCCGTACCGGCGATCTTCCCCATGTCTTCGGCGACCCTCTCCGCGGGCTTCCTGGCCTTGGTCATATCGATCATCCCCTGGTTGTCATTCTTGCTGCGGACGACTCTCGACCGCATGTAGTACTGTCGCCGCGCCCGGCCGATCGTCAAGTGAGATGTTGTGGGGCGCGCTGAGGCCCTGATGAGTGAGAACGAAGCGAACCCCCGGCAGCAGTGCTGCCGGGGGTTCTGTGTTGCCGGGAGGTCGGTCCTCGCCTAGGGCCTGTTCCTTGGCTCAGGTGCGGAGCCGGCGGTGCTAGTCGTGCCGGGCGGCGTCGGCCGCGTCGGCGGCCTCGACCTCCTCCCGGGAGATCCCGAGAAGGAAGACGATCGTGTCGAGGTAGGGGACGTTGACGGCCGTGTCGGCGGCCTGGCGGACGACGGGCTTGGCGTTGTAGGCGACGCCGAGGCCCGCGGCCTGGAGCATGTCGAGATCGTTCGCGCCGTCGCCGATCGCGACGGTCTGGCTGACCGGCACCCCGGCCTCCGCGGCGAACCGCCGCAGCGCCGCGGCCTTCCCGGCCCGGTCGATCACCGGCCCGGTGACCCGCCCGGTGAGCTTGCCGTTCTCGATCTCCAGCGTGTTCGCCGCCGAGTAGTCGATCCCGAGATCGTCCACGAGGGCGTCGGTGACCTGCGTGAACCCGCCGGACACGATCGCGAACTTGTAGTCGAGGCGCTTCAGCGTGCGGACCATGGTGCGGGCGCCCGCGGCGAGCCGCAGCTTCTCGCGGACGTCGTCGATCGCCGCCGCGTCCAGCCCCGCGAGCAGCGCCACCCGCTCGCGCAGCGACCCCTCGAAGTCCAGTTCGCCGCGCATCGCCGCCTCGGTGACCTTCGCGACCTCGTCGAGGCAGCCCGCGTGCTCGGCGAGCAGCTCGATCACCTCGCCTTGGATCAGCGTCGAGTCGACGTCCATGACGATCAGCCGCTTCGCGCGCCGGCTCAGCCCGCCGTGCTGGACGGCGATGTCGACCTGCTGCTCGGCGGCCTCGGCGGCCAGCGCCGCGCGCAGGGTGTCCGGGTCGGCGCCCGACACGTCCATCTCGATGCAGGTCACCGGGTTCTGCGCGAGCCGCTCGATCCGGTCGATGTTGGCGCCGTGCGCGGAGATCCGGCCCGCGATCCCGGCCATCGCGGCGGGCTTCAGCGGGGCGCCGAGCACGGTGACGTGCAGCCGGCCGCTGCGCTTCGGCATCCGCTTGTTGCGGCCGGTGGACAGCTCGATCTCCATGTCGAGATCGTTGGCGACCTTCTCGGCGGCGTTCCACACGCGGCCGATGTCGGCGCCCTCGGTGTAGGCCAGCAGGACCCCGAGGACGAGGCGTCCGCGGATCACGACCTGCTCGACGTCGGCGACGGTGAGCGGGAACTGGGAGAGTGTGCGGAACAGCCGCGACGTCACGCCGGGGCGGTCGCGTCCGGTGAGTGTGATGAGCAGCGTTCGCTGTGCTGACCCGTCCATAGCTGTCCACAACGGTACCGGTCGCGGCCCACCCTCCGAACCGCAGGTCCGCCATTCGAGACGCCGCGGCGCCGTTCAGCCCTTGATCTTGTAGACGGTGATGTCGTCGAACCCGGCCGACATGGCGGCCGAGGCGTCCGTGCCGCCGCCCGGCGCCGCCTCGAGGCCGACGTGGCCGTACCCCAGCGGAGCGTCGGCGTCGGTCTTGTCGATCACCCGCGCGCCGTTCACCCAGAGGCGCAGCCGGACCCTCTTCCCGCCGTCCTCCGCCTCGCAGGCGATCTGGATCTTGTTCGGCCGGCCCTTCCGCAGGCCGGGGACGGTGCCGCTGCGGGCGAACTGCTCGTTGCCCTGCGCCGAGGCGATCTTGCGGATCACCGCCTCGCCGCCGTCCTTGCGGATCAGGAAGGCGTAGCGCCGGTCGGTGCCGTCGGCGTAGTCCTCGATGCCCCTGCAGTCGGCGCCGTACCAGCCGTCGTCCGGCCCGCTGAGGTCGCTGGTCGTGACGGTCAGGAGCACGCGGTCGGCGATCCGGCCGAGGTCCACGGGGGCGGCGGACCACTCGCCCCTGGACGAATCGGCGTTCACCCAGTACTTGCCGTCCTCGTACCCTTCGCCCCGGTAGCTGTTCTCGTGGGTGTAGGACGTGCCCATCCAGCCGCTGTCCGTGGAGGCGAAGTCGTCGCCCCACACGCGCGTCACGTTGCCGGGCGGGCTGTCCGAGCCCAGGCCGCCTCCTCGGACGGCGAGCACGACCGCGGCGGCGACGACCAGGACGGCCGCGGCCGCCGCACCGGCCAGCAGCGGGCGCCGGTTCCGCCGGGGCCGCGGGTCGACGATCGTCCGGTCCCCCGTCGCCCATTCGGCGCGGACCGTGGCCTCCAGCGCGGCCGTGTCGTCGGGCTCGACCCCGCCGACCAGCCGCGCGAGCAGATCCCGGACGGACGGGCGCTGCTGCGGGTCCTTGGCGAGGGCGGCGGCGACGAGGTCCCGCAAGGCGGGGTCGAGGCCGTCCAGCACCGGCTCCCGCGTCTGGATCAGGTGGAACGTCTCGGCGATCGTCCGGCCCTGGAACGGCGGGCGTCCCGTCCCCGCGTAGGCGACGACGCAGCCCCACGCGAACACGTCGGACGCGTGCCCGGCGGGCTCCCCGAGCAGCACCTCCGGCGCCATGTAGGACGGGGTGCCGACGAACTGGCCGCTGCGGGTCGGGCCGTCGGAGCCGTCCAGGGGGCGGGCGATGCCGAAGTCGATCACGCGGGGCCCGGTGGGCGACAGCAGCACGTTCGCCGGCTTCAGGTCGCGGTGCACGACCCCCGCGCCGTGGATGCCGGCCAGCGCGACCGCGACGCCGACCGCGAGGCCCTCCAGCGCCGACCCGTCCAGCGGGCCCCGGTCCGCGACGGCCCGGTCGAGGCCCGGGCCCTCGATGTACTCGGTGACGAGGTAGGGCGGCCGCCGGTCCAGGTCGGCGTCGATCACCGGCGCCGTGCAGTACCGCCGCACGCTCCGCGCCGCCTCGATCTCGCGCCGGAACCGCTGGAGCGCCTCGCCCTCCCCGGCCATCTCCGGGTTGATCACCTTGACCGCGACGGGGCCGCCGCCGGGGCCCTCGGCCAGGAAGACCGTGCCCATCCCGCCCTGCCCCAGCCGCCTGAGGAGCCGGTACGGACCGATCCGGCCGGGGTCGTCCGGGCGCAGCGCCTCGCCGGCCCTGTCCGCGTCGAGAGTCATGGCGATCCTGACGAGTCCGGAGAATGTGGGAGCACCCTAGTGGGACGGGACGATCCGCCTACCGGTTCGCCCGGATCAGGCCACCGGCGTCACCCGACCCGGTGGCCGGGCTCGTCCAGCCAGACGGCCTGGCCCTCGCGGGTCACCGTCACCCCGTACCGCGCCACGTCCGGCTCGCCCGCCCTGATCCACGCCCGGTCGATCCGCCGGACCTCCTGCTGCGACCCGCGCTGCCCTCGCACCGACATGAACCCGGAAGGCCCCACGAACCGGCCCTCGGCCGTCCCGTCGTCCCCGACGCGCAGTACCCCGAACGGCGCCTCAGGATGGATCGTCAGGGTCCACGGCGTCACGATCAGCCCGCCCGGCCTCACCTGCTCCACCCACGCGTACGGGACCTCGCGGACGGCGGCCGTCGCGATCAGCCGGTCGTACGGGGCGCCCTGCGGATGGCCGCGCAGACCGTCGCCCGCGACGACCCGCACCGGACGCCCGGCCCGCGCGAGCGCCTCCCGCGCCCGTGTGGCCAGCCCCACGTCGATCTCGATCGACGTGACGTTCTGCGTCCCGGCGATGTACGCGAGCAGAGCGGCGTTGAAGCCGGTCCCGGTCCCGATCTCCAGCACCCGCATCCCCGGGCCCAGTTGCAACGCCTCAAGCATCCGCGCCATGAGGCTGGGCGTGCTGCTCGAACTCGTCGCCCAGAACCCCTTGCCGGCGGCCCTGCCCTCGTCGACCTGCGTGACGATGGGGTCGTCGGCGCGGCACGCCTCTTGCCAGCGGTCCGGGTCGTCCTGCCGGCGAAGCGGGACGAACCACCCGTCCTCCCGCCGGAACCAGATCACCTCGGGCACGAACAGGCTCCGCGGAACCGCCTCGAACGCGTCCCGGACGCTTCTCCCGTCCCCCATGACATCTCCGTTGTACAAGCCGCCCCACCACCGCACCGCAAAGCCCGAGGCGCCCCGGAGCCACGGCTCCGGGGCGCCCCTCCCAGGCGTCGGGGGAACGCCGGGAACGGACCGCCCTCCAAGGCGGCCCTGACCCGCGCCGGACGACGAGGGGGACGCGTCCAACACGAGCGCTCTTCGTTGACTTGCGGCGTGTCGTCCTTAAAAGCGGCCGGATAAGGCCGACACGCCGCAACTCAACGTGGGCGTGGCCGGTAGAGGTCGCGCAGCGGATCCGTCGGCGCGGCGACGATGAGCGGCGGTGCGTCCGGGAGGTCGTCGCCCCGCCGATGCCGCGGCCGCGCGGGCCGCCGGCGCGTCGCCAGCAGCGCGCCCGCCACCGCCCCGACCAGCCCGCACACCGCCCCGAAGACCAGGACGACGAGCGCGACACCTGCGAACCCGCCGGTCACGACCGCCGGGCTCATGCGTGCGCCCGCTGCGTGAGCACCCGCGCTATCGCGGCGGCGACGTCCTCGACGAAGTCCACGGCGCCGATCAGCTCGCCATCGGACGCCCACGCGTACCAGTCGTTGCCGTCCACCCTCCGGCACGTGATCTCGACCGAGTTGAGCGCCGAACCGATCCGCACGACGTTCAGGACGGCGCCTTCCCCTCGGCGTTCCACGATCCCGCACGCCAAATCAGGCCACATCGCCACTTCCCGGTCAAGCCGCGAGATGAAATGCCGCATATCCTCCCGCGACATCGCCACCCTCCCCATTCCACCCACCCCACTCCCTCGGGAATCCGGAACAACTGCCTGCCAAGAATCCCTTGGTGGAGGTAAGTTCGCTACGTTCATACACCAAATACACCGGCAGGAGCGTGGGCGGTGAAAGATCAGGATTCCCTGGACCCGGACCGGTCGATGTGGGACTTCATAGCGGTTGAGCTGCGAAGACAGCGTCGCGCGCGAGGGATTTCCGGTGCCGCGTTGGGACGGCTCATCGGACGTGATCGTTCAATTGTTTCACGCATCGAGTCCGGCCATATCCCCATGCAGTTGGACCACGCGGAGATCGTCGACCGCGAATGGGACCTCGACCGCCTGTTCACCCGCCTCGTGAAGTTCGCCAAAGAGCGCAAAAGCGACGAATGGCGACTCGGTGATCTCGCGGAGCAGGAGGCGCGTGCATCACGCGTGCGCATGTGGGAGGTCGGGCTCGTGCCCGGGCTGCTGCAAACCCCTGCCTACGCCCGCGCCGGGTTCTCCGTCGGGCTCGTCCGCGACCTGGACGCGGCGGTGAACACCCGTCTCGCCCGGCAGGCGGCGGTGTTCGACCGGGGCCGTCCGCCCGAGGTCTCCGTGATTCTCAACTGGGTGGTCCTCGAACAGCTCGTCGGCTCGTCCGACATCATGCGCGAGCAACTCGCCCATCTACTCGAACTCAGCGACCTGCCCCACGTCAACGTCCGCGTGGTCGAGAGAGGCGCCGGCGTTCACGCCGGATATGACGGGCCACTGCACCTGCTCACAGTGGACGCACGCGATATCGCATACGCGGACGCCCCCCACGGTGCAGGACTCGTGATCGATCCGGCGGAGGTTCAGGACTTCGAAGTACGCTATGACCGTATCGGCCACATCGCCGCCCCGATAGGACCATCGCGAGCGATGCTCCAACGAGCCATGGAGATGTACCAATGACGCAGTGGCGCAAGGCGAGCCGTAGCGCGACATCGGACAACACCAACTGCGTCGAAGTTGCACGGCTCGCGCGAAACATCGGGGTGCGTGATTCCAAGGATCCGGCGGGGCCCAAGGTGGCGCTGCCTCGGGCTGGGTTTCGGGTGCTGGTGGACGCGGTGAAGCGCGGGGAGCACGACCTGCCGTAGGCGGGACGTCCGGAACCTTGTGTGGAGTGCTCCAAGGAGCAGCGGAGATGCCCTTGACGAAGTGGCGGAAATCGTCCCGGAGCGGTTCGGGTGCGCAGTCGGATTGTGTGCAGGTTGCGAACCTCGCGGGAAACATCGGCGTGCGCGACAGCAAGGACCCAGAGGGGGCAAAGGTCGCGCTTCCGGCTGCCATGTTCCGGGCGCTGCTGGACGCGGTGAAGCGCGGGGAGCACGACCTGCCGTAGGCGGGACGTCCGGAGCCCTGTGTGGAGTGCTCCAACGAGCGACGGAGGTGCCCATGACGCGGTGGCGGAAGGCGAGCCGTTCCAACACGTCCGGTGGGGCTTGCGTCGAAGTTGCGCAGCTCGCTGGAAACATCGGTGTACGCGACTCCAAGGACCCTGTCGGCCCCAAGGTGGCGCTGCCCCCTGCCGGGTTTCGGGCGCTGGTGGAGGCGGTGAAGCGCGGGGAGCACGACCTCGCGTAGGGGTTCAGCCGGCGGAGCGGTCGAGGCCCGTGATGAGGGACCAGAGCGTGGCGCGGCAGTCTTGGGCGCGTGCGAGGCCGACCTGCTCGGCCAGCTCTCGGTCGATCGCCTCGGCGCATTGCTGTGCCGTCGTGGCGGCGGCGCGTCCGGCGGGCGTGAAATCGACGAGCTTGGCGCGTGAGTCCCGGGGGTCCGGGAGCCGTGAGAGGTAACCGAGCCTGACCAGTTCGTCGACGAGGGGGCCCACCGTCTGCTTCGTGGCGCCCAGGCGCTCGGCGATGGCGGTGATCCGGGCCGGGCCCTGATCGAGGGCGACGAAGACCCGGAGGTGGACCGGCCGCACGTCGGTGATCCCCTCGGCCGCCAGTCCCTCCTGCACGCGATCGGTGACCAGGGCCGCGAGCCTGCGGGCGAGCGCGCCGATGCGCGAGCCGGGCCCCATCGCGATGTCGGCGAGTTTGTCCAGGTCGCCGCCTGTGCGGTTCGTTGACACGATAGTCAGGCCACCGTACTATCTCGGAAATCAGTCAGGTCACCGTACCAATTTCGCGCACGCCGGGCGCGCCGGCGTCACGCGCTCCGGGTGGCCTTCCCGCTGGAAAGGTGGCGAGATGAAGGCCGCAGCACAGAGCGCAGCACCCCGATCGGCGCCGGCGGCCGATCGGCTCCGGAGGGTCGCCGGGTGGCTGCTGCTGCTCTCCGCGATCACGCACGTCCTGCAGGTCCCGGTCTACGGCACCGAAGGCAACGTCTTGGGCGCCGCCGGGTTCGGCGTGGTCTACGCCCTCGTCGGGACGGGCCTCTTGCGGAGGTGGCCGGGAGCGGTGCCCGCGGCCACCGTGCTGCCGGTGATCGGCGGGACGCTGGGCGTCATCCGCTTCCTGTTCCTGCACACCAACCCGTTCAGCGTCTGGCATGTCGCCTTGGACCTGGTGATCGTGCCGCTGGCGACCATCCTGCTCATCAGGAGCCGGACCGGTTCGTGACGCGCGTTCCTCAGGCGGACGCCTGTCCATGGCGGTCATGGAGGCGGTCGCAGCCGCGGGCTCCAGGGGAACTTCGGGGGTGGGGGCGGCGTCGTAGGCGGGACGATCACCGTGCGACGGGAGTGGGCTGTGCCTGTGGAGTTGGAGCTGGCGGATCCTGAGGACCTGTGGGCGGAGTCGTGCGCGCTGGCCATGCTCAGCGTCGGCACCCCGAGCTGGGGCGCGACGGTGCGCGGCGACGGGGTGCGCACCGACGACGTGGGCAACGGCTGGCATGGGATGAGCTGGGTCGAGGGCGGCCGCGCGATCCTGTACGGCTACGACGTCGACTACAGCGAGACCCGTCACCAGGTGCCGCCCGTCGATCTGCTGGCCGGCGGCCCGGCGTGGCTTCCGTGGGAGTGGCTGGCGCGGATGATGCGCGATGAGCACATCGTCCAGTACGTCTACTGGTGGGACGGCTCGACCTGGGCCCGCACGGACTACCCCGACGGTCTGAAGGACGGCGGCGGTGGTGAGACGGGCCGCAACGACCAGGTCGAGAGCTCCTTCTTCGCCTGGGACGACGACGGCGGCGAGCGGGCGGAGGAGGCCTTCGAGGCGCTGATCGGGGCCGCTCGGGCGCGGGCGGTGGACCGGGAGGCCGTCGACGGGCTGCTGCGGCATCTGGACCCCGACGCCTTCGACATCGAGCCGACCGAGCCGTTCGACGCGGAGGCGATGCTCGGGGTCGCGGAGCAGGCCGGGGTCAGGGCGGGTTCCGTCCGGCCCGAGCTGCCCGCGGGCCGGGGTGAGCCGGCGGACCGTCGTGTCCACGTCATCGACGATCCCCGGCCGTGGGAGCCGTTCGAGGAGGGCTTCATGACCGACGGGATCCCCGCGCGCCTCTGCTGGTCGCCGTCTCTAGGGAAGTAGGAGGTTGAGGTCGCCGAATTCGTGCCAGAGGTAACCCTCGTCGAGGGCGGCCTGGTAGGTGGTGGCGAGGAGGGGGCGGCCGGCTATGGCGGTGAGCATCATCAGGTGGGACGAGCGGGGCTCGTGGAGGCCGGTGAGGAGGCCGTCGACGGCGCGGACGCCGCGTTCCGGGGTGACGATGTGCTCGGTCCAGCCCGAGGCCGCCTGGACGGTCCCGGAGGCGTCCACCGCGGTCTCCAGGGCGCGGACGGCGGTGGTGCCGACGGCGATGACGCGGCCGCCGCGGCCGCGGACGTGGGCGACGAGCGCGGCGGTGGCGGCGGGCACCTCGTAGCGTTCGGCGTACGGGGGTTCGTGGGCCTCGGGGGACGCGACGCCGGTGTGCAGGGTGATCGGGGCGAGCAGGACGCCGCGCGAGACGAGCCGGGTGACGAGTTCGGGGGTGAAGGGGCGGGCGGCGCTCGGCATCTCGGCGCTGCCGGTGGAGCGGTCGTGGGCGAAGGCGGTCTGGTAGGCGGCGGTGGGCCAGTCGCGGCGGACGTACCCGTAGCGGATGGGGACGCCGTGGCGGCGCAGGTAGGGGACGACGTCGGTGCTCAGCCGGGCCTGCCAGAGCCGGTCGGTGCGGCGGCCGATGAGGGTGAGGGTGGCGCCGCCGGGCATCGGGATCCACTCGCCGGGGCTGCCGCCGCCGTAGGGGAGGCTCGCCTTGCCGGACATGCGGCGGAGCTCGACGATCCAGTCGCGGCCGTCGGCGCCGGGCAGGGGCGTGGAGAAGTGGACGCTGATGCGGTCGAGGCGGACGGCGGCGGGCAGCGTGGCGGAGGTGTTCACGACGAGCAGGTCGCCGGGTTCGAGCAGCTCGGGCAGGTCGCGGAAGGCGTGGTGGGAGACCTGCCCGGCGGCGCGGCGGCCGACGAGGAGGCGGACGCCGTCGCGGCTGCGGCCGCGGGCCTCGGGCGGTTCGTGGGCTTCGAGGTCGGACGGGAGGGTGAAGTCGATGATGTCGGTCATTTCCGGGCCTCCAGGCGGAGTGCGGCGACGACGCCGGCGGCGGCGATCGCGGCGAACATGACCCCGGCGGCGGCGAGCCCCAGGTGCAGGCGGCCGGTGCCGAAGCCGGTGAGGAGCGCGCCCGCGGCGCCCACGACGAGGGACGAGCCGAGGGTGTCGGCGATCTGCAGGGCGGAGGAGTTGACGCCCTGCTCGTCCTCGGGGGACAGGTCCAGCATCAGGACGCTGAGGCTGCCGATCGCGAAGCCCATCCCGGCGCCGCCGACGATCCAGGCGGGCACGGCGGCCCAGCCGGACAGCTGGAGCGCGACGGTGACGGCGACGATCCCCGCGGCGACGAACACCGCGCCGAGCAGCGCGAAGAACGCGCGTGACCGCTTGGAGCGGCCCTGGATCTGGGACGCGGCGGACCAGCCGAGCGCCCCGACGGTCAGCACGACGCCGGCCTTGGTGGGGCTGAACCCGTGCAGCGAGGTGAGGGTCAGCGGGATGAAGGAGTCGGCGCCGAAGAACGCGCCGGACAGCAGGCCGCGGACGATGACGACGCTGGGCAGCCCGCGCCGCATCCGGAGGGTTCCGGCGGGCAGCAGCCGGGGGAGGCCGTAGCCGAGCCCGGCGAGGCCGATGAGGGCGGTGGGGGCCATCGCCCAGCCGGTGCGCCCGAGGCCGTAGAGCAGCAGGCCGGCGCCTCCGGCGGCGGCGATGGCGGCGGTGTAGCGGGTGCGGCCCGGGGCGTCCGCCGCGGACGCGGTCCGGCGGACGCCGCGCAGCGTGGGCGTGAGCAGCAGCCCGGGCGGGATCACCAGCGGGATGAGGCCTAGGAACACCCAGCGCCAGCCGAGGTGCTCGGCGACGACGCCGCCGACGGCGGGCCCGATCAGCGACGGCAGCACCCACGCCGCCGACAGCGCGGCGAACACGCGGGACCGCAGGTGCTCGGGGTAGACGCGGGCGATCACCACGTACAGCGCGACCATCGGGACGCCGGAGCCGAGGCCCTGGACGGCGCGTCCGGCGACGAACAGCCACATCGTCGGCGCGGTACCGGCGATGGCGAGGCCGGCCACGAACACCGCGAGGCCGATCATGAACGGGCGGGCCGGGCCGGCGCGGTCCACCCAGCCGCCCGCCAGCACGGTGGACAGCAGGCTCGCGATCAGCGTGGCGCTGAAGCCCCACGCGTACAGCGAGAGCCCGTCGAGGTCCTTCGCGACGGCGGGCATGACGGTCCCGACGGACATCGACTCGAACGCCAGGAGGGTGACGACGAGCACGATGCCGAGGGTCGCGACCCGGTACCCGCCGTCCATCACCCCCTGGCGCGGCCGTTCCCCGGCGGCGGCCTCGTCCGGTTCGATCACGGTGGTCATCGTGCGCTCGCGAGGTCCGCGGCGCGGTACCGGCCGCTGGCCGGACGGTCCGTGACGAGCCGGTGGAACGCGGCGGCGGCCTCCTCGGGCGGCGGCGCGGCGTCGGCGTCCTCCCCGGCGTCGCGCAGCATGCCGGTGCGCATCTCCCCCGGGTCCGCCCACCACACCCGCACGTCCGGCTCCTCGGCCGCGAGGACGTTGGACAGCTGCTCCAGCGCCGCCTTGGACGAGCCGTAGCCGCCCCACGTCTCGTAGTTCTCGACCGCCGCGTCCGAGGTGACGTTGAGGATCGCGCCGTGCCGTTCCCGCAGCGCCGGCAGGACGGCCTGGATCAGCGCGAGCGGCGCGAGCACGTTCGTCGCGTACGTCGCGGCGAGGTCGGCGACGGGCTGGTCGGCGAGCCGGGGCAGCGGCGTCGTCCCGAGCGTGCTCGCGTTGTTGACGAGCAGGTCGAGCCCGCCGGCGACCGCGCGGGCGAGCTCCGCGCGGTGCGCGGCGTCGGCGACGTCCCCGGCGACCGCCGTCACGTCCCCGCCGATCTCCCGGGCCGCCGCCTCCAGCGCCGCCGCGTCGCGGCCGTCGACGACGAGCGTCCAGCCGTCCGCGGCGAGCTCGCGGGCCAGCGCCCGCCCGAGCCCCCGGGACCCTCCAGTGATCAATGCTGTCTTTCCACCGGCCGTCTTCATGCCTCAGACGCTAGGAACCGGGGCGCCTTCCGGCATCGGCCATCGGCCCCCGCGGCCCCTCCGCAAATGGTCTTAGGACCACCGGACCGCCTTGGCCGAGCCCGCATCCGGAGGCACGGCGGCAAAACCGAGTACGGTCTTCACATGCGCGCGTCGAAGGGCGCGCGGAGGGGGAGGCGAGAGGCCGGAATGGGCGACGCGGAAGGGCTCGGAGCCGGGCAGGGCGCGACCCTGCACGCGGTGAGCTCCGCCGTGCTCGCCGTCACCCGCCACCTGTCGGTCCACGAGGTGCTGCAGGTGATCGTCCGGGCGGCGGCGCAGCTGCTGGACGCCCGGTACGCGGCGCTCGGCGTGCCCGACGACGAGGGGTCGTTCGCGGAGTTCGTCGTCGAGGGCGTCTCCGAGGAGGAGTGGGAGCGGATCGGCCCGCTGCCCCGCCAGCACGGCATGCTCGCCGCGATGCTGCACGGCGACACGCCGAAGCGGCTCGCCGACATCCGCCGCGAGCCGGAGTTCGAGGGCTGGCCCGTCGCGCACCCCGTGCTGAAGGACTTCCTGGGCGTGCCGATCAAGGACGGCGAGGACGTCCTCGGCATCATCTTCCTGGCGAACAAGAAGCGGCCCGGCGGGTTCACGCAGGACGATCAGGACGTGCTCGCGCTGTTCGCCGCGCACGCCGCCATCGCCATGGCCAACGCCCGGCTGTACGAGCACAACCGTGAGCTGACGGTCGTCGCCGAGCGCAACCGGCTGGCCCGCGAGCTGCACGACGCCGTCGCGCAGAAGCTGTTCTCGCTGCGGCTGACGGCGCGCACCGCGTCCGCGCTGGCGGACAAGGACCCGGTCCGGACCGTCCAGGAGCTGGAGCAGGTCGAGCGGCTCGCCGCCGACGCGCTCGCCGAACTGCGCGCGGTCATCTTCGAGCTGCGGCCCGCCGACCTCGCCGACGGCCTGGTCGCCTCGCTGCGCAAGCACGCCGAGGTGCTGGACCGGGCGCACGAGACCGCCGTCCGGTTCACCGCCGCCGAGCCGGTCGTCCTGGCGGAGGAGCAGGAGGCGGTCGTGCTGCGGATCGCGCAGGAGGCCGTCTACAACGCGCTGCGACACGCCGGGGCGGGGACGGTCGACGTCAGCCTGCTGGTGCGCGACGGCAGCGCCGTGCTGGAGGTCGCCGACGACGGGTCCGGGTTCGACGCGTCCGAGGGCGACCAGCAGGGCGGGCTCGGCCTCGCGTCGATGCGCGACCGGGCGTGCTCGATCGGCGGGACGTTCGGCGTCGACGCCGCGCCCGGGCGCGGCACGCGGGTGCGGCTGGAGGTGCCGCTGTGACCCCGCCGCCCGCCGCGCCGCCGATCCGGGTGCTGATCGCCGACGACCATCCGGTCGTCCGGCAGGGGCTGCGCACGTTCCTCGGCATCCAGGACGACATCGAGGTCGTGGGCGAGGCGGAGGACGGCACATCGGCCGTGACGCTGGCCGAATCGCTGGAGCCCGATATCGTGCTGATGGACCTCAAGATGCCGGGCGCCGACGGCGTGACCGCGCTGGCGGAGTTGCGGGCTCGGGGGGTGGGGGCGCGGGTGCTGATCCTGACCAGCGTCACCGAACGCGGGCACGTGCTGCCGGCGGTGCAGGCGGGCGCGGCCGGCTACCTGTACAAGGACGTGGACCCGCGCGCCCTCGTCCAGGCGATCAGGGCGGTGCACGACGGGCATGTGCTGTTCGCCCCGGACGCCGCGGAGGCGATGCTGCGCGCCGGATCAGCGGGCGGGCCCGAGCGCGGGCCGGCCGACCGCGGCCTCGCCGCGCTCACCGAACGGGAACGGGAGGTGCTCGTGCACATCGCGCGGGGCAGGTCGAACCGGGAGATCGCCCGCGCCCTCGTCGTCTCGGAGAAGACGGTCAAGACGCACGTCAGTAATCTGCTCATGAAACTGGGAGTGCAGGATCGGACGCAGGCGGCGCTCTACGCCGTCCGGCACGGCATCGGCCGGGTGGACGACGGCGCGGACCGGGCCGGGGAGGCCGCCCGTGAGTGATACAACTCCTCTGACAGGATCGTCATCGAAATCGGTATGAACGTAGCAATCAGGTACGCAGCAGGCAGTGACATCGGGTGCAACCGAGAGAACAACGAGGACTCGGGCTACGCCGGTGCACGGTTGATCGCGGTCGCCGACGGCATGGGCGGTTATGCCGGCGGCGAGGTCGCGAGCTCGACCGTCATCGGCTCGCTGCGCTCACTGGACACCGACGGCCATGGTGACGACCTGGTCGACACCCTCGGCCGCGCGGTCGCGGAGGCCAACGAGAAGCTCCGCATCGTGCGCGAGGAGCGGCCCGACCTGAGCCGGATGGGCACCACGCTCACCGCGATGCTGTGGGCGGGCGACTCGGTGGCGCTGGCCCACATCGGCGACTCCCGCGGCTACCTGCTGCGCGACGGCGAGCTGTTCCAGATGACCCAGGACCACACGATGGACGAGCTGCTGAAGGCGGAGGCCGAGCAGGCGGGGCAGACCGCCGACCCGGCCGAGACCTCGCGGCTGTCGCACGTGCTGTACCGGGTGCTGGACGGCCGCGACGACCGCGAGCCGGACCTGCGGCTGCGCGAGGCGCGGCTCGGCGACCGCTACCTGCTCTGCTCCGACGGCCTGAGCGGCCCGGTCGAGGCGCAGCGGATCTACGAGCTGCTGTCCGCGGAGGCCGACCCGCAGCGCGCCGTCGCCGGGCTGATCGAGGAGGCGCGGGCCAACGGCGGCCCCGACAACATCACCGCGGTCGTCGCGGACGTCGTCGAGGCGGAGTACCACACCGACGCCGGCGGCCCCCTCGTCGTGGGCGCCGCGGCGCAGTCCTGACCCGGCGCCGCGGTCCCGCAACCCCGGACCGCGCGCCGCCGTGCGGTACCGCTCCGTCCGCGCACCGTGTGCCCGTGCCGCTCGCCCGCACGTCTCCGTGCTGCTCGCGAACGTGATTCGTGGCATCCGTAACCCATAACTCTGCCCGCATAGCTGACCGTTTGTCCTAGTCTTGCTCCGAGGTGGGCTCAGCATGCCCTCGGTAACGGTCGCGTCGCGGATCGTCGCCCGGACTTGACCCGCCTCCGGGTGAACCCGGTATACGGGTCACTCAGCCGTATGTTCTCGAGGCGGAGGATTTCGTTGGGGGGAGCGCCCGGGGCGGCGGCCGCCGGCGCACCGGACGGTGCGCTCGGCCGGCACGTCAGCCGGACCCTCACCGCAGCGCGGCACGGCCCACAAGGCGTGCTGCTGCGCGTTGCGGCGATGGCCGTTGCGGCCGTCGGCGTTTCATGGATCCACCGCCTCCACGACCCCGGCGTGCTCTGCCCCGTGCGGGCTCTCACCGGTCTCCCGTGTCCCCTGTGCGGGGGGACCACCGTGTTCACCGAGCTCGGCGCGGGCCACCCGGCCCGCGGCGCGCTGGCGAACCCGCTGGCCCTGACCGGTGCGATCGCCGTCGCCCTCGCCCCGCTGGGGCTCTGGGGACGGTGGTGGGCACTCCAGCCGAAGACCCGTGCCCGAATGCTCGGCGCCGCCCTCATCGGGTCGGAGCTGTGGCAGCTCGTCCGGTTCGGTGTTCTGCGGGTTTGAGCCGCGGTCGATCGTCGGTCAGACTTGCGGAGCCCTCCGGGTCCGGCGGGCGTCACATATCCACAGGGTCAATCAATAAGGAGCAAGTGTGGGTAACCCCTACGACCCGTACGGTCAGCAGCCGGGCTACGGGCAACAGCAGCCCGGGTACGGCCAGCCCCCGGCCCAGCAGCCCGGATACGGCCAGCCCCCGGCCCAGCCGGGCTACGGCCAGCCCCCCGCGCAGCCGGGCTACGGCCAGCCCCCGGCGCAGCCCGGGTACGGCCAGCCGCCGGCGCAGCCGGGCTACGGCCAGCCGCCCTCGGCCCAGCCGGGCTACGGCGCCCCGCCCGCCCCTCCCGGTCCCCCCGGGCCGCCCGCCGCGCCGGGCTACCAGGAGGTGCACCACCACCACTACGGCTCGACCGGCCAGCTGGCCGAGTGGGGGTCGCGCGTCGGCGGCTACATCATCGACTACCTCATCTTCATGGGCCCGTTCTGGGTGCTGTACCTGCTCGGCAGCCTGCTGAGCAGCTCCGGCAGCGGCGGCGGCGCCCTGATCGGCGTGCTGTTCATCCTGATCGGCGGCGCGCTGATGCTCGCCGGCGGCCTGTGGATCTGCTACCAGGAGGGCACGACCGGCCAGTCCATCGGCAAGCGCCAGATGGGCATCCGGCTGGTCAGCGCGCAGACCGGCCAGCCGATCGGGTTCGGCATGGCCTTCGTGCGCAAGCTCGCGCACATCGCCGACAGCTTCCTGTGCTACCTCGGCTTCCTGTGGCCGCTGTGGGACGAGCGCAAGCAGACCTTCGCCGACAAGATCGTCAACACGATCGTCGTCCGCGACTGAACCGGCACCGCACGGTGTGAGCGGGGCGTCCCTCCGGGGACGTCCCGCTTTCCGTTTGGCACGTTCTCAGCGGCGCCTACGGGACGGGATCGAACGCGCTGTTGCACGCCGCGACCCGCGCCCGCCGCACCGCCCGGTCGAGCAGCCGCAGCGCCTCACCCCGCCGGCGCATCTGGTCGGCGGTCAGGCCCCGCTCGTCCATCCGCCGCGCCAGGTCCACCACCAGCGCCAACCGGCCCGCCAGCGCCGCCACCCGGTGCGCCCGCGGCGGATACCCCGGCGCCAGCGGATGGTCGCCGCGGTGCGGGTCGCGCAGGTCGACCAGCGCGTCCGCGATCTCCGGCGGCACCCCCGACACGTCGTCCACCGTCAGCAGCGCCTCCGTCGCGTCCCGCATCGCCAGCGTCAGCTGCCGGTCCGCGTCGGCGAGACCCGGCACGTCCGGCGGGTTCGCGGACGCGTCGTGCGTCGACCACCGCACCCCGACATAGGACGAGCCGCGCCGGTCCTCCTCGGGGACCAGCCCGATCGCCCGGTCGCCGAGCAGCACCACCACCGCCGCGCCCGCGTCGATCGCCGCCCGGTTGAACTCGGCGGGACCCGTCAGCCCGAGCGGGTCGCCCGGCTCGGGCAGCGCCAGCCGCAGCGCCGTCAGCCCGCCGACGCGCAGGTCGCCGAGCCCGCGGCGCAGCGTCACCTCGGCGGGCTCGCCGCCGAGGATCTGCGGGCCCGCCGCCTTCTCGACCGCGTCCACCGCCTCGTCCAGGCCGACGCTGCCGGTCAGCCAGGCATTGCCCCACGCGACCAGCGCCGTCGCCACGTCCCTGCTCATGCCGTCCGGGCTCATCGCGCCCGACACTCCCCAATGGACATGCGATCCACCATAAGCGCTCGGATCGCCGCTGCCATCGGGCCCGCGCGACGTTCCTGCCTTCCCGGGCGGCCTCCGCGGGGAGGCGGGGGGCGCCGGAGCCCCCGGATCGCATAGGTTCTTTCCTGGACAACGGACCGGTCCGGACCGGGACCGGTGGGATCACCGGGAATGGGGACGAAGGCACGCGATGGCCGGCGAGGTACTTCAGCTCCGCGGAGTCGGGGTCAGGCGCGGGGGCTCGGCCCTGCTGCGCGATGTCACGTGGACGGTGAACGAGGGCGAGCGGTGGGTGGTCGTCGGCCCCAACGGGGCGGGCAAGACCACGCTGCTGCAGGTCGCCGCCGCGATGATGCACCCCACCGAGGGCTCGGTGGAGATCCTGGAGGAGGAGATCGGCCGCACCGACGTGTTCGAGCTACGGCCCCGCATCGGCCTCGCGAGCACCGCGCTCGCCGAGAAGGTCCCCGCCGGCGAGAAGGTCATCGACCTGGTGCTGACCGCCTCGTACGCGATCCTCGGCCGCTGGCAGGAGGAGTACGACTCGACCGACGTCAGCCGCGCCGTCGGGCTGCTCGACCAGCTCGGCTGCGCCGAGCTGATGGGCCGCACGTTCACCACCCTGGCCGAGGGCGAGCGCAAGCGGGTCCAGATCGCCCGCGCGCTGATGCCCGACCCCGAACTGCTGCTGCTGGACGAGCCCGCCGCGGGCCTCGACCTCGGCGGCCGCGAGGACCTCGTCGCCCGGCTCGGCGCCCTCGCCGACGACCCGATGGCGCCGACCATGGCGATGGTCACCCACCACGTCGAGGAGGTCCCGGACGGCTTCACGCACGCCCTGCTGCTGCGCAAGGGCGGCATCGTCGCGCAGGGCAAGGTCGACGAGGTCTTCACCCCCGAGCACCTGACGGACTGCTTCGGCCTCCCCCTCACCATCGAACGGCAGGGCGGCCGCTGGTACGCGCGCGCCGTCCGCTGACCGCCGGGCGCGCCGGCCGCCGCGCAACCGGCACCCCCATTACCGGGCTGAGCTGCGGTGTCCCTACCATCATGAGCGCCGTTGCCAACACCTGACGCCGGGATGGGGCCCTCGTGAACCTGCTGGACGCGGCCGCGGTGTTCGCGGCCGGGGTCGCCGCCGGCGGCATCAACACCGTCGTCGGCTCCGGCTCGCTGATCACGTTCCCGACGCTGGTGGCGCTCGGCTACGTGCCCGTCGTCGCGAACGTGTCCAACAACATCGGCCTCGTCCCCGGCGGCGTCACCGGCGCGTACGGGTACCGCGCCGAGCTCAAGGGGCAGCGTGCCCGGCTGCTGCGGCTCGGCAGCGCGTCCCTGATCGGCGCCGTGATCGGCGCCCTCCTGCTGCTCGGCCTGCCCGCGTCCGCGTTCAAGTTCATCGTCCCGATCCTCATCATCATCGCGCTGGTCCTCGTCGTGGTGCAGCCGCGCATGCAGGGCTGGATCCGCAAGCGCCGCGAGGACGGCGGCGGACACGCGCACGGCGGGCCCTGGCTCTGGCTCGGCGTGCTGGTCGCCGGCATGTACGGCGGCTACTTCGGCGCCGCGCAGGGCATCGTGCTGATCGCGCTGCTCGGCATCATGCTCGACGACGAACTCCAGCGGCTCAACGCGAGCAAGAACGTCCTGTCCGCCATCGTCAACGGCACCGCCGCGGTCATGTTCATCGTGACCTGGCTGTTCGGCGACACCCGGATCAACTGGTGGGCGGTACTGCTGATCGCCGCCGGCTCCACCGTCGGCGGCTTCCTCGGCGCCAAGGTCGGCCGCCGCATCCCGCCCCTGGTCCTCCGCGCCGTCATCGTCGTAGTCGGCGTGGTCGCCATCGTGAACCTGCTGCGTTAGCCCAGGGGGGCGACCCCCTGGAACCCCCGTCACGACGGACAATGCGTTTCCCGCTCCGCTAGCGCTCCGCGCGAAACGGCCACTTTTCCCAGGGGGGCGACCCCCTGGAACCCCCGTCACGACGGACAATGCGTTTCCCGCTCCGCTAGCGCTCCGCGCGAAACGCATTGTCCGTCGTCGGGCGTGCCCGCTGCGCTCGCTGCACTCGCTCCGCGTGCACGCCCGGGGTGGTGGCTGAGGCTCAATCTGCCGGTGGCTGGGCTTCAAGCTGCCGGTGGCTGGGGCTCAACCTGGCGGTGGCCGGGCTTCAATCTGCCGGTGGCCGGGCTTCAAGCTGGCGGGGCCGGGGCTGTGGGGTCAGGTGGGTGGGGTGGGGTCGTCGGGGTGGGTGTCGCTGTTCGGGTACTCGACGAGGGCCAGGACGCGGCTGGCCATGAAACGGGCCGTGCGGACGGGGGTCCCGGTGCGGGTGACCTCGCTGACCTCCACCACGCCGCGGCGCGTCGCGACCTCCACGCGGCGGCCCGCGCGCGCGGCGACCACCTCGTACGTCCGCGTTCCCTCGCCGCCGGCGTCGATCATGATCTCGACCCTGTCGCCCTTCATCGGCGCGAACCTCCGGTAGTCGAACGTATATTCGACATATACCCCGAACGGGGGTCCGCGAACCGCCGCGAAGCGGGCGAAAAGCGCTGGTCAGCCCGCGGGACGGACCTGGACGACGCCGTCGGTCACGCGGGTCTCGAAGTACGGCTGGCGGGCCGTCGCGGGGCCGTGCACGACCGAGCCGTCGCGAACCCGGAACGTGCTGCCGTGCCAGGGGCACACGATGCAGGTCTCGGCGTTGTCGTCGCTGGTGACGCGGCCCTGGTGGAGCGGGCCGGCGAGGTGGCTGCACCGGTCGGCGAGCACGTTGATCTCGTCGCCCTCGCGCAGCACGAACAGGCTGATGTAGCCGAGCCTGCGGTGCACCGGCCAGCCGTCCGGCAGCTCGTCGGCGGCGCACAGGTCGTGCCAGCCGGTCGCGACGAGGTGGGACGTCTGGTCGGCGTGGCTGGCGCCCGCCGCCTGCCGGAACGCCAGGTGCCCGCCGAGGTAGGTGCCGCCGAGCAGGACGGTCAGCCCGGCGAACCCGAACGCCTTCCCGGCGCCGTCGCGGCCCTGGTAGCGGGCGGCGAGGGACGCCGAGTACAGCATGCTCGCGGTGGCCGTCGCGGACGCGTGCACGAGGCCGACGCGCTGCTGCTCGCGGTGCAGCGCGGACCAGTCGGCGATGCCGGTGAGGACGGTCGGGACGGCCCCGGCGAGCCCGGCGGCGACGAGGGCCTGCGAGGCGCGCGCCGTCCCGGGCATGAGGTCGAGGATCGCCGATGAGATCCAGCAGCCGATCGGCACGTCGGTGAGCGGTGTGTGCGCGGGGTGCCCGAACGGGACGCCGTGCAGGACGTCCTTGAGCGGCCCGGGGGGCAGCGTCCTCCGCACGGCGTTGGACAGCACGCGGATGGTGCGGTCGAGGCCGCTGGCGTGCTCCAGGTTGTCCGTCGCGTCCGCCAGCCGCTGCGTCGCCTGCGCCCTTGCGCCGCGCCGGAAGATGTTGCTCGACCGCCGGTTCATGTCCCTCCCTCGGTGCGTGCGGGCGGCCCGCCCGAGGCGGCGCCCGGACCCATCGGTTCCGTCCGGCCCACTGGTTAGAGACGGCCGTAATGGGACGCTTGATTGCGAGGTTAGTCGATCCCCCGTGTGACGTTCGAGGCGGCCCGAGCCGCCTGCGGCGAGTGATACCTACCAGCCGCCGCCGGTGCTAAACACGTCGTGATCGGGTTCCGGCGGGCCGCTTCCCTGCACTGACACGGGCGGGCACGCGGAGCGAGCGCCAGCGAGTGGAGCGGGCACGCCCGACGACGGACAATGCGTTTCGCGCGGAGCGCTAGCGGAGCGGGAAACGCGTTGTCCGTCGTGGCGGGGGTTCCAGGGGGTCGCTCCCCTGGGATAGTGGCCGTTTCGCGCGGAGCGCTAGCGGAGCGGGAAACGCGTTGTCCGTCGTGGCGGGGGTTCCAGGGGGTCGTCCCCCTGGGCTAACACAGAGTCAGGGTTACGGGGACGCCGTTGAACACCGCGTTGCCGGACAGCGGGTCGATCTCCTGCTCGTCGGTCACGGCGTTCACGTTCACGCCGGCGTGCTCGCGGGCGACGGCGGTGCGGGTGCCGGGACGGTCGTGTCCCCAGCCGTGCGGGAGGCTGACGACGCCCGCCATGACGGTGTCGGTGGGCTCGGCGACGGCGTCGATGGAGCCGGTGCGGGACGCGACCCGGACGGTGTCGCCCGCGCCGACGCCGAGCCGCGCCGCGTCGGCGGTGTTGAGTTGCAGTGTGCAGGTGTTGGAGCCGCGCACCAGCTCGGGGACGTTGTGCAGCCAGCTGTTGTTGGACCGCAGGTGCCGCCGCCCGATCAGCACGAACTCCGGCGGCTTGTGCGCGCGCAGCGCGGCGAGGAGGCGGCCGACGTCGGCGGCGCACGTGGACGGGCACAGTTCGACGCATCCGGACGTCGTGCACAGCACCTCGTCGATGCGGGGCTTGAGGGCGCCGAGGTCGAGGCCGTGCGGGTGCTCGGTGCGCAGCCGGGTGAGGGTGAGCCCGGACGGGTCGGCGCCGAAGCCGTCGCCGTAGGGGCCGAGGCGCAGCATCATGTCGAGCCGCTGCTCGGTGGGGGTGCCGGCCTCGTCCAGCATCTTGCGGAGTTCGTCGGCCTCGCGGCCGTGCACGGGCGAGCCGGGCAGTTCGGTGGCCTTGCGTAGCGTCGTGGTGATGATCAGCTCGTCGAGGGCGGCGGGGTCGCCGCCCGAGCCGGACGCGGCGAGCGCCAGCCGCGCGAGGATCTCGGACTCGCTCGGCCGCCCGTCCGGCAGCGGGACGATCGGCGGCGAGTAGCGCGCGTAGTCGCGGACGGCGAGCCCGGTCAGCGCGATGTCGTAGTGCGGCGTCTGCGCGGGCCGCGGCGGCGGGAGGATCACGTGCGCGTGCCGGGTCGTCTCGTTCAGGTACGGGTCGACGCTCACCATGAAGTCGAGGCCGGCGAGCGCGCGGTCGAGGCGGGAGGCGTTCGGCGCGGACAGCGCGGGGTTCCCGCCGATAGTGACCAGCGCCCGGATGCGGCCCTCGCCGGGCGTCTCGATCTCGTCGGCGAGGGTCGCGACGGGGAACTCGCCGTTGACCTCGGGCAGGTCCCGGACGCGGCTGCGCCACCGGCCGGTCGTGAACGGCTTCTTGCGCCGGTACACGGGCGCGTGCGCGGGGCGCGGGAACATCGCGCCGCCGGGCCGGTCGAGGTTGCCGGTGAGCACGTTGAGGACGTCCACGAGCCAGCTGTTGAGCGTCCCGAACGCCTGCGTGCACGTGCCGATGCGCCCGTAGACGGCGGCGCGGTCGGCGGCGGCCAGTTCCCGCGCCGTCCTGCGGATCGTCCCGGCGGGAATGCCGGTGACGGACGCGACGCGCTCGGGGGCGAAGTCGACGGCGAGGGCGCGCAGGTCGTCCAGGCCGTTCACCAGGCCGTCGAGCCGCACGGTCACGAGCTCCTCGGCGAACAGCGTGTGGACGAGCGCCATCAGCAGGAACGCGTCCGTGCCGGGGCGGATGAACAGGTGCTCGTCGGCGAGCGCCGCGGTCCGCGTGCGGCGCGGGTCGACCACGACGACCTTCCCGCCGCGCTCCCGGATCGCCTTCAGCCGGCCGGGGAAGTCGGGCGCCGACGCCAGGCTCCCGTTCGACTCCAGAGG
The DNA here is from genome assembly GCF_017573465.1 of Actinomadura violacea. GTDB lineage: Bacteria > Actinomycetota > Actinomycetes > Streptosporangiales > Streptosporangiaceae > Spirillospora > Spirillospora violacea. The sequence goes on from NZ_JAGEPF010000033.1 coordinate 87,276, forward strand.
GTTCGCGCCCAGCATCAGCAGATGCCCGGTCCTGTCCAGGTCCGGCACCGGGATCGCGAGCGGGTCGCCGAACATGTGCCCGCAGCTCACGTGCTTCGGCATCTGGTCGGCGGTGCTGGCCGTGTACAGGTTGCGGGTGCCGAGCGCCTTCACGATCGCCGCCCCGTACAGCGGCCCCGCCACCGAATGCGCCGTCGGGTTGCCGATGTAGACGGCCACCGTGTCCCGCCCGTACCGCTCGACGACCTTGGCCAGTTCCCGCCGGACCATCTCGAACGCCTCGTCCCAACCGGCCGTCCGGTGGGCCTCGCCGTCGCGGACGAGCGCCTCCTGGAGCCGGTCCGGGTCGCCGTCGAGGACCCCGAGCGTCGCGCCCTTCGGGCACAGGAACCCCTTGCTGAACGGGTCGTCCTTGTCGCCGCGTACGCGCGTCACCGCGCCGCCGTCGTCGAGGGTCAGCTCGAGCCCGCAGAGGGCCTCGCAGAGGGGACAGGTGCGGAAGGCCGTGCGGTCGCCCATGTAGACGCTCCTCCTGTGGGACCGAACTCCATTCTGTCGTGTTCTTCCAGGGGGCGCCATTTCCCGTTTCCGGAGTTACTTTGTTGTTGAGGACTTCCGGCAGCCACAAGGAGCTGCTATGGACGCGTGGGCCGTCTGGCTGCTGATCGCCGCGCTGCTCGGCATCGCCGAACTCCTCACGCTCACCCTCGCGCTCGGCCTCCTCGCCGCCGCCGCGCTCGCCGCCGGCCTCACCGGCGCCCTCGGCCTCCCCCTCGCGGCCCAGGTCGCCGTCTTCGCCGCCGGCTCCGTCGCGGGCCTCGCCGTCGTCCGGCCCGTCGCCCGCCGCCACGTCCGGCAGCCGCCCCTGCTGCGCACCGGCGCCGCCGCCCTCGTCGGACGCGAGGCCATCACCCTCACCGAGGTGTCCCGCGCCGGCGGACGCGCCCGCATCGGCGGCGAGGAATGGTCGGCCCGCCCCTACGACCCCGACCTCGTCATCCCCGCGGGCGCCGCCGCCGACGTCCTCGCCATCGAAGGCGCCACCGCCCTGCTCTACCCGGTCCCCGGCGGGCCGGGCGAGGAGACATCATGACCGACATCGCCATTGCCCTGCTCATCGCCGCGGCCGCCGTGCTCGCCGTGGTCGCCACCGCCGTCCTGCGGTCGGTCTGGATCGTCCCGCAGGCCCGCGCCCGCAACGTCGAACGCCTCGGCCGCTACCACCGCACCCTCGAACCCGGCATCAGCTTCGTCGTCCCGTTCGTCGACCGCGTCAAGTCGCTCATCGACCTGCGCGAACAGGTCGTCTCCTTCAAGGCGCAACCCGTGATCACCGAGGACAACGTCGTCGTGCACATCGACACCGTCCTGTTCTTCCAGGTCACCGACCCGCGCGCCGCCGACTACGAGATCGTCAACTACATCAAGGCGATCGAGCAGCTCACCGCGACGACCCTCCGCAACGTCATCGGCACCCTCGACCTGGAGGCCACCCTCACCTCCCGCGACCGCATCAACACCGCCCTGCGCGGCGTCCTGGACGACGCGTCCGGGAAATGGGGCATCCGCGTCACCCGCGTGGAGATCAAGGCGATCGAGCCGCCCGCGTCCATCAAGGACGCCATGGAGAAGCAGATGCGCGCCGAGCGTGAGAAGCGCGCCGCGATCCTCACCGCCGAGGGCGCCCGCGCCGCCAAGATCCTCACCGCGGAGGGCGACAAGCAGTCCGCGATCCTCAAGGCGGAGGGCGGACGGCAGGCCGCGATCCTGGAGGCCGAGGGCCAGTCAGCGGCGATCCGGCAGGTCTTCACCGCCGTCCACGACGCCGACCCCGACCCGAAACTGCTCGCCTACCAGTACCTCCAGACCCTCCCGAAGCTCGCCGAGGGCCAGGGCAGCACCTTCTGGGTCATCCCCAGCGAAGTGACGAGCGCCCTCCAGGCCATCACCCAGGCCTTCGGCGGCCCCCCGCCGAACGAGACCCCCGCCGACTCCGACACCCCGGAACCACCCCGCGAAATCCCCGCAGCCGACCCGATCCCGCCCTACCAACTGACCCAGGGCAAGCCCAACGGCCAAGAAACCTCCACCGACACCGCGCCTTGAACGCACCCCCGCCCGCCGGGAAAGGGCGTAGCCCGGGTTGTCCTGGTCGTGCCATGCTGTGCCGATCAGAGCGGGGAGGTCTCCCATGCGCGTTTTCGCCGTGGTGGCCGTCGGCGTGCTGGTCGCCGGCGCCGCGTCCGCGTGCGGCGGGTCCGGCGGGCCGAAGGCGGACGGGGCGACGCCGCCCGCGACCTCGGCGAAGCCGACAGCCAAGGCGGCGCCGCCGAAGGCGCGCCCGGAGCCGATCGTGCTCGCGTTCGGCGGGGACACGCATTTCGAGGGGCCGCTGCGGTCCCGGCTCGCGAATCCGGCGACGGCGCTCGGACCCGTCGCGTCCACGCTGCGGGCCGCCGACCTCGCCATGGTGAACCTGGAGACGGCGATCACGACGGGCGGGACGCCGGCGCCCGGCAAGGAGTTCGCGTTCCGGGCCCCGCCGTCGGCGCTGACCGCGCTGCGCCGCGCCGGCGTCGACGTGGCGTCCATGGCGAACAACCACGGCATGGACTACATGGAGGAGGGCCTGCGCGACTCGCTCGCCGCGATCAGGCGCAGCGGGTTCCCGGTCGTCGGCATCGGACGCGACGCGGACCAGGCGTTCAAGGCGTACCGGACGACGGTGAAGGGCAACCGGATCGCGGTCGTCGGCGCGACGCAGGTGCTGGACGACAACCTGATCACGGCGTGGACGGCGGGGCCCGGCAAGGGCGGGCTCGCGTCGGCGAAGGACGTGCCGCGGATGGTGCGGGCGGTGAAGGACGCGCGGAAGGGCTCCGACCTGGTCATCGTGCATCTGCACTGGGGGCAGGAGCTGAAGGCGTGCCCGCTGCCGAGGCAGCGGGAGCTGGCGAAGACGCTGGTCGACGCGGGTGCGGACATCATCGTCGGCGGGCACGCGCACGTCCCGCTCGGCGGCGGGTACCTGCAGGGCCGGTACGTCCATTACGGCATGGGCAATTTCGTGTTCTCGTCGGCGCACGGGCAGACGGCGAAGTCCGGGGTGCTGCTGCTGCGGGTCGAGGGCCGGAAGGTCACGAAGGCGAAGTGGAAGCCCGCGGAGATCATCGGCGGGCTGCCGATCCCGATGAAGGGCGCAGCGGCGGCGGCCGAGGGCCGGCGGTGGGACGGGCTGCGCGGCTGCACGGGGCTGACGGCGCGTCCCTAGTGGACTCTCCCACGCTGGGAGACGTCACGCTGGGGGCGTGAGCAACGATCTCCTGCCCATCGGGCGGTTCGCGCGGCTGTGCCGGTTGAGCGTCAAGCAGCTGCGCCACTACGACGAGCTGGGGCTTCTGTCCCCGGCATGGGTCGATCCGGCGTCGGGCTACCGGTACTACCGGCCCGATCAGGCGCGGGACGCGCTGACGGTCGGGATGCTGCGGGAGCTGGACGTGCCGCTGTCCGCGGTGGCGCGGGTCCTCGCGGGTCAGGGCGCGGACGCGCTGCGCGTCGCGCGGGACCGGCTGGAGGCGGAGGTGGCGCGCCGGCGCCGCGCGCTGCGGCTGCTGGACCGGGTGCTGGCCGAGGGCCTGCCGGAGACGGCGGTGTCGGTGGTGCGGGAGCCGGCGCGGCGGGTGCGGACGGCGAGCGAGCCCGCGACCCCGATGGCGATCGCCCCGGCGACGGGGGCCTGCGTCGCCCGCCTCCTCGACGGGTTCGCGGGGGTGCCGAGCCTGGTCGGGCTGTTCCCGCTGGACATGGCGGAGGAGTTCGAGGTGCGGGTGGCCCTGGAGTCGCCGTCCGGCGAGGACGTCCTGCCCGGCGGGGCGTTCGCGCAGGCGTTGCACGTCGGCCCGTACGAGGAGATCGCGCTCACCGTCCACGCCGTGCTGGCCTGGTTCGGCGACCACGGGCACGCGCCCGCGGGGCCGGTCCGCGAGGTCTACCTGAACGACCCGGCCAGCACGCCGCCGGAGGACCTGGAGACCCGGGTCCTGATTCGACTGGAGGATGTCCGATGAGCTGGTACGAGGCGGCGGAGAAGCCGGAGATCGCGGAGTTCGGGCCGGTGAGGGGCCTGTCCGTCACCGGATGCGGCGAGCCGGGCGGCGCCGCGTACGGGGCGAGCGTCGGCGCGCTGTACGCGGTGATGGGCGCGCTCGGCGCGCCGATGGTCCCGCTGGAGGGCCGCTGGTGGGTGGAGGACGAGCGCTCCCCGTTCGAGGTGCCGCGCGAGGAGTGGTGGTGGCACCTGTTCCTGCGGCTGCCGGACGAGGTCGACGCGATCGGCGAGGCCGTCGAGCGGGTCAGGCCGGAGGTGCCGGCGGCGGCGCGGGTCCAGCTCGTCGCCTTCACCGAGGGGCGGTGCGTGCAGATGCTGCATCGCGGCCCGTACGCGGACGAGCCCGCGAGCCTCGCCGAGATGGACGCGCTGATGCACGCCGAGGGGCTCGAAGCGAACGGCCTGCACCACGAGATCTACCTCACCGACCCGAAGGCGCAGGACCAGGCGAAGGCGCGGACGATCCTCCGCCAGCCCGTCCGCTGAGGGGCCTGGACAGCAGACCTCATCGGCGTAGGTTCTCGGGCAAACCCCCGGAACGCGGTAGGGAGCGCCGATGCGGGACCAGCGGGTGAGGTCGGGCGGGATCGACCTGGCGGTACGGGTGCGCGGCGAGGGGGACCGGCCCACGGTCGTCCTCGTCCACGGCTACCCCGACACCGGCGCGATGTGGGACGACGTCGCCGAGCGGCTCGCGGCCCGGTTCCGCGTGGTCGCCTACGACGTGCGCGGCGCGGGCGGCTCGTCCGCGCCGTCCGACCCGCTCGACTACGGTCTGGACGCGCTGATGGGCGACCTGGAGGCGGTGCTCGACGGCGTCGGCGCGGACGAGCCGGTGCATCTCGTCGGCCACGACTGGGGGTCGGTGCAGGGCTGGGAGGCGGTCATCGGGGAGCGGCTCCGCGGCCGGTTCGCCTCGTTCACCTCGATCTCCGGGCCGGACCGGCGGCACCTCGCCCGCTGGGTGCGGACCGCCGTCCGGTCGGGGCCGCGCGGGGTGCGGGAGGTGCTGGCGCAGGCGCGGCGCAGCGTCTACATGCCGGTGCTGATGGCGCCGCGCGTCGGCGAGGCGGCGGCGCGGCTGCTCCCGGCCGGGTTCGCGCGCGGCCTGCGGCTGCGGGAGGGCGCCGAGCCGCGCCCCGGGCATCCGGCCGGGACGCTCGCCCGGGACGCGCGCAACGGCCTCGGCCTGTACCGCGCGAACATGGGACGCCGGCGCGGCGCCCCGGCGGAGGGCGGGCGGCGCGGCGCCCCGGCTGAGGGCGACGGGCGGACCGACGTGCCCGTCCAGCTGATCGTCCCGATCAAGGACCGGTACGGGTCGCAGCCGCTGCTGCTGTCGCCGCGCGGCGTCGTCCCGAACCTGTACGTGCGCCGCGCCCCGGCCGGGCACTGGGTGGCGCGCAGCCATCCGGACCTGGTCGCGCGCTGGATCACCGAGTTCGTCGAGCACGTCGAGGGCGGGCCGGAGACGCCGGGCCTCGCGCACGCGCGGGCCGCCGCCGAGCCCGGCAAGGAGTTCGGCGGCGACCTCGTCGTCGTGACGGGCGCGGGCAGCGGCATCGGCCGCGCGACGGCGAGCGCGTTCGCCGAGGCGGGGGCGCGGGTCGTCGTCGCCGACATCGACGAGGGCGGCGCCAAGCGGACCGTGGACGAGATCGGCGCGGCGGGCGGCGAGGCCCACGTCTACCGCGTGGACGTCGCCGACGCGGAGGCGATGGAGCAGTTCGCCGACTACGTGAAGGGCACCTGGGGAGTCCCGGACGTCGTCGTCAACAACGCGGGGATCGCGCTCGCGGGCTCGCTGCTGGACACGCCGGAGGAGGACTGGGCGCGCATCCGGTCGATCAACATCGACGGCATGTACCGCGGATCCCGGCTGTTCGGGCGGCAGATGGTCGAGCGCGGCGAGGGCGGCCACATCGTCGTCCTGTCGTCGCTGGCCGCGTTCACGCCGAGCCCGGAGCTGCCCGCCTACGGCGCGACGAAGGCGGCGGTGCTGCAGCTCGCCGAGTGCTTCCGGCTCGACATGGAGCGGTACGGGATCGGCGTCACGGCCGTCTGCCCCGGCGCGGTCGACACGCCGATCAAGCGGCAGACCCGGTTCGTCGGGCTGGCCCCGGCGGCGGACGCCGAGCTGCGCGAGAAGATGGCGCGCGCGATCGAGCGGCGCGGCTTCCCGCCGGAGAAGGTCGCCAGGGCGATCCTGCGGGCCGTCCGGCAGGACGCGGCGGTCGTCCCCGTCGCGGTCGAGGCGCACGTCGCGCGGACGATCGCGCGCCTGTCGCCCGGCGCGACCCGGTCCCTCGCGCGGCTAGGCCGCCGCGCCGGCGACCGGATCTTCACCGACGTCCGCGACCGCCACGCCGCCCCGCCTCGTTGACTTGCGGCGTGTCGGCCTTAAAACGCGCTTCTTAAGGCCGACACGCCGCAAGTCAACGTTGTGGTGTCAGCCGGGGAAGCGGCGCTTCTTGGCGGTGTCGATCCAGCAGAGCAGCGCGAACGCGACGCCGAGCGCGAGGAGCGACACGATCCACCACGCCGGGGACGGCAGCCGCAGCGCGAACACCAGGTAGCGCTTCGGGCCGTCCGGCTTCCAGCCGAACAGCTTGGTGACGAACGGCACGCCGCCCGCGTACATCCCGAGCATGAACACGAAGGAGGACAGGCCGTCGTAGGACTTCGCGTCTTTCATGCCGCCGAGCCTGCCGGGGACGCGTCGCCGGAAATACCGACCAAGGTCGATGCCGGGCGTCCGGACGGCTGCCGTCAGCCGGGTGAGGCCGCCGCGTGCCTGAGGGTGTCGCTCGGTGTCTCGCCGAAGCGCTGCCGGTAGTGCGCCGCGAACCGGCCCATGTGCAGGTAGCCGGCGGCGGCCGCGACGTCCGAGACCGTCCGGCGGCCCGGCACGGCCGACCGCAGCGCGTCGCGGGCGTGGTCGAGCCGCACCCCGCGCAGCAGCTGCGTCGGCGTGAGCCCCCACTGGGCGCGGCAGATCGCCTGGAGCTGCCGGACGCCGATCCCGGCCGCCGCCGCGATTTCGGACGTGCCGATCGGCCGGTCATGGTGCGCGTCCACCCATTCCCGGATGAACCCGGCGAGATGGTGCGGGACGCGCCGCGGCGGCTCCGCCAGCTCCGGCGTCGCGGTGTGCGGCAGCCCGAGCAGGATCGAGGTGAGCAGCGACTCCTCCAGGCTGCGGGCCGCGAGCGGGTGCAGCCCCCCGGGCGCGGTGTCGTCGAGGACGGCGCAGACGTGCCGCCACGTCCGCTCGACGATGGACGCGGGCGCGAGCGCCGGGCCGTCCACGCTGTGGAAGCGCAGCGGCGGGTCGTACTCGCGGCCGAGGAAGCCGCCGAGGTGGTCGGCGAGCCGGCCGGTGCTCGTCGCGATCACCAGGCAGCCGTGCCGCGGGTCCGGGGTGAGCCGCATCGCCTCGTCGTGCGACACCACGAGGCTGCCGCCCGCGGTGTCGCGGCCGCGCGACCCGCGGTACTCCACGCCCATCGGCGCGATCGGCGCGCACAGCGCGAACGCGCCGCCGGTCGGCGGGGTGTCGACGATGACGCCGGCGCCGCCGTAGCGGACCCACACCAGCTTGACCGCGCCGACGCCGAGCGCGTTGACCAGGCCGTCCAGCGGGCGGCCGGGGTCGCGCGCCTGCAGGTCGTGGCCGATCGCGTACGGCTCGACGGTCCGGTGCAGGACGTCGATGTCGGTGCTGGCGACGCGCCGGCACGACGACAGCGGCGCCTCGTCCCCGCCCGGGGCCGGCCCGGGGGCGGTCACGGGGAGCCGCCCGGGGCGGCGGCGGGCATCGGCAGGACGCCGCGGGCGCGCAGCCGCGGCATCACCTCGGCGGCGAAGAAGCCCAGCTCCTCGGCGTAGTCCAGGAACGACAGCGCGATGCCGTCGAAGCCCGCGCGGGCGAACCCGGCGATCCCGTCGGCGACGTCGTCAGGGTCGCCGACCAGCGGGCAGCTGCCGTGCCCGGCGGCGAACCGGTCCCGGTGGACCTGCAGCATCTCCGGCGTGAACGACTGCGCGTGCAGGCCCTGCAGGCGCATCACCTCGTCCACGGCCGGCCAGTCGGCGTGCTCGTCGGCGTAGTAGTGCAACTGGTCCTCCGCTTCGGTGCGGGTGGGGCGGCACACGACGTGCCCGAGGGTGAAGACGCCGACGTTCCGGCCCTGCGACGCGGCCTCCGCGCGGATCGCGGCGACGATCTCCGCGCCGTCCTCCGGTCCGGCGACGACCGTGAACGCGCGGTCGGCGTTGCGGGCGGCGAACGAGCGGCCCTGCCGCGACGACCCGGCGTTGATCACCGGCAGGCTCCGCCCGTTGTAGGGCTTCGGCGAGCCGACGACCCGGCGCAGGTGGAAGTAGTGGCCGTCGTGGTCGAACGGCTCGGAGGACGACCAGATGCGCCGGACGACGTCCCACCATTCCTGTGCGTAGGCGTACCGGGTGTCGTGGTCGCCCGGGAGGGTGAGGCCGAACATCTCGTATTCGGGGGCGTGCCAGCCGGCGACGATGTTCAGCCCGACGCGCCCGCGGCTGAGGTGGTCGGCGGTCGCGAGCTGCTTGGCGGCGACGACCGGGTGGTGGAACGCGGTGTGGACGGTGGTGAAGACGCGCAGCCGGGTCGTGTTCGCGAGCAGGCCGGACGCCCAGACCAGCGGGTCGAGGACGCTGTGGTGGAAGTCGGTGCCGGGACCCCAGTCGGTCCAGCGGGCGACGGGGAGCAGGAAGTCGATGCCGGTCTCGTCGGCGAGGCGGGCGAGGCGCAGATTGTTGTCCCAGGTCGCCCGCCACCTTTCCGGAACCGTGGTTATCGCCAGTCCTGATTCGGTGTTGGGGGAGAACAAGCCAAGCTGGAATCCCATCGAGATTCACCTTCGTCCGGCCTCGTCCGTATACATCCGACTTTTTCCAGTATCGGAAAGGCGTCGGGTGCGGGCAACGGCCGCCGGCGTTCATATCGGGATGACGCCGAGGGTGAACCGGTCGAAGGGACCGGGGGGCTCGCCGTCCGCGCGGTGCCGGCCTTCGGGCGTCGCGTACACGACGATCTGGGCGGTGCCGCCGGACCCGCCGCGGGACCGGCGGGCGAGGGCCTGGACGACGTCGGCGAGGTGGGTGCCGCAGGAGTCGCCGGCGCGGGACGCGGCGTCGCAGCCGGGCCCCCGGAAGTCGCGGCGGGCCCCGGCTCCGCGGGCTTCGCGGGGTTCGCGGGGCTCGCTCGGCGAGCGGGGTTCGCGGGCCGTGGCGCGGGGGCCCCGGCCGGGCGGTGGCGCGCCGGCGGTCTCCAGGCGGACCTGGAAGCAGGACGGGCGGGTGCAGCCGGGCATCGAGCAGATGTGCCGGTCGCCGAGCGGGGAGCGGGCGGGATCGCTGGGCATCGATGGGCCTTCCGGCGCGGTCGCGAACGGGTGGTGGCGGGTCCCAGGTCACGTATGTCGCATTTCTCCGAAAAATGGACGGCCATCGGCGGGGGCCGGTGCTCCTTCCATCTTCCGCAGGGCGGGGAACCGCGACTTCGTGCGGGACCAACTATGCACGAGCATTTGTTCGTTCGCAACGCTAACCGGATAGTCGGCTGCGCTTTCCGGCCAGCCGGCCGGAGCCATTCACGGCATTTCTACTTATTGTTGTTGTTCGTCCGGAAATGCCGGGAGATCAGGGCGGACAGCAGCGCCGCCGCGACCATGAACAGCCAGCCGTGCCGGAACGCCGCCACCGGCGGCCGCGCCGCGTTCCCGAGCAGCACGGTCAGCACCGCGATGCCGAGCGCCGAGCTGATCTGCCGCGCCATCATCAGCACCGCCGACCCGAGCGACAGCCGGTCCGCCGGCAGCGCCGCCGCCGACCCGAACAGCGGCGGCTGCAGCAGGGCGGTGCTCACCCCGGCCAGCAGCGCGCCCGGCACGAACATCACCAGGTAGGACGGCTCGGGCGAGGCGGTCGCCGCCCACCAGCCGCAGCCCGCCGCGAGCGCCAGCCCGCCCAGCACCGCCGACGCGGGGCCCCCGATCCGCCCGACGATCCGCCCGGAGAACGGCGACATCACCAGGCATGACAGCGGGATCGGCGCGATCCCCACGCCCGCCCGGACGACCGGGTAGTGCCACACGCCCGTGAAGAACAGCGTCGCCGCCACCAGCGTCGCCGCGAACACCAGGTAGTAGAGGAAGACCCCCGACACCGCGACCGCGAACGGCCGGTGCCGGAACAGGTCCGGGCCGATGACCGGGTTCGGGTGCCGCCGCATGTGCGCGACCGCCAGCACCGCGAGGACGGCCGCCGCGACCGCGCAGCCGATCGTCCGCGCCGACCCGTACCCCCACGCCGGCGCCTGGACGAGCAGCGCCGTCAGCGCCGTCGCCGCGCCCAGCACCAGCGCCGATCCCAGCAGGTCGAGCCGCTGGCGCGGCTTGCGCGGCGTGTCCGGCAGCAGCCGCCGGCCGGCCAGGATCGCCGCCGCCGTCACCGGTACGTTGATCAGGAAGATCCAGCGCCAGCCCGCCATCAGCAGCAGCCCGCCGAGCACCGGCCCGCAGCCGCCGCCGAGCGCCGCCACCGCCGTCCAGATCCCCATCACGGTCGGGTGCTCGCGCCTGGGGAAGGCGGGCAGCGCCAGCCCGAGCGACGTCGGGACGAGCACCGCGCCCGCCGCCGCCTGGACGACCCGCGCCGCGACCAGCACCGGCAGCGTCGGCGCCGCCGCGCACGCCACCGACGCGGCGCCGAACAGCGCCATCCCGGCGAGGAAGCTCTTCTTGCGGCTCGTGTCGTCGGCGAGCCGCCCCGCCGGGACGAGCAGCGCCGCGAGCACGATCGTGTACGCGTTCAGCACCCACGACACCTGCGGCAGCGGCGCGCCGTCGAACGTGCGCCGCAGCGCCGGGAAGGCGACGCTCACCGCGAACAGGTCGAGGATCGCCAGGAACTGGGTGGCCGACGCGACGGCGAGCACGAGCCATCGCCGCCGGTCCGGGGCCTGCGTACCGGCCGGGATCCGTGCCGGCCGGGTCTTCGTCCGTGCGTTCATGCGGTCAATGATCGGGACGGCCCGGGCCCGCCACGAGTGGCAGGATTGACAGCATCCGATAGATTTCTGACATGACGCGGACCCTGGCGATCCTGGTCGTCCCCGGCGCACCGATCTTCGAGGTCGCCATCCCCTGCCAGCTGTTCGGCTCGCCGCCGCCGTCGCACACCGGGCCCTGGTACGACGTCCGGCTCTGCTCGGAGGGCTCGTCCCGGCTGCGCGGCTCGTCCGGCCAGGACGATCTGCCGGGCGCGTTCCAGATCGTCGCCCCGCACGGCCTGGACGCCCTCGAAAAGGCGGACACGATCGTCGTCCCCGCCGCCGGGAACGTGCTGGACGACCCGTCGCCGCAGGTCATCGAGGCCGTCCGCGCCGCGCACGCGCGCGGCGCCCGCATCGTGTCGCTGTGCTCCGGCGCGTTCGTCCTCGCCGCCGCGGGCCTCCTCGACGGCCGCCGCACCGCGCTGCACTGGAAGCACGCGGCGGTGCTGCGCGAGCGGTTCCCGGCCGTCGAGGCCGACACGTCCGTCCTCTACATCGACGACGGCGACCTGCTCACCGGCGCCGGCAACAGCGCCGGGATCGACCTGTGCCTGCACGTCGTCCGGCAGGACCTCGGCGCGGACGTCGCGAACGCCGTCGCCCGCCAGATGGTCGTCCCGCCGCACCGCACCGGCGGCCAGGCCCAGTACGTCGAGACGCCGCTGCCGCCGTCCGGCCGCGACGACGGGCTCGGCCCCGTCCTGCAGTGGGCGCTGACCAGGCTCGACCGCCCCCTCACGACCGCCGAGCTCGCGGGCCGCGCGGGCCTGACCGGCCGCACCCTCATCCGCCGCTTCCACGCCGAGACGGGGACGACGCCGCTGCAATGGCTGCTCGTCCAGCGCGTCATCCGGGCCCGCGAACTCCTGGAGGAGACCGACCTGTCGGTCGACCTCGTCGCGGAGAAATGCGGTCTCGGCACCGCAGCGAACCTCCGCACCCACTTCGCCCGCGAACTCGGCGTCACCCCGAGCGAATACCGGCGCGCCCACCGCCGCGTCCCCGCCGGCTGATCGACGAATCTTGAACGCGGGCCGCCCCCGCCGCGACGCGGTGGCCCCTATCGTGGCGTCCATGGCCACCTGGGACGACCCGAGGCCCGTGAACTTCGGCCTGCTGACGTTCAACACGCTGTTCCGGGGCGATTCCCGCGCCCGGATCAGAGTGCTCGCCGGAATCCTCGAGGAATCGCCCTACGACGTGGTGTGCCTCCAGGAAGTGGTGTCCCCGGTCAATCTCGCGACGCTCCGCCGCGCGATGCCCTCGTACCCGCACATCGCGCACGGGCCGTCCGTCCCGCTGGTGCGCGGCGGCCTCGTGACGCTTTCGCGGCGGCCGATCGTCCGCCGCCATTTCCACACTTACCGATTCACCGGACGTCCCCGCGCCGAGGGCCTGCTGCGCAAGGGAGCCCTTCTGACCCGCATCGCATTCGGGGACCGCCACGTCACCATCGCCAATACCCATCTGACGGCCAACCGGGACAACGACTGGGACCTCGCGAATCCCTACACCCGGATCGAGGCCGGCGAGCTCGCCCGATTGGCGGAACTGCTCGCGCACCCGCGGCTGACGGATCCGCTGGTCGTCGCGGGCGACCTGAACGTCCCCCGGTCCTCGCCCGTCCTGCGCGACTTCCGCGCCGCGACCGGCCTCGTGGACGTCCTGGACGGCGGCCCCGCGACCACCTTCCGGCCCACGCCGAAGCTCAGCCTCGAACCGATCGACCAGATCCTCGCCGCCCCGCCCCTGACGGCGACCACGAGCCTGGTCTTCAAGGACGAGATCCGCCTGCCCGACGGCCGCGCCACCTATCTGTCCGACCACTACGGCATAGCGGCCGCGTTCTCCGCATAGCGAGACAAGCCGCCTACGTGAGGACGGGGTGGTTCGCGCGGAAGACGCCGTGCGGGTCGCGGGAACGCTTCAGGGCGCGGAGCCGGGCGAGCGTCGGCGCGGGGAAGGCATCGGCCGCGGTCTCGTCCGGGGTCAGCAGCGTGTAGGGCTTGCGTCCCGCGATGACCGCCTCGAACCGCTCGACGAGCCCGACCTGCTTGGCGCGGACGCGGGCGGGATCGGGGCCGCCGCCGACCATCTGCAGGAGGTACGGCTCGGGCAACGCCCCGCTCGCGCCCGTGCCCGGCTCGGCGAGCGCGCCGGACAGGTGCCGGATCTGGATGGAGATCAACGGCTCGATCGGCTCGGTGACCAGGCTCTCGTCCAGGCCGGTCAGGAGTTCGGCGCGCGGCAGGGAGGCGGTGGGGCGGGCCGGCTCGCCGGCGATCCCGCCGAGGTCGGCCACCGCCACGAGGCCGCGGTCGTCGCTGATCGGGCCGTCGATCGCGTCGATGGCGCGCACCAGTGCCGCGCCCTCGGACGGGTCGCCCAGGTAGGTGAGGTCGAGCGCGACCATCGGCGGGGCGCCGGGGAATGCGAAGCGGTTGAACCACACGGTCAGCTCGGGCGGCGCCTCGCCGGTGAGCTTCCGGAAGGTCTCGAACACCTCTCCCGCGCGCTCCGCGGGCCAGACCACGCGTCCGCCATACACTGTGCATGCCGGATGCAGGTCGAATTCCAGTGCTGTGACCAGCGCGAAGTCACCGCCGCCGCCCTTCAGCCCCCAGAACAGTTCGGGGTCGGACGAGGCGGTCACCCGTGCCTGTTCGCCCTCCGCGTCGACGACGTCGAAGGCGCGCACGCTGTCGGCGGCCCACCCGTGCCTGCGGCCGAACCACGACAGGCCGCCGCCGAGCGTGTACCCGGTGACGTTGACGACCGGGGAGCTGCCGGCCAGGCCCGTCAGGCCCTCCGGCCCGGCCGCCGCCAGGACGCGGCCCCAGTTCACGCCGGCTCCGGCCCGGGCCAGCCGGTCCCGCACCCGCAGCTCGTCGAGGCGGCCGGTACGTAGCAGGATCACCCCGTCCACGTCGCCGGACGCGTCGTGGCCGGAAGCCTGGGCGGTCACCGTCCGTCCCGACCGGCGCGCATAGCGGACCAGCGCGGCGACGTCCTCGGCGTCCGCGGCCTCGACGACGGCGGAGACGGGCTGGTCGACCGTCAGGTTCCAGGCCCTGCGCGCCGCGTCGAAGCCGTCGTCGCCGGGCTCCAGCACCCGCCCCCTGACGGCCCTCCGCAGATCGGTGCCGCTCATCGCTGCCTCCCCGAAGCCGACCACGTCCTTAGCTGGCAAGGATGCTAGCATCCTGTCATGGGTGACGCGGAGGTCAAGCAGTTCAACGTGTACCTGCCGGTAGAGCTGATCAAGCAGGTCAAGCACCACGCGATCGACGAGGGAATGTCGTTGTCGGCGCTCGTCGCCGCGGCCCTGCGCGCCTACCTCGACGATGCCCACGGGGCGCGATCGCAACCTGGAAAGGAGTCGTGACATGGCGACCGACGGATTCGAGGCCGTGTTCATGGAGACCCGCAACTGGGGGAGGACCGCGAAGTTCCTCCAGACGCTCGGGTTCGAGCTGGAGACCGAGACCGGCGACGGTTCCGGCGTGTTCCGCAACGGGAGCGGCCCCTATGTCGTCGTGATCGAGGTCCCGGAGGACCGCGAACCCGCGATGCAGCTCGCGCTGCGGGTCCCCGACGCGGACGCGTTCCGTCCCGATCCGGCCGTCGACGTGGTCAGCCCGTTCGAGGACACCCACTACGGGACGCGGGAGATGACCGTCCGCGACCCCGACGGGCGGCTGTGGAGCCTCCAGGCGCCCAAGGGCTGACCCCGCCGGGTTTGGTGGCGGGGCCCACAAACGCCGCCGGGAGTTGCTCAGTCCCGCTCATAAACACGACGCAAGTGCTCCCTTACAGTGGGTGGGCCTTTGCGGAACGCCGCCGTTTCGCGTGTCCCGTACCCCACCCCCCCCGGGAGTCCGTGATGAGACGCTCCTCCCTCCGCGCCGCGGCGGCGCGAGCCGTCGTGGTCGCCGCCGCCGGCGCGCTCGCCGCCGCCGCCCTGGCCGCCCCGGCGTCGGCCGACACCGTGCCCGGCTCCGTCCCGCCCGACCAGGACCCCTTCTACAAGGCGCCCGCGAACATCGGCACCTACGCGCCGGGCGCGATCGTCGCCACCCGCGCGTTCACGCCCAAGGCCGGGAACGTGGCCGACACCGCGAACGCCTGGCAGGTCTCCTACCGCACCAACGACTCGCACGGGACGCCGGAACTCGCGGTCACCTCCGTCCTCGTGCCGAAGAAGGCGTGGACCGGGTCCGGCGCGCGGCCGGTCGTGTCGGTGCAGGCCGCCGAGGACTCCACCGGCTCGCAGTGCGCCCCGTCCTACGGCCTGGCCTCCGGCGACCTGTTCGCCTCCACCGCCGCGATCTACGCCGGGCCGATGCTGAGCAAGGGCTGGGCCGTCGCCATGCCCGACTTCGAGGGACCGAAGTCGGTGTTCATGGCGGGCGTCCAGGCCGGGCACGCCGTCCTCGACGGGATCCGCGCCGTCCAGCGGTTCAAGGACTCCGGGATCGCCGCGCAGGCGCCGTGGGCGCTCGCGGGCTACTCCGGCGGCGCCCAGGCCACCGGCTGGGCCGCGGAGCTCCAGCCGTCCTACGCCCCCGACGTGAAGCTCGCCGGCGCGTCGATGGGCGGCATCCCCGCCGACCCGGAGGCCGTCGCGCGGTCGCTGGACGGCGGGGTCTTCTCCGGGTTCGAGGCCGCCGCCGCGGTCAGCCTCGGCACCGAGTACCCGGAGATGGACATCGACGCGCTGATGAACGACAAGGGCAAGCAGGCGATGAAGGACGCCGCCGGGAAGTGCCTGACGAGCCTGCTCACCTCGTTCGCGTTCAAGAAGCTGTCCGACTACAGCACCGTCCCCGACCCGCTGGCGGTGCCGCGCGTCCGGGCCGTCCTGAAGGCCAACACGCTCGGCGCCGCCGCCCCGGCCACCCCCGTGTTCGACTACCACGCGAACACCGACGAGATCGTCCCCGCCGCGCAGGACGACGCGATGGTGAAGGCGTGGTGCTCGCGCGGCGCCACCGTCCACGTCGTGCGGGACGCGATCGGCGAGCACGCCCTGGAGATGGTCGTGCGGCAGAACGACTCGGTGAACTTCCTCGACGACCGGTTCGCCGGCAAGCCGCCCGTCAACGACTGCTGACGCGGGCAGGCGGGCGGGCCCTCACCAGAGCAGGAGGGTCATCGCGGCCGCGACGGCGACGATCAGCACGCCGCCGGCGGCCAGCGGGCCCGCCGTCCGCCCGGCCGGGGACGGCCGCCGCCCTTGGATCGCGGCCGCCCCGGCCCGGTAGCGCACCGCGGCGTACGCCATGCCCGCCACACCCGTCACCACCAGCACGATCCCGGCGGCCACCGCCCGCGTGCCGCCGTCCTCGACGAGCTTGGCGACCGCGAGGCCGAGCACCATGACCCCGGCCGCCGTCCGCATCCAGGCGAGGTACGTGCGCTCGTTGGCCAGCAGATCACGGGCGAGCTCCGGGTCGTCCTTACCGGCAGGGGCCTTGCCGGCACCGTCCTGACTGGCGGGGTCCTGCATGGCGGCCTCCAGGGCGGGGCGAGCGGGCTTCGACCCTCTCGTTCCCGGGTATCCGCACGTCATGAGCCTGTGGGGGAAACGGGACGACATGGTCGTGCACGGGCGCGACCCGTTCAACGCCGAACCCCCCCGCGCCGCGCTGGCCGGCCGCCGGACGACGCCGCCCGACGCCTTCTACAGCCGCAACCACGGGCCCGTCCCCGACCTCGACCCGGCCGCCTGGCGGCTGACCGTGGACGGCCTCGTCGACCGCCCGCTCGAACTGTCGCTGGCGGAACTGCGCGACCGGTTCGCCGAGCACGAGGTCGCGGCCACGCTGCAGTGCGCCGGGAACCGCCGCGCCGGGCTCGCCGCGGTCCGCGCCATCCCCGGCGAGGACCCGTGGGGGCCGGGCGCCACGTCCACCGCCCGCTGGACCGGGGTGCGCCTCGCCGACGTCCTCGCCGAGGCGAAGCTGCGCCCCGAGGCCGCGCACGTCGCGTTCACCGCGCCCGACGTGTCGCAGCTGGCCGATCCGCCGCAGCCCTACGGCGGCTCCATCGGCGTGGACAAGGCCGTCCGCCCCGAGGTGCTGCTCGCCTGGGCGATGGACGGGCGGCCCCTGCCGCGCGTGCACGGCGCGCCGCTGCGCGCGGTCGTCCCCGGCTGGATCGGCGCGCGCAGCGTCAAATGGCTGACCCGCGTCAGCGCGCGCGCCGAGCCGTCCGACAACTACTTCCAGGCGACCGCGTACCGGGTGCTGCCCGCCGACGCGGACCCGGCGGCGGGCGGCGGGATCTCGCTCGGCCCGATCACGGTGAACTGCGACATCCTGCGTCCGGACGACGGCGACCGCGTCCCGTCCGGCCCCACCGAGGTCACCGGCTACGCGCTGGCGGGCGGCGACCGCACCGCCGCGCGGGTCGACGTCTCCGCGGACGGCGGCCGGTCCTGGACGCAGGCGGCCCTCGACGACGGCGACTCCCCGTGGACGTGGCGGCACTGGCGCACCACCCTCGACCTGCCCCGGGGCGACGTCGTGATCATGGCCCGGGCCTGGGACTCCGCGGGCGCCGTCCAGCCCGAATCGCCCGTCCACCTGTGGAATCCGAAGGGCTATGCGAACACGTCCTGGGCGCGTATTGGCCTGACCTGCACCTGAGCGATTCCGGCCGCCTTTCAATAAGGTCGGAGATCCGTTCGCCCGCGCTCAGGAGGACATTTCCGTGAACAGTGTCCGGGATTCGATCGGCCGCGCGTTCGACGACGTATGGCGGCGTACCCGCGAGCGTCTCGACGGGCTCACCGACGCCGAGTACCTGTGGGAGCCCACGCCCGGCGGCTGGACGATCCGCCCCGACGCCGAAGGCCGCTGGCATATCGACGGAGAGGGCGGCGGCGGTCCTGCGCCCGACCCGGTCCCGATCGCGAACCTCGCGTGGCGTATCGGCCATATCGGCCTCACGTTCACCGACTTCGGGGACCGGCTTTTCCGCGGCCGCAACATCACGCTGGACGACGTCGAATTCGCCGGCACCGCCGCGGGTGCGATCGCGTTCCTTGAGACGGCCTTCCGCGTCCATTGGCGCGAGCCGTTCGCCGCGATGCCCGAGGAACGGCTGTGGGAACCGTCCGGTCCCGCCTTTTTCGGCTATGCCGAATATCCCGCGATCGACACGGCTCTGCACGTGCTCGACGAGTTCATCCACCACAGCGCCGAACTGGGTGTGCTCCGCGACCTCTACCCGCATCGGCCTGCGGTGACCTGAGCCGAGGCGCGCCGGGGAGCGGGGGCGGCAGGAACGAACGCCCTATTGACACGTGATCTCGTTTGTTCTTGGATCGCTCCCATACTCACGAGTAGCCGGATTTCGGTCCGGTCTCTCGGCCTGCCCCCCGCCGCGGTTCCACCCCCAGCGAGAGGATCTCCGTGTCGTCCATGCTCAAGCGGCTGGCAGCGCTGTCCCTGTCGGCGGGCCTCGCCGGCACCGCCCTGTGCGCCGCGTCCGCCGCGTCCGCGCAGGCCGCCCCGAAGCCGCGCGCCCAGGCGGGCGCCCCCGCCGACGCGCCGCCCGCGGCGCTCGACCTGTCGGACTGCCCCGACGTCCTGCCGGTCGGCGCCGACCCGGCGGACTGGTACTGCAACGTCCTGGTGACCAGCGGCGGCCGGATGAAGATCGGCAACATCGACCAGCAGATCACCGCCCCGATGACGATGACGATGCTGTTCGGCGTCGACCCGAAGACCGGGGCCGAGCTGACCAGGTTCGTGAAGATGCGCAGCAAGGCGATGCCGGTGGCGGGCGGCGCCCTCGGCATCCCCGGCACCGAGAAGATCCCGCTGTTCGCGCTGAAGGTGAAGCCCCAGTACGGCGGCGCCATCGACATGGACATCGCCAACCGCAAGACGCGCATCGCCCTGAAGATCAAGCTGATCAACCAGCTGCTCGGCGACAGGTGCTTCGTCGGGTCCGCCGCGGCGCCGATCGACCTCGACCTGGACCTGCCGGGCATCACGCCGGCGCCGGGGCCCGACGGCACGTTCTGGATCAAGATCGACGCGGTCGACGACGCGTTCGCCGTGCCGAAGACGAACGGCTGCGGGTTCGCCGCGCCGATCGCGGACCTGCGCGGCGGCCTGCCGTCGGCGTCCGGAAAGAACAGCGCGCAGCTCACCTCGTACTTCGCCGGCAAGCAGTACTCGGAGATGTACCCGAAGATGGCCGTCCGCACGAAGTGACGTCCGGCCGGTGTAGATTGCGGGCGTCGATCGATCACGGACACGAGGAGTGAGGCCTGTGCCTGCGACCCGCTGACGGGCCGCTGCGCACCACCGGGCGGGACGGAGCGTCCCGCGGTCCGGTGCCGGTTCCGGAGCGGCCCGAACACGCCGTTCCCGTCCACCCTGGCACTAGGGGTCTTCTCACCATGTTCGAATCCGACGTGCACGCGTACCTGCGTGCAGCCGCGGGCGGCGACGCCGTCCGCGTCCCGCCGTTCCTGGCCCGTTTCGACGAGCACAGCGACGGCCTGTTCTTCAACTACGCCATCCCGGACGACGGCGCGCGGCCCGCTCCGCGCGACGTCCGCGAGCTGGCCGACGCGTTCACGGAGCGGGGCCGGACGCCGCGCCTGGAGTACCTGCCCGCCGCGGCGCCCGGCGTCGAGGCGGCGCTGCTCGCCGGCGGGTTCGCGGCGGAGCGCCGGCTGCCGATCCTGACCTGCGCCTCCGCGCCGCCGATGCCCGCCGTCGACGGCCCGGTCGAGATCGTCCGGGCGGTGGACGACGCGCTGCTGTGGCAGGTCGCGCGGGTGCAGGGCGAGGCGTACGGCATGCCGGACGCCACGGCGCACGACGTGGCGCGGCTGCGCCGGGTCTCCGCGCGGGGCGGCATCGTCGCGCTGGCCGTGGACGCGGCGACCGGCGAGGCCGCCGGCGCGGGCCAGTTCGGGCCGCCGCACGAGGGCGTCAGCGAGCTCGCCGGCGTCGGCGTACGCGCGGCCCACCGGCGGCGCGGGATCGCGGCGGCGCTGACGGCGTGGCTCACCCGCGAGGGCCGGGACGCCGGGATCACCACGCCGTTCCTGATGCCCGAGGACGACGGCGCGGAGCGCATCTACCGGCGCGCGGGCTACGAGCGCGCGGCGGAGATCCTGCACATCTCGCGGCGGTAAGCAGGCGGGGCGGGGCCCGGGCTCGTCCCGGGCCCCGCTCAGGCGGGCTTGCGGGCCTCGAAGAGGGAGCGGGACGAGTGCGCGACGAACGATCCGTCGCGCCGGATCAGCTCGTCCATGGCGCGGAGCCGTTCGCGGTAGCGGTCGACGGTGAAGCCGGGAACGATCCAGATCACCTTGCGCAGGAAGTAGACGACCGCGCCGATGTCGAAGAACTCGACGCGGAGCCGCTCGGTACGCAGGTCGGCGATGTCGAGGCCGGCGGCGCGGGCGTCCGCGCTCTCGGCGGCCGGGTCGCGCTCGGCGCGCGCCTCGGGCTGCGGGCCGAGGAAGTGCTCGGTGACCTCGAAGACGCTGGCCGGGCCGACGTGCTGGGCGAGGTACGTGCCGCCGGGCGCGAGGACGCGAGCGGTCTCCGCCCACCGCACGACGGCCGGATGGCGGCTGGTGACCAGGTCGAACGCGCCGTCGGCGAACGGCAGCGGCTCGCCGTCGGGGTGGACGACGACCGCGGCGCCGCGCGGGTGCAGCAGCCGGGTCGCCTTGGCGGCGTTCGGCGGCCACGACTCCGTCGCGACCATCGTCGGCGGGAACGCCGCGGCCTCGGCGAGCACCTCGCCGCCGCCGGTCTGCAGGTCGAGCGCGGCGGTGGCCCGTCCGAGCCGCTCGCTCATCAGCCGCTGGTAGCCCCACGACGGGCGCTGCTCGGTCGCCCGGCCCTCCAGCCAGGAGAAGTCCCAGCCGTCGACGGAGAGGGAGGCGGCCTCGTCCACCAGGTCATCGAACGTGCGGTCCATGAGCCCATGCTCGCAGCCGGGTCAACCGGTTTCCGCCCGGCCACGGCCCCCACCGCACGCTGCGCCGACAACCCGGGGTTGTCGAACCGGCCGGACGGGTGTTGGACGCGGCGCCGCGGCCCGCGGTGGGATGATCGCCGTGAACGCGAACATGCAGGCCCTCCTGGTGATGGACGTCCAGCGCATCGTGGCGGCGCAGCTCGGGGACCGGGCGGACCGGTACCTCGCGCGGCTGGCGGAGACGGTGGCGGCGGCCCGCGCGGCGGGCGTCCCGGTGATCCACGTCCGGGTCGTGCACCGCGACGGGCACCCGGAGATCGGGCCGCTGAACAAGCCGTTCCGAGGGCTGACCGGCACCGACGTCCTCACCGAGTCGCATCCGGAGAGCGGGATCCATCCGGCGGTCGCGCCGCTGCCCGGCGAGCCCGTCCTCGACAAGCGCTTCTTCAGCGCGTTCGCCGGCACGGATCTGGATGCGCTGCTGAAGGCGCGCGGCGCTGGGACGCTCGTACTGACCGGCCTGGCGACGAGCGGCGTCGTGATCAGCACCCTCCGGGACGCGACGGAGCGGCAGTACGCGCAGATCGTCCTGTCGGACGGGTGCGACGACGCCGACGAGGAGATGCACCGGTTCCTGGTGGAGCGGTTCTTCCCGCGCGAGGCCGAAATCATGACGAGCGCGGAATGGGTCGCCGGCCTCCCCGCTCAGTGACCTATGACGCCGCTCAGTGACCCATGACCAGGAAGACGATGCCGGCGACGACGTGCGCGGCGACGGTCACCACGAGCATGACCATGAAGAGGTACTTGGCGGTCGGGTGGTCGAACTGCGAGCCCTTCCGGGCGGTCTGCGCGGAGCGGTCCTGAGCCTGCTGCTCCAGTTCGTCCAGGGACGGCAGGAAGGACGGACGTCGGAGCGCCATGCGTTCCCCTCTCAGCCCATGACGGCGAACAGGACGCCGCCGATGACGTGGGCGGCCACGGTGACGGCGAGCAGCCCGACGAACAGGTACTTGGCGGTGGGGTGGTCGAACTGGCCGCCGCCGCGGGGGCGGGGGCCGAGCTCGGCCTGGCGGCGGGCGATGCGCTCTTCCAGGGGGGCCCTGCGGAACATGCGTCCTCCGTTGCCTCGCCAACCGTTGGTGTACAAAACGTTGCGGTAGTAACCTTTATAGCCGAAGCCCCCGGCGAGTGGAGGAACCGTGGCACGTGATCTGGGCGACGCCCCCGACCCGCTGGCGCTGGAGAACCAGGTCTGCTTCGCGCTGGTGGTGGCGTCGCGCAGCGTGCTCGCGCTCTACCGCCCGATCCTGGAGCCGATGGGGCTGACGCATCCGCAGTACCTGGTCATGCTGGCGCTCTGGGAGCACGAGCAGCTGTCGGTCAAGGAGCTGAGCCGGCTGCTCCAGCTCGACCCGGGCACGCTGTCGCCGCTGCTCAAGCGGCTGGAGTCCGCCGACCTGATCCGCCGCCGGCGCGACGGCAGGGACGAGCGGCTGCTCGCCGTCACCGTCACCGAAGCGGGCCGCGCCCTGCGCGAGCAGGCGGAGAAGATCCCGGCCACGATCATGGACCGGCTCGGCATGGGCCTGGACGAGCTGAAGGACCTGCACGGCACCCTCACCCGCGTCATCGCCGTCGCCACCGCCGCGGGAGCGGCCTAAGGCGTCGCGGCGCCCCAGTCCCACAGGGCCTGCAGCACCGGGCCGAGGCGCCGCCCCCGCTCGGTGAGGCTGTAGCGGGTGCGCGGCGGCACGCCCGGCTCCCGGTGCCGGACGAGGACGCCGGCGCCGACGAGATGGGCGAGCCGGTCGGCGAGCACTTTGTCCGACAGTGCGGGCAGCGCCGTCCGCAGCTCGGTGAACGAGCGGTCGCCGCGCAGCAGCTCGCGGACCACCAGCGTCGTCCACCGCCCGCGCAGCGCGTCGAGAGCGATCTCCACCGGGCAGGACGGGCTCGGCGCGGCGGCGTCCGCGCGCGGATCGTCGGGCAGTCCCGGGCGACTGACCGTTTGGTGAGCCATGAACGGGCCTCCTAGCGTTGCCGCGTCTCGACGATCTTGTCTACCGGAAGGACCACCATGCGGCGGCCGGCGATGCGTCCCGAGGACGTCCCCCACGTGTTCGAGGAGCGGTTCAACAGCGGCGACACCGCGGCGGTGGCGGAGCTGTACGAGGACGGCGCGGTGTTCGTGCCCGAGCCCGGCGCAGCCCTGCGCGGCGCGGAGGCCCGCGCGGCGAACGAGCGGTTCGTCGCTCTCGGCGTGCCGATCAAGGTCGCCCCGCGGCACGTCCACGCGGCGGGCGACGTCGCGCTGCTGATCGTCGACTGGGTGATCGACGGCACCGGCCGCGACGGCGCGCCCGTGCACATCGAGGGCACCGCGACGGACGTGGCGCGGCGCGGCGCGGACGGGTGCTGGCGGTACGTGGTCGACAACCCGTTCGGGTGCGCCGTGCTGGGATGATTCGGGCATGCGGTTCGGGATCCTGGGCGAGACCCGGGCGTGGCGGGACGGCGGCGAGGACGTGCCGCTCGGCGGTCCGGCCCGGCGGGCGCTGCTGGCGCTGCTGCTCGTCCGGCCGGGTGCGGCGGTGCCGGCGGACCGGCTCGCCGCGGGCGGGACGGCCGGCCACGCGCTGCACTCGCAGGTGTCGCGGCTGCGCGCGGCGCTCGGGCCGGACGCGGCGATCGAGCGGGACGGCGGCGGGTACCGGATCGCGGTCGGCCCCGATGACGTGGACGCGGGCCGGTTCGAGCGGCTCGCCGACGAGGGCCGGGCGGCGCTGCGCGACGGCGCCGCGGACCGCGCGGCCGAGCTGCTCGGCGAGGCCCTGAGCCTGTGGCGGGGCCCGGCGCTCGCCGACGTGCCGTGGGCCGAGACGGACGCGCTGCGGCTGGAGGAGCGGCGGACCGCCGCCACCGAGGACCGGATCGAGGCCGACCTGCTCCGCGGCCGGCACCGCGACGTGGTGCCCGAGCTGCGCGACCTGCTCGGCCGGCACCCGCTGCGCGAGCGGCTCGCGGGGCTGCTGATGCGGGCGCTGCGCGACGGCGGCGGGCAGGCCGAGGCGCTGCTGGTGTTCGAGGAGACGCGGCGGCGGCTCGCCGGCGAGCTGGGCGCGGACCCGTCCGCGGACCTCGCCGCTCTGCACCGCGACCTGCTGCGCGGCGACCCCGCCCCGGCGCCGGTGCGGCCGCCCGCGCCGCTGACGGACCTGGTCGGCCGCGGCGGCGACGTGGACGGCGTCGCGGACCTGCTCGCGTCGGCGCGGCTCGTCACGCTGACCGGGCCCGGCGGCGTCGGGAAGACGCGGCTGGCCGTCGAGGTCGCGGGCCGGGCGGACGGCGAGGCGTGCTTCGCCGAGCTCGCGCCGCTGCGGGACGGCGCGTCGCTGCCCCGCGCGCTGCTCGGCGCCCTCGGCCTGCGCGAGTCCGGGCTCCAGGCGCCGGACGCCGGGAAGGGCCCGGAGGACCGGCTGGCCGCGGCGCTCGCCGACCGCCCGCTGCTGCTCGTCCTGGACAACTGCGAGCAGGTCGTGGACGCGGTCGCGGCGCTCGCCGGGCGGCTGCTCGCCGCGTGCCCGGGGCTGCGCGTCCTCGCGACGAGCCGCGAGCCCCTCGGCATCACCGGCGAGAACCTGTGGCCGGTCCGGCCGCTGGACGGCGACGCGGCGGTGCGGCTGTTCACCGCGCGGGCGTCCGCGGTCCGGCGCGGGTTCGCGGCGGACCCGGCCGTCGTGCGCCGGATCTGCGCGGCGCTGGACGACCTGCCGCTGGCGATCGAGCTGGCCGCGGCGCGGCTGCGCACCATGGACGTCGCCGACCTCGCGGGCCGGCTGGACGACCGGCTCGGCGTCCCGTCGCGCGGCAGCCGCACCGCCGACGAGCGGCACCGCACGCTGCGCGCGGTCGTCGCGTGGAGCTGGGACCTGCTGGACGAGGACGAGCGGCGCGTCGCGGAGCGGTTCACCGCGTTCGCGGGCGGCGCGGCGCCGGACGCGGCGCGCCGGGTGTGCGGGGACGGCGGCGACGCGCTGGAGTCGCTGGTCGACAAGTCGCTGCTGGAGCTGGCGGGCGGCCGGTACCGGATGCTGGAGACGATCCGCGCCTACGGCGCCGAACGCGCGGCCGAGTCCGGCGCCGATGCGCGCGACGCGCACGCGGCCTACTTCCTGGAGCTGGCTCAGACCGCCGATCCGCAGCTGCGGACGGGCGCCCAGCTCGACTGGCTGGGGGTCCTCGCCGCGGAGCACGGCAACCTGCTGGCCGCGCTGGGCGGGGCCGCCGAGGCGCGGGACGTGCCGGCCGGGCTGCGGCTCGCGGCGGCGATGTCGAGCTACCTGTGGATCCGCGGGGTGGCGGTCGCCGCGCAGGCCGCGGCGCTGCTGGACGTCGCGGGCCCCGTCCCGCCGCCCGGCCTGGAGGAGGAGTACGCGGCGTGCGTGCTGCACGCGGGCGCGGACGCGGCCGGACGCGAGGTGTGGCAGCGGCATCGAGCCGCGGCGGAGGCGGCGCTCGAAGCGGCGTGGGCGGACGGGAAGGCGGGCCGCCATCCGGCCGTCCCGTTCCTGTGGATGATGCGCCGCGCGGACGAACCGGACGCGCAGTCGGCGTTCGCGCTGGTCCTGGCGCAGCGCGACGGCCCGGACCCGTGGGCGCGCGCCGCCGCCCGCTTCATCGCCGGGTTCGAGCCGCTCGCCGCGGGCGACATGGAGGGGG
This sequence comes from Actinomadura violacea, assembly GCF_017573465.1. GTDB lineage: Bacteria > Actinomycetota > Actinomycetes > Streptosporangiales > Streptosporangiaceae > Spirillospora > Spirillospora violacea. The sequence continues at coordinate 113,159 of NZ_JAGEPF010000033.1, forward strand.
CCGCCGCGGAGTTCGGCGCGGCGGCCGGCGGGTTCCGCGCGCTCGGCGACCGGTGGGGCACCGCCCTCGCGCTCGACGCGCTCGCCGGCCTCGCCGCCCACCGCGGCGACCGCGCCGCGGCGGTCGCGCTCACCGACGAGGCGCTCGCCCTCACCGAGCGGCTCGGAGCCCTCGACGAGACCGCCGACCTGCTCGTCAACCGCGGCGACCACCGCGTCGAGGACGACCGGGACTCGGCCCGCGCCGACTACGAGCGCGCCGCGGCGGTCGCGCGCCGCGCGGGCAGCCCCACCTACCTCGCGGGGGCGCTGCGCGGCCTCGGCGACATCGCGCTCCTCGACGGCGACCCCGGCACCGCCGAACGCCTCTACACCGACGCGCTCGCCCGGTTCGACCCGCACTGGATCAAGAGCGTCGGCGGCCGCGCGTCCGCGCTGGTCGGGCTCGGCCGCGTCGCCGCCGCGCGCGGCGACGGCGGCACGGCCCGGTCCCGCTACCGGGAGGCGGCCGGGGCGGCGGCGTCCAAGGGCGCGTTCATGGAGGCCGCCCGCGCCGTCGACGTCCTCGCCGGCCTGGAGGCCGCACAGGGCGACGCGGACCGGGCGGCCCGGCTGTCCGCCGCCGCGCAGGCGCTGCGCGGCGCCCCCGCGACCGCGCTGAGCAGGGCGGACGCGCTGCGCCTCGCGGGCCTCGACGAGCAGGTCATCGAGGCGGTGAGCCGGCGGTGAGCCTGCGGTGAGCGCGCCTCGGCAGTCTCGCCGGCATGAAGAACATCCTGATCTCCGGCGCCTCCGTCGCCGGCCCCGCGCTCGCCCACTGGCTCGCCCGCTACGGCTTCACCACCACGATCGTCGAGAACACGCCCGGCTTCCGCGACGGCGGCTACGCCGTCGACTTCCGCGGCGACGCGCACCTGACCGTCCTGCGCCGCATGGGCATCCTCGGCGAGGTCGAGCAGGCCCGGACCGGCACGGGCGCGATGGCGTACGTGAACAAGGAGGGCAAGGTCCAGGCGTCCATGCCCGCCGATCTGTTCGCCGGGGACGTCGAGATCCTCCGCGGCGACCTCGCCCGCATCCTCTACCGCGCCACCCGCGGCACCACCGAGTACGTCTTCGGCGACTCCATCGCCTCCCTCGACGAGGACGAGGACGGCGTGACCGTCGCATTCGAGCGGTCCGCGCCGCGCCGGTTCGACCTGGTCATCGGCGCGGACGGGCTGCACTCCAACGTCCGCCGGCTCGCGTTCGGGCCGGAGGAGCGGTTCGTACGCGACCTCGGCGTGCACTGCGCGGTCTTCAGCGTCCCGAACCACCTCGGCCTCCAGTACACCGGGCACGTCTACCGGACCGGCGGGCAGCTCGCGTCGGTCTACAGCGCCCGCCACAACACCGAGGCGCGGGCCGCGTTCTACTTCAGCTCGCCGGAGGCGGACATCCACCGCCGCGACGTGGCGGGGCAGCAGCGGATCCTCACCGAGCGGTTCGCCGGGACCGGCTGGGAGTGCGACCGGCTGCTCGCCGAAATGCGCAACGCCCCCGACTTCTACTTCGACTCCGTCGGGCAGGTCCGCATGGACACCTGGTCGCGCGGCCGGGTCGCGCTGCTCGGCGACGCCGCGTACTGCCCGTCGTCCCTGTCCGGCATGGGCACCGGCCTCGCCATGGTGGGCGCCTACGTCCTCGCGGGCGAACTGGCCGCCGCGCGCGGCGACCACCGCGTCGCCTACGCGCGCTACCAGGACGTCCTGGGCGAGTACGCGGCGGGCTGCCAGAAGATGGGCGACGGCGTCGCGAAGCTGATGATGCCCAGCAGCCGCTTCGCGGTCGCGCTGCTGAACCGGTACTACAAGCTCATCCCGTACCTGCCGGGCAAGAACATGGCCGCGAAGATCGCGCGCAAGACCGCCGAGGGCATCGCGCTCCCCGACTACGCGGGCGCCGCTGCGCGCCCGACGTGCTGAACCCTGCCGGAGGCGGTCACATCGGTGCCCCGCGGTCCGTCAGTGCGATGTACGACCCGATCGCCCTGAGGAGACCGCGATGAGCAAGCTGGACATGACGTCGATGTACACCTTCCACGACGCGCTGCGCCGGGACCTGCGGCACATCACCGAGGTCACGGCGCGTCCCGGCGACGACCCCCGGCGCGTCCTCGCCACCGCCGTCGGCTGGGAGCTGTTCAAGAAGGCGCTGCACGCGCACCACACCGCGGAGGACGAGGCGCTGTGGCCGATGATGCGCGAGGCCGTCGCGGGCCGCCCGGACGGCCTCGCGCTGCTGGACGCGATGGAGGCCGAGCACGCCGCGGTGGACCCCGCGATCGAGGCGATCGACGCGGCGCTCGCCGACACCGAGTCCGGGCCCGCGCGGCTCGGCGAGCTCGCGGACACCCTCGCGACCGCGCTCGGCGGGCACCTCAAGCACGAGGAGGACGAGGCGCTCCCACTGATCGAGGCGTCGCTGACCGAGGCGCAGTGGCTGGAGTTCGGCCAGGCCAGCGGCAAGTACGTCGGGCCGGACGGGCCGCGCGTCATCCCGTGGATGCTGGACGGCGCGTCCGAGTCCGCGGTGGCGGCGATGCTGGCGCCGCTCCCCGACCCGCTCCGCGCCGCGTACACGAACGAGTGGTTCCCGGCGTACAAGTCCCTGGACCTCTGGGCCGCCGGCGCCTAGAGGAGACCGCGCCTAAGGCAGACCGCGGAGCGCGGAGTCGATCCGGGTGAGGACGGCGAGCGTCTCCTCGTCGTCCGTCCTTGCGAAGGCGTCGCCGACGGCGCGCGCGGCGGCGCCTTCGAAGAGCCACGCCGCGACCTGCTCGTAGGGACGGCCCTGGCAGGCGATGCGCGGGGCGAGGCGTCCGCGCTTCCAGGTCAGGTCCTCGGTGGCGAAGTCGTGCAGGTGCCGGATCGCGGCGCCGGACGGCAGCCGCGACCATTCGGTGAGCTGCGACGATACGTCGCCGGCGGCGCAGCCGAGCGCGCACAGCGCCGTCCGGATCCGGAGCGGGCCGGGGTGGGCGGCGAGCGAGCGCGTCCAGAACGCGCCGAGGAACGCGGCGACCGCGTCGCGCTGCGGCCACCGCTCCCAGCCGGCCCGCGCGAGCTTGCCGAAGACGATCTCGGGGTCGGGGTAGGCGAACGCGTCGTCGGCGGCCAGTTCCAGCAGGCGAGGGGCGAAGTAGCGGAAGTCGTCCTCGTCGCCCCACGTGTTGAGGGCCTTCGCCGCGTACCGCGCGAGGTCGCCGGCGGCGAGGTCGCGCGGCGGTCGGGCGAGGAGCGGCCGGTCCTCGTCGACGGCGACGCAGCACGGGCAGCCGTGCACGCGGGCGGGGCGCGGGACGTCGGCGAACGCCGCGTACAGCGCCTCGACCGCCGCGGAGTACATCGGTCAGGTGGCGGCGGTGCGGCGGGCGTGCTCGTCCAGTTCGAGGTCGATGAACGCGCCGATCATGGCCCGCCACACCGCCTCGGCGACCTCGGGGGACAGGCCGGCGGACGCGGCGCGCTCGCGGGCCAGCGCGACGACCTGCTCGACGCGGCCGGGCGCGCGGACGGCGTCCGCGTCGGCCTTGAACGCGGCGGCGGCCTGGACGAGCGCCTGCCGTTCGGCGAGGAGCCGGACGAGGTCGCCGTCGATGGCGTCGATCCTGGCGCGGACGTCGGAGAGCGAATCCATACCGGGATCCTGGCAGGACCGTCCGGCATGCGTCACTACGCGGGCATGCGTCACTTCGCGGACGCGGCGATGAGGTCCCGGTACCAGCCGAACGACTTCTTCGGCGTCCGCTTCTGCGTCTCGTAGTCGACGTGGACGAGCCCGAACCGCGGGTGGTATCCCTCGGCCCATTCGAAGTTGTCCAGAAGGGACCAGGCGTAATACCCGCGGATGTCGACGCCTTCGTCGACGGCGGTCCGCATCGCGGCGATGTGCGCGTCGAGGAACTCGATGCGGGCCGTGTCGTCGACCGTGCCGTCGTCGGCGACCTCGTCGGGGAACGAGCAGCCGTTCTCGGTGACGTACAGCGGCGGCAGCCGGGTGCCGTACCGCTCGCGCAGCGTGCGCAGCAGGGACAGGAAGGCGTCGGGGGCGATCGGCCAGCCCATGCCGGTCACCGGGTACCCGGTGACGTCGACCATGTCGAAGGGGAGCGGGCCGTCCGCGGGCGGGGCCTTGAGGCGGGTCGGCTGGTAGTAGTTCACGCCGAGGAAGTCGATCGGCGACGCGATGACCGACATGTCCAGGTCGTGGATGTGCGGCGCGAGGTCCGGGCCGCCGAGCATCGAGATGTCGGGGTAGGCGCCGGTCAGCACCGGGTCGGTGAACATCCGGTTCATGAAGGCGTCGAAGGCGAGCGCGGCGCCCCGGTCGGCGTCCGACGACGGGTCGGCGGGCCAGGCGGGCGAGTAGTGGTTGGCGAGGCCGACGCGGCGGGCGCCGCGGCTGCGCAGCGCGGTGACGGCGAGGCCGTGGCCGAGGAGCTGGTGGTGGGCGGTCGGCAGCGCGTCCAGCATCAGCGTCTCGCCGGGCGCGTAGACGCCGAACGCGTACCCGTAGGCGGTGACGACGACCGGCTCGTTCAGCGTGATCCACGTGCCGACGCGGTCGGCGAGGCGTTCGGCGGCGCGGTAGGCGAACTCGGCGAACCGGTAGGCGGTGTCGCGGTTCATCCAGCCGCCGGCGTCCTCGAGCGGCTGCGGCAGGTCCCAGTGGTAGAGGGTGACGGCCGGGTCGATGCCGGCGGCGAGCAGCGCGTCGACGAGCCGGTCGTAGAAGTCCAGGCCCCGGGGGTTGGCGGTGCCGCTGCCGGCCGGCTGAACGCGCGGCCACGCGATCGAGAACCGGTAGGACCCGACGCCGAGGTCTTTCATGAGCGCGACGTCCTCCGGCCACCGGTGATAGTGGTCACAGGCGACGTCGCCGGTGTGGCCGTCCCGCACCCGGCCGGGCGTGTGCGCGAAGACGTCCCAGGTGGACGGCCCGCGGCCGTCCTCGTGCACGGCGCCTTCGACCTGGTAGGCGGCGGTCGCGACGCCCCAGCGGAAGCCCTCCGGAAGCCCCATCCGTTCCTTCCCCACGAACGCGAATGCTGTTCGGACTTTACGGCGCGGGGTGGTCGGCGCGGAAGGGTTCCGTGACCGCGGGGTGGGGAAGCGGGGCCGCGCCATGACCGAGCATGGCGGGTTCGGGTGACAATGGTGGCGTGACCGAGATCCGCACCCCGCTCCGCCGACGTCCCGCCCAGCGCCGCAGCGCCGAACGCGTCCAGCGGATGCTCGACGCGTGCGCGGACATCCTCGACGAGGACGGCTACGACGGCCTGACCACCACGCGGATCGCGCAGCGCGCCGAGGTCGCCATCGGCTCGGTCTACCAGTTCTTCCCGGACAAGCGGGCGGTCGCGCAGGCGCTGGCGCTGCGCAACCTGGAGGTGTTCGGGCAGCGGATCTCGACCCGGCTCGCGAGCGGCGCGTTCGCCGACTGGTCCGACACCGTCGGCGTGATCATCGAGATCTTCGTCGAGATGCACCGCACCGTGCCGGGCTTCCGGGTGCTGCGCTTCGGCGACGTCGCGGACGTGAACCTGCTGGACTCCGACGCCGACAACAACGCGGTCGTCGCCGACCGGCTCCGCGAGATGATCGTCGAGACGTTCGCGGTGCAGGACACCCCCGGCCTCGCGACCGCGCTGGCCATCGCGGTGGAGGCGGGCGACGCGGTGCTGAAGATGGCCTTCCGGCGCGACCCGTCCGGCGACCCGCTGATCGTCGCGGAGGCGGAGCGGCTGATCCACGGGTACCTCGCGGACCACATCCAGCAGGCCTGACCGGCGCCGCGGCGGCCCGCGGGCGCGCCCGCCGCCGGCCGCTCCCCCGGCCGCCTCCGGCCATTCGCCCGGACATCACCCCGAGCTCGCCATTTGTGGCAGACTCGCGCGAAAACGCGACGGGACGAGGGTGAGTTCGCTGGACGCAGAGCGGCTCCAGGCGCAGAACCGGCTGCTGATCCGGCAGCGGATCCGCCTGATGGTCAACCAGTACGAGGTGCACGCCGAGAACCCCGACGGCGGCGAGGGGGAGCTGCTGGCGTTCGCGCAGCAGAAGCGGCTGGCGTTCAAGGAGCAGGTGACGCTCTACTCCGACGACTCCAAGACCCGCCCCCTCCTCGGCTTCAAGGCGCGCAAGCGCATCGACCTGGCGTCGGCCTACGACATCACCGACGCGAACGGGCAGCCGATCGGGGTGTTCCGCAAGGACTTCAAGAAGTCGCTGATCGCCTCGACGTGGCATCTGGAGCAGCCCGGCCTCGGCGTGACGACGGGCAGCGAGCGCAACAAGTTCGTCGCGGTGCTGCGCCGCGTGTGGGACTTCATCCCGTACGCGGAGAACCTGCCGTTCGCGTGGCCGTACCACTTCGACTTCTACGCGGGCGACCAGCTCGTCTTCTCGGTGGAGAAGAAGTTCGGGTTCCGCGACCGGTACATCGTCGACATCAAGGACCCGCGGCTGGACCGCCGCCTGGTCGTGGCGCAGGCCGTCGCGCTGGACGCCCTCCAGTCCCGCTGACCGCACCCGGCGGTCGCAACGGCGGGGCGGCGGTCAGAGCCAGCCCTGGGCGCGGGCCGTATGGACGGCCTCGATCCGGTTCCGGGCGCCGACCTTGTTGATCGCCGCCGACAGGTAGTTGCGGACGGTCCCCTCCGACAGGTGCAGGCGGCCCGCGATGTCGGCGATCGTGGAGCCGTCCGCGCCCGCCGCCAGCACGTCGCACTCGCGCGGCGACAGCGGGTTCGGGCCCGCGCTGAGCGCGGCGGCGGCGAGCGCCGGGTCGATAACCCGCTCGCCGGCGACGACGCGGCGGATCGCGGCGGCCAGCTCCTGCGCCGGGCCGTCCTTCACCAGGAACGCCGACGCGCCCGCCTCCATCGCGCGGCGCAGGTAGCCGGGCCGGCCGAACGTCGTCAGGATCATGATCCGGCAGCCGGGGGCGGCGGCGCGGATCTCCGGCGCGGCGGCGAGGCCGTCGCGGTCGGGCATCTCGATGTCGAGCAGCACGACGTCGGGGCGGGTGCGGGCGGCGACCGCGACGGCCTCCGCGCTCCCGGACGCCTCCCCGACGACCTCCAGGTCGTCCTCCAGGCTCAGCAGCGCCGCCAGTGCGCCGCGGACCATCCGCTGGTCCTCGGCGAGCATCACGCGGATCACGTGGCGGACTCTACCGCCGTCCGCTCCGCTCCGGCCGGGGCCAGCGGGACGCGCACCGCGAGCCGGAAGCCGCCGCTCTCGCGCGGGCCGGCCGCCACCGTCCCTGCCGCGTCCGCGACGCGCTCCGCCAGGCCCTCCAGGCCGTGCCCCGGGAGGTGCCCCTCGGGGGCCTCGCCGCGCCCGTCGTCGACGATCTCCAGGGTGGCCTCGCCGCGCTCCCGGGCGATGGTGATCGTGACGCGGCGGGCGCGGGCGTGCCGCACGATGTTGGTGACGCCCTCCCGGACGGCCCAGCCGAACAGCCCGTCGACCTGGTCGGGCAGCGGCGCCCCGGACGTCCGCACGGCGACCTCGACCTCGGCGGCCGACAGCACCGCGCGGGCGCCGTCCAGCTCCTCGGTGAGGTCGCGCCGCCGGTAGCCGGAGATCGCGGCGCGGACGTCGGCGAGGGACCGGCGCGCCACCGACTCGATGTCGGTGACCTCCGCCATCGCGCGGTCGGCGTCCCGCTCGCCGAGCCGCCGCGCCAGCTCCGCCTTCAGCACGATCAGCGACAGGCTGTGCCCGAGCAGGTCGTGCAGGTCGCGGGCGATGCGCAGCCGCTCGTCGGCGGCGGCGAGCCGGGCGACCTCGCCGCGCGCGTCGCGCAGCTGCTGGACGAGCGTGCGCGCGTGCCGGAACGCGACCATGAACAGCCCGAGCGACAGCGTGGTGAGCGCGATGGGCCACAGCGCGCCCGGCACGCCGAGCAGCGGGCACTGCACCACGACGAGCGCCACGGTCCCGCCGACGCCCCACAGCACCCGGTTCATCGGCAGCGTCATGGCGAAGACCATCGACAGGTAGATCGGGGTGCCCAGCCATGCCGGGCCGAACGCGAACGGCAGCGCGGCGGCGAACACCGCGAACGCGGCGAGCAGGACGTACGTGCGGGTCCTGACGGGTTCGAGCCAGCTCCGCAGGCTGAACGGCGTCGCGATGAAGAGCGCGATGAAGGCGATCAGCCCCGCGATGGCCAGTGCCATGCGGGCGGGGGAGTAGCCGGCGATGTCGAGGGTGACGGGAAGGAGGTAGATCAGTCCGGTGGAGGACCAGAACGCGCGCCGCCGCCGGGCCTTCCCGGCTTCGGCGTCGGCGTCGGCGCAGTCCCCGCCGTCGGGGAACCTCGTGGTCATGGCGCTTGAATCGTATGCCGGTGGGCGGCCGGCGGCGTCGTGGATCTCCACGGCGGCGAGGGGGATGGCGTCCACGCCGTCAACGGTACGAACGCGCAGGCCGGGGGGTTAGTGAGCGTTGTCGTGGGTCCGGGATGACTTTTGTCATGGTCGTCTTGCCCGTGCATGGGGTCTGGCCTACCCGCGCTTTACATGTTACGAAGGTATGTAAAGCGGTGGGCGGAGCACACCCGCGTCGCGACGCTGCGGCGCAACCCCCCGAGGAGGATCCCCCGTGAGTTCCTATGACCTCTACTCCACGCCCGTGCCCACGGAGACGTGGAACGTCCCGATGTCCGGCGACGCCCGGTTCACCTGGGAGTACGACGAGGGCCGCGACCGGCTGCTGAGCCTGTACCAGAAGGGCAAGGACAAGCAGTGGGACGCGACGAAGCGCATCGACTGGGACCTGGAGGTCGATCCGGTCAACGTCGCCGGCCTGCCGGAGAACTTCAACCCCCTCATCGGCTCCGACATCTGGGACAAGATGTCCCAGAAGGAGCGTGACGAGTTCGGCCGGCACCAGGGGTCCTGGCTGTTCAGCCAGTTCCTGCACGGCGAGCAGGGAGCGCTGAACGTGTCGGCGCGCATCGTCCAGTCCGTGCCCGACCTCGACTCCAAGTTCTACGCGGCGACGCAGACGATGGACGAGGCGCGGCACGTCGAGCTGTACGCCAAGTTCGTGCACGAGAAGATCGGGATGTACTACCCGATCAACCAGGACCTGGCGAAGCTGCTCGCCGAGTCGCTGGAGGACAGCCGCTGGGACCTGCCCTACCTCGGCATGCAGGTGCTCATCGAGGGCCTCGCCCTCGCCGCGTTCGGGCTGTACCGCGACATGTCGACGAATCCGCTGGTCAAGCAGCTGCTCGCGTACGTCATGCAGGACGAGGCGCGGCACGTCGCGTTCGGCCGGCTGGCGCTCAAGGACTACTACGCGCAGCTGACCGACAAGGAGCGGGCCGAGCGCGAGGAGTTCGTGGTCGAGGGCTGCTACCTGATGCGCGACCGGTTCAAGGGCCGCGAGGTGTTCGAGCAGATGAACATGCCGGTCGACAAATGCGTGGAATACGTCGACAACTCGGATATGTACACGCTCTATCAGTCGCTGCTCTTCAGCCGGATCGTCCCGTGCGTCCGGGACGTCGGCCTCTGGGGCGACAAGGTGAAGGCCGCCTACGCCGACATGGGCGTCCTCGACAATGCCAAGGCCGACCTCGAGGCGCTGATGCGGCAGGACGAGGAGATCGCCGAGAAGGTCGACGAGGAGAAGTACGCCGCCGAGCTGGCCGCGCGCAAGACCGAGGTCGACGACGCCATCGCCCTCGGCGCCGAATGACCTGACGCGCGGCGCCGGACGGCGCCGCCGCCGTGGTGACGGCGGAAGGGAACGCGGGGATGCCCAAGGGCGTCCCCGCGTCGCATTTCCGTAGATCTTTACCGCCCTCCCCTGATCGATTTGTGTATTCGGCATGCGCGGCATCCGGGCTGTACTAACGTGCCCGCTCGACGGTGCGCCGGAAAACGAACGCCATGGGCGCACGCACACCGCGCAGAGTCGATCCGAGAATTTCGGGGGAAAAGACATGAACCGATCCGCCAGGAAACTGCTCGGCCTGTCGGCCGCGGCGCCGCTGGCCGCCGCGCTGACCCTGGCCGCGGCGCCGGCGAACGCCGTCCAGGGCCCGGCCGCCGACCTCGTCTACGGGACGGTCGGCCAGGTCGGCCCGGCGATGCCGCCGGTGGCGGTGCCCGCCCCGGTCTCGGACGCCGCGAGCCGCACCGCGGAGGCCGCGACCGGCACCGCCGACGGCGCGCTCGCCGCCGCGTCGCGGCCCGGCCGCGGCGCCGGCCTGGCCCCGCGGCTGCCCGTGTCCCGCACCGGGTCACGCACCGCGTCCGGCCCCGCCGCGGCCGCCGCACGCGCCTGCCGGCTCGACCCGATGAAGACCGTCGACGGCACCCGCGTCACGCGGCTGCTGCCGAGCCAGACGATGTCGCTGACGCCCGGCCGGGACGGCGCGCCGATCTCCGCGCCGCGCAGCGGCGGCTGCCTGGGCGCGGCCGACCGCAGCGCCTCCGGGCCCGGTATCGCGTCCGGGCTGCCGGCGCCGGTCGGGGAGGCCGCCAAGGTGCCGGGACGGGTCGTCGGGCGCGTCACCTCCGTGCCGAAGCGGGTGGTCGGGAGCAAAGTCGGGAAGATGGGCGGCGGCGCGGTGGCGCTGCCGAACGCCCGGTCCGGCGCGCCGGGCGGCGGCCCGCTCGGCGACGCGGTGGCCCTCGGGCTGCCGGGCGACGCCTCCTCGCTGCGGTCCGCCGCGCCGATCTCGATGGTGTTCCCGGACGGCGCCGGGGCGCGGCGGTCCCGGCCGGCGCCGCAGAACCTCGTCGGTGAGGCGAACGACACGGTGAACCAGATGCACTCGCAGGTCGGCAGCGTCGTCAACGTGCTGAAGACGCGCGAGCGGCCGTCCGACACCGGGCGCGCGGGGGACGGCGGCCTGGTCGGCGGCGGCCTGCCGGCCGACGGGCCGGCGGACGGGCTGGCGGACGGGCTGTCCGGGCCGCCGGTCTACCTGCCGAAGCTGCCGGCGGTGCGCTGACCGCCGGTCCGGCGATTCACCCTCTTAACGGGGCGTTTCGGAGATGCCAGGTGCATCCCGGAACGCCCCGTTTTATTGCCAAACGAACGCTTGTTATATGTCCGAGATCACACCTTCCATGGCGAGTAAATTGGATCTTGAAATGCGCTCACCCAGCGAAGTGGATCAGCTTCACAGGGCAAAAAGAGAGGTGACAAACCCCACAAAGGCCGGGCCTGCGCTTGATTCACTCCGGGCGCAACGTACGGTCAAGGACTTGTGCGGCGCTTTCGAGATCAAAAGTGAAGATGCATCGCAGCCGCACCTGCCGGACGCCGAAGCCGCGATGACGCGGCCGCGCTGAGCGAGAGCGCGGAGACGGGCACTGAAGCCCATTGGCGGCGCGGACCAGGGGGGACGAGGAGGTCGCCCCGGCGCGCTGCGAGAACGGCGCTGAGAAACGCCTGGGCGTCCGGGGTCCTGTTCCCTACCGAAGGATCCTTCGTGGGCAACCCTGACGAACGACCCCGTCTTCACGCGCGCCTTCAGGCCCGTCTTCCGCGGCCGCGAAAGCGCACCCTTCTGATCTTCTCCGGCGTCGCCGCGGCCGTTCTCGCGGTCGGCGCGTTCGCCATCGCCGGCGGCGGAAAGGCCCCGGCCGACTCGGCCCAGGCCGCGCAGACCGCCCCGCAGGCGACCACCCCGGTCGCCGACCCGCCGCGGCCGGAGCCGTCCCGGGCCAGCCGCGGCGGGCCGCGCGACCCGGACCCGAAGCACAAGAAGAAGGCCGCGCCCACCAAGAAGGCCCGCCCGGCGGCAGCCGCCGAGCACAAGGCCAAGCCGAAGAAGAAGACCCGGGTGCTCCAGTCGGGCAGCTGCGAGGCGTCCTTCTACGGCGAGGGGCAGATGACCGCGAGCGGCGAGCCGTTCAACCCCGGCGCCCTCACCGCGGCGCACAAGACGCTGCCGATGGGCTCCAAGGTCCGCGTGACCAACAAGAACAACGGCAAGTCGGTCGTCGTCCGCATCAACGACCGGGGCCCGTACGCGGGCGGCCGCTGCCTGGACCTGTCCACCGCGGCCATGAAGAAGGTCGGCGGCACCGGCTCGGGCGTCATCCCGGTCCGCTACGAGGTCCTCTCCAAGGGCTGAGTCACACCGCACGGCACCACCCGCCTCGCGGGCGGCTCGACACCGGCCGCGAGGCGGGCTTTCGCATGCGCCCGGTCAGCGGGCGGCGCGCGCGGGGGCCGGGTAGGGCGCGGTGTCGACGGCCGTCGTGTCGACGGGCGCGGCGTCTGCGGGCACAGCGTCGGGCTGCACGGCGTCGGTGGACACGGCGTCCTGCTCCGGGTCGGCGCGGACGTCCGCGAGCCGCTCCCGGAACCAGTCGGTGAGCAGGCCGTCGACCCGCACCGCGTCGGTGATCGGCGGCCGCGGCTCGGTGCCGGGCTCGGCGGCCAGCGCATGCCCCATCCGGAACGTCGCGGTCTCCACCGCGCCCGCGCCGCGCCGCTGCAGGACGTCGCGGAACGCGGTGACCTCGCCCGCCGGGACGACCCGGTCGCGGCCGCCGCCGACCAGCAGCAGCGGCACGTCCCGCGCGGCGATGTCGCCGGCGAGCGCACCGAGGTCGAGGCGGTCGGCGAGCTCCTGCGCCGGCCCGCTCCACGCCCGGTCGCGTCCCGCGCGGCGCTCCACCGCCCGCGCCGCCCGCGCCGGGGCGACGACGGGCGCGACGGCGG
>NZ_JAGEPF010000034.1 GCF_017573465.1 Actinomadura violacea
TCCAGAGAGGGAAGCGGATCTGACCGCTCATCAACGACCGCTGCCTCCAGACGGCCCGGTCCTCGACGGGCGTCCCGGGCTCCGTCCGAGGCAGGACCAAGCTCAACATGCTGACTTGACAGGGAAGAAGACCGCCGCGCGGACGCGGTCGCGGGCCTCGCTCAGCGCGGTGTCGGGCAGGCCGACCAGATGCAGGCCGGGGACCCCGCTGGTGAGGGCGGCCTCGACGTCCACGACGAAGCCGTCCACCCCCACCAGGGACACCGAGCGGGTCTTGGCGAGCGTCATTCAGCACACCTCCTTCAGATGATCGATCGAGAAGCCGTCGCCCCTGACGACCAGGCCGAGCACGTCCACCCGGACCTGCGCGCCGCCGACGCCGTGCGCGGCGGCCCACCGCCAGGCCAGCCGCCGTAACCGCGTGGACTTGGCCGCCGTGATCGCCTCGAGCGGATCGCCGTACAGGGCGGACCTGCGGGTCTTCACCTCGCAGACGACGTGCGCGCGGCCGTCGTGCGCGACGATGTCGAGCTCGCCCTCGGGGCAGCGCCAGTTGCGGTCGAGGACCCTCCAGCCGAGCCCGGTCAGATAGGCGGCCGCCGCGTCCTCGCCGCGCCGGCCCAGTTCGATGTGGGCGGTCATGTGCCTCACCTCCGGCCATCGACGCTGCCGGACCCCGGAACCGCCGAACAGGTGAACCGCGTTCTGTGGAAAACCGGCTGCGATTTGGGGTGATTCGGCGAAAACGGCGTCCGGTGCTTGCCTGGCCGCGGCGTCTGGCGCAGCGTGGCCCATGTGGATCTGAACGAGGCCGTGGACGAGTTCGGGCGGCACCTGCACGCCGAACGCGGCGTCTCACCGCACACGCTGCGCGCCTACCTCGGCGACCTGGCGGACCTGTGCGCGTACGCGTCCGACGTCGGGGTCACCGATCCGGCGAGCCTGGACGTGTCGCTCCTGCGCGCCTGGCTGGCCCGCCAGCACGCGCTCGGACGCGCGCGCGCCACCCTCGCCCGCCGGACGGCGGCCGTCCGGGCCTTCACCCATCACCTCCACCGGCGCGGGCTCCTGGACAGCGACCCCGGTCTGCTGCTGGGCACGCCGAAGAAGCGCCGCGACCTGCCCAGCGTGCTCACCCAGGACGACGCGGCGCGCCTGCTCGACACGTTGGACGTGGAAGGGCCGATGGGGCTGCGCGACCTGGCCGTACTAGAGGTCCTCTATGGGACGGGCGTACGCGTCAGCGAACTCTGCGGCCTCGACGTCGACGACCTGGACACCGGCCGCCGGACCATACGCGTCCTGGGCAAGGGGAACCGGGAGCGGACCGTCCCGGTGGGCGAGCCGGCCGTCCGGGCCGTGGAGGACTGGCTCAGGGCGGGCCGCCCGGCCGTGGTGACCGAGGACAGCGGCCCCGCCCTGTTCCTCGGCGCCCGCGGGGGACGCCTGCATCCGACCAGCGCCCGCCGGATCGTCCATTCCCGGATCTCCGGTGCGGGCGCGATGCCCGATCTCAGCCCCCACGGGCTCCGCCACACCGCCGCGACCCACCTGCTGGAGGGCGGCGCCGACCTCCGCAGCGTCCAGGAGATCCTCGGCCACGCGTCCCTGCAGACCACGCAGCTCTACACGCACGTATCGGCAGAACGGCTCAAGCAGGTCCACCGCCGGGCCCACCCCCGCGCCGCCAGAGACGACTAGGTGCGTTCCTGACGGCGCTGAGGGACGCGGCGCAGGCGGCGCTCATGGGCGAGGTCGATCACGCCGGGCGGAGGACGGCGAGAACGCCCGCGCGCACGAGTGCGGCGCCAGGCGAAGGACAGGGAGTAGGCCAGGACGAGCCCGGTGACAGCCCCGCCGGTGGCCGTCGTCGCGTCGCGGAGCGTCATGCTCGGAGCCGGCGGCTCGTCGGACGGGGGATGCCGTTCGTGCGCCTTCGACGATGCCTTCTGCGGTGGTGCGGCACGCGGCCACTGGGGGAGGAGCCGCACTTCCCGCCTGACCAGGCTCAGCGGGTCCAGGTAAATGTTGCCTTTGCGCAGGCCCCAGTGCAGGCATGGCGTCGAACAGTGGAGATGGCCGTCCTCAAGGACGCCGATACGGGCGCCTAAGGTCACCTGGCGTCCGGTCTTGACGCTGGGACGGACGGGCAGGTACGTCGTGCGCAGCGGCCCGTGGTCGACGGCGACGACGCCGCGTCCGGCCAGGTGCCCGGCGTAGGAGACCCGTCCGGCCCCGGCGGCGTACACCGGTTCGCCCGGCCGCGCCGCGAGATCGACACCGCGGTGGCCGGGGCCCCACGGGACGGCCGGCGGGGAGAAGGCGCGCAGGACCCGCGGGGCGGGCGGCCCGAGCGGCCACCGCCAGGCGCCGGCTCCGGGGGAGCCGACGGTGATCGCGCAGGTGAGGAGCAGTGTGAGCAAGGTCATGCCAGGAGCCTGCCGCCCGGTCGGCGGGAACGTCAGGAGGTGCGCGAACTGTGGATAACCGCTCGGGCCGTTGATTCCCGGGGGCGTCCGCGCCCTGATAATCTGTATGCGTGCCCGGAAGGACACCGGCCAGGGCCAGGCCGTCGCCGATCCGCCGTCCGGCGGGGAGGCGGGAAGCCGCTCCCGGTGAGCGGAGAGGTCACGGATCCGGGGAACGTTCCGGATCACAGCCGCCAGGGGCTGTCCCGGCGGCTGATTTCACGCGTCCGCATGCCACCGAAGACATGGTGGGGCGACGCCCCTCGGTCCGTCGCCGCGGCGACGGTGGGGCGATGCCCGGGCGCAGGACGACAACCAAATGCGGCCCGGAAGGGCCAGAGAAGGAGAACACGGGCAATGGCACCCGTCGTCACCATGCGGCAGCTCCTTGAGAGCGGCGTCCACTTCGGCCACCAGACCCGCCGGTGGAACCCGAAGATGAAGCGCTTCATCCTCACCGAGCGCAACGGCATCTACATCATCGACCTGCAGCAGTCGCTGTCCTACATCGACCGCGCCTTCGAGTTCGTCAAGGCCACGGTCGCGCACGGCGGCACGATCCTGTTCGTCGGCACCAAGAAGCAGGCGCAGGAGTCCATCGCCGAGCAGGCGACCCGCGTCGGCATGCCCTACGTCAACCAGCGCTGGCTGGGCGGCATGCTGACCAACTTCTCCACCGTCCACAAGCGGCTCACCCGGCTCAAGGAGCTGGAGGAGATCAACTACGACGACGTGGCCGGCTCCGGCATGACCAAGAAGGAGCTGCTCGGCCTGCGCCGCGAGAAGGACAAGCTGGAGCGCACCCTCGGCGGTATCCGCGACATGGCGAAGGTCCCGAGCGCCATCTGGATCGTGGACACCAAGAAGGAGCACATCGCGGTCAACGAGGCCAAGAAGCTCGGCATCCCGGTCGTGGCCATCCTCGACACCAACTGCGACCCCGACGAGGTCGACTACCCGGTCCCGGGCAACGACGACGCCATCCGCAGCGTCAGCCTGCTGACCCGCGTCGTCGCCGACTCGGTGGCCGACGGCCTCCTCGCCCGCGCGGGCGCCGCGTCCGGCGGCGACGAGAAGCCCGCCGAGGGCGCCGCCACGGGTGCCGCCGAGCCGCTGGCCGAGTGGGAGCGGGACCTGCTGGAGAACAAGCAGGCCGAGGGCGAGTCCGCCGAGGCTCCGGCCGAGGCGCCCGCCGAGGCCGCGCCGGCCGCCGAGGCCGAAGCGCCCGCCGAGGCTCCGGCCGAAGCGCCCGCCGAGGCCGAGGCCCCGGCCGAGACGCCCGCGGAGGCTCCGGCCGACGCTCCGGCGGAGACCCCTGCCGAGGGCCAGCAGGCTTGATCCCGCGGTCCCGGCGGCGTCACGTGCGACGCCGCCGGGACCGTCGCGGGTCCCACGACCAACGACGAGAGAACGAAGAGAGCGATGGCTAACTTCACCGCCGCTGACGTCAAGCGGCTTCGCGAGCTGACCGGCTCCGGCATGATGGCCGTCAAGAACGCCCTGACCGAGGCGGACGGCGACTTCGAGAAGGCCACGGAGCTGCTGCGCCTCAAGGGCGCCAAGGACGTCGGCAAGCGCGCCGAGCGCACCGCCGCCAACGGCCTGGTCGCCGAGCACTTCAACGGCACGGGCGACGGCGCGCTGCTGGAGCTGAACTGCGAGACCGACTTCGTCGCCAAGAACGCGCAGTTCATCGAGCTGGCGGACCGGCTGGTCGCGTTCGCGGCGGGCAGCGGCGCCACCGACGCGGCGGCCCTGCTGGGCGCCGAGATCGAGCCCGGCACCACCGTCCAGGCGCTGATCGAGGAGAACAGCGCCAAGATCGGCGAGAAGCTGGAGCTGCGCCGCTTCGCCCACTTCCAGGGCGGCTACGTGGCCAGCTACCTGCACAAGTCCGACCCGTCGCTGCCGCCGACCACCGGCGTGCTGGTCGAGCTGGACAAGGAGAACGCCGAGGTCGCCAAGGACGTCGCGCAGCAGATCGCGGCGATGGCGCCCAAGTACCTGAACCGCGAGGAGATCCCCGCGGAGGCGATCGAGAAGGAGCGGGCGCTCGCCGAGCAGCTCACCCGCGACGAGGGCAAGCCCGAGCAGGCCATCCCGAAGATCGTCGAGGGCCGGGTGAACGCCTACTTCCGCGACTTCGTGCTGCTCGAGCAGGCGTTCGTGAAGGACGGCAAGAAGACCATCGCCAAGGTCCTGGACGAGGCCGGCGTGAAGGTCGTGCGCTTCGCCCGGTTCAAGGTCGGGCAGGCGTAAGGGCACTCTGGAGACAGGGACCCGAGATTCAGCGACGCAACGAGGAGGCCGCCGACGTGCCGGACAAGACGACCACAAGTGCGACGGCGGCCCCGTCGTCCGGGCAGCACGCGCCGCGCGCGGGCTGGAAGCGGGTGCTGCTGAAGCTCTCGGGCGAGGCGTTCGCCGGACGCGACCCCCTCGGCATCGACCCCGAGGTCGTGCAGCATGTGGCGGAGGCCATCTCCGAGGCCGTGCGCGACGGCGTGCAGGTCGCGGTGGTGTGCGGCGGCGGGAACATGTTCCGCGGCGCCGTCATGGCCGAGCGCGGCATGGACCGCGGCCGCGCCGACTACATGGGGATGATCGGCACGGTCATCAACTGCCTCGCGCTGCAGGACTTCCTGGAGAAGCTCGGGCTCGACACCCGGGTGCAGACCGCCATCACCATGAGCCAGGTGGCCGAGCCCTACATCCCGCGGCGCGCCATCCGGCACCTGGAGAAGGGCCGCGTGGTCATCTTCGGCGCGGGGCTCGGGCAGCCGTTCTTCTCCACCGACACGACCGCGGCCCAGCGCGCGCTGGAGATCGGCGCCGAGGCCGTCCTGAAGGCGACTCAGGTCGACGGCGTGTACGACGCCGATCCTCGTAAGAGTCCAGAGGCGGTCAAGTTCGACCGTTTGGATTACGGTGAGGTTCTACAGCGGGGCCTGAAGGTCATGGACGCCACGGCCATCAGTCTCTGCATGGACAACGCGCTCCCCATCGTGGTCTTCGACCTCATGGGGCAGGGCAACATCGTCCGGGCCGTCCGGGGTGAGAAGATCGGCACGCTGGTCAGCCCGGCGCAGGGCTGACCGCGGCCCGGAACGCGGTGCCAGGGCCGACCAGATGACATGGGAGTCACAGTGATCGACGAGACCCTCCTCGAAGCCGAGGAGAAGATGGAGAAGGCGGTCGCGGTCGCCAAGGAGGACTTCCAGGCCATCCGCACCGGCCGGGTCACCCCCGCCATGTTCAACAAGATCACCGCGGAGTACTACGGCACACCGACGCCGGTCAACCAGCTGGCGTCGTTCACGCTGCCCGAGCCGCGGATGGTCATCGTGCAGGTGTTCGACAAGTCGTCCATGCAGGCGGTGGAGAAGGCGATCCGGGACAGCGACCTCGGCGTGAACCCCACCAACGACGGCAACGTCATCCGGGTGGTCTTCCCCGAGCTGTCGGAGGAGCGCCGCAGGGACTTCATCAAGGTCGCCGGCACCAAGGCCGAGGACAGCAAGATCTCCATCCGCAACATCCGGCGGCGCGCCAAGGACACCCTCGACAAGCTCGCCAAGGACGGCGAGGTCGGCGAGGACGAGGTGCGGCGTGCGGAGAAGGAGCTCGACGACACCACGCACAGGTACGTGGCGCAGATCGACGAGCTGCTCGAGCACAAGAAGGCCGAACTGCTCGAAGTTTGATGGGACTCGACGACGCCGGGGAGCCCGCGGGCTCCCCGGATGAGCCGGAGGTCGACATGCCCGGCCCACCCCCGGGAGAAGCTCTGGACTCGCCCTCCGGCGAGGCGCCGGACACCCCCGCAGGCACCTCCGCAGACGACGCGGCGCCCTCCGGCGCGACGCCGGCCACGGGCGCGCGCGCTGAATCCGGTGAGGAGCAGGCCCCGGACCCCTCCGGTGGCGGGCGCCAGAGCAAGACCGGCAGGAACCTTCCGATCGCCATCGGCGTGGGCGTCGCCCTAGGGGCGCTCGTACTGCTGTCGCTGTACACGGTCAAGTGGATCTTCCTTGCCGTGATGGTGGTCTTCCTCTTCCTCGGCATGCGGGAGCTGACGGACGCCTTCAAGTCCCGCGGCATCAGGGTGCCCTTCATCCCGGTCGCGACGGGGATGGTGGCCACTCCGGTCGTCTCCTATGTGTGGGGGCCCACCGCGGTGGTGGCGGCGGTGTCGCTCACCGTGCTCAGCATGATGCTGATCCGGATGATGGAGGGCGCGGACGGCTACGTCCGGGACGTCAGCGCGGGCGCGTTCGTCGCGGGTTACCTGGTGCTGATGGGCGGGATCGTCGCGCTCCTCATGGCCCCGGGCGACGGCGACGACCGCACGGTCATCTTCATCGCGACGACGGTCGCCAGCGACATCGGCGGCTATTTCGCCGGCACGTTCCTCGGCAAGCACAAGCTCGCCCCCACGATCAGCCCGAAGAAGACGTGGGAGGGCGTCACCGGCTCCGCGATCACCTGCATGATCGTCGGCGGGTGGCTGGTGTCGTGGCTGCTGGACGGCGGGCACGCCTGGCAGGGCGCGCTGGTCGGCCTCGCCGCCGTGGTCACCGCGACGGGCGGCGACCTGATCGAGTCGATGATCAAGCGCGATCTCGGCATCAAGGACATGGGAACGCTCCTGCCGGGCCACGGCGGGGTCATGGACCGCCTCGACTCGCTGGTCGCGACGGCCCCCGTGGTGTGGCTGCTGCTGGAACTGTTCGTCCCGAGCTAAGCCGCCGCCGGGGGGCCGTTCCGGGCCGGGGGCTAGGAGACGATCCAGGAGCGCCCCTGCTGCGCCATGCGCCGGATGAGCGCGTCCGAGCCTTCGCTCTTGGCGTAGCGGTGCTCCTCCCCGGTGATGGGGACGAGCCACAGCCAGCGCACGGGATCGCCCTGCACGGTCAGTCCGGTGAGGGCCGGGGCCTCCGGGCCTGCCAGCCGGCTGGGATCGTCCAGGAGGAGTACGCCTTCCCATGCGCTGTCGCCGCTGCCCAGGGGGAACGTACGGGACTCGTGGTACCACTTGACCACGTCGCCTGGGGCGAACCATGTCACCGACCGCCACGGGTATTGGGCGAGCCACGGGAAGATGCTTCCCGCACGCTGGCTCGGGAGGGTGCTCGCCACGGCCAGCTCTATGCGGGCGTACGGGGCGACGTCGTCCTCGTACAGCTCCACGGTGGGCATCCGCTGGCGGCTCATCCCGACGGAACTGAGCACGGTGAATTCACGGTCGCCACGTGCGGGCCGTTCCGTCACGCCCACCGTGGGCGGCGTGGACGCGTTGCGTCCCGCCAGCTGGCGCCCTACGTCGTGCCAGTAGTGGCCACCCGGGCCGAGCCGCTGCAGCAGATGGCCTAGGACGGACTGCTGGAACTCCGCCCACGAGCCGTCCGCGCGGCACATCTTCCAGTGCTCGCGTGCGCGCTCGATGCGCGGGCCGAACTCCGCGATCTCCTCTTCCATGGGGAACGCGAACGGGCTCTGCTCCTTGGCGTCGCGCGCGTAGCCGGGGATGCCGCGGCCCATGTCCGACCATCCCGGGATCACGAACAGCGGGTCGCCCGCCTCCAGCACGGCGACGCCGTCGCCCTCCTCGAACCACACGACCTCAAGGGCGGAGACGTCGACGGCCTCGCGTCCCTGTGGGTGGGCGACATGGGACTCCGGCAGGAGCGGCGCGCCCCCCGCGTCCAGCCGCGGCCGGTCCAGCGACGACGGGGCCTTGCGGTGGTTGGCGACCCAGACGGCGCCGATCACCGAGTCCCGCGCGTCCCGCAGGTAGGCGGCGGTCACGTCGCCGTCGGACTCGACGACGAGCCGGCGGCTGCCGTACGGGCTGGCCTCGGCGTGGACGACCGTGGCGGCGGGGCTCCTGGGCGAGGCGGCGGCCCTGCGCAATACCGACATGATCGAGACCTTAGCCGCAGACAAGGTCATGTGCAGCGATGTCGTAGCGCTCGCGGGAGCGGTGTTCGCGCGCGCGGACGAGGCATCGGCAGGTGTTTGCGACACTGGAAGCACCATGTCTGCCACCACCGAGCCCACCACCGCGGGCGCCGCGCCCAAGAAGACCCCGGCGAAGCTCGTCTTCGCCGCGCCGCGGCGGGGCAAGCCGCCCCGGCACCTGGCCGACCTCACGCAGGCCGAGCGCCGCGAGGCGGTCGCCGAGCTGGGCGAGAAGCCGTTCCGGGCCGACCAGCTGTCGCGGCACTACTTCGCCCGGCTCGTCGACGACCCGGCGAAGATGACCGACCTGCCGGCCGCCGTCCGCGACCGGCTGGTGTCCGAGCTGCTGCCCTCGCTGCTCACCCCGGTGCGCGAACTGGACTGCGACGGCGGCAGGACGCTGAAGACGGTCTGGAAGGCGTTCGACGGCGTCCTGTTCGAGTCGGTGCTGATGCGCTACCCGGACCGGGCGACGATGTGCGTCTCGTCTCAGGCGGGCTGCGGCATGAACTGCCCGTTCTGCGCCACGGGCCAGGCGGGCCTCACCCGCAACCTCTCCACGGCCGAGATAGTGGAGCAGGTCGCGGCCGGCGCGCGCGCGATGGCGCGCGGGCGGATCCCCGGCGGCCCCGGCCGCGTCTCCAACATCGTCTTCATGGGCATGGGGGAGCCGCTCGCGAACTACAAGGCCGTCATAGGCGCGGTGCGCCGCATCACCGACCCGGCCCCGGCCGGACTCGGCATCTCCCAGCGCTCGGTGACGGTGTCCACGGTCGGCCTCGTCCCGGCGATCGAGAAGCTGGCCGCCGAGGACATGTCGGTGCGGCTGGCGCTGTCCCTGCACGCGCCCGACGACGAGCTCCGCGACGACCTCGTCCCGATCAACAACCGGTGGAAGGTCGCCGAGGTCCTGGACGCCGCGTGGGCCTACGCAGACCGCAGCGGGCGCCGCGTGTCGATCGAGTACGCCCTCATCAAGGACGTCAACGACCAGGCCTGGCGGGCCGATCTTCTCGGCAGGCTCTTGCGCGGCCACCTCGTACACGTCAATCTGATCCCGTTGAATCCGACGCCGGGCTCCAAGTGGACCGCCTCGCGGCCGGAGGACGAGCGCGAGTTCGTCCGCCGCCTGGAGGCCCACGGGGTCCCGGTCACGGTGCGCGACACTCGGGGCAGGGAGATCGACGGGGCCTGCGGACAGCTGGCCGCGGCGACCAAGGACTGACGCGCCGGCGGCGCCCCCGGGCCCGCGGGCGCGGGGACGAGGGCTGAGGAGCACGGTGGCGCTGATGAGCACGCGGCTGCCGGTGGCGTTGCGGGGGTACGACCGGACGCAGGTGGACGGCCTGCTCGAACGGATCTCGGGCGCGCTGAACGGCGGGCCGCCGATGTCGGCCGACGAGGTGCGCACGGCGCGCTTCGACGTCGTCCTGCGCGGCTACGACCGCCGCGCGGTGGACGACCTGGTGCGCGAGTGCATCCGGGAGCTGGAGACGAAGGCGCCGATCGCCGAGCGCCCCGGCCGTCCCCGGGCGAACCCCGCCTGGCTGATCAACTGGATCCAGAACGCCCGGTTCTCCGGCTCGGGCATGCACAGCGGCTACGACGTCCGGGACGTCGACGCGTTCCTGGACCGGGTCGTCGCCGGGCTGCGCGGCTCCGCCCCGCCGGTGTCGGCGCGGGACGTCCGGGAGAGCGCGTTCCGCGTCGTCCGGCTCGGACCCGGCTACGACGAGCAGGAGGTCGACCGGTT
The DNA here is from genome assembly GCF_017573465.1 of Actinomadura violacea. Taxonomy (GTDB): domain Bacteria; phylum Actinomycetota; class Actinomycetes; order Streptosporangiales; family Streptosporangiaceae; genus Spirillospora; species Spirillospora violacea. The sequence continues at coordinate 10,183 of NZ_JAGEPF010000034.1, forward strand.
CCTCACCCAGCTCGCCGGGGCCATCGAGGGCCGCTGACGATCACGGCCGCGAAGTTATCCACATTTTCCCCGCGGGGTGGTGACCGGCGCCGGGGCCCAGCAGGCTTCGGGGCATGGACGACTTCGACGCGCAGCGCCGGCGGCTGGGCTCCTTCCTCGGCCTGCTGTTCACCCGCGAGATCATCTCGGTCCTGCTGTCCCTGGCCCGGCCCGCGGTGCGGCTCGGTGCCGGCGGCGGGGCGCCGGTCAGGCTCGGCGGCGCCCCGCTGCTGCCCGCCGCCGCGGCGTGGCCGGTCTGGAGAGGCCGCCCGCTGGACTTCCTCGGCGCCGTCGACTTCGCCGGGCTCGCCGTCTTCGGGACGATCCCCGGCCTGCCCCGCACGGGCCGCGCGGCCTTCTACTACGCGAGCGAGACCCCGCGGCCGTGGGGCGACGCGTCCGGGCAGCGGGACGGCTGGCGCGTGTTCACAGGCGACCTGCGGCCTGTCGAGCCGCCGCCTGGAGCCCTGTCCTATCCGCCGACGGAGCTGAGCGCCGCCCCGTTCCTGTCCCTGCCGTCGCCGCAGGAGCCGGTCATGCAGCGGCTGGAGCGCCTCAACCGCGGCATTCTCGCCGAGTACGAGCAGCTGCACGCGGTCTGGTCACGGCACGTCACGCCCGACGTGCCCGCGCATCAGCTGGGAGGCTGGCCCGACCTCGTCCAGCGGCCGATCGGTCCCGACTGCCTGTACGCCTCCACGGGACGGCCGCTGGAGACCCTCGACGCGCCCGACCTGTCACCCGACGACACGGCGGCCGCCGCCGACTGGCGCCTGCTGCTCCAGCTCGACTCCGATCAGCGTCTCGGCTGGTACTGGGGCGATCCAGGACGCGTCTACTTCTGCTCCCGCCGGAGCGACCCCTTGGAACGGGCATGGCTGACCGTCCAAGCGACATGACATCCGGAGGAACCATGCGGCTCTTGCAGACTCGGCACCCTGGTTCGGTCAGTGACGCAGCCGGGCCACGAACATGTAGGCCGCGCCGACGACGGCCGACCATAGCCCCAGGTGCAGCATCAGGCCGGGGAAGTCCGCGAGGAAACGGTCCGGGCCGTCGTGCGCCGCCCGCAGCCACTCGATCATCGGCACGGAGAGCCAGGACAGCCGTCCCAGGCCCAGCAAGAGGACGACCGTAGCGCCGCCCAGCAGCGCCAGGAGCGACACCCCGGAGTCGGGGATGACGGCCCGGCTCGTCCAGGCGCCGAGCAGCGTGCCGGCGAACGCCACCGGCGCGCTCAGCGCGCACCCCGCGAGGATCGCCCGACCCGGCGCACCCACCTGCAGCGCCTGCACGAGAGGAATGGCCAGCACAATGACGCCCAGGCCCAGGTTCACGGCGTATGCGGCGATCAACCCCGCCCAGGTGGGCGTCCAACGGTGCCGCGCCGCCGTTGCCGACAACGCCCGCTGCTCGTCGGGCTGCGTGTCCAGCAGGGCCCGCGCCGTCCACGCCCAGATCGGGAACATGAACGCCGCCACATCGCCGAAGGTGCCGACGGAGAGCTGGACCCGCTCCGGCCCACCCGGCCCCTGCACGAGCACGAGCACCATCACCAGCGCGACGACGATCACCGGATGCAGAACGCGCAGCGACCGCACGTACCCCTCGACCTGGAACCGCGCGAGCGCGATCACCGCCCCCACCCCGCAACCCCACCCCGCCCCGACCTCACACGGCCGTCACGCCCCCGCCCTGGGCGCATGCGATCGTTGCCCTCGAACTCAAGCCGACGGTCCAGTACCAAGGCTCCGAGGTCCTGGCGTCTGCATCCCGAGTGGTCCTCATGCCCAGGGCTCACGTGGCCGCCCCGTCCCGCCCGGTCATCCCGTCCCAGGCTCATGCCGGCGCCACGTCTCGGCCTCGGATGGTGGTCCGCGGCCGGGCTCATGCGGGCGTCGCGTCTCGGCCTCGGACGCTCGTCCGCTGCCGGGCTCGTGGGGGCGCAGCGTTTCGGCATCGGTTGGTGGTCCTCTGCCGGGCTCGTGGGGGTGTCGCGCTTCGGTCTCGGACGCTCGTCCGCCGCCGGGCTCATGCGGGCGTCGCGTCTCCGGCTTGGACGGTCATCCCGTTCTGACCTCGCATGCTCGTCGCTGCCCGAGCCTGCCGACCATTGCCAACGTGGGCGCTTGGCCTCATCGCGAACAGTGCCCGGGTCCTCCGAGACGGCATGCCGGCCGCTGCCCGGGCATGCCTCGGACGTTGCGGGGGACGTGGTGATCATCGGTCGGGCCTCCGCACGGTGTAGCCGTCCGCGCGGAGCTTGGTCTCCACGGTGTCGGCGTCGGCTTCGGGCACCACAACCTCGAGCACCGTCAGGTTCGGGACGTCCGCCTCCTCGCCCGTGTCCAGGCGGGTCACCGTCCCGTCGGCGACCTGGACCCGGTCGATGCCCGGAAGCGACTCGATGCAGCGCTGGTGGTCGCTGATGACCACGGTGGCGCCGCTGGCGGCGAGCCCGGCGATCAGGCCAGGCAGGGCGTCGCGGGTTGCCGCGTCCAGACCGGCGAAGGGCTCGTCGAGGATGAGGAGACCCGGATCGTCCATGAGCGCCTGCGTGAGCCCGACCTTCTGCGCACTGCCTTTGGACAGCTCTGGCAACCGCACATCGAGGAGATGCTCGAAACTCAGGCGTTCGGCCCACGTCCCGATCACGTCCTTGGGCACCTGCCTGACCGCGGCCATGTGGGCGAGGTACGAGCGGACGGTGAACGGCTGGTCCACGGGAAAGCGCTCGGGCGCGTACCCGACCCGGCGCGGCCTGTCTCGCACCGAACCCCGCCGGGGAGCGCGAAGACCAGCGATGAGGCGCAGAAGCGTCGACTTTCCCGCACCGTTCCGGCCGGTCACCTCGGTGACGCTGCCCGGCGGGAGGGAGAGCGTGACGTCACTCAACACCCAGGGTCCCCTCCGGTGATAGCGGAAGGCGACATCGTCGAGCCGCATAGGACACGAAGGGTAGCGATGGAAACCTAAGGACGCCGTTAGGGCGGAGGCAGCACACGGGGAAGGGAGGTGTCCCGCATGCGCGGGTAGTGAGGTTGTCCCGCACGCACGGGTAGGGAGGTGTCCCGCATGCGCGGGTAGTGGGGTTGTCCCGCATGCACGGGTAGCGGGGTTGTCCGGCATGCACAGGTAATGGGGGTGTCCCGCATGCGCGGGTCGCGGGGACACTGCGCCGCCGCGGGTAGCGAGAGGCTGCGCGCGGGGGCGGGGGGCGGCAGAATGCCGCGCATGGCTGACTCCGCGTCCGGCAAGTCCTGCGTTTTCTGCGAGATCGTGAAGGGCGAGCGCCCCGCCCATATCGTCCTCGACACCCCGGACGTGCTCGCGTTCCTTGACGCGCGGCCGCTCTTCAAGGGGCACACGCTGCTGGTACCGCGGACGCACTACGAGACGTTGCCGGATCTGCCCGCCGAACTGCTCGGCCCGTACTTCGGGCATGCGCAGCGGCTCGCCGCGGCCATGGAGTCGGTGCTCGGCGCGGCCGGCTCCTTCGTGGCCATGAACAACCGCATCAGCCAGAGCGTCCCCCACCTGCACGTCCATGTCGTTCCGCGCAACCGCAAGGACGGCCTGCGCGGGTTCTTCTGGCCCCGCCAGAAGTACGACTCCGACGCCGAAGCCGCCGACTACGCCGCCCGCCTGGCCACCGCCCTCGCCAACACCTCCTGACTCACGTGGTCCCGCACCCCTCCGGGCCGGCGGCCGCCGCCCTGAACCCGGCGCCCCCGCGCCGAAGCCTGCCGGTCACCTTCGCGAACCTGGTGAGGGCCGCCGGCGGACCGAGCGCGGACAGCTCCGCCGAGTTCGCGGGAGACGGTGACCGAATCCGATGGCCTCTGCCATCGGATCTGGCTGTCCTCGCCACCGAACTTGGCGGCCGGATCTGATGGCGGGCTTCGCTGAGCGCGGCGGGGAGCGTCTCCGAGTCTGATGGGGATCGCTATCGATTCTGGTGGGACCGCCGTCGGGTCAGGTGGACTGCTCCGTCGAGCCCGTCGGGGTCGTTGCCGGGCCACGGGGAGATTGCCACCGGACCTGGCGGGGACCGCCGGGGGATCTGGCGGACTGCTGCGCTGAATGCGGCAGGGGCCGTCGACGGGCTTGGTGGGGGGCGGTCTTGGGACTCGTGGATCGCTTCGCTGAGTCCGGCGGAAACCGCCACTGACCCTGGCGGGGGCCTGGGGCGGAGCCGGTGGATCGCTCCGTCACGCCCGTCGGGGGTCGCTTTGAGCCGCAGCAGAGACCGCCACCTGGGTGTTCCCGGGGCGGGTGTCGGGTCTGGCGGGTGGTTTGCCGAGCCTGGCGGGGCCGTCGCCGGGCTCGGCGGAGGGGGTGTGGGTGGGTTAGGGGAGGGCTAGGAGGAGGGCTATGTAGGGTTCGGTCGCTTTGGGGTCGGGGGGTGGGTCCTGGCAGGTGGCGCGTTGGGCGGCGGCGTGTTCGTAGAGGTCGCGTTCGGCGCGGTCCAAGGCGGCGGAGAGGACGAAGTCGGAGACGGTCCAGCCGATCAGTTCGGCGGCCTTGCGGAGGACGAGGAGTTGCTCGGCGGAGGTGCTGAGGGCGATGCGGTCGTCGGTTCCGGGAGCGGGAAGGTCCGGGCGGACCGACTCAGACATGGCCGGTCTCCTTCCTTGCGGCATCTCAACGTACGCCGCGAGGGGGCGCCGGGACATCCTCATTCGGGACGAGAAACGGCGGTGGGAGAGCGGCCGCGGAAGGCGGCGCGCCGGCTCAGCGGGTGCCCCAGGAGTAGGTCTGTTTCCGCAGCTTGAGGTAGACGAAGCTTTCGGTGGAGACGACCCCCGGGACGGCGCGGATCCGGCCGAGGAGCTCCAGCAGGCCCTCGTCGTCCTCGCAGACGAGCTCGACGAGGATGTCGAACGAGCCGGCGGTGATGACGACGTAGTCGATCTCGTCGAGGGCGGAGAGCTCGTCGGCGATCGTCTCCAGGTCGCCCTCGCACTTCACGCCGATCATCATCTGCCGGGAGAAGCCGAGCATCAACGGGTCGGTGACGCCGACGATCTGCATCACGCCGGCGTCGAGGAGCTTCTGCACGCGCTGCCGGACGGCGGCCTCGGAGAGGCCGACGGCCTTGCCGATGGCGGCGTAGGAGCGGCGGCCGTCCTGCTGGAGCTGCTCGATGATCCGCTTGGCGGTCTCGTCGAGCTGCACGGCAGGCCGGGCGGACCCCCGGCGCGCGGGAGGGCGCTCCTCCGTCATCGTTGGTACTCCTAGCTGCGGCATCGAGGGTGAGAGGCGGTCGGTCCAAGTGAATTAGTCGTGAAACTGGATCGTAACAACGGAATCACTTGTATTGGGCGAGAACGTCTGTCAGGGTCGGGCCAACGGACGGTTCGGGCGGCGGCGCCCAGGAAGGATCGAGATGAGCGGCGAACGGCTGCGCAACTTTATCGGTGGCGAGTACGTGGACGCCAAGGACGGGCGGACGCTGGAGGTGGTCGACCCCAGTACCGGCGAGGCGTACGCGCAGGCGCCCGTGTCCGGCGCCGAGGACGTCGACGCCGCGTTCCGCGCCGCCGCGGAGGCGTTCCCCGCGTGGCGGGACGCGACGCCCGGCGAGCGCAGCCTCGCGATGCTGCGGTTCGCCGACGCCGTCGAGGCGCGGGGCCGCGAGCTGGTCGAGGCGGAGAGCCGCGACACCGGCAAGCCCGTGCAGCTCACCATGGAGGAGGAGCTGCCGCCGATGGTGGACAACCTCCGCTTCTTCGCGGGGGCGTCGCGGGTGCTGGAGGGCAAGGCCACCGGCGAGTACCTGGCGGACCACACCTCCTCGATCCGGCGCGAGCCCATCGGGGTGTGCGCGCAGGTCACGCCGTGGAACTACCCGATGATGATGGCGGTCTGGAAGTTCGGGCCGGCGCTCGCGACGGGAAACACCGTCGTGCTCAAGCCGTCGGAGACGACCCCGGTCAGCACGCTGATGCTGGCGGAGATCGCCGCGGAGCACCTGCCGCCCGGCGTGTTCAACGTGATCTGCGGCGACCGCGACACCGGCCGCGCGCTGGTGGAGCACCCGACGCCGCAGATGGTGTCGATCACCGGCAGCGTGCGGGCGGGCATGGAGGTCGCCGCGTCCGCCGCGAAGGACCTGAAGAAGGTGCACCTGGAGCTCGGCGGGAAGGCGCCCGTCGTGGTGTTCGACGACGCCGACGTGGCGTCGGCGGCGCAGGGCATCGCCGAGGCCGGCTACTTCAACGCCGGGCAGGACTGCACCGCCGCGACGCGGGTGCTGGTCGCCGACCGGCTGCACGACGAGTTCACCGAGGCGCTCGCCGAGGCGGCGCGCGGTACGGTCGTCGGCCCGCCGAGCAACACCGACGCCTTCTACGGCCCGGTGAACAGCGCCGCGCAGCTGGAGCGCGTGCAGGGCTTCATCGACCGGGTGCCGGGGCACGCGCGCGTGCTGGCCGGCGGGTCGCGGTCCGGCGACACCGGCTACTTCTTCGAGCCGACCGTCGTCGGCGGGCTCCGCCAGGACGACGAGATCGTGCAGAACGAGGTGTTCGGCCCGGTCATCACCGTCCAGCGCTTCTCCGACGAGGCGCAGGCGGTCGAGTGGGCGAACGGCGTCCGGTACGGGCTGGCGGCCAGCGTGTGGACGCAGAACCACGGGCGCGCGATGCGCATGAGCAAGGCACTGGACTTCGGGGCGGTGTGGGTGAACACCCACATCCCGTTCGTCTCGGAGATGCCGCACGGGGGCTTCAAGCACTCCGGCTACGGCAAGGACATGTCGATGTACGGAATCGAGGACTACACCCGCGTCAAGCACGTCATGCACTACATCGGCGCCTGAGGGGCCCGTCGCGGCGGTGCGCGGGCCGGTGCCCCGTCCACGGACGGGCGCCGGCCGGCGCGGGGGCGCCGCCGCGGTGGCCGGGCGCCACGAGCTCGTGAAGGAAACCCCTGCCCATGACCGAAACCCAGCCCGCCCCGGCGCGCGACGACCCGGGTCGCGCAGTTCCCGCCATCGAGCTCACGGGAGTCGAGAAGACCTTCCACGCCTACGGCGAGGCCGTCGCGGCCGTCGGCGGCGTGGACCTGGCGATCGGGCAGGGGGAGTTCTTCTCCCTGCTCGGCCCGTCCGGCTGCGGCAAGACCACCACGATGCGCATGATCGCCGGCTTCGAGGAGCCGACGGCCGGCGAGGTCTACCTGCACGGACGCAGCGTCACCGGCGTGCCCGCCAACCGCCGTGACGTCAACATGGTGTTCCAGTCCTACGCGCTGTTCCCGCACATGAACGTCTTCGACAACGTGGCGTTCGGGCTGCGGCGACGCGGCGTCGCCAAGGCCGAGACCAAGGCGCGGGTCGGCGAGATGCTGGAGATCGTCGACCTGACGGGGCGGGAGCGGCGCCGTCCCGCGGAGCTGTCGGGCGGCCAGCAGCAGCGGGTCGCGCTGGCCCGCGCGCTGGTGAACCGGCCGCGCGCGCTGCTGCTGGACGAACCGCTCGGCGCGCTGGACCTGAAGCTGCGGCAGGCGATGCAGGTCGAGCTGAAGCGGATCCAGCGGGAGGTCGGCATCACGTTCGTGTACGTGACGCACGACCAGGGCGAGGCGCTGACGATGTCGGACCGGATCGCGGTGATGAACGACGGGCTGATCGAGCAGCTCGGCACGCCGCGGGAGATCTACGAGCATCCGGCGACGCGGTTCGTCGCGGGGTTCATCGGGACGTCCAACCTGCTCGGCGGGGAGGTCACCGAGGTGTCCGGGGGCGGCGCGGTGATCTCCTACGGTCCGGACGGGCGGATCGAGGTGCCGGTGCGGGACGGACTGAAGGTCGCGGGGGGGGAGCGGCTAGAGCTGACGGTCCGCCCGGAGAAGATCGGCATCGGGACGGACAAGCCGGCGGGCGACCTGTGCGGCGTCCGCGGCACGGTCACCGAGGTCGTATACCTCGGGACCTCGACGAGCTACAACATCACCACCTCCACCGGCGCCGACGTGGTCGTGTTCATGCAGAACGCCACGAACGCCGACGACATCGCCGTTCGCGGGGACGGCGTCTGGCTGTCGTGGGACCCGCGCCACTCGTACGCCATAGGAGCCCCCCAGTGACGAACCTCGACCCCGCGTTCCTGCGCGGACTGACCCGCCCCCGCCTGGCACGGTCCACCGCGTCCCGCCGGGACGTCCTGCGGATGATGGGCGCGGCGGGCGCCGGCCTGGCCCTGTCGGCCTGCGGTGTGAAGGGGCAGGGCGGCAAGGAGAAGGTCACGCGGACCGACGTGGAGAAGTACTGGTCGGGCAAGTCCAAGACCGGGAAGCTCGCGTGGGCGAACTGGCCGGGCTACATGGAGGACGACCACTCGACCATCAAGGCCTTCGAGAAGGCCACCGGCATCAAGGTGGACTACAAAGAGGTCATCCAGGAGATGGGGCCCTGGTTCGGGAAGATCCAGGCGCCGCTGGCGGCAGGCCAGTCCATCGGCTTCGACCTGATGGTGATGACGAACGGGATCCAGCTGGAGCAGGCGCGGCAGCTCGGCTACCTGGCGCCGCTGGACCAGTCCCGGCTGAAGAACTTCCAGGCCAACGCCGGTGCGTCGTTCAAGAACCCGTCGTACGACCCGGGCAACGCGTTCACGATCCCGTACGAGTCGGGCATCACCGGGATCGCGTACAACACCAAGTACGTCAAGGAGGAGATCACCAGCATCGCGCAGCTGTTCGACCCGAAGTACAAGGGGCGGGTCGGCATGATGGGCGACTCGCAGGAGCTCGGGAACTTCGGGCTGTTCCTGCTGGGCATCGACCCGGAGAAGTCGACGCAGGCCGACTGGGAGAAGGCGGCGGCGAAGCTGCGCGAGCAGCGCGACAAGGGGATCGTCCGCAAGTACTACAACCAGGACTACGTCGACGCCGTCAGCAAGGGCGACGTGTGGATGACGATGGCCTGGTCGGGTGATGTGTACAGCATGACGAGTCCGGACGTGCGGTTCGCCATCCCGAAGGAGGGCGGCACCATCTGGACGGACAACATGTGCATCCCGAAGACCGCGGGCGCCCCGGTCGACGCGATCACGCTGATGGACTGGCTGTACGTGCCGGAGAACAACGCGCCGCTGACCGAGTTCGTCAACTACATCACGCCCGTGCCGGGGGTGAAGCAGGTCGTGGCGGCGGACGCGGCGAAGGCGACGGGACAGGAGAAGAAGGACCTGACCCGGCTCAGCACGAGCCCGCTGGTGTTCCCGTCGGACGCGGACATGCAGCGGCTGCGGCACTACCGGCGGCTCACGCAGGCGGAGGAGACGCAGTACCAGAAGATCTTCGAGCCGATCGCCAAGGGGTCGTGATGGCCCGCCGGCCGCGGGGCGGCGCGTTCGCGCCGTACCTGATGATCCTGCCGAGCGGGCTGTGGATGCTGGCGTTCTTCATCGTCCCGATCGTGCTGATGGTGTCGCTGTCGCTGCAGACGGGCAACCTCATCGACGGCTTCCGGCAGACGTTCCACTGGCAGAACTACACCGACAGCCTCAACACCTACGGCGACAAGGTGGTGCGGTCGCTCTGGTACGGGCTGATCGCGACCGTCCTGTGCATCGCGCTCGCCTATCCGGCGGCGTACTGGATCGCCTTCCGGGGCGGCCGGCACAAGTCGACGTACCTGTTCATGCTGCTGCTTCCGTACTTCGTGTCGTTCGTGCTGCGGACGGTGTCGTGGAAGCTGGTGCTGACCGACAACGGGCCGATCCTCGGGCCGCTGCGCAACCACGGCCTGCTGCCGAACGGTTTCCACGTGCTGGACACCGGTGTCGCGGTGGTGTCGGGGCTGACGTACAACTTCCTGCCGTTCATGGTGCTGCCGATCTACGTGGCGCTGGAGCGGATCGACGAGCGGGTCGTGGAGGCGGCGTACGACCTGTACGCGAGCCGGGCGCAGGCGTTCGCGCGGGTCGTGCTGCCGCTGTCGCTGCCGGGCGTGTTCGCGGGCGTCATCATGACGTTCGTGCCGGTGTCGTCGGACTACGTGAACGCCGAGGTGCTGGGCGGCCCGCAGAACACGATGATCGGCAACGTGATCCAGACGGAGTACTTCGACAACAGCGCCTACCCGGTCGCGTCGGCGCTGTCGTTCGCGCTGATGGCGATCCTGCTGGTCGGCATCTTCGTGTACGCGCGGTCGCTCGGCACGCAGGACGTTCTGGAGGCGGCGGGACGATGACGACGATCGCACCCACCGCGGCGCCGCGCCCGGCGCCGCCGCGCAGGCGCCGCCGGATCTCCGGCCTGCACCTGTACACGCTGCTGGTGATCGCGTGGCTGATCCTGCCGATCGCCATCATGATCCTGTTCGGGTTCAACGACACGCACAGCAAGCAGAACTTCCAGTGGCAGGGCTTCACGTTCAAGTGGTACGTCCACCTGTTCGACAAGGAGGACCTGACCACCGCGGTCGTCAACTCGCTGATGATCGCGCTGCTAAGCACCGCGATCACCACGGTCATCGGGACGTTCGCCGGGATCGCGCTCGGCCGGCACCGGTTCCGCGGCAAGGGCGCGACGAACCTGGTGCTGTTCATGGCGATCTCCTGCCCGGAGATCGTGATGGGCGCGTCGCTGCTGTCGATGTTCGTCACGTTCAACCTGCCGCGCGGCTACCTAACGATCCTGCTCGCGCACGTGATGTTCTCGATCGCGTTCGTGGCGGTGACGGTGCGCGCGCGGGTGGTCGGCCTGGACCCGGCGGTGGAGGAGGCGGCGCAGGACCTCGGGGCCGGGCCGTGGACCCGGTTCCGGCTGGTCACGCTGCCGATGATCATGCCGGGGGTGGTGGCGGGCGCGCTGCTGGCGTTCGTGCTGTCCATCGACGACTTCGTGATCACCAACTTCACCAGCGGCTCCACCATCACGTTCCCGCTGTGGATCTACGGTTCGACCAGGACCGGGACGCCGCCGCAGGTCAACGTGATGGGGACGATCATCTTCGCGGTCGGCGTGGTGATCGCGGTGGTGTCGGCGCGGCGCAGCAGCCGCGCGGCGCGCTGAGGGCGGGGACGTGCCGCAGGAGGTGTCCAAGGCGCTCGCCGACGCCGAGCCCGTGCCGTTCTGGCTCGCCGGCGCGGCACGTCCCGAGCCCGAACCGCCGCTGGCGGGCGAGCGGTCGTGCGACCTCGCCGTGGTCGGCGGCGGCTACGGCGGCCTGTGGACGGCCCTGCTCGCCAAGGAGCGCGACCCGTCCCTGGACGTGGTGGTGCTGGAGGCGGGGCGGGTGGGGTCCGCCGCGTCCGGGCGCAACGGCGGGTTCTGCTCGGCGAGCCTCACCCACGGCCTGGAGAACGGCGCGGGCCGCTGGCCGGACGAGATGCACGAGCTCGAACGGCTCGGCTGGGACAACCTGCGCGCCATCGGGACGACCCTCACCAGGTACGGGATCGACGCCGAGTGGGAGCCGACCGGCGAGATGACGGTCGCGACGCGGGAGTGGCAGGTTCCGGCGCTGGAGCGGGAGGCGGAGAAGGCGTACGAGCTGGGCTGGGAGCCGATCCTGCTCGGCCCGGACGCGGTCCGCGCGCAGGTCGCCTCGCCCACCTACCTCGCCGGCCTGTGGGACCGCGACTCCGTCGCCATGGTGCATCCCGCCAAGCTCGCCTTCGGGCTGGCCGCGGCGTGCCGGGCCCTCGGCGTCCGCATCCACGAGAACACGCGGGTGACGGGGCTGCGCGCGGACGCCCGCAGGCTCCGGCTGAGCGGCGCGCACGGGTCGGTGACGGCCCGTCGCGTCGCGCTCGCGACCGGCGCGTTCCCGCCATTGCTGCGGCGCATGCGGAATTTCCTCGTGCCCGTGTACGACTACGCGCTGGTGACCGAGCCGCTTTCCCCTGCGCAGCGCGAGGCGATCGGCTGGAAGCACCGGCAGGGGCTCGGCGACGCCGGCAATCAGTTCCACTACTACCGGCTCACCGCGGACGATCGGATCCTCTGGGGCGGATACGACGCCGTCTACCACTACGGCAATGGCATGCGCCGTGACCTGGAGAACCGTCCCGCGACCTTCGCCGCATTGGCGCGGCACTTCTTTGACACCTTCCCTCAGCTGGAAGGAGTCCGTTTCACGCATGCGTGGGGCGGCGTCATCGACACGTGCAGCCGTTTCTGCGCGTTCTATGGCACGGCGTACGACCACAGGCTCGCCTATGCGGCCGGCTACACCGGCCTTGGGGTGGGAGCCACGCGTTTCGGCGCGGACGTCGTGCTCGACCTGCTCCGCGTGGGCCTGGCACCCGGCGAGGAGACCGAGCGGACCCGGCTCGCGATGGTGCGCTCCAAGCCCGTCCCGTTCCCGCCCGAGCCGCTCAGGTACGGCGTCATCGAACTGACGCGGCGCGAGTTGGCCCGCGCTGACCGCAACGACGGCCGCCGCGGCCTGTGGCTCCGCTCCCTGGACCGCCTCGGCCTCGGCTTCGACTCCTGACGGGACCGCGGCGGGCGGGGGATCAGTCCGGGGACGAGTCGATGGTGCCGAACACGAAGGAGGAGACCTCGAGGTACAGCTGCTCGGGGTAGGGCACGAAGCGGATCCTGCGGAGCCCCTGCTTCTGCCCGGCCGACTCGATGATGAACTCGCCGTAGCCGAGCGCCCGGCCCGTGTAGGACCGCTTCAGCTCGATGTTGTCGACCTTCGCCATCGGCATCATCGCGATGTCGCGGTTGAGCACGCCGCGGATCACCATGATCCGGTGCTCGGTGACCAGGAAGAACTGCAGCGACCACGCGGCGAGGTTCCACACGAGGTAGCCCACGGTGACCAGCCACAGCAGCCAGATCCAGGCGAAGCCGACGGTCAGCTGGACGGCCGCGCACAGGATGAGGCCGGCGACCACGGAGACGATCGGCATCAGCAGGAGGGCGGGGTGCCGGCGCACGGCGATGACCCGCCCCTCGTAGGTCATCAAGTACCTGTCGACCATCCGCGTCGTCGTGTCGTCGCGGTGGACCACCATGTCCTGCAGATTCACTGCGGTTCCCCATCGTGTCCGGTGCGTCCAACGGTAGCCCAACGCGCGCCGCGGATGCAGGGAGCGCGGCGGTGAGACGGGCGCGCCCGCGCGGCGCACCGCGGCGTGCCCGCGAGGCTCGCGGGCCGAACGGCGCAACGGCCTTGTGCGGGCCGGGCGGGCGGCTGATGATGTTGGGCATGGACGGCGTTGGGGAGGCCGGGCAGCGGCCGTACGAGGGCGCCGCGGGCGCCCGGGGACCGCAGGAGGGCTTCGCCGGCGACGTCACGGGCCGTCCGATCTGGCGGCTGCTGCTGCGCGGCCTCGGCGTGTACCTGCCGGGCTGGCGGACGCCCGAGACCGTGCTGCGGGTGCCGGGCGGCGCGACCGGGTTCGGGCCGCCCGCGTTCCTCGACGGCGACGCCGGGTTCGGCCTGCAGCTCCCGGACCGGCGCAAGGGCCTGGAGCCCGACCGCGAGATCTACGTGCGGGGCCGCGAGAACCCGAGCTTCGGCATCGTCGTGGCGGGCCCGGCGGAGGCGATCGGCAGCCGCGTCGTGGACGCGGAGGTGCTGATGCGGTTCGCGCGGCGGCTCACCTTCGAGGAGCTGTTCGACACCAGCGACGCCGACTCGGTGCCGTATGCGGTGCGCGGCGCGCGCGCGGTGGAGAACGTGGTGTTCCTTGACCGCGCCGCAGGAGTCGGGCTGTGCGCGGAGGTCGAGCCGGTGACACGCGCCTTGCACTGCCCACTGTACGTGCGCATCGGCGGCCCGGCGGAACGGACGGTCCGCGCCTACGCCATGAACACCGTCCCGGACGCGGACACCTCGCAAAACGACGCGGCCTACGGCATGGACCCGTCCTACGGCGTGGACGCCCAGGCGGTGAGGTCCCACAGCTGATGGGACGGCAGGCGCCGCAGCCGCTCGGTGGCGGACGACGGGTCCCAGAACACCTCGTCGCTCTCCAGTTCCAGCGACTGCCCGGCGGTCAGCACCGCGCACAGCAGCTCGTCGCGGGTGCGGACGGCCATCAGCGGCCCGATCTGCGCCACCGCGCCAGAGCACTCCGAGAGCGTGCGCAGCAGCGCCTTGAGCGACTCCTCGTCCTCCGGCGCGCGCGCGGGCTCCACCCCGGGCGGCAGGCCCGCCTCGACGCGGGCCAGCCCGGCGCGGCGGTCGCCGCCGTTGGAGGTGAGGCCGTTCTTCGGCGCCTCGGCGCCGGCCGAGATGAGCAGCGCACTGAACGCCCCCGCGAGGTCCTCGGCGGCCTGCCCGCCGAGGAAGTAGCGGCGCCGCTCCGGCGAGTCCGGCGCCGTCCCGTCGGTGCCCTCCGCGGTGCGGAACCGGACGTGCAGCCGGCTCGCCCGCACGCACCGCTCGTACATCTCGCTGAGGATGTCCTCGAGCTGCCCGTCGCGCGTCCACAGCCGCCCCGTGGCGGTGACGGACGTCCCGCCGGGATGGTCGCGGGGGCGGCCGGTCAGCGCGGCCGTGACGGTGTCGTCCAGCTCGCCCTCGGTGTACTGGAGCAGCTCGGTGACGACGTCCTCGACGTCCTCCAGCGTGCGCGTGAGGGTGCGCTGCAGCTCGAGGATCTCCTCGCCGCCGCGCTCCAGCTCGGCGAGCCGGTCCAGCGCGCCCTCGACCTTGCCCTCGACGGCCGCGGCGCCGGCGCCGGTCACCGAGCGGACCGACGACTCGATCTCGCCGAGCTTGCGGCGCAGCGCGGCGAGGGTGATCCGCTGCTGCTCCAGGTCGTGCAGGCGGCCCGCCTGCACGCGCAGGTGCTCGTCCGCCTGGTGGACGCGCCCGGCCAGCTCCTCGACCTGCTCGTGGTTGTGCCGCAGCCTGCCGTCCAGCGCGGGCAGCACGTCCTGCTTGACCCGCGCCAGCTCGGCGGTGAGCTGCTCGCCGACCGTGACCAGCACGTTGTTCTGCTTGGTGACCTGCTCGTTCAGCTCGTCGACGCGGCGGCCGAAGGCGGTGGCCTGGTTGCGGGACTGCCGCCCCGCATAGAGCTCCAGCGCCCCGACCACGACGCACAGCACCACCAGGACGACCGTCGTCATGGCACTCCTCGGGCGGGGCGGTTCCTATCGGAATGGGTTTTGATCGCGACCATAACTTACGATCACGCGCGCCGACCGGAACTTACGTAACCGACTGATCTCAGTGACCGTCCGGTCTCATCCGCCCTTCACGCCCCGCCATTCATGCCATTGCGCATCCGCAAGGTCACGCTTCGTCACAACCCTCGAATTGGGGCACGGTGGTGGTGACTTTCAGACCCGCGGGATCGAACCATTTGTGGAGCAGCCGCGGCATGGTCCCGTCCTGGTACATCCCGGTGAGCGCCTTGTTCACCTTCTCGCAGCCGTCGATGTCGTCCTTGCGCAGGCCGATGCCGTACGGCTCGTCGGAGAACGGCGCGTTGACGATCGCCACCTTGTGGCCCTCCCGGACGGCCTTCGCCGCGAGCCCCGCCAGGATCAGGTCGTCGGTCGAGACGGCGTCGAGGCGGTTCGCGGTCAGGCCGTCCAGGCAGGCGGCGTAGCCCTCGCGCTCCCCGACGTCCGCGGGCAGCGCCGCCACGCCGATCTCGTCGTGGACGCGCGGGTACGACACCGACCCCGCGACCCGGCACAGCCGCTTCCCGGCGAGGTCGTGCACGTTCTTCACGGTGGCCGCGTCGGACCCGCGGACGAGGATGTCCTGGTGCGCGACGTAGTACGGCCCGGCGAACGCGACGTCCAGCTTGCGCTCGGGCGTGATCGAGTAGCTGGCGACCACGAGGTCGACCTTGCCCTTCTCGATCAGGCTCTCGCGGGTCTTGGACGTCACCGGCGCGAAGCGGACGTGCGAGCCGGTGACGTGGAGCCGCGCGGCGACCTCCCTGGCGACGTCGATGTCGAAGCCCGCGTAGGTGCCGCCCGTGCGCGACCCGACGCCGGGCTGGTCGGTGTTGACGCCGATCGTGAGCTCGCTCTTGTGCGCGACGGACGACTCGCCCGCGTCGGCGATCCCGCAGGCCGCCGCCGCCAGCGCCGTCGTCCCGGCGGCCAGCAGCGCCGCCGCCGCGCGCAGGGCGCTCCCGTTCCGTCGGATCCCCATGGTCCCCATCCCGCGCCTTCTCAACTCTGCCACCGGTACTCCGCCAGGCGGGGCCGCACGCCGGCGAGCGCCAGCACGATGATGACCAGGCCCGCGACGGGCAGGACCGCGTACCAGCCGCCCGTGCCGTGCTCGCCGTCCTTGACGGCCTTCTCGAACGCGCCCCAGTGCAGGCCGATCAGGGACTGCATGTCCTTGTCGTACCGGGTGAAGTCGGCGGTGGAGGCGCTGCGCGCCGCGGCGGCCTGCGCCGGCTGCCCGCCGTCGGTGAGCGTGCGCATCCGGTGGTCGTTCTGCTGGACCTTCTGGTAGTCGGCCAGCACGCGCCGCAGCGCGTCGTCGGTGTCCGCGGGCCTGTCCGGGTCCGCGGCCCGGCCGGCCTCCGTGCCGAGGAAGCCGAGGAACGGCGCGCGCCCGCCGCCGAAGGACAGGCCCTTCTGCACGGCGGTGTTGTACTCGTCGAGGTTCCCGGCCTTCAGGTAGAGGACGGTCTGCGACTTCTTCAGGTACACCTGCTCGTAGGCGTCGGAGCGGGCCGGGTCGAGCAGGAAGCGCGTCTCGTCGGCGTTCGCGCTGTTGCTGATGGCGCGCGCCCGCGACAGCGACAGGATCGGGTCGAAGCCCTGCTCCTTCGCCCTGCGCAGGTGGTCGGCCTGCCCGCCGAGCATCGCGGCGCAGCCGGCGACGAGGACGAGCGCGCCGAGCGTGGCGACCGCCAGCGCCGGGTTCAGCAGCCGCCGGAACCGGCGCGCCAGGTACGCCTGGAGCCCCAGCAGGACGGCCAGCAGCACGACCCCGGTGACGACGACCCACAGGGCGCCGGACCGGACGTCGGAGCGCTTGTCCTCGTAGGTGTGCCGGACGAGGGTGCCGTTGTCGAGCGTGAGGTTGTACGCCTTCGGCAGCAGGTCGAGCTTCATCATGTCGGTCGCCTGCCGGTACACGTCCAGGACCTGCTTCGGCGGCCGCCCGGACGTGCGCCCGGCCTGCTGGTCGAGCAGCAGCGCCTGCGCGGCGAGCCGCTCGTACCGGCCGAGGCCGTCGAGCAGCTCGCGGGCGGTGTCGTCCTCGGTGGTGCCGCGGGCCAGCTTCGCCGCCTTCAGCAGCGCCTTGCCGGCCAGCTGCCGGTCCTGGTCGTAGCGGGCGAGGGACTGGTCGCGGCCCCCGCCGGGTGCGGCGCCCGCGAGCAGCGCGTTGGCCAGCTGCGCGTCCATGTCCGACAGCTGGAAGTACATGTCGCTGGTCGCGACGACCTGCGGGCCCGCGTCCTTGCCGATCACCTTCACGCCGTGGCGGGCGTCGCCGATCGCGATCCACGCGACCACGAGCAGCGCCACGAGCACCACGGCGACCGCCCCGGTCAGCGCCCGGATCCGGCCCGCGACGGTGCGGGGGAGGGCGCGCGCGATCCCGGCGGGCTCGGCGCCGGCGGCGCGCCGCAGCCGCCCGGCCGGCGGCCGTTCGGGCGGCGCCGCGCCGGCGGCGGGGACGGCGGGCCCGGCGGCCGTCCCGGACGGTGCGCCCGGCGGTCCCGCCGGTGCCTGCTGGACGGCCGTCATGGCGCCTCGTCTCTGGTCAGCGTGATGGTGGTCCAGGCGCCGACGTGGATGCGGTCGCCGGCCGACACCGGGACCTCCTCGTTCAGCGGGATCGGCTCGGTCGAGCCGTTCAGGCAGGTCCGGTTCCGGGACCCGGGGTCGACGAGCGTCCAGGAGCCGTCCGGCTTGGCCAGCAGTACCGCGTGGACGTGCGAGACGCCCGGGTCCTCCGGCGGTTCGCGCAGGTCGATCTCCGGCGGGGACGGCTGCGCGGAGCTGCGCCGCCCGATCCGGATCTGCTGCCCGGCGAGCGGGATCCGCCGCTCCGGCGCGTACGGCGGGAACGCCAGCGTCGAGGAGTCCGGGCCCTCCTCGGCGATGACCGCGTTGTAGTACGCGCGGTCGGCGGCGACCACGGCCGTCCAGCCCGTCGCGCCCGGGAGGGGGCGTTCCGGGGGGCCCGGGTCCGGCCCGGGCGGCGGCGGGACGCTCCGGTCGGGCGTGGGCTTCCCGCCGCCGGTCGCGAAGTCGTAGCCGCAGATCTCGCAGAACCGGTCGGTGCCGGGCTCGCCGCAGTCGGGGCAGGTCCGCGTCCCGGACCCGCCGGCCGCCGCCCCCGCCGCCGCACCGGGAGAGGGCGCGGGGGCCGGCGCGGCGCCGCCGATGAGCTCGCCGCATTCGTCGCAGTAGTCCGCGGCCTGGGAGGTGTGTCCGTTGGGGCAGATCGCCATGCTCAGCCCTCGCCCCGACGCGTCGGCACGGTCTCGTCCTTGCGGGTCGGCGGCGTCCCGCCCCCGCGCGTCCGGACGGTCTTGGTGGACCGGGTGTCGAGCGTCATCTCGTCGGCCTTGTCCACGTCCCGCTTCAGCCGGACGGTCCCGGTCGCCGGGTCGACGACGTCCACCACGCGGCGCAGCAGCGCGGTGATCTCCTCGTTGCCGGCCTGGTCGGCCAGCACGACCGCCCGGCCGAGCCGCGCGGTGGCGGTGTCGACGTCGCCCTTGCCGCGCGCCTCCAGTCCCTCCTGGATCGCCTGCGCCAGCTCCGCCTGCCCGGTGTAGTCGGCGACCCGCGGGTTGATCTTGGTGGAGAGGGCCTCGTCGTCGGTCCACTGCGCGAGCACGTTCCCGGTCGCGAGCACCTGCGCCTCCTCGCCGGGGGCGCCCGGCACGACCAGCTTCACCCAGGCGGCGCGGACCTCCTTGCCGATCTCGCCCGGCGGCACCTCGACGCACACGTGGTAGTCGCGGCTCTCCGCGCCCCACGCGCCGAGCGGGTAGTCGCCCGCCTGCGGCGCCGACTCCACCCGCTTGCCGCTGAGGTCGTCCACGGACGGCATGACCTGCTTGACGAACTTCAGCGTCGCGGTCTTCGGCGTCCACACCCGCAGCGCCACGTCCGCGACGGCCTTGCCCATCGCCGCCTCGGTCATCGCCTGGAAGTCGGCCGCGAGGTCGGCGGTGTCGCGGATGAACTCGACGCTGCCGAGCAGCGCGGAGGCGATCCGGCGCAGCTCGGCGACCTCCCAGTCGGTGCCGATGCCGCGGCAGTCGCAGACGAACCGGCCCTCGCAGTGCGCGAGCGCGGCGTTCAGCTGCTCGGGCGTCTCGTGCTGGTTCTTGCCGTCGGTCAGCAGGATCGCCTGCCGGATCGCGCCGGGGCGGGCGTCGAAGATCTGGGCCGCGAGCCGCAGCCACGACCCGATCGCGGTGCCGCCGGACGCCTTCAGCCGCTTCAGCTCGTCCTTGGCCCGCCGCCTGCTGCCGTCACCGGCCCTGACCAGGCCGGGCTGCTGCGGGAAGACCATCGACGCGGTGTTGGAGCCGGAGACGATCGCGAACTCGACGCCGTCGCGCAGCGTGTCCACCGCGGTCTGCGCGGCGGCGACCGCGGCGCGCAGCTTGCTGTCCGGGTACGACATCGAGCCGGAGGTGTCGATGATGATCACCACGGCGGCGTCCACCGCGGACGGCGCGGGCAGCGCCGGGCCGGTCGCCTCGACGGACACGACGGCGTGCACCTCGCGGCCGCCCGCGGGCAGGAACTTGTTCTGGTCGACCTTGATCGTGAATTGCGGCTGCTCGCTCATCGGTGCTGCTCCGTGCTCTCGGTATGCGTGCGCGGGGGGACTGGGGGCGAGGGGAAGGGGATGACCGCGACGGTGATGTTGTCGCGCCCGCCGGCGTCGAGGGCGTGCCGGACCAGCGCCCGCGCGGCGCCGAGCGGGTCGGCGGCCGGGTCGGGCCGCTCGCCGGCGGCCGGTGCGCCCTCCGCCTCAGGGGTCTCGTTCGCGGGTGCCCCTGCGGGCCCGCCGAGGAGGGACGCCAGGTCGGCGGGGGCCGGGAAGTAGTTCCACAGGCCGTCGCTGCACACCAGCAGCGTGCCGGGGCCGGTCGGGCGGAACGTCGCGACGTGCGGCCTGACCTCGCCCGCGTCGGCGCCCAGCCAGGCGGTGATGACGTGCGCGTTCGGGTGCGCCTCCGCCTCGGCCTCGGTCAGCGCGCCCTGCGCCACCATGATCGCGGCCCACGAGTCGTCCTCGGTGAGCTGCCGGGACGCGCCCAGCTCGGCCATGTCGCCCGTGTTCGGCTCGGTGTCGCCGGTGTTCGGCTCGGTGTCGTCCGGCCCGGCGCCGTCCGGCCGCGTCGCGTCCGGCCGGGTCTCCTCGCCGCCGGTGTCGGCCGTGTCGCCCCGCTCGGCGGCCAGCCAGTAGGCCCGGCTGTCGCCGATCCAGCCGACGGTCAGCGCCCCGCCCCGCGTCACCGCCGACACGTACGTGCACGACGGCGCCTCCGCCGGGGACGCGGCGAGCGCCGCGACCGCGGCGGCCGCCTTCAGCGCCGCGGCGCGGGTCGCCTCCTCGGGGTCGCGGCCCCCGTCCAGCAGCTCCGCCAGCTCCGCGGCCGCGGTGTCGGCGGCCGCGCGGGACGCCTCGTCCGGACGCTGCGAGGAGCCGACCCCGTCCGACACGACCGCCACGACGCCGGCGGCGTGCGCGGTGAGGGCCAGCGCGTCCTCGTTGCGGCTGTAGCGCTTGCCGCGGTCGCTGGCCCCGGCGGCGAGGAGGACGCCGGGGCCGTTCGCGTCCGGGCCGTCCGGCGCGCCGGCCGCCGGGAGCCCGATCTCGACGTGGTCGCGTTCGGCGGGCTGGCGCATGCCGCACCGCTCGCAGTAGCCGTCCGCGTCGATCTCCGCGCCGCCGCACTCCGGGCACGGGCGCTCCGCGCCGGCCGCCCGCCGCCGGGCGAGCGAGGCCGAGCTCTGCCGGATGGTCGCGCCCTCCCGGGGCGCCGCGCCGGCGTCGTCCGGGCCCGCGGGCGGCGGATCGCCGAGCTTGTGCCCGCAGTTCTCGCAGAACACGTAGCCCGGGTAGACGACCTCCTTGCACACGGGGCAGGTCGGCTCGGCGGGCTTGGCCGCGGTCGTGCCGCCGGCGGTGCCGCCGGCGGTCTCGGCGGCGCGGTCGGCGGTCGGGTCGTCGGTCACAGCAGCGTCCTCGGGCGTACGGCGTTGGCGGAG
Source organism: Actinomadura violacea (assembly GCF_017573465.1). GTDB lineage: Bacteria > Actinomycetota > Actinomycetes > Streptosporangiales > Streptosporangiaceae > Spirillospora > Spirillospora violacea. Next base: position 31,369 of record NZ_JAGEPF010000034.1, read on the forward strand.
TCGATCAGCAGCCGGGCCTCGCCCCGGCTGCGGGCGCGGCGCGCCATCTCCCGGTAGGTGCGCTCCAGCCGGCGCCGCAGCGGGGCCTCGGCGAGCGGCGCGCCCATGAGCGCACCGCCCCGCGCACCGTTCCCGGACCCGGACGGCAGCCAGTCGAGCGCGGCCTCCAGGATCTCGGCGGCGAGCCGGTCGTGCCGCTCGTCGTCCAGGTCCAGGGCCTCCAGCCGCTCGCCCGCCGCGACCAGGTCGGCCGCCGACAGCTCCGCGGGCGCGCGGCCGCGCACCGCCGTCGCCACGGCCGCGACCTGCGCGGGCACGTACCGGATGGAGATCTTCGGAACCGCGTCCAGCGCCTTCACCGCGGCGGCGCGGCGGCCCGCGGCCAGATGCACCCGGCCCAGGCCGAACGCCGCCGTGAGGTAGCCCTGGTCGGTCCGCCACACCAGCTCGAACAGCCGGACGGCCTCGTCCGGCGCCGACGCCTCGCGGCAGTAGGCGAGCGCCAGCTTCGGCGCGGCCTCGCCGGGCAGCAGCCCGTACAGCCGGTCGAAGCGCGGCTCGGCCTCGGCGAGCCTTCCCTCGGCGAGGAGCGCCACGGCGCGGAACCAGTCCACCCGCCAGTCGCCGGGGAGGCTCTGCTCAAGCCCGTCGAGCAGCGCCGACGCCTCGTCCGAACGGCCCGTCTCGATCTTGACGCGGGCGAGCGCGAGCAGCACCTCGGGCGTGCGCTCCGGCGCGTTCTCCAGCACCGGGCCGAGCTGCTCGTCGTCCAGCGCGGTCAGCCCCGCGAGGAACGCGGCGGCCGGGTCGGCGCCGTCCACCAGCGGCACCGGCAGCGTCGCCGCCGCGGTCGCCGCCGGGACGGGCGGCAGCGCGGACGCGGCCGCGAGGTCGCCCGCCATCCACGGGGCGAAGCGCTCCGGCCCGAACAGCGCGGACGGCGCGGGGCACGGCGCGCCCTCCTCGGCGGCCAGCACCTCCCGCAGCACGCCGGTGAGCTGCTCGGCCATCTCCGCCGCGTCCTGGAACCGCTCCGCGGGCTCCTTGTGCGCCGCCCGGCGCAGGAACCGGTCGTAGGACTCGAACTCGCGGAGCAGCGGCACCTCCTCGCGCGGCGGGATGGCCTCCGCGTACTCCCGGGTGTAGCCCCGGAACGGGAAGCTCAGCACCGCCAGCGCGCGCCCCACCGTGTAGAGGTCGGAGCCGACGGACGGGCCGACGTCGGCGATCTCCGGCGCCTGGTAGCCGATCGTGCCGTAGATGGCGCCGTCGGGGTCGTCCAGCCGCCGCACGCCGCCGAGGTCGATGAGCTTCAGCTCCTCCTCGGACTGGATGACGTTGTCCGGCTTGAAGTCGCAGTAGACCAGGCCGTTGGCGTGCAGGTAGTCGAACGCGCGCAGCACCTCGAGGCCGTAGGCGATGGCCCGGGTGAGCGGCAGGTGCTTCTCGCCGGCCGGCTGCGGCTGCTCGAGCAGGATGTCCTTGAGGGACTGGCCGCCGACGTACTGCATGACGATGTAGTCGTCGCCCTGGTGCTCGACGAAGTTGTAGATCTTGACGATGTTGGGGTGGTCGACCGCCGCGAGGTAGGCGCGCTCGGCCTCCGCCGCGATCCTCGCGTCGGCGTCGCCGGTGTCCAGCAGGCCCTTGAGCACCACCCACCGGTTGCTGACCCGCTCGTCCTGCGCCAGGTAGATCCAGCCGAGGCCGCCGTGCGCGATGCAGCCGAGCACCCGGTACTGGTTGGCGACGAGGTCGCCGGACGCGAGCTTGGGGGTGAAGGAGAACCCGGTGCCGCACTTCGGGCAGAACCCCTCGGTGCGGCCCGGACGGTCCGGGCGGCCCCGCCCGACCGGCTCGCCGCAGTTGGAGCAGTACCGCTTGCTCTCGGCGACCTGCGGGTCGCTCATCACCGCCGACGACGGGTCCCGGTACGGGACGCGCGGCACCTCGACGAGCCCGGCGCCGAGCATCCCGCGCCGTCCGGACGAGCGCGACGAGCCGGTGCGGGTGCTGCCCGTCCGGGTCGTCCCGGTGGTGCCGGTGCTGCCGGTCGCGGCGGACGGCTGGTCGGGCGGCGAGCCGCATTCGTCGCAGTATCCGTCGACGATCGTGCCGGAGCAGCCCGGCTGGCGGCACTTGCCGTCCGGCGGCGCGGAGCCGGCGGACGGGCCTGGCGGCGCCTGCGCGGCCGGCGCGGCCGGCGCGGCGGCCGCGGAGCCGCATTCGTCGCAGTATCCGTCCACGATCGTCCCGGCGCAGCCGGGCTGGGCGCAGGCGTCCGGTGCGCCCGAACCGGGCGCGGGCGAACCGGACGTGGGGGACGGGTTCGGCGCGGCGGGCGGCATGCCGCATATGACGCAGTAACCGTCCTCGATGGTTCCGCCGCAGCCCGCCACTGTGCACTGGCTCAACGTTCCGCTCCCTTCGCCCGCGAGGTGATGGCCTGCTGGTATCCCGCCAGCGTCGCGGTCGCCTCGCGCAGGTCGCACGGCGATGTCCAGAGCAGCTCGCGGGCCCGCTCGTAGATCGCGGTGAGTTCGGCGTCCTCGGACCCGCCGAGCCGGGCGGCCTTGGCCCGGTACGCCTGCAGCCGCCCGCGCAGTTCCTCGCGCCGGTCCAGCAGGCCCCGGACGACCTCGACGTCCCCGCGGGCCTGGTCCAGCGCGGTGCGCATCGCCCGTTCCAGGTCGGCGACCCGGTCGGCCAGGTCGTTCCAGCCGCCTGCACGCGCGGCCGTGCCGTGCGGGGGCCGGCCGGCGGCCGAGAGCCGGTCGGCGAGGGTCGCGGACATGTCCGGCGGGTCCGGCAGCACCGGCGAGGCGATCTTCGCGCGCACCTCGTCGCGGACGCGCCGCGCCTCCGCCTCGGTCGCGCGCAGCTCGTCGAGCACGGCTCCGAGCCCGGCGATCCGGTCGGCGAAGCCGTCGCGGAGCCGCTGCGCCTCCTCCAGGCCGCGCCGCACGTCCGCCAGCGCGGTCCGCAGCGCGTCCAGCCGGCCGGTGTCGGCGCGGCCGCCGCTCGCCAGCGCCAGCGGGTCGCCGCGCACGACCGCGGCCACGGTTCCCAGTTCGGTGGTCAGCCGTTCCAGGTCGGGGTCCGTGCCGCCGAGCGAGGCCAGCAGGACGGCGGCGGCGCGCTGCTCGGCCTCGACGTCGGCGAGCCGGGACAGCAGCGCCGACCAGACGGCGTCGAGCCCGGCGACGGTCTTCGCGACGTCCTCGTACAGCGGCGTCATGCGCGCCACGACCGCCTGCAGCGTCAGCCGCTCGCCGGACGGGACGGCCAGCAGCGTCCGGCGTTCGAGCGGGACCTCCGCGGCCGGCAGCTCGACCGACGGGCCCGCCAGCAGCCGGGTCAGCTCGGCGAGCCGCTCCCGGTCCGGCCGCGAGTGCCGGGCGCGCAGCTGCTCGGCCTCACCGAGGACGCGCCCGTAGTGGTCGAACAGCGCCCACAGCTCCGCCATGCGCGCGCGCACCTCGGCCTGTAGGCGCCGGGTCTTGCCGTCCAGCGCTGCACCGTCGAGCAGCTGGTACCCCTGGTGCCCCTCCAGTTCGAGCAGAGCGGTGCTGATGCGCTCCTTCTCGTCGCGCAGATGCGCCAGCGCCCGGTCCGCCCCGTCGCGGTCCAACGGAGGCCGGGCCGCCCATGCGTCGTTCACCGCCCGTCCACGATCATGTGTTCGCCCCCGATTCCCCCGAATAGAGCACGTTTTGGGGCACAGTGTTCCCCATGCACCGTGGGCATCTCAAGCAGGTGCGCGTTCGGAGCGCCCCGGGTCGCCCGCCGTGCGTCAGGTGACGCTTTCCGGGCGTCCCGGCCACTGCGAAATGTCAGTGTTCGAACGTATGATCGAACCATGGCGAACGTTGCGACGCACCTTCGGACCACCCCCGCGCACGGCGCGGCCGGCACCGTCCTCGACCACACCGTGCTCACCGCCGCCGAGATCGCGGCCCTCGCGCTCTCCCTCGCGCACCTCGGCGCCGGCCCGCAGGCCGCCACCGCCCGCCGCGCCCTGCGCACCCTCCTCGACCCGGCCGGCGGCGACGACGTGGTCGCCGCCACCCTGGCCACCCTCACCGCGCCCCTGGACGCCTCCACCGCCGACCGCGCGCGCGTCATCGCCGCGGCCATCACCGAGCACCGGGTCGTCCGGCTCTGCTACGGCGACGCCGGCGCGAACGTGACGATCCGCGAGGTGGAGCCCGTCACCTGCCTCGTCCACCGCGACCACTGGTACCTCGTCGGCTGGTGCCGCATGCGGCGCGGCGTGCGGGCCTTCCGGTTCGACCGCGTCCTCGCGGTCGAGTCCACCGGCCTGCCCTCGCGGCCCCGCCGCGCCGACCGCTACCTGCCCTTCCAGCGCCGCGCCGCGCACGCGGCCTGACGCGGATCCGGGCCGGCGCCTACCGCAGGACCAGGCGCCGGCCCCGGACGGCCCGGCTCAGCAGCCGCCCGGCCGAGCGGGCGACCCGGCCCGCCGGGGTGCGGGACGGGTCGTCGCGCTGCTCGGCGCGCAGCCCGTGGATGATCTCCTCGACGGACTTGCGGGCCAGGTCGCGCACCTCGGTGACCGCCCGGTCGTCGTCGGCGCGGCCGGCCCACAGGGAGGTGTCGATCGGCTCGCCGAAGCCGAAGTAGAGCCGCTGCGGGCGCGGGATCGGCGTCGGCCCGACGCCGCGCGACACCGGCATCAGCACGTCGTCGCGCCGGCCGCGCTCGCCGAGGACGGCGCGGCCGAGCAGCCGGGCCGGGGCGAGCAGCGGGCTGCCCGGGTCCAGCACGGTGGTGAACATCTCCTCCACCCCGACCGACCCGAACGGGATGATCGGGCAGCCCGCTTCCACGGCGAGGCGGGCGAAGCCCAGCCGGCCCTCCCACTGCAGCCGGTACCGGTCGGCACGGTCGCGGGTGGCCTCCCGCGCGCCCCCTGGGAACACCACGACCATCTGCCCGTCCCGCAGCAGGGCGCGGCAGTTGTCGCGCGTCCCGTCGACGGAGCCGCCCATGTCCATCACCGTGCGCCAGCCCGGGATCCGCCAGTGCGCGTGGTCGGCCAGCGACCGCACCCACACCCCGCGCCGCCGGTGGATCTCGAAGAAGATCAGCGGCGCGTCGACGACCCCGTACACCGTGTGGTTGCCGACCAGCAGCGCCGGGCCTTCCCGCGGCACGTTCTCCAGACCGTGGAAGACGGGCGAGGTGTACGCGCGCCACGGCTCCAGCGCCAGGCTCGCGGTGCGGATCAGCGCGTCGGACGGCGGGGTCCAGTCGAGAGGGGAGGCCATGGCGCCGATCGTAAGGGAGGCCGACCGGCGCTCCTGACACGAGGGTCAGCGAACGCTTACTGGGTCGGGCTCGTAGAACGAGTCGACCGCGGCCTGCCCCGTGTAGTTGGGCCCGGCCCGGTCGTCGGCGCCCAGGTAGCGGTAGGGGAGCCGCACCTCGCGCGGCCCGCGCAGCGAGATCCGGCGGCGCCGCCCGTCGTAGCGGAACCCCGCCTCGCGCAGCGCCGCCGCGACCCTCCGGCCGCCCGGCGCCCCGCCGGCGAGCCGGACGCTCGCCACCTCGAAGTTCGCCACGAGGAGGCCGTCCGGGCCGAGCCACGACGCGGCGCGGGCGAGCACGCCCAGCTTGTCGCCGACGTAGTGCAGCCCGTGCACGCAGGTGATCAGGTCGTACGACGCGTCCGGCGACCACTCCGCGACCGACGCCGTGACCAGGTGCACGGCGCTCGCCGCCGGGAGGAAGTGCCCCGCAAGGTCGACACCCGTGATCCGCGCCCCGGGCCGCCGAGCCGCGGCCTCGGCTAGCGCGCGCCCCGCGCCGCAGCACAGGTCCAGCCAGCCGCCGCCGATCTCCGCGAGCACGTCGAGCCCTAGTTCCCGCCCGTACGACGCGAGCGTCCGCTCCCGGTTCATGGCGCAGTTGGCCACCACCGGGGACATCTCCAGCGCCGCGTCGTCCAACCGCCGCTCCATCCCCGGATTCTGGCACCCATGGTCCGGCGACGGGGGACGGCCGAAGAACTAGCATTGCGGCGGTGAGCGCGCGGGACGTCCTTGAGCATCTGCAGCGGCTCGGCATGTCCGGATACGAGGCCAAGGCGTACGTGGCGCTCGTCGGGGCGGGCAGGCCGGTCAACGGGTACGAGGTGGCGAAGCGGTCCGGGGTGCCGCGCAGCACGGTGTACGAGACGCTCGGGAAGCTGGTCGCGCGGGGCGCCGCCTACGAGCTGCGGGGATCGTCCGACGCGACCGAGTACCTGCCGCTGCCGCCCGAGGCGCTGCTCGACCGGATGCGGCGCGAGTTCGACGGGTCGGTGACGGTGCTGCGGTCGGCGCTGCCCGCGGTGGCGGCGGCGCCGGAGGGCCATCTGATCCACGGCCTGAAGGACGCCGAGGCCATGCTCGACCGGGCGGAGGACGTGATCGCCGGTGCCCGGCGCGGCCTGGTCATGTCGGTGTGGCCGGAGGAGATGCGGCGGCTGCGGGAGGCCGTCGTGGACGCCGCCGAGCGGGACGTCGAGGTGTCGGTGGTCTCGTTCGGCGAGGACGCCGACCCGTTCGGCGGCGCCGGTCCGGGGGCCGTCTACCAGCACAGATACTCCGCGCCTGAGGCGGTCCTGGAGGATCTCGGCTACCGGCTCCTGGTGGTCGTCGGCGACCGGCGGGAGGCCGTCGTCGGCGGGTTCGGCGAGGGCGCGGCGTGGGGGATCTACACCGCCGACCCGGCGGTCGCGCTGATGGCGGCCGAGTACGTCCGGCAGGACATCGCCCTGCAGATCCTCGCGGACCGGGTCGGCGCCGGGGAGATCGACCGGCTGTTCGCCACCGACCCGGGCCTGCTGCGCCTGCTCGGCCGCGCCCGCTCCTGAGCGTTCAGGCGGTGGTGCGGCCGACGGCGTCGGCGACGACGGCGGTCACGTCGCGGGTGCGGGCGTAGACGGCGCGCTGCAGCTGGGCGCCGTTGCCGTGCTCCAGGAGGCCGTGCAGCAGCCGGGTGGCGGTCTCCAGGTCGCCGGCGCGGTCGAGCGCGGGGCCGAGGTGGTCCAGCAGCGCGCGGACGACGTCCTCGACGGGCGCGGCCCGGCGTGTCGCCGGGTGCACGAGGTCCTCGCGCAGCCCGGACCGTCCGGCCCGCCACATCGCCAGCCGCATCAGGTCGGCGCGGACGGGGTCGGGCGGCTCGCCGTTGTGCCACGACTCGGCGGCGGTGTCGACCATCGCGCGGACCAGGGCGGCGATCAGCACGGCGTCGTCGGCCCGCATGCACACGTCGGGGACGCGGATCTCCACGGTGGGGTAGCGGCGGGAGAGGCGCGCGTCGAAGTAGATCATCCCTTCGTCGACTAGCGCGCCGGTGGCCAGCAGGGCCTCGACGGTCGCCCGGTAGGCCTTGGCGGAGCCGAAGAGCTCGGTGGGGCCGCTGGACGGCCAGCGCCCCCACACCTGGTGCCGCCAGCTGTCGTAGCCGGTGTCGACGCCCTGCCAGAACGGGGAGTTCGCGCTGAGCGCCAGCAGCGCCGGCAGCCAGGGCCGGATCCGGTCGAGGACGGCGACGCCCTCGTCCGGGGACTCCACGCCCACGTGGACGTGGCAGCCGCAGGTGAGCTGCTCGTCCATGGTGGTCCCGTAGGTGTCGGACATGCGCCGGTAGCGGTGCGACGGGGACAGCGACGGGCGGACGGTGACGGGGGAGGTGGCGAGGGCGGCGACGGTGGTCCCGACGCCCGCCGCGGCCTGCGCCGCGGCCTGCCGGGCCGACCGGACGTGCGCGGACACCTCGTCGAGGGTGCGGCAGACCGGCGTGCAGATCTCCAGCTGCTCGCGCTGCAGCTCGCACTCCAGCGGCTGGGAGTGCCTGCCGCCGTTGAACAGCACCTCGGCGTGCCGCCGCGCGTACTGGACGACGGAGCCGGAGACGGCCTGCGGCACGCCGCTGGCGGGGTCGACGAGCAGCAGCTCCTCTTCCACCCCGAACGTGCGCATACCCGCCCAACTGCGAAGTGTCACTAGATGGTTGTGCCCTCAGTGCACTGAACTACATCCCCCGGGTGACAGCCGGGTGGCCGGAGGCGGCGCGAAGAAGGCGCCCCGGCGGGCTAGCGGTCCGCCGCGGATTCTGCTCGGGCGACGACGATGATGAACGAGGCCGTCACCATGACCGGGCCGTGCTCCAGATGATCCAGCAGCCGCCGGGCGGCGTCCCGGTCGAGGCGGCCCGCCTCGACGGCGCGGCCGGTGTTGCGGCGGATACCGAACACCTGTTCGGCCTTGGCCGGGTCGCGGAAGACCGGCGCGGCGTTCAGCACCGACAGCACCGTGAACCCCGCCGCCTCCGCCAGCCTCGGCACCTGCCGCCCCATCGCCTGGTTGCGGTTGGCGTTCTCGGCGACGAACCGGGTGAGCGCCAGGCTCGCCCCGAGATCGGGGTGGTCGATCGCGAGGGTGTGCCAGTCGGGCTCGGCGAGCGCCAGCAGCCCGCCCGGCCGCAGGACGCGGCGCAGCTCGCCGAGGGCGCGGGACGGGTCGTCCAGGTGCATCATCACCCGGTCCATCCGGGCCCGGTCCACGCTCCCGGCCTCCAGCGGGAGGGCGTGCGCGTCGGCCTGCTCCACCCGGACGCCCGGCAGGTCCGCGGTGCGGCGGCGCGCCGCGTCCGCCATGGCAGGGTCGTGGTCAACGCCGATCACCGTGCCGGACGGTCCCGCGGCCGCCGCGAGGGCGGCCAGGTCGGTGCCGGGCCCACAGCCGGCGTCGAGCACCGTGTGGCCGGGCTCCACGGCGAGGGACTCCAGCATGTGGCGCTTGTAGGCGTGCGCCTCGTCCGTCCCGGCGACCCTGTCGAGGTAGTCGATGCTCGCTGCCATGCGGCGATCAAAGCAGCCGGATGTGGAGGAAGTGTGCGCTCACGGTGCCAGCCATGTGCGCAGCAGCGCGCCCGTCTCCTCAAGCCGGTCGATGTAGAGCATGTGGCCGCATTCGATCTCGCTGATCGTCAGCGCGGGGCCGAGGGCGGCGCGGCAGTCCACCACGAACTCCGGCCGGACCAGGTCGGCGAGCGTCGCGATCACCAGGTGGGTCGGCAGGCCGGCGGGCGGCGGGACGTGCGGGCGCGCCATCTCCGAGTACGCCGCCACGATCGCGGCCCGCTCGTACCGCCAGCGGGTCCGCCCGTCCTGGCCGTGCTCCAGGTGCGCGGCGACCTCGTCGTTCACGGACTCCTCGGAGGCCCCGGCCCAGCGCGCCACCAGCGACGCCCGCGCCTCGACGGCGTCCGCGAACGACACCTCCGCCATGTACCCGCGCGCGGTCTCGGCCGCCCCGGCCGGGTCGAGCCCGATCGCCGGGTCCAGCAGGACGAGCCGCCGCACCCGGTGCGGCGCCGTCCGCGCGAGATGCACCGCGATCATCCCGCCGTAGGAGTGCCCGACGAGGTCGGCCTTCTCCAGGCCCTCGGCGTCCATGACGGCGAGGACGTCCTCGACGTGCTGCTCCACGCCCCACGGCGGCTCGTGCGGGGAGCGGCCGTGCCCGCGCAGGTCGGGCGCGAGGGTGTACCGGTCCGCGAGGTGCCGCTCGGCCGTCCGCCTCCACCGGGCCCCGTGGCCCGTGACCCCGTGCAGGGCGACCAGCGGCGCCTCCGAGGGATCTCCGTACCGATGAACATGCAACGCCGCGTCCGTCATGCTGGAAAGCGTAAACGCGGAGTAAGCCCCGGTGCCGCCGTTCGCCGATCGCCTTGCGCCGATCTCCGGCCCGCCGCGCCGGTCAGGAGCGTTCCCAGCGGACGGAGCTGAGCGCGAGCAGCGCGACGTGGAGGGACACGCACGACTCGACGTCGTCGAGGTCGGCGTCGAGGACCCGCTCGATGCGCCGCAGCCGCTCGTAGAAGGCCGGGCGCGACAGGTGGGCCTGCTGGGCCGCGACGGCCTTGTTCCGCCCGGACTCCAGGTACAGCTCCAGGATGCGGGTCAGGTCGCTGCCGCGCTGCGCGTCGTACTCCAGCAGCGGCCCGAGCTCGCGCTCCACGAACGTCTGGACGCGGGCGTCGTCGCGCAGCAGGTGCAGCAGGCCGCGCAGCCGCAGGTCGGGCAGCCGGTAGAACAGCCGGCTCCCCGCGCCGCGGGCGGCGACGTCGGCGACCTGCTCGGCCTCCAGGAACGAGCGGCGGACGTCGCGGATCGTCTCCACGACCGATCCGGCGGCCATCACGGTGTCGCCGCCGGACTGCTTGCGGATCCGGGTGGCGACCTCGGTGAGCGCGGTCTCGGCGTCGGCGCGGGCGGGCAGCGAGGCGAGCACGCCGACGCGGGCCTGCGGTCCGCCCTCGTCCAGCACGCCGACGAGGGCGGCGAGGCGGGCGTCCCGGCAGGCGGCGGCGGCCGTCTCGGCGAGCGCCGACAACTCGCCGACGGGCGGCGCGGCCCCGCGCGCGGTGTGCGCGGGGCCGCGGTGGCGCAGCACGGCGCCGAGGAGCCGCCGCCCGGACAGCGGCACGCCGAGCGCGCGGGCGCGGGCGGCGGCCTCCTGCGGGTCGGAGTAGGCGTGCGCGAGGATCCGGGCGATGATCGTGCCGTGCGCCTGCCGCTCGACGCTCTCGGCGTGCCGGTCCAGCAGCCGGCCGAGCGCGAGGGTGGTCGCGGCCCGCTCGACCAGCACGGTCTCGCGCGGCGACGGCGGCGAGCCGAGCACGATGATCAGCCGGCCCCAGTCCTCGCCGCGGGCGCCGACCGTGGTGACGAGCCAGCCGGACGCGGCGTCGTAGCCGGTGCGGGTGCGGAGCCGGACGGCGCGCGAGCGGGTCTCCCACGCCGACAGCAGCTCGGCGGGGTCGCGGCCGTCGGCGTCGGCGGCCAGCACCCGGTGCGAGAGGTTCTCCAGCACGACCGGGTGCCCGCCGATCGCGGCGACCTGCCGGACGACCTCGTCGGTGGAGGCGCCCTCCACCGACAGCTGGGTGAAGATCTCGTGCAGCTGCTCGGAGGCGCGCAGCTCAGCGAACTGCTCCTGGACGATCCGGGCGTGCACGGACTCGGTGATGTCCACGAACGCCGGCTCGTGCGCCAGCACGATGACGGGGAGGCCGAGGTCCTCGGCGGCGGCGACCAGCGCGGCGGGCGGCCGGCTGGCGTAGCGCCGGCCCAGCTCGATCATCAGGCCGCTGACGCCGACGTCGGCGAGCTCGGCGATGTAGGCGCGCAGCCGCTCCGGCTCGTCGGGCAGCGCGATGCCGGTGGTGAGGACGAGCTCGCCGCCATGCAGCAGGTGCGCGATGTCGGTGACCTCGGCGACGTGGACCCAGCGGACGAGGTTGCCGGTGCGGTCGGCGCCCGCGACGACGTGCGGCTGCCCGCGGCGGACCGCGTCGAGCTGGAGGACGTCGTCGAGTGTGGGCAGCATCGCCCGCGATGATATCCGACAGGCTGTCAACGGGAGCGCCCGTCCGGTTTACAGGATGTCGGCGCCGGGGGAGGGGTGCGGGTGCCGCGCGTTCCACTCCGTCAACCGGCGGCCCGCTGTCGTGACACTCTGCCGCTGGCCCCGCGGTCCCGCCGGAACGAGACTTGGGCCATGTCGGAACACGCGAACCTGCTCCGGCGCCACAGGGCGGTCATGCCGTCCTGGATGGCGCTCAACTACCAGGACCCCATCGAGATCGTCGGCGGCAAGGGAAACCGCGTGACCGACGCCGAGGGGGAGACCTACCTCGACTTCTTCACGGGCATCCTCACCAACATGATCGGGTACGACGTGCCCGAGGTGCGGGAGGCGGTGGAGCGCCAGCTCGCCACCGGCGTCGTGCACACCTCCACCGCCTACCTGCTGCGCGGCCAGGTCGAGCTGGCCGAGAAGATCGCCCGGCTGTCCGGCATCCCGGACGCGAAGGTGTTCTTCGCCAACTCCGGAACGGAGGCGAACGAGACCGCGCTGCTGCTCGCCGCGTACGCGCGCCGCAGCGACCAGGTCCTGGCGATGCGGCAGAGCTACCACGGCCGCTCGTTCGGCGCGACGGGCATCACCGGCAACCGCGCCTGGACGAACCTGTCCTACTCGCCGCTGAACGTGCACTTCCTGCACGGCGCCGACCGCCACCTCCCGCAGTTCGCCGGGATGTCCGACGAGGCGTACGTCGACGCGTGCGTGCAGGACCTGCGGCACGTCCTCGCGACCGCGACCGGCGGGGACGTCGCCGCGCTGATCGCCGAGCCGATCCAGGGCGTCGGCGGGTTCACCATGCCGCCGGACGGGCTGTTCGCCGCCTACAAGGAGGTCCTGGACGAGGCGGGCATCCTGTTCATCTCCGACGAGGTGCAGACCGCGTGGGGACGGACCGGGCAGGGCTTCTGGGGCATCGACAACCACGGCGTGACGCCCGACATGATGACGTTCGCCAAGGGCCTCGGGAACGGGTTCGCGGTCGGCGGCGTCGTCGCGCGCGGAGACCTGATGGACTGCCTGCACGCCGTCGGGATCTCCACGTTCGGTGGCAACCCGGTCTCGATGGCCGCGGCGAACGCGACCCTCGACTACGTCCTGGACCACGACCTGCAGGCCAACGCCGCCAAGCAGGGCGCGACCATCATCGGCGGGCTGCGGGAGGCGGCGGCGCGGTTCCCGGTCGTGAAGGACGTCCGCGGCAAGGGCCTGATGTTCGCCATCGAGCTGGCGGACCCGGAGACCGGCGAGCCGAGCCCGCCGCTGGCCGCCGCGCTGATGGAGGCGGCCCGCGAGCGGGGGCTGCTGGTCGGCAAGGGCGGCCTGTACGGCAACGTGGTGCGCATGGCACCGCCCCTCACCCTGACCGACGCGGAGGCCCTGGAGGGCCTCGGCATCCTGATCGCCTCGCTGGAGTCCGTCACCGCGGACACCGCGAAGACCGCAACCGGAAAGACCGCCTGATGACCGACAGCAAGCACATCACCCACTGGATCGGCGGCAAGCCGTTCGACGGGGACGCCGCCCGGCGCGGCGACGTCTACGAGCCCGCGACCGGACGCGTCGCCGGGCAGGTCGACTTCGCGTCCGCCGCCGAGGTGGACGCGGCCGTCGCCGCCGCGAAGGCCGCGTTCCCCGGCTGGCGGGACGCCTCGCTGTCCAAGCGGACGTCGGTGCTGTTCCGGTTCCGCGAGCTGGTGGCCGCGCATCGCGACGAGCTGGCCGCGCTGATCTCCGCCGAGCACGGCAAGGTGCTGTCGGACGCGGCGGGCGAGGTCGCGCGCGGACTGGAGGTCGTGGAGTTCGCCTGCGGCATCCCGCACCTGCTCAAGGGCGGGTTCTCGGAGAACGTGTCCACGAAGGTGGACGCGTACTCGATCCTGCAGCCGCTCGGCGTGGTCGCCGGGATCACCCCGTTCAACTTCCCGGCGATGGTGCCGATGTGGATGTTCCCCGTGGCGATCGCGTGCGGGAACACGTTCGTGCTCAAGCCGTCGGAGAAGGACCCGTCGGCGTCGGTGCGGATCGCGGAGCTGTGGGCCGAGGCGGGCCTGCCGGACGGGGTGTTCAACGTCGTCCACGGCGACAAGGCGGCGGTGGACGGGCTGCTGCACCACCCGGACGTGAAGGCCGTCAGCTTCGTCGGCTCCACGCCGATCGCCCGGTACATCTACGGGACGGCCGCGGCGAACGGCAAGCGGGTACAGGCGCTCGGCGGCGCGAAGAACCACATGCTGGTGCTGCCGGACGCCGACCTGGACCTCGCCGCGGACGCGGCGGTGTCGGCGGGCTTCGGCTCGGCGGGGGAGCGCTGCATGGCGATCTCCGTCGTGGTCGCCGTCGACCCGGTCGGTGACGAGCTGATGGCGAAGATCCGCGAGCGGGTCGCCAAGCTCAGGATCGGCCCCGGCGACCACCCCGAGTCGGAGATGGGTCCGCTGGTCACAGGGGCGCACCGCGACAAGGTCGCCTCCTACCTCGACAGCGGCGTCGCGCAGGGCGCGACCCTCGCGATCGACGGCCGCGAGACGCCCGTCCTCGGCGGCGGCGGGGACGGGTTCTGGCTCGGCCCGACCGTCCTCGACCACGTCACCCCGGAGATGGACGCCTACAAGGACGAGATCTTCGGCCCGGTGCTCGCGGTCGTGCGGGCCGGTACGTACGAGGAGGCCATGGAGCTGATCTCCGCCAACCCGTACGGGAACGGCACCGCGATCTTCACCAACGACGGCGGGGCGGCGCGCCGCTTCCAGAACGAGGTGGAGGTCGGCATGGTCGGGGTCAACGTCCCGATCCCGGTGCCGATGGCGTACTACTCGTTCGGCGGCTGGAAGGACTCGCTGTTCGGCGACAGCCACGCGCACGGCATGGAGGGCGTGCACTTCTACACGCGCACCAAGGCCGTCACGGCACGCTGGCTCGATCCTTCTCACGGCGGCGTGAACCTGGGGTTCCCCACCAACGGCTGAGGGTCTGCGCGTCCGTGCGGCCGGTGTCCTCGCCGGCCGCGCGGACGCGCAGCGCCGAGAGTCCGAGGCCCACGGCCAGGCACGCGAACGGCACGGTGGGGACGACGTAGCGGTAGTCGAAGTCGGCGCTGGCGATGGGGAACAGCAGCAGCGTCCCCGCCGACCCCCACACCATCAGGACCTCGCGGCGCCGCCCGCGCGCCCCCAGGACGGCGACGGCACCGAGCGCGAAAACGGCGCCGATCGCCGGTCCCGGCAGGAACCAGTGCCTCTGGTAGCCGATCAGGCGGTCCGCGTACGGCTGGACGACTTCGCTAGGCGCCGGCGTCCGCCCGTACCGCATCGCGTCGGCGAGCACGGTGCCCGGTGCGCCGGGCCTGACCGCGTAGGCGAGGCCGCTGGGGAACAGCTGCGGCCGGTCGGGGAAGTGGTACAGCCGCTCGGTCGTCGACGTCGGGTAGCGGTACCTGTGCGGGCTGAACGCGCGCCCTACGCCCTCGCCGACCGCCTCCAGGTAGTCGCCGGGCTGCGCGAGGATCGCCCGGATGGAGAAGTCGCGCAGCGTGCTGTTGGCCTGCGGCGACACCACGGGCTCCGGCAGCCGGCGCGGCGGGATGTCGCCGCGCCAGATCAGGTGACCGGGCGCCTCGCGCCTCTCCGCGGCGCCCGGGGCCAGGCACAGGCCCGCCTCGTCCGGCGGGGGACGCATCTTCGCGCAGTCGGCGAACCCGGCCGTCCGCCCCCACAGGTAGATGCCGTCGGACGTGGTGAGCGCGTACGTGCCGCGCTCGGCGTGGAACCACAGCGCGTACGCGGCGAGCGGGACCGCGGCGGCCGCGCCGAACGCCAGCGCCGGACGCCACCCGCCACGCCACAGCAGCAGGCAGAGCAGGACGACCGGGACCACGGGCGCGCCCGCCGACCGGACGAGCACCGCGTAGCCGAGCAGCAGGCCGGCGGCCAGGGCCGTCCACCAGGGCGGGCCCCTCCCGTCGCGGACGCGCCAGAGCAGCAGCGTCAGGGCGCCCGCGATCAGGAACATGAACAGCGTCTCGGACATCAGCAGGTGTTCGAGCTCGATCTGGTACGCGTCGTACAGCAGCGGCAGCGTGGCCAGGGCGGACGCCCAGGACGGCAGCCCGGCACGGCACAGCACCGCGTACGCCATCACGGCGATCGCCAGGCCCATGGCGTGCTGGAGGACGACGACGGCGGTCAGGCTGTGCAGCGGCTCCAGCGCGCGCAGCAGGAACGAGTATCCGAGCGTCTTGCTGGGCGCCGGCGCGGGCCGCAGCGCGTACCCGACGTAGAAGTAGGAGTCGCCGGTGAACCACAGCCCGTGCGGGTAGGCAAGCACCGCCGTCCAGCGCAGTGCGGCACCGCCCGCGAGCGCGAGAACGAACGGCGCATGGCGGAGATGCCGACGAAACGCCCAGATGGCAATAAATGGCGCAAAAAGTCGTGGCATCACGCGGGACGGCCTCCCGCTGCTCGATGTCGGAACGCGGACGGCGGCCACGCTAGCCCGGGCCGGTGACGCCCCGGTGAACGCGGGATTGCGCCCCGTGATCCGCCCCGCCCGGCCCGGTGCGAACCGGCAGGCAGGCCCCGCCGTCCGGTACTTTCCCACGGCCGTGGATTTCCGTCGTTGATTTCCGTCCGCCGCGGCCCGACGAATAATGGCTCCACCCATTGACGGGGTCTGTGGCGGGCGACACAATCGCACTGTCAATTAAAAGGGGCGAAATTAAAAGTCAGGCTCCGGAGTCAGAACGGGATCCGGCGTTTCCGGTGACCGGTGGGACGGGACGGGCAGGAGAGCCGCGCCATGACCGCTGACGACCACGCCGCGGAGGTCGACGCGCTCGGCCGGCGGTTCCCCGGCTGGACGATCTGGTTCGGGCCGTTCACCCGGCACTGGTGGGCGCTGCCGCCGCGCGAGCGCGACGTCGGCGACTTCCTGGAGGCCGACACCCCGCAGACCCTCATCGCACGGATAGAGGTGGTCAAGCACACCGCACCCAGGCGACCCCCCGCCGACGACGGCCTCCGGCCGTCCCGCGACCCCCGGCAGAGCGCGCGGCGTCCCTCGAATCTCCTCCGTCTCGAGGGCGTCACACCGCCGCCGCTGCGCCGGGCGCCGGTGATCGCGTGGCCAGGCAGCACTGCAAGGTGATCCGCTGTTCCCCAACCTCGCCACGTCCACCGGCTGCGCCGCGGCCCCGGGAAGGGCGGCAGCCCGCGCCACATTCCTCTCCAGCAACCTCCGTGTGGCGCGGACACCGGCACCCGCCGTCCTCCCGGGGCCGTGCCGTTTTCGTATACGGACCGAAAAGGCTTTACGAATGGTCCGGCATACCGGAACCGCACGGCCCCTTCAGATGAACTGCACGAGTAGCGATCTGCTGTAAGTCCGGCGCCCCGCGACACGAGTCGGAAGAGTGCCCGCCGGAAACCGGCGAATGGCTTGTGAACGACCCTCCGCACCGCCGTGAATGGCGGTGCCGCGGCGTCCCCGCCGGTGCCGCGGGCGGGGCGGGAGCCGCCCCGCCGTGCCGGAGGCGCTACGCTGCGCCGATGGGTCCGTCCGCGAGGGGGACGGCTCCGCGGAGGGGGATCGGGAGCGACATGCGGCGGAGGGCCGGCCGGCGGACGGGCGTCGGGAGGCTGGCGGCGCTGGCCGCGGCCGCGGTGCTGGCGGCGGCGGGCCTCGGCGCCTGCAGCGAGGAGAACCCCGAGCCGGTCGGCGTCGCGAAGGTGGCGAGCACCCTCGGCCCCGGCGAGGGCTCCCTGGACCTGCTGGCCATGCCCGGCTCGGTGGAGAGCGGCACCACCGACCCGCGCGTCGACTGGGTCACCCCCTTCCAGGAGCGCACCGGCTGCAAGGTGGGCGTCAAGCTGGTCAAGACCCCGCAGGAGATGTACGACCTCATGCGGGACAAGGACCGCCGCTACGACGGCGTCGCCGCGCCGCCCGAGGTCGCCGGCCGGCTCGTCGGCGAGCACCAGGTCACCGCGGTCAACACCAGCCTTGTGGACGGCTACAAGAAGCTCGAGCCGAAGCTCCGCGGCCTGCTCAAGCAGGACGGCAAGTACTACGGCGTCCCGTACGTGTGGGGCGCGAACATGCTCATGTACGACACCCGGACCGTCCAGCCGCCGTCGAGCTGGTCTGCGCTGTTCGACCCCGAGCAGGCCCGCCGCTTCTCCGGGAAGCTGGTCGTTCACGACAGCCCGCTCTCGATCGCCGAGGCGGCGCTCTACCTCAAGGGCCACGACCGCAAGCTGAAGATCGGCGACCCGTACTCGCTGACCCCGCGCCAGCTCGCCGCCGCCGGCCGCGTCCTCGCCCGGCAGCGCCCCCACGTCCTGAAGTACTGGGAGCAGCCCGCCGACGCGATCAGCGCGTTCGCCGGGGGAGCGGCCGTGCTCGGCGACGCCGGCCCCTACCAGGTGGACGTGCTGGACCGCGCGGGCAAGCCGGTCCAGGCCGCCGAGCCCGCCGAGGGCGTCACCGGCTGGGCGGACGCCTGGATGATCGGCGCCCGCGTCCAGCACCCGAACTGCATGTACCAGTGGCTGCAGTGGACCGCGTCCCCGGACGTGCAGCAGCAGGTGGCCGAGTGGACGGGCGTCGCCCCCGCCAACCCGCAGGCGTGCTCCGGCGACCGCCTGCGCGCCGGCTTCTGCAGCGCCTTCCACGTCGGCGACCGCGACTACATCGACAAGATCATGTTCGCCCACGCGCCGACCCGCGTCTGCGGCGGCAAGGCCAAGAAGACCGGCTGCACCGACTACGCCGAGTGGACGAAGACCTGGATCGAGTCCACCAAGGCCTGAAGCCCCACCCCGGACGCAACAAGAAGGCTCCACACGCGAACCGGAACCTGCGCAACGACCTCAGCCGTCCGAACGCAACAACCCCCGCCCGCACGCGAGCGCGCTATCTGACCGGTGGGGCGAAGCCGAAGGCGAGCCCCACCGGGAAGCTCGCGAAGCGAGGTCGCGCTCGCCCAAGAACGGTCGAGGGGCGAGCCGCCAGGCGAGCCCCTCGGGCCGGGCTTGAATTAAGTGGAGCGCGCCCGACCGCCCCCAGCCGGGCGCGCTCCTCGGGTGGTCCCGGGCGTCCCCCCGAAGGCCCGGGTCACCCTTCTCCCTGGAGAGACCTCCACGACGACGGCGTCGATGGCCGTCGTCCGCGCCGCGGCCGGCTCCCCGGCCGGCCGTCCGGCGTTCGTGAGCGGCTCCCGGGGGCCCCGCGGCGTGCGGGGTGCCGGCGGGGCGGGTGCGCAGTCGTCGCACGCGAACACCCCGGACGAGTCCGGCAGTCGGCCGATGCGGACGCGCGGCCGGGGCCATTTCTTGCGGCAGACGACGCAGGCGTCGCCGAGGCGCTGAGCGGTGCTCAGCGTTCCCGGGTCGAACGTCGGCTCGCCCGTCCGGTCCATGTCCCCATCCCCCTGGCGGGAGTCGAATCACGTCACTCCTTTATAGGCGTGGACGGGTGTTGTCCCTGCTAGTGAAGGTGAAAAGGGCGGCAAAGGCTCTCGTGCCGGCACCCGTTCAAGATCATCGCGAGTTAACGGCCGGGGCGGCCCGCGCGGCGATGGCCGACAATGGTCCGGTGATGTCTCCCTCTGGCGCCGCAGCGCCCACCGCACGCGAACTGGTCGTCCTCGGCTCCACCGGCTCGATCGGGACCCAGGCCCTCGACGTCGTCCGCCGCGCACCCGGCCGGTTCCGGGTGGCGGGGCTGGCGGCGGGCGGTGAGCGGGTCGGGCTGCTGGCCGAGCAGGCGCTGGAGTTCCGCCCGGAGGTCGTCGCGGTGGCGAAGGCGTCCGCCGCGCAGGAGCTGCAACTGGCCTTCTACGCCGAGGCCAAGCGGCGCGGCTACGCCTCCGGCGACTACGCCATCCCGAAGATCGTCGCGGGTCCCGAGGCGGTCGCCGAGGTGGCGGCGTGGCCGTGCGACGTGGTGCTGAACGGTGTGACGGGCGCGCTCGGCCTGGCGTCCACGCTGGCCGCGCTCGACGCGGGCCGCACCCTCGCGCTCGCCAACAAGGAGTCGCTCATCATCGGCGGGCCGCTGGTGAAGGAGCGGGCGCGGCCGGGGCAGATCGTCCCGGTCGACTCCGAGCACTCGGCGCTCGCGCAGTGCCTGCGCGGCGGCGGCGCGGACGAGGTGCGGCGGCTGGTGCTGACCGCCAGCGGCGGCCCGTTCCGCGGCCGGCCCCGCGCCGAGCTGGCCGACGTCACGCCGGAGCAGGCGATGAAGCACCCGACCTGGGACATGGGCCCGGTCATCACCATCAACTCCGCGACCCTGGTCAACAAGGGCCTGGAGGTCATCGAGGCGCACCTGCTGTTCGACGTCCCGATGGACCGGATCGACGTGGTGGTGCACCCGCAGTCGATGATCCACTCGATGGTGGAGTTCACCGACGGGTCGACGCTCGCGCAGGCGAGCCCGCCGGACATGCGGCTGCCGATCGCGCTCGGCATCGACTGGCCCGACCGCGTTCCGGGCGCCGCGGCCGCCGTCGACTGGACGCGGGCGCACACCTGGGAGTTCTTCCCGCTCGACGACGAGGCGTTCCCCGCCGTCGCGCTCGCCCGCCGCGCCGGCGAGCTCGGCGGGACGGTCCCCGCCGTTTACAACGCGGCCAACGAGGAATGTGTGGAGGCGTTCCGCGCCGGACGGCTGCCGTTCCTGGGGATAGTCGACACGATCACGCGGGTAATGGAGGAGCACGGGTCCGGCGCGTCCGGCGAGCTGACGCTGGACGACGTGCTGGCCGCCGACGGCTGGGCGCGCGCACGGACCAGGGAAGCGACCGGCCTGGGCTGAGCCCCGCGGGGCCGGCCGGGCGCGGGGGAGATCCCTCGGGCGGGACCGAACCCGGAAGGGGGATCGGATGGCCTTCGCCTTGGGCGCGGTGGCGTTCGTCGTCGCGCTGCTGGTGTCGGTGATGCTCCACGAGGGCGGGCACCTGCTCACCGCCAAGCGGTTCGGGATGAAGGCCACGCAGTACTTCGTCGGGTTCGGCCCGACGCTGTGGTCCCGTACGCGCGGCGAGACCGAGTACGGGGTCAAGGCGATCCCGCTCGGCGGCTTCGTCAAGATCATCGGGTACACGCCGCTGGAGGAGGTCGACGAGGCCGACCGGCCGCGCGCGTTCTACCGGCAGCCCGCCGGGCGGCGCGCGATCGTCATCGCCGCCGGCGTCGTGGTGAACTTCGTGTTCGCGTTCGTGCTGCTCATGGTGATGGCGATGACGGTCGGCGTCCGCCAGCCCGGCACGGTGACCACGACCGTGGACCAGGTCAGCGCGTGCGTGCCGGCCCGGCTGCAGGACGGCTGCGGCGGCGGGCGGCCGGAGTCCCCGGCGAAGGCCGCCGGGCTGCGCGCGGGCGACCGGGTCCTGTCCTTCAACGGCACGCCGGTGGCGAACTGGGACGAGTTGCGCGACGCGATCGACAAGGCCGAACCAGGGCAGACGGTGCCGGTGGTCGTGCAGCGCGCCGGGGCGCCCGCGCCGGTGCCGCTGCGGATCCATCTGGCGGCCGTCGGCGGGGAGCCGTTCGTCGGGCTGTCGGCGCGGGTCGTCGGCTCCGGCTACGAGCGGACGGGCCCGATCAACGCGGCGGTGTTCGCGAGCCGCGGCATCGGCAGGACCGTGCAGAGTATGGGCCAGATCGTGGTGGACCTGCCGTCGGCGATCCCGAAGCTGTTCACCCCCGAGCGGCAGAGCTCGCCCGGCGGCCAGGTCGGCAGCGTGGTCGGCGCGACGGAGGTGTCGGGGCAGATCTTCTCCTCGCACAGCACCGTCCGCGACAAGGTCGCCCTGTATCTGTCGCTGGTCGTTTCGGTAAACATCTTCCTAGGGGCGCTCAACGTCGTGCCTCTGCTGCCGCTGGACGGCGGGCATCTCGCGGTGGTCGCCTACGAGCGGTTGCGGGTGCGCTTCAACGGCATCCGGGGGCGCCCGGATCCGGGCACCGTCGATATGACGAAGCTCATGCCCTTGACGTATCTGGCGGTCCTGGTGCTGGTGGGGCTCGGCGTGCTGCTGATCCTCGCGGATCTGGTCAACCCGCTGCAGATGCCGCAATGAGCGCGAAGGTTTACCGTACGTAGCCGAGCGGTCACACTATTCCATGCCGGTCGCCGTCACCTCATCCATGCGGGGCGCCTAGGCTGGGCAAAGCGAGTCAGAGGAGAGGGATGAGCGTTTCACTGGGTATTCCGACGGTCCGCGGCGAGGGCGACGGACAGGAGGCGCAGAGCCTGGTCGCGACGCGCCGCAGGTCGCGCCAGATCATGGTCGGGAACGTGCCGGTCGGGGGCGACGCCCCCGTGTCGGTGCAGTCGATGACCACGACCCTCACCGCCGACGTCAACGCCACGCTGCAGCAGATCGCGGAGCTGACCGCGTCGGGCTGCCAGATCGTCCGGGTGGCGGTGCCGTCGCAGGACGACGCCGAGGCGCTGCCCGCGATCGCGAAGAAGTCCCCGATCCCGGTCATTGCCGACATCCACTTCCAGCCGAAGTACGTGTTCGCGGCGATCGACGCGGGCTGCGCGGCGGTCCGGGTCAACCCGGGCAACATCAAGAAGTTCGACGACAAGGTCGGCGAGATCGCGCGCGCCGCGCAGGACGCGGGCGTGCCGATCCGGATCGGGGTGAACGCCGGCTCGCTGGACAAGCGGCTGCTGGAGAAGTACGGCAAGGCCACCCCGGACGCGCTGGTGGAGTCGGCGCTGTGGGAGTGCTCGCTGTTCGAGGAGCACGGCTTCCGGGACATCAAGATCTCGGTGAAGCACAACGACCCGGTCGTGATGATCCAGGCGTACCGCAAGCTCGCCGCCGCGTGCGAGTACCCGCTGCACCTCGGCGTCACCGAGGCGGGGCCCGCGTTCCAGGGCACGGTGAAGTCGGCGGTGGCGTTCGGCGCGCTGCTGAGCGAGGGGATCGGCGACACGATCCGGGTGTCGCTGTCGGCGCCTCCGGTCGAGGAGGTCAAGGTCGGCACGGCGATCCTGGAGTCGCTCGGGCTGCGCCAGCGCGGCCTGGAGATCGTGTCGTGCCCGTCGTGCGGGCGCGCGCAGGTGGACGTGTACACGCTGGCCGAGCAGGTCACCGCGGGCCTGAAGGACTTCCCGGTGCCGCTGCGCGTCGCGGTGATGGGCTGCGTCGTGAACGGGCCCGGCGAGGCGCGGGAGGCCGACCTCGGCGTCGCGTCCGGCAACGGCAAGGGCCAGATCTTCGTCAAGGGCGAGGTCGTCAAGACGGTGCCGGAGGCGCAGATCGTGGAGACGCTGATCGAGGAGGCCATGCGCATCGCCGACGACATGGGCATCGAGATCGGCGAGGACGGGTCGGTGTCCGGCCCGGGCGCGCAGGTCGTGGTGAGCTGACGCATCGGCGCCGCGTCGCGCGCCGTGTCGTGCGCCGTGTCGTGCGCCGAGGGGGCGTGACGTGACGGCCGTGGCCGTGTAGGCGGTCTTGGACGGACCTAAAAGGGTCCTCGGGTGATGAGCCCGAGGGCCCTTTTTCGCGTTGTGGCCGGTCGACGCGGGTGCCGGCGCCCGCCGCCGCGCCGCCCGCCGCGCGGGCGACCGGCGGAACGCCCGGAAACGGGACGTTCGCGCTGATCACAAAGTTCCGTGGATCTTGTCACGATTCGGCATCTGCTCACGACAAGCTCTGTCGTCCGACTTGTCCGTAGGACAACAATCTTCACTTGTTTACCCAAATGTCTGACTCATCCGAGTCGACAGGTTAGGGGGATATGTGAAGAGGACTGTCGTCGTGGCCGCGGTGGCCGGGCTCGGGCTGACCGGGCTCGGCACCGCGAGCGCACAGGCCGCGGGCCCCTCCGCGGCCCGGGGTTTCGACCCCGCCGCGGTCAAGTGGCACGCCTGCCCGGCGGACTTCGTCCAGCAGGTCCACGACCTGTACGACGGGCTGTACCCGGTCTCCAAGATCGTGCAGTGCGGCGAGCTGCAGGTGCCGCTGGACTACGCGCAGCCGAACGGCAAGAAGATCACGCTGCAGCTGACCCGCACCCCGCACACCGGCACCGGCGCCGCCAAGGGCGACATGCTGGTGAACCCGGGCGGCCCGGGCGGCGGCGGCGCGCTGTTCGGCCCGCGGGTGTTCGCGCAGAACTCCGCCGCGCTGAAGGACGCCTACAACGTCATCGGGTTCGACCCGCGCGGCGTCGGCATGAGCGTCCCGGCGCTCAGCTGCGACCCGAACTACACCAACGCCCCCCGGCCCGACTACGGCACCGGTGACCGCGCCTCGGTCTCCGTCTGGCTGAAGAAGTCCAAGGGCTACACGGACGCGTGCAAGAAGGCCGACAAGATCGGCCTGATGAACCACATCAAGACGACCGACTCCGTGCGCGACATGGAGTCGATCCGCAAGGCGCTGAGCGACAAGAAGCTCGACTACTACGGCGCCTCGTACGGCACCTACCTCGGCTCGGTCTACGCGACGATGTTCCCGAAGACCGTGGGCCGGATGGTGCTGGACGGCAATGTCGGCCCGAAGGGCGTGTGGTACCAGGCCAACCTGGACCAGGACGTCCAGTTCGACAAGAACATGGACTACTACTTCGGGTGGATCGCCAAGTACGACTCGGTCTACCACCTGGGCAAGACGCAGAGCACGGTGCGCTCGTTCTTCTACAAGCTGCGCGCGACGCTCAAGACCAAGCCGGTGTACTACACCGACCCGAGCAGCGGCCAGAAGTTCGCCGTCGGCCCGGACGAGCTGACCGACGCGATCCAGAACGCCGCGTACCGCCGCAGCCAGTCGCTGTGGAACGGCTACGCGGTGGGCCTGGAGGCCTACAAGACCGGTGACGCCGCCACCTTCGTGGGCACGTTCGGCGCGCAGACGACCGGCGGTGCGGACGACAACGAGTTCGCCGTCTACAACGCCGTGCAGTGCACCGACGTCCAGTGGCCGGGCTGGCCGAAGTGGGAGCGGGACAACGTCCGGATCAACCGGAAGCACCCGTTCCTCACGTGGAGCAACGTGTGGTTCAACGCGCCGTGCCTCACCTGGCCCGCCAAGGCCGGCACGCCGGTGGACGTGGGGCGCAACCGCGACCTGCCGCGCAACATCCTGCAGTTCGAGGGCAGCGAGGACGCGGCGACGCCGCTCGCCGGCGCGCTCGACATGCACCGCCGGCTGAAGGGCTCGCAGCTGGTGATCCAGGACGGCGACCGCACGCACTGCATCGTGCACCGCGGTTCGGCGGCCGTGGACGCCATCTTCGACCGGTACTTCCTGACCGGGGAGCGTCCGGGGCAGTCCATCACGCACGTCCCGCAGCTCGGCGACCCGGTGCCGCCGGCGCAGACGTCCGCCAAGGCCAAGTCGCTGTCCACGACGGCGACGAAGGTGGCGCGGCTGACCGACGACGTCATCCGCTGAACACCGTGACCGGCTGATCCAGCCGGCCGCGGAACGTCCGGGGAGGGCCCCGGGGAGCGATCCCCGGGGCCCTCTTCGCATGCCGGCCGGGCGCCGGTGCCGCCGGCGCGGGCCAACATCACGAACATTCGTGGATCTTGTCACGATTTCGCATCTGGTCGCGAACGACTCTCCCGCCATATCGCCCAGAACCGCCACAATCTCCACGCAACTCACGCATCCGCATCATCGGCGCTGCTCCCCCCTCCGAGCCCGACCGGGGCTCCGGAGCCGCCGATCCGAGGGGGTCAAGTGAAGAGGATCGTCATCGTCACGGCCGCCGCCGCCGTGGCGGCCGGCGGCACCGTCGCCGCCGTCTCCGCGAACGCCGCCACCGGCCCGTCCGGGGCCGGCCTGGTCGCGGCGAGCGGCATCAACTGGGGCAAGTGCGAGGTCACCGGGCCGGACGACCCGATGAACAAGGCCCAGTGCGCCCAGGTCAAGGTGCCGCTCGACTACCGGCACCCGAACGGCCGCAAGATCTCCATCGCGGTGTCGCGCTACAAGCACACCGACGACAAGAACTACCAGGGCGTGCTGTTCGTCAACCCGGGCGGCCCCGGCGGCACCGGCATCGAGTACGCGCCCGCCCTGGCGCGCTGGATGGGCGGCGTCGGCCACGCCGCCACCGCCGCCAAGTACGACATCATCGGCTTCGACCCCCGCGGCGTCGGGTCCAGCCAGCCGTCGCTGAGCTGCGACAAGACCTGGTACGACCCGGTGCGGCCGGACTACGTCCCGCACTCGGCCAAGGAAGAGGCCGTCTGGAAGGCCAAGGCCAAGAAGTACGCGCAGGACTGCCAGCGCAAGTGGGGCTGGATGCTGCCGCACATGCGCACCACCGACGCCGCCCGCGACGTCGACACCATCCGCGCCGCGCTCGGCCAGCAGAAGCTCAGCTGGTACGGCTTCTCCTACGGCACCTACTACGGCGCGACCTACGCCACGCTGTTCCCGAACCGCGTGAAGCACATGGTCCTGGACGGCAACGTCAACCCGAAGACGGTCTGGTACGACGCCCAGCTCGAGCAGGACAAGGCGTTCGAGCGGAACATGAAGTCCTGGTGGGCGTGGACCGGCAAGTGGGACTCGGTCTACAACCTCGGCAAGTCCGAGAAGGCCGTCGAGGCCAAGTACTACGCGATCCGCGCCGCGGCGAAGAAGTCCCCGATCGCCGGCAAGATCGGCCCGGACGAGCTGGACGACATCGTCCTCACCGCCGGCTACAACACCGGCTACTACATCCCGTTCGCGCAGGCCCTGTCGGACTGGGCGAACAAGAAGGACGCCTCGGGCCTGCTCGACTGGCTGAACACCGGCGGCGAGGACAACGACTTCGTCACCTACAACGCCGTCCAGGCGGCCGACGCCAAGTGGCCGCACAACTGGAACAAGTGGCACAACGACGCGGCCAAGCTCTACAAGCAGGGCTACCACTTCAACACGTGGAGCAACGTCTGGTTCAACGCGCCCGCCGCGTTCTGGCCGTTCCAGGGCGGGCCCGCGCTGAAGCTGAAGGCGAGCAAGAGCCTGCCCGGCATGCTGCTGGTGCAGTCGTCGCAGGACGCCGCGACCCCGGTCGCCGGCGGCTACAACATGCACAAGGTGTTCCCGTCCTCGCGGCTCGTCCTCGAGGTCGGCGGCAAGACCCACGCCAACACGCTGAACGGCAACGCGTGCCTGGACGACAAGGTCGCCGCCTACCTCGACAACGGCGCGCTGCCGAAGAGCAGCAAGGGCGCGGACGCCTACTGCAACGCCGTCCCGGCGCTGAACGACCCGAACCCGACGGCGATGACGGCCAAGGCCGCCGGCGCCGTCCCGGGCAAGGACCTGCCGGTCGGCCGGCGGTAACGCCCCGCTTCACCGCGTGACGCTCGCGGCGTGCCCGTCCCTTGGCGGACGGGCACGCCGCGAGATCCGTTTTCGGGCGGAATCGCGCGAACCCCGCGGTTCCCGCGACGCGCGCGGGCGCGCAGGTAGAAAGCGGGGGTGCTGAACCACGCTGGAAGAAGGGCCGCCGCCGGGACGGCCGCCGCCGTCACCCTCGCCGTCGCCGGCGCCGCAGCGGCCCCCGCGTCCGCCGCCCCCGCACGGCCCGGTCCCGACCCCGCGCCCCGGCCCTCCGGGCTCGCCTGGCACGCCTGCCCCGCCAAGGACCCGGTCGAGGGCGGCCGCCTCAAGGGCCTGCAGTGCGCGACGCTGCGGGTGCCGCTCGACTACGCGCATCCCGGCGGCGAGCAGATCACCCTGGCGCTGTCCCGCGCCCGGCACACCGCGAAGAAGAGCCAGGGCGTCGTGCTGCTCAACCGCGGCGGGCCCGGCGCGCACGGCCGCGACCTCGCGGGCGTCTTCCACGCGGCGATGCCGCGGAGCGTCGCCGCGTCCTACGACTGGATCGGGTTCGACCCGCGCGGCGTGGGCGCGAGCCGGCCCGCGCTGGTGTGCGGCAAGAGCTACCAGGACCCGGGGCGCGCCCGTCCCGACAGCGTCCCGGAGAACGCCGCGGCCGAACGGGCGTGGAAGCAGCGGGCCCGCGCCTACGCCCGCGACTGCGTCAAGCGGTACCGCACGGTCCTGCCGCACATGGGGACCGCCGACTGGGTGCGCGACATGGACGCGATCCGGCGCGCGCTGCACCAGAAGAAGATCAACTACTTCGGCTACTCCTACGGCACCTACCTCGGCGCCGTGTACGCCTCGACGTATCCCGGCCGCGTCCGCCGCATGGTGCTCGACAGCGTCGTCAAGCCCAGCGGCGTCTGGTACGGCGACAACATCGACCAGAACGTCGCCTTCGAGAAGCGGATCAAGGCGTTCTTCACCTGGGTCGCCCGGCACCACGCGATCTACAAGCTCGGACGCAGCGAGGGCCAGGTCGCCGGCGCCTACGACCGCGCCCGCGCCGCGCTGAAGGCCAAGCCGATCGACGGCAGGATCGGCGCGGACGAGCTGGACGACACCTTCCTCGCCGACGGCTACGGCGACTACGGCTGGGCCGCGCACGCCGCCGCGCTGTCGGCGTACGCCGTCCGGCACGACCCGGGCCCGCTCCGCAAGGCGTGGCAGCCGCCGTCGTGGCTCGACCAGAACAACTACGCCGTCTACAGCGCCGTCCAGTGCCGCGACGCGGCCTGGCCGCGCGACTGGCAGCGCTGGCACGGCGACAGCGAACGCCTGTACCACGAGGGCTACAAGTTCGAGACCTGGAGCAACACCTGGTACAACGCGCCCTGCGCGTTCTGGGGCGTGCCCGGCGGGCCGCCGCCGCGGGTGGGGGCGGGGTCGTCGCTCGCGCCGATGCTGCTGGTGCAGGGCACCGAGGACGCCGCCACCCCGTACCCGGGCGCGCTCGAGACGCACCGCCTCTTCCCCACGTCCCGGCTGCTCGTCCAGGCCGGAGGCGGCAACCACGGGGTGACGCTGTCGGGCGACAAGTGCATCGACCGCAAGGTCGCCGCCTACCTCGGCAAGGGCGCCCTGCCGAAGGACCGGCCGGGCCCGGACGCCACCTGCAAGGCCCCGGCGCCGCCCGAGCCGAGCTCCGCCACCAAGCACGGCAGGTCCCACCACACCGCCACCCACAAGTGAAACCGCCGGTGGGGGAGCCGGTGGAGGTACGAGGCGCCGGGACGTCATAGGCTTGTCAGCGTGGTGCTGACAGTGCAGTACGCCGCGCCGGGCCGAGCCGGGCGCGGCCCGGCCTCGCCGGGGGGCCGGTAGCCGTGCGCATGCTGGGGTCGCTGCCGGTACGGGTCCTCGACGACCGGTACCGCGCGGAGGCGCTCGCGATCCTCGACGCCGACCCGGTGGCCAACGTGTTCGTCGGCTCCCGCGTGCACGCGGCCGGGCTCGACCCGCGCCGCCTCGGCGCCCAGATGTGGGGCTACCTGCGCGACGGCCGACTGTCCGCGCTGTGCTACTCGGGCGCCAACCTGATCCCGGTCGCCGCCGGGCCGGAGGCGGTCCGCGCGTTCGCCGAGCGGGCGCAGGCGCAGGGCCGCCGCTGCTCGTCGATCGTCGGGCCGGTCGGCGCGGTCGGCGACCTGTGGGAGATCCTCGCGCCGTACTGGGGACCGCCCCGGGCCGTCCGCGCGGCGCAGCCGGTGATGGCGACCTCCGCCGTCCCGGACGTGCCGGCCGACCCCGGCGTCCGCCGGGTGCGGATGGAGGAGTTCGACGTCCTCTACCCGGCCTGCGTCGCGATGTTCACCGAGGAGGTCGGCGTCTCCCCGAACAGCGGCGACGGGGGAGTGCTGTACCGGGCGCGGGTCGCCGAGCTGATCCGCGACGGCCGCGCGTTCGCCCGGATCGAGGACGGCCGGGTGATGTTCAAGGCGGAGGTCGGCGCCGTCACCCCGCGCGCGTGCCAGGTGCAGGGCGTGTGGGTGCCGCCGGACCTGCGCGGGCAGGGCCTGTCGGTGGCGGGCATGTCGGCGGTCGTGCGGGAGGCGCTGCGCGGCATCGCGCCGACGGTGTCGCTGTACGTCAACGACTACAACACGCGGGCGCGGGCCGCCTACCGCCGGGTCGGCTTCGCCGAGCACGGCTCGTTCATGTCGATCCTGTTCTAGCCGCCGGCCGTTCCCCTCGCCTTGCGGCGCCGGAGTCGCCGGACTTGTCGGTGCGTGCCGGATCTGCGCTGGATGCCTGACTCGGCGCCGGATCGGCCGGTACGATCCGGCCGTGGAGTTCGCCGTGGCGTTCCGGCAGGCCGTCCAGGCGAGCGGGCTGACCCTGGAGCGGATCCGCCACCGGCTCGGCCGGCGCGGGCTGGCCGTCAGCGTGGCCACGCTCAGCTACTGGCAGCGCGGCCGCAGCCGCCCCCGCTCCCGCGCCGCCGTCGCGCTCCTGGAAGAGGTCCTCGACGTGCCGCCCGGCACGCTGACCGGACCCTTGGACGAGGCCGCGCCCGCGCCCGTCCCGCCGCGCCCCGGAGCGACCGCGGTCGCCGCGGGCGAGCTGTGGCCCGACCCGCAGCGGTACGCCGACCTCGTCGGGCAGCTCGACCGGTCCGGGGACCACCGGCTCGAACGGCTCAGCGTCCACGACGTCTACCGGCTCGACGAGGGCGGCCCCCGCTGGGCGCTGTCGGTCCGCGCGGTGCTGCGCGCGTCCGGCGACGACGTCGACCGCGTCGTCTGCGTCCACCGGACGGGCCCGGACGAGCCGCCGGACGGCGCCCCGGCGGAGCTGTCCTCGGCCCGGTACTGCCGGCCCGGCCGGGTCCGCGCCGGCGGCGGGCTGATGGCGTTCGAGCTGGTCTTCGACCGCGTCCTCGCGGCCGGGGACACCGCGGTCATCGAGTACGAGCTGCGGCCGTCCGGCGCGGGCCCCGCCGCGCCGCCGGACGGCTACGACCGGCGCTTCTCCCGGCCCGTGCACGACTACGTCGCGGTCGTCCAGTTCGCCGCGGGGCGGCTGCCCGCCCGCTGCTACGGCTTCACCGCAGACGGGCCGCTGGCGCCGCGGCGCCGCCTCGGCGAACTGTGGATCGGCACGTCGGGGAGCGCGAACATCGCGGCCGGGCCCGTCCGGCACGGCATCGTCGGAGTCGAGTGGGAGTGGCAGTGACCGCAGCGCAGAGCGCCCCTGACGACGACCTCCTCCAGGTCCTGCGGTACGGGCCCTTCAACGTGGCGCTGCACGCCGCGATCCAGGCCCGCGGCCTCAGCCTCGACGCGCTGCGCCGTCGGCTGGAGGCGCAGGGCATCGCCGTCAGCCTGTCCACGCTCAGCTACTGGCAGCGCGGCCGGACCCGCCCCGAACGCGCCGGGTCGCTGCGCGCCGTCCGCGGCCTGGAGGTCATCCTCGAACTGCCGCGGCACTCCATGCTCACCCTGCTCAAGCCGAACGCCGAGCGCCCGGCCGGGCCGTGGCCGCCGATCGAGGAGCTGTGCCCCGAGCCCGGCGTCCGCGACCTGCTGGACGAGATCGGCGACGGCGGCGAACGCCGGCTCACCGGGCTCAGCCTGCACGACCAGCACGTCGTCGGCCGCCGCCGGGAGCTGCGCGAGGTCCGCACCCGCGCGGTGTTCCAGGCGCAGCGGCGCGGCGTCGACCGGTGGATCGCCGTCTACCACAACCCGCACGGCGCGCTGCCGACGTCGCGGACCGCGCGCGGCTGCCGGTTCGGCCGCGTCCGGATGGACGCCGCCGGCGGGCTCATCGCCGCCGAGCTGCTGTTCGACCGGGCGCTCGGCAGCGGCGAGACGTACCTGCTGGAGTACGGCTTCGGGTTCGGCGAGGGCGGCCCGCCCGCCACCGAGGAGGGCCGCGGGTTCCGCACCCCGCAGCACGAGTACCTCATCGAGGTGAGCTTCCACCCGGCCGCGCTGCCCGCCCGCTGCTACCGGACGTGGCGCCCCGACGGCCAGACCGCCCTGGAGGACGCCGCGGACCTGCGGCTGTCCAGCTACCACAACGTCCACTTCATCGAGTTCGGCATGCCGGCCGGGTACCACGGCATCCGCTGGGAGTGGTCCTAGCTCACGTGACGAGGAGGCCGAGCAGCCGGTCGAGCTCGGCCGCCGGGTCGCCGGTGAGGCCGGCGTGCACCGGGCCCGGCTGGACGATCGTGCTGCGCGGCGCCGTCAGCCACCGGAACCGCGCGCCCGGCGCCTCCTTCGCGGCCTGCCCGGCGCGCTCGCCGCCGCAGCAGATCGCGTCCACGCCCTTCAGCGCGGACCGCACGCCCTCCAGGTCCAGCGACGGGTCGAGCGCGAGCAGCCGGCGCTCGTCCAGGTGGGTGCGGCAGCCGAGGTAGTCCAGCGCGCGGCAGTACACCACCACGCCCACGTTCATGCTCTCGCCGCGCTCGACCCTGGGCACGACGCGCAGCGCCGCGTACTCGAACACGGTCGGCTCGCCGGCCGTCCGGATGTTGCTCTTCGGGACGTCGCTCACGCGGGACCGCCCAGCCAGCCCGGACGGTTCTCGCCGCGCCGCGTCCCGGTGTCCGGCCGGTGGCCGCTGACGTCCAGGTCGGGCAGCCAGTCGCGGGGCTTCCCGGCCCGCGGCAGCAGAATGTCCACGTACGCGTCGCGCACCTCCTGCGGGCCGGCGAACCCGGGCTCGTTCTCCAGCCACAGGTCGGGCACCAGCGCGGTCACCTCCCGCAGCAGACCCTCGGTGATCTGCGGAGCCAGCTCCGACTCCGCCTCCTCCAGCCGCGTCGCGAACGGCGTCAGCACATGGTCGTCCACGTCGTACGGGCCGGAGAACAGCCGCGCGGCGTTCGCCCACGCGTGGTGGAAGATGAGGCTCGCGCCGTGGTCGATCAGCCACACGTCCCCGTGCCAGACCAGCATGTTCGGGTTGCGCCAGCTCCGGTCGACGTTGCCGATGAACGCGTCCAGCCACAGCACCCGCGACGCGAACAGCCGGTCCGGCCGCCAGCCGAGCGGGTCGAACCCGAGCGAACCGGGCAGGAAGTCGACGCCGAGGTTCCAGCCGGGGCTGGCCTTCAGCAGGTCCTGCACGTCGGGGTCGGGCTCGTGCCGGCCGATCGCCGGGTCGAGGTCGATGAGCACCTGGTCGGGCACCCGGAAGCCGAGCCGCCGCGCCAGCTCGCCCGCGACCACCTCGGCGATCAGCGCCTTGCGGCCCTGCCCGGCGCCGTGGAACTTCATGACGTAGGTGCCGAGGTCGTCGGCCTCGACGACGCCCGGCAGCGACCCGCCCTCGCGCAGCGGCGTCACGTAACGGATGGCGGTCACATGTGGCAACACGCCGCAACGCTACCGGGTGCGCGCGGGCCCGGGATAATCGGCGGCATGGCCGCTGAGCTGCTCGACCTGTCCGTCCCGATCACGACCGGAATGCCGGTGTACCCGGGCGACCCCGAAGTGGAGGCGGTCCCCGCGCTCACGGTCGCGGACTCGGGCGTGAACGTCCTGCGGCTGCACATGGGATCGCAGACCGGCACCCACGTGGACGCCCCGTTCCACATCGACGACGCGCTGCCCCGCCTCGACGAGCTGCCCCTCAGCCGCTTCACCGGCCCGGCCGTCGTCATGGACGCGCGTGGCCTCGCGTCCCGTACGCCCATCACCCCGGACCTGCTCCCGGACGGCCTGGCCCCCGGCGTCGTGCTCCTCATCGCGACCGGCTGGTCGTCCCACTGGGGAACCGACGACTACCTCGCGCACCCGTACCCGTCGCCGGAGACCGCCGAGGCGATCGTCGCCGCGGGCGTCCGCACGGTCGGCATCGACGCCCTCTCCGCCGACCGGACCCCGCCGCCCGGCTCGGACGACTTCTCCCTCGCCGCCCACCGCGTCCTCTGCGGCGCCGGCGCCGTCATAGCCGAGAACCTCACCGGCCTGGGCCCGCTCGTCGCCGCACAGGCGGAGGGCCGCCCCATCGACGTCTCCCTCTTCCCGCTCCCCCTCACCGCCGCCGACGGCGCCCCAGTCCGCGCCATAGCCCACCTCGGAACGCCCTGAAAGCCCCCAGGACGAGTGGCGTCGTCATGGTGGGTCGGCGAGCTTGATGCCTGGCGGGAATGCGGTCCGCGGCGTGGCCGCGCGCCTGTCACAGAGGGCCGAGGCCCATGACCTCTTTGCGGACCTGGCCGTTGAGCAGCTCGAGCGCTGCGCCGCGCGCCGGTGCATGGGGGCTGGGAACCTCGCCTGGACGCCGGTGAGCGCGCTGGAGGTAGCCGTTCAACGCGGCGCTGATTTCGCTCGTTTCGTCCTCGGCGAGGGCGAGCAGCAGCTGCAGTGTGTCGGCCCGCGGCCTCCCGGTCCACCGGGCGGCCAGACCGCGGACGCCCTCGATCGCGCCGGTCGACGCCGCCGCGGCCGGGCACGCCGCCGTCAGCGCGGCCAGTGCGAACCGCATCGCCTCGCCCTCGCGGTCCCAGCGGCTCAGCAGCCCGGGGGCGGTCGCCTCGGTGGCGAGGCGGGCGGCGCGCTCGCCGTCCGACTCGTCCATCGACAGTCCCAGCGCGAAGCGCCGGTCGGCCTCTGCCGCGGCGGTGCGCCGGCCGGCCGTCGCCGCCGCGAACAGGCAGGCGACCGCCTCGGCGCGGTGAGCGGGATGGACGTCGTCGTGGACGGCGAGCCCGGCGAGCAGTGGGACGCCTTCCGCGGTGTGCGGGAAGCAGATCCCCTGGCGCAGCACCGATTCCTCGAGCCAGAAGCCGACGTCCCCGTCGTCGTCGAAGTCATCGTCCTCCGCGGCGCTCCATGCGGCGACGACTCCCCCCGTCAGGGCGGCGTCCCAAGGCTTCCGCGATGCCGCGGCGCTCCCGGCGAGCGGGTCCCTCCGATTCTCCAGGAGCCGCCCGGCGACGCTCCGGACGCACTCCAGCAGGGGTGGGTACTCGCGTTCCCCGCCGTCGCATTCGAGGCGTTCGGTGCCGGGCAGCCGCTCCGGTCCAGGCGGGAACCCTGCGGTCACCGAACGGCGGACGGCGTGCGCCTGCTCCTGGTCCAGTTCGCCGACCAGCCCGCCGAGGTCGAACAGTTCCGGTGCGGGCCGCTGCGAAGCCGGATCGCGCAGCGTCCCCGCCCGCAGACTCGTCCACCCCGAACCGGCGAAACCGCCGTGCCGCCTGGCCAGTGCCTCGACGGCAGCGCGCTCGTGCTCCTGCTGGATGCCCTCCGCGTAGGAGTCGGGCTCTTGCCGGGACATCTCGTCCAGCGTCTCGGCGACGGTGTACGTGAGGGGTGCGCCGGCCGGCGCCTGCTCGTCGACCAGCGAACCGGCATGCCACCAGCCGGCGAGTTCGGGCCCGGAGAACTCCCGCTCCCGGCGGATCAGATGCTCGGCCTTCGGAAGCCGGCGGAGCCGGTCAAGCGGGACCACGGTCACCCACCGGTGGCCCCGCTCCACCAGGGCTTCGGCCACGGACCGCGCTGACGTCTCGTCCGGCACGGCCACGCCGTACTGGACCATGCTCCGCGACGCCGACCATGCGGCCGTATGCGCCACCTCCTCGGCGGACTGGTCGAGGCTTGCCCTGCTGCTCGTCGAGATGTCGTTCGAGCCGTCGCTGCTCACTACGCCTCCACCTGCGACTGTCCGGATCCTCCGGACTGTATAGGCGGGGGAGCGAGGCTCTCCACCGATCAAGTCGGAAGCGCGCTACATGTGCGCAACAAGCGGGCCTCGGACGAGGCCTGGATGGTCACCGCCTTTCGCATGCCCAGAGGTTCGTCAAGCTGCCGGTTCGTGCCTGCACCGGGTATCACGTAGCCCCAGCAGGCCGAGCCCACCGGCAGCGGCCCGTTCCCAACACGGAGGGGGCCGCACATGATGGGAGGTCGAGGAGATGCGGCGGAGGGAGACCCGGTGCGGGTTGCGTGGGCGACGGATCAGGGGAGTCCCGAACGGCTCAACGAGGACTTCGTGGCGGCCGCCTCCGGGGCCGCGGTGGTGCTCGACGGCTGCGGGCTGCCGCTCGGCACCGACCTCGGCTGCGTGCACGGCACGGCCTGGTACGCGCGGTCGCTCGGGACGCGGCTGCTCGCGCGGATGCTGGAGGGTCTCGGCCCGCAGGCCGGACCGCCCGTCGCGCCGCCCGAAGGGGTGCACCGCCCGGCGCGGCGTCCGCTGGTGGCGCGGCTGGCCGGGGCGATCGCGGACGTGGCGGCGGCGCATCGGGCGACGTGCGACCTGACGGTGCCGACCACTCCGGCCGCGACGGTGCTGGCACTGCGCGTCCGGGGCGACCTGGTGGACTACCTGGTGCTCGCCGACTCGACGATCCTTCTGGAGCACACCACCGGCGCGGTAGAGGAGATCACCGGTGGTCCGTACTACGCCGGGGCGGACCCGAGCGCGGCGGAGGCGGCCATCACCGGGACGGTCCCGGTGGGGGAGTTGCGCCGCGTCCTGATGCTGACGGACGGCGCGACGCGGCTCGCCGACACCTTCGGCGCCACCGACTGGGGCGGTCTCCTGCGGCTGGCCGCGGAGCGAGGTCCGGCCGCCGTCATCGACCGGACCCGCGAGGCCGAGCGCACCGACCCGCAGGGCAAGAGGTGGCCGCGCCGCAAGATCCACGATGACGCGACCCTCGCCGTCTGCGACTTCGGCCGGCCCTGATCACGGCTTGAGCCGGGCCCAGAC
The DNA here is from genome assembly GCF_017573465.1 of Actinomadura violacea. Lineage (GTDB taxonomy): Bacteria > Actinomycetota > Actinomycetes > Streptosporangiales > Streptosporangiaceae > Spirillospora > Spirillospora violacea. The sequence goes on from NZ_JAGEPF010000034.1 coordinate 67,351, forward strand.
CCATTTGCCGCCGGACGGGTCGGGGGTGTGGCCGCACTCGGCGGCGAGGGCCGCGACGATCGGGAGGCCGCGGCCGCCGTTGTCGTCCCAGTGCTGCTCGGAGACGTCGAGAGTGTCGAGCGTGACATCGGCCATCGGACGGGCCTGCGGCTGAGCGGTGCTGCCGTCCCACACCGCGATGAGGACGTCGGCGATGTCGCGGCTGAACTGGAAGCGGATCTCCTTTCCGGGCGTGGCCGCCACGGCATTGGTGATCAGTTCCGAGGCGATCAGGAACGCGTCGTCCGAAATATGCATAAAGCCCCAGTTGTGCAGGCGTGTTTTTGCGAGGGTCCGCGCGAGGCCCGGTGCCGCTTTGGAAGCCAGCATGGGGATCAGTAGGCAGTCCGGTGTCGTCATCATCGGTCACCCGGCCCTTCCTGGAGAGATTTACGCTTCGTGCTCCCAGGATCGCGGTCGGTGATTAGAGTGGGATGTATTGGCAAACATCTCAACCCCCGGGAGATGACCATGAGCGCCGCCGACGACCTCGATCCCGCGTCCTCGCTCTATGCCTGGCTGGCCTACGACCTGCGGTTTTACCGGCAGAAGCGAGGTCTCACCGGTACCCAGGTAGGGAAGATCATCAATTGTGTCCGGTCCCATGTTTCGAACCTGGAGGCGGGGCGGGCCTGCATCGACATGGACCAGGCGAAGGCTCTGGACGCGGCATGGGACACCGGAGGGCACTTCCAGCGACTGCTGGGCTTCGCGCGCTCGCTCCACAGCCCGGACTGGTTCCGCCAGAGTGTCGAGTACGAGGCGAAGGCCAGGATCCTCCGCATTTACCAGGGACAGGTCATTCCCGTTCCGCTGCAGACCGAGGACTACGCTCGCGCCGGCCTGTCGATGGCTCGCGTCGGTGACGTCGAGAAGGCGCTCATGGCGCGCATGGCCCGCCAGGAGCTGATCATCGGCAGGGAGGACTGCCCGTTGATGATGGTCCTCCTCGGTCAGGATGCGCTGGACCGTCCAGTGGGAGGGGCCGAGGTCATGGGGGCGCAACTGCGGCGGCTGCTGGAGTTGGGGGAGCGTCCGGGCGTGAGCATCCGCGTCATCGCCCGATCGGCCGGCTGGCACCTCGGGCTGGACGGGCCGTTCCAGGTCATGAGCCTGGAGCGCAGAGACGTCGCCTACACCGGTGCGTTCCATGGCGGGCGGCTGGTCCAGGACGCTGCCGAGGTTCGCGAGATCGCCATAGACTTCGAATTGATCGGGGCGAAAGCCTCGTCCGAAGGCGAATCCCGTGCCCTGATCGAAAAGATCATGAAGGAGTTCGCATGACGATCAACTGGCGCAAGAGCTCGTACAGCGGCGGCTCCACCGACGAGATGTGCGTTGAGGTCGGCGAGCTGGTCGGCGGCGTCGCCATCAGGGACTCCAACGACCCGGACGGTGGACGGCTTGAGGTGGGGAGCGCGGAGTTCGCCATGTTGCTGGGACGGATCAAGCACGGCGCGCTCGACCGGCCCTGACACGGTGCCCGCGAACATTGGCAGGTCCGTGGCGAGGCCGTATCGCTGAGTTGTCGGAGGTGGCGGGTGAAGGCCGACTGGCGCAAGAGCTCGTACAGCGGTAACTCCACCGACGAGATGTGCGTCGAGGTTGCGGGGTTGGTCGGCGGTGTCGGCATCCGGGATTCCAAGGACCCCGGTGGCGGGCGGCTGACCGTGGGTGTCGATCAGTTCGGCGTCCTGCTTCAGCGGATCAAGGCGGGAGCGCTCGACCGGCCGTAGCGGGCCGCGCCGTAGGGGAGGCGGTGGCCGCGTCGAGAGATCCACGACGACGCGACCCTCGCCGTCCGTGCGTTTCCGCGCCGCCAGGTCAGCGGCCGGTGGTGTTGTCGATGAGTTCTCGCAGGATGTCCGCGTGGCCGGCGTGGCGGGCGGTCTCCTCGATCAGGTGGGTCAGCGTCCAGCGCCGGGACGGTGCGCGGCCGCCGGGCTTGACCGGGCGGGGGCCCGGTTCCTCCAGGTCGTCCCAGGAGGCGATCCGCTCGTTCGCCTCGGCGGTGACCGCCCGGTAGGCGGCGAGGACGGTCTCGGCGGTGTCGTCCGGGGTGAGGTGGAACGTGGCCGGCCAGTCCGCGATGTCGTGTCCGAGCAGCCAGCATCTCTCGACGTGGGTGAGATGCTTGACGAGGCCGAGCAGGTTCGTCCCTGAGGGCACGCCGGGGGCGCGGCCCTGGGCGTCGGGCACGCCTTCGGCCTTGGCCGCGACCGCGTCGCGCAGGTAGTCGAGGAAGCCGGCGAGCACCTCTTTTTCGGCGGGGCCGGTCGACGGCGGCCCGGCGTCGCGTTTGCGAGTGTTCATGGTCTCCTCACGGATCGGTCGGGTACCCACCCTCGCCCAGGGACCCCGCGGACCGCACGTGAGTTTGCCGCCGTGGCAAACTCGGGGGCCGCAGGTCACCGCGGGACGGCGCGGGCCGAGGGAGAGGAGCCCCTGTGCGGCTGGGCATCACCATGTTCGCGACGGACCTGACCATGCCGCCGCACGAGCTGGCGAGGGAGGCCGAGGAGCGCGGGTTCGCGTCGCTGTACGTCCCCGAGCACACGCACATCCCGGTGGCGAGGGAGACGCCGCCGCCGACCGGCGACCTGACGCTGGCGCCCGAGTACGCGCGGACGCTCGACCCGTTCGTGGCGCTCGCCGCGGCGGCGGCCGTGACGGAGCGGATCACGCTCGGCACCGGCATCATGCTGCCCGCGCAGCGCGAGCCGATCGTCACCGCGAAGGCCGTCGCGACGCTGGACCGGATCGCGGGCGGACGGGTCGCGCTCGGCATCGGCTACGGCTGGAACGCCGAGGAGGGCGCCGACCACGGCGTCCCGTGGAAGCGGCGCCGCGCGGTGGTGCGCGAGCACGTGCTGGCGATGCGGGAGCTGTGGACGCGGGACGAGGCGTCCTTCGCGGGCGAGTTCGTGAGCTTCGAGCCGAGCTGGTCGTGGCCGAAGCCCGCCGGGCATGTCCCGGTCCTGCTCGGCGGCGCGCCCGGGCCGACGCTGTTCGCGCACATCGCCGAGTACGGGGACGGGTGGATGCCGATCGGCGGCGCCGGCATCCGCGAGGCGCTCCCGGACCTGCGCCGGGCCTGCGCGGACGCGGGGCGCGACATGGTCCCCGTTGTCCCGTTCGGGACGGTCCCGAGCGCGGAGAAGCTGGACTACTACGCCTCGATCGGCGTCGAGGAGGTCGTGCTGCGCGTCCCGGGAGGCGGCCGGGACGCGGTGCTGCCGGTGCTGGACGGGTACGCCCGCGACCACCTGTGAGCCGCGGCTAGCGGATCATCCGGAAGCAGAAGAACGTCGGGAACCGGTAGGCCTCGCCCTTGCCGGCCTTGACCGCGCCGAGGATGAGGAACACCCACTGCCCGATCAGTGCCTCCAGGTACGGGAACAGGATCGGGATCAGGAAGGCGGGGCTCTTGGCGATGATCGCCGGCGGGACGCAGAGCGCCGCCACCGCCAGCAGGTGGATCATCAGCGTGATCTGGAAGTTCAGCGCCTGCGCCGAGTGGAACCGGATGTAGGGCGACTCGCGCTTCTTCACCAGGTAGATGATCAGTGGCGCGAGGAACGAGATCACGAGGACGCCGACGTAGGCGAAGATCGCCCAGGTGTTGTCGTCGTTGCGCGGCGGCCCGTACTGCGGGGTGCCGGGGACGCCGGGCGGCCCGTAGCCCCAGCGCGGGTCGTACTGTCCTCCGGGCGGCGGGCCCGGCGGCTGCCCGTACGGGGGGCCGTACGGCGGTGGCTGCTCGGTCACGGGGGGTTCCTTCGAGCCTGGGCGGGATCGTCGGATGAATCATAGGCGGGGCCCGGCCGCGTGATCCGCCCGCTGGGCGGGACCCGGCGCACCGGGCACCCGCCCGCGCATTTTAGAATCTCGTTCGGCTCACAAGGAGGCTGAATTGACCGGGGCGACCACCGAACGGCACATGCTCGGCGAGGACGAGGCGGCACCGCTGGCCGGGCTCGCCGCGCGGGTCCGCGAGCTGACCGAGGCGGCCGTCCTCACCGGCGTCGACGTCGGCGAGGCGCGCGCCGTCGCGGACGAGATCGCCGCGCTCACCGAGCGGCTGCGGGCCGTGCGCCGCGACGCGCCGCCGTTCCTCGTGACCGACGGGCACCGCATGGACCGGCAGGGCGGCAACCCGGTCACCGGCGTCCTCAACCCGATCGCGCCGCCCGTCGACCTCGACGTCACGGCGGACGGCATCGTCCGCGCCGAGTTCACCCTCAACGACGTCTACGAGGGGCCGCCGTCCTACGTGCACGGCGGGATGTCGGCGATGGTGCTGGACCAGGCGCTCGGCATGGCCGCCGCGCAGACGGGCGTCGGCGGGATGACCGCGACCCTGGAGCTGCGCTACCGGCGGCCGACGCCGCTCGGCGTCCCGCTGACCGTCGAGGCCAAGGCCAGCCGCGTCGAGGGCCGCAAGATCTACGCGTCCGGGACGATCGCGGGCCCCGACGGCCGCGTCACCGTCGAGGCCACCGCGATGTTCGTCACGCCGCAGCACTTCCTCGTGCACGAGCGCTGAGCGGGGACGGTCAGGTGGGGGCGCCCGCCTCCCGGACGGCCCGCGCCCGCGCCGGGTCCGGCAGCAAGGCGAGCGCGCCGAGCGTCAGCACCGACGACACGATCATCGCGACCGCGATCGCCCACCAGCCGTAGTCGTGCAGCAGCCACGTCGCCAGCAGCGGCGCCGGCCCGCCCGCGATCACCGATGCGAGCTGGTAGCCGATGCCGGCCCCGCCGTACCGCAGCCGGGTCGGGAAGCTCTCGGCGATCAGCGACGCCTGCGGCCCGTACTGCACCGCGTGCGGGATCTGCGCCACGACCACGGCGATCACCACGAGCGCCGCCGCCTTGGTGTTGACGAGCCCGAAGTACGGGAACGCGATGACGGCGATGAGCAGCGACCCGACGGCGTAGACGCGCCGCCCGCCGATCCGGTCGCCGAGATGCCCGGCCGCCGGGATCGTGAACAGCTCCAGCACCGCCGCCGCCGTCACCGCGCTGAGCGCGAGGCCCTGCCTCATCCCGAGGTCCTTGTGGATGTAGGTCAGGGCGAACGAGGTGAAGATGTAGAAGGGCATCTGCTCCGAGCAGCGCAGCAGCGCGCTGAGGATGATCTCCTTCGGGTGCTTGCGGACGACCTCGGCGACCGGGACCCGGGAGACCTCCTTCCTGGCCACGACCTCGGCGAACAGCGGCGTCTCCATCACCCGGACCCGCACGAACAGCCCGACCGCGACGAGCACCAGGCTGAACAGGAACGGCACGCGCCACGCCCAGTCGCCGAACGCCTTGTCCGCCGACAGCGCGATGGCCGTCATCATGCCGGTGCCGAGGATCAGCCCGATCGGCACGCCGATCTGCGGCAGGCTCGCCATCAGCCCGCTGCGCCGCCGGTCGCCCCACTCCATCGACAGCAGCACCGAGCCGCTCCACTCGCCGCCGACCGCGATGCCCTGCAGCACGCGCAGCAGCACCAGCAGCACCGGCGCCGCGGCGCCGATGGAGTCCGTGCCGGGCAGCACCCCGATCAGCGCGCTGGACACGCCCATCAGCACCAGCGTGACGATCAGCATCGCCTTGCGGCCGAGCCGGTCGCCCCAGTGCCCGAAGATCGCCGCGCCGACGGGCCGCGCCGCGAACCCGACCGCGTACGTCGCGAACGCCGACAGCGTCCCCGCGTAGTCGCTCGACTCGGGGAAGAACACGTCCTTGAAGACGATCGCCGCCGCGGTGTTGTAGAGGAAGAAGTCGTACCACTCGATCGAGGTGCCGATCACGCTCGACACCGCGGCCAGCCGCACCTGCCGCCGCCGCTCGTCGCCGCCCGCCGCGCGGGCCCGCGCCGCGTCCCCGGGATCCAGGGTCATGGGAGCCGTCCCTTTCCGACCGCCCCCGCCGGTCCCTGCCGTTCGTGATCTCGGGGATTCCCCGGGCGGGCCGTCCGGAAACCGCTTTCCGTCACCGGCGGCGTTGACGGCGCCACAAACAGACAATAATGTCTGAGTGATGGCGGTGCCGGGCCGTCCTGCGCGTATACCGGACGTGTACCGCCGCCTGCCATCGTGCTCGCTGAGGCTCTGTCACCGATCGGAGGACCTGATGGACGGGGCGGCGACGACGATCCCCCCGAACGACGTGGCCGGCGCGGCCGCCCGGCACGGGTTCGGCGCACTCTGCGACGTGCGGCGCGAGGTCACCGCGACGGCCGCCGTCATCACCGGCGGCGTGACCGCGGTGGTCTGCGCCCTGCTCATGTGGCTGCTCTCGCTGATCCCGGGCTCCATGGACGTCTTCTCCTGGGTCCACTCGCTGGCGTACCCGATCCACTTCGTCCTGCTGATGGGCTTCATCTGGGGCGCCGTGTACGCGATCCGCGGCCTGACCGTCGGCTCGCGGGCGACGTACCTGTTCGAGGGCGGCCTGGTCGCGCGGCGCCGCAGCGGCCCGCTGGTGATCGCCTGGGGCGACCTCGCCGCGGTGAAGGCCGTCTACAAGCGCAAGCAGGGCGACGAGGGCAAGGTCGCCGGCTACAAGGTCGAGGGCCGCCAGGGCACGACCATCCCCGTCCCGCTGCTGCTGGCCGGCGGCCGGGACGCCTTCATCGACCGCATCATCGCCGAGGCGCGCTCGCACGGCCGCCCGGTCAGCTGAGGGGAGAGCACATGACCGAGCCGCAGCCGGAGGCCGTCCAGCCTCCGCCCGCCCCCACGCCCCCGCACTACCAGCAGGCACCGCACTACCAGCAGGCACCGCACAACCAGCAGGCACCGCACAACCAGCAGGCACCGCACTACCAGCAGTCCGCCCCGCCGGCCCCGCACGAGCAGTCGGCGCCGCACTACCAGCAGGTCAGCGACGAGCAGCGGCGCATCTGGGACACCAAGGGCAAGCGCGGCATGGGCTTCGGCGCCGCCTGGTTCCTCGGCGGCCTGCTCATCACGCTGATCACCTACAGCAACGCGTCCGGGCCGAGCGGCGGCGTGTACATCGTCGCCTGGGGCCCCATGCTCTACGGCGCGTACCGCCTCATCTCCGGCTACTTCATGTTCAAGAAGAGCCAGCAGTAGGCGGCGCCGACAGGGGCGGGCGGTCCAGCACACGGACCGCCCGCCCTTTCGCGTGCGCTCCGCCCCATCCCCGCTCGCGTGTTGTGCGCAAAGTGAATGGTTATTCTGCGCAGAACGCGCAGTATGCTCCCTGGTGTCACCGGGACGCGCGGTCCCGGGAAGCGTCGTCACGGGAGTGCGCCATGCAAGTGCCGATCAAGAAGAGCCTGGAGCGGGTCCCCGGCGGGATGATGATCGTCCCGCTGCTCCTCGGCGCGGTCGTGCACACGCTGTTCCCGAGTGCGGGCGGCTACTTCGGGTCGTTCACCGGCGCGCTGTTCAGCGGGTCGCTGACGATCCTCGCGGTCTTCTACGTGTGCATGGGCGCCAGCATCGACGTGCGCGCGACGCCCTACATCGTGAAGAAGGGCGGCGCGCTGTTCGCCTCGAAGGTCGTCGCGTCGATCCTGGTCGGGCTGGTGCTCGGGCACTTCCTCGGCGAGGGCCCGGTGAGCGGCGGGTTCTTCGCCGGGATCTCGACGCTGGCGGTCGTCGCGGCGATCAACGACACCAACGGCGGGCTGTACATGGCGCTGATGGGCCAGTTCGGCAAGCCGAAGGACGTCGCGGCGTACTCGATCCTGACGATCGAGTCCGGGCCGTTCCTGACGATGGTCACGCTGGGCGTCGCCGGGCTGTCGGCGTTCCCGTGGCAGACGCTGGTGGGCGCGCTGCTGCCGCTGCTGGTCGGCGCGATCCTCGGCAACCTGGACCGCGACATGCGCGGCTGGCTCGGCGGCGCGGCCCCGGTGCTCATCCCGTTCTTCGCCTTCGCGCTCGGCGCCGGCATCGACCTCAAGAGCGTCTGGACGGCCGGGCTGCTCGGCCTCGGGCTCGGCGTCGCGGTCGTCGTCTTCAGCGGCGCGATCCTGTTCACCGCCGACAGGCTGACGGGCGGCAGCGGCGTGGCGGGCCTCGCCGCGGCGTCCACGGCGGGCAACGCCGCGGCGGTCCCGGCGATCGTGGCCGGCGCCAACCCCGCCTACAAGGACGCCGCCGCGCACGCGACCGTGCTGGTCGCGGCGGCGGTCGTGGTCACCGCGATCCTGGTGCCGATCGTGACGGCCTGGTGGGCGAGCCTGGTACGGCACCGCGAGGAGGAACGGGCGGACGGCCCGGTGCGCGACGGGGAAGGCGGCGCGGTGTGATGCGGACGGTGATCGTCGCCGACGACCTGACCGGCGCCGCCGACAGCGTGGTCGCGTTCGCGGGCGCCGCCGTCGCGCTCGACCCGGAGAACGCCTGGCCGGACGCGTGCGTGGTCGCCGCCGACACCGACAGCAGGTACGCGCCGCCGGAGGTCGCGCGGGCGCGGGTGCGGGCGGCCGTGCGGCGGGCGGAGCGGGCCGGAGCCCGGGTCGTCAAGAAGATCGACTCGACGTTGCGGGGGCACGTCGCGGCAGAGGTCGCGGCCGCCGCGGAAGCGCTCGGCGCGCGGCTCGTCGTGGTCGCGCCCGCGTTCCCGGCGACGGGACGCACCACGTTGGGCGGTGTCGTGCACGTCGACGGCCGGCCCCTGCCGGAGCGGCGGCACGGCGGGGACGTGGCGGCGCTGCTGGGCGAGGCCGGGATGCGCGTCCGGACGATGGGCCTCGCGCAACTGCGCGAACCGGGCCTCGATGCGCGTTTCGCGCAAACCGGCGGTGTGATCGTCTGCGACGGCGAGACCGACGCGGACCTCGACGCCGTCGCCGCGGCCGTCCCCGAGGGCGCGCTGCTGGTCGGGTCCGGCGGCGTCACCGCCGCGCTCGCCGGACGAGCCCGCGCGCCGCGCGCCGTCCGCGCGAAGAGCGGCCCGTCGCTCGTCGTCGTCGGCAGCTACTCCGACCTCGCGCGGTCCCAGCGGCTCGCGCTGATCGAGGCCGGCTGGACGCCGGTGACGCTGCGTCCGGACGGGCCGGGGCCCGACGAAGCGGGCAAGGCCGTCCGCGACGCGCTGACCAGGGGCGACGTCGTCCTTTCGGTCGACCCGGACGCGCCCGTCGACCGAAGCCGGGCGTTCGCCACCGCGCGGGCGCTGGCGCAGGCGGCCGCGGCCGCCGCGCCGGACGCGGCAGTACTGGCCGCGACCGGGGGAGAGACCGCGCGGGCGGTGCTGGCCGCGCTCGGCGCGTCCGAACTGCGGCCGGTGGGGGAGCCGGAACCGGGGGTGGTGGCCTCGCGCGTGCCGGGAACGGACGCGCTGTTCGTCACCAAGGCGGGCGCGTTCGGCGACCGCGAGACGCTGGCGCGCGTGCTGCGCGCCGTTTCCGATCAGGAGGAGTGAGGCAATGGAACGCCCGATCGTCGGGATCACCATGGGGGACGCGGCGGGCGTCGGGCCCGAGGTCGTCGTGCGCGCGCTGGCGGACCCGGACGTGCGGCGGGGCAGCCGGCCGCTCGTCGTCGGCGACGCCGCGCGGCTGCGCAGGGCCGTCGAGATCACCGGCACCGGCCTGGCGGTGCGGACCGTGGACGGCCCGGAGGACGCCGCCTTCGAGCCGGGGACCGTCGACGTCATCGACCTCGACTGCATCCCCGCCGACCTGCCGTTCGGCGAGCTCAGCGCGACCGCGGGGGAGGGCGCCTACCGGTTCATCGAGCGCGCCGTCCGGCTGGCCGTGGAGGGGCGCATCGACGCCATCTGCACCGCCCCGCTGAACAAGGAGGCGCTGCACGCCGCCGGGCACCGGTTCCCCGGGCACACCGAACTGCTCGCGTCGCTGACCGGTACCGACGAGGTGTCGATGATGCTGACCGCGCCGAAGCTGAAGGTCATCCACGTGACCACGCACATCGGCCTGGTCGACGCGGTCGAGCGGATCGAGCCGGGCCTGGTCGAGCGGACCGTCCGGCGGGGGCACGCGACCCTCGTCAAGGCGGGCGTCGCCGAGCCGCGGATCGCGGTGTGCGGCATCAATCCGCATGCGGGGGAGAATGGGCTGTTCGGCCACGGCGAGGAGGAGGCGAAGATCGTGCCCGCGATCGAGCGGCTCACCGCCGACGGGATCGACGCGCGCGGGCCCCTGCCCGCCGACACGGTCTTCTTCCGCGCGGTGCGCGGCGACTTCGACCTGGTCGTGGCGATGTACCACGACCAGGGGCACGGGCCGGTCAAGGTCATGGGGCTGGAAGCTGGGGTGAACATCACCGTGGGCCTGCCCGTCATCCGGACGAGCGTGGACCACGGGACCGCCTTCGACATCGCCGGGACGGGCGAGGCCGACCACGCGAGCATGCTGGAGGCGATCCGGCAGGCGGTCGAGCTGGCCCCCGCCCGGTCGGAGGGCTAACCGCCGGAGAGCCGGGAGAGGGAGGCGTGGTGAAGGCCGAGGAGCGGCGCGAGCGCATCGCGCGGCTGCTGCGGGAGCAGCCGGTGCGGGTGGAGGAGATGGCGGAGGCGTTCGCCGTCTCGCCGTCCACGATCCGGCGCGACCTGCAGGTGCTGAGCGACGAGGGCGCCGTGGTGCGCACCTATGGGGGCGCCCTGTCGGCGGCGCCGGGCGAGCAGCCGCTGCACGAGCGGGAACGGCTCGCGCTCGCGCAGAAGGCCGCGATCGCGGCGGCGGCCGAGGCGCGCGTCCGGCCGGGCGCGATGCTGCTGCTGGACGCGGGCACGACGGTCGGCGCGCTCGCGTCCCGGCTCGCGTCCTGGGCCGGCATCACCGTGGTGACCAACGGGCTGACCGCGCTGGACGCGCTGGCCGACAGCGCGGGCGTCGAGCTGGTCGCGCTCGGCGGCGCCGTCCGGCACGTCAGCCTCGGCATGATCGGGCCGCTCGCCGAGGGCGCGCTGCGCGCGATCACCGTCGACACGGTGTTCCTCGGCGCGGACGGCGTGGTGGCCGGGCGCGGCGTGTGCGAGGGGACCGCCGAGCAGGCGTCGCTGAAGCGGCTGATGGTCGAGCAGGCGCGGGAGGTGTGCGTGCTGGCCGACGCGTCCAAGCTGGGCCGGGCCGAGAGCAACTGGTGGACGCCGCTGGACCGGCCCTGGACGCTCATCACCGATTCCGGCGCGACCGGGGAGCAGCTGGCTCCGTTCCGGGCGCGCGAGGAGGTCACGGTGACCATCGCCGTCCCGTAGCGCGGTGGTCAGTACTCGTAGACCTTGACCGTGGGCGGGCGCTGGTCCCAGGTCGCCACGACCGACGAGGTGTGCGCGTCGGTGAGGAAGTCGACGCGCAGCCAGCCCGCCGCCTCCGTCACGCGCGTCTCATACCCCGGGTTCGGCGTCGCCGACACCAGCTTCACCCGCCCGCCGGTGAACGCCAGCGCCGCCTGCCCGCCGCGCGTCGCGAAACTGCGCACGTTGCCGGACGGCTTCGGCTTGGTGGGCTTCCCGGACGGCGACGGCGACGGCGACCTGCTGGGGGTCGGGCCCTGGTCCTCGCCCGCCGCCGGACTCGGCGCCGACGTCGGGGACCCGACGCTCGTCGGCGGACCCGGCAGCGTCGACGGGCTGCCGTGGATCACCGGGCCCGCGATCGGCGGCGGCGCCGACCGCTCCGACACCGCGCCGCGCACGACACCGCGCACCCCGAGCCAGGACAGCGCCACCGCCACCGCGGTCGCGACCGCCCACGGGGCAACATACGACATCGCCCGACGCATCGACACATGGTGGCATACGGTTCCGGCATGGCGAGTGTTCTGGTCATCGAGGACGACGCGAACGTCCGTACCGCCTTGATCCGCGAACTCAGCGCGCGCTCGCACGTCGTGCGCAGCGCCGGCACCGCGATGGACGCGCTCCGCGAGGTCACCCAGTCGCCGCCGGACGTGGTCATCCTCGACCTCGGGCTGCCCGACCTCGACGGCGCCGAGGTGCTGAAGATGATGCGCGGCGTGTCCGACGTCCCGGTCATCATCGCCACCGCCCGCGACGACGAGCCCGAGATCGTCCGGCTGCTCAACGCCGGCGCCGACGACTACCTCATCAAACCGTTCTCCGCCGAGCACCTCAGCGCCCGCCTCGCCGCGGTGCTGCGCCGCTCCGCGCGGTCCGGCCCCGCCGCCGAGATCAGCGTCGGCGGCCTGCACATCGACCTCGACCGCCGCGAGGCCCGCCTCGACGGCGCGCCGCTGGAGCTGACCCGCCGCGAGTTCGACCTGCTCGCCTACCTCGCCGCCCGGCCCGGCCGCGTCGTCGCCCGCCGCGAACTGCTCGCCGAGGTGTGGCGGCAGGCCTACGGCGACGACCAGACCATCGACGTCCACCTGTCCTGGCTGCGCCGCAAGCTCGGCGAGACCGCCGCGCAACCCCGCTACCTGCACACCGTCCGGGGCGTCGGGGTCCGGCTGGCCGAGCCCGGCCCCCGCGCATGAGACGCACGCTGGTCCTGGTGTCCCTCGCGGTCACCTCGATGGTCGCGCTGGCCTTCCTCATCCCGCTCGCGCTGACCGTCCGGGAGATCGCCCGGGACCGGGCCCTGACCACCGCCGAACGGCAGGCCAGCGCGCTCGGCCCCGTCCTCGTCGTCACCGAGGACCCCGCCGCCCTCGAACGCGCCGTCGCCAGCACCCAGGCCGGCGCCGCCGGGCGCATGACCGTGCACATGCCGGACGGCACGCTCGTCCCGAAGCGCAAACCCGGCGACCCCGCGGCGGGAACCGAGCAGCTCATGGAGGCGGGCCGCCGCGGCCGCTCCTACACCGCGCGCGTCTCCGGCGGGTACGCGCTGCTGCAGCCGGTGTCGCTGGACGCCGGCCGGACCGCCGTCATCGAGGTCTTCCTGCCCGATGGCGACCTCACCCGCGGGGTGTGGAAGGCGTGGCTGGTGATGACCGCCGTCGCCGCCGCGCTCGTCGCCGGGTCCGTCGGCGTCGCCGACCGGCTCGGCAACCGGATGATCCGCTCCACCCGCCGGCTCGCCGAGGCCGCCGCCGCGTTCGGCGACGGTGAGATGTCGGTCCGCATCGAACCGGACGGCCCGCCCGAGCTGATCGAGGCCGGCCTGGCGTTCAACGCGATGGCCGACCACGTCGTCCAGCTGCTGTCCGCCGAACGGGAGATGGCCGCCGACCTGTCGCACCGGCTGCGCACCCCCCTCGCCGCGCTGCGCCTCAACGCCGAGGCGCTCGGCCACGGCCCCGTCCCCGACCAGACCCGCGAGGCCGTCGACCGGCTCGAACGCGAGGTCGACCAGATCATCCGGACCGTCCGGCGCCCCACCGGGCGCGGCAGCTGCGACGCGTCCAAGGTGCTGCGCGACCGCGTCGGGTTCTGGTCCGTGCTCGCCGAGGACGAGGGCCGCTCCTGCGAGCTGATCGGCGCCGAGGGCCCGGCGCCCCTGCCGCTGCCGGGTTCGGAGCTCGCGGCCGCCGTCGACGCGCTGCTCGGCAACGTCTTCCGGCACACCGCCGAGGGAACCGGCTTCGTCGTCACCCTCCACCAGGGGCAGGGCGTCACCGGCATCCTCGTCGCCGACGGCGGCCCCGGCATCACCGACCCGGACGCCGCCCTCAAGCGCGGCAGCAGCGGCGGCGGCTCCACCGGACTCGGCCTCGACATCGCCCGCCGCGCCGCCGAGTCCACCGGCGGCTACCTGCGCATCCACCGCAGCGTCCTCGGCGGCGCGCAGGTGCAGATGTGGTTCCGCACCAAGTGGCTGCCGCCGGCCCGCCGCTCCCGCCGGCTGGTCCGGCGCCGCCATTCGCGCACCTAGTCCCGCACGTGGTCGCCCGTCGTCCCGTCGATCAGCTCCCGGACGACGTCCATGTGCCCGGTATGCCGCGCGGTCTCCTCGATCATGTGGATCAGCACCCAGCGCAGCGACACCGTCGGGCCGAACCAGGCCGTGCCGGTCGAGTCGACGTCCAGCTCGTCGATGACCGCGTCCGCACCCGCCCGCGCCCGCTTATAGAACGCGATGATTCCTTCGGCGGTCTCGTCCGCCTCGACCCGCAGGTCCATCTCCGGGTCGTCGTCGTCCAGCGGCACGGGCTCGGTCTCCCGCCCGAACGTGTGGCAGAACCAGAAGTACTCCATCGCCGCCAGGTGCTTCGTCAGCCCCAGCAGGCTCGTGCCGGACGGCGTCATCCGCCGCCGCGCCCGCTCTTCGTCGAGTCCTTCGAGCTTCCACAGCACCACGTCCCGGTGCCGGTCGAGGCTCGCCTTCAGGCTTTCCTTCTCATCGCCGAGGAACGGCACATCCTTCATCGCCGCACCGTACCAGCGCGGAGGCCGGCGCCCGCCCGGAGCACCGGCCCCCGCCACCGCGTCAGTGGCAGTCGGAGTACCCGATGTACCACTTGCCGTTCCCGTTGCCGGTCTTGTAGTCGGCGATCCAGAACTTGTCCGGGAGCCGCACCCACAGGTACCCGTCCCTGCGCTGGACGGTGTCCCAGTCCGTGGTGACCTGGCTGTCGTGCTTGAGGATGCGGACGACCCGGTACCGCACCCCCGGCCCCTCCCGCAGGTTCAGCCCGTCCGACGGGAGGACGCGGCCGTGGCACCACCGCTGCCGCAGCTCGTCGCGCACCATCAGCCGGTGCATCGCCTGCGCGGCTCCCTTGGCCCCGACCTTGATCGCCCCCGGTCCGTGCCCCTCCTCCCCGCCATGCGGCGGCTTCACCTGCGCGGGCCGCGGCGGCGGCTGCTCGCCGGCACTCGCCGCCCCGCCGGCGCCCAGCGCCGTCCCGCCGAGCACGACACCGACCAGCCCCGCGCCGACCTTGATCCCTACGTGCATCTGTACCTCCCTGCGAACCGACACGCGAACGCTACACAGAGTGACAGATAGCAACCTCAAAGTGACAGCACCGACCGCCAGGCTTCCCTTCCATGCACCGGAGATCGCCGGTCAATGTCCGCGATCTTCCAGGGGTGGGAGGTAGGGGCGGAAGTGGTCGGCGACGATGTCGGCAACGGCATCGGCATCCTGCGTGCCGTCGACCTCGATCACGCGGATGCTGAGGCGCCGGGCGGAGCGGGCGGCGTCGTCGGCGACGAGGCGGTCCCGGCCGAGCCGGTTGCGCTGGGCCCGGGCCGGGTCGCTGACGCCGTGCCCGACCGTGGCGGTCCGGGGCAGTTCGCGCAGCTGCCGCTCGCGGAACCCCTCGGTCGGCACCATGACGACCATCCGGCGGGGCGAGTCGATGATCGGCGCGACCAGCTCGGGCCGCAGCCCCCACCCTTCGGCGACGATAGGACGCCCGGAGACCAGCCCGCGCAGATCGTCCAAGGCCCATTCGAAGCGGACGGGAAACCCGGCGAGGGTCTCAGCAGCCATCTCCTGCGGATTGGTGTTCACCCACGTGGCATCAGGATCAGGCGCATCGGGCGACTGTCCAAGCCTGACCCGCCGCGCAACCCGCCGATCATCGTGACCCCGCGCGTCGTGGTAGTCGTAGTGGTAAGCGGTCAGCCCGTACCGAACGGCCAGCAGCCTGGCCACGGTGGTTTTCCCGGCCCACTGCCCACCCCCAATCCAAAGTCCCCGCCGAAGCGTCCCGAACGGATCCCACACACCGTTGTCAGTAGCGCGCACGGTCACAGATCTCCCGAAGTAGCCGTGAATAAGGGTGGCTCAGCGGTTCCCTAAGTGAGGCTTAAGGGGGTTCTGGGGTGGGCGGGGGCGGCTTAGCGTTGGGGGTGTTCACATCGGAAGACGGCGGAGGTGCACAGGCGGAGAGCAGAGCGAACGTCGACTGAGGTTCCTGATTGAGACAGGTCTCCGGCCCGCACGGCCCCGTTTACCCCGCTCTGGGGCCGTGCGGGCCGGAGGCCTTTCTCAGTCGCGGGGGAGGGCGCCGAGGAGGAGGAGGCGGAAGGCGTCGGCGGTGCCGGTGGCGGCGGTGTCGCCGGTGGCGAGGCGGCGGACGGCGAGGCCGTAGAGCATCGCGACGACCGCGGGGGCGTGGCGTTCGGCGTCGGGGATGCCGAGGGCGGTGAGGACGGCGGTGGCGAGCCGGTCGTAGGCCTCGACGGAACGGGCCGAGGTGTCGCGGATGGCGGGGTCGCGGGCCGCGTGCAGGTGCAGTTCCAGGTTGGCGATCTGCTCGGGGCCGTAGGCGAAGTCGACGACGGCCTTCTCCACCAGGTCCGCGGCGTCGACCGGGGCGATGCCCGATTCGCGGAGGTCCTCGGCGTAGGCGGTGATGCGGGCGATCTCGGCGTCGACGAAGGCGCGCAGCGCCTCGCGGAGCAGTTCGTCCTGGCTGGGGAAGTGGTAGGTGAGGGAGCCGAGGGAGACGCCGGCCGCCCGGGCGACGGCGCGGTTGGTCACGGCGCCGATGCCCTGCTCACCGATCAGGCGGAGGGTGGCGTTGAGGATCTGCTCGCGGGCGCTCATTACCGCCCAGTCTTCCGTAAACCCGGTGCGGACGCTATCGTTCGTTCGAACGAACGACACACCGGAGGTTGGCGTGGAGCTGGGTCTGGCCGGTCAGGCGGACGCGCTGCGGAAGGGCGAGGTCTCCTCCGTGGAACTGGTGGAGGCGTCGCTGGAGAGCATCCGGCGGCAGGAGTCGCTCGGCGCGTTCCGGGTCGTCCGGGAGGCCGCGGTGGAGGAGGCCCGGGAGGCCGACAAGCGGCTGGCCGAGAAGGAGCGGCTCCCGCTGCTCGGGGTGCCCGTCGCGATCAAGGACGACACGGACATCGCCGGGGAGACCACGCCGTTCGCGGTGGCCGGCGATCACCGGCCGGTGGAGCGGGACGGGGAGGTCGTGCGCAAGCTGCGGGCGGCCGGCGCGGTCATCGTGGGCAAGACGACGACGTGCGAGATCGGGTTGTGGCCGTTCAGCGAGTCGCCGGAGTACGGGGTCGCAAGGAACCCGTGGAACCCGGAGTACACGCCGGGCGGGTCGTCGGGCGGGTCGGCGGCGGCGGTGGCGGCGGGGATGGTCGCGGGCGCGGTCGGGTCCGACGGGGCCGGGTCGATCCGGATTCCGGCGGCGTGGACGGGCCTGGTCGGCATCAAGCCGCAGCGGGGGCGGGTCTCCGGCTTTCCCCATACGGATCCGTTCAACGGGATCACCGTTTGGGGACCGCTGGCGCGGAGCGTCAAGGACGCGGCGTTGATGCTGGACGTGCTCTCGGGCAGCCACCCGGAGGACGTCTACCAGGTGGGACGTCCGGTGCTGCCTTTCGTGGACGCGACGCGTAGGGAGCCGGGGCGGTTGCGCATCGCCGTTTCGTACCGGACGGCTTTCGGTGTGAGCGGGAAGCTGGACCCGGAGATCCGGGAGGCCGTCGAGCGGCTCTCGCGGCGTTTGACGGAGCTGGGGCACAAGGTCTTTCCGGCCGATCCCGATTACGGGCTGGTGGGGCTCGGGCTCGTTCCGCGGGGGACGGTCGGCGTCGCGGAATGGCTCGACTCGATGCCGAATCCGCGGCCGGAGGCGCGGACGGAGGTCGAGGCGCGGATCGGGCGGACATTGGGGAAGCGGCTGCTGCCGCTGGCCAAGAAGATGGACCCGTACCTGCGCAGGAAGGTCGGCCGCATCTTCCGGTACGCCGATGTGGTTCTGACGCCTACGACCGCGCAGCCGCCGTTGAAGGTCGGCGCGTTCGACGGCGCCGGATACCAGAAGACGCAGTCGGGCGTCGCGGCGGCGTGCCCTTATGCATGGACGTGGAATGTGCTCGGGTGGCCCGGTGTGAACGTCCCGGCGGGATTCACCAAGAACGGTCTGCCGATCGGGGCTCAGCTCCTCGGGCACGACTCCGACGAGGCGACGCTCATTTCGCTGGCGGCCCAGCTGGAGGCCGTCGAGAGGTGGACGCAGCGCCGTCCCTGAAAGGCCCGCGCCGGGCCGCCGGTGAAGGGGGTCCGATCCGTCACCGGCGGCCCGGCGCGTCTCAGTAGCCGGCGCCGGTCAGCAGGCCGCCGTCGACGAGGACCTCGCTGCCGGTGCAGTACGACGAGTCGTCCGACGCTAGGTAGACGATGAGGCCGGACACCTCCTTGGTCTTGCCCATCCGGCCGAGGGGGAGCGCCTTCATGAGCGCGTCGGCGCTGTCGGCCTTGGCGGCGATGATGTCGTCCTGCATGAACAGCGGGGTGATGATGCCGCCGGGGTGGATGGAGTTGACGCGGATCCCGTACTCGCCGAGCTCGCGGGCCGCGGACTTGGTGAGGCCGCGGACGCCGAACTTGCTGGCGCTGTAGGCGGCGAGGCCGTCCGCGCCGACGAAGCCCTCGGTGGAGGAGACGTTGATGATCGAGCCGCCGCCGGCCTCGCGCATCGCGGCCGTCACCGACTTCACGCCGAGCCACTGGCCCATCAGGTTGACGTCGATGATCTGCCGGAACTCGTCGAGGGACATGTCCTCGATGGTCTTGTAGCGGATGATGCCGGCGTTGTTCACCAGGACGTTCAGCGCGCCGAAGGTGGACGTCGCGGTGCCGACGGCGTTCGCCCAGTCGTCGGGCGACGTCACGTCCATCCGGACGAACCGGACGTCGTCCCCGAGTTCGGCGGCGAGCTTGCCGCCCTCCTCCTCCAGGACGTCGCCGAACACGACCTTCGCGCCTTCGGCGGCGAAGCGCTTCACATGGGCCTTGCCCATGCCGCGCGCACCTCCGGTGATCAGCGCCACCTTGCCGTCAAGCTGCCCCATCAACGCTCCTCGTTCCCAGCGGCGACCGCGCCCGCGGCGCGTCACCAAACTAGCGAACGCTTGGTTCGGCGAACAAGGCGGCCCCGGGGCCGGGGCGCGGGTCAGCGCGCGCGCAGGCCGTCGAACAGCAGCACCAGCATCCGGTCCGCGTACCCGGCGGGATCCCGGGTGCGCTCGGCCGCGACGCCGATCGCGTTCGTCAGCCGCAGCAGGTCGGCGGCGTCGGTGTCCGCGCGGATCGCGCCCGCCCGCTGCGCGCGCTCCAGCAGCCCGCCGACCGCGTCGCGGATCGCCTCCGCCGCTGTGCCGAGCCGCGTCGCCGACCACCGCGGCGACATCGCCTCGATGAGCACCGACGAGGTGCCGCGCGGCGACATCGCGCCGTCCAGGTAGCCGCGCAGCCAGGCCACCAGCGCCGCGTCCGGGTCCGGCTCGCGCATCGCCTCGGCGGCGTGCGCGAGCAGCCCCTCGATCCGCTCCCGCAGCACCGCGTGCAGCAGGTCGTCGCGGGTGGGGAAGTGCCGGTACAGCGTCCCGGACCCGACGCCCGCGCGCCGCGCGATGTCGTCCAGGGACGCGTTCGTGCCGTGCTCCATGAACGCGGCGCGGGCCGTGCTGATGAGCCGCTCGTAGTTGCGGCGGGCGTCGGCCCGCATCGGGCGCGGACGCATGGGCCCGGGTTGCGCGGGCCCGGGGTCCGTGGGCCGGGGGTCCGTGGGCCGTTGTTGCATGGGCGCCGTCCAGCGGTGTGCGCGGACGGCCGGGGCCGGCCGCCGCGTGTTACCGAAGAGCCTGCCATCTCACCGCGCCGACGTCGAGGAAGGCGCCGCCGCGCCCCATCAGCCTCCGAGTGCGTCGCGGGAGAGCCGGTCCGCCCTGCGAGTCGTCTCCGGAAGGCGGTACTCGGGTGTCACCGCGAGGACGTCGCGGCACGCCGAGTCGAGGTCGGTGCGGTGCCCCACCGACACGAACACCGGCTTGACGTCGTCGCGGGTCCGCAGCACCCGGCCGACCTCCTCACCGCCGTCCACCAGCGGGCTCGCGTCGCCGCGCCGCCGGCCCGGCGCGTCGTGGGTCCCGACGAACGCGGTCTTGCCCACCCCGATCGCCGGCAGGCCGGTCAGCACCCCGAGATGGCACGCCAGCCCGAACCGGCGCGGGTGCGCGACCCCGAACCCGTCGCAGACGAGCAGGTCGGGCGTGGTCTCCAGGTTCCGGAGCGCGTCCAGCAGCGTGGGCAGCTCGCGGAACGCGAACAGGCCAGGGACGTAGGGGAACGCCGCCGTCCCGACCGCGACCGACTCCTCCACGACCGCCAGGGTCGCCGCGTCCAGGACCACGACGGCGGCGGCCAGCCGGGCCCCGGTCCCGCCGCCGTCGCCCGCGTACGAGACGTCCAGGCCCGCGACCGTGCGCGGGTTCGCGGGACCGGGGACGTCCAGTTCGAGCATCGGGCGCAGCCGGTCCTGGATCGCCTCCGCCTCCTCCGGCGTGGACGGCCACGGGTGCAGGTCGCGTACCTCCATGAACCGGCACGCTACCGCCCTCACCGGCACCGGCTACGGTGAGGGAACGATCAAGGGCGGAGGACGGATGGACGGCATGACCCTCGACGGACGCACGGCCGTCGTCACCGGCGGCGCCGGCGGCATCGGCCGGGCGATCTGCGCCGACCTCGCCGCGCTCGGCGCCCGCGTCGTCGTCGCCGACCTCGACCTCCCGGCAGCCGAGGACGTCGCGGCGCAGGTCGGCGGCACCGCCGCCCGAGTCGACCTCGCCGACCCCGCGTCCATCGACGCGTTCGCCGACGGCGCCGGGCCGGTCGACGTGCTCGTCCACAACGCGGGCGTCAGCATCGTCGAGCCGTTCGTCGACAGCGACCCGGCCCACTGGGACCTGATGTGGCGCGTCAACCTGCGCGCCCCGATGCAGCTCACCCGCGCCCTGCTGCCCGGCATGACGGAACGCGGATGGGGCCGGCTCGTGTTCGTCTCGTCCGACGGCGCGCGCGCCGGATCCGGGGGAGAGGGCGCGTACGCGGCCACCAAGTCCGGCCTGTTCGGGCTCGCGAAGACCCTGGCCCGCGAGGCGGCGGGCGGCGGCGTCACGTCGAACGTCGTGTGCCCCGGCCCGACGGACACGCCGATGGTCCGGGCGGTGTCCGACCGGCACCCGGACCTGCTCGGCAAGCTCGCCAGGCAGATCCCGCTGCGCCGCATCGGCCGCCCGGACGACGTCGCCGGCCTCATCGCGTTCCTGTGCACCGACCGCGCCGGCTACATCACCGGCCAGACCGTCTCCGTCAGCGGCGGCATCACCATGCAGTGACGCCTGTTCAACCGAGCGACGCGTACACGGCCTCCGTCAGCCGGAACGCCCGCAGGTCGCCGGACAACTGCTCGCCCATCCGGTTCGGCAGGTACGCCATCGCCAGGCCGGCGTCCGGGTCGCCGAGCCCGATCGAGCCGCCCGCGCCGGTGTGGCCGAACGCCGTCTCCCGCGCCGACCTCGGGACGAAGAACGTCTGCGACGGGCGCATGAACCCGAGCCCGAACGAGCTGTCCACGATGAGCGTCCGGTCCGGGCCGGACACCCGGCGGCGGATGGCCTCGCGCAGCGTGTCCGGACGGACGATCCGGCCCGCGACCAGGTCGCGGTAGAACCCCGCGAACGCGGGCGCGGTCGCGAGCATCCCGGCGGACGGCCAGCCCGCCCGCAGCACCACCGGGTTGTTGTAGCCGCCCTTGCCCGGATGCGGGTTGTTCAGCGCCCGGTTCGTCTGGCTCTGCGGGTCGGTGTACGCCGCGGCGAGGCGCTTCAGGATGTCGCCGGCCGCGGACTTCGGGCCGTCGGCACCGCCGGCGACGCGGCCCTTCGCGGTCATCTTCGCGGCGCGTCCGATCACCTCGTCCGGCGCCCCGACCCACATGTCCAGGTCCCCGGTGAACTCCTCCTTGGCGAACGCGCCGACCGTCCTGCCGGACAGCCGCCGGACGATCTCCCCGGCCAGCCAGCCGTACGTCAGCGCGTGATACCCGTGCGTCTCGCCCGGCGTCCACTCCGGCTTCTGCGCGGCCAGCAGGTCCGCGAGCGCCTTCGGGTCCGCGGCCTCCTCCGCCGACACCGGACGGTCGAACGCGGGCAGCCCGGCCTGGTGCGACAGCAGGTGCGCCGCGGTCGCGCCGTCCTTGCCGTGCTCGCCGAACTCCGGCCACCACGCGGTGACCGGGCCGTCCACCTCGTAGGCGCCGCGCTCGGCGAGCAGCAGCGCCGCGGCCGCCGTCACCGCCTTGGTGCAGGAGAAGCCGAAGCAGGGGGTGTCGGCGGCCCACGCGCGTCCCGTCCGGTGGTCGGCGACGCCGCCCCACAGGTCCACGACCTTGCGGTCGCCCGCGTACACGGCGACGGCGGCGCCGAGCTCCCGCCCGTCGGCGAAATGCCGCTCGAACACCTCACGGACGGCGGCGAACGCCGGATCGCAGTGGCCCTGCACAGTGCTGCTCATGCCCGGTCCTCTCCACGGGGGTTTCTAGAATCATGCTCGAAGATTCCAGAAGACCGGGCATCGGCCCCCGTGTCACGCCCTCCGGGCGGTCACCAGCGGTCGCGGTGCACGACGTCCTCGAACGCCCGCCGGGCCGGGTTCCGGACGGGCTTCAGCGGACGGCCCGCCGGATACCCCAGCGCGACCAGGTAGGCGCAGAACCGGTCGCCGGGCAGGCCGAGCACGCGGCGCGCCACCCCCTGGTCCATCACCGTCGCGTGCCCGCTGCCGATCCCGAGGTCGACGGCCGCGAGCATCATGCTCACCATCGCCTGCCCCAGGTCGAACCGCGCGGTCTCCCGCTCGCCGGGGTCGCCGTAGTCGCGCATGACCAGCGCGATCGTCGCCGCCGAACCGGGGACGTGCGCCGCGTACTCGCCCGCCGCGGCCAGCTCGCCGAGCTGCTCCCGGTCCGTCACGACGACGAAGTCCCACGGCTGCCAGTTCTTCGACGACGGCGCCCGCCGTGCCGCCTCCAGGACGCGGTCGAGGTCGTCGCGCGGGATCGGCTCGTCGGTGTACTCCCGGACGTTGCGCCGGGACGTGATGGCATTCCAGGTCTCCACGCGAGAGCGCTACCCGCCGCCCACCCCGGGAAACGACGAGGTCAGCCCCGGTCCGCGCCGGGCACCTCGACCTCGGTGGCCAGCAGCCGCCCGCTTCCCGGACGCACCGGCTCCGGCTCGGTCATGCCCTGCCATTCCGCCGCCGTGACGAACAGCGTCGTCCCGCCCAGCGCGCAGGCGAACGCGCCGACGCCGACCTCGACGACGTCCAGGACCTCACCGCCCTCGGCGACGCGCACGCATCTCTCGTGCGGCACGTCGGCGTACCAGGCGGCTCCCTGCGCGTCGAGGCAGATGCCGTCCGGCGTCCCGTCGCCCAGGTCGGCCCAGACCCGCCGGTCCGAGAGCCCGCCGTCCGAACCGATCTCGAAGGCCACCAGTTCGCCGCGGTAGGAGTCGGCGACGATCAGCGTGGAACCG
Organism: Actinomadura violacea; assembly: GCF_017573465.1. Classification (GTDB taxonomy): domain Bacteria; phylum Actinomycetota; class Actinomycetes; order Streptosporangiales; family Streptosporangiaceae; genus Spirillospora; species Spirillospora violacea. The sequence goes on from NZ_JAGEPF010000034.1 coordinate 90,595, forward strand.
TCCGGGGTGACGGCCATCCCGTTGGGGAACGCGATGTCGCCCGCCACCTCCTGTACCGTCCCGCCGGCCGCCGCCAGGACCACCGAGCCCGGCTTGAACTCCCCGCCGGCCATGGGATCGAACCCGGCGCGGTTGACGTAGGCGTTGCCGCGGCCGTCCACGGCGATGTCGTTCCACCCGGGCCCGCCGAGGTCCGCGTGCACGGTCAGCGTCCCGTCGTCCTCCCGCCGCAGCAGCCGCCCGCCCGCCGAATCGGCGATCAGCAGGCCGCCGTCCGGAAGGAACGCCGTGCACAGCGGCAGCGACCTCACCCGCGCGACGACCTCGGCGCGCCCGTCCGGGTCCGCGGCGAGGACCTCGCCGGCCGACCAGTCCGAGAAGTACACGCGCCCGCCATGCCACCGCGGCGACTCCACGAGCCCCCGCCCGCCGAGCACCGTCCGAACCTCCCGCATGCCCATCACCCGAGCCTTTCGTCGAGAACACCTCACCCCCTATACGAACGACCCCCGCCGGAATCGACATCGTCGCGGCGGGGGTCGTGCGTTCAGGGCCCGAGTTAGTAGCGGCTGTAGTGGTGGGCCGGTTCGGTGACGGGCTCCTCCGGGGCGGCGGCCGGCTTCGTGCGCCCGAACTCCAGGGTCAGCAGCGCGGCCGCGATCCACACGATGTCGAACCACGAGCGGAAGACGATGCTGCGCGGCTTGTAGGCCGGGCGGAACTTCTTGTCGAACAGGTACAGCGACTCGACCGCGATCAGCGGGTCGAGCAGGTGCAGGGCCTGGTAGCCGGCCTTCTCCAGGGCGCCGCGCTCCTCGGCGTCCAGCAGCTCGCGGAAGGCCGCGAAGTTCAGCGAGACCAGCGCGTGGCCCTGCTCGCCGGCGTAGTCGATCATCTCGACGATCAGCCGCTCGTTGACGCCGTTCGGGCCGCCGGGGGCGCGGCGCATCGCGTCCAGGCTGATGCCCTCGCCCGCCGTGACGTAGCGCTGGAACGCGATCGGCTTCTTGTCCTCGTCGTAGGCGACCGCGACGACGGCGCCCGGGTGGTAACCGGTGAGCAGCTCGTCGAGGTTCATCGAGAAGCCGCGCTCGGCCGCGCCGCCCAGCGAGCCGGACGCCACCTCAAGCAGCGCGCCGCGCAGCTCGGCCGACAGCTCCCGCTCGGGCACGATCTCGGTGGTGACGCCGGCGTTGGCGGTCCGCTTCACGGCCTGCCGGACGTTGCGCATCTGCCGGCCCGACAGCGTGAACTCCTCCGGCCGGACGACGACCTCGTCGCCGAAGCCGAACGAGCGCAGCGGCCCCCACTCGGGCAGCAGGTCGGCGCTCGCGCCGAGCACCGCGGGGCGCCAGCCGGTCGTGCGGCACAGCGCCAGGAACTCCTTGATGGCCGCGGCGTGCGAGGCCGGGTCGCCGACGGGGTCGCCGCCCGCCACCGCGATGCCGAACAGCACCCGGTAGCCGATCGCGGCGCGCCCGTCCGGGCTGAACACGTACGCCTTGTCGCGGCGCAGCGCGAACGGGGCAAGGGTGTCCGAGCCCGGGTGGGCGACCAGGCCGGCGACGCGGCGCCGCTCGTCCTCGTCGCCGGGCGGCGGCGCTGGGTCCGGCGCGAGCAGCGTCATCACCAGGGCGAGCAGGCCCACCGCGCCGGCCAGGCCGAGCACGCCGGGCAGCCAGGACGCGCCGTCGATGCGCGCGCCCGTGGCGCCGAGGCCGCTCGCCACGACCCGCACCGACCGGACGGACACGCCGCCGACCACCACCGACCCGACGACGGCGCCGATCACCAGGATCGCGCCGGTCTTCACCGCGGTGCGGACGCGGTCGGGGTGCGGGCGGACGGGGAACCGGTCGCGCTCGACCCAGAGGCCGACCAGGACGGCTCCGAGCAGCGGCACCCGCCACGGCGCGTCGTCGCCCGCGACGACGGCGAGCAGGCCGAGGACGACCAGCGCGACCATGCCGTACCAGGCGGCTCGGCGGCGCAGCAGGACGCCGCGCGCGACGAGCAGGAGCACCAGGCTCAGCGACACGGCGTGCGCGGGGGCGAGCGGGGTTCCGGTCGCGACCCGCGACAGCCGGGTGAGCCAGTGCGGGGACCATGCCACGGCGGGCACGGCGATCAGGACGGCGACGACCGCGCCGACGAGCGCCGCGGGCCAGACGGGGAGCGCCTCGCCGCCGGCTCGTTCGGCCGATTTCGCTGCATGCACGAGCAGAACACCTCCGCTGAGCCCCAACCATGATCCTTTGGAACTCATTCCCCGGATCGGACGTTATCTTTGGCCGCTCATGGTCAGCGTCGTCCGGACACCTCCTATGACGCCGCTTCCGGCGCCTCCGGCGGTCCTCGTCCTCCACTACGGCCGTACCCGGCCAACGGGAGGGAAACTGGATAGTCTCGTGGGGATGAAGAGGCTCCTGGTCGTCCATCACACGCCCTCGCCGTCCGTCCAGGCGATGTACGAGGCGGTGCGCGCCGGAGCCGGCACGGACGAGATCGAGGGCGTCGAGGTCGTCTCCCGTCCGGCGCTGACCGCCTCCGCCGTGGACGTCCTCGAGGCGGACGGCTACCTCCTCGGCTCCCCTGTGAACCTCGGTTATCTCTCCGGGGCGCTCAAGCACTTCTTCGACCAGATTTATTACCCGTGCTTGGCGGAGACAATCCGCCGCCCGTTCGGGGCCTTCCTCCACGGCAACAACGACGCGACCGGGGCGCTGCGCGCGCTGGAGGCGATCACCACGGGGCTGAAGTGGCGGGCCGTGCAGCCGCCGGTGGTGGTGACGGGTGAGCCGGGCAAGGCCGACCTGGAGGCGTGCTGGGAGCTCGGTGCGGTCACCGCCGCGGAGCTCGGGACGGTTTGAGCCCGCCGCTTCTCGGTAGCGTGCCCGCATGAGCGGTTTCCGGCATGTGGCGATGTTCAGGTGGGCCGAGGGCACGACGATCGGCCAGCAGGAGGAGGCCGCGGCGCGGCTGCGCGAGCTGACCGCGGTCATCCCGCAGATCCGCGGGTACAGCGTCGGCCTGGACGCGGGCGTGGACCCGGGGACCTACGAGTTCGTCGTGGTCGCGGACTTCGCGGGCAAGGACGACTACCTGGTGTACCGCGACCATCCGACGCACCGCGCGGTGGTCCAGGAGTTCGTCGCGCCGCTCGTCGCGGAGCGGGCCGCGATCCAGTACGAGACCTGAGGGGCCGCGCCGCGGCGGTGTGCGCTGTAACACACAACGCTTACCGAGCAAGCGCTTGTGTCCGAGCACTTTTCGGGTTAGTTTCACACAACGCCCGCCGGGAACGGATCGCGCCCCGTTCCCGGCGGACGGCCTACGTGCCCCCTCAGCGCGCCGTCTCCCCGGCAGCGCCATGGGAACGGTCCGATTCCGCCGGGACCCCGAACCGTCGTACGGTTGCGCCGTCGCATCCGGGCCGGACCGGCCGCCCGGCGGACCGGGGGAGCAGGCGTGATCACAGTGCTGCTGGCCGACGACCAGTCGCTGGTACGGGCCGGTTTCCGGATGCTGCTGTCCGGCGAGGACGGCATCGAGGTCGTCGGCGAGGCCGAGGACGGCGACGCCGCGGTGGAACTGGCCCGCCGGCTGCGGCCCGACGTCGTCCTGATGGACCTGCGGATGCCCGGCACCGACGGCCTCGCCGCCACCCGCCGCATCGCCTCCGACCCCGCGCTCGACGACGTCCGCGTCCTCGCCCTCACCACCTACACCGACGACGAGCACATCTACCTCGCGCTGCGCGCCGGCGCCGCCGGGTTCCTGGTCAAGGACATGGAGCCCGCCGAACTGGTGAACGCCGTCCGGGTCGTCGCGGGCGGCGAGTCGCTGCTGGCCCCCGCCGTCACCCGCGCCGTCATCGAGGGGTTCGTCGGCGGGCGCCCCGCGCCCGCGCCCGCCGCCGTCGGCCGGCTCGAGGTCCTCACCGACCGGGAGCGGGAGGTGGTCCGGCTGGTCGGGCGGGGGCTGTCCAACACCGAGATCGCGGCCGCCCTCGCGGTCAGCCCGCTCACCGCCAAGACGCACGTCAGCCGGGCCATGGGCAAGCTCGGGGTGCGCGACCGGGCCCGGCTGGTGGTGCTCGCCTACGAGTCGGGGCTGGTCACCCCCGGGTCCGCGAGTTCATGATCTCGTCGCGGAGCCGCTGCGGCGTGGGGGCCTCCAGCAGCCGCGGCCCGTCCCGCAGCGGGACCATCGCCCACCACGAACCGGTCGCCTCGCCGAACCAGACGCGCACCCCCGGGAACTGCTCCTGCAGGCCGCGCGCCGTGGCGGCGCGGATGGCCGCGGGCGTGGGCTCGTCCCGCCCGGCGCCCTGTGGAGCCGTCATGCCGCTCTCCCCCCGAAGCTCTCCTCAGTAACAGCGTCCCCACGGGCCAAAGCGTCACCCCTACTCGGCAAATTGTGACTAAGCACACTATGGACGTTCGGCGGGCCCGGCAGTGGGATACCGCGCCGGATGTACTCCGCCGGAAGTAGCGGACCGCCCGGAAGACGCCGCCCGCCCGACGACGCGGACCGGGTGCGGACGCCACGATTCAGGGAACGACGTGTTCTCTACCCGCGGACTCCCGCGAAGGTGGTTCCCATGAAACTGGCCAGGCTCGCCCGGGTCTGCTATCGCAGGCGGTGGCTCGTCGTCGCCGCCTGGATCGTCGGCGCGCTCGCCGTCCTCGTCCTCGGCTACGGCTTCGCCGCCAAGCCGCTCAACGACTTCACCGGCGGCTCGTCCCAGTCGGCGACCGCCAAGAAGCTGCTGGACGAGCACTTCCGCGCGCGCAGCGGCGACACCATCACCCTCGCGGTCCAGGCCGACGCCGGTGTGCGCTCGCCCGCCGCGAAGGCCCGCGTCACCCGCGCGATCGACCGGCTCGGCAGGACCCCGCACGTCGCCTCCGTCAGCTCGCCCTACGCCGTCCCCGGCCAGATCTCCAAGGACGGCCGGACGGCGTTCGCCACCGCGAACCTCGCCGTCCCGTCCGACGACATGCCCGCCTCCGCCGTCACCAAGCTCATCAAGGACGTGCGCAGCGACTCCGGCCCCGTCCGGATCGAACTGGGCGGCGCCGCCGTCGACAGCGCCGAGACCGCGGGCGGCGGGTCGTCGGAGGGCATCGGCGTGCTCGCCGCCATCGTCATCCTGCTGATCGCGTTCGGCTCGGTGCTCGCGATGGGGCTGCCGATCGTCACCGCGCTGCTCGGCATCGGCTCCGGACTCGGGCTCATCGCGCTGATCGCGCACCTGCTGCCCGCGCCGTCGTTCGGCCCGATCGTCGCTGCGCTCATCGGCATCGGCGTCGGCATCGACTACGCGCTGTTCATCGTCACCCGCTACCGGGAGGAGCTGTCCGCCGGCCGGGAGCCCGAGGACGCGACCGTCACCGCCGTCACCACCGCCGGACGCGCCGTCCTGTTCGCCGGCAGCACCGTCGTCATCGCGCTGATGGGCCTGTTCATCATGCAGCAGAAGCTGTTCGACGCCGTCGCCGTCGCCGCCGGCGTCGCGGTGCTGATGACGATGCTCGCCGCCGTCACGCTGCTGCCCGCGCTGCTCGGCTTCACCGGACGGAGCATCGACCGGCTGCGCGTGCCCGGGCTCGGGCGGGCCCGCCGGCCGCTCGCCGAACGCTGGGCCCGGGTCGTCCAGCGCCACCCCGTCGTCACCGGGCTGTGCGCCGCGGTCCTGCTGCTCGTCCTCGCGGTGCCCGCGCTGTCGATGCGGCTCAGCCTGCCCGACTCCAGCACCCAGCCGCACGACACCAGCGGCTACGCCGCGAACCGGATCATGGCCGAGGGCTTCGGGCCCGGCACCGCCGCGCCGCTGGTCATCGTCACCCGCGGCGGGAACCCGGCGCCCGTCGCCGCGGCCGTCGGCGCCGCACCGGGCGTCGCGGCCGTCCAGCCGCCGCGCACCAGCCCCGACGGCGCCGTCTCGATGATCATGGCGTTCCCGGCCACCGGCGCGCAGGACGCGGCCACCCCGCGGCTCGTCCACCGGCTCCGCGACGACGTGCTGCCCGGCGCCACCCGGGGGGCGGGCGTCCGCGCCTACGTCGGCGGGCAGAACGCCGCCTCCATCGACTTCGCCGACGACGTCCAGACCCGGCTGCCGTGGCTCATCGCGGTCGTCGTCGGGCTGTCGCTGCTGCTGCTCGTCGCGCTCGTCCGCTCGCTGACCGTGGCGCTGCAGGCCGCGGTGATGAACCTGCTGTCGATCGCCGCCGCCTACGGGGTGCTGACCGCCGTCGTCCAGTGGGGCTGGGCGGGCCGCGCCCTCGGCTTCCCGACCTCGATGCCCGTCACCACCTGGGTGCCGCTGATGATGTTCCCGATCCTGTTCGGGCTGTCCATGGACTACGAGGTGTTCCTCGTCTCCCGGATCCGCGAGTCGCACGAGGCGGGCGTCCCGACCCGGGAGGCCGTCGCCCGCGGCCTCGCCGGCACCGCGCGCGTCATCACCGCCGCCGCCGCGATCATGGTGATGGTGTTCCTGTCGGTGCTGCTCGGCGCGAACGTCGCGGTCAAGCAGATCGGCCTCGGCCTCGGCGTCGCCATCCTGATCGACGCGACCGTCGTGCGGATGGTGCTCGTCCCCGCGCTGATGGAGCTGTTCGGCGAGCGGAACTGGTGGCTGCCCCGGCCGATCGCCCGGCTGCTGCCGCGCCGCCGTACCGAGCCCGCGCAGGCGCCGCCCGGCGTGCCGGTCCGCGGCTAGCCGCCCCCGGCGGAGGTCAGTGCGTGTTGATCCCGTCGAACATGACCTTGATGTAGTGCTCGCCGAGGCTCTGGGAGTCGAGCCGTCCGCCCGGCTTGAACCAGCGGACGGCCACCCAGATCGTGTCGCGGATCATCCGGTAGGTCAGCTTCGGGTCGAGGTCCGCGCGGAACAGGCCCTGCTCCTGGCCCGCCGCGATGGTCTCGACCCACATCTTCTCCACCTCGTCCTCGGACTTGGACAGGTAGGCGAAGCGGTCCATGCCCTGGAGGTAGTTCCAGTCGTTCTGCATCACCGTGATCGCGGCGCGGTGCGGCTCGAGGCTGTGGAACGCGACGCGGACGAGCCCGGCGATCGTCTCCCGCGGGTCCCGGCCCGCGTCGATCTCGGCCCGGTAGGCGGCCATGATCTCGTCGAAGAAGCCGGTCAGGATCTCGTCCACGATCGACTCCTTGGAGTCGAAGTGGTGGTAGAGGCTGCCGGACAGGATGCCGGCCTCGTCGGCGATGTTGCGGACCGTGGTGGCCTGGAAGCCCTTCTCCGCGAACAGGTCCGCGGCGAGCCTGACCAGGTGCTCGCGGCGCTCCGACGCCAGTGCCGGCGAGCCCTTGCCGCGGCGGCGCGCGCCGCCCTCGCCGGCGGCGCGGGGCCTGGCCCGCCCGGAATTCGCGCTCGTGGTCGTCACCCCCTCATTATGCCGTGCGCGCCCAACCGCTTGCTCAGTCGTGCGTCAACGGCAGTTTACGGTCTGCACAAGCGCTTGTTCCATCACCCGGGGCTACCGCGTCGCGCCGCCCCGCGACGGCGCGCACCCCGGACCGGGTCCGGGCCGGGGCGGAACGGCCGCACAGCCCCGTCCCGCATACCCTCGGATCATGCCCGATGTGATCGTCTTCGACCTGTTCGGCGTCATCGCCCGCACCCAGACCCCCGAGGCCGTGCGGGAGATCGAGGAGATCGCCGGCGTCTCCGGCGCCCCGTTCTGGGACGCGTACTGGGCGCTGCGCCCCGGCTACGACGCCGGCCAGGACAGCGCCGCGTACTGGGCGGACGTCGCCGCCGCCCTCGGCGCCGCGTTCCCCGACGTGCCCGCGCTGATCGACGCCGACCTGCGCAGCTGGACCGACGTCGACGAGCGCATGGTCGCCCTCGTCCACGAACTGGCCGACGGCGGCCACACCCTCGGGCTGCTCTCCAACATCATCGCCGACCTCGTGCCGCGCTTCGAGGCGCGCCACGAGGGCTGGCTGTCCCGCTTCGACGCGCTCACCTACTCGTGCGCCATCGGCGTCGCCAAGCCCGACCCGCGCGCCTACCGCATCTGCGCCGAACGCCTCGGCGTGAAGCCCGCCGACGTCCTGTTCATCGACGACACCGAGCGCAACGTCCTCGCCGCCCGCGAGACCGGCATGGCCGCCGAGGTCTTCACCGGCCCCGATCAGGTCCGCGCCCTGCTCGCCGGCTAGAGCCGCTCGCCGGTTAGAGGCGCACGACGAGCTTGCCGGTCGCCTCGTCCGCCTCCATGTAGCGGTGCGCGTCGGCGATCTCGTCCAGCGCGAAGACACGGTCGATGTTCGGCCGGAACCGGCCGTCCGCCACCCCGTCCACAAGCCGCCGCAGGGTCCCGGCACCCGCCGCGCCCCGCATCTCGTCGCTGTGGAAGGTGGTGAGGCGCGTCCCGCTCGAGAGGGCCTGCATCGGCTCGAACTCCGGGATCACCCATTCGCCGCTCAGGATGCCGGTCATGCACACCGTCCCGCCCTTGCGGACGAGCGCGAGCGAATCGGCGAGCGTCGCCGCGCCGACGAGTTCGAGCACGTGGTCGGGGCCGTCCGGGACGACCGCCCGCACCCCGTCCGCGATGCCGCCGTCGTCCACCACGACATGGTCGGCGCCCGCCGCCTCCAGCGCCTTCACCTTGCCGGGGTTGCGCGTCGTCGCGATCGTCCGCAGGCCCAGGCCCTTGGCGAGCGACAGCGCCGCCATCCCGACCGACGACGTCCCGCCCCGCACGAGCAGCGTCCCGCCGTCCGCCCGCAGCACGTCCAGGGACCCCTGCGCGGTCAGGTAGGTCTCGGGCAGCGCGCCGAACACCTCCCACTCCAGGTCGGTCGCGACGGGGATCAGCAGCTCGTCGGGCAGCAGCGCGTACTCGGCGTAGCCGCCGTCGAACGCCCGCCCCATCTCGCCCATGACCGCCGCGACCCGCGTCCCCGGCGCGAGCACGCCGCCTTCGGCGACCTCCCCGACGCACTCGATCCCGAGCACGCGCGGGAACCGCACGCCGGGGGAGTGCCCCTGACGGGTGAACATCTCGGACCGGTTCAGCCCGAACGCCCGGACCCTCACCAGCGTCCACCCCGGCCGCGGCTCGGGAACCGGCACCTCGCGCACCTGCAGAACGTCCGGCGGCCCCGGTCGCTCCGCGACCGCCGCCCGCATCATCATCGACCCCACGTGGACCACAACCACCGGCCCCACCGAGATCATCCCGCCGAGGCGGCGGCGACCCCTCATCCGGGTCGCCGCCGCCCTTCTCGTCAGTCGCCGTTCCAGGGGGCCGTCGGCGTGTCGATCTCCGCTCCGCCGGAGAGATAACCGACCTCGGTCCGGGTCAAGGCCCCTCGGAAGGCCCACACGTCGTCGACCGCGCCCGTCCAGTACTCGGGGTCGCTGAACGCGGAACGCCCGACCTGCAAGCCGCCGGTGGCGTCGAACCCGCCGACCCCCGCCTTCTCGGACCGATCTTGGTCCAGGTTCCCGTTCACGTACAGACGCATGGTGCGCGTGACCGCGTCGTACACGACCACGACGCGGTCCCACCAGAGCTGGGTATTGAAGTTCTCGAGGACCGTTGTCTGCGCCCCAGGCGCGTCGGCCTCGGTCATGACGAGCTGCCACTTGCCCCACGACGGGTCCTCGCTGGGCAGGTAGCGGACCGAGAGGCGATTGCCGTTGCGCCCGGGCAGGGACAGCAACGTCATGGGCTTCCCCGTCCACCGCTCGACGTTCGCCCACGCCGCGACGGTGAAGCTCTCGCCGGTGCGCATCACCGGGGCGGCGGTGTCGGCGTACGCGCCATCGCCGTTGAGCAACAGGCCGGCGGGCGACGACATGTAGAAGCCCCACTCCGGGTCGATCGCCGCGCCGCCATGGAGGGTCATCGGGTGGCCGAACGTGGTGTCGTCGGCGCCGTCGGTGTTGAACTTCCAGCGCCCGCGCACCTCGCTGGGCACCTTCGCCATCCGCGCCGCCTCGTCCGGGACGACCATGCGGTCGTGAACGCGGACCTCGTCGACGTCGCCGTGGAACGGCTGCGCACGGCCCGGCGCGCCCGCGCCGATCCGCAGCGAGCGCGCGTCCCATGCCGGACCGCCGGACGGAACGTCCGCCGCCGGGAGCCCGTTGACGTACAGCCGGAGCCTCTTCTGCGTCGCGTCGTACGACCCGACGAGGTGCGCCCAGGTGTCCTGGTACAGGGGCTGCTCGGCGACGGCCTGCACGGTCGCGGCACCCCGCGAGTCGGAGTCCGACTTCACGAAGGCCCAGTGCCCGCCGACCGACCGGAGCGCGAACGCGTCCGCGTGGCGTCCCGCCTCCGCGACGACGGTCGCGTCGCCGTCGCCGGACGGCTTGGCCCAGGCCGAGAGCGTGAAGCTCTTGGACGTGTCGACCAGCGGCTTCGTGACCGCATGGCCACCGGCGAATCGGGCGGCCGTGCCGAACTGTCCCTCGACGCCGGTGGTGACGCGTCCGACCACCCGCGTGGACAGCGGGTCCTCGCCCGTCCTGGTCTCCGCCGCGAGCGTGCGCGCGCCGGCGGACTCGTCGAGCTTCCAGTGAGCCTTCGGCGCGCTGCCCTGGTTGACCAGGAAGTCGTACTGCGTGGGCGGGCCGTTCTCGCCCTTAGGGCCGAAGGACTCGACCGTGAGGTAGTTCGGGCCGTTCCGGTACGGGGCGATCGTCACCGTGACGGGCGCGCCGTCATGCGTCGGCAGATCGAGCGGCTTCTGGTCATTGAGGCGCACCTCGTAGCGCGCCGCCTGGTCGCTCGGGTCGTCGATGGTGAAGTCCCCGTACCTCCCGACGCCGTCGTGCCAGGCGTCGTCGTCGGGGTAGTCGGCCGATGTGACGGCGGGCGCCGGCATCAGGCTCCGGGCGCCGGCCCAGGCCGATCCCGGCACTGCCGCCAGGGACGCCGGCGTCGCCACCGCGAGCGCGGCGAGCAGCGTTGCGAATCTTCGTCGTGGACGCATCCACACCTCCTGTACGCGACATGCGGCACAGCGGGGAAGGAAAGCGCCATCCATGTCTCTTCCGGACCGGTGCGACGATCTTGCCAGTGGGCACTGACGAAAGGGTGGCCTTCAAGATCACGATTGTGGCAAGAGGGAAATGGACGTACTGTCCAATAGGGGTGGGGGCGCGTCGAGGATCCCTGGGGGTGACGGCATGCGCGCTTCTCAGCAGGGCCACCACGTGCCGGTGCGGGCGGCCGTGCGGCGGTCGCGGGTACTGGTCGACCTGTGGCTCATCGCGAGGCCGGCGATCTGGCTCGTCTCGCTCGTCCCGTTCTACGTCGGGCACCTGCTCGCGACGCGGTGGCTCATCGCGGGGCAGGACGCTTGCGCGCCGATGAGCGGCCGGTGCATGGAGGCGGTCACGCCCGTGCTGACCGGGCTGGTCGTCTGGGGTCCGCTGGTGTGGCTGGCGGTGCTCGCCATCAACGACGCCTTCGACCTGGAGGGCGACCTCAAGAACCCGCGCAAGGACGACGCGCCGCTGGTCGAGGGACGGCTCAGCGTGCGCGGGGCGCTGGTCGCCGCGCACGTCACCGCGGCGGCGGCGCTGCTGGTCGCGCTGACGGTGCGTCCGGCGTTCGCGCTGGTCACGCTCGGGTTCCTGGTGCTGGGCTGGCTGTACAGCGTGCCGCCGGTCCGGCTGAAGGACCGGCCCGGGTTCGACGTGGCGACCAACGCGGCGGGCGTCGGCGGCTTCGCGCTGCTGGCCGGATGGACGGTCGTGCGTCCCATCGAAGGCTTCCCGTGGGTGATGGCGGTCGAGGGCGTCCTGGTCGCGACCGCCCTCTACGTCCCGACGACCGTCACCGACTACAAGGCCGACCTCGCCAGCGGGTACCGGACCATCGCCGTGCGGCTCGGGCCGCGCGGCGCGCACCGGATCGGGCTCGCCGCGTGGACGGCTTCGTGCGCGCTCGCGGTGGCGCTGGCCGCGACCGGGCACGTGTTCCCGCACCGGACGCTGTGGACGCAGGCCGTGTCCGCGCCGGTGCTGGTCTGGGTGTACCACCGCTTCCTCGGCCGGGCGCGCGAGCCCGGCGAGGTCCTGCACGGCATCGCCGTCGCGAGCTGGGCGTTCCTCGTCCCGTACCTGGTGTTCGCGCTGATGTACGCGCGGGTGCTCTAGGCGGGGGGCGGCAGCTCGCCGCCGGCCTCGGCGGCCTTGGCGAGCCGCTCGCGCAGCGTGCGGACGAGCGCGTCGCCCTGCTCGGTGAGCCGCTCGATCGCGGGCAGCGCCAGGTCGTCGCGGACGGTGTCGGCGAGCAGCTCGTCGTACTCGTGCGCCTTCGCCGCGAGCGACTCCAGATGGCGGTGCGCGGCCAGCGCCTCGTCGGCGGCGCGGGCGCGCTCGGCGTAGCGTTCCAGGGCCTCGATCCGGCGCGTCACCGCCTCGACGGAGACGTCGAGCTTCTCCCGGAGCGGCCGCAGCGCCGCCTCCACCTCGGGCAGCGGCGCCTCCTCCGCCATCTCCTCCTGCTCCCGGCGCAGCTTCGACTGCCGCGCGAGGACCTGCGCGATCTCCCACTCCTGGCGGGGCAGCGTGACCGCGTTGTCGACGGCGTCCAGCAGCCCCTCCCGGTTCACCTGCGAATCGCGGACGGCGTCGACCGCCACCTGCACGCGGACGAGCAGCGCGCGGCCCGGCCCGTCGAACTCCTCCGGGGTGAGGTAGCGGTGGCGGCGGCGCTCCAGCTCGCGCGCGCGCCGCAGGTCGAGCGAGACCGACGGGGTGCCGAGCGCGACCAGGACGGCGAGCATGCCGAGCCCGATCAGCCACAGCGAGCCGAGCAGCGGCGACCCGAGCAGGCCCAGCCCGAGGACGGTCAGCGGCGCCAGCCACAGCAGCGGGCGTCGGCGCCCCACGAGCGTGTCGAGCTCGGCGCGCAGCGCGGGATCGGCGACCGGGCGCGGCTCGGCCGACGGGCCGTCCCCGGGGCGGCGCGGCGGCGCGATCCGCCGCCAGTACGCGCCGACATGGGTCTCGAACGCGAAGTCGGTCGGCTCGATCTCGACCTCGGTGCCGCCCGCCGGCAGCGGCCACATGCCGACGGGGTCGCCCCCGCCGGGGCCGGTGAAGCGGACCCACCACCCGCCCCCGGCGTCGTCGCACCGGTACCGCCCCGGGGCGACGTCGATGCCGACGAAGAACGTACCTACTCCGGGGATGGACTCGTTCCACGCGCCACTGGTCACCGGCGACCTCCGACCCGACCTCTCGCCGTGCCCCTCGCCCCCCTCCGGCGAGGGCCGTCCCACCGTGCTGCGCCCGCAATAGGACGACGTCCGGGAGACGGCAACAGTTGCATTACCCACATCGTCCACGGGAAAGCGGCGTCGTGGACATCGGAACCGGTTTGGAATACTCCATGCGTGCGACCCGATTACGACCCACTCGACGACCCGCCCTGGGCGATGCAGCTGGTGGTACGGGCGGAGAAGGCCGATCCGCCCGCCCACGGAGCCGTCTGCGAGGCCGCGGCGACCGCCGTCGTCCGGCTGCTCACCGATCCGCGCGCCACCGAACCCGACGGGGAATGGCGGCAGGCGGTGCACGAATGGGAGTCGCGGCGGATCCGGAAAGTGACGCGGCGTGCACGCGGCGTGCGCTGGCCGGAGGCGCAGGCGCTGCCGGGCGTGACGGTCGAGCACGCGGGCGCGCAGGTGCGCGCGTTCCCGCCGGGCCCGGTCGCCGACGTCCCGCCCCAGCTGGCGAAGCTGCAGGTCGCCGGTCTCGACCTCGCGGACGCCGAGGACCCGCCGGCGCCGCCCGCACCGCCCTACGCCGCGCTCGCCCTGAACCCGGACGTGACGATGACGACCGGCAAGGCGGCGGCGCAGAGCGGGCACGCCGCACAGCTGCTGCTGCGGCAGGGCCGCCGCAAGGACGTCGCCGCGTGGGTCGAGGCGGGAGCGCCCGTGCACCTGGTCCGGGACGTCGCGTGGGCGCGCTGCGTCAAGGAGGCGGACGTCGCGGTCCGGGACGGCGGCTTCACCGAGGTGCCGCCGGGGACGATGACGGCCATCGCGTGGATCGTCCGCTGACGTCCAGACCCTCCCGGTGTGTCCGGGCGCGCCGAGGCGCGCCCGGTTCAGCGCCGCGGGAGCCGGTTCAGCGCGGAGAGCGCGAACTCCTGCGTCCGGGTGAGTCGCCGCGGCTCGCCCTCCCCGCCGTCGCCGCCTCCGCCGGGCGCGGGCCCGGCGGACGCGCGGACCGCCGCACCGCTGCCGACCTGCGCCTTCGCGCTCAGCCCGTACGACACGAACAGCAGCACCACGAAGCCCGCGAGGTAGGCCAGATGCTCCACGAGCCCGCCCGCCCGGCCGTCCAGCACGTCCAGGACGGCGAACACCGCGAACCCCGCCATCCAGCCCGCCAGCGCCGGGACGAACCACATGTCGCGGTGGCGGACGATCCCCGCGACCGTGACCGCGACGAGGACGGCCTCGACCGCCTTCGCCAGCAGCAGCAGCGTCCCGGCGCCGCCGGAGCCGAAGTAGCCGTCGAGTTCCTTGCGCCGGTCGCCCCACAGCAGCGCCGCGCTGGCCAGGCCCGTCACGCCGTACGCGACGAGGAACACGCCCACCGCGTAGTGCATCCGGTGCCACGTGCCGCCGGCCGGCGGAGGCGGCGGGGCGCCGCCCTCCGCCGGGCGCCGCTCGGGCAGCCGCTGGTCGGGCCGGGTCCACTCCGGGTTCGCGCCCGCGCTCGCCATCGCCATACGCCCCAACTTCCCCCTTCGAGTGCTACGCGCAAGATATCCCGGATGCCGTCGGCGGCCCCGGGGCGCCGCGCCCTTTGCGACGCTCGCGGCGGCGCCGGAGTTCGCGCCGCACCCGCACCGGGCGGCCCGAAGTGCTTGCACCCGGGCCGGGGAAGGGGAAGGGTGAGACCTCGTCGGGCCGCGCGGAGTCCATGGGGAAGACGAGGATGACGCCTGACGATACGGGAACCGCCGCGCCCGCTCGGACGCGGATCGAATATCTGGAAGAGCTCGGTGACGCGCTCGTCGCGCGCGGCCTGCGGGTGCGCCTCACGCTGCCCCGCGGCCAGTCGCCGAGCCTGCACGTGATGAATCCGGACGCCTCCGCCCTGACGGAGAACATCCTCGCGGAGCGGGGCGCCGACGGATGGTGGTACTGGTGGTCGTGGGCGGAGCGCATCGCGCCGGCCGACGACGTCGCCGCCGCGGCCGACCGGGTCGCGCTGGTCCTCGCGGTCCACTGAGCCCGCACACCGGGCGCAGGGCCTCGGGGACGAGCACCGCCGCCGGAGGCGGAACTGCCCGTCCCGGGACCGCGGCAGCGCGGTCATGCCGACGCGGGACGGGCGGGCCTCATCGGAGCAGGACGACACCGTGATCATGCGGGGGCGTCCCCGGCACGGTGCCGGGACCGCGACCGCGTGATCACGGCGTTCACCGTGCCCGCCGCAGCACCGCGCCGCCGCGTCCCCTGAGACCCGGCGCGACCCTTGCCCACACCCTTCGCCGCGCCGTGTGCGCGCGCCGCCCGGCGGTCAGGCGCGGATGGGCCGGCCGTGGGCCGGGGTGAATGTTGACCCGCCGAACATATGCCCGGCGGCGGTCGGCGGCGCGCTGACCTCCGGGTCCGCCGCCGTGATCGGCGCCGTCGGCCGTTTCCCCCGTGTTGATCTCGCGTTACGGGATTGTTACTGCGCACAACAAATCAACTTGGTGACAGGTCTGGCGTTCCGGGCGAGGCGGACATAAGTTGCGGGACACAACATTCACGCCGGTGGATGTGCGACCTCGCTCACCGGCGCTGCGAACCCCCGGCCGCGCTATGCGGCCACCCCCAAGAAAGGACCCGGGCAATGCGCAAGGGGATCCTCAGCTTCATGGCCCTCACGGCGGCCGCGGCGCTCACCCTCTCCGCGTGCGGGGACGACAACGGCGGCGACAACAAGGGCTCCGGCTCCGGTTCCGGCGCGGTGAAGGGCAAGGTCGGCGTGATCCTGCCCGACACCACCTCGTCCGTCCGCTACGAGAGCTTCGACCGCCCCTACCTCGAGCAGGCGTTCAAGACGGCCGGCGTCCAGTACGACATCCAGAACGCCGAAGGCTCCACGCAGCGGTTCCAGACGATCGCCGACCAGATGATCACCAGCGGCGTGACCGTGCTGATCGTCGACGGCATCGACTCCAACTCCGCCGGCGCCGTGCAGCGCAAGGCGCAGTCCCAGGGCGTCAAGACGATCGACTACGACCGGCTCACCCTCGGCGGCGTCTCCGACTACTACGTCTCCTTCGACAACGTGAAGGTCGGCGAGGAGCTCGGCAAGGGCCTGCAGAAGTGCCTCGGCGACAAGGCGGCCAACATCGCCTACCTGAACGGCTCGCCGACCGACAACAACGCCACGCTGTTCGCCAAGGGCGCGCACAACGTCCTCGACCAGGTGTCGAACTACAAGAAGGTCGCCGAGCAGGCCGTCCCGGACTGGAAGCCGGACAAGGCCGCGACGATCTTCGAGCAGATGTACACCGAGCAGCACGGCAAGATCGACGGTGTGCTCGCCGCCAACGACGGCCTCGGCAACGCCGCGATCTCCATCCTGAAGAAGAACCAGCAGGCCGGCAAGGTCGCGGTCACCGGGCAGGACGCCACCCTCCAGGGGCTGCAGAACATCCTGGACGGCACCCAGTGCATGACCGTGTACAAGCCGGTGAAGCAGGAGGCCGACGCGGTCGCCAAGCTCGCCGTCGCGCTCATCAAGGGCCAGAAGGGCGAGACCAACGGCACCACCAACGACCCGCAGGGCAAGCGCGACGTCCCCTCGGTGCTGCTGAACCCGATCGGCGTCTTCAAGGACAACGTCAAGCAGGTCACCGACGACCAGTTCGTCAAGGCCGCCGACCTGTGCAAGGGCGCGTACGCGGCCAAGTGCAAGAGCGCCGGCATCCAGTGACCTCCCACTGATCCCGACGAATCCGCCCGGGGGAGCGGGGGGTCGCACCCCCGGGCGGCACTGACCCTCGTGGCGGGCCCCACCCGCTGAGGACGCCCCGGGAGCCCGGAACCCCGGGACGTCCATGGGGCCCGCCACGGGCCCGCGCCAACCCCCGGAAGGAAACGGGCCCGCGCTACCCCTGGAAGGAATCACGTGGCAGAAAACGGAGACCCCGTCCTCCGCCTGACCGGGCTCAACAAGAGCTTCGGCGCCGTCCATGTGCTGCACGATGTGGACTTCTCCGTGCGGCTGGGCGAGGTGATGGCCCTCGTCGGCGACAACGGCGCGGGCAAGTCCACCCTCATCAAGTGCATCGCCGGCATCTACCCGATCGACTCGGGGACGATCGAGTTCGACGGCCGGCAGGTCACCGTCGACGGGCCGCGCGCCGCGGCCGACCTCGGCATCGAGGTCGTCTACCAGGACCTCGCGCTCGCCGACAACCTCGACATCGTGCAGAACATGTTCCTCGGCCGCGAGCGCCGCAAGGGCATCGTGCTGGACGAGGCGTCCATGGAGGAGGCGGCCCGGCAGACCCTCGCCCGGCTGTCGGTCCGCACCGTCAAGTCGGTGCGCCAGCAGGTCGCGAGCCTGTCCGGCGGGCAGCGGCAGACCGTCGCGATCGCCAAGGCCGCGCTCTGGGAGTCCAAGGTCGTCATCCTGGACGAGCCGACCGCCGCGCTCGGCGTCGCGCAGACCCGGCAGGTACTCGACCTCGTCCGGCGGCTCGCCGACACCGGGCACGCCGTCGTGCTCATCTCGCACAACATGAACGACGTGTTCGAGGTGGCCGACCGCATCACCGCGCTCTACCTTGGCCGGGTCGCCGCGGACGTGGCCCGCTCCGAGGTCACCCACGGCCAGGTCGTGGAGCTCATCACCGCCGGCCGTTCCGGTGATCTGGGCCTCGCGCCGCAGACCGCCGCCGAGAGCATCTGAAAGGGGGACCGAGGTGTCCACCGACCTCCCCGAGGGCAAGGAGACCGCCGTGAAGCTGGCGGACTCGGACTTCTCCGCCGATCGCGTCGAGCACGACGTACGCTCGGCGCTGCTGGACTACTGGGGCCGCATCCGGGCCGGTGAGCTGGGCGCGCTGCCCGCCATCCTCGGCCTGGCCGGGCTCATCGTGCTGTTCTTCGCGCTGCGGCCCAACACCTTCCTCAGCAACCAGAACATCGCGAACCTGTTCACCCAGGCGCTGCCCATCGTGATCCTCGCGATGGGCCTGGTCTTCGTCCTGCTGCTGGGCGAGATCGACCTGTCCGCCGGTGTGGCGAGCGGCGTCTGCGCCGCCGTGATGGCCAAGCTGATCGTCGACGGCGGCCAGCCCTGGTACGTCGCGGTGATCTCCGCGCTGGCGGTCGGCGTCGTCATCGGCACCGCGATCGGCTGGCTGGTCGCCGTCGTGCGGATCCCGTCGTTCGTCGTGTCGCTGGCGTTCTTCCTCGGCATCCAGGGCATCACGCTGAAGCTGATCGGCGACGGCGGCACGGTGCCCGTCCGCGACGACTTCATCGTGGCGCTGGCCAACAAGAACATGCCGGTCTGGCTCGGCTGGGCGCTCGCCGCGGTGTGCGCCGCCGGCTACGCCGCGACGCAGGTGCTGCGCTGGCGCCGCCAGCAGACCCGCAACCTGCACTCCCGGCCGGTCGAGCTGGTGATCGCCCAGTCGGTCGTGGTCGCCGCGGCGCTGCTGCTCGGCACCTACCTGCTCAGCCAGGACCGCGCCGCCAGCCCGCTGATCTTCCTCGGCGGCGTGCCGTGGGGCGTCCCGCTGGTCGGCGTGCTGCTCATCGTCTGCACGTTCGTGCTCGGCCGCACCCCGTACGGCCGGCACATCTACGCGGTCGGCGGCAACGCCGAGGCGGCCCGCCGCGCGGGCATCAACGTCACCCGGATCCGGATCTCGGTGTTCATCATCGCGTCCGGGTTCGCGGCGGTCAGCGGCGTCGTCGCCGCGTCCCGGCTGAA
This sequence comes from Actinomadura violacea, assembly GCF_017573465.1. Lineage (GTDB taxonomy): Bacteria > Actinomycetota > Actinomycetes > Streptosporangiales > Streptosporangiaceae > Spirillospora > Spirillospora violacea. The sequence continues at coordinate 109,565 of NZ_JAGEPF010000034.1, forward strand.
CTCGGTCACCCCCGACGCCGGCGGCGGCAACACCCTGCTGTACGCGGTCGGCGCGGCGGTCATCGGCGGGACGAGCCTGTTCGGCGGGCGCGGCAAGGCCCGCGACGCCGTCCTCGGCGGCCTGGTCATCGCGATCATCGACAACGGTCTCGGGCTGCTCGGCACCAAGGCGTACCTGAGCTTCCTGATCACCGGTGTGGTGCTGCTGTTCGCGGCGAGCATCGACGCGCTGGCCCGGCGCCGGCGCAGCAACACCGGCCGGTGACCCCGTGCCGGCCCTGCCCCTGAAGGCGGGGACCCCGTGAACGCGGGAGACGCCCGGGAGCCGGGGGCGCGCGCCTCCGGCCCCCGGGCCCTGCCGTACGGGCCCGCCCTCCCGTCCGACCCGGCCGAGCCGTTCGATCCCACGACCCCGTTCGGCCCGGCGGACGAGCCGCGTCCGGGCGGCGCCGCGCGCGGTTCCCGGCCCGCGAAGGCGGCTGATACGCTCACTGCCCACGACCGATCGGCGCGCGGCGACGCGGCACGGTGGGAGCCCCTCGGCATGGCAGTGACGCCCGTCATCGACCTGCGCGGCATCGACAAGAGCTTCGGTTCCGTCAAGGTCCTGCACGACATCGCCTTCTCGGCGTACCCGGGCGAGGTCACCGCGCTGGTCGGCGACAACGGCGCCGGCAAGACGACGCTGGTCAAGTGCATCGGCGGCATCCACTCCCCGGACGCGGGCGAGTACCGCTTCGAGGGCCGGCCGGTGCGGCTCGGCAGCCCGCGCGACGCCGCCGCCCTCGGCATCGAGGTCGTCCACCAGGACCTCGCGCTCTGCGAGAACCTCGACATCGTCCAGAACCTGTTCCTCGGCCGCGAGCGGCGGCGCGGCATCGCGCTCGACGAGTCCGGGATGGAGGAGCTGGCCCGCAGGACGCTGTCCGGCCTGTCCGTCCGCACGATGGGCTCGGTGCGGCAGAAGATCTCGACGCTGTCGGGCGGGCAGCGGCAGACCGTCGCGATCGCCCGCGCCGTGCTGTGGGACAGCAAGCTCGTCGTGCTGGACGAGCCCGCCGCGGCGCTCGGCGTCGCGCAGACCCAGCAGGTCCTGGAGATCGTCCGGCGGCTCGCGGACAAGGGCCTCGCCGTCGTGCTCATCTCGCACAACATGAACGACGTGTTCGCGGTCTCCGACCGGATCGCCGCGCTGTACCTCGGCCGCATGGTCGCGCAGGTGCGCACCGCCGACGTCACGCACCGGCAGGTCGTCGAGCTGATCACCTCCGGCGTCAGCGGCGACCTGGGGCTGCGGCGATGATGAAGGCGGGCCCGTCACAGGAGGACATCCGGCGGCACAACCTCGGGACGCTGCTGCGCTTCGTGCACCTGCGCGGCCCCGCGTCGCGCGCGACGCTCGCCGAGTCGCTCGGCCTGAACCGCAGCACGATCATGGCGCTGACCTCCGATCTCACCGCCGCGGGGCTGGTGCGCGAGGAGCTGCCGCGCGGGCCGGGGCGGCGGGCCGGGCGCCCGTCGCTGGTCGTGCGGCCCGAGTCGACGCGGGTGTACGTGCTGGCGTTCGAGGTCGGCGTCGACCGGCTCGTCGTCGCGCGCGTCGGGCTCGGCGGCGTCATCCTGGACCGCCGTGAGGGCACCCGCGCCCGCGACTCCGACCCGTCCGACCTGCTCGGGATGCTCGTCGCCGGCGCGCGGTCGCTGGTCCGCAAGGCCGAGCGGGACGCGGTCTGCGTGGGCGCCGCCCTCGGCTTCCCGGGCACCGTCCGCCGCTCCGACGACATGATCATGTTCGGCCCGAACCTCGACGTCGGCGACCTGCGGCTCGGCGACGCCCTGTCGCGCCGGCTCGGCCTCGGCATCCCGGTCTCGGTGTGCAACGACGCCAACCTCGGCGCGCTCGCCGAGCACGAGCGCGGCGCCGGCGTGAACTGCGACAACCTCATCTACCTGCACGGCGACGTCGGCGTCGGCGGCGGCATCATCGCGCACGGCCGGCTGCTCGGCGGCGACGAGGGCTTCGGCGGCGAGATCGGCCACATGATCGTCAACCCGGGCGGCCGGCAGTGCGCCTGCGGGTCCAAGGGCTGCCTGGAGGCGGAGGTGGGGGAGCGGACGCTGCTCGCCCACGCCGGCCGCGAGGAGCCGACCGACAAGGCGGGCCGCGACGCGGTCCGCGACGTCGTGGACGCCGCCGACCGCGGCGACATCGTCGCCCGCGAGGCGCTGCACCGCGTCGGCACCTGGCTGGGCCTCGGCGTCGCGAACCTCGTCAACGTGTTCAACCCCGGCCTGGTCATCTTCGGCGGGACGCTGCGCGACATCTACCTCGGCGCCGCCGCGCAGATCCGCAGCGTCCTCGCGACCGGCGCGCTGGACGCGCCGCGCGAGAAGGTCCGGCTCCGCACCGCCGCGCTCGGCGACGACACCACCCTGGTCGGCGCCGCGGAGTTCGCGTTCGCCGAGGTCCTGTCCGACCCCGTCCAGGTGCTGGCCCGCCTCCGGACGACCGAGCCGGTCTGACCGCGCCACCCCTTCGTCCCGGCGGGTGGTGAGAGCTTAGGCGATGCCTCCGTAGGCGCCCCGGTAGAACACGAGGGGGTGGCCGTCGTGGTTCTCGTCCAGGGCGTGCACGCGGGCGACGACGATGACGTGGTCGCCGGCGACGTGCTCCTGCTCGACCGAGCACTCGATCCAGGCGAGGGCTCCGTCGATGGCGGGGGCGCCGCTCGGGCTCTCGGTCCAGGCGATGCCGTCGAACTTGTCGCCGCCCTTGAGCGCGAGCCGCCGGCAGATCTCGAGCTGGGGCTCGCCGAGGATGTTGACGCACAGCCGCCCGGCGCCGCGCAGGCGGGGCCAGGTGGTGCTGGTGTGGGCGACGCAGAACGCCACGAGGGGCGGGTCGAGCGACACGGAGGTGAAGGAGTTGGCGGCGAGCCCGGTGGGCCGCGCGGTGCCGGGCTCGACGGCCGTGATGGCGACGACGCCGGTCGCGAACCGGCCCATCACCTGCCGGAACCGCGTGCCGTCGACGTCCTCGGCACCGACCGGCGGCGTGATGGCTCCGTGCGCCATGGGGCTCGATCCCTTCTGTCGACCAACTGCTCGGCGTTCACGACCACTAAAGCCGCAGGCCGGGGATGATGATTCCCAAAAGGGACGATCTCCGTCAAAGGTCCCGGTCGCGTCTCGGTCCCGGGACCGAGCCCCGGACCGTCCCTCGGCCCGGGGCTCCTCGGAGCGGTGCGCGCGGCTATGGGCGGCGCGCCTCGGCCGGGACGACCAGCGGAACCGAGCTGTACGGGCTGAGGGTCGCGGTCGAGGTCAGGCCGTCCAGGACCACCCGTCCCGCCCCCGCGAGCCCTGCCTTCACCGGCGCGGGCAGCCGCGGCCCCTCGTGCAGGCCGAGCCAGGCGATCCACCCGGCGGCGACGACCCCCCAGTACGAGACGAGCCGGTACAGGCCGACCGCCGCGGCGGCGGGGGAGAGGGCCGCGCCGAACGCGACGAGCGAGGCGGCCATGCTGCCCTCCACCGCGCCGAGCCCGCCCGGCAGCAGCGGCAGCACGCTGCCCGCCGCCTGCGCGGCGAAGTAGGCGAGCGCGGCGGCGTGCGGATCGACGTCGATGCCGACGGCGTGCGCCGCGGCCAGCAGCGCCAGGATGTCGAGTACCCAGTTCAGCGTCGCGAGCGTGATCAGCGCCGCCCAGTCGCGCCGGGTCGGGCGCAGCACGTCGCGGACGCCGGCGAGCCGTTCGGCCCACGGGCCGAGCTTCGGATGCGCCAGCGCGGCGCGGTAGGCGCGGCGCAGCGGGGCCGTCAGCACCGCGCGCGGGCGCGGCCACCGCAGCAGCGGCACCAGCAGCGCGAGCAGCACGGCCGGGACCGCGAGCGCCGTCAGCGCCGGGCTCCGCGTGGCCGGATCGAGGAGCAGCGCCAGCAGGCCGATCACCGAGTAGACCGTCGTGGTGATGACGCCGCCCGCCAGGATCACGGCCGTGGCGAGCTTCGCCGACGCCCCGCCGCGGCGGAACTGCCGGAAGGTGTAGACGACGCTCACCGCGGGCCCCGCCGGCAGCGTCGTGGACAGCGCGTTGCCCGCGTAGGTGATCGCGAACGCGCGGCGCAGCGGCATCCGCAGCCCGCCGATGCGCAGCAGCCGCCGCTGGAGCCGGGCGAACGCGCCCATGGAGCCCGCCACCGCGAGCACCACCACCGTCAGCCAGCCCGGATCGGCGTGCGCGACCGAATGCCACATCGCGCCGAGGTCGGGAAGCGAGTCGCGGTAGAGCGGCAGCGCCGCGATCGCCAGGAGCAGCACTCCCAGCTGCAGCAGCAGGCCCGCTTTACGCCGCCACCAGGGGTGACGCGCTGCGCCGGCGGCGTGCGCGCCGGCCGGTCGTTCCGGGAACGGTACGCCGGAGGACGGATCGTCGGTGTCCGGCGCGTTCTGTCGTGGGCCGTCCGCGGGCGGACGGGGTGGGGCGACGTCGGCCTGGGGGTGTGCCGGTGCCGCGACTGTCTCGTGCATGTCCCGGTCACCTCGCAAGCTCGCCCGCCTAGCGCAACCTACGGCTCCGGTATGACATTCCCCATGAGCGGGTCACGGAACCACAAAGTGATCTTCGCCACGGGCGCCGCGCTGGGCGCGCCCGGCGGGCTCGTCGGCAACCTGTCGCGTTGCCGCTCGTGGTGCCTTCTGTGGGCGCTGACCGCTGACCGCCTTCCTGTCCGAGAACTCCCGTCTGTCTTGTTTGTTCCCGCCCCGCCGGAAAGAACTCCAGGTCGCGCAGGGTGTACGGGGAGAACGCGCAAGGCCCCGCCGGGGAGGGCGATCCTCCTCGGCGGGGCCTGCCGGTGCCTCAGGGGCGGCGCGTGGGGTTGACCGCGTCGGACTCCGCGGCGGTGTCGGGCTCCGGCGGGTCGTCGTCGTCCCGCTCCGCCTCCCGCTCGTACTCGGCGATGCTCAGCCCGTCCGGGTTCGGCTGGGGGTCCTCGATCCTGAGGTCGTCGGGCGGGTCGATCACGTACTCCTCGGTCAGGCCGATCTCGATGTCCTGATCGTTGTCGCCCATCTCGTCCACGTCCTCGCGGAAGTCGCGGTTCTCCCCGGGCTTGCGCGCCCTCATGGCTCCTCCACGGTCCGGTCGGGTTCGTCCGGTCAGTCCTGTATCCCCGCTGGCGCCGCGCCTACTCACGGCCGCGGCGGCGCTAGCCCCGGTCGCGGACGGCGACGAGCCCGCCGATCACGCCGACGTAGGCGGTCCCGTTCGGGCCGATGGTGACGGGCGCCCAGTTGTTGTCGAACCACTTCCCGGTGCCCGTGAGCACCTTGTACGCGGTCTTGCCGGTGTGCACGTCCACGGCCGTGAGGTACCACGCGTCGATCAGGTCCTTGCGCGGCTCCTTGGTGTACAGGTAGAGCAGCCCGGCCGGGATTGAGATCTTCGCCACCGTGGACGGCGACCGCTCCGGGCTCGTCCAGACGGTGCGGCAGCCCTGCCCGTCTGCGTTCACGTCCACCCGGCTCACCCCGCCCGTCGACGACCCGCCGGGCGGCAGCTCGAAGAAGTTCTTGTAGCCGTAGTTGTTCTCCACGAACAGGCTTCTGCCGTAGCCGATGAGCGAGTTGTCGGTGGCGCTCGCGCCGCTGTTGAAGACGGGCACCTGGCAGACCAGCCGGCCGTCGTCGCGGCGCCGCACGATGACGTGCATCCGGTCGTCGGCGTTGTCGGTGATCGCCACGTACTTCGTGCCGAGGAAGGTCGGGGTCGTCCCGGAGCCCTGGTCGATCTGCCCGGGCTTGCGGCCGGTGCCGCGGTCGTAGGTCTCGCGCCACAGCACCTTCGGCGTGCCGTCCGGGCCGGCCTTCATCTGGTACAGCGCGTGGTCGGAGACGATCGAGACGCCGTCCGCGGCCGCTGCGAACGAGTTCTGGATCTGCTCGTCCGGCAGCCGCGTCATCTTCACCGCGCCCGACTTCGGGTTCACGGTGCCGATCCGCCCGGCCCGCGTGATCCACCAGATGAGGCCCGTCCAGTCCGGGCCGACCGCGGTGATCGGGTCGCACTCGCCCTTCGGCCACGGGTTCGTCCAGGTGGCGCAGTCGTGCGGGAGGAGGCCGGACAGGTCCCAGTCGTCGGTGACCGTGAACCGCCACTTGCCGTCCGGGCCCTTGTCGTGCGCGAAGCGGCGCAGGTGGAACTGCGAGTCGGCGAGCACCGCCCGGTCCTGCGGGTCCAGGTAGTAGTACGCGCCGCCGGAGGTGTCGGTGAAGATCTTGTCGAGGCTGCCGGAGAACACCGCCTGCACCGTCGACGACCTGGGCGGCAGCTGGTAGGTGGCGAGGTCCTTCAGCGTCGTCGGGTCGATCAGCCGGAGCATGAAGTTCTGCCCCTTGGTGCACTGCGCGACGATCAGGCCCGTCCGCTTGGCGAACGTGACCGTCGAGCACAGCCCGGGCAGCCCGCCGCCCTTGGCGTCGTTGAGCACCTGGGGATTCCGGCCGAGCGGGCCCGTGAACGGGTAGGCGTCGGAGGCGTAGCTGTCGGCGTGCATGGACGACGTGCCGACCGGCCCCTGGTACGGGTTGGCCGGCACGGGCTCGCCCGCCAGCGGTCTCGGCGTCGCGGGACCGCCGATGTAGGAGGGGACGAGGCCCTTTCCGGGCCCGTCCGGGATGGCGCCGGCCGCGGCCGGGACGGCGGCGGCGCCGAGGAGGGCGGCGGACAGGGCGGAGGTGACGAGCGGTCTGCGCATGGGGCTCCTCAACCGAGGCGAAGGCGAGCCCCGGCCGCGCCCGCCGGGACTCAGTCAACTGCGTTAACGGATCATCGTGCCGCGCGCCCGGATGGTTACGATTCCGGCATGGCCCTACAAGCAGTGATCTTCGACTGGGGCGGCACGCTGACCCCTTGGCACGACGTCGAGCTGCCCGACATGTGGCGCGCGATCTGCTCCCCGCACCTGCCCGCCGAGACCGTCGAGACCGCCGCCGCCGCGCTCGCCGAGGCCGAGCTGGAACTGTGGCGGCGCGGCACCGAGGAGCACCGCAGCGCGACCCTCGCCGAGCTGTTCGCGCTGGCCGGCGTCGAACCGACCGACGCGCTGCTCGACACCCACTACGCGACGTGGACCCCGCACACCTGGACCGACCCCGCCGTCCCCGGCCTGCTCCGCGCGCTCCGCGAGCGCGGCATCAAGGTCGGCGTGCTGTCCAACACCATGTGGAGCCGCGAGCTGCACGAGCGGATCTTCGCCCGCGACGACGTCCTCGACCTGCTCGACGGCGCCGTCTACTCCAGCGAGATCCCGTGGACCAAGCCGCACGCCGAGGCGTTCCGCGCCGCCATGGACGCGGTCGGCGCCACCGACCCCGCCGCCTGCGTCTTCGTCGGCGACCGCCCCTACGACGACATCCACGGCGCCAAGGCCGTCGGGCTGCGCGCCGTCCAGATCCGGCACCAGACCACGCACGCCTTCACCCGCCCCGGGCTCACGCCCCCCGACGCGCTGATCCACGGCATCGGCGACCTGCTCCCGCACGTGGAGACCTGGCACGCCACTTCGTGAGGCCGCCCGCTCAGGACTTGCGCGCGACGATCAGGTCGCGGGAGATCGCCTGGTCGACGCGGTGCCGGAAGTCCAGGTAGCCGCCGGAGTCCTGCACCTCCAGCCCGCTGGAGGTCAGGATCTCCGCCAGCTCCTCACGGCGCCCCACAAAGGTGTTCCAGGAGATCCCGATCGCGCCGCCGCGGCGCAGCAGCCCCGCCCACTCCGGCACCGCCGCCTCCAGCAGCTCCACCGGGCTGCGCGACAGCCGCGGCCCGGCCTTCTGGCCCCCGCGCGCGCCGCCCTTCGACCGGCTGCCGTGCTGCACGCCGTACGGCGCGTCCGTCACGATCAGGTCGAACGAGCCGGGCCGGAAGAACCGCCCCGCGCCGATCGAGTCGGCGTTGACGACGGTGATCTCCATCGTCTCGCCGCTCTTGTACAGCTCCTTGGACGCCCCGAGCGTCACGTGCAGCCGCCGGCCCAGCACCGCCTTCTCCCGCCGGATCGGCGCGATCTCGGCCTGGTGCTTCACCCGGTTGTTCTTCAGCCACGTCTTGATGAACGCCGCGTAGGCGTCGAAGTCCTTGCCGTCGACGTCGATGCCCGCCGCGTCCAGCCCGTACATCATGGCCTGGTTCAGCGTCGTGCCCCGCCCGCACATCGGGTCGAGCAGCCGTGGCCTGCCCGTCACCAAGTCCATGGGGGAGTCGGTCGCCATCGCGGTGACGTTCAGCAGCAGCTTGGTGAAGTACTCGTTGGTCTTCCCCGAGTACTTCTGGATGGTCAGCAGGTCGCTGGGGAACAGATCGAGGGGCCGCAGCCCGACCGGCCTGAGCAGCTCGCCCTCGATCTCGAACAGCGCGTACAGCGACGACAGGTTCGACAGCAGCCGGACGTCGGTCTCGCCGAGGCCGTCCGCCGAGAACGTCACGTACGGGACGCCGCCGATCGAGGTCTCCTCGATGTCGCGGACGCGGCCGCCGAGCGCCCGCTCGCCGAACACCGCCAGCTCGGCCTTCACCAGGGCCGCGGCGGACTGGGCGTAGACCCGGTTGTGGGAGGGGGAGACGAGGAGGCCGTACGAGGTCACCGCAGGACATTAGCAGTTCGGCGGGGCGAGGAGAGGCCGCCGGGGAGACGTCCCCGGCGGCCTCCGCACGGCCCATGGGCGGGCCGTTCCTCCCCGGTCAACCCGTCCGGACGCGCCTGCGCCTGTCCTTCCGCGACCTGCGCCTGGTCTGGTGCCGGACCGTCTCGCCGCCCCGCCGCTCGGTTCCCGCCTCGGCTCCCGGGGGCTGCTCGGCTCGGGGCGCCTGCCGGGACGTGCCGGTGTCGTCCGGATCGCCTGCCGGACGGCGCGCGTCCGTCCCCGCCCGGACGGCCGCGGGACTCTCGTCCGCCATGGGACGGACGGTGCCCGCCACGGCCTCGACCTCGACCTCGGCGGGCGCGGGCGACGGAATCGCGCGGGAGGCGGCGGGCGCGGCCCCGATCTCGGCGGGACGGTCCGCCGCCTCGACGGCCGGAAGGTCCGGCAGGTGCCGTGCGGCGGCGGTCAGCAGCTCATGGACGCGGCTCTGCAGGCTCGCGAGGTCGGCGCGCGCGACGGCGGCCTGCGCCTTGGCCCGGCGGGCCTGGCGGCGGGCCTCGTCGCGCTCGGCCGCGAGCTGGTTCAGCTGCTCCCGGTAGGCGGCGCGCAGTTCGTCCAGCGCACTGGGCGCGCGGGTGCCGGCGCCGTCGGTCTCGTGCCGGTGCGACGTGCTGGTCATGGCGGGTCTGGGCTCCTCCCCCGAGTGGTCCAGTGCAAAGACGACAACGTGTACATGGAGCGCTTTCGTTCCCGGCGTGCGGAAGATCACTCGCCCGGTTCGGGGCGCGGTGACAGGGCCGCCGACGGCAGGCCCGGGAACGCCTCGCCCGGGGCGCCGTCGCCCGCGCCCGCGCGCCACCTCGCCGACCGCGCCATCGACCGCTCGGCGCTGTCGGCGGCGAAGACGCGCAGGTCGGCGGCGGGCGCGCCGGCGAGCGCGACGTAGGCGGGGACGAGGTCGTCCTCCAGCGCGGCGGCGAGCCGCGCGGCGCTGCGGGCGTTGGTGACCTTCACCGGCAGCCGGTACCCGGCCGCCGCGGCGACCGGCCGCACCGACAGGATCGACACCAGCTTGTCGCGCTGCGCGCGGTGGGCGTCCCAGTACGTCTTCGCGACCTGCTGCGGCGTGCCCCGCAGCTTGCCGCCGAGGACCCCGTACCCGTACACGGCGGCGTGCTCGGCGGCGAGCGCCGTCTGGATCGCCTGCGTCGCGGACCTGGCCGGATCGGCGGGCGGGTGCGCGCGGACCGTCTCGGCGTGGCCCGCCTCGCAGGCGCCGATGCTCGCCAGCAGCTGCGCCAGCCCGGGCGTGGCCTTGGCCGCGTCGGCCCGGCGCGCGGCGGCGGCGCGGTCCTCCGCCAGGCGCAGCGCCGCGATCATCTGCGAGGGCCCGTGCGGCAGTTCGGCCGCGTGCGGCGGAGGGATCGCGCCGCCCTCATGGGCCCTGTTCCCCGAGCCGGGCACGTAGTGCCGCTTCAGGACGGCCAGATGGCGTCGGTGGTGCACCAGGACGGGGTCGAGACGGCGGGCCAGCGACGCCTCCGCGGCCTTCGCCGCCTCGTAGGTCGCGATGAGGTCCTGCTCGGAGGTGATCGCGCCGACGAGCGTCGCCACGTCCGGACGGGCCCCGTCGGCGCGGGCCGTGCAGCCGGCCAGCCACGGTGCCGCCAGCACGGCGCCGCCGCCCAGCAGCATCCCCCGGCGCGACACGGTTCCCGGCAGGCGCGGCACGGCCTCTGGCAAGGGAGTCTCCTCACCCGGTGGTGTGGTGGTGGCGGCCCGCGCCGCGCCGCCGGCTCCGGTCTCGGTCGCCGGACGCGTCCATCGGGCCAGCTCAAGCATTCCATATCCGGCGCGCCGGTGAGCTGTTCGAAAGGCCGCTGAGGTCTCCGGCTCTCGATAGTCTTGAGGAGTCAGCGGACAAGCGGTGACTTCAGCGACAGGTCCCGCCGCCCTCACCGGGCGGGCGGGAAGGCACAACAGGAGGAGGGTCCCATGAGCGTCGAGTCCCGCGGTGGCCGCGCTCAGGGGGGCCGCGCCCGGGGCGGACGCGGCGACGCGCCCGCGCGGCCCGCGCGCGACGCCGCCATCGCCGAGCTGACCGCGCTGCTCGCGCCCGCGGTCGCCGCGGCCGGCTTCGACCTGGAGGACGTCGACGTGCGCCCCGCCGGGCGCCGCCGGCTCGTCAAGATCGTCGTGGACGGCGACGGCGGGGTGGGCCTGGACGACATCGCCCGGCTGAGCGAGACCGCCTCCGGGCTGCTTGACGGCTCCGAGGTGATGGGCGCCTCGCCGTACGTGCTGGAGGTGACCTCGCCCGGCGTCGACCGTCCCCTCACCGAGCCGCGGCACTGGCGCCGCGCCGTCGGCAGGCTGGTCGTCGTCCCGCTGGCCGAGGGCGGCCAGGTCGAGGGCCGCGTGGTGGCGGCCGACGAGGAGGCCGTCGAGATCGACGTCGCCGCGGGCCGGGCCAAGGGGGCCGGCAAGGGCGGCGGCAAGTCCGCCGGACCGAGGGACACCGGGACGCAGCGCCGCCGGTTCGGCCTCGGCGAGCTGGGGCGCGGCCGCGTCCAGGTGGAGTTCAAGCCCTTGCCCGAGGGCGGCTCGCCCGTTCCACCCGGCGAGGCCGAGGAAACGCGTTCTCCGGCTGAGCCGGACTAGAGGGGGGAACCTCGTGGACATCGACATGACCGCCTTGCGCGGCCTGGAGAGCGAGAAGGACATCTCGCTCGACGTGGCCGTCAAGGCCATCGAAGACGCTTTGCTCATCGCCTACCACCGGACGGAAGGCGCCGCGCCGCGCGCGCGCGTCGAGCTGGACCGGCAGAGCGGGCACGTGACCGTGTGGGCGACGGAGACCGGCGAGGAGGGCGAGGCCCTCCGCGAGTACGACGACACCCCGACCGGTTTCGGCCGGATCGCGGCGACCACCGCCAAGCAGGTGATCCTGCAGCGGCTGCGCGACGCCGAGGACGAGCTGACGTTCGGCGAGTACGCCGGGCGCGAGGGCGACATCGTCAGCGGCATCATCCAGCAGGGCAAGGACCCGCGGAACGTGCTGGTCGACCTCGGCCGGCTGGAGGCCGTGCTGCCGCCGCAGGAGCAGGTGCCCGGCGAGCGCTACGAGCACGGCGAGCGGCTGCGCGCCTACGTCGTGCAGGTCCGCAAGGGCCACCGCGGCCCGTCGGTGCAGCTGTCGCGCACGCACCCGAACCTCGTCCGCAAGCTGTTCGCGCTGGAGGTCCCGGAGATCGCCGACGGCACCGTGGAGATCGCCGCGATCGCCCGCGAGGCCGGCCACCGCACCAAGATCGCGGTGCGGTCGCGCAAGTCCGGCGTGAACGCCAAGGGCGCCTGCATCGGGCCGCTCGGCAGCCGGGTCCGCAACGTGATGGCCGAGCTGCACGGCGAGAAGATCGACATCGTGGACTGGTCGGACGAGCCCGCCGAGTTCGTCGGGAATGCCCTGTCCCCGGCGCGCGTTTCCGCAGTCGAGGTGGTCGACCTCGACGGCCGCGTGGCACGGGTGATCGTCCCCGATTACCAGCTCTCCCTGGCGATCGGCAAGGAGGGGCAGAACGCCCGGCTCGCGGCCCGGCTGACCGGCTGGCGGATCGACATCAGGTCCGACACCGAGCCGGCGGCGGGCGGGCCGTCCGGGCGGACCCCCTCAAAGGCGCCCGAGGCGGGCGAATCCGGATCTTCCGCATCAGGAGAGCATGCGACAGGTCCCGCCGACGCCTCGGCGCGGTAGACTCATGAAAAGCGGCCGGGCGGTTCCGCGGCGCACGTGTGTGGGCTGCCGGGTTCGTACGGCCAAGTCCGACCTGTTGCACCTGGTGGTGGTCGAGGGCGAGATCGTCCCCGACCCCCGCGGGCGGCTCCCGGGCCGGGGCGCGCATCTGCACCCCGATCCGCGGTGCCTCGAACTCGCAGAGCGACGACGGGCGTTCCCGCGGGCCTTCCGCCTGCCCGGACCGCTCGGTACCGACGCACTGCGGGAGCGGCTTGCGGGGAACGCCGCGCAGCAGCAGGATGGCCGAATGGTAAGCGACGTCTAGTCGGAAGCAGGTCGAGATTGCTATGAGCGCTCGATGAGCACGCCGCGATGAGTACGGCAGGTTAACGACGGTCCGGTGGCCGCACCCCCGGACCGAGTAGGGAGTGCAGTGGCCAAGGTCCGGGTTTACGAACTCGCCAAGGAGTTCGGTGTCGAGAGCAAGGTCGTCATGGCCAAGCTCCAGGAAATGGGCGAGTTCGTACGATCGGCGTCCTCCACGATCGAGGCGCCGGTCGTTCGCAGGCTTACCGAAGCCTTCTCCAACGGTTCGTCCTCCAAGCAGGGGGACAGGCGCGTAGGCGGCCAGAACCGGCCCCAGGGGCCGCGTCCGTCCGCGCCGCGTCCCGGCCCCCGCAGCAACGGCGGGCCGGAATCCCAGGGTGCGCGCCCGCAGGCGCCGCGGCCCGCCGGGCCCCGCCCGGCCGGCCCGCCGCGTCCCGGCGCCGGCACCCCCGGCCCCGGTGCGGGCGCCCCCGGCGGTCCCGCCGGAGCCCCGAAGCCGGGTCCGCGCCCGCC
>NZ_JAGEPF010000035.1 GCF_017573465.1 Actinomadura violacea
CGCTTGGACGCCCCACCCCGCCGTCCCCCCACCCGGCCCTGCCCCCGCAGACCAGTCGCCGGCTGCTCCACCACCTCCGCCGGGTGCTGCACCGTGGACGCCCCACCCCCCGGTAGCCCCCTCCACCGACCACCCGGCCCCGCGCCCGGAGAGCGGGCCCGCAGGTCCACCGCCCGAGCCCCCGGCGGGTTCGACGCCGCCGTCATGGACGCGCCAAGACCCGATCGCCCGACCGGCCGCCACACCGTCAGGCCCAGCGAGCCGCCCACTCGGTGAGCCCGCAGGCCCCCCGGCGGAGCCGCCTGCCGAGCCCGCGACAGGACCGTCATCGCGCGAGCCCGCAGAGCCGCCCACCGGTCCCACACCATGGACACCTCACGACCCGATCCCGCGACCTGCGCCCGGCTCCTCCGCAACCCCGCCGCTCCCCGGCCCTGCGGGACGGACGTCCGGTGCCCCAGCAGAGCCGTCGACCGGCCCGGCACCCTGGACGCCCCACGACCCGCGCTCCCGAACAGCGCCCCCTTCTACCGACCAACCGACGGCACGTCCCGCGGGCAGCTCACCTCATGGGCCCCCTGCGACAGAATGGGCCGCGCACGCGCCGGGGGAGTCGTCCTCCGAGGCGGAGGGCTCCGGGGAGCCCTATCCGCCGTACAGGGCGACCGAGGTGCCTTCATCCGAGGGAACCCCAGGCTGGGTGCCGCATACTCCATCGGACGGGCCGTCTGGCGGCCGTCCGGAGACGCCGCAGTGGGCGCCGCACGGGACGGGCGTCCCGGTGCCGGAGGACGAAGTCCCCGGCGCGGCGACGGACGACGAACCCGAGCGATGGGTCGTCCGGAAACCGGGCGGTCTGCAGGCGGGAGCACCGGAAGGCCCCGCGGCGACGCGGGCTGCCGGCAGGCATGAACGCCCCGGCGGCGACACGGACGAACCCTTCCTGCCAGGGAAGGGGCTGTCCGCCGAACCACCGCCCTCCCTGACGAAACCGGACGCGACAAGGCCCGAACCCGCTCGCCGGCAGCCGCCTACCGCCGCGCTGGCGCCGCGGCCCGTGCCCGCAGCAGAGCCGATCCCGGAACCGGGGCCCATGACCGATCCCGGACGCCGCAGGGCGCTCGCCGACGCGTTCATGGTCGAGTTCGTCGGGAGCACCACATGGCGGGCGATGCTCGCCGTCCTGGAGGGCGCCTTCCCCGGGCTGGGCATGGCGGCGGCGCTGTCGGGGCGCGCCGACGAGATCCGCGGCATGACCGACGGCCTCGACCGCACCGCGTCATCGAAGCTGGGCCTGCCCACGTGGCTCGACGACGCGGGCATGGTCTTCGACCTCAGCGCCCATCTGAACGCGCGGAACGCCCCGCGGACGCCGATGCGGGCACGCCCCGCGCAGCCGCGGGCGTCCAGGCCGTACGCGGGGGCGTTCGTGATCGACACCCTCGACCCGCTGCGCTACCACCGCGCGGTCGGCGGCCCGAGGGCGCCCCGCGACCTGCCGGACGACGCGGCGCTGACGACCACGTCCGGCATGGGGGAGGACGATGACAGCGGCGTCGTCATCGTCGCGAACCTCACCTCGGCGGGCGTGCGGGTCCTCGATTCGCTGACCCTCTGGCGTTATGCGGGACGCGTCGTCACGAACACGCTGCACGAGCCGTCGCGGCCGCGGACGCGGGCCCGCGCCCGGCGCGCGCTGCGCGCGCTGCGGCGCGTCGTGGTCATCGACCCCGATCTCGGCGTCGGGCTGTGCCTGCAGACCGACCCCGGGCACGCGCCCCGCTGCCTGCTCGCGTTCGGCGTCGACCGGACGGACGACGCCCCGCCGCGGTTCGTCCGGCCCTGATCACTCGTCCGGCAGGAGCCGGGACAGGTCGGCCCGCCGATCCTCGGGGAGCTCGCGGAGAAGGCCTGCGAGCTCCCACGGCTCGGCGGGCGCCTGGTCCGGCAGGACGCCGCAGAGCAGCGTGCTCGGCGTCCGGACGACGGTGAACCGGCCGAACCGCGCGATACCGCCGCCCCGCAGGTGCGCCAGCTCGCTGACGAGGGCGCTCAACGCACTCGGGCCGTCCGCACCGGCCAGGCTTGTGACCTGCGCCAACAGGTCTTCGGCCACCGCGTCGGGCCGGCGCCCGGACAGGTGGTAGACCGTCCCGAGGTACGAGCCGTCGGCCGCCTGCGGGGACCGCTGGTCGCGGACGCGGACGCGCAGCCCCCACTCGGCGGCGCACCGCTCGTACGCGTCGGCGAGCAGCGCCTCCGCCTCCCCTTCCTCGCTGAGCAGGATCCCGGGGACGACGCCCTCCTCACGGTCGACGCGTTCGAGCATCTCCCGGTGCAGCTCCCGCACGTCCTGCTCCACCGTGTCGAGGGAGCGGGCGAGCGCGTGCTGCGCCTCCCGGTCGAGGCCGAGCCCGGCCAGCTCCCCGGCGAGGTCGGCGGTCTCCTTCTCCAGCCGGTCGACCCGCCCGGAGAAGGCCTCCAGCCGGTCGAAGACCTCCGCGGACGCACCGTCGGGCAGCGGCTGCGGGATCGGGATCCCGGACGGCTCCGCCGCCGCCGCGACCTCCGTCCTGAGCGCCTCGTGCCGTTTGACGAGCTCGGACAGTTGGGCGCGCAGTTCGCGCACGTCCGCCTGTGCTTGCGGGAGCCGCTTGTCGGAGGCCAGGTAGAGCTCGCGTCCGGCGATCGCAAGGCAGAGCAGGACCAGGATCACGGTGGTCATGTGACTCCTCGGGAGGCGGGCTGCCCTCTCGACCCTAACCATCCGGAACCCGATTGGCCGAGCCCGCACGACAACCAGTCCCAAACGCCCGCCATGTCCGGGTGCGGGCCGCGTGCGGCGGGCAGGGGCGGCGCGGCCGGGTGCGGCGGGTGGCAGGGGTGGGGGAGGTCAGCCGAAGAGGCCGCCCAGTAGGCCGCCCAGGACGTCCGCGGCGACGTCGCCTGCGATGTCACCGGCCACGTCGCCCATGGCATCCAGGGCCATGCCTCCGGCGACGCCCGCGACCACCGCGCCGCCGACCAGGCCGGCGGTGGCGATACCGGGCCCATAGTGGTGGTGACCGTGGTGCCCATGATGGCCGTGGTGAATGTGGACGGGGGGCGCATACGGCAGGGGGCCGGGTGGTGCGAGTGGTGGCTCGCCGGGGCCGTAGTGCATGGGACCGCCTGGCGCCGGCGGGGGCGGACCCGCCGGAGCGGGCGGCGGGCCTGGCGGGGCACCGTGTCCGGGTGCGGGGGTCGCATGCGGCGGGTAGGGGGCGGGGCCGCCGGGTGCGGCGGCGTGCTGGCCGGGGGCGCTCGGTGGCATTCCGGGGCTTGGCGCGTTGCCGGGTGGTGGGAAGCCGGGAGTGGCGCCGTGGGGTGCCGGGCCCGACGGGAAGCCGGGCGATTGGCCATGGTTCGCGGCTCCGGGGGGAGGCGGCGGGAACGGGCTGCCCTGGCCTGCCGGAGGTGCGCCTTGCGGCGGATGCCCAGGGCCGCCCGGCGGCGAATACGCGGGGCCGCCCGGCGGCGAATACGCGGGGCCGCCCGGCGGCGAATACGCGGGGCCGCCCGGCGGCGAATACGCGGGGCCGCCCGGCGGCGAATACGCGGGGCCGCCCGGCGGCGAATACGCGGGGCCGCCCGGCGGCGAATACGCGGGCGTCGCGCCGTGGCCTCCCATGCCGGAACCGGGTGGCGATGCGAAGCCCTGACCAGGAGGCGGAGGCGGGAACCCTTGCCCGGCCGGGGCGGGGCTCGGGGAGCCAGGTGGGTACGCGGGCGCTGCGCCATGGGCGCCCGGGGCCGGCGCGCCGGGTGGGTACGGATGCGCTCCGCCGTGGCCGCCTGGGGCCGGCGGGGCGCCGGGCGTGGGCCGTCCGAACTGGCCGGGCGGAGGTGGCGGGAAGCCGGGCCCTGACGGCCCTGGGGCGCCCGAGCCCGGGTAGCCCGCGCCGGGAGCGCCCGGCGGTGGGAAGGGCGAGGCGGCGGCCGCGTGGCCCGGGTTCTGTGGACTACCGGGAGCGGGCGCGGGGGGTGGGAACTGTGCGTTGCCGTAGGCGTTGCCCGGGGACGCCGGACCGGGCGCGGGCTGTCCGGGCGAGGGCGGCGGCGGTGGGAAGGCCGCCTGACCGCCGTAGCCGGCGCCACCGGGTGGCGGCGGGCTCGCGTGGGCGGCCCGCGGGAGCGCGGCGGCCTCCTCGAGCCACTTGCCGATCCTGGCGTTCCAGTCCGTCTCGGCGGCTTCGGCGTGCCCGACCTTGAACACGCCGAACGCCTCGTCGGACGGGGCGGTACGGTCCTCGGCGCGCAGGACGAAGGCCACCTCCCGCGGGCTGGCGACGAAGGTCAGCCCGACCTGCTCGAGCCGGCCGTGGAAGGCGGACGGCGGCGCGAGGTGGATCTCCTGGTGGAACGGCAGGTGCCGGGCGACGCCGCGCAGTTCGGATTCCTCGAACGTGACGTGCCTGATCTGGAAGCCGAGCTTCGCGATGGCGGCCAGCACCCACTGCTGGGATTCCAGCGGCTCCACCGAGATGGGGTCGATGTCGCCGGGGTCGGGCTGTCCGGCCACGTCCACCTCGGTGCACAGCCCGATGGTGAAGCCGGGCAGTTCCCGTCCGAGGACGGTGGTGAACGGCAGCTCGTACGGCAGCGGGATGGAGAACGACAGGTCGCGCTGCCGCGCGGGGTCCAGCGTGAAGCGGCGGGTCAGCGCGCCGCGATAGACCTCCGGCCCGGCCGTCTCACCATGGCCGTCGCGCATCCGCGGCATCAGCGCCAGCGTGACGTGCCGTACCTCGAGGGGACGGTCCCCGCCGCGCACGTGGACCTTGCCCGCCACCACGCCGCCCGGCTTGCAGTTCGGCTCGGCGAGGATCGTGTCGACGGACGGTCCGCCTGCCATCTGCCCGTAGGACACCGGCCGTTCCCTTCTCCCGACGCGCGGGGGGTGCACCCCCCGCGAATGTCAGACGGACTCCACCATGCCATCGGTTCGCCTACCCCCGCGGTCCGTGCCCGAGGGCCGCCGGACGGGGCGAGGGCGGGCAGGCGGTCACTCCTCCTTCGACGTGACGGTGACGGGGGCGTAGCCGAGCTTCTCCAGCGGTTCGCGGATCTGCGCGGCATCGCCCACGGCGATGATGGTGAGCGCCTCGGGGTCGATGTGCTTGTTGTAGGCGCGGGCCACACCGTCCGGGGTGGACGCCCGTACGGCCGCCAGGTAGTTGCTGGGGTAGTCGGCTCCGAGCCCGCTGGCGGACGCGTCGGCGAGTTCGGCGGCGACGGCGCGGGACGTCTCGTACTCGGCGGGCGCCCGGTCCGCCAGGGCGCGGACGGACGAACCGTGCTCCTCGGCGTCGATGCCCCGGGAGATGATGCTGCGCAGTTCGGTCAGGGCGTCCGCGACCGCGTCGGCGGTGACCTCGGTGTGCACGGCGCCCTGGGTGATGAACAGCCCGCAGTGCCGCATGCGCAGCAGTCCCGCGCGCACACCGTAGGTGTAGCCCTTCTCCTCGCGCAGTACCGCGTTGAGCCGGGACGTCAGGCCGCCGCCCAGCACGTGGGAGGCGACCACCAGGGACGGCCAGTCGTGGTGGGAGCGGTCCGGCACGCCGTGCCCGAGGGCGAGGTAGGTCTGGACGGAGCCGGGACGGTCCACGACGACGATCCTGGCGGCGGACTCGGGCATGATCCGGTCGGCGGTCGGGAGCGGCCCGCCGGTGCCGGCCCAGCCTTCCAGAGCGGCGGTGAGGGCCGCGTCGGCCTCGGTGCCCGACAGGTCGCCCGCCACGACGGCGGTGGCCTCTGCGGGCACCACCGAGCCGTAGAAGGCGCGGATGTCGGAGCCCTGGAGCGTGCCGACCGAGGTGCGGGTGCCTCCGGTCGGCCGGGACGCGCGGGCCTCGGCGGGGAACATCACCGCGCGCAGCTCGCGCATGGCGCGGGTGCCGGGGTCGGCGTCCTCCTGGGCGATCTCCTCGAGCCGCTCGCGGACGAGGCGGCGCACGTCGGCGTCGTCCAGCGCGGGACGGCGCACGACCGAGGAGAACAGTTCGAGGGCCGGGCCGAGCCGGGTCACCGGGACGTCCAGCGCGATCCGCAGCGCGGTCAGGTCGGCGGAGGCGTAGAGGCTGGCGCCGAGCCGCTCGAACGCGGCGGTGAGCGCGGTGCCGCCGCCGGGCTCGGTGCCCTCCAGCAGCGCGTGGGCGGTGAGCGTGGCGACGCCGTCCAGGCCGCCGGGCTCGCGGCCGGCGCCCGAGTGCAGGACGAGCCGGACCGCGGCGAGGCTGCGGCCGGGCAGGTCGACCCGCAGGGTGCCGGGCCCGGCGGGGACCCGGCCCGCGGTGCCGGCCGGGAACGCCCACGGCGGGACCGGCCCGGGCACCGGGCGGGGCTGGAGCGCGAGGCCCGCGGTACCGGGAGGCAGGTCGGGGCTGGGACCGGTCACGACGGCGTACCTCCGTAGGTCAGGGCGGTGCGGCCGCCCGGGGCGAGCCAGCGGCCCGCCATCTCCTTGATCGCGTCCGCGGTGACGGCCGCGGCCCGCCCGGGGGCGGTGAAGACCCGGGCGGGGTCGTCGAACTGGGTGGCGTTCTGGGAGAGCGCGTTGGCCAGCCCGGTGACCGTCTCGGTCTGCTCCAGGAAGCCGCGCTCGGCCTGCGCCGTGGCGCGGGCGGTCTCGTCGGCGTCGGGGCCGTCGGCGGCGAACCGGCTGAGCTCCTCGTCCAGCACGGCGGCGATCTTGTCCGGTTCCGGCCCGATGGCGTCCACGATCGCGAGCGACTGGCCGGAGGCCAGCCGGGTCACCCCGGCCCAGACCTCCGTGGCGATCTGGTCGCGGCGGACCATCCGGTCGTAGAGCCGCGAGCCGGAGCCGCCACCGAGGATCTCCACCGCGAGCTCGGCCGCCTCGATGTCGTCGCCGCCGTCGGAGGGCAGCGTGAACATGGCGAAGTACGCGGGGGAAGGGACGTCCTCGTCGAGGGTTTCGCCGCTCACGCCCGCGAGGGGTGCGAGGTCGCCGGGCCGCGGGAGCGGCTTCTGCGGGCCGGCGGGGATGCCGCCGAAGTATCGCTCGACCGCCGCGATGGTCTTCTCCGCGTCGACGTCCCCGACGACGGACAGGACGGCGTTGCCCGGCGCGTACCAGGTCCCGAAGAAGTCGGCGCAGTCTTCGAGGGTGGTGGCGTCCAGGTCCTCCATGGACCCGATCGGGGTGTGCGCGTAGGGGTGCCCTTGGGGGAAGGTGAGGGCGCACAGCCGCTCGAACGCGGTGCCGTAGGGCTGGTTGTCGTAGCGCTGGCGGCGCTCGTTCTTCACCACGTCGCGCTGGTTGTCGAGGTTGGCCTGCGTGAGCGCGGCGGGCAGCGTGCCCATCCGGTCGGCCTCCAGCCACAGGGCCAGTTCCAGGTGGCTGATGGGGACGGTCTCGTAGTAGTTGGTGCGTTCGAACGAGGTGCTGGCGTTGAACGCGGCGCCGGCGCTCTCCAGCAGCGCGGCGTGCTCGCCTTCGGCGACGTTGGCCGAGCCCTGGAACATCAGGTGCTCGAAGAGGTGGGCGAGCCCGGTGCGGCCGGCCCGCTCGTGCCGCGAGCCGACGCCGTACCAGATGTTCACGGCTGCCAGCGGTACGACATGGTCCTCGCAGACCACCACGCGCAGGCCATTGCCGAGCGTGTGCTCATGCAGCGGCTGTTCTGCCACGGAGCGCTCCCGTCCGTTCGATGATCGGCTGGCGGACAGCACCGCGCGCGTCGGTGGGCCGTGCCCAGGCGGCGGGCTTGATCTCTGACTCACCGTACCGGTTGAGCCCGGGCCCGGCGCCTTCGCGGCGAACTGTGGATAACTCCGCCGCGGAGCACCCCTGAAACCGGGAGGAAGACCCTCAAGCCGGTCGGGAAAAGCGGTGGTCAGCGCCCCCTGCGCGGTGAACCGGGAGCGGACGGGGTGCGGCGGTCAGGACGCGGGGGCCTCGTGGGCCGCGATGGCGTCCTCCAGCGACCGGTGCAGCACGAAGATCTTGGTGAGCTGCGTGACGTGGAAGACGCGCCGGACCCGGTCGTTCACCCCCATGAACGACATGGAGCCGTCGCGCGCGCGGAGCCGGTGATAGATGCCGACCAGGACGCCGAGGCCGGTGGAGTCCAGGAAGGTGACCTCGCCCAGGTCGATCACCAGGTGCAGTCCGCCGCTGTCGATGATGCCGAGCAGCTCCTCGCGCAGCCGGGGGCTGGTGAAGACGTCGATCTCACCACTGATCTTCACGACGGTGAGGCCTTGTTCGACGCGGTGCTCGACGGCGAAGTCCACCGGTGCTCCTTCTCTGCCGCTCGTCGGGGGACAGTCCCCTATACCCAGTGGGGCGGGGCGTTATCCCTCGGGCTCGCTCACGGGGAACGGAACAGCGCCCATACGACCTTCCCGTGGGAGAGCGTGCGCCACCCCCACCGGACGCTGAACGATTCGACCAGATGTAGCCCGCGGCCTGTCTCGGCTATGTAGTCGGGTTCCTTGCGGCGCGGTGCGGACTGGCTCGCGTCCATGATTCCGCAGAGCAGCCAGGGCTTCTTGTGCACGAGGCGCAGCCGGATCGCGGACGGGGCCGACCCCAGCGGGTCGGCCGGGTCGTCGTACACGCCCTCGCGGTGCACGTCGTCGCCCGGCCGTCCGCACACCGCCCTGCCGCTGTGCCGCAGCGCGTTGGTGACGAGTTCGGAGACCACCAGGCCCACGTCGTCGGACAGTTCCGCCAGGTCCCAGTCGGTAAGCCGGGAGAGAGCGAAGTGCCGGGCCTCGGTGACCGACTCCGGGTCGGGCCGGACCACGAAGGACACCGTCGGCCCCGCGAGCTCCGTAAGCGCGGTCACGGCCGCGTCCAGGCGCTCGGGAAGGTCGCACGACTCGGGTACAGGCGTCGAGTGCACGACCTGGTCCCGTGGGACCGCCGGCCCCACGAGGGGGCCGAGCTCCCACCGCGTGTCGTCGTGCGCATGGCGTGACGTCATTCCCCGGACCCCGCAGAGTGATCTCGTTGTGCAGCCGTGGCTCGGAAGTCTCGTGCGTTATCCTGCGCATCGTAGCGTGCGAATGCAAGGCCCAATGCACGTGCATCCGGGTTGTGGGGGTGCGGGGCGACCGGGTTGCACGCGGGTGATCGGAGGTAACCGCAGGACACGGAGGCCAGTGGCACACTAGGTTCGCTGTCCGCCGAATAGCCGGGAGGTTGGGCGTGACTCCAGAGACGCCGGGAAGCGGGTCGACGGTCCGTCGGATCCTGCTCGGGTCGCAACTGCGCCGTCTGCGCGAGCAGAAGGGCGTGACCCGTCAGGACGCCGGCTACGTCATCCGCGCGTCGGAGTCGAAGATCAGCCGCCTGGAGCTCGGGCGCGTCAGCTTCAAAGAACGCGACGTGGACGACCTGCTGACGCTGTACGGCGTCGGCGACAAGGCCGAGCGCGAGGCGCTGATACAGCTGGCGCGGGAGGCCAACACCCCCGGTTGGTGGCACCGGTACAACGACGTTCTGCCCGGCTGGTTCCAGACCTATGTGGGCCTGGAGGAGTCGGCGGCGTTGATCCGCACGTATGAGCTGCAGTTCGTCCCGGGACTGCTGCAGTCGGAGGGGTATGCGCGTGCGGTCATACGCCTGGGCAACGCCGGAGCCGCCGAACACGAGATCGACCAGCGCGTGGAACTGCGCCTGCAACGGCAGGAACGGCTCACCGGCCCGGACGCCCCGCGTCTGTGGGCGGTCATAGACGAGGGGGCGCTGCGGCGCCCCATCGGGGGCCCGGAGGTGATGCGGGGCCAGTTCGAGCACCTCATCGAGATGTCGAAGCTGCCCAACGTCACCATCCAGATCATGCCGTTCAGGTTCGGCGGCCACGCCGCCGAGGGAGGGGCGTTCACGATCCTGCGCTTTCCCGAGCAGGACCTGCCGGACGTGGTTTACGTCGAGAACCTCACCGGCGCCATGTACCTGGACAAGCGCGACGACGTCGACACCTATCTGCAGGCGATGGAACGCCTGTGCGTCGACAGTGCGACCCCGGAACGCACCGTCGAGCTTCTTGGTGATTTTCTCAGAGAGACATGATGCTCCAGACCGACTACGACAACGGGATGCCCGCGACCAAGCTCCACGGGGCACGGTGGCTGAAGTCCCGTCGAAGCAACTCCCAGGGGAACTGTGTAGAGATCGCCGAGCTGCCCGGTGGGCAGGTCGCGATGCGCAACTCCCGCCACCCCGAGGGCCCGGCCCTCATCTACACCCGCCCGGAGATCGAGGCACTCATCCTCGGTGCCAAGGACGGCGACTTCGACCATCTCATCGCCTCCCGCAACTGACACTCCTGGAAAACCGCCAAACAACGCCGCCCGGCGCTCAGCGACCGCGTGGCACGTCGAAACCGCGGCGGGTCGGCTACGGTGCACCGCACGTCGACCCGTCCGCCCAGGCGAAAAGCGAACGCATCAGAGGCCACCCCGGCGCGAGGGTGGCCTTTCGTCTGTGACGCCGGCGTCAGCCGCAGTTGCCGTAGGGGGCCGTGGCGCCGTTCCCTCCGAACCGGACGCACACGCCCGGAGCCTTCACGTACACAGGCCCCGCGTACCACGCGAACGAGCCGCTGTCGCCCGTGCGGCTGCCGCCCTTGGCCTGCAGCCACACCGACACCGCGGAGGCCTTGCCCACGTTCTTGGTCTTCATCGTGACGGCGCAGTTCTTCTTCGTGCTGTTGCTGTACAGCAGATAGGCGACGCCCCCAGAACCGGCAACGGAGCGCTGCACGTTGTAGCCACTGCCGCATGCCTGCTGCGGCGTGTACTTGTTGGGCGGCTCATTGACGGGCGTGGTTCCGCCGCCACCGCCGCCGGTGCCCTTGGTGGGCGATGTACCGCCGCCCGGTTGCTGCTGCTTGTCGCCCGGCTTCTTGTTAGGGCCGGCGGGGTCCTGGCCCTTCCCCTGCCCCTGCGGCTTGCCCTGGCCGGGCTGCTTCGGTTTCCCCGGGCCGTTGGCCGATCCGGTGTCGCCGCCTGCGCCGGCCGAGCCGTTCCCGGCGCCGGGGCCCTTGTCGGAGGCCTCCACACCCTTGTTGCTGTGGTCGCCCCCACTCGAACTCGTAGCGGCCCATACCGCGCCGCCGCCCACCACGACCGCGGCCACCGCGATCGCGGCCGCGATCGGCACGAGACGTCCGCGCTTCCCGCCGCCCGTCGGCTGCGTGTAGGACGGTCCAGGAGGGCCTGGAGGAGCCGGCGGGAGCCCGTACTGAGCGTCGCCCGACTGCAGCGTCATCTCGCCGTACGAGGGCGGCTGCGGCGCGGTCCTGTTCTGCGGCCCGGCCGGGTCGGTGACATGGTCGGGTGGCAGGAACGCCCCTGCCATCACCGAGGGCGGAGCGTTCGGGTCCGTCGATCCGGCATGGCCCGGCGTCGCGTTCTCCACGGGAAGGCCGGGGAACGCGGGCAGGGGCGGCACGGGAGCGCCCGCCTGGGACGTGCCACTGGCCGCCCCTACGAGAAGTTCCTGCGCCTCCCGGGCGGTGGGACGCTGCGAGGGCTCCTTGGCCAGGCACGCCAGCACCAGGTCGCGCATCGGCCCCGACAGGTCGCCGAGGTACGGCTCGCTGGTGAGGATCCGGTTCATGACGGTCGCCATCTCGTCATTGCCGAAAGCGGGGCGTCCGGTGGCGGCGAACACCATGGTCGTGCCCCAGGCGAACATGTCCGAGGCCGGTCCCACCTCGCCGCCGCTGAAATGCTCGGGCGCCATGTAGGCGGGCGTACCGACGTTCTGCGTCTCGCCGGCGGCGCCCAGCGCGCGCGCCACCCCGAAGTCGATGACACGGGGACCGTCCGGCCCCATCATCACGTTGTGCGGCTTGAAGTCGCGATGCACGATCCCGGCCTGGTGGATCGCCGTGAGCGCCGTCAGCGTGCTGATGGCGAGACGCTCGAGCGCGCCGCCGGTACGGGGGCCCTCCTCGCGCACCACATAGGCCAGGGACAAGCCCGGGACGTACTCGCTGACGATGTACGGCTGGTCGCCCGCCACATCGGCGTCCAGGACCTGCGCGGTACAGAACCGGGCCACGCGCTTGGCGACCTCCAGCTCCCGCACGAACCGCGCCCGCGCGGACTCGTCCCCCGTGAGCCCGCCGTGCAGTAGCTTGATCGCGACGTGCTCCGAGAGGCGGGCGGAGGCGTCCGCGCCAGCGCGCCGGCCCAGGAAGACCGCGCCCTGCCCGCCCTCTCCCAAGCGGCCCAGGATCTCGTATCCGCCCAGCTCGGTCGGGTCGCCCGACCGCAGCGGATGGGCGTCCGGCATCGTCCTGTCCGTCACACCACTCGCTCCCCGTTACTTCCGTTTCGTCCCGTAAGCCTATGGCCACACGAGGGTATGCGGTTCGCGAAACGGTTGATCTAGCTATTTCTCCTGGTATGCCGAAGCCCTCGCGGGGGAGCGCGAGGGCTTCGGATGCGGCGGCCGGATGTGGCCGCGCGGACCGTGGGTCAGGCCGGGTCCGGCGCGCGCCGCTCGGGCGGCGGCTGCTCGTCCCGGCCCGCGGAGCGGCCCGGCGGGCCCTCCGGGGCGTGGTGTCGTTCCAGGCGCGCCGCGACCGCGAGCGCGCGCAGCGACGTGGACTTGACCTGCTTGTGCCCGTGGTTCACACGGGGCCGAAGGATGCTGCTGGGCATGGCCCGCCTCCAAGGGGGTCGTCGTGGACGTGTGGCGTACGTGCTACCCCGCCGGCCGGGGTTCGCACGCTAGTTGCAACCGCAAGATCCTTCTGGCTATTCCGAGTGATCGTTCCGTTTAGCGACGGATGTCCCGGTGCACGGGGCCCTGAAGGCCGGTTCTCGCCCTGCCGATGTCGTCCTCGGGAGCGGCTAGTTTGTGTCCCCGTCCGCTGAGCTGCGGGGCTCTGGCGGACGCTCGCCCGTTCCGTCCGTGCTCGCAAGGAGGGACCCGATGACCACCCCCTATCTCGACGACCTCGCGGAACGGCTGCGCGACGGCGGCGTCCCTGAGGACGAGGTATCGGGGACGGTGGACGACCTTGCGGCGCACATAGCGGAGACAGGTGCGGCCCCCGAAGAGGAGTTCGGTCCCGTAGAGGAGTTCGCCGCCGGGTTGGTCGCCGAACGCCGCGCAGCGACCTATGCGCCCGCCAAGCGGTTCTTCAAGAGCAAGCGCTTCTACACCTTCGTCTCCTGCTACGCCGCCTTCGTCATCGTGGTCTGCGGCGGGTGGATCGCCTTCGGGCCGGCAGGCTCGCGCACCGGCTTCCTAGTGGGCTTCCTCCTGGGCGCGGTGATCGCGGCGGTCCTGATGACCGTCCGGCTGAGGCAAGAGCACCGGCGCGGCTGACGCAAGGGCGTCGTCGGCGTGCTTCTTGACAGGCTTCGTACAGGCGTGATGCCGACCGCGTAAGGATTCCTCTACAGTCGTTCGCCGAGCCACCCATGCCCCCGGGGGAGAAGGCGATGCGCGCGATCGGACTCGTTGCGGCCGGTGTCTTATTGGCGTCCTCGTACCCGGCCTTGCCGTCGGCCGCCGCCCCTGCCGCCGCGGCCGCACGTCCCATGGCGGAGCCTTCACCGAAGACCTCGCCGTCCAAGACCTCGCCGTCCAAGAAGCCGTCGTCGAAGCCCACGGCGAAGCCGTCCACCAAGCCTTCCGCCAAGACCTCCCCCAAGCCGTCGACTACCGCGCCGCCACCGCCGTCACAGGCGCCGGTGACATGCGACCTGCCCCGCGGCTACCGCGGCACGATCAAGGAGTCGTGGGCTCAGAAACGACTCGCCTTCCAGCGCGTGTGGGGCCTCACCCAAGGACAGGGCGTAAAGGTGGCCGTCGTTGACAGCGGTGTGGACACCGGCCATCCGATGCTGGACGGCCGCGTCGCCGACTACACCGACCTCACCGGGACGGGCAAGAAGGACTGCGCCGGCCACGGCACCGGCGTTGCAGCGCTGATAGCCGGACGCGACCTGAACTCCCAGGGTGTTCCGCTCGCCGGTGTGGCGCCCGCGGCCCGGCTCGTCATCGTCAAGCAGCAGAACGCCGACCGCGACGAGCACGGCGGCGAACGCCTTCCCACGGCGATCCGTTGGGCGGCGGACGCCGGCGTTCAAGTCATCAACGTGTCCATAGCGGCCGCTCCGTCCTCGGCCCTGGAGCAGGCGGTCCGCTACGCGCAGGACCACGATGCGGTGGTCGTCGCCGCCGCGGGCAATGCCACGAAGGACGATGGGGAGGACGGCCCCGCATACCCGGCGAGCTATCCGGGCGTCATCTCCGTCGCGTCGCTCGGCGAGGACGGTCACCGCATCGAGTCGTCAGGGCTGCAGTCCCGGGTGGACGTCGGCGCGCCCGGCAAGGACCTCACCATTCCCTGGCCCGGTGGCGGCTACAACCCGCAGGCCGAAGGGACCAGCTTCGCCGCCGCGTACGTATCAGGTGTCGTGGCGCTGGTGCGTGCGAGCCACCCCGGTCTGCATCAGGACCAGGTCGTCCGGCGCGTTCTGTCGACCGCCGATGGCAACGTCGGTGACGGAACAGGCCGCGGCATGGTGAACCCGACGCAGGCCGTCACCGCGATAGTGCCCGGAGAGGATGCGCCTGGAGCGGCGACCACACAGCCCTCACTGCGCCCGGCGAAACTGGCGGCGCCGGCGCACCCGGACGGCCATACCACCGACGTGGCGGTGGGCGTCGCGGCCGGCGCCGTAGGGCTCGCCGCACTGGCTGCACTGTGCGGCATCGTCGTTCCCATGGGAAAGCGCCGCGGATGGCGCCCGGGCAAGGTCGTCCTAGGCGGCCGGGAGGACGACGAGGAGCCGATCGTCACCGGCACCGAGGGCGGCACCATCGGCGCCCACCACTGAGCAGCCCCGTCAGTCGTCCAGCGCGGTCTGCACCAGTCGCGCACCCTTCCGCCTGTCGGTGAGGGTGCCGCGCCCCACCGGCAGCGGTGTCGGACGCACCTCGCCGAAGAGAGCGCCCTCCTCTTTACTGCCGGACATGATGAGCGCCGGTGCGGCCAAGTCCTTCAACTGCTGGATGACCGGGTCGTACAAGGCGCGGCCCATACCGCCCATGGTCCGGGACAGGACGAGGTGGAGGCCGATGTCGCGCGCCTGGGGGAGAAGGTCGAGCAGCGGTAGCAGCGGGTTGTTGCCCGTGGCGACGAGGTCGTAGTCGTCGACGACGACGAACACGTCGGACCCCTTCCACCAGGACCGCTTACGCAGCTGCTCGGGTGTGAGGTCGGCCGGCGGGAGGCGGTCGTTGAGGGCGTCCACCAGATCGGTCACCAGTTCCGTCGCGGCGGACGCCGACGCGGCATAGCCGACCCGGTGGTCGGTGTCGGCCGTGTCGAGGAGCGCGCGCCGGTAGTCGATGAAGATCAGCCTCGCCTCGTCCGGGCCGTGCCCCGCGACGATGCCCTCGGTGATCAGCTTCAGCAGGTTCGACTTGCCGCACTCGGTGTCGCCGACGACCACGAAATGCGGGTCGGCGGCGAAGTCCAGCAGGACGGGCGACAGGGCGTCCTCGTCGATCCCGATGGGGACCCGCCATTTCGGCGTCTCAGCGTCCCCGAGAGCCTCCCGCAGGGCCGGCGCCGGGAGCAGGTCGGGCAGGAGCCGCACGGGCGGCGCCTGGGGGCCCTGCCAGGCTCCCGCGACCACCTCGACCATCTTCGCCACGCCGTCTCCGAGGTCGGCGGCGTCACCGCTCCCGTCCAGCCGCGGCAGCGCGGCCAGGAAGTGCAGGCGGTCGCGGGTGAGACCGCGGCCAGGCCGCCCCTCGGGAACGTTCTCGGCGAGCCGCCGGTCGATCTCCGACTCGTAGGAGTCGCCCAGCCGCAGCTCCAGGCGCGTGCCGAACACGTCCCGGATCCCCATCCGGAACTCCGACCACTTGCCCGCCGTCGCCACCACGTGCACGCCGAAGCCGAGCCCCCGCGCGGCCATGTCGGTGATGACCTCCTCCAGGTGCTCGTACTCCTGTCGGAGGGTCATCCACCCGTCCACTACGAGGAAGACGTCTCCGAACCCGTCACCGGGGATCTGACCGGCCGCCCGTAGACGCCGGTACGTCGCGATGGTGTCGATGCCGCGTTCGGCGAACTCGCGCTCGCGCCGCTCAAGGAGCGTGGACACCTCCGCCACCGTCCTGCGGACGCGGTCGGCGTTGAGCCGGTTGCTCACACCGCCCACATGCGGCAGCCCTGAAAGCCCGCCGAGCGTGCCGCCACCGAAGTCCAGGCAGTAGAACTGCACCTCCTCCGGAGTGTGCAGCAGCGAAAGCGACGTGATGAGCGAACGCAGCATCGTCGACTTGCCCGTCTGCGGGGCGCCCGCGATGCCGACGTGCCCCGCCGCCGCCGACAGGTCCACCCAGAACGGGACGCGCTGCTGGTCGAAGGGCCGGTCGACGATCCCCACCACGGCGGCGAGACGGCCGCGCCCCTCCCATCCGGCCGCCGTGAGGCCGTGCTCGCGCGTGGGCGACAGCGGAGGAAGCAGCTCATCGACCGTAGGCGGAACGTCCAGCGGCGGCAGCCAGATGCGGTGCGCCTCAGGACCGTGCCCTGCGAGCTGGTCGATGACGGCCTTGAAAAGGGTCTCGCCCGTCTCCTGCCCGGCATCGGGCTCCTCGGGCGCGTGCCGCTGCGGCGTCTGCGACGGAACGTAGGCCGTGCTGTAGGGGATGATCTGCCGCGGCGTCCCGGTTCCGGCAGCGGCGGCCTGTGTCCGTTCCTCCTCCTCGACCGGGCCCGACACATATGCCGCCTTGAACCGGACCATGTCGCTGACGTCGACCTTGAGGAACCCGTTGCCGGGCTGGGACGGCAGCTCGTACGCGTCCGGAACGCCCAGGACCACCCGCGACTCCATCGCCGAGAACGTCCGGAGCCCGATCCGGTACGACAGGTGCGAATCGAGCCCGCGCAGCTTGCCCTCCTCCAGCCGCTGCGAAGCGAGAAGCAGGTGCACTCCCAGCGAACGCCCCAGGCGCCCGATCATCACGAACAGCTCCGCGAACTCCGGCTTGGCGGCCAGCAGCTCGGAGAACTCGTCCAGCACCACGAACAGCGTCGGCATGGGAGCCAGCTGGGCACCCTGCTCGCGCGCGCGCTCGTAGTCGCGTAGTGAGGCGTAGTTGCCCGCTGACCGCAGCAGCTCCTGACGCCGGATCATCTCGCCCTGGAGGGCGTCGTACATGCGGTCGACGAGCGGCAGCTCCTCCTCCAGGTTCGTGATGACCGCGGACACGTGCTGCAGGCGCTCCAGCCCCAGGAACGTCGCGCCGCCCTTGAAGTCGACGAGGACGAAGTTGAGCGTCTCCGAGGAGTGCGTGACAGCCAAGGCCAGGACCAGCGTCCGCAACAGCTCGGACTTGCCCGAACCGGTCGCGCCGATCAGCAGCCCGTGCGGACCCATGCCGCCCTGCGCGGACTCCTTGATGTCGAGCTCCACCGTACGGCCGTCGGAGTCCACGCCTATCGGCACGCGTAGCCGGTTGCGCTGCGCCCGAGGCTGCCAGGTGGACCGGACGTCGATGCCGTAGGGGCCCGCCAGACCGAGCAACGACGTCAACGTGAGGTTGCTCGCGAGCGCGTTCTGCTCCGGCTCGTCCGCGGCGCCCGCCCGCAACGGCGCGAGACGAAGCGCAAGACCCTCCGCCTGTACGGGCGTGAACGAGTCGGCCTTGCCCAGCGGACTGGACACGTCCTTGCCGGTGTGGTCGCGCTCCATCATCTGCATGCCGTCATCGGTGACGTGGAGACGCAGCATGGTCGCGTCCGACGTCGGTGCCACGGAACCGCTCAGGTCGATGACGCACACGCCCTTGATGCCGTCAGCACCCATCTGGGAGTCGGTCGGCACGATGCCGTCGTCCACCACCACCACGTGGAACGGAAGGTCCTGGGTGTCGACCCCGGGGGAGAAGCGAGGACGGTCCTTCAGGTCGTCCTCGAGCAGAGCCTCCAGGTCCGTCAGGGAGTGCCCCGTGAGGCGCACCGGTCCTGCAGCGTCGTGCTCGGTCGGATGAAGGCAGTGCGGCAGCCACTTCGCCCACTGCCACTGCCGCATACGGTCCGGCGACGCGCAGATGGTGAGCCGCACATCGTCCGGCGTATGGAAGGTGACGAGTTGCGCCACAAGAGCCCGTGCCATGGCCCGCGCCGCGATCGGGTCTCCCGTCACCATGATCCGAGCGAACGCCGGCAACGAGACCGCCACCGGCAGATCGGGGACCGTCGCATGGGCGCGCATGAAGCGCCGTAGCGCGCCGGCGCACATCGGCTCCAGATCCTCGATCGGCTTGGTCTCCGGCGTGACGAGCTCCAGCGCGAGCCTCTGCCGCCCCCGCCCGACACGTACCTGGCCGAAGTCCTCGTCCGACGGACGCCGCTCCCACAACCGGTGGCTCATCGCCAGGGACCACAGTGTCCGGGGGCTAGGGCCGCTCCACTCCAGAGCCTCCCGCTGCTGCTTCGCGGCCTTCCGCACGCGCGCGCGCATCTGGTCCAGGTAACGGTAGTAGTCGCGGCGCGCGCCGTTCAGCCGCTGCTTCCGCTCGCCCGCGCCCTGGCCCATGTGCCCGAAGCCCATGCCGACCATCGACAGGACGAACAGGCCGGACGCCACCCACATGATCGGGTTGCCGCCTCCGGCGCCGCCCGCGCCGCCCATGAACATCAGCCCCATGGCGCCGCCGCTGGCGGCCATGGGCAGGTACATCAGCGCGTTCGCGAACCCCTGGCTGATCGTCTCCGGGATCTCCGGGGGAGGTTCCAGCACGATCTCGCCCTCGGGCAGCCGCGGAGGCGGCCGCCTTTCCGGCCGCCGCACCACCACGATTCCCACGGCCGTTTCCCTTCGCGTCGCCATGACCCGGAGTCAATTTCGGGTCATCCTAGTGATCCCCCGGCGGTCCGCGCCCTGCCGCGAAGCCATTCTCCGGGTGGCGGAAAACGGTCCCGGCTGATAGTGAATGTGCGGTCATCGCTACGATCGGAGGTCGCGTGAATACCTCGACGGGCGCCGACCTGTGCCGCGTGGTCGTCGTCGCCCCGCACCGCAGGCTGGACCTCTCGCTGCCCGGAGACATTCCCCTTTCCCACATGCTTCCGACGTTGCTGCAGGTCGCGGGCCACAATTTGGCCGACGCGGGGCTCGCGCACTCCGGCTGGGTGCTGCAGCGGCTCGACGAGGCGCCGCTCGACGAGTCGCGCTCGCTGTCCGCCCTCGGCGTCAGCGACGGCGAGATCCTCTACTTCCGGCCCGAGCTGTCCCAGTTCCCCGAGGTCGCCTTCGACGACGTCGCCGACGTCGTCGCCACGGGCGTGAACGAGCACGCCGACCGGTGGCGCCCCGAGACCACGCGGCGCTTCGGCCTACTCGCAGGCGCGGCCACCCTCGGCTTGGGCGCCGTGGGCATCGCCCTTACGGGGCCGCCCTGGGGGCTGCTGACGGCCGCGTCCGCCGGCGTCGCCATCGTGCTCCTGCTGGCGGGAATCGTCCTGTCGCGCGCGCTCGGCGATTCTGGGGCCGGAGCCGTCCTCGGCTACAGCGCGCTCCCGTACGCGTTCCTGGGCGGCCTCCTGGCGCCGGCCAGGTCCGTGCCCCTCCTGCACCTCGGAACGCCGCACCTCGCGGCAGCCTTCGCCGCGGTCACCCTCGCCGCCGTCGTCTCCGCGTTCGCCATCCACGACGGTCTGCCGACGTTCCTGGGCGTCGCGTTCGTCGCCCTGCTCGGACTGGTGTCGGCCGCACTCGTCCAGGGCGTCGGGCTGTCCCCGTCCGGAACGGCCACCTTCGACGCCTCCCTGTGCCTCGCCGTCACGGCCCTCATCCCGTCCCTGGCGTTCCGCCTGGCGCGGCTGCCGCTGCCCCCCGTTCCAGAGAACGCCGAAGAACTCCGCAGCGCCCAGACCTTCGACGGGCCGACCCTCCTGCGCCGCACACGCGAGGCCGACCGTTTCGCGACCGGACTGGTCGCCGCCGTAGGACTGGCGGGGCTCGGCGCACAGCTGTCCCTGCTCACCACGCACGGATGGCTGCCCGTGACGATGAGCATCTGCCTCTCCCTGGTGCTCCTCCTGCGCGCGCGTGTCTTCCACGGCCGTTCACAACGCCTCTGGATGCTGCTCTCAGGCCTTGTAGGGCTCGCCATCCTCGCCGTGCACCAAGCCGTCACGGCCACCCCGGCCATGACGCTGCTGACCGTCGTCCTCCCCGCCGTACTGGCCGTAGCGGTCATGACCGCCATGGCCCTCAGGCTCCCCGCCCGTAAGCCCTCGCCCTTCTGGGGCCGGGCCGGCGACATCGTCGACATCATGCTCGTCATCAGCCTGCTGCCGCTCGCGTTCGGCCTGCTCAACCTGTACTCCTGGCTGCGAGGACTGGCCGGCTGATGCAGACCCGCAAGGACCTGTACCAGGCGCACCGCCTGATGACCCAGCGCGTCGCCCTGGCGCTCCTCCAGGGCAGTCCGAGCGCCGCGGAGTCCCCGCTGCGCCGCACCGGCGTCGGGACGATCTGCGGCGTCATGGTGGCCGTCCTGGTCGCGGCCGGCTTCGGCATCACCGGCCTCATCTTCAAGGGCGGCGCCCGCAACCTCGAACGCCCCGGCGTGCTCATCATCGAGAAGGAGACGGGCGCCACCTACGCCTACAGTCGGCAGGACCGCAAGCTGGTCCCGTTCCTCAACTACGCCTCCGCCCGGCTCGCCATGCCGACGTCGGAGATCCAGCGCAAGACGGTCTCGTCCAAGTCCCTGGCGAAGTACCCGCGGGACCCGCTCACCGGCATCCAGGGCGCGCCCGAATCGCTTCCCGAGACGGGGAAACCCAGCCACACGGCATGGTCCTTGTGCGCCCGCACCTCAGCGTCTTCGGGCGGTTCCACGGTCTCCCTAGTGGGCGGCCCCGACATAGGCGGGCGCCCCCTAGCCGACGCTCAAGGCGTGGTCGTCAGGGGAGGTACGCAGGACTGGCTCATCTGGCGCAACAGCCGCATGCGCATCACCCCGAAGGCCGCCCGCGGCCTCAGCGCCGAACAGCCCGTCGCAGTGGACGAACGCTGGCTGAACGGCCTGCCCCAAGGACCCGACTACGCCGCCCCCTCCATCCCCCAGCAAGGACACGAGTTCCCCGGGCCCGGCAACACCTCGGCACCCGCGGGACAGATCTTCCATGTCGCCGCCATAGCCGGGACCCCGGAACGCTGGTACGTGCAGCTCCCCGACGGGCTCGCCAGCATCTCCGCCACGCAGGCCCGCCTCCTGCTCGACTCCCTGGCGGCCGGACCACCGCGCGACATCACTCCCGCAGAGGCCACGTCGAAGCCGTCCCAGAGCAACCTCTACGACCACGCCCTACCGGACTCGCCGCCGCACATCGTCGCCTACGACTCCCACCAGCCCCTGTGCACCGTCTACCGCAAGGCGTCCCGGCTCTCGGCGGACGCCCGCTTCACCATCGGCGGCAACCTCCCCGCGCCGTCCGGGCAGACGTCCTCCGGCCTCGACCAGGTCGTCCTCCCCGGGGGCGGGACGTTCGCGGGCACCCTCTCCGGCCCAGGCCAGCCGGTGCAGACGTTCTCCCTTCTCACCGACCAGGGCCTGCGCTATCCGATCCCCACCGCCGACGACATCGCCAAACTCGGCTACAGCACGAAGGACGCCACCCCAATTCCGGCAAACCTATTGCAACTGTTCAAAGAGGGTCCCACGCTGACATCTTCGGCCGCCGGGCGGCCGGTTCCGGCCAAATAACGCCGGAACCGTTCGAGGGCTTGACTGCTTTGCCTGTTCAGCCCTGGATGCCACGCCGTTCATAGTTATCCACAGGTGTCATTCCTGATGGACAGGCGGTTTCGCTGCTCTCTACGCTTCGTCTTGCTCGTTGTCACGGGGTGTGTCGTCGAACGGTCCGGGATTCTCTGCCGGTACCCGCGGGCGCCCGTCTCGTGATGCCCGCGCAGTCGAGGTGAAGGAGAACGGCGATGAGCAACCGGTCATCGGTGAACCGGCAGCACATGCAGCAGGCGGCCGGGAACGTCCAGGACGCCCACGGCCAGATCGGCCAGATCAAGAACCAGCTCAACACCCACCACGCCGAACTGCAGAGCGCGTGGAAGGGCGAGTCGTCGGCGGCGTTCACCCAGGTCTACAACCTGTTCGAGACCGAGTTCGCCAAGGTCCTGAAGGACCTGGACCTCATCCAGGAAAAGCTCGTGCACACCAAGGCCAAGTACCAGACCGCCGAGCAGAACAAGACCGCCCGCGTCAACACCCTCAAGGGCCTGGTCAACGGCTGACCCCACCCCCCACACAACACCCACAACGGCACGGCACGGCAGCACACGGCACGGGAGGCCCTCCGAGATGAGCACCGACTTCACCTACGTCGACTTCGGCGGCATGCAGAACGCGCAGGGCAACTTCACCAGCGCGCTCAAGAGCTACCAGTCGGTCCTGGACACCCTGGACAGCCAGGTCCGCGCCCACCTGGCCGAATGGGACGGCGACGCCCGCAACGCCTACGAGCAGAAGTCCCGCGAGTGGAAACTCGCCGCCCAGCGCATGGCCACCGCCGTGTCCAGCATGAGCAAGGTCATCGGCGAATCCCACGACATCCACCTGGGCGCCGAACGCCAGAACACCGCCATGTGGGGCTCCTGAACCACACCTGACGACCATCGCCCTTGCCTCCCCAAGACCCCTCGCCTGACCTCCACCGGTTCCCGCACCTGGGCGCCACAGCCCCCGTCACACCGTCTCCAAGCGGGCTGGACCTGATCATCTGCGGTCTGCATACCGCCGCCGAGCCCAGGCCCGGTGGCGGCCACACCAGAGCCCAGTCGGTGGAAGTCCACCGCCGGCAGTTGCTACAGGTCGCCGCAGCGATGAACGGCGACCTTTCGGGCTGCAGCGCACTCTGACGGCCTGGAAGGTGGAGGTCAGCGAGGTCCACCATTGGGAGGCTGCGCAGCGGACGGGCCCGAGGTGGATGACGGGGGCGGACAGGCGTTCCACCAGGGAATCCGGCCCGGAACGCTGGGGCACGGGAACCTTGCGCAGTACGACTACGCCACGCTCGCCGGCTACATCGAGCAGGCCTGGCCGGACGGGCTCGGCGGCGTGGCGGAGGCCCACGCCATGGTTCAGAAGGCGTTCAGCGAGGCCGAAGGCAACCTCGGTAAGCACATCCAGCGCCTCAACATGATCTGGAAGGGCGGTGCCCAGGAACCCGGCAGCGCTGACATGCGCTTGCTCACGAAGGCGACCCGAAGCGGCGCCACGCCCAGCGGCCAGTTCTCCAGCTTGATACACAGCGGCTACACCGCGATGGTGGTCTCCCAGCAGAGGATGCCGTCCACGTCCGCCTCGCTCGGCACCGTCGCGGGCACGAACCCACCGAGGCCACCAAGCTGGCCGCCGACAAGGCGGCCCAAAAGCACCCGGCCAAAGCCAACACCGCCCTGACCGCCACCTTCGACCAGATCCCAGCCTCCTTCACCCTCGATGTCTCGCTTGGCGGTCGCCAAGAAGTCCCCTTCGGCGGCGGGCCTGCGACGGGCGGTCCGCCCGTCAATGCCTCACCGGTGGGTGACGCACGTCCACCAAGGGATCGGTGTCGTCGTGCAGTTGATCGGGCCACCGGATCAGAAGGCGATGCAGAGGCTCATCGACGAGAGCCGGGCTTGCACCTGAAGGGTTCAGGTGGTGCGGCGGAGGTGGGTTAGGAGGTCCTGGTGGCGTTGCCAGTATTCGGGTGAGTAGCCGTCGCCCAGCTGGTACCAGGTGACGGGGGCGTCCGGGGGGCCGAGGCGCTTGCGGGAGAAGCCCGGCGGGCCGGTGTAGGCGCCGGCGGAGGCAAGGCCGATGGGAGCCGACGAGCCCGTCCAGCGCGGTTCGGTCGTGAGGTCGGCGCGACCGGGGACGAGCTGGGCGAGAAGGGCGGTCAGCGGGTGGTCCGCTGACAGGAGGTCGATGAAGGAAGGGAGCTGGGGGATCGGAGGATCCTCGTCGTAGGTGTAGCCGATGGTGAGGGTCGTTTGCTCGGCTGTGCCGGAGCCCGGGGGTACGAGCGGCGAGAAGTGCGAGGTGGCTATTGCCGGGCGGGTGCCCGTGCCTATGGCGATGAGTTGCGTCGACGACGTGTTCGTTACGTGGGTTGTCAGTTTGTCGGTGTGCCAGGGGTGTTGCAGGGGTTCGGTGCGGCCCCAGCCCTTGGGGGGTTCGCCGGTCAGGAGGCGCATCAGTTTCTCTGCGTGTGCGCCAAGGACGGCTGAGGGGCCGTGGCGGGCCTGGAAGGTCAGGACGAGCTGGTTCCCGATCGGAGCGGTCGGAGGCGTTGTGTAGGTCGAGGCATAGTCGCGCGCCTCGGGGAGCGGGACGAAAGCGTTGCCGTTCCAGTGCATGGGACGTCCGGTAAGGCCCTCGTAGTAGCCGTTGTCCGCGTGGACCAGCCACTGCGCTTTGGATGCGCGGAGCGGAAGGGTCACGCGGCTTGTGGCAGACGTGACGAGCTGGAGCGTGCGGTTCGTCCCTTCGCATTCGGTGAGGGCTTCGGAGATGGCGGGAGAGAGGGGGACGACAGGGCGGTCGTTCAGCATGACCATGGCGTGGGCGGTGAGGACGTCGGCGCCGCCTGCGGTTTGCGTCATTGAGCCGTCCATATCGTGCCGTTGATGGTTTCGGCGCAGCGTTGGGCCAGGTGGTGGGCTTCGGGTGAGTCCGTGGCGATGTGGATCTCCGTCCACCACACGGGGGCGGCGGAATCGATTCCGAGAAGGCGTTCCGCTTCGCCGGGGACGGAAACGAGGACCGGTTCCCGGACGCGCAGGAGGAGGCGGTCCTCGGCGTCGAAGACGTAATCCCTCGCTGCGCGGAGCGGCGGGGATGCCAGGGCCTGGAGGTCCAAGGACGGCTTGTCGGTGGTGAGGACTATCAGTTCGCGGCTCATGATGCGCTCAGGGAACGGGTGAAGACGTCCGCCGCGATCCGGGTCGCGGCGGCGTGGGTGGGCATGCTGACGCGTTCGGGGGCGATGGCGATGCCGGCGGCGAGGTGCCGGTCGAAGGGGAGGAGGGTGACGGGGAGCGTGCCGCTGCTGAGGAGGCGAGCGGCCCGGTCCAGGTCGGCGTCCGGGTTCGGTGTGTGCGCGACCAGGACGATGACCGTGCGTTGGAGTAGCGGGCCGAGGCCGTTCCAGGCCATCCAGTTGAGGGCGGCGCGCGCGCTGAGGGCACCGTCGGGCGTGCCGGGCGTGACGAACACCTGCGCGTGGGCGCCATGCAGGATTCCGCGCTGCAGCTCGGAGACGAGCCCTCCGCCGCAGTCGATGACGGTGGTGGAGAAATAGCGTCCGAGGCGGCCGGTGCCGTACTGGAAGGTCGCGTGGTCGAGATCGTCCGCGACGGCGCCGCTGGGGGCGGCGGGCAGGACGAAGAGACCCTCGGGAGTACGGCCGAGGTGCGCGGCGGTCTCGTCCCAGGTGTTGGGGCGGGCGGCGGCGAGCTCTCGGAGCGAACTCGGGGCGTTGACGCCGATCCGCAGCGCCAGGGAACCGAGGCCAGGGTCGGCGTCGATCGCGAGGACGCGGTCCGGACGGTACTGCCGGAGGACCCCCGCGATGAGCGCGGCGATCGTCGACTTGCCGGCGCCGCCCCGGATGCTCGTCACCGCGATCCGGCGGCTGGACGGGACCGGGACGCCGATCTGCGCCGTGAGCTGCGCCAGTTCGCGGACCTGGCCGGCGGCGGACGCGCCCATCGCGCGGCGGACACCGCGTCCCAGCCGGCGGGACATCGGATCACCGTGCGGGTTGCGCCGGACGAGGTCCTGAGGAGCCGGCACGCCCCCGGGCGGCGTGGCGAGCCGGTTGGGCGAACCGGTTGCCGCGGGCGGACTGGCCGGTGGCGGCGCGGGGGCATTGTGCATCGGCGCGCCCGAGGCCGGGTCGGTCGGTGGAGGGCCGGCGGTCGTTGACGGCTGGTCGGATGGCGAAGCGATCGTCCAACCGGGCGTAGCGGGAGGTGTCGCATCCCCGGCGTCTGCGGGCATGACCGGTGCGCTCGGGGCTGCCGGGGGCGTAGCGGGGCCGGTGTGCGGAGAGGCGGTCGTCCAGTTCGGCGCTGTCGGCGGCACTGACGGACTGGCGTCTTGGGAGGTGCTTGTCTCCCCTTCGGCTGTGAGGGCTGCCGGAGGGTTCGCCTCTGCGGACGCGGTCGGCGAGGCTGGGGCTGCGGAGTCGGTATGTGCGGCGGGGACCGTCCAGCCTGGGGCTGCCGGGGGTGCCGGCGGTTCGGCGTCGGGCGAGGCGATCGTCCAGCCTGCGGACGCAGTGGTCGGCGGAGGGCCCGCGTCTGCGGGGGTGGGTGTCGAGGCTGGGAGTGCGGGGGGCGTTGATGGGCTCGTGTGTGCGGCGGGGATCGTCCGGTCTGGGGCTGCCGGGGGTGGTGACGGTTCGGCGTCTGGCGGGTTGATCGTCCATCCGGGCGTAGTGGGAGGTACCGGATCCCCGGCGTCCGCGGGCGTGATTGGTGCGCTCGGGGCTGCTGGGGGCGTCGCAGGGCCGGTGGGCGGAGAGGCGGTCGTCGAGCTTGGGGCTGGCAGCGGTACGGGCGGTTCGGCGTTTGGCGGGGTGATCGTCCGGCCTTCCGACGCAGAGGTTGACGGAGGGGGTGTCTCTGCGGGCTTGGGGGGCAAGGCAGGGGCCGCGGGGGGCGTTGATGGGCTCGTGTCTGCGGCGGGGATCGTCTGGCCTGGGGTTGCCGGGGGTGGTGACGGTTCGGCGTCTGGGGAGGCGATTGTCCAGCCTGCGGATGCAGTGGTCGGCGGAGGGGCTGCGTCTGCGGGGGTGGGTGTCGAGGCTGGGGCCGTAGGGGGTGTTGAAGGGCTTGTGTGTGTCGAGGGCGGTGTCGAGGCGGGGGGCTGCGCGGGCGTTGATGGTCCGGGATCGGGGGAGCTGATCGTCCGGCTTGCGGATGCAGTGGTCGGCGAAGGGCCTGCGTCCGCTTGCGTGGTTGCCGAGGGCGGGGGCGTTGAAGTGTTCTCGTGTGTGGAGGGGAGCGTTCGGCCGGGGAGGGCTGATGGTCCGGCTTCTGCGGAGGCGAGCGCCTGGCCTTCGGACGCGGAAGACGGCGAAGAAGCGGTGTCTGCGGGGCCGGTCGTCGAGGCTGGAGGCGCCGACGGCCCGGTTTCCGCGGTAGTGGCCGGTGCTTCCTCGGTTCCGTGGGGTGCCGGAGTGTGAGCGTCAGCGGGGAGCGTCGGAGCCTCTGGTGGTGCGGGGTGCTCAGCGGTCGGTGACGGCTCCGTTGGTGGAGTGATGTCGGCGGGGGCGCTGGCTGGTGACGTCTGTGTCGGGGGTGTGGCGGCCGTGGGTGATGCGGGGGTGGAGGGCTCTCCGGGGGGTGTAGGCAGCGTCGCCGGGGTGGCCGAGGTTGCGGCTTCTTGCGCGGGTGTGGTGGACGGTGCGGCCTCTTCAGGAGGTGTGGAGCTCGTCGTCTTGGAGGGCTCGGTTGAGGCTGACGGCTCGGTGTCGGCGGTCGTCGCGGTGTTGGGGGCTGCGGGTGGTGGGGCGTCTGCTGTTTCGGTGGGCGGGATCGTCCGACCCGTGGTGGAGATGGCGTCCGTTGACGGGATGGGGGAGGAGGCAGCGGGAGGCTCGTCCGTGGGGTCGAGGGACGCTGCGTCCGGCACCCTCGGTGCGTCTGGGTGTGTTGGCTTTGGCGGGGTGTGGCGTGACGGTTTTCCGTTGGGTGTTTCGGTGCCGGCGGGCTGGGGCTCGGCGAGTCCGTCGGGGTGGGGGTGCGGTGTTGGGGGTTCTGGCGTGGCGGACGGGAGGGTGGCCGTCCGGGTCGTCGCCTGGCCGGGGCGTGCGGGCAGCGGCTGGGCGAGTGTGGAGCGGGAGAAGGGCGCTGTGGGGGTGCGCGTGCCTGCGGGCGGGGTCGGGTGGCGGCTTGGGGGCGCGGAGCCGGACGCCGGAAGCGCGGGGGCCTCCCAAGACGGGTCGTGCGGCGCGGCGGTGCCTGGGGTGGTGTTCTCGCTGGGCTGCTTGCCCGCGGTGGGTGCCGATCTCGGGGCTTGCGCTGGGCGTGGGTCAGGGGGGACCAGGCCGGTTTCGAGTGCGCCGAGGTCGCGCAGCACCGTGTGCTGCCAGTCTCGATCGGACACCGAGCCCCTTCCAGCTCCGCATTGATTGGGCGAGACGAGTCTAGACAGGCACAGGCGGGAGATTCCGACCAATTGTGTGTTGCGGCGTCAGACGATATGTGGACGGGTCAGAGGTACAGACCTGTGGTGCGGTCCGGGGAGGCGGGGGCGGTGGTGCGGACGTCCTCGGCGCGCAGGGTGATGATTTCGGTGCCGGACGGTGCGCCGGCGGAGGTGAGGCGTTCGGACTGGGCGGCGACGGCGGCGTCCAGCAGGTTGCGCATGTAGCGGCCGTTGCCGAAGGACGGGCCGCGCGGGGTGTCGCGGAGGACGGCGCGCAGCCGGGACGGGACGTCGGGGGCGAGGGTGAGGCCTTCGGCGGCGGCGAGGTGCTCGAAGATGGCGGCGAGTTCGTCGTCGGTGTAGTCGGGGAACGCGATGCGCTTGGGGAAGCGGGACGCGAGGCCGGAGTTCGCGGTGAGGAAGGCGTCCATTTCGCGGGCGTAGCCGGCGGCGATGACGACGAGGTCGCCGCGGTACTCCTCCATGAGCTGGACGAGGGTGGCGACGGCCTCCTGCCCGTAGGCGTCGCCGGCGAGGGAGTAGGC
Source organism: Actinomadura violacea (assembly GCF_017573465.1). Lineage (GTDB taxonomy): Bacteria > Actinomycetota > Actinomycetes > Streptosporangiales > Streptosporangiaceae > Spirillospora > Spirillospora violacea. The sequence continues at coordinate 28,783 of NZ_JAGEPF010000035.1, forward strand.
CTCGTCGACGAACAGGACGCCGCCGAGGGCCTGTTCGACGGCGGCGCGGACGCGGGGTGCGGTCTGGCCGAGGTAGGGGCCGATGAGGTCGGCGCGGGACACCTCGACGAGGTGGCCGGACGACAGCAGCCCGAGGTGGCCGTAGACGGAGGCGATGAGGCGGGCGACGGTGGTCTTGGCGGTGCCGGGGTTGCCGGTGAAGACCATGTGCCGGGTGGGGACGGTGACCTGCTTGCCGGCGGCGCGGCGCAGTTCGGCGCCGCGGGCCTCGGCGGCGAGGCGGTGCACCTCCTCCTTCACCGCGGAGAGGCCGATGAGGGCGTCGAGGTCGGCGAGCGGGTCGGTGGCGGGGACGAGGCGTCCGGCGCCGCTGAGGCTGTCGGGGATGTCGCCGGGCAGCAGCGCGGCGAGGTCGTCGGGGCCGGGGCGGCGGAGCGCGGTGACGCGGCGGGCCTGCAGGGCGGTGGCGCGTTCGCACAGGTTGCGCATGACGCGGGCGTTGCCGAAGGAGCGGCCGCGCGGGGCCCGGCGGAGCAGTTCGGCGATCTTGTCGAGGGCGGCGGGGGCGGGCGCGAGGCCGGCGGCGGACGCCTGGCCGGTGAAGATCTCGACGAGTTCGGCGTCGGTGAAGTCGGGGAACCGGACGGTGGTGGGGAAGCGGGACGCGAGGCCGGGGTCGGAGGTGACGAAGCGCTGCATCTCGCGTTCGTAGCCGGCGACGATGACGACGAGGTCGTCGCGGTGGTCCTCCATCACCTTGATGAGTTCGGCGATGGCCTCCTGGCCGTAGTCGTCGGACATGCCGGTCTCGGTGAGGGCGTAGGCCTCGTCGATGAACAGGACGCCGCCGACGGCGCTCTGCGCGACGCCGCGGGTCTTGACGGCGGTCTCGCCGACGTAGCGTCCGACGAGGGTGGAGCGGGACGCCTCGACGAGGTGGCCGGACGTGAGCAGCCCGAGGTCCTTGAAGATGCGGGCGATGAGGCGGGCGACGACGGTCTTGCCGGTGCCGGGGTCGCCGGTGAAGACCATGTGCCGGGCGGGCGCGGCGGGCGAGGGGAGGCCGGCCTCGCGGCGCAGCTTGGCGGCCTTGGCGCCGGCGACGAGCAGTTCGATCTCCGCCTTGACGGTGCGGAGGCCGGTGAGGGCGGCGAGTTCGGCCATGGGGTCGGACGGGGTGCCGGCGGTGTCGAAGGTGGCGGGGACGTCGGCGCGCTTGACGACGAGCTCTTCGCCGGCGGGCGTGTTGGCACGGACGTTCTCGACGACGATGTCGGCGAGGCGCTGGGCGAGGCGGGCGTTGCGGAGGTTGCGGATGGGCGGGGTCCGGACGAGGAGCTGCCCGGCGGCGGTGAGGGCGCGCTTGTGGGCGCGGGCGCCGCGCTGCTGGAGGGCGCGGTTGAACAGCTCGGCGTAGCCGTCGGCGTCGAACGGGTGGGTGCGGACGACCTGGAACCGCAGGGAGAGGCCGGGGTTGACCTCGCGGATGCGTTCGTCGCCGCCGGGTTCGCAGAGGGCGACGACGTGCAGGTCGTCGTGGACGTCGAGGGCGCGGTGGAGTTCCTCGACGATGGCCTCGCCGCTGCGGCCGTCGCGGGACATGTCGTCGAGGCCGTCGATGACCATGAGGCGGTTGCCGGCGGCGTCGCGGGCCTCGGTGTAGAGCTGGGTGGTGGCGGAGGAGACCTCCTTGCCGGCGAAGAAGTCGTCGGCGAGCCAGAGCGGCGGGTCGACGATCCGGTGCTCGCGCAGGAGGCGGGCGATCTCCTGGGCGGCGTCGCGCTTGCCGGTGCCGTCGGGGCCGACGAGCATCAGCCGGACGGGCCCGCCGGTCTCGGCGATCGTCTCGAGGGCGGCGACGACGTCGGGCTGGCCGACGAGCCCGGAGCCGACCTCGGCGCGGCGGGTGCGGCGGGTGCGGGACGGGGCGGTGCCGACGCTGGCGGCGAGGGGGTTGGCGACGCGGCGGCGCGGGGTGAACAGCCGGCGGACGTCGGCGCCGAACTCGCCGACGGGGATCCATTCGGGGTCGGGGATGCGGGGCTCGTTGGGCAGGCCCTGGACGCAGCCGGTGAAGCGCATCGCCATGTCGAGCCAGCCGCGGCAGGCGTCGATGGCGCCGGCGCCGAGGGCGCGGCCGAGCCATCCCCATTCGCCGAGGTACCAGGGGTTGGGTTCGAACGTGCCGCGGTCGCGGGCGAAGCGTTCGAGGAGCTCGCCGTAGCGGTCCTCGGTGAGGACGACGGACAGTTCGGCGGGGACCTGCTTGAGCCCGCCCTGGAGGAGGAGGTGGACGAGCAGGTCGTCGGCGGTCTCGTCGTGCGGGGCGACCTCGCGCAGGTGCTCGTGGACGGGCAGCAGCCCGGCGCAGACCCATTCGAGGTAGCCGATGGGTCCGGCGAGTTCGGGCAGGACGGTGACGATGTCGTCGCTGGCGTGGGCGAGCCAGAGGGCGCGCTGTTCGGGGAGCGGCGTCTGGATCCGCAGGGCGGGCGGCGGGTCGTCGTACAGCTTGATGAGGGCCTGGCGGCGCCGCTCGATCGGTTCGAGCCCTTCGAGGACGTCGAGGGACTCGCGGGCGAGCGCGAGGGCGAGGTCCTGGTCGCCGCAGTCCTCGAGCCATTCGAGGGGCTGGAAGGAGCCGCGGCTGACGCCCCAGCCGCCGGCGTCGCGGGGCTCGTTGTGGTAGCGGTTGAAGAACTGGTACTGCAGCCGGGAGTGGGTGCCGGCGTTGACGGCTCCGGCGCCGAGCAGGAAGTCGAGGGTGAGGAGCAGTTCCGCGACGACGAGCGGGGCGGGCGCGGTGAGCAGGGAGTGGTCGTCGGTGGTGGCGTCCTTGCAGCGCGGATCGGCGGCGAGCTTGTCGATGCGGGCGCGGATCTCGTCGTAGAGGCCGTCGGGGACGCGCCAGGGCCCGTAGGCGTACACGTCGAGGACGGGCTCGTCGGAGACGAGAAGTTCGAGATGTTCCGGCAGCCGCACCGTGTTCCCCCTACAAGCACACGAAACCCGACCGAACAGCCTAGAGCGTCCCGCGCGCCCCCGGTCGCGAAAGACGCCAGGCGGAGCCATCGCCGAACGGAACAAACGGGCATTTTTCTCGCTGAACGCGATCTATCACTTTGTTCACAAGGGGACGGGGTATCCGGGACGGCGCCCGGCCGGTCAACTGGGTAGGTATCCGAAGATTCGGTTCGCCCGCCGGACCGGCCCTTGCTCCTGCGACGCTCAGCGCCGAGCCCGGGAGGCCGTCGGGTGCGGGCGGCCGCGCCCGAGCCGTCTCCTGGGAGAACACGTGATCACAAAGCTGCTCGTCGCGAACCGCGGCGAGATCGCCGTACGCGCGTTCCGCGCCGCCTACGAACTCGGCATCGCCAGCGTCGCCGTCTACGCGCACGAGGACCGGCTGTCGCTGCACCGGCAGAAGGCCGGCGAGGCGTACGAGATCGGCGAGCACGGCCACCCCGTCCGCGCCTACCTGGACGTGGACGGCATCGTCGAGACGGCGCTGCGGGTCGGCGCCGACGCCGTCTACCCCGGCTACGGGTTCCTGTCGGAGAGCCCGGAGCTGGCGGAGGCGTGCGAGCGCAACGGCATCACGTTCGTCGGCCCGCCGTCGCGGGTGCTGAGCCTGGCCGGCAACAAGATCGAGGCGGTCGCGGCGGCGCGCCGGGCGGGCCTGCCGGTGCTGCGGTCGGCGACGCCGGAGCCCGGCCGGGAGCTGGAGGCGGCCGACGAGGTCGGCTTCCCGCTGTTCGTGAAGGCCGCGGCGGGCGGCGGCGGGCGCGGGCTGCGCCGCGTCGACGCCCGCGCGGACCTGGAGGCCGCCGTGGACACGGCGCGCCGCGAGGCCGAGAGCGCGTTCGGCGACCCGACGGTCTTCCTGGAGCAGGCGGTGGACCGGCCGCGCCACATCGAGGTGCAGGTCCTCGCGGACGGCGCGGGCCACACCGTCCACCTGCGCGAACGCGACTGCTCGGTGCAGCGGCGGCACCAGAAGGTCGTGGAGATCGCGCCGGCGCCGCACCTGGACGCGGCCCTCGCGGAGCGGCTCTGCGAGGACGCGGTGAAGTTCGCCCGCGAGATCGGCTACGTGAACGCGGGGACCGTCGAGTTCCTCGTCAACGACCGCGGCGAGCACGTCTTCATCGAGATGAACCCGCGCATCCAGGTCGAGCACACCGTGACCGAGGAGGTCACGGGCGTCGACCTGGTGCAGAGCCAGCTGCGCATCGCGGGCGGCGAGACCCTCGACGACCTGGGCATCTCCCAGCAGGACGTGGTGGTCGGCGGGTTCGCGGTGCAGTGCCGGATCACGACCGAGGACCCGGCGAACGGGTTCCGCCCCGACACCGGCAAGATCTCGGCGTACCGGTCGCCGGGCGGCGCCGGGGTCCGCCTCGACACCGGCACGGCGCACGGCGGCGCGATCGTGTCCCCGCACTTCGACTCGCTGCTGGTGAAGCTCACCTGCCGGGGCCGGACGTTCGAGGAGGCCGTGCGGCGCGCGCGCAGGGCGGTCGCCGAGTTCCGCATCCGCGGCGTCGCGACGAACATCCCGTTCCTGCAGGCGCTGCTGGACGAGCCGGACTTCCGCGCAGGCGGCGTCAGCACGTCCTACATCGCCGACCACCCGCAGCTGTTGACGGCGCGGTCGAGCGGCGACCGCGCGACGCGGCTCGTCCGGTACCTGGCGGACGTCACCGTCAACAAGCCGCACGGTGACGCGCCGACGGACCTGGACCCGGCGACGAAGCTCCCGCCGCTCCAGCACGACGCCCCGTTCCCTGAGGGCTCACGTGACCGGCTACTGGCGCTCGGCGCGCGCGCGTTCGCCGAGCAGCTGCGTGCACAGAACGCGTTGGCCGTCACCGACACCACGTTCCGGGACGCGCACCAGTCGCTGCTGGCGACACGGGTACGCACGCACGACCTCGTCGCCGCGGCGCCCTACCTCGGACGCATGACCCCGCAGCTCCTCTCGATAGAGGCGTGGGGCGGCGCAACGTACGACGTCGCGCTGCGCTTCCTGGGCGAGTCCCCTTGGGACAGGCTCGCGGCCATCCGGGAGGCCGCACCGAACCTGTGCATCCAGATGCTTCTACGCGGACGCAACACCGTCGGCTACACGCCGTACCCGGACTCGGTCGCGCGCGCGTTCGTGAAGGAGGCCGCCAGTACGGGCGTCGACATCTTCCGCGTGTTCGACGCGCTGAACGATGTCGAGCGCATGCGTCCCGCGATCGACGCGGTGCTCCAGACGCACGCCCTTGTCGAAGGCACGCTCTGCTACACGGGCGACCTGTCGTCCCCGGACGAGCGCATCTACACGCTCGACTACTACCTGCGCCTCGCCGAGGAGCTGGTGGAGGCGGGTGTCCACATCCTGTGCATCAAGGACATGGCCGGTCTCCTCCGGGCTCCCGCCGCGCGCACACTGGTGACCGCTCTGCGCGAGCGTTTCGACCTGCCCGTCCACCTCCACACCCACGACACCGCAGGCGGGCAGCTCGGCACCTACATCGCGGCCATCGAAGCCGGTGTGGACGCCGTGGACGGCGCCGCCGCACCGCTCTCCGGCACGACCAGCCAGCCGCCCCTGCAGGCGATCGTCGCCGCGACCGACTTCACGGGACGCGCCACCGGGATCCACCTCGACGCGCTCACCGTGATGGAGCCCTACTGGGAGGCGGTGCGCAAGCTCTACGCGCCGTTCGAGATGGGCCTGCCGTCCCCGACCGGACGCGTGTACCAGCACGAGATCCCCGGCGGGCAGCTGTCGAACCTGCGGCAGCAGGCCGTCGCGCTCGGCCTCGGCGACCGGTTCGAGGAGATCGAGCGCTGCTATGCCGCCGCCGACCGCATCCTCGGCCGGCTCGTCAAGGTCACCCCGTCCAGCAAGGTCGTCGGCGACCTCGCCCTGCACCTCGTCGCCGCGGGCGCCGACCCCGACGACTTCGCCGAGAACCCCGACCGCTACGACATCCCGGACAGTGTCATCGGGTTCCTCAACGGCGAGCTCGGTGACCCGCCCGGCGGCTGGCCCGAGCCCTTCCGCACCAAGGCGCTGGAGGGACGCCAGTACACGCCCGCCCGTGCCGAACTGGACGGCGCCGAGGAGAAGGCACTCGCCGGAGCCGAGGTGCGCGAGACCTTGGACCGCCTTCTGTTCCCGGGCCCGGCGAAGGACTACCGCGAGGCCCGCGCCGCCTACGGGGACCTGTCCGTCCTGCCGACCGGCGCGTTCCTCTACGGGCTGCGCACCGGGCACGAGGTCGCGTTCGACCTCGAACCGGGCGTGCGCGTGCTCGCCGGCCTCGAAGCGGTCGGCGACATCGACGAGGCGGGCGTCCGGCAGGTCATCTGCACGGTGAACGGCCAGCTGCGGACGCTCTCGGTCCGCGACAAGTCCGTCGCGTCGGACGCGCCGCCGGTGGAGCGCGCCGACCCGGCCGAACCCGGCCACGTCGGCGCGCCGTTCGACGGCTCGGTCACGCTGCGCGTCGCGAAGGGCGACCGGGTCGCGGCGGGCGACACGGTCGCGACGATCGAGGCGATGAAGATGGAGGCCGCGATCACCGCCCCGGTGGCGGGCACCGTCGCGCGCCTCGCCGTCCCCGAGGCCACCCCCGTCCAGGCCGGCGACCTCCTCCTCGTCATCGGCTGACACCCTCCCAGCAGCGCCGCCGCCCCACCCGGGGCGGCGGCGCTGTTCGGTTCAGGGCCCTGGGCGGACGGCGTACGAGCCCAGGGACGGTTCGAGGAGGTCGAAGGCGTCCTTGGCGGAGGCGGCGAGGGCCGCGGCGATCTCGTCGCGGTCCTCACCGGCGATGGTGCGGCGCAGCGTCTCCTCGAACAGGACGCGGTGCGCGCCGATCAGCTGGGCCACGGCGACGCGGACGACGACGTCGTCCGGGCTCGTGCCGCTCTCCCCGGCGAGGACGGCGGCGAGCGCGTGCTCGCGCTCCTCGTGGAACTCGCGGAGCCGTGCGACGAGCGCCGGGCTCTCGCTGATCATGCGTGCGAAGTCCGGGCCGGAGAAGCCGATGACCGCGTCCTGCCGGTCGACGGCCTCAAGGAACGCGCGGCGCAGCGCGGCCAGCGCGGACTCGCCCGGCGCGCGCGCGGCGACCGTGCGCGCGGGCTGCGCGACGAACTCCTCGTGCAGGTCGAGGGCCAGGTCCTCCTTGCGCGGGAAGTAGTTGGTGACCGTCATCTTCGCGACCTGCGCCGCGGCGGCGACGTCGGCGATGGTCACGCGGTCGAAGCCGTGCCGCAGGAACAGGCGCGTCGCCTGGTGCGAGATGGCCTGCCGCGTCTGCTGTTTCTTCAGCTCCCGCAAACCCATGCGGCCCATCCTCTCATAGGTCGACCTAAATTTATAGTTGACACAGTTCTAGGTCCGACCTAAGTTTATGTCGCCGGGCTGCCGGGTACCGAGTCCGGGTGACCCGTTCCCTCCCGGCCGGACGAGCAAAGGACACCGCCCTGAACGCCAGCACCCCCCGCGCCGCGACCTCCGAGCCCGCCCGCGCCGCGTCCGCGCGCGCCGGCTCCGCCCGGGGCGCCTCCTTGCGCGGCGCGTCCACGACCCGCGACCTCGTCGACCCGATGAAGGACTACCTCTCCCGCATCGGCCGGACCCCGCTGCTCACCGCCGAGCAGGAGGTGGAGCTGGCCAAGCGCATCGAGGCCGGGCTGTTCGCGCGCGAACGCCTGGAGACCCTCGGCGCCGCCCTGTCCCCGCAGGACCGCGACGACCTGGCCTGGATCGCCGCCGACGGGCGCCGCGCGAAGGAGCACATGGTCGAGGCCAACCTGCGCCTGGTCGTGTCGCTGGCCAAGCGCTACATGGGCCACGGCCTGCCGCTCAACGACCTCGTCCAGGAGGGCAACCTCGGGCTGATCCGCGCCGTGGAGAAGTTCGAGTACCGGCGCGGCCTGAAGTTCTCCACCTACGCCGTCTGGTGGATCAAGCAGGCGATCAGCCGGGCGCTCGCCGACCAGTCCCGCACGATCCGCATCCCCGTGCACGTGGTCGAGGTGCTCAACCGGATGACCCGGCTCCGCCGCCGGATGATGCAGGACCTCGGCCGCGAGCCCACCTCGCAGGAGCTGGCCGTCGAGCTGGACGTCACGCCGGAGAAGGTCGAGTGGCTGCGCCGCCAGGCCCGCGAGCCGCTGTCCCTGCAGACCCCGCTCGGCGAGGACGGCGACGGCGAGCTCGGCGACGTCATCGAGGACCCGGACGGCGGCGACCCGGCGGACGTCGTCGCGTCCTCGATGCTGCGCGGCAAGCTCGACGCCGTGCTGGAGACGCTCACCGAGCGCGAGGCCGGTGTCATCTCGATGCGCTTCGGGCTCGCGGGGGGCGAGCCGAAGACGCTCGAGGAGGTCGGTAAGGTCTACGGGGTGACGCGCGAGCGCATCCGGCAGATCGAGTCCAAGGGCATGCACAAGCTGCGCCACCCGTCCCGCCGCGAGACCCTCGCGGACCTGCTCGGCTGACCCTCATCCGTCGCCCACCTGGCCGGGCTTGCCGTCGGCGTCGAGCCGCTCGGCGAGCCCGTCCAGGAGGTGGCGCAGCAGCTCGGTGAGCCGCCCGCGCTCGCCGGCGTCGAGGTGGCCGAGGAGCGAGTCCTCATAGGCGAGCAGCTCGCCGACGCTGTCCTCGATCAGCCGGTGCCCCGAGGCGCTCAGCCGCACCGACGACGTCCGGCCCCGCGGCCCGCGCTCGGTCTCCACCAGCCCCGCCTGCTCGGCCCGGGTCACCCGCTGCGTGATCGCCCCGGCCGTCAGCATGGACGCCGCGCGCAGCTCGGCGGGCGTCATCGCGTACGGCGCCCCGTGCCGCCGCAGCGTGGACAGCAGGTCGAGCGTCGCCATGTCGATGCCGAGCCGGGCCAGCGTGCGGCGCCGCTCGTCGCCGAGCAGCTTCGCCGCCCGCCAGATCCGCGTGATGATCCCGATGGACGCGACCGGCGTGCCCGGGCGCTCGCGCGCCCACGCCTCGGCGATCGCGTCGACCGGGTCCGGCTGTTTGCGTTCGTCCTCCACGGCGCCTAGCTTAGGACGAAGTTTAGACCTAAACAACGGAGGCTCCCATGACGCGCAACGCAGTGGTGACCGGCGGCGGGACCGGCATCGGCCGGGCCATCGCGGCGGCCCTCGCCGCGGACGGCCTGGACGTGGTGATCACCGGCCGACGGGCGGAGGTGCTCGCCGAGACCGCCGCCGCGCTCGGCCCCCGCGTCCGGCCGGTCGTCCTCGACGTGACCGACCCGGACCGGATCGAGGCCGCCCTCCCCGACCTGCCCGCGACCGTGGACGTGCTGGTCAACAACGCCGGCGGCAACACCGACACCGGACGTCCCGCGCCGGACGGCCTCGCCGCCGTCCGGGCCGCCTGGCTAGCCAACCTGGAGACCAACCTGGTCGGCGCCGTCCTGGTCACGACCGCGCTGGAGCCGCGGCTCGCCCGCGACGGCCGCGTGATCAGCATCGGCTCCATCGCCGGCGGGCGCGGCGGCGGGTCGTACGGGGCGGCGAAGGCCGGGATGCGGGTCTGGAACGCCGAGCTGGCCGTCCGGCTGGGGGAGCGCGGCATCACCGCGAACGTGATCGCGCCCGGCCTCATCGAGGACACCGAGTTCTTCGGCGACCAGCTGACCGACGAGCGGCGCGCCATGCTGGTCGGGCAGACCGCCACCAAGCGCGCCGGAACCCCCGAGGACGCGGCGGCGCTCGCGTCGTTCCTCGCCTCGCCGGGCGCCGGCCACCTCACCGGCCAGGTCGTCCATCTCAACGGCGGCGCCTACATCGGCGCCTGACCGGACCGCCGGCCGGCCGGTTCAGGTGACGAGGTCGGACGGGTCGGTGTTGGCGCCGCACAGCACGACGACGACGCGCTCGCCGGGCGCGGGACGGTACGCGCCGGTGCGGAGGGCCGCGAGGGCGGCGGCGGTGCCGTGCTCGACGACCTGCCGGTACTCCTCCCACGCGAACCGCCGCGCCTCGATGATCGCCTCGTCGGAGACCAGCGCCGGGACGACCCCGGTCCGGGCGGCGACGGCGTAGGCGATGTCACCGAGGCGGGTCGCGCCGAGGGAGTCGGCGGCGACGCCGGAGACCGGGACGTCGACCGGGCGGCCGGCGGCCAGCGCGCGTTCGAGGGTCGGGATGCCCTCCGGTTCGACGCCGACGACCCGGGCGCGGCCTTCGAGGGCGGCGGCGACGCCCGCCATCAGGCCGCCGCCGCCGACCGCGAGCAGGACGGTGTCGACCTCGCCGCCGGTCTGCTCCAGGATCTCCAGGCCGAGGGTGCCCTGGCCCGCGCAGACCTCGGGCTGGTCATAGGCGTGGCAGGGCAGGGCGCCGGTGTCGGCGGCGCGCTTGGCGGCGGCCTCCTGCGCCTCGGCGTAGCGGGTGCCGACCTGGACGACGGCAGCGCCGAGCGCGCGCAGCCGCTCGACCTTCACCGCGGGGGCGGTCTCGGGGACGAACACCTCGGCGGGCACGCCCACCTCGGTGGCGGCGTAGGCGAACGCGAGGCCCGCGTTGCCGCCGGACGCCGCGACGACGCCCGCGGCGGGGAGCCGCCCGGCGGCCCGCGCGGCGAGGATGTGGTTGAACGCGCCGCGCGCCTTGAACGACCCGGTGTGCTGGGCCTGCTCCAGCTTCAGCCACATCCGCCCGGCGGGGGCGAGGGGGCCGGGATCCACCGCGAGCAGCGGCGTCTCGCGGACGCGGCCGGCGACGCGTCCGGCGGCGGCCTGGACTTCCGGAAGCGCGATCAAGGGGGGCTCCTCTCGGCGGGCGCGGCGCCCGCATCCTTCATCAGTACCATCCCGGCCGGACGCTCCTGGCAGATGGCGCGTTCCCGGGGTGCGCGGTGCCGTGTCAGGCCGGGTCCGGTCACTAGCCGTGCTAACTAGCCGGGCGTCAAGTAAGTTGCCGCGATACGGTGGAGACCAGGCAGGACGGCCGGAGGAGAGGCACACCGTGGGCAAGCCGCAGACGCGTCGCAAGGACACCAGGGAGCGCATCCTGGACGTCGCGCTGGAGCTCTTCCTCGAACACGGCTACGACCAGACCTCGCTCCGCGAGATCGCCGAGCGGCTCGACGTGACCAAGGCCGCGCTCTACTACCACTTCCGCACCAAGGAGGACATCCTCGACGCCCTGGTGGGCAGCATCGGCGAACCGGTCGACGAGCTGATCGCCTGGGGGCGCGCGCAGCCGCCCACCCTGGACACCCGGCGCGAGCTGCTGCGCCGGCTGAACGAGGCGCTGGAGAAGGGCGCCCCCGTGTTCCAGTTCCTGCAGGAGAACCAGGCGGCGCTGCGCGGCCGGACGTCGCCGGAGACCTTCCGCAACCGCATGCGCGACCTCGCCGCCCTGATGACCGACCCGGAGGCGAGCGTTCTCGACCAGATCCGCTCCGTCAGCGCCCTCTTCACCGTCTACTTCGGCACCTTCGCGGTGGCGTCCATAGACGGGACGCTGGAGGAGAAGCGCGTCGCCCTGCTGCAGGTCGCCCGCGAGCAGATCGACGCCGCGCACGCCGCCTGCACGAGCCCGTGACCCGCTGACCGGGCCGCACCGCACACCGCACCGGCCGCGCCGTGACCGGCCCGTCAGCGAACCGTGCGGGCACGGTCAGCGGGCGAGGCCACTCTCCTGAGTGTCGCGGGAAACACCTCCCGCCCCGGCAGGGGAGTCACTCATGAAGAACACCAAGGTCCTCATCTCCGGCGCCAGCGTCGCCGGCCCCGCCCTCGCCTACTGGCTGGAGCGCTACGGGTTCGAGGTCACGATCGTCGAGGTCACCGACGGGCTGCGGGCCGGCGGGCAGGCGATCGACGTGCGCGGCCCCGCGCTGGAGGTCGCCGAGCGGATGGGCGTGCTGGAGCGGATCCGCGAGCAGCGCGTCCAGATGCGCGGGATGTCGATGGTCGACACCGAGGGCAACGAGCTGTACCGCAGCGAGGAGCGCACCATCACCGCGGGCGACTTCGACAGCCCCGACATCGAGATCCTTCGCGACGACCTGTCGCGCATCATCGCCGACGCGGCCGGCGACGGCGTCGAGTACCTGTTCGGCGACTCGATCGCCGCGCTGGAAGAGGACGGCGACGGCGTGCGGGTCACCTTCCGCAGCGGCACCGTCCGGACGTTCGACCTGGTCGTCGGCGCGGACGGCGCGCACTCCAACACGCGGCGGCTCGTGTTCGGGCCGGAGGAGCGGTTCATCTCGCACCTCGGCACCTACCTCGGCGTGTGGACCGCCCCGAACTTCCTCGGCCTGGACCGCTGGCAGGTCTTCCACCAGATGCCGGGCAGCGCGTGGGGCGGCGGCGTGATGAGCGTCCGCGACAACGAGGAGGTCCGCGTCTACCTGGGCTTCGAGGCCGCGGAGCCGCTCGCCTACGACTACCGCGACTCCGCCGCGCAGAAGAAGATCCTCGCGGACGCGCTGGCGGGCGGCGGCTGGGAGCTGCCGCGGCTGCTGGAGACGATGTGGGACGCGCCGGACTTCCACTTCGACTCGATGGCGCAGATCAAGATGGACTCCTGGTCGAAGGGCCGGGTCGTGCTGCTCGGCGACGCCGGGTACTGCGGGTCGCCGCTGTCGGGGCAGGGCACCAGCATGGCGATCGTCGGCGCGTACGTCCTCGCGGGCGAGCTGAAGAAGGCGGGCGGCGACCACCGCGAGGCGTTCGCGGGCTACGAGCGGGAGCTGCGCGGGTACGTCGCGGCGAACCAGGAGCTGGCGCTGACGAACAAGGCGCGGGTGGACGCCCAGCGCGACGCGGAGATGGGCAAGGAGACCGAGCTCGTCGACTTCCAGGACTTCGGCGAGATCGTCAACGCGTTCACCGTCCGGGACTACTGAGCGCCGCGCAGGGCGGCGGCCCGGTCGAGCAGGACGCGGCGTTCGGGCGCGTTGCGGGTGAGCCCCGCGGCGCGCTCGAACTCCTCGCCCGCCTCGGCGTTCCGGCCGAGCCGGGCGAGCAGGTCGCCGCGGACGGACGGCAGCAGGTGGTAGCCGCGCAGGGACGGCTCGCCGGCGAGGGCGTCGACGAGCCGCAGGCCCGCCTCGGGGCCGTCCGCCATCCCGACGGCGACGGCCCGGTTCAGCTCGACGACCGGGGACGGTGCGACCTGCGCGAGGTGTCCGTACAGCGCGGCGATCTGCGCCCAGTCGGTGTCCCCGGCGGTGGCGGCCTGCGCGTGCGAGGCGGCGATCGCGGCCTGCAGGACGTAGGGGCCGGGCGGTTCGCCGATCTCGCGGGCGCGCAGCAGCGCGGCGAACCCGCGGTGGACGAGCAGCCGGTCCCAGCGGCCGCGGTCCTGCTCGTGCAGCGGGACGGGCTCGCCGGACGGCCCGGTACGGGCGCGGGTGCGGGACGCCTGGATCTCCATCAGCGCGACGAGCCCGTGCACCTCCGGTTCGCCGGGCGCGAGGTGGGCGAGGATCCGGCCGAGGCGCAGCGCCTCCTGGCACAGGTCGGTGCGGACCCAGTCGTCGCCGCCGGTGGCCGCGTACCCCTCGTTGAAGATCAGGTAGACGACCTCCAGGACCGACGACAGCCGGGCGGTCCGGTCGGGGCCCTCCGGCACCTCGAACGGGACGCCGGCCTCCGACAGCGTCCGCTTGGCCCGGACGATCCGCTGCGCGACGGTCGGCTCGGAGGTGAGGAACGCGCGGGCGATCTCCTCGGTGGTGAGGCCGCCGAGCATCCGCAGCGTCAGCGCGACCCTGGCCTGCGTGGACAGCACCGGGTGGCAGGCGGTGAAGACGAGCCGCAGGACGTCGTCCTCGATGTGCTCGTCGTCGACGGCGAGGTCGAACTCGGGCGGCGCGTCCGACGCCTCGGGCTCCAGGCCGTGCCCGATCTCCTCGAGCTTGGTCTCCAGGCGCTGCTGCCGGCGGATCCGGTCGATGGCGCGGCGCTTGCCGACGGCCATGAGCCAGGCGCCCGGGTTGTCGGGGACGCCGGACTCCGGCCACTGTTCGAGCGCGGCGACCAGCGCGTCCTGCGCGAGCTCCTCGGCGAGGCCGACGTCGCGGACCAGCCGGGCGAGGCCGGCGATGATGCGGGCGGACTCCAGCCGCCAGACCGCGTCGATGCTCGCGTGCACGCCGGGTGCCCGGCCCGCGGCGGAGGCGGCCGGATCAGGGGCGCCGGGGGCGTCCGGGGCGGCGGAAGGCGTCACGGTGCCGATGACAGCACCCGCGCCGCCCGCCGCGCAACCCGGACGCCGCCGCCCCGCAGGTCACCGGCCGTTCCGGCGGGCCGGGATCACGCGCCGGGGGCGTCGTCCGGGCCGAACACCTGCTGGATGGTGCCCTCGCCGTCGCCGACGATCTGGAAGAAGCGCTTGGACAGCTCGATCGCCTCCTCCCGGCTCCGCACCTCGACCAGCGCGAAGCCGACGACGGCCTCCTTGGCCTCGGCGAACGGGCCGTCGGTGAGGGTGACCTTGCCGCCGGACGCCTTGATGCGGGTGCCGCCGGGCTCCAGGCCGCCGGTCGCCAGCAGCACGCCGGCCGCGGACATCTCCGCGATGAACGCGCCCATCTCCGCCATCATCGCCTCGTCCGGCGGGGTCTGCTGGTCGCCGTCGTCCGTGGTCATCATCATGAAGCGCATCGGTGTCTCCGTCCGTCCCGAGCGCCGGGTCCCTCCCGGCCCTCACTGACGCGTCGAGCGGGGGCGGGCCCGATCGACATCCGCCGCGACTTTTTTCGGGATTTTCTTTCCGGCTCGTATCCTGCCAGGTCAGCGCCGTTACGGCCGCGAGACGCCGGATGAATCGCCTGAGAATCCCACTAAACGGTTCGTCTCGGTGCATTGGGCAACGGGCCCGCGGACGGGTAGCTTCTCTGCCGAAGGCACGTCGCCGTGCGCCGGAGGAGGCGTCCCGTGGGAGACCCGAGACCCGGTCCGGACGCGCCCCCCGGACCGGTGGAGACCGGCGCGTCCGGCGCGGCCGCGTCCGGGCCGACCGTGCTGCGGATGGTCGTCGGCGCGCAGCTACGCCGGCTGCGCGAGGCCGCCGAGATCTCCACCGAGGCCGCCGGGTACGAGATCCGCGGCTCGCACTCCAAGATCAGCCGGCTGGAGCTCGGCCGCGTCGGGTTCAAGGAGCGCGACGTCGCCGACCTGCTCACCCTCTACGGCGTGGACGACCCGGTCCGCCGCGAGGCGCTGCTGGAGCTGGCCGAGCAGGCGAACAGGCCGGGCTGGTGGCAGCCGTACGCCGACGTGGTGCCGAGCTGGTTCGAGCCGTATCTCGGCCTTGAGCAGGGCGCGGTGCTGGTCCGCGTGTTCGAGGTGCAGAGCGTTCCGGACCTGCTGCAGACCGCGGACTACGCCCGCGCGCTGATCGCCGCGCGGCACCCCGGCGCGGGCGCCGAGGAGATCGACCGCCGCGTCGAGCTGCGGATGCGCCGCCGCCTCGTGCTGGAGCGGCCCGAGCCGGTGCGGCTGTGGGCCGTGCTGGACGAGGCCGCGCTGCGCCGCGTCGTCGGCGGCCCCGAGGTGATGCGCGGGCAGCTGCGGCACCTGATCGAGATCTCGCGGCTGCCGAACGTCACCGTCCAGGTGCTGCCGTTCGCCGCCGGCGGGCACGCCGCCGAGAGCGGCCCGGTGACCCTGCTCCGCTTCGCCGAGCCGGAACTGCCGGACGTCGTCTACCTGGAGCAGCTCACCGGCGCCCTGTACCCGGACCGGGCGTCCGACGTCACCCGGTACCGGGACGCGCTGAACCGGCTGGGCGTGCAGGCCGAGCCGCCCGCGCGCACCTCCGGCTTCATCGCGGACCTCCTCGCCGCCCTCTGACGCTCAGCCGCCCTCTGACGCTCAGCCGCCCCGCCGGAACAACCACGCCCCGCCCGTCAGCGACACCGCCGCGAACACGGCCGTCACGGCGGCGCCGATCGCGAACGTCCCGCTGGTGTAGTGGCCGAGGTACGCCTGCCGGACGGCGTCCACCGTGTACCGGAACGGGACGAACCGGGACGCGCCGTCCAGCCAGCCCGGCGCCAGCGTCATCGGCAGCAGCAGCCCGGACAGCAGCATCAGCGGCATCCCCGCGGTGTTCGCGATCGCGGCGAACTCCGGCGGCGTCCGCACGTTCATCGCCAGCCCGTACGACAGCGCCGACAGCGCGGCCGACAGCACCGCGACGAACACGAACCCGGCCAGCACGCCCGCGACCGGCGCCCGCAGCCCGAACGCCAGCCCGAGCAGCACCAGCAGCGCCGCCTGGACCGCGAGCTGCACCACGTCCCGCAGCGTCCGGCCGAGCAGCAGCGCCGCCGGCCGGACCGGCGTCACCCGCATCCGGTCGATGACCCCCTGGCCGCGCTCCACGATGATGCCGAGCCCGACGTAGGACCCGCCGAGGATCGCCAGCTGGACGATCACGCCCGGCACGAACGCCTGCCAGGACGAGCCGTCCACGCCCAGGCTCAGCCGGGTGAGCAGCGGCCCGAACAGGGCGAGGAAGAGCAGCGGCTGCAGCATGCCGAAGAACAGGTTCGTCTTGGACCGCGTCGTCGCCCGCATGCAGCGGCCGAAGATGACGCCGGTGTCGGCGAGGAGTTCGCGCATGAGGATCCTCCGGATCAGATGGCGACGGGCGCGTGCTCGTCCCGGGCGCCGTGGCCCGTGATGGCGAGGAACGCGTCCTGCAGCGGGGCGGCGGGGTCGCCCGCGTAGCGGGCCTTGAGGTCGGCGGGGGAGCCCTCGGCGGCGACCGTCCCCGCGTCCACGACGACGATGCGGTCGGCGAGCGCGTCGGCCTCGTCGAGGTAGTGGGTGGTGAGGAAGACGGTCGTGCCCTGCTCGTCGCGGATCCGGCGGACGAGGTCCCACAGCTCGGCGCGGCTGCCGGGGTCCAGGCCGGTCGTCGGCTCGTCCAGGAACAGCACCGCGGGCCGGTTGACGAGCCCGAGCGCGATCTCCAGCCGCCGCCGCTGCCCACCCGACAGCGCACCGGTCGGCCGCTCCATCAGCTCGACGAGCGCCAGTTCCCCGGCGAGCCGCTCCGCCCGCTCCCGGGACTCGGCGCGGCCCAGCCGGTGCAGCCGCCCCTGCGTGACCAGCTCCTCCCGCACCGAGCACGCCGGATCGAGCCCGCCCGCCTGCGCGACGTACCCGATCGCCCGCCGCACCCCGGCGGGATCACGCCGCAGATCGCAGCCCGCCACCTCGGCCGCACCGCCGGACGGCGGCAGCAGCGTCGTGAGCATCCGCAGCGTGGTCGTCTTCCCCGCGCCGTTCGGCCCGAGGAACCCCAGGATCTCGCCCGCCGCGACGGACAGGTCTATGCCGCGCACCGCGTGCACCGGCCCGGACTTCAGCTCGAACGTCCTGGCCAGGCCGCGAGCGCTGATGACGGTCGTGGACATGCCGCCGATGAAACCACAACGAACTCCAAATTTGCAATCGACTCCAAATTTGATGGCCGCTACAGTGTTCGCCATGGCGGAGGGACTCCGGGAGCGCAAGAAGCGGGAGACGCGGCGGCGGATCGCGGACGCGGCCGTCGCGCTGTTCGTCGAGCGCGGCTTCGACCACGTGACGATCGCCGAGGTCGCCGCCGCAGCGGACGTCTCGGTCAACACCGTCTACAACTACTTCGACACCAAGGAGGACCTCGTCCTCCCGCTGCACCACGGCGACCGGCTCGCCGGGATCGTCCGGGAACGCGACCCCGGCGAGTCCGCGGCGGGCGCCGTCCTGCGCCGCCTCCGCGAGGAGGTCGGCCGCCGCGACCCGTCACTCGGCCTCACCTCCGGCTTCGCCGGCTTCTACGCGATGATGCGCGCCGCCCCCACCCTCGTCGCCCGCCTCGACGAGATCGCCGTGCGGATGACCGCGTCCCTCACCGACCTGCTGGCCGCCGAGACCGGCGCCGCCCCCGGCGACCCCGTCCCCGCCCTGGTCGCCGGCCAGATCGGCTGGCTGCACGCGCACGTCCTGACCGAGGTCGGCAAGCGCACCGACGCCCGCGAGGATCCGGAGCGGACGGCGGAAGCCCTCCTCGGCCTGCTCGACGCCATAGAGGAGCTGCTAGGCCCCCGGATCCTCGACTATGCCCGCCGTCACTGAGAAGACCGACGGGGGCGGAAGTCCAGGAGGAGGGCCGGGCCTATAAGGGCGGCGACCTCCTCGTAGGCGTCGCCGTGGTCGGTGAGGATCCAGCCGGGCCAGAGGGCGGGGAGGCGGCGCGGATCGAGGGGGAGGTCGGTGGCCCACCAGTCGGCGCGGCGGGCGGGCGCGTCCACGTAGAGGCCGTTCCAGGGGACGCCCTCCAGGACGGCCGTGTCCGTTGCCTGGTCCTGTGGGACGAGAAGGGCGTCCGGGCCGGCGAGGAGGTCGGTCTAAAGGGTTCGCGCGCCGCGGTCGCGGGACCAGACGCGGTGTCCCGTGCGGTCGACGATGACGTAGTGGGCGTGGCCTCCGCTCATCGGCTCACCCTAGGGCGGTCGGTGTCGGGGATAGTGGGGGGATGGGGAACTCGTTCGTCCGGCCCGGATATGCGTGCGCCGATCACTTCCTGGACGTTCCGCTCGACCACGCCGAGCCGGACGGGCCGACGATCCGGATCTATGCGCGTGAGGTCGTCGCGCCAGGCAGGCAGGACGACGACCTGCCGTGGCTGCTCTACCTCCAGGGCGGACCGGGGAACAAGTCGCCGCGGCCCGGCGCGATGCCCGCGGCGTGGCTCGCGCGCGCGCTCAAGGAGTACCGGGTGCTGCTGCTCGACCAGCGCGGCACCGGACGCAGCACCCCGCTGAACCGGCAGACGCTCCCGGCCGATCCGAAGGCCGCCGCCGAGCATCTGCGGCACTTCCGCGCCGACTCGATCGTGCGGGACGCGGAGCTGCTGCGACGGCATCTGGTCGGCGACCGTCCGTGGAGCGTGCTGGGACAGAGCTTCGGCGGTTTCTGCACCGTGACCTACCTGTCGATCGCGCCGGAAGGGTTGAGCGAGGCGTTCATCACCGGCGGTCTGCCGAGCCTGACGGCGACGCCCGACGACTGGTACCGGGCCGCGTACCGGCGGATCGCCGCGGCCAACGAGCGCTACTTCGCCCGCTACCCCGGCGACCAGGACGTGGCGCGACGCATCGCCGCGCACCTGGACCGGGCCGACGAGCGCCTGCCGGGCGGCGAGCGGCTGACCGCGCGCAGGTTCCAGGGAATCGGGATCGGGCTGGGCCATTCCGCGCAGTTCGACAACCTGCACTACCTGCTGGAAGAGGCGTTCATCGGCGGCGACCGGCTCTCCGACACCTTCCTGCACGGGGTGAACGCGCTCGTGTCGTTCGCCGCGCAGCCGCTGTACGCGCTCATCCACGAGTCGTGCGTCAGCAACGGGACGGCGTCGAACTGGGCCGCCGCCCGGGTCGTCGAGGAGTTCCCCGAGTTCGCGCCGCAGGCCGACCCGTTCCGCTTCCTGGGGGAGACGATCCTCCCGTCCTTCTTCGAGGAGGACCCGGCGCTGGCCCCGCTGCGGGAGTGCGCCGACCTGGTCGCGGCGCATGAATGGCCCGCCCTGTACGACCCGGAGCGGCTGGCGTCCACGACCGTCCCGGTGGCGGCCGCGGTCTACTACGACGACATGTACGTGGACCGCGAGATGTCGATGGCGACGGCCGCGGCGATCCCGGGCATCCGGACGTGGGTGACCAGCGAGTACGCGCACAACGGGCTGTCGGCGGACGCGGCCGTCCTCGACCGACTCATCGCCCTGCGCCGCGGCGAGGCGTGAACCGGGGCCGGGCATCGCATTCCTTGATCCGAAGAACAATGCGTCCGGCGTGGCCGCCAGGCGGGGACGCGGGCCTTACGGGACATCGGCTTCGAGGTTTTCGGTCTGGTGGCCATTCTGTCCAGATCATGGGGAAGTACCGGAAATGTTGCGATAAGTAAAAGAAAGTACCTCAGCTCTTGTTGTCCAGGTCGCCGCGCACTGATCATGTGCGGCTATGGGGCAACGGGGGCTCGTCGTCAGGCGCATGGCCGCGGACCGCACACTGGTCCTCGCGGCCTGCGCCACCGCGCTGTTCGCCACCACCGTCCTCGCGGCCCTCGTCGGCTACGCGGGCTCGGTGACGCGGGAGGGACTGCAGAGCACGCTCGCCGAGGCGACGTTCGCCTCGGTCGGCACGACGCTCAGCACCAACGTCCCCGGCGGCGGCCTCACCACCGCGCAGCACCAGGTCGACGGCGCGCTCAAGCAGATCTACCGGGACGTCCCGCTGACGGTCTCGATGGGCGTCCGCAGCGACTCCTACACGCTGCCGGGCCAGGAGAAGATCAGCCACCCCCAGCTCACCGCGTTCGAGACCTACACCGGCATCGAGCGGCACACCCGGCTCACCCAGGGCCGCTGGCCCTCGCCCGGCGCCGGCGCCGGCAAGGACGCCGAGGTGGAGGCCGCGCTGCCGGCCGCCGCCGCCCGGTCCATGCACGCCGCCGTCGGCGACGTCCTCACCCTGCACGGCCGCGTCGACAAGAAGTCGGTCGTGCGCGCCAAGGTCGTCGGGTTATTCGAGGTCCCCCGGCCGGACGACTACTTCTGGCAGGGCGACCAGCTGGCCACCACCGGCGCCGAGCACGGCGACTACACCACCTACGGGCCGTTCGTGGTGCCGCAGGACGTGTTCGCCGCCCGCCTCACCGGCAGCGGCGTCGACGTCCGGTGGACCGTCATGCCCGACCTGCGGCACATCGGCACCGGCGACCTGCGCCCCCTCGGCGACCGCGCCGCCCGCAGCGGCGACATCCTCCAGAAGTCCTCCGGCGGCGCCCAGTACACCGTCGTGACCGCGCTGCCGAAGCTCGCCTCCCAGCTCGCCGACGCGGTCCGCGTCACCCGCTCCACCATGCTGATCCCGGTGCTCCAGCTGATCCTGCTGGCCGGCTGCGCCTGGATGCTCGTCGCCCGGCTGCTCGCCGACCACCGGCGCGGCGAGGTCGCGCTGCTGCGCACCCGCGGCCTCGGCATGCGCCAGCTCGCCCGGCTCGGCGTCGCCGAGGGCGCGCTGATCGTGCTGCCCGGCGCGGTCTTCGGGCCGCTGCTCGCCGGGCCGCTGCTGCACCTGGCCGGCTGGGCGCCCGCGATCCGCGCGTCCGGGCTGCGGCTGGACGCCGGGCCCCTCGTGCCGCTGTGGGGCGTGTCGATCGCCACCGCCGTCGCCGGCGCCGTCGTCCTCACCGTCCCGACGCTGCGCGGCGCCAACCGCACGTTCGTCGAGGCGCAGGCCGGGATGGGCCGCAGCCGCCGCGGCGCCCTCGTCGGATCGGGCGCCGACGTGGCGCTGCTGCTCGTCGCCGCGCTCGCGATCTGGCAGCTCACCCGGTACGGCGTGGACGGCACCGGCGCGTCCGGCGGCGCGTCCGGCGTGGACCCCGTCATCGTGTCCGGGCCCGCGCTCGGGCTGCTCGCCGGCGCCGTCCTGCTGCTGCGCCTCGTGCCCGTCGCGTCCGGCGCCGCCGAACGGGTCGCCGCCCGCGGCCGCGGCCTCGCCCCCGCGCTCGGCGCCCGCCAGGTCGGCCGCCGCTCGCTGCGCTACGCCGGGCCCGTCCTGCTGCTGGTCATGGCGATCGCCGTCGGGGTGCTGTCGGTCACCACGATGGCGACCTGGCGCCGCTCGCAGACCGACCAGGCCGACTTCCAGAGCGGCGCGGACCTGCGCGTCGGCGCCCCGATCGGGGTGGCGGCGCCGACCGCGCTCGGCGCCGGCGGCCGGGTCGCGGCGCTGCCCGGCGTCACCTCCGTGACCGGCGTGCTGCGCGTCGAGGGCACCATCGGCACCGCGTCCGCGACCATGCTCGCCGCCGACTCCGCGCGGCTCGGGCCGATGCTGCGGATCCGCTCGGACCTGCGGCACGGCCTGGCGCTCGGCGCGCTGACCGCGGCCCGCCCGAAGGCCCCCGAGCTCACCGTCCCCGGCAAGCCCGGGCGGCTGCTGTTCGACGTGCGGCTGAAGCGCACCGGCCCCGCGCCGCCGCTGCCGGACGGGAGCACCGCCCCGCCGCCCGACGCGTACAAGGCCGAGGCGACCGTCGCCGACGCGCACGGCGTGACCGCCCGCGTACAGCTCGGCGGCATCCGGCCGGACGGCCGCACGCACACCATCGCGGTCGACACCGCCGCCCTCGCCGGGCCCGGCGGCGTGCTCAGCTACCCGCTGTCCGTCCGCGCCCTGCACTACTCCTACGACGACAACGGCTACAGCGGGCCCCTCGACCTGACCCTGGAGCACGTCCGCGGCGACGGGACCGGCGAGGCCGCACCGCCCGCCGGAGCGAACTGGGACGTGTTCGCCGAGCCGGTCGACCCCGTCCAGCCCCTCCGGCCGAAGCTGGAGAAGGGGCAGGGGCTCACCGAGCTCGCGATCCCCGCGAGCCCCCCGGCCGAGCTCGTGTTCGGCAGCCTCCGGCTCGCCAGCGGGATGAACGTGCACGCGGTGCTCAGCAGCGGCGCCGCGCCGCCCCACGGCGACCAGAACGTGCACCTCCAGCCGGTCGTGCCGGGCATCATCACGAGCGCCGCCGCGTCCCGCGCCAAGGTCGGCGTCGGCGCCACCGTCACGCTGAGCACCATCGACGGCGACCAGCCCGTCAAGGTCATCGGGATCGTCGACGCGCTCCCGACGACCATGCCGGGCGACCCCGCCGTCCTCGTCGACCTGCCCACCCTCGTGCAGACCCGGCTCGCCTCCGGACGCGCCGGGCCCGACAGCACCCGCCCCGGCGAATGGTGGGCGTCGGTCCGCGGCGACCGCACCGGGCCCGCCGTCAAGGCCGCGAACGCGCACCGCGAGCAGGGCGAGGTCACCGGCGACCGCGACGCGCTGCGGTCCCGGCTGCGCGACGCCCCGCTCGGCGCCGCGCTGCAGGGCGCGCTCGTCCTCGGCTTCGGGTCCGCGCTCGCCTTCGCCGTCATCGCGTTCGTGGTGAACGCCGCCGTCACCGCCGGGCAGCGGTCCCGCGAGTTCGCGGTGCTGCGCGCCCTCGGCGTCCACCCCCGCCAGGTCGCCGGGATGCTCGCCGTCGAGCAGGCGTTCCTGGTCGTGCTCGGCCTCGCCGGCGGCACCGCGCTCGGCCTCGTCGTCGCGCGGCTGGTCGTCCCGCACCTGGTCGTCGGGGTGCAGGCCACCAAGCCGTACCCGCCGGCCGTCCTGATCGTCCAGTGGCCGCTGGTCGCGGCGATGCTCGCCGGGACGGCCGCCGTCCTCGGGCTCGTGCTGCCGCCGGTCATCCGGGTCCTGCGCCGCCGCAACGTCGGCGCCGGACTGCGCGCGGGGGAGGAATGATGCGCCGAGCCCTGCATGCCGGTCCGTGGCTCCGGCTGGCCCGGACGCAGTGGGCGCCGCTCGCGGCGCTCGCCGTGCTGACGCTGCTCACCGCGGTGCTGGCGGTCGCCGTCCCGGCGGCCACCGCCGCCGGCTACGACCGCGACGCCGCGGCCACCGTCGGCACCGACTCCGATCTGAAGGTCGTCGGGCAGGCCAAGGGCGCCGGCGCCACCAGCGCCGTCCCGAACGAGGGGGCGCTCACCGCCAACGCGTTCACCTGGCAGCAGCTCCTGCCGGGCGTGCTGCGCAACGTCACGGGACCGCCCGAGCCCTCCGTCACCACCTCCGGCGCGATGGGGGTGGCCGGGGAGTTCCCCGAGCCGCGGGAGATGAACTTCGACTGGGAGCCGGGCGCCGGGCAGCGCGTCGAGATCGTCTCCGGCCGCCCCGCGGTGAACCGGCCGTCCCTGAACCCCGGGAGCGCCGGCAAGGAGATCCAGGTGATCGTCGCCGAGCGGTTCGCGACCGCCATGGGCTACAAGGCCGGCACCCGGCTGACCCTCCTCGAGGACGGCGTCCCGGCCCCGCCGGTGCACGTCCGGATCAGCGGGCTGTACGCCCCGGTGAACCCCCGCGACGCGTACTGGCGGTCCCGCGTCACGCTGCTGCAGTCCACCGAGCGGGTCATCGACAGGGAGGGCACCAAGGCCGCCTTCGGCACCGCGCTGACCGACAACGGCGGCTACACCATGCTCGCCGGCGACGCCTCCCGGAGCTTCACCTTCACCTGGCGGTTCCCGGTGCGGACCGGCTCGGTCGACACCGGCCGGGCCCGCACCATCGCGGGCGACCTCGACTCCTACCGCGCCGCCGTGCAGGGGCACGCCGGGCTGTTCGCCTGCACCGTGGACACCCCGCTGGAAGGGCAGCTGAGCGCCTTCCTCGGCCGGCTGCGCACCGCCCAGTCCGTCCTCGGGATGGCGCTGGCCGGGCTCCTCGCCGTCGCCGCCGGGGTGCTGCTCCTCGCCTGCGGGCTGCTCGCCGAACGGCTCCGGCCCGTCCTCGGCACGATGCGCGCGCGCGGCGCGTCGCTCCGCCAGCTGGCGGGATACGCCGGCGGCCTCACCGCCCTCGCCGTCGTCCCCGCCGCGGCTGCGGGCTGCGGCGCAGGACTCCTCCTGGACACCGGGCCGCCCCAACGCACCTCGTTGATCGCGATGATCGCGCTGGTCGTGCTCCTCCTCCTGCTGTCCGGCGCCGCGGTGCTGCGCGAGCGCGGCGGCGGCCTCGGCTCCGCCGGCGGCGCCCGCGCCGACCTCACCGCCGCCCGCCCGTCCGCGCGCCGCCTCGTCCTCGACGTGCTGCTGGTCGTCGTCGCCGTCGCCGGCGTCCTGGTGCTGCGGCAGCGCGGCCAGGCGTCCGGCAACGACCCGCTCGTCGCCGCCGTCCCGGTGCTGCTCGGCGCCGCGCTCGGCATGCTCGTCCTGCGCGGCTACCCCTACCTGCTGCGCGCCGCGGGGCCGCTGCTGCGCCGCGGCCGCGGCGCCGTCTGGTTCGTCGGCCTCGCGCGCGCCTCCCGGCAGAGCGTGATCGGCGCGCTGCCGCTGGTCATCCTGCTGCTCGCCGCCGCCGTCGCCGGGTTCAGCGCCACCGTCGACGCGGCGCTGCGGCACGGGCAGGTCCGCGCCTCCTACAGCGTCGTCGGCGGCGACGTCCGCATCGCCTCCACCGGCCTGGACCCGAGCGTCGTCGCCAAGGCGCGCGCGGTGAAGGGCGTCACCGCGGTGGTGCCCGCCCGGGCCGTCCAGCAGGTCACCGGTCCGGGCGAGCCCGCGCCGATCATCGCCGTCGGCATCGATCTCGACGCCTACCGCAAGGCGTTCCCCGGGGTGCCCGACGTCCCGGACGCCTCCAACGGGCAGATCGTCTCGCCGGGCGCCGCCGGGATCCTCGAGTCGGGGAACAAGACGGTCACCCTGAGCAGCCACTTTGTCGACCCGTTCCCGTTCCGGCCGACAGGGAAGACCGACCGGTTCCCCGGCGTGGACCCCGGGGCCGCCTTCGTCGTCGTCCCGTACAAGACGTTCGGATCGTCCAACTTCCCGACGGAGCTGTTCGTCCGCGGCGACCACATCGACGTCACCGCGCTCCGCAAGGTGCTCGACGAGGCCGCGCCGAAGGGCGCCGCCAGGGACGTGCAGATACGCCGGGACGTCCTGCACGGCATGACCGAGGTCCCGATGGTCCACCTCGTGCACCGCACGTTCCGGAACGCGGCGCTGATCGGCGGCGTATTCGGGCTGCTCGCCGTGCTCCTCGTCCTGGTGGTCGGCGCCCGCGCGCGCGGGCGGACCGTCGCGCACCTGCGCGTCCTCGGTCTCAACCGGCGGCAGAGCCGCGTGCTCGCGCTCGTCGAGATCACGCCTGTGCTGCTGTGCGCGGTCGCGGCGGGCTGGGTCCTCGGGCTGCTGCTGCCCGAGATCACGGGCCCGGTCGTCGACCTGCGCTCCTACACCTCCGGCTTCACCGCGACCGGCCACACGCCCGGCCTCGCCGCGGTGCTGGGCCTGCTGGCCGCGCTGCTGCTCGCCGGCGCGGCGGCCCTCGCCGTCGACCGCGCCTTCGACCGCCCGGACCTGGGCGACGTCCTGAGAACGGGGGACTGAAAATGAGCGGAGCGAACCGGGCGGCGCGGGGGCCGTGCCCCCGCAGGGAGGCGGAGCCGTGGTAGACGCACCGGACCTGGCCGAACTCGAACGCCGCGCCGTCGAACGCGGCCCCGCCTACGGCGAGGGCGCGCACATCGTCTGCGACAACCTCGTGCGCATCTACAAGAGCGAGGGCATCGAGGTCGTCGCGCTGCAGGGCCTGGACCTGCTCGTCGACCCCGGCGAGCTGATCGCCATCGTCGGCGCGTCCGGCTCCGGCAAGTCCACGCTGCTGAACATCCTGTCCGGGCTGGACGTGCCGACCGCCGGCGTCGCCCGCGTCGCCGGGTCCGACCTGCTCACCATGTCGTCCAAGGAGCGGCTCGCGTTCCGCCGCGAGCAGGTCGGGTTCATCTGGCAGCAGACGTCCCGGAACCTGCTGCCGTACCTGACCGCCGTGCAGAACGTCGAGCTGCCGATGCGGTTCGCGGGCCGGTCGCGGCGCGAGCGCGCCACCCGCGCCGCCGACCTGCTCGGCATGCTCGGCGTCGGCGACTGCGCGGGCCGCCGCCCCGCCGAGCTGTCCGGCGGGCAGCAGCAGCGGATCGCGATCGCCGTCGCGGTCGCCAACGAGCCGCACGTCGTGCTCGCCGACGAGCCGACCGGCGAGCTCGACACCGGCACCGCCGCCGAGGTGTTCGCCGCGTTCCGCCGCGTCAACCAGGAGTTCGGCACCACCGCGGTGATCGTCACGCACGACGCCGGGGTGTCCGAGCGGGTCGACCGCACCGTCGGGATCCGCGACGGCCGCACCAGCAGCGAGGTCCGCCGCCGCGACGAGTCCGACGGCACCCGCACCGCCGAGGAGTACGCGGTGCTCGACCGGGTCGGCCGCGTCCAGCTGCCGCGCGGCTTCACTCAGGCGCTCGACATGCGCGACCGGGTACGGCTGGCGCTGGAGGACGACCACGTCGGCGTCTGGCCCGACCGGCCCCGCGAGGAGGGCGAATGACCGAGCCGATGACGGAGCCGACGACCGGGCCGATGGTCGTCGTCGACGACCTGGTCCGCACCTACCGCACCGGGAAGGTCGAGGTGCCCGCGCTGCGCGGCGCCTCGTTCTCCCTGGCGCCCGGCGAGCTCGTCGCGATCAAGGGCCGGTCCGGGTCCGGCAAGACGACGCTGCTGAACCTGATCGGCGGCCTGGACACCGCCGACGGCGGCACCGTCCGGGTGGACGGCCGGGAGATCGGCGCCCTGTCCGAGGACGAGCTGCTCGTGCTGCGCCGCGACGACATCGGGTTCGTGTTCCAGTCGCACGGCCTGATCCCGGTGCTGTCGGCCGCGGAGAACGTCGAGGTGCCGCTGCGGCTGACCCGGACCGCGCCGGCCGAGCGGGACGAGCGCGTCCGCGTGCTGCTCGCGCTCGTCGGGCTCGCCGAGCACGCCGCGCAGCGCCCCTACGAGCTGTCGGGCGGGCAGCGGCAGCGCGTCGCGATCGCCCGCGCGCTCGCGAACCGGCCGCGGCTGCTGCTCGCCGACGAGCCGACCGGGCAGCTCGACTCCGAGACAGCCGCCGCGATCATGCCGCTGCTGCGCGCGATCGTCGCGGGGGAGGGCGTCACCGTGCTGGTCGCGACGCACGACCAGGCGCTGCTGTCGGAGGCCGACCGGGTGCTGCACCTGGAGGACGGCAAGATCACCGAAGCGGCGGTGCCGGCGGCGGGCTGAGGAGAGCCGGAACCCGCGGCCGGGCGGCGTGTCCGGCCGGTTGCCGCGGACGGCGCCTGGGCATGATCCCGGGGGAGTCGGGACGGGAGGTGCGGCGTGGCGGCCGTGGTGCTGGTGGGGACGCTCGATACCAAGGGCGCGGAGTACGGATGGCTGCGCGACCGGATCCGGGAGCTGGGCTGCGACGTCGTCCTGGTGGACGCCGGGGTCGGCGAGTCCGCCGTCGCGGCGGACGTGCCCGCGGAGCGGGTCGCGGAGGCCGGCGGCGCTTCGCTCGCCGCGCTGCGCGACGCCGGCGACCGGGGCGCGGCCGTCGCCGCGATGGGGGAGGGCGCGGCGGTCGTCCTCGCCGAACTGGTCGCGCGGGGACGGGCCGACGCGGTCCTCGCCGTCGGCGGGAGCGGCGGGTCGTCGATCGCGGCGCGCGCCGTCCGGGACCTGCCGATCGGGCTGCCGAAGCTGATCGTGTCGACGATGGCCGCCGGGGACGTGGCGCCGTACGTCGGCGCGAAGGACGTCACGATGACCTACAGCGTCGTCGACATCGCGGGCGTGAACCGGGTGTCGCGGCTGATCCTCGGGAACGCGGCGGCAGCGGCGGCGGGGATGGCGCAGTCGCGCGCGCAGGAGCCGCAGGAGGCCGCCGACGAACGGCCGCTCGTGGCGGCGTCGATGTTCGGCGTGACGACCCCGGCGGTGGACGCGGCGCGCGAGCGGCTCGGCGAACTCGGCTACGAGGTGCTGGTCTTCCACGCGACCGGCGCGGGCGGGCGCGCGCTGGAGGGCCTCGTCGACAGCGGCCTCATCGCGGGCGTCCTCGACCTGACGACGACGGAACTGGCCGACGACCTCGTCGGCGGCGTCCTGTCGGCGGGCCCGGACCGGCTCACCGCGGCCGGACGGCACGGGATCCCGCAGGTCGTCGCGCCCGGCGCGCTCGACATGGTGAACTTCGGCCCGCGCGAGACCGTCCCGGAGAGGTTCGCGGACCGCAACCTGTACGTCCACAACCCGACCGTCACGCTGATGCGGACGACCCCGGACGAGATGGCGGAACTCGGGCGGCGCGTCGCGGCGAAGCTGTCCGCCGCGACCGGGCCGACCGTGCTGTTCCTGCCGCTCGGAGGGGTGTCGGCGCTCGACGCGCCCGGCATGCCGTTCCACGACCCGGACGCCGACGCCGCGTGCTTCGCCGCGATGGACGGCGCCGCCGAGACCGAGAGGCTGGACGTGAACATCAACGACCCGTCGTTCGGCCGCGCGATGGCCGACCGGCTGCACGAGCTGATCACAGGGGGAGCGCAGTGAACCGTTCGACCGTCCTGGAGCGCCTGCGCGCATCGGTCGCGCAGGGCAAGCCGGTGATCGGTGCCGGAGCGGGCACGGGCCTGTCCGCCAAGTGCGCGGAGGCCGGCGGCGTCGACCTGATCATCATCTACAACTCGGGCCGCTACCGGATGGCGGGCCGCGGCTCCCTCGCGGGCCTGCTGCCGTACGGGGACGCGAACCAGATCGTCGTCGAGATGGCGTCCGAAGTGCTGCCCGTCGTGAAGGACACCCCGGTCCTCGCGGGCGTGTGCGGCACCGACCCGTTCCGGGTCATGCCCGTCTTCCTCGACCAGCTGAAGGCGATGGGGTTCGCCGGCGTGCAGAACTTCCCGACCGTGGGCCTCTACGACGGGGTGTTCCGGCAGAACCTCGAAGAGACCGGCATGGGCTACGACCTCGAAGTGGAGATGGTCCGCCTCGCCCGCGAGCGCGACCTCGTCACCGCGCCCTACGTCTTCGACGAGGACTCGGCGCGCGCGATGGCGGAGGCCGGCGCCGACGTCCTCGTCCCGCACGTCGGGCTCACCACCAAGGGCAGCATCGGCGCCGGCACCGCCCTCACCCTGGACGAGGCGGTCGCGAAGGTGCAGGCCATGCGGGACGCGGCCGCCGCGGTCCGCGACGACGTGCTCGTCCTGTGCCACGGCGGCCCCATCGCCGAGCCGGACGACGCCGCCTACGTGCTGTCCCGCACCGACGGCGTCGTCGGCTTCTTCGGCGCCTCCTCGGTCGAACGGCTGCCGACCGAGCGGGCCATCACCGAGCAGGTGGCCGCCTTCAAGAACCTGGAGATCTGAATGCACGTGACTCCCGGCGACGTGACCACGATGACCTTCGACTGGGGCTCGATCAAGTGGTTCGTCACCCCCTCCAGCGTCCAGGGCGCGGGCAGCACCCTCGGCGAGGTGATCGTCAACCCGGGCAAGGGGCACGCGCGGCACAACCACCCGAACGCCGAGGAGGTCATCTACGTGATCTCCGGTGAGGCGGAGCAGATGGTGGACGACGGCGAGCCGTTCACAATCCGCGAGGGCGACGCCGTCCACATCCCGAAGGGCGCGTGGCACTCCACCTACAACGCGACGTGGCGGCCGCTGCGGCTGATCGTCACGTACACGCCGGGCGGTGAGGAGAAGGCCCTCGAAGGCGCCCCCGACTTCTGCCTCCACGAGGCCGGGGCCGTCCCGGAGTGGCGCCAGGCCTGAACCGTCCCTCTGCCGCTACTCGTCGCCGAAGGAGCAGTCCGGCGGGTTGTCCGGCGGCTGGAACTGGCCGGTGGGGATGTCCATCGGTGCCGCCTTGACGGTGTAGCCCTTCAGCCACCGTCCGTCCGGACCCGCACTGGCCGGGCTGAACGGTGCCGGGCCGCCGCCCATCTGCTGGCACTGCGGATACACCAGCCCCCACGAGAAGCCCATCCGGTCGTATCGGTGGCCGCGCGGCGACTGGTAGAAGGTCAGGTTCGCCCGCTTCTGGTTCGGCGGGATGCCGTGCTCGTCGTCCTGCCGGATGCCCGACACGACCGCCACCGGCCCCGACGCCATCAGGTAGTCGACCTTGATCGTCCCCCAGTGGTGCGTGGACGGCCCGCCCGGCGCGTCCGGAGCGAAATGGTCGAACCGGACCATCCCGCGGGCGTCGCCCATCACCATCTTGCCGTCGACGAACTTCCACGGCCCGCCGTGCGCGTCCACGATGAACCGCCGGTAGGGGGTCTGCGGATCGCCGGGGTACTTCAGCCAGGCGTCGCCGGTGACGTGCGACTCCTTGAGGGCCGGCCTGCCGCTCTCCTGCGCCATCGCCGTCCCGCCGCCGAGCGCGCCGCCCGCCACGAGGGCGGCGGCCGCGACCGCGATCTTCCGCTGCGACATGTGGGGTCTCCCTTCGCCGCGGGCGCCCGTCGCCCGCGTCCCCAACGTCGCAGCCGCCGTGGGCCCCGAGCCTCCCCCGCGTGGCCGAAGCCGCTGCCCCTCAGGGGCCGTCCCGCCTCCCCCGCGCGAGGGGTCAGTGGACCTTGCCGCGGACGTAGACCCAGGCGCCGTCATGCCGGACGAACCGGCTGACCTCGTGCAACACCCCGTCCTGCCCACCGGCTGTGTAGTGCGCGCGGAACTCCACGACGCCCTTGGCGTCGTCCGGCCCGCCGTCCTCGGTGCGGACGATCTCCAGCCGCGTCCACCGCATCGCGGGGTCGGGTTCGACGCGGTCCGGGCGGGTCGCGGGATGCCAGCTCCGCAGCAGGTAGTCCTCGTCCTGGACGGCGAACGCGCTGAACCGCGACCGCATCAGCTCCTCGGCCGTCCGCGCCTCCGCCTCGCCCCGGTGCAGCCGCCCGCAGCACTCCCCGTACGGGGTCCCGGTTCCGCACGGGCACTTCTTCGCCATGCCGCGATTCTCCCGCAGGGACGGCCCGCGCCTGACATGCGGCTATTCCCCCTTCTAGCGGGTAAAGGGACGAACATGCATGAACAGCATGAAGACGACCTCGTCGAGTCGCAGGGGGTGAACGCCGGCGGTCCCGTGGACGCCCCGCCGTCCGGCGCGAAGCCGGAAGGCCCCGCCCCCGAGCCGCCGGACGAGCCGCTCACCGCCGGGACGCTCGACGACGAGATGGTCGGGCTCCCGTACCAGAAGCCCGGCTACCCCGGCCAGCAGCGCTCCATCGACACCAGCTGAACCGGCCGCGGCCGGCGGGGCGCCCGATCGTGCCGGACGCCCGCGCCGGCCGGTGCCGCCACCCGGGTCAGCCGCCGATGCCCGAGTCCTGCGCGGTCTTCACGATGGTCGCCGCGTCCTCCGGCAGCAGGTACCCGCCGTCCACGGACCGCTGCGCCGCCGCCTGCACCTTGCCCACGTACCCGGCGTGCGTCGGGTACAGCCGGCTCAGCACCGGCTCGGCGGTCGGCGGGAACGACGGGTCGGACGGGTCGCCGGCGTCATGCCGGTCCCACGCGTCCTTGTCGCCGTTCCACGGGTCGCGGGCGCCGTAGAGGCCGCAGAAGACGCCGTCGCCGAGGCCGAGGTTCCGCAGCCCGGTGAGCGTGCGCGTCGGCACCGTCACGTCCGGCAACCGGACGCCGCCCGTCGCGAGCCCCGTCCGCGGATCGCGCAGCGCCGTGTCGAGGGGCGCGCCGCTCGGCGGCCGCGCCCCGCCCCGCGCCCACGACGCCAGATGGCGCAGCGCCGCGTTCATCGAGTAGTGCCCCGGACCGTCGTTGAACGGCGCCGTCCCAGCCCGGCAGTCCGGCGCCGGCGCCGCCGACCCCGCCGACTTCTTCAGCGTCGGATCACCGAGGTCGTAGGCCCACTGGTCGCCGTGCGACGTGCCCGCCAGCTCCCAGTGCACCACGCTGCCGGTGTCCGGCTGCCGCGCCGCCGACGCCAGCGGGACGTCGGTCTCGGTGAGCACCACGAACGTCGGCACCGGCAGGTCCGTGCGGATCCGCGACGGGTTCGGCATCGTCAGGGTGTCCGCCAGTTCGCCGCTGATCGGCGCGCCCACCGCGCTGTTGCTGTGGACCATGAGGCCGTCGTAGACCTTCGCGACCGGCTGCACCGCGTCGGCGTACGTCGTCATGAACCCGGCCGACTGCGACTCGCCGTCCGCCAGCAGCGTCCGCACCTTCAGCCCGCCGAGCGGGTCCGGGCCGTCCGGCGCCCGCAGCGCCCGTCCGGCCTGCGAGAAGATGTCGTAGGAGTACGCGTCGCCGGGGTGGACGAGCGTCCCGTACCGTTCGGGATCCCAGCCCTTCAGGCCGTGAATCTCGCCGAGCCCGCCGTTGACGCCGACCGCCTGCGCCGAGACGCCCACCCACGCGTAGCCCTCGCGCAGCAACTCGTCCCGCTCGAACCAGTAGTCCGGCGACAGCTCCAGCTGCCCGCTGACGTTCAGCCATTCGACGACGACCGTCCCGTTGAACTTCGCCGGGTCCGTAGGCCGCCGGACGAGCAGCCGGGTCTTGTACGCGGCTGTGCCGGACTCGCGCACGTTCCATCGTCCGTCCGAGCCCCACAGCCCCGCCTTCGCGTACGAGTGCGCGGTGCCGGAGATGAAGTACTCGTTCTCGGTGTAGCCGAACGAACCGAGATCCTCGGCCGCGGCGAGGAACGGGAAGCCGTGTTCGCCCGCAGGCGGGACGCTGACGACCGGGTCGTCCGCCTCCGCGCGGGCGGACGGCGCCGCGCCGATGAAGGCGCCGAAGAGCACCGCTCCCAAGGCCGCGGCGACGGCCCGCCGCTTCGGTGACCGCAGGGGTATTCGCACGGTTGCCTCCTTGAAGCACTGGTCGGGGGGAAGCACAGTGTCGGCTGCCGCCCCGCCCCCGGCATCGGGGAAATCGCCAGTCCGGCGCACGGGCCGGTGATTCCGCCGATGCCGGGACGGCCCGCCGGGCCCTACGTTCCTGCGCTGTCCGGCCCCGAACCCGTCGGGGCCCGGCGAGCAGAAAGAGGCCCGCATGTCCCTCTCCGCGTCCCTGCGGCGGCTCACCGCCGCCGCGTTCGCCGGCGCCGTCGGCGCCGCCGGACTGGCCACCCTGTCCACCGCCCCCGCGTCCGCCGCGAGCTGCTCGGACGTCGACGTCGTCTTCGCCCGCGGCAGCGGCGAGCTGCCCGGCCTCGGCATCGTCGGCACGCCGTTCGTCAGCGCCCTCAAGGGCGACCTGCCCGGCAAGTCGGTCAGTTCCTACGCGGTGAACTACGCCGCCGACTACGCGCAGACCAGCGCCGGCCCGGGCGCGACCGACATGAGCAACCACGTCAAGTCCGTCGCCGCGTCCTGCCCGGGCACCTCGTTCGTCCTCGGCGGCTACTCGCAGGGCGCCAGCGTCACCGACATCGCCATCGGCATCAAGACCCTGCTCGGCACCGGCGGCACGATCCCGACGGACCTCGCTCCCCGCGTGAAGGCCGTCGTCGTCTACGGCAACCCGCTGCGCCTGTACGGCCAGACCATCAACACCGCCAGTTCCCTCTACGGCCCGAAGGCGAAGGAGTTCTGCAACACCGGCGACCCCGTCTGCGCGAACGGCGCCGACATCGCCGCCCACCTCACCTACGCCACGAACGGCACCGTCCCCCAGGGCGCCCAGTTCGCCGCCGCCAGGATCAACTCCTGACCCCACGCCACGAGCCCCCGCCCACCCGCGCGGGCGGGGGCTCGCCGCCATGCGGTTCGGTGCCTGGCCTCGGGGTATCCGGCGCCTATGGGTCTTACCTTTGGCAAATCCCGCTCACCGGGCCCAAGCCGCGCGCTGGCCGGGACGATCGGTGCCGCCGCCGGCGCCGCGGCCGCCGCGAGCCTGATGCTCGGCCGCAAGGCGGTGACCGTCTCCAAAATCGGCAAGGGGCATCCGCTCAAGCACCGCGTGCTCGACCTCGCGGCCGGGACCGTGCAGACGAAATATCCGCTCATCGCGATGAGCACCTATCTCAACGGCTTCCACATGTACGCCGACGAGATGGGACGGCAGGTCGAGGCATCGCATTTCTGCGTCCACCTGCGCCACGATCTGCACCAGTGCGTGATCTTCGACCGCAACGCGCCCGACGCCCGCCTGATCGGCATCGAGTACATCATCAGCGGCGAACGTTTCCGCGCCCTTCCCGACGATGAGAAACGGCTCTGGCACAGCCACCACTACGAGGTCAAGTCCGGCATCCTGACGGCCCCCGGAATCCCCGACATGGCCGAACGGGCCTACTTCGAGGACCTCGTGACGACCTACGGAAAGACCTTCCACACCTGGCAGTACGACCGCGACGACTTCCCCTATGGGGTCCCGCAGCTGATGATGGGCCTGACGGAGGACGGCCAGGCCGACGAGGAACTGATCCACTCCCGGGACCGCAGGCTTGGCATCTCGACCCCCGACAAGCGCCGCGACCGAGCCGACATCCCAATGCCGGAAGTAGCCGCAGGTGCCAACTCCTGGGAAACCGGCCGCACCGTCCAAACCCGCCTCGAAGAAATGGACTTCAAACGCTGACCTTTCCCCGCGCCACTCCGAAAAGCGCTCCGCCGTCGCCAGGCCCCTCAGCGTGATCCTGCCCAAAATCCACGCACAGCGCACCGCGCCGCAGGACAAGCCCACCACCCGCCGAACCCCCGACGCCCCGGCCAGGCCGCGCCCGATCACCCACGCCTGGGACCACTCTGGGAACGCCCGATCCTGTCCATCACGGGCTCATTCACCGTCGCGCGCTACCAGTGACATTACGGTAACACGCGGGAGGCTGGCTTGCAGGTGATTTTCCTCGTCTCTGTCGATCAAAGCCCCGCCATCGAGTGCACGCGTGGCAGGGACGGCCCCCGGCCGACCCCCAGCAGATGAACGGCTACACCTACGCCAACAACAACCCCGTCACCCATGCCGACCCTGACGGCACCTGCCCACCCGACATCTGCGGCAACGGCATCACCAACGTCGGACAAAAAGGCCCTGGGCAAAACCGGCGGATGCGGACACGACTGCGGACCCGCACTCCGCGGCTTCGGACACGTACCTTCTGGCGGTGGCAGCGGAGGCGGCGGCTACTCCGTCGACAAACCCGTCAACATCCGCGATCATGCTGTGATCAGCCGTCCCCACGGATGCTGGTGAAAAACGTTCACTGCTCACTCGAATGGGGGCCACGAGCCCTGACGCAGAGAGCGGACCTGCGGTCGGCTGGGGTCACGAACTGCTGATCGGATTCTCAATCAGCTTGTCAACCGTGAGGCCACTTGCTGATAGACGCGGCAAGTTCGTAACAGCGGCGGTCACGGATGAGCGCCCGAAGAACATTGACGCGGCGTCGGGCGAGGGCGAGTGGGGAGTTTCGCGCCCCGGGCCGCCAGGTCCGCTCGCGTCGGGTGGCGCTGGAGCACCGCGGGCTCAGCAGACCCGAACCTGGCGGGTTATCTCCTGGTGGACGGGGCTCTGCAGCACCATCCGGTAAGTGTGTGTGCCCGATATATCCCACTGGCTGGTCGTGGAGAAGGTGTAGTCCGGATCGGCGACGGCGCGCTGCGGATATCCCTCGCCCAGCTGGCCGTCGAAGTAGACACTGAACTGGATCTTCGTGGGGTTCTTGGTGCTGACGATGCTGTACTCGAAAGGGAACTCGTCGTCCTTGGGGTAGCATCCGACCGCCCCGCCGACCTTGAAGTAGGCGATTTGGGTCGTGGCCCCGCCGGGCTCCGTCGGTTTCGGAGTGGATCCGTCGCCGGAACCGCCGCCGGGGCCCGGCTCACCGGAGGAGGTCTTGCTGGGGGGCCGGCCCGAGTCGGTGGACGGGGACGGGCTCCCGGAGCCCTGAGCCGCGGCCGCCGCGCCGGAGCCGGAGCCGGAGCCGGTCGAGCTTTTGGGGTGCTCTGGGGGCTTGGCTCCCGTGGGCTTGGCGCCGTCCGCGTGCGAGGCACCCGCGCCGTCCGGCCGGGCGAACCAGGCCACCGCGCCCACGAGGACGGCCAGGGCCGCCGCTGCCGCTCCTAGCAGGAGGGCGGGGCGCCGTCGCGCCGATGCCCGCGGCTCGACGGGACCGGCGGGTATGGGCGACGCCTGGGCCTGCGGGGGCGGCGGAGGTGGCGGCGCGGGGGCCGGTGAGCGGCCGCCGAGCAGGCTCAGCAGGATCGACTGCATGGACGGGCGCCGGGCCGGGTCCCGGACCAGGCACGCGGCCACGGTCGAGCGCAGCGGGTCGGCCAGATCACCGAGGTCGGCCTCGTCCTGCAGGATGCGGCGCATGATCGCGGGAAGCGTGTCGGCGCCGAACGGCGGCCGCCCGGTCGCGGCGAACACGATCACCGCGCCCCAGGCGAAGACGTCCGCCGCCGGGCCGGCCACCTCCCCGGCGAACTGCTCGGGCGCCATGTACGCGGGGGTGCCGATGATGCCGCTGGTGAGGGTGAGGGACGCCTCGCTGTCGCGGGCGATGCCGAAGTCGATGACCCGCGGGCCGTCCGGGCCGAGCATGACGTTGGAGGGCTTGAAGTCGCGGTGCACGACGCCCGCCTCGTGGA
This sequence comes from Actinomadura violacea, assembly GCF_017573465.1. GTDB lineage: Bacteria > Actinomycetota > Actinomycetes > Streptosporangiales > Streptosporangiaceae > Spirillospora > Spirillospora violacea. The sequence continues at coordinate 65,819 of NZ_JAGEPF010000035.1, forward strand.
TCGCCGCGAGGGCGGTGGCGGTCGCGACGGCGAGCCGCTGCAGCGCCGCGCCGTCCCGGCGTCCGGCCTGCTGGAGGGACGGTCCCTCGATGTACTCGGTGACGATGTAGGGGCGCGGGCCGTCCAGGGAGGCGTCCAGCACCTGGGCGATACAGAACGGGTCGACCCGGCGGGCGGCGGCGATCTCCTTGGTGAACCGCGCGCGGATGCGGGGGTCGGCGGCGGTCTCGGCGCGCAGCACCTTCACCGCGACGGGCGTCCCGCCTTCGTCGTACCCGAGGTAGACCACGCCCTGGCCGCCACTGCCGAGCCGGCCTGCCAGCCGGTAGGGACCCATGACCGTCGGGTCGTCTGGCACCAGCGGCTCGGCTTCCGGCATCGAAGATGGCTCCTGGTGCATGGGGGAAAGGTTGTTGGACAACCTTATTGGATTGCCGGTTGCTGATCGCGCCCCGGTCCGGGCAGGTGGAAACCCAAACCGGGAGACCGCTGGTCGGCGAGGCCGATCCGAATGCTCCGGTCGAACTCAGCGGTCTTGATCCGGCACGGACTCCGCATCGTCGGCCTCAACCCGGTCGGCGACTGCGGTGAAACCGTAGGTGATCAAAGCCGGGGCCATCGCCTCCGACAGTTCGGCGCGAGCCAACGCTTTTCGCAGGTCGCTCAACGCGGTCGGCAGGTCATCCGCTTCGATCTCGTAGATCGCAAGATAGCGATGCTCGGGCTCCTCACCATGCAGCCCGATGTTTGCGATGAACCGCTGGGCCGCGCGGTACCCGGCTACACCGAGCACATCGCCCAGGTGCACGTCGTCATACCATGTGTTGAACTCTTCCTCGCGACCCGGCTTCGGGTCGGTGAAGACGAGCAGCACGTGTTTGCTCATGTTCCGTCACCTCTGTATCTGAATTCTTTCCCGTGTCGTCGACCCGGTCCGATACCGGCGTCTCTGATAATGCCTCTCAGGCGAAGTCCAATACGATCCGGCCGCGGACGCCGCCTGCCTCGAGGCGTCGCCTATGCAGATAATCATGTGCTCTGCGGTCGTCACGGCCGCTGTGCGGCAGGCCACGCGGGGGATCGCCGAGCAGTTGGCCTGTCGGTCTCGGCCGTGGGCCGCGTGCTCTTCGACCCGGCCCCCGCTCTTCGCGGCCGGACTGGACGGCCTGCCGGCGCCCTGAGTAAGCCCGGATCGGCGGTGTCAGCCGAAGAGGTCCTGCTTGACGCCCGCCGCCGAAAAGAGGTGGTCGCGGGATGCCTCGAGTTCGCGGCGCAGCCCGTTCATGTCCACGTCGACCAGGCTGCCCTTCCACTTGCGTACCTTGCCGGCGACGATCACCGTCTCGACGTTGGTGCGGTCCATCAGCGAGACGACGGTCCCCGGGACGTTGTTGAGCGGGGTCACGTTGAGCGCGGTGGCGTCGAGGAGGACGATGTCGGCCTCCTTGCCGGGCGTGAGCGAGCCGGCCTTGCCGCCGAGCCGGAGGTGTTCGGCGCCGTTGAGGGTCGCGAAGCGCAGCACGTCGCGGACGGTGAGCAGTTCCGGCGTGCCCTTGGCTGGCGTCGGCCATTGGTTCGGCGGCGTGAAGTCGCCCTGCTCCAGGATCATCTCGTTGACGAGCATGCGCTGCATGGTCAGCGCGGAACGCATCAGCGTGAACGGATCGGGGGCCATCGTCGTCTCGACATCGGAGCTCAGCGAGGGCTGCATGCCGAGTTCCTGCATCTTCAGAATGGGCGGGGTGCCGTGCCGCATGGCCATTTCGATCGGGAAGGCCATCGAGACCTGCACGCCGGCGTCTCGGAAACGCTTCCACGCCGTGTCGGACACGCCCGTCATGTGAAAGAAGAGGGTGTCGCTTCCCACCCCGAGGTCCTTTCCGGACCCGGCGGTGCCCTTGGCGAACGCGTCGACGACGGGCCGGACGCCCGACCCGGAGACGACGTGCGCGGCGATCTGCAGGCCCAGCTCGCGGCCGGTCTTCCAGGCCTTGGAGTACAGCTCCTCGTCGGAGCTGTAGAACTCCCCGCCCATAGCCATGCTCACCAGCTGATCGTCGGAGGAGAACCACTGGTGCCTGATACGGCGGGCGTCCTCCGGATACCGCGATTCCGCGCGTAGATCGCCTTCGCAGTATTGGAGCACCGACCGCCGCCCGCTGTCGGTGAGCGCCTGGATCGACGCGTCGGAATGCTGCGGGGAATGGTGGATCTGCGAGGTGTCGAGCACCGTCGTGACACCGGCGTCGAGTTGCGCGAGGCCTGAGAACAACACGTTGATGTGGACGTCCTGCGGCCGGTAGACGGGCGCGAACCGCTTCAGGACGTAGTCGGCATAGTTGGGGACGGCGCTCGGCGAGCCCGAATGGTCGTCGAAGAGCACGGCGTTGGCGAGGGTTCCGCGCAGCGCCGTCTCGAACTGGTGGTGGTGCGTGTCGACGAAGCCGGGCATGACAATCCGCCCGCGCGCGTCGATCACGTCGGCGCCGGCGGCACGGATGCCGGGCCGTACGTCGACGATCTTCTTGCCCTCGACCAGGACGTCGGCCATCGCGAAGTCGCCGACGCGCGAGTCCATGGACATCACCGCGCCGCCGCGGATGATGTAGCGGCGCCCCGGGCGCCCGCTGTCCTTCGGCGGCCGCTCGCCGCCGCCGCGCTCCCCCGCGAGACCCGGCGCCGCGCCCGGACCGACCGTGAACAGGCCCGCTCCTGCGGCGACCGCCGCGGAGGTCTTCAGGAAGCCGCGCCGCCCGCCTGACGGAGCGACCTCCTCCTGCGATCCGTCTCCCCATTCTCCGATCACCGGATGCCTCCCTACTGAGTTGATGTGTCACCTCAACGTGGCGCTTCCGAGTTGACTTGTCAACTCATGGGTACGATGACCTCATGGAGCAGCAGGGACTGACCGAACGCGAGCGCCGTGCTTGGCGGACGTCCTTCGAGATGATCGAGCTGCTGCGTGCGCGCATCGAACAGCAACTCCAGGCCGACAGCGGCCTGTCGAACGCCGACTACACCCTGCTCGCACTGCTGTCCGAGGCGCCCGATGGACGGATGCGCCCCTACGAACTGGGCCGGGCGGCCAACTGGGAGAAGAGCCGGCTGCACCACCAGCTCACCCGGATGTGCCAACGAGGCCTGACCGGCCGCGAACGGTGCGGCAACCGCGGCGTCGACGTCGTCATCACCCAGAAGGGCCTCGCCGCGCTCGTGGACGCCGTGCCCGGGCATGCGCGGGAGGTCCGGCGCCTGTTCGTGGACCGCGTCACACCCGAAGAGCTCGACCTGTTCGCCGGCATCGCCGCCAAGATCCTCGACGGCCTGCGAACCGACCAGCCGCCCCGCTGACCCGCCGCCGCGGGCCGTGTGCACCTTTTTCCCAAAATGGCTGCTTGTGCAAGCAAAGTGATGATGCCCGCGTGGGCCTGCGGGAGCCACCGGAGCTCCTCATCCCGACGAACGATTGGGCAGCACAATGACGACTGCGATCATCGGAGTAGGCACCGGCGGGTCGGTACTGGCCGCGAACCTAGGCGGACCCCGGCGCGCGGTCGGCGTCCGGCCCCCGAGCGTGCACGGCGAGGGTGCCTCCCTCAGTTCCTGTCGATCGCTGCGCCGGCGGGGCGGTCGTCGTCCGCCTTGCCGGGCGAATGGCGGAAGACCGAGATGTCGGCGCCGAGTTCCACGGCCGGCGATGGTCGTGGTCATCGCCATGTCCGTGTCCTGGTCACCCGTCAGCGACGTCTACGCGGCGACCGCCCAGGAGCCTCCCGAAATACGTGAGCAAACGCCGCGCCCTGCTCCGCGAATGCGTGCGGCGCGCCGTGCGGGCGGACTAACAGCCGAGCGACGGCACCATGTCAGGACCCCGAGCGGAACTGGTCGAGCCGCCTGTGCTGGGCGACGGCCTCCTCGAACGTCGGTGCGGTGCTGGTTCCGTTCGCCAGGTCGTCGGCCACCTGCCGGTAGAGGGCGGCCGGGTTCCGGGCCGCGACCGGCAGTTCGCTCGCGGGTGGGGCCAGTTCCCGGGTACCGCCGGCGGTGACCAGGGTTCCCCGGAAGGGCGCCATCTGCGGCTGGCGTAGCGACGGTATGCCGGGGTCCTTCGTTCGCAGTTCGAGCCGTCCGTCCAGGCCCTGTAGGACGATCACCGTCGATCCCTCCGGATCACCGTCCCATGCCGTCGCTTCCGGCGACCGGGCAGGCGGTGCGGACCAACGAGGCCGTCCCGTCGATCCGGTGATGCTGCCGGTGCCCGAGCGTCCGATGCGCAGGGAGCCGGCGGCCGCCACCGCACCCGACGGATGTCCTCTCCGCGACCACCTGCTCGACCTGCTCGATCACCTCGTCCCCGGCCTGGAGGCGCCGGAAAGACTGTGCCCGGCGTCCGGGACGAGCGGACAGACAGCGCCTGCAGTTCACCCAGCGCACCGGACGCGACCAGGTTCCGGGCCTCGCTGATCACCGGATCGCACCGGCCCTGAAGCACGACGAATCCGCGCACCCCGGCGGAACGGGCGGCTTCGGTGATCTCCTCCGCCTCGGCCGTCGACGCGCCGAGGGGCCGCTCCGACAGGATCGGCTTGCCGGCAGGCAGTGCGGCCGTGATCAGCTCCCGGTGCCGCGGCACCCGCACCGCGATCACGACCAGATCGACCGATGCGCTTTCCGCCAGTGCGGCGGGATCGGTGAACCATTCGGCGTCGCCGAGGAGGTCCGCGGCCCGGCCGGGCCGACTCCTGCCGGGTGGTCGCCACCGCGGCGACCCGGAGCCCCGGGGTCGCCGCGATCGCCTGCACGTGCGCACCGGACGCCCAGCCGCTGTCAGGGCTGGCACCGATGATGCCAACGCCGAATTCGCCCATGTGTCCTCCGAGGATGGAAATCAAGAAAAGAGAGGCGGCCGGCGCCTGGAAACAGGCGCCGGCGCACCGGCTGCCCTTTCAGACTGGGATAGGAATCGGTCCGGTTATTCGCCGATGTCCGGCCCTGTGCTGCTTCTTGCGCCCGTCGCGCGGGCTCGGAGAAGGTCCGCGACGTCGGTGAGCCCGACTTCGATGCGTCCGTGGACGCGGGGGTTGAGCAGCGTCGTGCCGTCGAAGTCCCCGGCGGACGCGAAGAACGCGACCGGGATCGTCAACGCCTGGAAGAAGGCGAACAACGGCCGCATGGCGTGCTCCAGGACCAGCGCGTGGTGGTCGCCTCCGCCCGTCGCGGCCAGCAGGACGGGCTTGTTCGCGAGCGCGTACTGCTCGACGAGGTCGAAGAAGTGCTTGAACATGCCGGGGTACGATCCGCGGAACACTGGCGCGGCGGCGATGAGCAGATCCGCGTCCTCGGCGAGCCGGATCGCCTCCTCGACCTCCGGCGTGACGTCCTCGCGCTCGATCGCCCCGGTGAACCCCGCGCCCAGCCGGTACACGTCGACCCGGGACACCTCGATGGGGAGCATGTCCTTCAGGTTGTCGAGGACGACGTCGACCAGCCCCATGGTCTTGGACGGCCGGCTGGGGCTGCCGTTGACGACGACTACCCGCAGGCGCGAGGCCGGGATCCGCGTGATCGGGCCGGTGCCGTGGTCTTGCGCGACGATGGTCATGCCACGCTCCTCTGGCGCAGAGCGACCTCGCGGCGCACGACCGGCGCGACGTCGGTGGCGAGCAGTTCGATCGCCTCGAGGTGGTCCTTCTGCGGCACTCCGCCGAAGCCCATCTGGATGATGGCGCGGTCGAGCCCGTACAGCTCGTGGTAGCCGAGCAGCTTGTCGATGATCTCCTGGGGGCTGCCGACCAGCAGGCCGGCGCGCGGCGAGGACTGCGCGTCGAACGCGGCCCGCGGCATCCGGAAACCGCGGCCGCGCTGGTGGTTGTTGTCCATCATGCCTTTGGCGAAGTAGGGGTACATGGTGTCCCGGGCGCCCTGGCTGGTGCGTGCGACGAACCCGTGCGCGTTGATGCTGATCGGCAGCGCGCCCGCGTCGTGCCCGGCCTCCGCCGCCGCCGACCGGTACAGCTCGACGGTCTCCTGGTGCAAGGTCATCGGTCCGAGCAGCAGTGCCAGCGCCATGGGCAGGCCGAGGCGTCCGGTGCTGACAGCCGAGGCGGGCGATCCGCCGACGCCGACCCAGATCGGGATCGTGCCGCCGTCGGCGCGGGGCGCGATGTCGGCCTCGACCAGCGGGGCGCGGAACCGGCCCTGCCAGGTCAGCGGGTTCTGGCCGCGGATCTTCAGCAGCAGGTCGAGCTTCTCGCGGAACAGCTCGGCGTAGTCCTTCAGGTCGTACCCGAACAGCGGGAAGGACTCGGTGTAGGAGCCGCGGCCGGCGATGATCTCGGCGCGGCCGGCCGACAGCAGGTCGATCGTGGCGAACTGCTCCCAGACGCGCACGGGGTCCTCCGAGCCGAGGACGGTGACCGAGCTCGTCAGCCTGATCTTCTTCGTCTTCTCCGCCGCGGCGGCCAGCAGGATGGCCGGCGCGGATCCGACGAAGTCGGTGCGGTGGTGCTCGCCGACGCCGAAGACGTCCAGCCCCGCCTGGTCGGCGACCTGCGCCTGCTCGATCGTCTCGCGGACGCGCCGCCGCGGGGACGGCGGTGCCCCCGTGGCCTGGTCGTCGGTGAGCTCTCCGAACGTCATGATGCCGATCTCGAAAGGCATTCCCTCATCCCTTCTTCGGATCCGCGACTCCGCGCACGCCGTTCAACCTGTCTGCACAAGCAGGTTGCTGGAGACGGCACGCTTCCGGCGGGCGCGGACGTCGCGCACATGGGTATTGAGTTGGACTCTTGGGGACCTCAAGCGGCCCGGCAGTGATTCGTTGACCGCTCCGGCCAACCTCCACCGGCCCGCGGTGACGGTGGATGCCCCGGGGATCCACCGTCACCTCGCCTCAGGGCGCCGGTGTCGAAACCGGGCGTCGTTCCCCCTCGCTCCGGTCAGACGCCGGTCATCGCCGGAGGCCAGAGCTTGTCGATGGCGGCCTCGGCCTGGCGGCGGCTCTCTTCGGCCAGCGGGATGAGGCTCGACATCGCGGGGTTGTGTTGAGCGAGCGTGAGTTCGGTGGTGATGAACCGCGGCTCCAGTCCCGTCAGGGAGAGACCGTGCGGCAGCCAGGCGGTCGCGTGGTCCCAGCCCTGCTTCGGGGCGCCCTCGCCGTAGCCGCCGCCCCGCGAGGCGATCGCGATGAAGTCGCGGCCGCTCAGCAGGCCCTTCATGCTCTCCGGGCGGTAGGACAGGCCGGGCGCGATGAGATGGTCGACCCACGCCTTCACGGAACTGGGGACGCCGTAGTTGTACAGCGGCAGCCCCAGCAGGATCGTGTCGGCGGCGGCGACCTCGCCGACGAGTTCCTCGGTCAGGGCCCAGGACGCGGCCTGCGCCTCGGTGTGCTGCTCGCGCGGCACGAGCCTGCTGATTCCGCCGACACTGTCGAGATGGGGGACCGGGTCGGCGCCGAGGTCGCGGTAGACGACGGTGCCGTCCGGGTGGGCCGCGCGCCAGACGCCCGCGGCGCGGGCGGTGAGCCGCCGGCTGACCGAGCCGTCGCCTTGGACGCTGGAGTCGATGTGGAGTAGCCGTGCCATGGTCAGATCCCCTTAGGCGTGAATTTAATTGTCTGCACAGATAACTATCTGGACATGGTGATGGACAGGCCCTCAGTGCGGTGTCAGGCCGCGGTGATGCCGGCGTTGTTCACCGGGGCGTCGACCTCGCCGTTGCTCCACTCGAGCGTCCTGCCGGCGGCCGCCCGGACCTGCTCCGGATCGGTCAGGTCGGCGTGGACCACCAACCCCCGGTCGCCGGGCAGTTCGGCGGTCTCGTCCTTGGGGGCGCGGTCGAACACCGCAACGCGGGCGTCGGCGTCGGCCCGCGACTCGGCGAAGGTCTGCCCGAGTCGTGATGCACCACCGGCGACGACCATGGTCCGGCCATCGAGCCGGAACCGGTCGACGGGCTTGTCCGCCAATGATCTTGGCGTCATGAAGCACACTCCTCACTGGACGCCGAGGGCAGCCTTCCTCTGCTGCGCCTCCCCGCTCCTGAAATGACTGCTGTTCCTGCCCGGCTCTGCACGGATCGCGTGGATCTCCAGAACCGGCACCATGAATAGCAAGCTGCCTGCGCAGACAAATTCCTTCACGCGGCTGTGTGGTAGGTCACTTTGGCCCGCGGCACCTTGCGGATCTCGTCAGCCGTCCTGGTTGAGGGCCGAGTCAGATGGGCCCTCGATGATGCAGCCGCCTGGGAGGAGCTTGATCTGGTCGCCGTGCCGCGGCCGGACGGGTGCAGAGCGACCGGCCTTCGTGATTCTCTCCGGGCTCGCCGTCCAGTCCGGCGATCAGTTCGTCACAGAAACGGTCTGCAGACCAGGTCCGCCATAGCGGTCACAGCAGGCTCGAGATGATGTCGGCGACGGTCTTCGGCTGCGACAGGAACGGGTGGTGGCCCGCCTTCACCTCGATCGCCTTGTCCGCGCGGCGGGAGAGTTCACGTTGCGCCGCCGCGGGGGTGCCCCGGTCCTCGGTGCACACCAGGTACGTCGTGGGCAAGTCGTGCCACGCCGCCGACCGTACTGGCTGCTGGGTCACCGCCAGCGTCTGCCGGACCAGACGGGCGGCTGCGTCGCGGGCGATGTCGGGCGAGCAGTCCTGGACGAACGTCTCAGCGAACAGTTCGGGCCGGGCGCCGAACGTGCCGCCATCGGGGTCGAAGTCCAGGAACGGTGGCGGCGCGGCGGCGCCGAACGTCGACAGCGACTCACCGGGCTCGGGCAGGTAGCTCGACACCGGCACCAGGTGGCGCACGGCATCGGCCCCCGCCGCCGCCTCGGCGGCGACGATGCCGCCGTAGCTGTGCGCCACGACCACGGTCGGCTCGTCCGCCGCGGTCAGGGCGGCGCGTACCGCGGCGACGTCCTCGGGCAGCCCGGGACCCTGCGGTCCGGCCGGCCGGTCACCCTCGCCGCAGCTCGGCAGCGCCGGTGCGATGCTGCTGATGCCGCGCTCCCGCAGAGCCGCGGCGGCCAGATGCCACCACCAAGACCCGTCACGAACACAGGCCCCGTGCACGAACACGACACGCATCTCTTCCTCCTTGTCGGTGTGTTCCCAGGCTGGGACCAACGATAGACGTATCATTAGTTACGTGAAAAAATGCGCCAATGGGCCGACACAAGCAACCTGAGATCCGCGACCGGATTCTCGACGCCTGCGTCGACCACGCGCTCGCCCACGGGCTGCCCGACCACCTCGAACCGCTCGCGACGGCGTCCGGCACCTCGACCCGGATGCTGATCTACCACTTCGGGACCCGGGACGCGCTGCTGCGCGAGACGCTGGGACGGGCGCGGCGGCGTCAGCGCGACTTCTTCGGTGAGCTGGTGGCCCCACGACCGGACGAGCCCTACCTGAGCACTCTGCGACGGGCTTGGCGGGTCATGACCGGCCCGGCCGGCCGGCCGTACCTCAGCATGTTCGGCAGGCTCCGGGAAGACGCCCAGCAACGGTTGTGGCCGGGCTTTCGTCGCGAGTCCACCACGGACTGGCTCCAACCGCTCGAGGACGGCATGAGAAGCATCGGCCGTCCCGAACTCGGCACTCTCGTGCTCGCGGTCGTCCGGGGTCTCATCATGGACATCGAAGCAACAGGTGATGCGTCGCGAGCCGATCAGGCCTTCGACGATTTCCTGGCCGTACTCGCTCCCATCGCCACCCGGCGCTCTGCACCCCCGACGTCCTAGCCCGTCCACCAGTCGCGAAGCAAGCTAGGGGCCGTCGACAGCCAGAGCCGTCGGTGACACCCGTTCCACCGACGGCCTTGCCGCCCTCTTGCCGCGCTTTGCGGCGCATCGTGGCCTTCGGGGGCACGGTCGTGGCGGTACCCACGCTCCAAGCCAGGCGGCGTCGACGACCAACTAGGACGTGGCGCCGTCGTCCTCAGGGGCGAGCCGCGCCCAGACGGCGGCCAGGTTGCGCAGGTCGTCCTCGTCGAGCCGGTCGAAGAAGAGCTTGCGGAGGTCGCCGTGCTGCTGCTTCCACGCCTTGCGCAGGAGCGCACGCCCGTCCCCGGTCAGGACCGCCTCGAAGCCGCGGCCGTCGTCGGCCGACCGCCGCCGCTCGATCAGGCCGCGGCGCTCCAGGCGGTCGGCGAGCCGGGTGAACCCGCCCGTGGACATCACGCGGCGTTTGGCCAGCTCGGTCATGCGCATGCCGTCGCGGCCGGCCTCGCCGAGCAGGGCCAGGACGCTGTACTCGGCCATGCTGACGCCCAGCGGAGCCAGGCCGGCCTCGATCTCGCGCCAGATCCGGTCGTGGGCGTACAGGAACCCGCGCCAGGCCTCGTCCTCGAGCTCGCTCAACCGCACGGTCGCCATCTGGCGAACACTACCGTCCCGCCCACCCCCCGCAGTATCTGACTGCGCAGCCAAAGCCGAAAGCGAGGTACTTGCCTGCACAGCTAGACCGACGGATGCGCGACGCCGGACTGCGGCGACATCTGCCGAGTCTGCTGCCGCGATCGTCCGAGCATCCGAGTGGACGATCGCAGGAACGTTTTCGAAGCCCTGGCCAGCACGAACGTCAAGCGGCCGAAAAAGGTGGCCGGGAGGGCGAACTCGAGGTGTCGCCTGGGTGGCGGACGGAATCGTACGTCTCAGGTCGTACGCGGGCGGGTGGACTAGCCGGTGAAGATGATCTCAAGCGTGGACGCGGGGGCGATGGCGCGGAGCCCGCGGATTCCTAGCGTTGACCGCAGTTGTCCAGCCCTTGAAGGAGCCCGATGAATAGCCCCCACGCCGACCCGTCCAGCAGCTCCCGCGCCACTGTTCCGTTCTACGGTCAGGCCGCAAACGCGCCTCGGGGCGGGATGCCGCCCGCGGGCGCGCAGGACGGCGCCGCCCCGCAGAGTCCGCCGCGGCAGCACACGCCGGGGAACGCCCCGTATCCCGCTCCGCCGCCGAACGCGCCGCACCCCGCGATGCAGCAGCAACCGCAGCAGCAGGGCCCCGAAGCCCTGGCCGTCGTGGCCGAGGGGGTGTCCAAGGTGTACGGCTCCGGTGACGCGGCGGTGCCCGCGCTGCGCGGGGTGAGCGTGGGCTTCGCCCGCAGCGCGTTCACCGCGATCATGGGGCCGTCGGGTCGGGGAAGTCGACGCTGATGCACTGCCTGGCCGGGCTCGACACCGTCAGCGAGGGCCGGGTCAGGCTGGGCGACGCCGACATCACCGCGATGAGCGACAAGCAGTTGACGATGCTGCGCCGCGACCGGGTCGGGTTCGTCTTCCAGGCGTTCAACCTGCTGCCGACGCTCACCGCCGAGCAGAACATCCTGCTGCCGCTGGAGCTGGCGGGACGCAAGCCGGACCGGGCCTGGTTCGACCAGGTCGTGGACGTGGTGGGGCTGCGGGACCGGCTGGGGCACCGGCCGTCGGAGCTGTCGGGCGGCCAGCAGCAGCGCACTTCTACGATGTCGAGTCGGGCAGGAAGAAGTTGGCGGCGCGCGGCCGTGGTCACGGGCACGAGCGGATGGCGATTCCCGTGCCCCGAGACGGTGGAATTCAGGATCTTCTGGAGGAGGCTTCGCGGTCCGACCGCAGATTCGATGCCGTCATCTGCGAGTCGATCGATCGCATCTCTCGGCGCACCTATATCGGCACGCTGATCGAGAACACCCTTGAAGAAGCCGGAGTGCTCCTGTTCGCGGCCGATGAGCCGATCGTGCTCAACGGGAAACGCGCCTCGCAGGTGCTGACGAGGCGCGTGAAGCAGGGGGTCGCCGAGTGGTACGTCCTGGAGTTGTTGGAGAAATCATGGGGCGGCTTCGAAGCCCACACCGACCAGGGCTACACACCCTCGTCCCTGACCCTGTGCAGGCGGCGGTCGTCGTGCGGATCTATCACCTGCGGATCGGCGAGTGTATGGGGTACTCGGCGATCGCCGATCGCCTCAACAGGGACCTGACGGCCAACCCGGCTCCGATACCCGTGGACCCGTCCCGCGCGGCGGGCCGATGGACGGGGTCCTCGGTGCGTGATGTCCTGGTGAATCCCAAGAACACGGGCTACATGGTCTGGAACCGCCGGGCCAGCAAGACCGATGGTGGGCGCCACAACCCGCCGGAGGTATGGGTGTGGTCCAGTAATCCGACGCATGAGGCGCTGATCAGCGTCGAGACGTTCGTGGCCGCCCAGCAGATCGCGGCAGGTCGGGAACGCTCGCGCAGCACACCGGGCAAGAACGCCGCCGATCCGGCCGCGTGCCGTGCGTACTGCTCCCGCCGCCTACAGGCCCCAGGGCCATCCAAAAAGCCTGTGGGTGCAGGAAGAGAAGCTCCTCAAAGGTGTCGGCGACTTCTTCCCTTTCAACGTCTTCGCGAGAAGCCGCAAGGCGCGGCTAGAAAGCGGCCTGCTCAAGGCTCAAGACACGAGGACGCGAGAGTGGCGGTCGAAGGGCGAAGCATTGCGTCAGGCGATCGATGACATCGAGGCGCGAAGGAATCGCCTGGTCCGCAAACTCGAACTCCTCGAAGACGGCGACGGCGACCTGATGCGCGACATCTGTCAACGCTCGGTGGCGCTCTCGGCCGAGCGGAACGGGAAACTCGACGAACTGGCGGCGCATGAGAGGGAACGTCCGGTCCGCTCCTGCCCCGACCTGCTCGACCTGATCCCACTAGGCGAGGTGGACCTGACCCGCGCCCCCGAGCCGGTGCTCCGGCGGCTCTTCGAGGCGTTCCGGCTGGAGATCAGCTACGACAAGCGGAGCGGTATCGCCGATTGCAAGGTGACGCTCACCGGTGCTGCGATCGACCAGCAGGGCAGGATCGCTGCGGATGTCATGGCGGAAGCCCGGGCAGGGGGCGGCGGGGCCGCCCCTGTTTCCCGTCTGTTCGGCGCCCCCGGCAGGATTCGAACCTGCGACACCCGCTTTAGGAGTGTGCTCCGTATTATCGGGGGATCTGTGGCGCCGTGAGGCTGTGCATGTTTGCGCTGGTCAGGGCGTTGCTCATTGCCCCCTCGGTGTGGGGTGGTGAGGGTGCGCTGGGCCCCTTTGGGGCCGTTTGTGCGAGCAGGGTGCGAGCAGAGAGGGCCAGCGGGACACGTCCCTGTGGGGCTTTTGCAGGCTCCGCATGGCGACAGCGGTTCCGCGATGTTGCTGGGATCCTCCAGCGGATGACCGATACCGGCTCTGTGGTCCCGGTGTGCTGTTGGCGATGGGATGGCCGCGCCTGGCTGCTACCGTTGAGTTGTACTGACATGAATATTGATGGGGTTGTGATGGCCGCGAAGTGGAGAGTCAGAGACATCGCCGAGCACACGGGCGCGTCAGAGAGCAGCGTGTACCGCTGGTTGCGAAACAAGGAGCTGCCTGCGCCGATCGACTCCTCGACTCGCCCTTACGAGTGGGAGCCCAAGGCCATCCGCAAGTGGGCCGACGAGTGGTTCCGGGGGAGGCAGCCCGACCCGGACGTGACCGGGCAGGTGTGGTGGGACGCCGAGGACATCGCGCGGTACCTCGGTGTCGCACCCGTCTCGGTCCAGCGGTATCGCTCTCGCCGTGAGTTGCCGGAGCCTGCCCGTTACTTTGGCCGTTTCCCGGTCTGGGAGCCGCAGGTGATTATCGAGTGGGAGAAGCAGAGGCCTGGCCACAGCCACAAGGTCCGCAGCCTCCCGGCCGACGACCAGGACGGCAAGAAGCCCGCAGCGCCCAAGGCGGTGAAGGCTGTGCGGTCGAAGAGATCCTCGAAGGCAGGTGAGACGACGGCGCCGGCAGCCGCGGCTGGTTCCGGTGAGGTGGTGTGGTGGGGGTACGCCGAGATCGCCGCGTACCTGGGCAAGTCCGAGGATGCGATGCGGCATCAGAAGCACAAGATGCCCGAGCCGGGACGGCACATCGGCCGGTCGCCGGTGTGGCCTCGGGAAGTGCTGCTGGCGTGGGTGAAGCAGGAAGGGCTGGTCCGCGCGTAGCCGAGGCTGACTGGCCGCCTGGGTCGGGTGGATCAGGCGGCCAGCCAGAAGACCAGGGTCGCGGCACCGCCAGCGATGATCGCCCCGGCGAGGACCTGCGCGATGGTGTGGTCGCCGAGACGGACGCGGGACCATGCGATGACGGCGACCAGGAGCCAGCCGATGGAGACGGCGGGGCCGAACACCAGGGTGAGGATGCCGACGAGGGCGGCGGCGACTCCGGCGTGGAAGCTGATCTTCCAGCGCAGGGTGATGGGGACGGTCACGGCCAGGCCCGCGAGCATGGCGGCCATGACGGCGTAGACCTGGTTCGGGGCGTCGGCGAGTTTGCCGAGGGCCAGGCCCGCGACGACGAGGCCGACCGCGCCCAGCAGCGGCCGGGTGCGGTGGGAGCGTTCGGTCAGGTGGTGGTCGCTGTAGTCGCCTGAGCGGGTGCCTTTGGCGATGAGCGCCATGGGGCCGAGGGAGGCGAAGAACGCTCCGGCCAGCCCCCAGCCGAGTCCGGCCCATCCCGCGTCATGTGCGCCGACCGCCAGGAACAGGGCGATGATCAGCACCCATGGGGCGCCGATCTCGGTGACCAGCCGTGCGGCGGGCGCCTTGTTGCGGGGCGGGGTCTCGGCGGGCTCGGGGGTGTGGGGGGATGCGGTGGTGGGCGCGGTCATGCAGTCACGGTCACTTCGGGGAGTCGGGTGTCGGCGGGCAGGGAGGTGAAGGCGCGGCTGATGCCTGCCAGGTGGGTGGCTTCGCCTTCGAGGTTGGTCGGGATGGTAGAGGAGTTCAGCCAGTTGAAGTTCGGGTCGGCGGGTGGGATGCCGGCTGCGCGGGCTCGGAGGGCCGCGGTGACGATCATGGCTTGGACGACGGGCAGGTCATGGGCTTGGTGGAGGTTGGCGGCCTTGGCGGAGAGGGCGGCGCGGTCGCTCCAGGGGCGTAGCCGGACCAGGCCGTCGCCGATCTCGACGACGCGGCGGTCGAGGCGGTAGCGGCGGCTGTTGACTCGCACGTCGAGCTTGATCTCGGGGAACGCGTCGGCGAGTGCGGTGTGCAGGGGTGCGAGTTGGCGGTAGAGCACGCGGCGGCGGATGGCGGCGGCGGTGGCGGGGGCCAGGGAGCCGAGTGTGGAGCCGATCGTGATGAGCAGGGCCGCGGCGATGCCGAGGGCGGGGCCGATGATGCTTTCGGTGCCGAGCTGGTGGCCCTGGTGGCGGGCGGCGACGACGCCGAGTTTGTAGAGGCTGTAGGCGATGCCGAACGCGGCGCCGGTGGCGACGAAGGTCATGGCGGCGCGCATGAGGCCGTGGTTGTCGCGGGCGTAGCGGATCCCGCTGGTGAACGCGACGGTCATGACGGCGCCGATGCTGGCCAGGTAGATGAGCAGGTAGGCGGTGACGCTGGTGTCGGTGGCGTAGACATCGACGAAGTCGTTGCTGTCGGGGGTGCCGAGCACGCAGATGCCCATGGCGATGAAGGAGGCGGTGACGGCGAGTGCGTATCGGCGGGTCGGGGGCGGCGGGTCGGTGGGGCGGCGGGCGAAGTGGGAGAGCACGACGTTGAAGCAGGCTCCGGCCGCGATGGTGAGGGTGTTGCCGACCCAGCGCGCGAAGGGGTGCAGGTGCACGATGCCGTCGATGATGGGGCGGGTGGCGTTGGCCAGGACGATGAACGCTGCGGCGAGCAGGAACAGTGTCGCGGCGAATGCGCGCATGGCCGAGGTGGGGTTCTGCCGGTAGCGGCGGATGGTGTAGAGGCCGGCCGCGCTGATGCAGATCGCGGCGATGTAGTAGGCGACGCTCATCCGCGTCCCCAGGTGGCGTGCAGGGTGGATCCGTCGGTGGTGTCGGGACGTTCGCCTGCCCGGACGAGGGCCAGCCAGGAGAACATTTCCGCTTCTCGTTCTTCGATGGTGGCGAAGCCGGTTCGTGCGCCGAGCATGAGGCGCGCGAGGCCGGTGCCCACGTGGTTCAGTGAGTTGCCCAGCAGGCTGACCAGGGTTGCGGCGTCTACCTTGTAGCTGGGCTGGTGGTCGAAGACGATGTGGCCGACCTCGTGCATGACGATGTGGTCGCGGTGGACGGGGCTGGTGTCGACGTGCCAGAGGTAGTCGGTGTCGCCGGCGCTGAAGGTCAGGCCGGTCGGTACGCCTTCGCCGGCGCGGAGGGGGAGGAGCTTGGTGGTGCGGCCTCGCCGCTTGTCCCAGCGTTTGAGGAACTCGTGCAGGTCCCATGGTGTGGGTAGGTCGAGGTCCTGTACTGCTGGGGAGATGCGCTTGGTCGCGCGGTAGAAGCGGGAAGGGCTGCGGAGCAGGTCACGGGCCTTCGCCGCGGGGGTGAGGCGGGTTGTGGTGCAGCAGAAGCGGTCACGTCGATCGTGCATGCGAGCCTGCCCCCGGAGGTAGTGCTGTTGCAGGTGGGGAGCGAGCCCCTCAGAGGGTGAGTATCTACACGATTGAACGTTTTGTCACTTTGAGGCTGTCAAGTGAGTGTTAACGGTTGTCAGTTGCTTTGCGACGCTGCCTCGGCCGCTGTTGCGATGATCAGGCCCGCGATGAGTTCCTGGGTCTGTGGCGCCAGGGTGGCCATGGCGCGCAGGTGGCCCTGGTCGAGTTGGGAGTCGCGTAGTAGCGCCAAAGTGTCCAGTTCCTTGTCAACCTCGGCGGCGGCCTTGTCGTCGAAGAAGTACTTGACGGGCACCTGGAAGAACTCGGCGATCGCCGTGAGTGTGGCGATCTTGGGGTTGGTCTCCTTGCCGGTGCGCAGCCGCCAGAGCGCCGTGTGGGTGATCGCCTTGCCGGTCGCAGCTGTGATCGCATCGGCTGCCTCCTGGTAGGAGTAGGGGCCGCGCCCTGGTGGGTGCACGGTGGTGAACAGCTTGTCGAGTCGTTCGGCAAGGAGGGGCACTCGCAGACCTTTCACGGTGAGCAGCTTGGTGAGCCGGGGGAAGCGTCACGTGCAGGTGACGGTAACTGTTACCAGCGCATCCATGGTAGACGAGGTGTCTTGACGTCCGGTATCGGCCGCATGAGACGCTACTGTGGTCCATGATCCACAACGTCTGAAACCCCTCTGCCTCGGGCCAGCGAGAGCTGGGGACGGTTCGGATGATCTCGCCGCATCACCTAGGCTTTATGGCCCAGGGGATGCCGGGGGGTGCCCCCTCGCCAGATTGGAATCCCATGACCGAACCGCTCTCGTCGCGTCTTGGTGAGTCAGCGACGGTGACGTCCTGCCCGCGCACGGGGAACCCGTATATCAGGCGCGCGGAGTCGTCCCCCGTCCGGCAGATGTATGCCGCGCGTCTGCTGGCGCTCGCCGAGCAGACCCGTTCGCTGGCGGCGAGGGAACGGCAGGTCGAGAACCGGTTCCACGAGCTCAACGCCCGTGAGAGCCGGGTGGTGGAGGCCGAGGAGCGGATCGCCGAGTTGGCGCAGTTCATCGCGGCGGCCGCGTTCCGGGCTGGAGCGGCCGAGGCCGCGGCCCAGGAGGCAAGCCTCGGACAGGTGACGGAAGCGCTCGCTCAACCGTGGGGGCTTGGGCCTGTGGCCGTTGATCTTCGGGTGTGCGACCGCGACCTGACGGCTCGGATCATCCCCGGTTCCGGCTTCGATCCGGCCGAGGTGCTGGCGTCGATGATGAACGCGGTCTGGTCGCAGGACGGGACCGACGAGGTGGTCGAGAGCCACGGTGAATGACTCGGCGAAGGATCAGCCGTCCCAGGCGCCGCCCGACGCTGGGAGCGGCCCGATACCGCTTCCGCGACGCAGTGTCGCGGAGATGGACGGTGTCGCTTCGGTCGCCTTCGTCGACGACGACGGCGACCTTCACTTGGTGGTGGCGGAGAACCTCGACGAGGGCAGCAAGCGGCGCGAAGTCGTCGAGGTTCTGCGGGCGCAGCGGCGGGGCCGGCTGCGCGCCGGTGGGATGTCCAAAGGGATAGCCACGGCGATCCTGGCCGCCTCGCTGGTGCTCATCACGGCCTTGTCGTCGGGCGCTGTCGAGGGGCTGCGGGACCTGCTGTGCTCGTCGGTCTGCGGGAACGGGCATGCGGGACGCGGCGGCGGTTCCGATGACTTCGAGGAGCTTCCGGCGCCGGGATTGATGCCGCCCCCGGCGACCGGTGACGCGCGGCCGGGCGGTGAGGCGTCCTCCGGCCCACCGGAGGACGCAGGAGTAGAGGAGCCGCTGAAGCACCAGGACAGAGCACCAGCGGGGCGGATGCCGGACACGCGCGTCTCGGCGGGACCGACGCCGCCAGGTTCGGGCGGCGGCACTCCTGCGCCGGGCGTGCCGACGAGCAGCCCCTCCAGTGAGCCGTCGCCGGAGGTGCCGCCACCGGCGGCCGATGGGCCGTCCCCGACGGCGTCACTGTCTCCGTCCGGCGGGCTAGGGCAGCCGGTGGTGTCGCAGGCCGCTGAGTGAGTCAGGCGAGGCGGCGGGTGGAGGTCTTGTCCACTGTGCGTTCGGCGAGGATTCGGCGGGCCTCGGTGCGCGTGGCTTCGATCGCTGCCTGGCGGGCCTGCCACGGCAGAGCGGTGATGGCCCAGATGGCTTTTTCGCTGTCGTTGCGCAGCCCGCCGTCGAACAGGACGGCGGGGTCGGGTTCGGGGTCCTCGTTGGCGTCGGCGCTGCTGTCGGGCTCGGCGGGCGGTTCCGGACCGGAGCCGGCGCGTTCCTCGTCGCTGACGCCTGCGGCGTCCAGCATGACCGATCGGGGTATGTGGAGCTGGTCGGCGATGGCTCTGAGGGTGGCGGCCTTGGGGATGGCGCCGTCCTTGAGGATGCGGCTGATGGTGGCGCGGTGGACGCCGATCTGGCGTGCCAGGAGTGACGGTCCCCCTGCGCGGGGGCCGTCCACCGCGTAGCCCTTGGCTGCCATCTGTAGTCGGAGCCAGTCGGCGAAACTCTGGCCCTGTGTTGTTGCGTCCACGGGGGCTACCTTACTTGCCAGTTGTCATGCCAACGGCACGGGTGTTGCGCGGAGTGCGGGTTCATGCACGGTGCGGCGTTTCTCGAGGACGGCGGAATCCCTTGCGGCATAGGAGAACCCGAGCGGAGCTGCGGCGTTGCGGCGCAACGTTCGATGTTGCGCATCTCTCCTGCTTGATGCGATAACAGGGTGGCGTTTGTTGCGTGTACGCAACATGGCGGGCTATGTTCTTCGCCATGAGGGACACAGGCTGGGAAACCGCCCTGCGGCGTGACCGGTACAGGGACTACTGCGCTCGCGTGCAGCTCACCTCCGAAGAGGCGCAGGCGCGCGCCATCGGCGTCTCGGCTTCCTACCTCAACCGGCTCCTGGCCGGTGAGCGTCACCCCAACCGGTTCTTCATCGCCGGGGCACTGGTGGTGCTCGGCTGCGCGTTCGAGGAGCTGTTCGAGGTTCACGCCCGCCCGGCTCGGCGTCGGTCCGGGCGGCGCCGGGGCAAGGAGGCCGCGGCGTGAGGGTGTTCGAGGTCGGCGCCGGTCGGTCAATGGACGCCGAGGCGGCGGCCGAGTTCGTCCAGCAGTTCGGCCGAGGACAGGTCGGCGAGCGTCGCGGGGGCCTCGGTGATGCCGGCCTCGTCGGCGGTGAGGAAGCCGGCCGCGACGAACGCCTCCAGGACGGGGCGGTGGTAGCCGCGAGCGAACGCGGCGACGGTCTCGGGCTTAGGGGCCTTGGTCCGCCATCCGCTGATGCCACCCTGGGATAGGCCGATCCGGGCGGCGATGGCCGTCTGGGTGTCGCCCTTGGCGACTCGTTCCACGTACTCCCACCACGCCATGCGGTCAGTGTAGGCGATCGGTACCGCTGCGGTGATGGGTCCCATTACTGCCGATTTGATTCTTATAGCTGTAGTGATATTGTCATGGCTATGAGAATATCCCGAGAGGGGGAAGGTGTATGAGCACCGCAACCGAGCGGACCGTCGAGCGG
This sequence comes from Actinomadura violacea, assembly GCF_017573465.1. Taxonomy (GTDB): domain Bacteria; phylum Actinomycetota; class Actinomycetes; order Streptosporangiales; family Streptosporangiaceae; genus Spirillospora; species Spirillospora violacea. The sequence goes on from NZ_JAGEPF010000035.1 coordinate 85,697, forward strand.
TCTGTGCTGATCCACAGGCCTGGCTCCGCGCAGGACGAGACCCCCGAGACCCAGGCCGTGACCGATCCCGAGGACGCCGCCGAACTGGTGGAGTGCCTGGCGGACGAGGGCGTGAAGGCCCAAGCGGTCGTCCGCAACGTCACGCAGTGGGAGCCCGACGAGCAGGCGCAGCAGGCCCGCAAACGGCTGCAGCGCGCCCACGTGGTGGACACCGTCCGCGAGTACATGGAGGACCACCGCGACGCCGATGAAGTCGGCGAGCTACTGCGGCGCTTCACCCCGGACATGAGCGACCTGGTCCGCGGCTACTGGATCCGGGACCTGGGCAACCTGCTGGCCGTGCGTGACCGCTTCACCGACGAGCCCGACTGGCTCACCACGCGGATCGACCAGGCCATGAAGGTCCTGGCCGGGCATCTGCCCATGGCCTATCTCGCTACCTGATCGGTCGGCCCGCCCCGTGCAGGGGGCGGGACCGACCTCCTACTTCGTCCCTCGCGAAAAGGAACGCACGAATGGTACTGCGCACACGCCGACCCACGGGAGCGGTCCCGTGGCCGCTTATCCTGCTGGAAGGCGGCGAGAAGGTCGGCAAGAGCTGGGCGGCCGCCCAGCTCACCGCCTCGCCACGCATCGGCCGCACCTTCTGGATAGCGCTCGGTGAAGTGGACGCCGACGAGTACGGCTCCCTGCCGGGCGCCGACTTCGAGATCGTCGAGTACGACGGCACGTTCTCCTCCCTGTACTCCGCCGTCACCGACATCCACGCCCTGGCGGCCGAGGTGCCGCCCGGCGAACCGCCCGTCGCACTGGTCATCGACACCATGACCGCCGAGTGGGAGTGGCTCAAGGACTGGGCCGACGAACGGGCCCGCTCCAGCGAGAAGAACAAGAAGATCCTGGCTCGCGACCCCAACGCCGAGATCACCATCCCGCCGAACATCTGGACCGACACCAACACGCGGCACCGCCGGTTGATGCGGCTGCTGATGACCTTCAAGGGCGTGGTGGTCATGATCGCCCGTGGCCGGGAGACGATCGCGGTGGACGACAACGGCCGCCCCCTCAAGGACACCCGCGACTACCGGGTGGAGGCCCAGCGCGGCCTGCCGTTCGACGCCTCGATGTGGATCCGGATGGACCGCGACAAGCCCGCGTTCGTGGTCGGGTGCCGCAGTGTCCACTCCGGTGTCCGGCCCGGCCGGGACGAGCCCAAGGAACTCAAGCCGGACTGGACGCTGGACTGGGTCATCTTCGACGTCCTGCGATGCGACCCGTCCACCGCTCACGCCCCCTCCCTGGTGGACCGCAAGCCGGAGATGACGCCTGAGCAGATCCGCGACGAGGCCATGGACCCGCAGACCTCCTACGAGCGGCTGTGCGAGCTGGAGCAGATCGTCACCGACTTGGGCTTCGAGCACGTCATCGTCTCCGACCGGTGGGGCAACGAAGGTGAACTCAGCAGGCTGCTGACGATCAAGAAGTCCCAGCATCCGGGTCCCCGGCCCGCGCCGTCCCCCTCGTCATCCACCTCCGCGCCTCCTCCAGAGCCGCCGCCGGCCGCGCAGGTGCAGCGCGAGATGATCGCCGAGCTGTTCACCCGGCTGGGCGGGTTCGACACCCCGCAGTCCCGCGCCACCTACCTCGCCGAGGTCCTCGGCCGCCCGGTCACCGAGGACGAGTTGACGGTGCCCGACGCCGAACAGGTCGTCTCCCGGCTCCGCGAGGCGCTGCGCAAGGCTGAGAAGGCGCGCGCCAAGAGGGGAGCGGCGCAGTGACCACCCGGGCCAAGGAACTGATCTGGCGGTTCGGGGTGATCGCCGGGATCCGCAAGGCGCTGCGGCAGATGACCGACACTCACGAGCCCGAACTGCTGGAGACGCTGCCCGGCCGGGCACCCGCCGTCCTGCCGGGCGGCGCGCGGGTCGCGTCGGTCTTCATCGACTGGGACGTCAACCCGGTGATCGTGGACGAGACCAAGCTCCTTGAGTACGTCCGCGCCACCCGGCCCGACGAGGTCATCGAGGTCGTGCGGCCCTCCTACCTGCGGTACCTGCTCCAGGAGGCCGCGCGCAACGGCGAGGAACCGCCCGGCGTGCTGCTGCGCGACACCTACACCGTCACCACGTCCCTGGCCCGAGAGGCGTTGGAGAACATCACCCGCGCGCTGGAAGACGGCGAGGTCCGCTTCTCCGAGCTGTTGACGCCGCCTGACGACGACTCCACGCCGCCCGTCGCCGCCGCGACCTCCTGACTTCAGTCGACTGCTGGGGGCGGGCCGCGCATACCCGGCCTGCCCCCGGCGCCCCCTGCAAAGGAACGCCACGCATGATTTCCCCCATCGCCCGGTCCGACGATCCGGGCCCGGTCACGGCGGTGCGCATCACGGTGCTGCTGGCTGACCGCGACGCCAGCCGCTGCGCCGCCTGCGGCCAGAGCGCCGACGCCGCCGAGGTCGCTCCTGTTCCCCGGCAGTGTTCACGGCTGGGTCAGGTAGAACGCTCCAGTGCCGCCGGATGGCTGCTGCTGTGCGGGACCGCCACGACCGGGTGCCGCGGCCGCGTCGCCGACGAACCCGGCTGGGCCCGCCAGAACGGCCTGACCGTCGCGGCCGACCGTGACCCCGCCGAGGTGCCGGTCTGGCACGCCGTTCACGGGCTGGTGTGGCTGGACGCCGACGGCGGCGTCTACCCCGTTCCCGACTCCGCGGGCCCCGGCCGAAGGGACGCCCGGTGAAGCGCGCTGCCGCCGACGTGTGCGGCACCCCGTCGGGGTACAAGCGCGGCTGTCGCTGCACGCCGTGCCGGGAGGCGCACGCCGAGCACACCGCCGCACAGAAGCGGGATCGGGTGATCCGCGCGGCGGCCGACCCGTCGCTGGTCCCGCACGGCACCCAGTCCGGCTACGTGAACTGGTCGTGCCGCTGCACGCCGTGCTGCGAGGCCAACCGTGCCGCGCGGCACTCGGCCGACCGCGCCGTGAACGGCTACCGGCCTTGGACCGACGCCGAACGCGACATCGCGATGCAGGACCGGCCGATCCGTGAAATCGCCGCCGAACTCGGCCGGACGTACCACGCGGTGCTGACGATGCGCTACCAGCAGCGTCAGCAGCAGGAGCGTCAGCAGCTTCAGAACCAGCAGCGCATCCGCTCGGCTTCCGGGTCGGTCCTCACCGCTCATAAGGAGGCCAGTTGAGAACCCGTTTCCGCCGAACCGGCGCCCCCAAGCCGCAGATCCCCACCCTCCCCCTGTTCGAGCTGCCGGGCGCTGATGACGCCTCGCCTGGCGCCTGCGGAGAGGCTGGGGACGGCCATGAGGAGTGGTGGGCGACGGCGGTCGCCGGTGTTCACCGGCTTGCCGCGACCGGGATGGCTTTCCAGGCGTATGACCTGCGGATGGCGGGGGTGCCGGAGCCGCCCCGGTCCGCCGCGCAGTGGGGCGCGCTGTTCGCCTCGCTGGCGCGTGAGGGAGTGATCGTCCCGGTCGGGTACGGGCCGTCACCGAGGCCCACGACGCGATCCAGTGCGGCCCGGATCTGGCGGGGTGCGGCCCGATGAGCCTTCACCTCGTCCAGCCGATGGCGTGCGGGCTGCTGGGGCTGATCGTGGTGTACGCGGTGCGGGAGGGCCTGCGCGAGGTGATGCGCCGTTGGCGGCGCACCGGCGAATGGATCGACCAGTCCGCGCCCGGCCCGCAGGACCCGGCACCCAGCACGGACGCCGCCGCTGTTGCCGCGCGGGCGTGCGCCGTCCCCACCGCCGAGGAGACCGGCACGGCGGCGAGCGGCGGTCCTGCTGCGGGAGGCGGCCGATGACCGGCACCGCTGGAGCCGTCCGGGTACGCGCGCCGCAGTCGTGGGAGGACCGGGCGGTGTGCGCCGAGGTCGATCCCGAGCTGTTCTTTCCCGAGCACTCCGGATGGGCCGGCGCCCTTGAGGCGGAGGTGGCCAAGGCGATCTGCGCCGAGTGCCCGGTGTGCGGTGACTGCCTGGCGACCGCACTGGCCGACCCCGCCTTGTACGGCATCTGGGGCGGCACGACTCGCGCCGAGCGCAAGCAGCTGCGCCGCCGTCGACGCGCCGGGCAGCGCGGCTCCCGGCGAGCAGGACACGACGAAGGGGGCCGGTCCTGATGGGTTGGGGACGGCTAGACGACAACCTCGACGACCACCCCAAGTTCCTGGCACTGCTGGACCACGAGGAGAGCGGCTGGGCCGCGATCACGCTGTGGACGCTGGCGCTGGCATGGGCCAACCGCAACACCCGCAAGGGAGGGAAGACGCCGGGCCTGCTGCCCGCCGGTCTCCCGCGCCGCTACCTGGGAGGCGCCGGGCGCCAGGCCGCTGCGCTGCTGGTCGAGGTCGGCTTGTGGGAGACGGCTGAGAGCGGCTGGATGATCCACGACTTCATCGACTACCTGCCCTCGGAGAAGACCCGGAAAGCTCGCGCGGAGGCGGGCCGCAAGGGTGCGGAGGCGCGCTGGCGCGGTAAGAAGGCCGCCGAGTCGGCCGAGCCCGGTGACGACCTGGACGACGGCGTGGATGACCGCGCGGAGGGTCGCGCCGAGGGTCGCGCGGATGGCAACGAGCCATCGCCGCGCCATGCCGGGAGCGATGCCGGTAGTTATGACGTCGATGGCAACGAGCCATCAGGTAGCTATGGCGCTGCTGGCAAAACGGATGGCAAGCAGGTGGCATCCGATGGCTCACGCGCGCACGCGCGCCGGGGTCCCACCCCCGCCCCCGTTCCCGAGCCCGAACCCTCCCCCTCCCCAGCCCCTCCGCACGGGCAGGGCGTCCGGCAGCAGCCCGACGCCTCCCGTGCGTCCGGGGAGGGAGGGAGGAGGGGGCAGAACCCCAGGCAGGACCCCGCCGGGCCGCACGGGGACGCTCAGGTGATCCACATGGGCCTTGTCGCCGAGGTCCAGGGCATCCGGCCGGAATGGTCCGCCAGGTCCATCCGGCGTGCTCTGGAGCAACCGGAGGTGCGTGAGCGCCCCGCCGACCTGATTCGAGCCGCGTTCCTGCTCGTCGCCGCCGACCCCGAAACCCAGCATCCCGGCCGCCTGGCCCACGACGGGCCCTGGTGGAACCAGGCCGCACGGCAGGCCCGGCCGCGCCCCGCCGTTCCGGACTGGTGCGGCAGATGCGAGTCGGCCGCGCGGCGGATGGTCGAGCTGGGCGACGGGCGCGTGCAGCGCTGCCCGGACTGCCATCCCCTCGCCGGGACCGCATAGCCGCAGCTCAGACACTACGAACAAACTTTAATCATTGTGTTGACATTGTGGTGGGGCCTCTCCTAAGGTCCACATGTCAGCACAGTAAACCAACCGAAAGGAGTGGTCTGGTGGACACGCCCGACGCGCCGGACGTACCGCGCCCGGCCGCGAACGAACTGCGCGCGCTCACCGCTGCCGCCCGCCCCGACTGGAACCCCGACGCGGTAATGACCGCGATGGCCGACGCCCACATGTGCGGCATGTCCTGGGCCGACGTCGTCGAGCGCATGGGCGCGCTGATCGCCGACCCCGACGCCGCCCCCCGCGACCTCACCGCCCACATCTGGCGCAGCAAGCGCCGCGCCTCCAACGGCCCGCCCGACGCCTACCGCAAGGCCCGCGCCGCTGACCCGATCCTGGCCTCCCACACCCGCAAGGAGCCGCATGAACTCGCCTGATACGGCTCCGCGCGACATGACGCCGCGCGACGGCCGCTGCACCTGCACGGGCGTGGGCTGCTGGCACCGCGGCCGCTGCCGCGCCTGGTCCGGGCAGCCTCACCCGCTCACCCACGAACCCGTCGTGCTCGACAACGCCGCCGGATGGTGCGAGCCGTGCACCCCGACCGGCCGGACGACCAACCGCAAGACGCCCACCGAGCCCGAACCGCTGTTCTCCTGACCCGCCGCAGGGGCGGCGGGCCCGCTACGCCCGCCGCCCCCTGAACACCAAGGAGCCCGAATGGCCACCATCCCCGCCCCGGCGATGCCTCCGGTCGGCCTCGATGCGGCCGTCCCGGAACCCGAGATCGACCCCGCGTGGGACGGCGCGTGCGACGCCGAACCCGAGATGCCCTCCCCTGAAGTGCTGGCGGCTCAAACGGTGCCGCTGCTGGCCGCCCTGGTCTGCGCCCACCGTGACGGCGATCTGTCCCGCGTCACGCGGACCATCGCCGACCAGGACCCGCAGCACCTCCAGGCGCTGGTGATGACGCTGACGCGGATGGTGCCCCCCACCACCCCCCTGCCCAACCCCGCCCACCTGGCCGATCTCCTCGCCGACATCTACACCTACGCCCCCATCACCAAGGCCCGCGCCGTCCGCAACCGCGCCGACCTCGCCGACGCCATCGGTGTGCTGCCTCCCCCCGACGAAACCACCGCCGTGTGCTCCCGCTGCGAGCGGCGCAAGCCCCACAGCGAGTTCCACCGCGACGCCTCCACGCCCACCGGCTTCAGCTACCGATGCAAGCCCTGCTCGGCCAAGTTGCACCGCGCCACCCGCGCACGCACCGGCACGCACGCGGCCCAGCCCGCGCGCACCGGACGTGCGGCCGCGTCGGGTCCGCGGTGACCCACAGCGCCCTCAACCATCCCCGCCCCTTCCCTCACCGATTCGGAGCAGCAATGACCAGCACGACCACCGCCCCCGCCGCCGCGTCCGAGACGATCGACGGCCTTGCTGTCGTCGCCGACGAGGCGGCCCTGTCGCCGCTGTCCAAGCCGGGAAAGCCGATCATCTTCCACCGCATCCGCGAACTGCTGCTGGAGGACGGCACCGTCCGCTACCGCTGCATCGAGTGCGCGGAGACCTCGCGGCAGTTGGGGAAGATCCGCTACCACCTGCGCACCCACCTCCGCCCGGACACGGCCCGTCCCTCCCGCAAGACCAAGCCCCGCACCGGCCGAGCCGCAACGGACCAGGTGGGCGCCACGCGGACCCGCCACACCAGCGCCACGGCCGCTGCCTCGGCGGTGACCGCGCCGCAGGCCGCGCCAGCCAGCGCACCGTCCGCCGCGCATACTCCCGAGACCGGCGGCAGCACCACCGCATCCCGCGCCACGGTGCTGCCGGACCTGACGCTCGCCGAGCTGGCCAACCGCCTCTACGAACTGGCGGAGCTGGACAAGGTGCGCACCGAGAACGACGAGCTGCGCCGCGAGTGCGCGGAGCTGCGCGCCGGCCATGACGAGCTGCTGGCCGCCACCCGCGGGCTCGCCGACCTGCGTCGCCGAGCCGAGACCGCCGAGCAGCGCCTCGCCACGATCCAGCAGCTCCTTCGCGAAGCGGACGGCACCGGCGCCTGAACCTGCCGCCGGACCGGCGGCGTGCCCCGCGCCGCCGGTCCGGTCCGGCCGACGAACCAACAACCGGGAGAGCACCCAGGTGACCAACGAGCTGTACGACGACACCCGGCCCTGCGCCGCCGCAAGCCGCTGCGCCGCGCGCACCGACAAGGGACCGGCCCGCACCCCCCGCGTCTTCTGCGACGCCGACCGCACCCGCATCCACGACGCGCTCAAGGCACTACCCGGCCTGCACTACGACCTGCACCGCGCGCTCGGCGAACGCGCCACCACCACCAGCAACGGACGCCCCTCCGGCAAGCCGACACCGTCCCTGCCGATCCGGATCGACCTGGCCGACCTCGCCCACCAGATCCGCGAGACCCTCCTCGGCTGGGAAGAACGCGTCCGCGACGTCGCGGGCCTCCCCGAGACCCCCGCCCGCGGCGTGCGGCCCGGAGTCGCCCTGGACCGCGCCGTCCGCATCCTCACCCGCCACCTCGACGCGCTCCTGGCGCTCGCGCCCGCAGCCATGACCCGCCCGCGCGCCGACGGCGCGGACGGCTGGGAGTACCCCGACCTCGACGGCGCCGACGCCGGGCTTGAGGTCCTCGTGCTGGTCCACCGGTGCCGCTCCGCGCTCGGCCTCACCCGCGCCCCGCAACTCCTGTCCGCGCCCTGCGAGCACTGCGGCCTGGCGCTGATCGAGCGCCTCGACGGCGCCGCCGGCATGGACGACGCTGCCACCTGCACCGGGTGCGGCCACCACTACAGGCCCGCCGAGTACGCCGCGCTGGCCGCCCGAGTCCTGCACGCCTGCACCCAAGGAGCCGACCGGTGACCAGCACCGTCCCGACCGCAGCCCCCACCCCAGCGCCCGTTCCGGTGGCAGCCACAGCGCCCGTCCCGGTGAAGGGGCGAGGCAAGCGCGGCAAGCGCCGCCTCCCCCTCCGCCGTCAGCCGATCCTCACACCGATCGCGGTCTACGACTGCCACGACCCGATGTCGTGCGACCGGGACGCCCTCAACGCCTGGGCGCGCTCGCAAGGGCTACATCCGGAGCTGACCTACCGGTGGGAGGTGTACCGCACCGACCACCTGTGGGTCCGCGCCTACGAGTACGCCGCCGAGCAGGACGGCACTCTCATCTGGGACCCCGGCACCGAACACTTCCGCCTCGCCGCCCCCTACGACCAGTCCCTCACTGCGTTCCCGCCCGACCTCTGGATGGTTGAACTCCCCTGGGGCCTACCACTGCTGTCGGCCAACGGCCGCGACCACTACCGCGTCCGCGCCGAATACACCAAGACCTTGCGCAGCGCCGCCGCGACCGCCGCAGCCACCGCGCACCTCCCAGCAATGCCAGCCGCGCATGTCATTGGGGAGTACCGTCCCGGACACCGCACCCGCCGCCGCGACCCGGCGAACTGGGCCCCCAGCTTCAAGGCCGCCGCAGACGGGCTCGTGGACGCCGGAGTACTTCACGACGACGACGCCTCCCGCATGATCGGACCCGACCCGCGCCTCGGACCACCCGACCCAGACGCCGTTCTCGCCGAGATGCGCTGGGGCCGCGTGGTTCTCTATGTCCGAGCAAGACCAGACGCCGCTGACCTGGCCTGAGAGCCAGTCTTCCGACGAAACGCGTACACGTGCGGTCCCCGCCCCTCCCGCACGTGTGCTCTCTCCAGAGGAAGTGCGAGCGGAATTACAGGGACACCACCCCAGAGCAGCTACCGTCAGGGCCGGGGAGCCAGCTGTAGGGAGGTGACGAGGACGTGACGACAGACCTGGAGACCGAGACCCTGGAGGCATTGGCGCGGGTGGGGCACCCGGCCAACTCCCTGTTGTCTGGATCACTGTCCTTGTCGTCGTTGCTTGAAAACCGCAGTGCTAGCGGCATGTCGGCGCTCCTGGCGGCGCACAGAATGTTGAGGCAGGGCGAGTCCATGCGTGAGCTGCGCGGGCTCCCGGCTCAACTCGACCGCGCTAGGTCGGAAGCAGAACACCTCCTCAAAAGCGCCGTGCGCAATGGGGACGACACTCGCACGGTCTTGATCACACTCCGCCCCCAGCCTGAGTTCGCCTGGCAACGCGCGGCAGTCGAGCAGATGCATGCCGCTTGGCGCGAGCAGCCAACCGTAGCCTCCGCTCCTACCGGTGCGAGCAAGAGTCGCCTCTTGCTCGTCCTCGACGAAGCTCACACCTTCCGAGGCGAATCAGCGTTCGATCACGCCATGACATCCGTGCAGGCGTACCTGAAAGTCGCACGAGAACGGGCCTCGTCTCCATTCCGGAGCGTAACCTTGCGCATCCGCGTCAACGTGCTAGTGACGCGCTTGCGGAGCCTCGCGAACTACATCCGCGCCGTGTTGGAGATGGCGCGAATGCAGCACGTCCGCCAGCTCGCCTCCGCGGGCCGCGAATCGTCGGCCGCACCGCTGTACCTCCTGCTACTCGCGGTCTGCCACCGGTACGGACGCCGTGCCGAACCGTCCAGCTCTGCCCCCTCGCTCAACCGATTCCAACCATCGGCGGGGAGCGCCCTAGCGGGCTGCTAAGCGGACGCTCCCCGCGAAAGTGAGGGAGCGTCCCCCATGGAAGAACTCTTCCGCGTAGTCGCGGAGCCAGGACCCTCGATGGTCCTGATCGCCCTGATAATCCTGATCATCCTGGTCGCAGGGCTCATTGCGGCCGTGGTCGCCATGATTGTCCTCTACCTCGGGCTGGCCACGGTGGCTCTGCTTCGCGCCCGGCCCGCGAACATGGACGGCCGCTACGTGGCCTTCCGAGACCTGCTCGACCTGCTGCGCGACCTGCTGCGTGAGCTGCTCAGCTTGCTCCGCCCCTGGCGGCGGGGGTGATCATGAGCGACACACCGCAGGCCGACGCGTCCGGCCGCCGCCGTGGCCGTCCGCCCCGCGCGTCGCGCGAGTTGACGAGAGAGGTCATCACCCTCCGCCGGCAGGGGCTCAGCCTTCGAAGCATCGCTGCGAACCTGAACGCACGGTCTGTTCCGATGCCGGAAGGACAGGGGCCTTGGTGCTACAAGGCGGTCGATCGACTGTTGGCGACCCGGCACGCCAGGGACGTCGAAGCCGAGATGGACCGGGACTAGTAACCGCTGACGAGAGCTGGGCCGGACGGGGGCACCGGCCCAGCTCTTCGGCCATCGTCCTCCGGCATGTCGGCCTTCGCTATGGCGTACTACGCCCAGCAGCGGCCACCACCAGAGCTGGGGAGAGCCTGGGGTAGGTCGTCGACGCACGACAGTTCGCCCCTTGACCGAGGGGATGTGCCGGGTCAGGGTCGTGATGGATGCATGACCTTGGCGACGGAGGCTGGCATGACAGGTCGTGGTCATCTCGGCCCTGTCATCAGGGAGGCGAGGCGAACGCGCGGGTGGACGCAGATCGACCTGGCAACGCGGATGTATTGTTCGCCGGCCACGGTCTCGCGGTGGGAGACCGAGAAAGCCCCGCTGACCGACCTCGTAACTCTTTCTCGGCTCGCCGAAGTCCTCGAAATGCCCCCGGCAGTCTTAGGGGTCGCCGCTACCGTGTCCGACAACCCGACTGCGGAGGATGATCCAGTGCGGCGACGGCAACTCTTGCAGACGCTTGCGATCACGGCCGCCGCTACAGCGGTTCCCGGCGCGCAAGGTGCCCGCGCGGCTCAGGTGACGCCAGACGATCTCCTCGTCGCCAACCTGCGGGATGCTTTGCTGACTCCCCATCGCACGGCGACAGGGAGCCCCAGCGCCCTCACGGCAGCCTTCGCGCACGCCAAGCGCGCCTTCCAGGCATGCCGGTACGAGCAGCTTGCCAACGATCTGCCGCTGCTTATCGCCCGTGGGACCACGCTTGCAGAGTCCGGAAAGCCGACTGATTGCGCCCTTCTCGCGGAGATCTTGACGCTGACGGCGCGGATGCTGGTCAAAGTGGATCGCACCGATCTCGGGCTGCTCGCCGCTGACCGCGCGAGGCAAAGCGCGGAAGGCGCAGCAGACCCGATCGTGCCCGCCGAGGCCGCACGGAACCTATCGGTGCTGACTCGCAAGGCCGGTTGGCATGACCGCGCCGCCGAGATCGCTCTGTCAGCCGCCGACGACCCTCGGCTCCGCGGTGACGATCCCACCCTCAGAGCCCAGCGCGGCCTGCTGATCATGTCCGCCGCGTACACCGCCGCCAAAAGCAAGGACCGCAGCGGGATGGACGATCTCACCGCGCACGCGCAGTCGCTGGCCAGCGGCCTGGGTAAGGGCGTCCAGCTCAAGCACGGGACCGGATTCGGGACCTGGATGATCGAGTCACATCGGATCTCCGGGCACAACGCCTGCGGCGACCCGTACCAAGCCCTCCACGTCGCGCGCCACTTGGACCCTCGCGCTCTGCCGACGATCGAACGCCGCAGCAGGTACTACACCGACATCGCGACCTCTTGGGCGATGGCCGGGAATAGGACCAAATGCTTGAACGCCCTACTTGCCGCGGAACGGCAGGCGCCCGAGGAGACCCACGCGCGGCCGGCGATCCATCGGCTGGTCAGAGGGCTGCTCGCCTCAGGACCCGCAACGCGTGAGCTCCAGGAGCTGGCCGCACGCTGCGGCGTCACATGACCGTGCTCCTGTCAACGATGCGTGCACATCCTGAAAGTCGATCTTGAGGTCGTTGACCGACGGTTCGGCAGTAGGTGAGGGTCGATGCGGCAACTCCCCCTCTCCTGGAGGTCTCCATGCCGGAGGATGTGCGTTTCGTGGGCGGCGACAAGGGGTCCGAGGACGACCACTGCCCCGCGGTGTTCATCGACCCCACGACGGGTGACTTCCTGTTCCAGGGCAGGATCATCACCGACCCATCGGTCCTGACGATGGTCCGCGAGCACGGCGCCATCGCCGCTGACGAGGCCGTGGTGTGGCTTCCGGCCAGGATGCGTCAGGTCATCGAAGACGCGCTCACCGGCTTCGACGACGAGCGGCAGGGGCACGGTGAGCCGACCGTCAAGAGTCTTCTGGCCCGGGCGACCCGCTCCGCGGTGCACTTGGAGATGCGGGACCTCTATCTGCCATCACCCGGCTTCGACGATTGGAAGGCCGGAGGTGACGGGCGAACCGACCGCAGCCCCTGGATCACCGCGGTCCAAGACGCGGTCGGTCGCGGGGTGAAGGTCCGCCGGGCCCGTGTCGTGTCCGAGCCGGTCAGCGACTACACCCGGTGGCTGCACATGGTCACCGACGTCAACCTCAAGGCTGGCGAGGACGTGCGGTGGCTGCCCCGCCGCCGAGCGTTCGACCTGATGCTTCCTGGCGCCGACCTGTGGATGTTCGATCAGCGTGTGGTCCTCTACAACTTCAATGACGGAGACGGGCAGCACGTGCCCGGCTACGAGTACACCTCCGACCCGCGCCATGTCGCCCAGATTGTTGCCGCGTTCGAGCAGGTGTGGGAGCGCGCCACGCCACACGAGGACTTCGCAGTGTGACCAGCCTGCGCTTCGCCGACCGCGCTCAACCGAGTGCGTGCAGTGCCCGCTGGATCAGGGCTCTGGCCTGTTCGCCCTGCACCGCGACCGACAACAGGCGGTCCCACGCCTCGCCGTACATGCGGATCTCCTCCGGCATGGTCAGCCGCAGATAGCCGCTGATCAGCTCGACAGTGACGAGCCGGTCATCGTCCATGATGAACGCCTCACCAGGAATGACCCCTCGACGGTCGATGTCGCGCGGGATGATCCCGAGGAACACGTTCTTGCGGGCAGAGGCGCTCACCTCGAGGAGATGCCTGAGTTGCTCCCTGTGGGTCTCGTCAGGGCCCGGCCGGTACCACAGGACGTCCTCTTCGAGGATGAACCCCCACAGGGCATCCGGGCGGGTCAAGCACTGCTGCCGTTCCAAGCGGGCGGCGACGGCCTCGGCGATGTCGTCGCGTTGCAGGTGCTGATCTGCTCGTGCGCGTGACAGGTAGAAGGTCATCATCGCCTCGGTCTGCAACAGGCCGGGGATCACCTTGGTCTGGTACGTCCGCTGCCGTCTCACCCGCCAGTACCGGTCCCGCAACCGCTCCTGCCGCGCCTTGAGCCCCCCACCGGCGGACTTGGCCAGCTGAGCGTAGGTCTGCCACATCTGCGACACGGCCTTCTGCTCGGTCAGCAGCTCAGCCTCACGCTCGGGCGGCTCCCCGCACACCCGGCACCACAGGCGAACGTGTTCCGCCGTGATGGTCCGCTGCGCCTTCTCGATCTTGGTGACCGTGGTGGCGTCGGCCCAACCAACACGGCTCGCGAACTCACGGCCGGTCAAACGCGCGGCCGTGCGCATCTCGCGGAGACGCTCGCCCAGACGCCTACGGGCCGCCTGCGCGCTCGATGACGGTGAGGACGGCATGGGCTCGTATGTTCCCCCACAACGTGATCCGCGAGGCCCCGAGTTGGCAGACGTTGGCTCCCACATGTTCGCTGCTCATCGTCGTTGCTGCCAACCTCTGCCAATTCTGTAGCCCCCGCTGGCCCGCCCGCGTCAGTGTCAGGGTCACACAACGTTTCGTCCGTGCCCCCTTGCAGGAGCAGCAGGACGAACTCGGGTGCGACGCGGGAGCCACCGATGACCACAGCAGCACAAGAGGCTCAAAGAGTCGTGATGACCCACGAGCTGTTGTCGACACCGGCGGCGGTCGGCATCGCACGCCGCGCCACCGCTCGCGCCCTCATCAGCCGAGGGCTCACCGAGGCCCAGACCGACACGTTCGTCCTGGTCGTCTCCGAGCTGGCCACCAACGCGGTCAAGGCCCGGAGACACGACAAGTTCACCGTGCGGATCAGCGAAGAAGTCGCCGGCACACTCACGATCGAGGTCTGGGACTCCGTCCCAGAGCCGCCGCGCCGCGGGTCACCGGGCGTCGATGCCGAAGACGGCCGCGGCCTGCTCATCGTGGAGGCCTTGGCCGCCCACTACGGCTGGCGGCCAGCCGGCGAAGGCAAGTGCGTGTTCGCGGTTCTGGAGGTACCGCCCCATGGCTGACCACAGCGCCGTCATCGACGGCGAAATCCTGGTCCCGGTCTCGGCGGCGCTGGACATCGCACACGGCGCTTACGAGCAGGCGATGATCCAGCAGGGCCTCTTGCCGGACGCCGTCAAGGTCATCCGGGCGATGGCCGAACAGAACATCCAAGAGCTGAACAACGAGGAATAGCCCTGACGCCCCTCTGGACCACGGCAGGCACCCGACGCCCCGCCCTTGCTCATAGAACACTGCCGCGGCCCTCAGAGCTTCGACGCCCCACGCAGGCACCCGGCTGTATTTCCCGTGCTTGGTCCCAGCGATTCCGGGGCCCATCCAGGACGGCTCACGAAGGAGGTGCTTCGGACGGACAGCTGAACGTGACCGGATACCACCCAGAGGGTTCTAGGAGAGCCGACATGCACCAACTGATCTCGAGCCCCTTCCTGGGGGACTACATGGTGCTGAAACCGGGACACGCCCGTGGAATCAAGGTTTCACGGGCGGCCTACGCAGAACTCGCCGAAGCCAAGACATTTCCCGCCTGGCTCGCGAGCGCCGCCGCGAGGGCCTGGGGGATCGACCTTCACCAGGAGCCGACAGCGGGCCGCCTCCTCATCCGCCGCGAGTCCACCTACGCCTTCGGCAAAGCGACCTATGAGCTGAATCTCGGCTGCAACTACGACTGCGAGCACTGCTACCTCGGGCTCAAGACCTTCGAGGGGCTGGAGTGGCAGGCACGTGAACGGCTGCTCGAAACGATCCGCGACGCCGGAGTGCTCTGGCTCCAACTCACCGGCGGAGAGCCGATGGTGGACCGTCTGTTCGCCGCCGTCCACACCAAGGCTTACGAGCTGGGCATGATGATCGAGATCCTCACCAACGGCTCACGCCTGGCGAACAGCAAGATCCTCGACCTGCTGACCACCTACCGGCCGAGCAAGATGAGCCTCAGCGTCTACGGCGCGACCGCCGAAACCTACGACGGCCTCACCAGACGACCGGGCTCGTTCCGCAGGTTCATGCGCGGCCTGACAGCCGCGCACGAGGCGGGCCTCCAGCTCGACCTGAGCCTGATCATCACCGACCGGAACGCGCACGAGGTGGAAGCGATGCGCGGCCTCGCCGAGCGGTTCGGCCTGCGCTACCGCGAGTACGCCCAGATGTCCCCGACGATCCACGGCGGGGGAGAGACCTTGCCCTCGCAGTCGCCGCAGTTCCTGCGCAAGCGCGCCCCCTTCCGAGGGTGCGATGCCGGACACACCTCCTTCCACGTGGACCCGTTCGGCCGGGCGAGCATCTGCAAGATCGGCCGCGAACCCAACATCGACCTCACGCGCGAGGGGCCGCCCGGCCTGACCCGGCTGGCCGGCATCAGCGACAACCTGCTCCTGCGGCAGGGCGGCTGCACCGGCTGCACCCTCCAAGGAACCTGCGGCACCTGTATGCCGCTCGTGCAGCTCTACCGCAGCGCCAAGGCCCCGCTGGCCACCTACTGCCAGCACAAAGAACCCCGGAAGGAGGTAGCCCAGTGAGCACAATGACCCAGGTTCTGGAGAGCCCGGCGGCCGAGGACGCCGTAATGGTCGAGATCGTCGAGGACGTCAACGAGACGGCCGACGACGCGATCAGCCTCGGGTGCGGCAACGACAACCCCTACACCTGACCGATTCGAGACCGGGTCGTCCCCTCGTCGTCCCCGCCGACGAGGGGCGGCCCCACTAGGTTGCTGCCGTGACGGAACGAACCTCCTGGCGATCGGCGCAAGAGCTGATCGAGAAGCACACCGGGCAGATCACTTCAGCCCGTTCAGTCAACGAGGGGTACAACTCCGAGATCGCCGTCGTCATCAACGAGACGACCTTCGTCAAGGGCCTGCGGGCCGACCACCCTCGCGTCTGGACACAGGAACGTGAGCGGCAGATCAACCCGCACGTCTGCCACGTCTCGGCGGCTCTGCTGTGGTCGGAGACGTCGGCAGGATGGGACCTCAACGGGTTCGAGTTCCTCGACGGCCACCCAGCGACCTACCTGCCCGGCAGCCACGATCTCGAGCGGATCGTGGCCATGGTCGCGCGTTGGCCTTCCGCCCCCGCGGGTGTCGAGATGAAGCAGGCCCCCCTCAGATGGGCGTCCTACAGCGACCGAGCCGATTTGTTTGCCGGCGACTGCCTCTCCCACACCGACTGGTCCCCCAGCAACGTCCTGATCGTCCACGGGCAGGCACGGATGCTGGACTGGGCGTGGCCCACCAAGGGCGCCTGCTGGCTGGATCCGGCCTGCTGGATCGTCTGGCTCATCGCCAGCGGCCACACCCCCGAGCAGGCAGAAGCGCGCGCCTGTGAACTTCGCACGTTCGCCACAGCGCCCAAGGAAGCCGTGTCGGCTTTCGCCGCAGCGCAAGCAGCCATGTGGGAAGACATCGGCGAGCACGCACCACACCCAGGCCTCGCCGCCGCGGCAGCGAACTGGGCCAAGTACCGATCCGCCTAACACGGCCCGTCGTCACAAGGGGCCGTGAAGAACACCTAGGACGACGATGACCATGCAAACCCATCCCTCGACCGCCCTGACCCCTCCCCACCACGACGAACGGGTCCCGATCGACAACGCCATGGTGGACCTGGTCCGCGCGATCTGGGCACGGGGCTGGCAGACGGCAGCCTGCTGCCAGGACACCGGAGAGGCTGTCGAAGCCGAGCGCGCCGCAGGACGGCCCGCCGAACCGAGCGGCAACGCCGGATTCATCGACTACTACCGGGGCTGGGCCTGGCTCAAGATGCCCCAGGCTGATGCGTTCGCCTTCCTCGGCGAACTGGCCGCCGACGACCGGCTCCGCCACCTCGTCACCACACGCTGGGGCAGGGGCTGCTGGCGGATCCACTCGCCGGTCATCTGGTCTGACGACCGATTCCTCTCCTCACCGTTCGTCCAGATGCACTTCCCCAAGGCACAGATCACCGATGTGACGCGGATCTTGACCGGGGTCGCTTGACGACCGCCCCGGCCCAACACCCACCGACACTAGACGAACCGGGCCAGGCCACCTCTCAGGGGCCACCGGGCAGAACCTGCGCGAGCACCAAGTGAGTGTCCCCGCGGAGAGATATCGTTCACGGGTCGCGCACGGAGGAGCACCGACACCATGTTCGCCCGCCAGGAGCTACCGGCAGTACATGTCGGGCCGCCTGAAACGGGATGGACAGCAAGAACACCACGGCCTTCGGGCCACCGGCCTTTGATGAGCAAGGACATTCCGACTGATGGCAGTGACCCAGCAGGAGATCGAGAACCGGTTGTGGGACGCCGCCGACGAGCTGCGCGTGGCGATGCCCGAAGCACAGTATTCCTCGGTTATCTTCCCACTGATGTTCTGGAAGTACCTGTCGGACACCTGGGAGCACAACCATCAGGAGTTCCTAGCCGAGAACGAGGGCATAGAGAATCTGTCGGCTGAAGAAGCCCACGAGATCGAGTACCGCGACTACCAGTCGTTCGAAATCCCACACATCACTCTCGAAGGCGGGCAGAAACGCCGCGCCTCCTGGTCATCCATCCTCGCCACAATTACCCAGCCCGGCCTCGGTAAGCGTGTCCGCGCATCCCTGCAAGCCATCGAGACGGCCAACCCCAACAAATTTTCCCGGCTGTTCGGGTCGATGACCTGGGCGGCCGAAGAAGTGCTGCCGGGCGAGGTGCTAGCGGCAGTCATGCAGGCAATGAACCGTACTCCGGAGATGCACGAGGGCAATATGTCCCACGACGTGCTCGGCGGCGCGTATGAGTACCTTCTGAAGCGGTTCTCCGACGGATCCGGCACCCGAGCCGGCCAGTTCTTCACCCCGCGCGAGGTCGTCGAACTGATCGTCGAGGTCCTGGCTCCGCAGAGTTTCGAGTCGGTGTACGACCCGACCTGCGGGTCGGGTGGCATGCTCATCGCCTCCGCGAATCTCCTCAAAGCCAGTGGTGGACGCGGCTACACGCTCAAGTTGTATGGGCAGGAAGCTGTAATGGACACTGCAGGCGTAGCGCGCATGAACCTCTTCATGCACAACCTGACCCAGTTTCAGGTCGAGGTTGGTGACACTCTAAAGGACCCACGCTTCAAGAACCCTGACGGGTCGCTCGCGCAGTTCGACGTGATCGTCGCCAACCCGCCTTACAGCATGAAGTGGAAGCCCTGGACCAACGATCAGCGCGCTCTCGGCGGAGTGGCCCCACAGTCGTCGGCGGACTGGGCATTCGTGCAGCACATGATCGCGTCAATGGGCCCAAAGAAGGGGCGTGCCGCGGTAGTCCTGCCCCATGGCGTCCTCTTCCGAGGCGGCCAGGAAGCAGCCATCCGCCAGCGCGTTCTGGACGACGACCTGCTAGAAGCGGTCATTGGGTTGCCTGCCAACCTCTTCTACAACACCAGCATCCCCACAGCGATCCTGGTGTTCCGTTCACGCGGTACTAAGGCCACGGAGCGGAAGGACGGCGTACTGTTCATCGACGCCTCCAAGTGCTTCGCCAAGGCCAGGAATCGCAACATCCTCACGGACGCCGACATCGCCCACGTCGTGACTACTTACCACTCAAGCTTCGACGCCAACGGCAACGCGGCGGATGCCGATGGGCAGGAAGGCCTCACGGCGCGGTTCGTCCCGAAAACGGAGATCATGGCGAATGGGTACGACCTCAACATCGGCCGCTACATCAAGCAGGCCGCCGCCGCGCAAGAAGACCTCGGCACCCTCATCGATGCCTACAACATCGCCCGAGCTGAGCGCCAGAAGACTGAGCAGCGCATGCTGGAGGTCCTCGCCGCCGCCGGTGTGGTGGGCTTCGATGAGTAACGCCTGGCCGCATGTTGCGCTGAGCGAACTAGTCACCCAGCGTCGAGATGCGGTGAAGATCGAGAGCGGTGTCGAGTATCCCCTTCTAGGGGTCCGCTGGTATGGCCAGGGGGCATTCCATCGAGAAACCGTAACGCGTGAGTCGTCCAAGGCCACGACCGTTTACAGAGTTACGGCCGGGCAGTTTATCTATAACCGACTCTTTGCAGGAAAAGGGTCCTTTGGGCTGGTTCTTCCCGAGTTCGCTGGCGCATTTGTCTCCAATGAATTCCCGCTGTTCGACACGAAGAGTCGGCGACTTTCGGTCGACTACCTGAATCTCTACTTTCAGCAGGGGCGGGTCTGGGATTACGTGGAGGCTGCCTCGACCGGTACAACTGCCAGCCGGAACAGGTGGAAAGAAAGCCAGTTCCTCGCACATCACATCCCGCTCCCGCCGCTGCCGACACAGAAACGGATTGTCGAGGTAATCGGCGCGGTCGACGACCACATCGCCGCACTCGGTGCCGAGGTAGAAGCGCTGTCGGCGGTTTTGCGTCGCCGGCGGGCTGACCTCATCACCGACGACTCGGGTGAAGTCGTGAGGGCTGAACACGCGTTCCACTTCTCTACCGGCGTGCGCCGGACACCTGACAGGGCGGACGGCCCTTACATGACTCCCTACCTGCGATCCGCGAACGTCGGTTATGGGACGCTCGACCTATCCGACGTCCTGGAGATGAACTACGACCCGGCGGAACGCAAGAAATTCTGCCTCCAGTACGGCGACGTGGTCGTGTCCGAAGGTAGCGCAAGCGCGAATGCAGTCGGGATGCCCGCGATGTGGCGGGACGAACTCCCAGGGCCTGTCTGCACCCAGATGACCCTGCTTCGCCTCCGAGCGAGAGAAGGGATCTGCATTCCCGAGTTCGTCTTCCACTGGAGCATGTGGGCCTACGAGTCGGGGGCCTTCCTCGACGTCGCGGGCGGCACCAACATCAAGCACATCAGCGCCAAGCGAGCGAAAGGCATGGCAGTGCGCCTACCACCGCTCACCCGTCAGCGCGAGATAGCGGTGGAACTTGACGCGATGGGGTCTGTGTTGGAGGCGGCCCGCGCGGAGCGGGCCCGCCTCCGTGAAGTCCGCACAGGCCTGCTGGCAGGGCTCCTGAACCGCAGCATCGACATTGACGTGGCTGAGTTAGAGAATTGAGCCGTGGCGAAGGGCATCCAGGAGCGCGAGTTCCAGAACCTGATGATCCAGTGGTCCCTCCCGATGGGTTGGCGTTTCACAGAGGGCAGACGCCTGCCGCGGGAGACGACCCAGGCGGTGGTCTACGGCCAGCTGCGCGACGCCATCGTTCGGCTCAACCCCGGGGTGATCGACGGGTTTGATCCGGACGCGGTAGTCGAAGAGATCATCGCAACGGTCAACGCCGTCGAAGGCGGACTGGTACGGGCCAACGAGCAGGTGCTGCACCTGCTGCGGGGACGCAAGGAGTTCCGGGACGCCGACGGCGTTTGGCACCCCCTGATGGTCATCGACTTCGAGCACCCGGCCGTCAACACGCTGATCGTCTCTGACGAGGTGACCATCACCGTCCCCGGGAAGACTTCCCGCCGGTTCGACCTGGTGTACTGGGTCAACGGGCTGCCCTTGGTAGTAGTCGAGGTAAAATCTCCGACCTCGAAGTCCGGATGGGTCGACGCCGCACGCGAGATCAACGACGTGTACGCCACGGAGTACCCGTGGTTCTTCACCCCCAATGTCTTCGCCGTCGCCTCCGACGGGCTGAAACTGCGGTTCGGCGCCGCCGGCGCGCCTACGAACCTGTGGCAGCCGTTCCGATCCACCGCCGACGACGAGAACCTGTCCGGGCAGAACGACGTGCATCGCTCCGTCGAACTGCTACTGAACCCGGCGACCGTCCTGGACATGCTCGCCAACTTCGCTCTCTTCAACACCTCTGGGGGCGGGGCAGACAAGAAGTACCTGCCTCGCTATCCACAGATGGAGGCCGCGCACCTGATCCACGAGCGGGTCCTGGACGGCGGTGCGAAGGGGCTGATCTGGCACCACCAAGGGTCGGGCAAGACGCTGCTCATGGTGTTCGCCGCCTCACTGCTGCTGGCCGACACCCGCACCGAATCACCCACGATAATCCTGCTGTCGGACCGGACCCAGCTCGTCCGGCAGACCTCCGGGGTGTTCACCTCCGCGATGGGAGACGCCTACTTCCACCAGCCCACCACCAGCCAGGAGTTGCGTTCCCTGCTGGCCGATGATGTGCGCGGCGTCATTTCCACGACCGTCCACAAGTTCGCCAACGCCGGCAAGAACCTGTCGCGCCGAGACAACATCATCGTGATGGTCGACGAGGCTCACCGCACCCAGTCCTCCCGGTCAGACTCCCTAGCCGGGCAGATGCGGGCAGCGTTGCCGCGCGCGAAGTTCTTCGGCATGACCGGCACACCCGTCAGGAACCTCGCCACCGACACCTTCGCTCTGTTCGGTGCGGAGAGCGACCCGGGCCGGGTACTGCACCGGTACTCGGTGTCGCGGTCCCTGCTGGACGGGGCCACCGTCCCCGTCATGTTGGCTCCCCACCCGGTCTCCTTCATCGTCGACGACCAGGCGTTGCAGCAAGAGTTCGACCAGTTCGCCGACGAGTTCGACCTCGACGACCCCGATCGCGAGACCTTGTCCCGCAAGTTCGGGCGCCTCACCTCGGTGTTCTCCAACCCTGAGCGCATCCACGCGGTCTGCCAGGACATCGTTAATCACTACCTGGCTGGCGCCTACCGCAACGGCCTCAAGGCCCAAGTTGTCACCTACAACCGTGAGCTGGCAGTCGCCTACACCGACAAGCTCAACGAGCTTCTGACCGGGTTCGAGGCATCGCAGGTGCTCGCTGAGGTCGGCAAGCACGACCGCATCGCCGCCGAGGTGAACGTCTCCGTCTCGAACTCCAAGGGAGAAGACCCTGCCATGCGGCCGTTCCGGCTGTCGGAGGCCGAGGAGGAAGAGCAGAAGCGGCGGTTCCTCACCCCGGACGACCCACTGTGCTTCCTTGTGGTGACCGCGAAGCTGATGACCGGGTTCGACGCCCCCAACGAGGGCGTCCTCTACCTGGACAAGCCACTGAAAGCCCACAACCTGTTCCAGACGATCACCCGCACTAACCGCACCTGGATATCTCCGAGCGGGTTCGTGAAGACCTCCGGCGTAGTCGTGGACTACATCGGCCTAGCCGAGGAGGTCCAGCGGGCCGTTGTCGACCCCAGCTCGCCGGAAGCGGCCGGGAAGGGCGGCGGGTTCGTCACCAACCTGTCCGAACTTGTCGCCGAGTTCCGCGCCACCTTCGCCCGCATCGAAGACCTCTTCGCGGACGTGGACGACCTGGACCTCGCCGTCCACGGATACGAGTCAGTGCGCGCGATGAACGTCTTCCTGGACGCCAATCCCGAGGTCGCCGAGGTGTTCAGCAGGGACTACCGGCTCCTGGCGCGCCTGTACCCACTCGTCAGCACCGACAAGCGGGTCGCCAAGTATCAGGACGGCTTCGCGCTGTTCGGGTCGGTGTACACGACCCTGTTCAAGAGGTCCTCCGACGAAGAGCGCAAAGAACGGCTGGCCGAGTTGGGGCCGATGGTCCTGGAGATCATCAACGCCCACGTCCACTCCTTCTCCGCGGTCGCCGTCAAGGAGGAATCCCTCGTCCTGGATGCCCAGGGCATCGCCATCCTCAAGGAACTGATGGCCATCGTCCGCCCTGGCGGCAAGGACGACGGCGCGGACAAAACGCCACCATCCGCGGCGGAGATCCTGGACCGCATCAAGGCCGCACTCGACAAGGGCGTCGAACCGGAGTCGGTGAAGTACACCGCTCTCGCGGAACGGATCAAGCTGCTGCGGGACCGGATCATCCAGGACGCCCAGGACGCTTTGGACTTCCTGTCCGAAGCGCTCCGGATCGCTCGCGCCATCGTGGACGCCGGAAAGCGCCCCGACGAAGCCGTCGTGCTGGACGACGACCACGTGGGCGTCCTGTCGCGGATCATCCACGACCACGCACCGTCCGGGCTCACGGTCACCGAGAGGAACCTGGCCGAGGAGATCGACCAGGTGGTCACCAGCACCCTCGCCAGGTCGTGGGACAACGCCGACGCCCGCAACCGAGGCGTCCGCCGCGCCACCGCCGCGGTCTTCCGCCGGTACATGCTCAAGCCGGTAGGCGAACCATACGACTCCACTGTCGCCTACATCGAAGCTCACTACCTCGTGGACTGACGAACGTGCCGAGGCCCTGCAACCGGTGGCGGCTGCCAGGCCTCGGCACGCAACGCGCAGCACGATTTACTCCGTGCGCCAGCGGAACCGCTGATCCCGGCGTTAGCCTGACCGCCATATGAGCCCAGCCGCCGCCCCACCCCCGTACACCTCGATCGTGGACGCTCTGCTGGTCCTGGTCCGCGACGTAACGTGCTGCTCGCCCAGCGCTCAGGCACCGGTTACGCCGACGGGTGGTGGAACCTGCCCTCGGGCAAGCTGGAGGCCGACGAGACGGTCGCAGAAGCAGCGATCCGCGAGGGTTTCGAGGAGATCGGTGTCGAGCTCGCCGAGGGGGACCTGGAGTTCGTCCACCTGATCCACTACCGCAACCACCTCGGCGACGCCCGCCTGGGTGTGTTCTTCGCCGTGAAGCACTGGAAGGGCGAGCCCTACAACGCCGAGCCGCACAAGTGCTCCGCTGTTGAGTGGTTCCCGCTCGACGACTTCCCGGCCAACACCTATCCGTACACCGTCGAGGGACTGGCCGCCTACCGCCGCGGCGTGCCGTTCAACGCGGTCGGCTGGCGCTGACCCCCGTCCCCCGAGCTGGACGGCCCGGCCAGGACCGGTGCCGGGGTCGCGCCGGACGCCGATGCTCACTGCACCGGGTCCGCACGCTGGAGCAGCATCCCCATGTAGTACTCGTCGACGGGCTCGCCGTCCACGCGCAACGAGGAACGGCGCAGCCCCTCCACCTCGAACCCGCACGCTGCGTACAGCCGCAAGGCGACGTGGTTGTGGGTCATCGTCGATAGTTCCAGCCGCCACATACCGCGCCGCCGCGCCTCGGCGATCGCCGCGTCCAGCAGGCCACGGCCGATCCCTCGCCCATGGTGGGAGGCCCGGACTCCAAGCACGATGGCGCCTCGGCCTCGGGCACGCCGCCACGGCAACGCGCGGACGTCGATGACACCGACGAGTTGCCCGCCCTCATCCGCGACGAACCGGTACGAGGCGTCTTGGAGTTCGCGGTCGCGTTCACCTGGCTCAGCGAGCATGAACGCCGTGTCGCCGTCTAGGGCCCGGCGCAGCTCGGCGAGCGCGTCGGCTTCTACATCGCCGGACAACCGGATCGTCGCCATGCCCCCAGCATGCCGGGACGCGGCGGCGCCATGGCGGAAATCAGCTCGGCCGCAGGCGTTGATGTATGCCTGCGTCGTTCGACGGCCAACGCCAGTTCACGCGGTGACCTAGACAGGCCAGTTCCATGCCGCGAGGTGCGCGGACGCCTCGCCGACCAGTACAACTTCACTGCAACACACCGAACTCGCGGGGGCAGCATGCTCAAACGTCTCGTCATCACCACGGCCGCAGCCGGGCTTCTGGCCACCGGCCTCGCCGCAGCGCCGGCGGACGCCGCCACCGGCGCGCCGACCATGACCGCGGCTCGCTGCCACGCCCACAAGGCGTCGGGCCACTCCTACTGGACGTGCATCACGCCGGGCTCGTACTGCCCGGCCGCGGCCCACAAGCGGTACGGCTACGCCTACAAGACCGGCAAGCGTTACCGGTGCGTGAAGTACTCCAACGGCCGGTGGCGTTGGAAGCGCGCCTAACCCATGCGGACGACAGGGCCCCTCGCCTCTGAACTACGGAAGGAGGACGAGGGGCTCTGTGCTTTCTGGGCGCTGTTGGCCTGAGACCAGTCTCAGCAACAAAACGCGCACGCGTGAGGCACTCCACGGGCCGAGACGTTCGGCCGCGCTGGATCAGGGCCATGTCGAGTCGGCGGCGTTTCGGTCCGCGCTCGCGCCTGCTGCCGGTCCCTCCGGCCGGGGGGAACTGGAGGGGAGTAGCCGGATCCGGTCGCCTCGTGATCCGGTCGCCTCGTAACCCGATCGTTCGCACGTGGCGTCTTCATGTCCACCAGCGAGACGAGGAGACCGATGGCCCCGACAACGGACCTGCCCGACGATGTGCAAGCAGAGGCGCGGCGACGCCGTGCACGGTGGTTGGGGCTGCTGGCCGCGTTGCTGGTCACCGCGCTCGTCCTGAGCGGCGGCCAGCAGTATCCGCTGGCGCGTGTCCTGGCGGCCGCGGCCGTTCTGTGGGCGGTGGTCGGCCTGGCGTGGGTGAACATGCCCGCCAGGGACTTCCGGAAGACCGAGGCGCGCATGCGCGCCGAGGAACACATCCGAGCCCGCCAGGAGTAGATGTCTACGAGCGACGCCGCGCCTTCGACCACAGCTCTGCCTCGTCGTCGGGCTGCTCGTAGTCGAAGAGTGCCGGGTGTGTCGCCAGCTCGCGCGTCCACTCCAGCACGCGCGGCAGGAGCAGGTCGGGGCCGTAGGTGAGGTAGGTGCCGTCAGCGCTGCTCGCGCCGAGGTATTGGGAGTACCGCAGGCGCCGCCGGGAGTTGACGCGGCCGACGTGGACCGGCTTGCCGTGGTCGAGGGCGACGCGGACCAGTTCAGCGGCGGCCGTGCTCATCTTCCACTGCGTGGTCCCGGCCAGGAAGAGGACGTCGAACATCTCCCACAGATCCGAGGAGTGGTCCCACTCCATCCCGTTCTGGGCGCACAGCGCAGCGGGGAACCCCATGGCCCGGATCTCCTCCAGCCACGGCCGGGAGCGGGCCAGGGTCGCGAGGTGGTCGCCGACGACGTCTGGTGCCGTGACCCACAGGGCGCGGTCGGCGTGCGGGGCGAGGCTGCCCAGCCACCGTCGGTACGCCTGGTCGCCGGGGTAGGAGCCGCCGTAGACGGCGTTGTCGGCGGCGAACAGGCAGCCGTCCGGGAGCTGGTTGCCGGCCGCGGGCGACAGGATCGCTGCGATCTGTCCGCGCCGCATCGCCTGCCTGATCGCGGGAGTGGACGGCGGGGACAGGTACAGAGGGCTGTTCCAGTCCACCGCCGCCCACGGGTTGGGCTCTACGCGGCGGGGTCGATGTCGACCTCGTCCGCCGGGGACACGTCCACTTCCTCCTCCTGTGCGGGAGGGTCCACGTCTTCGGTCTCCTCGTGCGCGGGTTCGGACTCAAGTGCCGGGTCCGGCTCGGGCTCGGGCTCGGGCTCGGGAGCCGGTTCGGGGCCGGCGGGGGGCTCGTCGGTTCCACCGCCCTCTGCGGGGGCGCCCTCGCTGTCGCCCTGGTCCTCGCTTTCGCCGTGGCTGTCGTCCTCGCCACCGGCCGCGTCGTCGGTCATGTCGTCCGCCAGCTCGTCGGACAGGTCGGGGATGTGCTTTTCGATCCCCGCCTCCCGGAGCAGGTCATCGGCGAACCGCTCGTTGAGCCAGGAGTCCTCGACCTCGTCGTCGTAGCGCGCGAGCTTGGGCACCAGGAGCGCCCACTCCTCGTCGGTCAGCTCCCGCTCGATGTGCGCGTCGAACCAGGGCCGGTTCAGGAACGACACAGCGAGCTGCCGGGAGTTCGCCAGGTCCCTGATCAGGGCCGGGGTGTCGTCGCCGTACAGGGCGGCGGCGATCCGCGCGATGATCAGGTGGCGGCCCCACTGCCCGGTCACCTCCTTGGCGGTCATGCCCGCCTTGAGCTTGGCGTGCGATGCCTTGGCGAGCAGCGCCAGCGCGTCGCGGGCCTTGTCGGCGTCGCCCGGCTTGTCGTCGGGCAGCAGCAGGCGTGCGAGGTCGTTCACCGCGTGGGCTTCTCCCACGGTCGTGATCGCCATGGATTTCTCCTCTTGAGTTATGAGAAACAGGGCGGGGAGCGCCGGTGACGCTCCCCGCCGATCAGGGTCAGCGCTGGTGCTCGACGGGGACGCACCAGTTCAGGGCCGCCGCCCAGCAGGCGGCGACGAGCTGCTTCAGGTACTGCGCCTGGCAGTCCTCCAGCGCGGCGCTTTCCAGGGATCGCCGCGCTTCGACCTCGGCCGCCATGACCGATCCGATGAACTCCATCTCCAGGCGCGCGTCGAGCGGCGCGATGTGGATTCGGTGGTGCAGGTCCTCCGCCTGCTCGGCGGCCTTCGCGAGGATCTGCTCGGCGTCGTGCTCTGCCGGGATGGTCTCGCGCAGGCTGTTGAGGAAGAGGTACGCCCAGCAGGAACGGTCGTCCAGCGACCTCGGCCCGGGCGGCAGCGTGGTCAGGTTGACGGTCATGCCTCTCCAAAGCGGCCGGGGCCGCGGCCCGCCCCTCGGGGGGCGGGCCGCTTGGCCGGGGAAGGGTCACGACGCGACCAGGTGGTCGAGGGCGTCCCGGACGGGCGGGTGCACCAGGGGCCGCGTGCGCAGCTCGGCCGACTGGCCGAGCTGGTGCACGAGTTCGGCGAACCACTCGATTGCCATCTCCGGCGGGAGCCGGCTGATCTGGATCACCCGGCACAGGGCCTCGATCGCGGAGATGTCCTTGGACCGGAACTGCTTCGCGAGCGAGAGCAGTGCCTTCCGGTCGCGCCTGCGGTTGCGGCTCATCCCGACTCCTTTCGGCTTGTTGTGCTGACATGAGGACTCTAAGGGCCCACTGGACAGACTGTCAACACATTGACTTAAGTTGCTGGGAAATGCCCAGTCACCGGGCCCGGAGAGATGGGGGCAGGGCTGGACTGACAGGGCCGCACAGGGCCGCACAGGGGCGCACAGGGCCGCACGGGGCCCGCCAGACAGGGCCCCGATAGGGCAGGCCCCAAACTTTGGTCATGGTGTTGACATGCCTGCCGTGGGCATCTAGAGTTTTACATGTCAGCACAACAAACCGAAGGGGCAGGGATGCGGCTCAAGACCGCCCGCCTGGAGTACTGGGCCGGCACGAAGGAGTACGTCTTCACCGACGAGCACGGTGACGTCGACGTCATCACCGGTGAACCGGACATCCGCCGCCACCTGACCGAGCTCTACGGCGCGGCCAAGGCCGACGGCTGGCTCCTCCTCGCCCACGCGATGGGGCCCGCCGGAGCCGTGGTGTTCCTGTAGCTCCCCCTCCCGTCCCCGGACCACGCGGGTCCGGGGACGCCCCCCTTCACCCCTGCAAGGAGGCGACGATGCGCGCTGCGCACAGCCCGTTCCGCACCATCCGCACCGCCCAGATCAACGACCCCGCCTACCTCGCGCGGCTGTTCACGATCGCCGAGTACGGCGGCCGCGTCCTGTGGGACCCGGTCTACAAGACCCACTTCTGCCTGGCGTGCCTGAAGGACGTCCCGGCCGACCACATCCACGAGGGCATCAGCACCTGCTGCCTGGCCTAGGACATCGCCGACACGCGGCTTGGCCCTGGCTCGCAGGGCCAGGGCCAAGCCGCCCAGGCCCGAAGGAGAACCTCACCATGAGCGCGACGGTCGAAGCGTCTGTCCTCTACGGCTACGACCTGGGCGGCGCCGCCGACTGGCTCGTCACGGGGCCGAGTCCGATCCTCAGGCTCATGAACGAAGAGTTCCACAAGTACGTGACACAGCAGGCGCGTCGCGCTGGCACCACGCTGCACGAACTCGGCATCACGCTCGTCGAGTACGGGGACACCGCGGTCGACCCGCGGTGGGGGCTGGCCGCCAGCAAACAGTTCACCGCCTACGACCACGCTGCCGTGGACCTGTCGTTCATCACCGAACCACGCCCCCCGTCCTGGGACACCTCCCTGGCCAAGGCGCTCCACCTCACACCGACGCAGCAGAGCCCGACCTGGCTCGTCGCCGCTGCCTGCATCTGACCTCATCCGGTGGCCCGGCACCGACGCGCCGGGCCACCGCCACCCAGGAGACGCTTCCATGCTCATCAAGCCCGACACCCCCGCCCCGCCCTGCTCAGACGACCCCGAACTCTGGTTCGTCGACGACGGCACCATCGGCCACGCCCGCGTGAAGCCCGAGCTCCTCGCCGAAATGATCCAGGAGGCCAAGGACGGTTGCGCCGTCTGCGACCTGCGGGAGAAGTGCCTGGACTACGCTCTCGCTCGCAACGAGTACGGGATCTGGGGCGGAACGACCTGGGACGAGCGGCGGCGGCTGCGCCGCCGTACCCGCCGCCCTTCGCACGTCGCCTGACGCCCGACAACACTCTGTCGCCCCGCCTGTCGACAACGCAGGCGGGGCCTTCCTCAGTTCACACTCAGTATTCCGGCAAACCAGAGTCGAGCGGCGCCTGGCTTTCGAGTACGCAGCGACTCACTGACCGTAGACCCGTCCCGCTGGGAGGCGATGGCCGATCGCCGACACGATGAGGTCACGGACATGCCGCAGGGCCTCGGCGTCCGATGGGGTGGGCGCCAGACCGCTGTGATGTTCCAGAACGGCGATGGCAACTTTCCACTGCCGGGGTGTCAACGCCACCTGCTCCACACCTCCAGCACCCGCGTGCACGGTTATGGAGTCACGGATCCGGTCGCAGTCCTCGACGATATCGTCGATGTCCCCGTTCTGGATTTCCATGATCGCCATCTGCTCGACCTCAGTGCGGACGATGCTCGCCTGGTCCGGAGTCATCGCCACCTCCAAGATCTCGCTGGTGGCGCGGTCAGGCCGTTCGATGGGCTGACCGTCGCGGTCGAGTTGGTAGATCCACATCGGTTTCGCTGGCGCCGGCCAGAGCCGCAGCAGATGCCGTTGCCGTCGGACGTCAAGGTAGCGGGCGTACAAGCGCATGCGGTAACTACCCGCCCCGCCGTCTAGATCACGAGCCAGCAGTTGCGTACCGTCGGCAGCTAGGATCCTTAGCCGCCTCGTTAGGAGCGTAACGGACATCTCGACGACCTCCGCGAACCGTCGGTCGCCGGCGATACGTAACGGAGCTTCGCTGGCCCACTCTTCGACGGTGATGTCGACATCCCGAGTGGTGGTACCTGTATCAACGAACACGTCTCCCTCGAATAGATCGAAGGTGCCAAAGCTCCGCATCGCTCTGTTGGGAGGTTCGGGAACGATGTCCTGTGTCGAGATCCGGTACCACTCATCCCCGGCGATCTGCGCGGTGGCATCAACTGCGGCGATCGGGTGCACGGGCCTCTCCTTCCTGTCAAGGAAGCGGCCAGGGTACCCCCTTGGTACTGAGGAGGCACCCTGGCCGCCGTGGGGCCTAGCGCGGGCAGCCTAGTAGGTGCTGCACTGCTTCACGGCCGGGATTTTGCTGGCTTCCGGTGCGTTGAGCACCCACACCCAGTACGGGTCGCCCTGAATGTACTGCCCTCCTTCGTTCAGTGAAGGCAGGATACGGTTCGCCTTGTACAGCGTGTTGTCCAGCGCCTGGCCGTGCGCACGGTTCTGTTCCTCCGGCAGGAAGGCGCACGAGTACCGCGGGTTCTTGCCGCCGCCTTCCTCGCTGGAGGCGTAGGGCCATTCGTCGCATTGCATTCCTGCTGGCCGCTTCGCCAAGATCGCCTTTGTGCAGATCGAGTCGTGGTTCGCCCTCTGCGTGACTGGGTCCGTCCTATGCAGCGGGTGACCGAATTGAATGTGTCCGTAGTGGTTGAGGTTGTCGCGAACGACCTCGCCGTACAGATCGTTCTTCACGACCTCCCGGTAGTCTCCGTATTTCGGATCGACGTCCTTGTAGTCGATGTAGAAGGTTGCGGCGGAGGCGGTGCCCATGTAGTAGACGCAGCCTTCCCCTCCGATGTAGGTCTCGCTGTCGCAACGCACGTTGAACGGGTCGTTCGCAGGCGATGGAGGGGTGAGGGTGGTTCCGTTGCTCACGACGAGCGACAGTTTGATCTGCGGGTTGGAGTACTGGATGCTGTCGCCAGGGGCCGAGGATGGGATAGAGGTGGCCAGTTCGTAGTAGGTGTAGATGCCCGGCCCGATCGCCTTCGTGACCGGGTTGGGGATCTTGCACTGGTTCGTCGAGCAGGCGAGCTGGGCCTTGTAGGAGGGGCCCGTCTCGACTAGGTCTGGGGATATCCAGATCGGCGTTATGCCGACCTGCATGAGCCAGGTGGGGTTCTTTGGGCTGAGCGTGGCCCAGACATCCGTCCGGACCTCTCCCTCGACGGTCGCGGTACCGTCCTGCACGATCTCGATACGCCTGACCGTTTCGTAGCAGGCGTGGAACCGGTCGTAGTTGGTCTGCCCCGGCTTCTGCGAACACAGCGCCTGCGGCGGGGCGGGGTCACCGGCTCTGCGCTCGACGTGCGGCGTAGGGGTCTGACGCGCCTGCTTCGGGTCGATCGTTCTCAAGCACAGGCTGGCCATGCGCCCCTTGAACCGGATGGAGTCGCAGTCCTGCTTCCTGAGCGGCACTCCTCGCTGAAGCCGGTCCAGGTAGCCCTTCGTCGCCGCCGGATCGCTTGGATCACGGTGAGCCGATGTCGGGTCCGATGGGCTGACAGACGACTTGGACGGACCGTTCTGCGGCTGACTGCTGGGGCTCGGGGTAAACGCGGTCAAAGTGAGCGACAGCGCGCTCACTGCAGCCGCGACGAGCACGGGGAGACGTTTCATCAACGTCACCCACAGAACGTTTCGAACGCGTCGGCCTTGTTGTCGGCGTTACCGGTGGAGGTGGACTCCCCGCCCGGATTCTCCGTCCACAGGGTGGTCGGCGGTGCCGTGGCCTGGTCATAGACCAGCACGGTGTTCTTGGAGTAGTTCTGCCACGAGGACGTGGAGTTGCCGAACCCGTAGTCGGTGAGGTACTGCCACAGGCCGTTCGCGCCGCAGTCCTTGAACGTGAGTTTGCGGCCCCCGTAGTTGGTGTACTGGAAGAAGCAGTACGAGCCCGAGGCGCACACACCGGCGGCGGCGCCGGCGGCCGGGATGGTCAGGACGACGCCGTCGCTGAAGGTGACGGTTCCCGGGCCGGTCTGGTGGGCGCCGGGGTGGCTGGCGGTGATCTGGTTGACCTGCTGCTGCACGTCCGCCTGCGGACCGCTGGTGGTGGCCTGTGCGGGAGCTGCGAACGCGGCGGCCATGGTCGCGACACCGGCGATGGTCGCGGCTTGGACGAGGTGGCGGGTTTTCATGCATTCCCCTTGGTGGGCGAACGCTCCGCGATTCCTGTATCGAACAGAGCGGCGAAGATGATCTCCGCGCCTTGGAAGCTAGGTCAACCCTCCCGCAGCCAACAAGGGAGCGACCAAGTAAAGATCATTTTACTGTGCCTCGACCTGCGCTGACAAGATCAGGCCATGAGGCCGCGTAAACCGAGCCAGTCAGCAAAGAGTCCTCTTCTTCCCGCGCTGGCAGTAGATTCGGGTCAGCAATGAGTGATGTTTCGGCTCGCCGCATTTACCGGCGAGATGGGGAGACTCATCGATCGAGCGGAAAGCCGCAGAATGGCCAGGCCGTCTATCGGTCAGTTCAAACAGCAGCCGAATGGGAGGAACCACCTGCATGGTTCGTGCCGCTTGAAGCACAGACCGTGCCGATCGGCTGGCACGCCCTTCACTGGAACACGCTAGGGAGGACGCGCTGACCAACTACGAATGATTTCGCTGGGATGGCCTGTGGAGATGTGCGACGATGCGATCATGCCAGTTGGCAAGTCGCCCCTCGCGCTGTACGACCAGACCGTCATCCGCCGGCCCGCGGCGACCGTCGATCCCGCCTGGATCGCGCGGACCGCGCCCGGCGGTCACATCAGCGTGCCGATCCGGACCGGCTACCACCCGGCTGTCCCGCTCACGCTCACGGTCCAGCACAACGGCGTCGCGTCGGGCCGGTTCTCGCCGCTGCCCATCAGCGCCCTTCCATGGGAGCCCGGCTGCCCATGCGGTCTCGGCCCAGCCGACGACGCCGCGTTCTTCGTCGGGCTGACACTGCCCGACATTCGGCGTTTCCTGCTGCACGACGGCGCATCCGGCACGCATGCGCTGTGGCTCACGAGCCCGGACGGTTCCTGGGCTGAGGTCACCCGTCCGCATGGCGTCGCGCCGCGGATCCTGCAGGGCGGCGACCGGCGGCTGTGGGACGAGGTCATGCAGGCGTGGCGACGGTGGGAGCGTCTCGGCCGGCCGCGTTCCGAGCAGCTCGGCGTCACGGTCACCCCGTCGGCGCGGTGGTCGTGGGCACACGAGTCGACGATGCCGATCGCTTCCCTACGCTGAACCGTTGATGCGGCGAAGCAACGTCTTCGAGTTGCGCAACAACTGAGCTGCGTGCAACATATCGCGCAGCGGGCGAACTGTGCCCGCTGCGCTGAACGGAGACGCACCCTGACGACCCGCCCCAGCCACCTGGTGACCGCCGCCCGCGCCGCCGAGCACTTCGGCCGCGCCGAGGGCACCATCCGGTGCTGGGCGAACAGGTACCACGCACGGCGGCTAGGGAAGATCGGCCGCACGGTCTACTACGACCTGCGCGACCTCGCCGTCATCGAGCGACAGATCCGCAACGGCCACCCGGTGCCCGACACCTGGCAGGCCCGCGCAGACCTCATCTCCAACTAGGCCACGACAGCCCGAGCGGAGAACGGCGCCTTGACGACAGCGGCCGCACGCCTCGGGTTCGAGCCGGCACGCCCATAGGGCACCGCTGGCAGCGCCGGCCGAAGGGGCCCCGTCCATGCGAGGGGAACGGGTCCCCTTCGGTCCGGCGACCGCAGAGAAGCAAAGCAGCTCCCCACCTCTCACGTGCCCGCCCGTGCCTGTCCGCCGGTGCTTGCCTGCCGGTCCCTGTCCGCCCGTGCCTGTCCGCCGGTGCTTGCCTGCCGGTCCCTGTCCGCCCGTGCCTGTCCGCCGGTGCTTGCCTGCCGGTCCCTGTC
>NZ_JAGEPF010000036.1 GCF_017573465.1 Actinomadura violacea
GGGTGGGGCGTCCAAGCGGTCTGGCCGGGCGGGGGCGGCTCCGGTGCGGGGCCCTGTGGCGGCTTGGGGGGATCGTCCGGCGGGCGAGGCGTGCGGGCGAGGGCGCCGCGGGGGGTCCATTGGGGGTCCGGTGGTGCGGGGGGTTCCGAAGGTGGGACGGGGACCCAGTCGGCGGGCTCCTCCGGGCGGGACCTGCTGCGGCCCGCGACATGGACGTCGCCCGGGTGGGGCGGGGGCGCCGGTGTGCCGGCGTCCGGGGGGCCGGAGTCGTCGGGATCGGGGCCGGAGCGCGCGCGTGGGCCGAATCTCACGGTGTCGATCCTGCGCTCTGGACGCGGCGGACGGCAAGCCGGGCGGGGGTCAACGGCGGCCGTCCCGGGCGCCGAAGAGGGCGGCGCAGAGGGATTCGAGGCGGTCGGGGCCGTCGTCGGCGGGCAGGACGGTGAGGACGGGGTCGTCGGGGGCGTCGAGGCGGAGCCGGACGGCCGCCTCGCGGCGGACGGGCTCGTCGGTGCCCTGGGCCGCGGCGATGTCCTGGAGGCCGACGGTGACGGTCTCGGGGAGGTCGACGACGAGGGGCTGCTCGCCGGCGGGGAGGCGGTCCTGCCAGAGATCGAGGACGCGGCGGGCGAGGCCGTTGAGGACGCGGCCCCACGGGACGACGAGGGCGGGCGGGACGTTCTCGGTCTGCAGTTCGGGGAGCCCGAAGCGGGCGAGGCCCTTGGTGGTGAACCAGAAGCCGTGCGGTCCGGAGGTGTGCGGGAGGAGCATCCAGTCGGTGAGCCGGACGGCGCCGCCGGGGCCGGGCAGGGACCGGGTGAGGTGGTCGTGGGCGAGGATCTGGGGGGTGAAGACGTCGATGACGGGGGCGGTGCGGGCGGCGGCGACGGCTCCGGCGATGGCGCGGGCGGCCCATTCGTGGGCGGGCGGGTGGCCGGGGCGGTAGGCGGCGCGGACGGCGAGGATGTGGGTGGCGGCGTCGAGGGCGGTGAGGGCGGCGGGCGAGGCGCCGTAGGCGGCGAGGAGGTCGGCGGGCAGCGGCGGGAACTCGGCGGCGGGCCGCTGGTCGAGGGTGACCATGGGGCTGCCGAGCATGCCGAGGACGAGGTCGCGCAGCGGCGGTTCGGTCCGTGCGGCGAGCTCGTCGTGCGCGAGTTCGCCGGGGTCGGGGATCGGCGCGGTGAGCGCGACGGCGTAGGTGGCGTAGAGGGTCTCCGGGACCGGCAGGGTCAGGTTCTCGCCCAAATCGTCCCCCGATGGGCCGTTGATGCGCTTCGACACTATCGATCTCAGCGGACCCGGACGTTGGAAACTATCTGTCGCGGAGGGGACAGTTACCTCCCACCGGCGGGAGGCGGGCCGGTGACCTGCGGGAGCCGGTGCTCGAACCAGACGACCTTGCCTCCGTCGGTGCGGTGGGTGCCCCAGGCGGCGGCGAGGTGGCTGACGAGCTGGAGGCCGCGCCCGGATTCGGCGGTGGCGTCGGCGTGGCAGAGGTGCGGCATGTCCTGGCCGTCGTCGTAGACCTCGCAGAGCAGGGCGTCGCCGCGGATGAGCCGCAGCACGATGGATCCGGCGCCGTGCAGCAGGGCGTTGGTGATCAGCTCGCTGACCAGCAGCTGGAAGGTGTCGGCGACGGCGTCGAGGTTCCATTCGGCGAGTTTGAAGGCGACCTGGGCGCGGGTCCGCGGGACCATGCTGGGCTCGGGTTCCAGCTCCCAGACGGCGACGTCGCCGGAGGGGATGCCGTCGAGGCCGACGGCGACGATGGCGATGTCGTCGGCGGGGGCGGTGGTGGCGAGGGCGCCGAGGAGGGCGTCGCAGGTGGCGTCGAGGGGGCGGGCGGGGCCGGCGAGCAGGGCGCGCAGCTCCTCCAGGCCCTCGTCGATGTCGCGGCCGCGGCGTTCGACGAGGCCGTCGGTGCACAGGACGAGCCGGGAGCCGTCCTCGACCGGGATCTCGGTGGTCTCGAACGGTTCGCCGCCGACGCCGATCGGCAGCCCGGCGGGGACGGGCAGCACCCGGCTCTCGCCGCTCTCGGACACCAGGACGGGCGGGACGTGCCCGGCGTTGGCGAAGCTGCAGCACCGGGCGACGGGGTCGTAGACGGCGTACAGGCAGGTGGCGACGTAGCCTTCGCCGAGCCGGCGGGCGAGCGCGTCGAGCTGGCGGAGCAGCAGGTCGGGGCGCATGTCCTCGACGGCGAGGGTGCGCACGGCGGTGCGCATCTGGCCCATGATCGCGGCGGAGGTGAGGCCGTGCCCCATGACGTCGCCGACGACGATGCCGAGCCGGCGGCCGGGCAGCGGGAAGGCGTCGAACCAGTCGCCGCCGACCTGGGCGGCCTGCCCGGCGGGCCGGTAGCGGTAGTGGACGCGGGCGCCGGGGACCTCGGGCGGGTCGGCGGGCAGCATGCTGCGCTGGAGCTCCTGGGCGACCTGGACCTCGCGCCGGTAGAGCCGCCCGTTGTCGACGCAGAGCGCGGCGCGGCGGGCGAGCTCGTCGACCATGGCGAGGTCGAGGTCGTCGAAGCCGGGGCGGTCGGGCTTGCGGAGCAGCTTGAAGGTGCCGAGCACCCGGCCGCGCGCGATCAGCGGGACGACGAGCAGGTCGCGGCCGGTGAACAGGGGGCGCATGTCGCGGCCGCCGAACGAGGCGGACAGCCCGGCCGCGTACTCGGCGTCGACCCGCGGGACGTGCACCGGGCGGCCGGTCCGCATGGCCCGGACGAACGGGGTGCCGTGCGCCGGCAGCAGCACCTCGCCCTCCGGGACGATCCCGTCCCAGCGTCCGGGCTCGTCGTTGTGGGCCACGGCGACGCGCCGCATCGTGACGGTCTCGTCGAGGTCGGCGGCGGGCTGGGCGGAGTCGGCGGCGACGCCTTCGAGGAGTTCGACGGCGGCGAAGTCGGCGATGCGCGGGACGAGGACCTCGGCGAGGGTGCGGGCGGCCTGGAGGTGGTCGAGGGAGCCGCCGATCTGCTGGCCGGCCTCGCTGAGGAAGGTGAGGGTCTCGTTCTCGTCGGTGCCGGGCGCGCCGTGCTCCGGGTCGTCGCGGTCGGCCTCGGGGCGGGACGGCGCGACGGCGCGGGGGCGGATGCGCAGGGCGCGCGGCATGTCGCCGGCGTGCGGGACGACGGGGAGCCGGACGGTGATGCTGAGCGAGACGGCGGGCCGGCCGTGGGCGAGGACGCGGGACACGATCGCGTCGGTGGCGGCGGCGCCGACGGCGGGCAGGAGTTCGGCGAGGCGGCGGTCGAGGGGCCCGTCGGGGTGCCCGTCGCCGGGGGGTTCGGCGGGCGGGGCGAGGACGGGCTCGACGCGCAGCAGCCGGGCTCCGGCGGCGCGCCGGGCGTCGCCGTCGGGCGCGGCGACGAGGACGTCGTCCATGGCGAGGCCGGGGCCGTCCTCGCGGAGCCGGCGCAGGTCCGCGGCGAGCGCGAGGACGCGGACGTTGCGGGCGCCCGGGTCGCCGTCCGGTTCGACGGGGTAGACCCACCAGCCGACTTCGGCGGGGCGGCCGTCGTCGGCGCGGGGGACCATGCAGGCGCCGCACCAGACGTGCCCGAAGACCTCGGGTTCGAAGGCGCCGCGGTGCTCCTGCGGGAGCCGCAGCAGCGAGGCGGGGGAACGGCCGGCGGCCTGGAGGGGGCCGGCGCCGAACAGGTCGGTGGCGGCGTGGTTCCAGTGGTTGATGCGGCCGTGCTCGTTGAGCGTGAAGGCGGCCATGCTCACGACGCCGAGCAGGGGCTGGTCGAGGAACCGGGGCTGCCTGGCCCCGGCCCGCTGGTCGGTCTGGAGCGCGTCGGCCCCGGTGGGCGGTGCCGGCTGTCTTCCGGTGATGGTCACGCGGACCCCTCCCTGGGCGACGATGCTGCCCTGCATCCGCAACCCGCGGTGAAGGGGACGTTACCTGGTGTGAGGGACATTCGCCCGGGTTCTCGCGAACTCGGCAGGGGAGCCCTCCCACGCCGGCACGGGTGAGTGCTCACTCAGTATGCTGGGGGGTGCTACGGTCCGGCGGCGGAAGGAAGGTGGCGCAGGTGGCGGCGGGCAGAACGGCGGGCAAGGCGGCCGGCAAGGCGCAGGGCAGGGCGGCCGGCAAGGCCACTGGCAAGGCGGCCGCGGAGCCGATGCGGGAGCGGATCCTGGCGGCGGCGGTCGAGGTGATCCGGGCGCGCGGGATCACCGCCGCGACGACCAAGGAGATCGCGCGGAGCGCGGGCGTCTCCGAGGGCAGCCTCTACAACCACTTCGCCAACAAGACCGCCCTGTTCGCGGCGGCGCTGGGCGAGGTCACGGCCACCGCGCGGACGGCCATGGCGGCCCTCGCCGGGTCCGCGGGCCAGGGCACGGTGGAGGGCAACCTCACCCGGCTGGCCGCCGGCATGGTCCGCTTCTACGGCGAGCTGCTGCCGATGATCGGGCCGGTGCTGGCGGACCCGGATCTGATCGCCTGGCTGCGCGCCGACGGGCCCGTCCAGGCACAGCAGCAGGCCGCGGGAGGGGCCGCCGACCCGGCGCTTCCGCCCGGCTCCCCCGGCGGGCCGCCGGCCGGTCCGCCCGGGGGTCCGGCGGCCGGGCCGGTCCTCGGGCACGCCGCACTGATCGGGTACCTGGAGGCGGAGCAGCGGGCCGGACGGCTCGACGGCGGGGCGGCGCCGCCGTCCATCGCCGCCGCGCTGCTCGGCGGCTGCCAGCAGCACGCGTTCCTGATCCGGCTCGCGGGGCCGGAGGCGGTGGCGGCGGGCGCCCGGCTCCCGGACGCGCCGGAGGAGTTCGCGGGGCGGCTCGTCCGGACGGTCCTGGCCGGCCATCTTCCGTCCTGAGGCGGCCCACCGCCCTCGCAAACCCGCTTATAGCGCCACATAAGGCCCAGTTCGACCGACACGCCACGGTATGTGACGGACGCCACGCAACCTTCCGACCCCTTTCC
The DNA here is from genome assembly GCF_017573465.1 of Actinomadura violacea. Lineage (GTDB taxonomy): Bacteria > Actinomycetota > Actinomycetes > Streptosporangiales > Streptosporangiaceae > Spirillospora > Spirillospora violacea. Next base: position 4,936 of record NZ_JAGEPF010000036.1, read on the forward strand.
GGCGTCTTACTAATCGGGAAGCCACTGAAGCGTGGATGCACCCGGCCGAGCATGACCCGCGACGTCCCGGACCCCCGGGGTCGCCCTGGCACCGCCGGCCCGCGCACCCGCCGCCCGGCCCGCGCCGCCGCGGAGCTGAGCTCCCGACCCTGCCGGACCGTCTCCCCCGGAGACGAGCACGAACCCGCGAGGACCACGTCGCTGGAGCGTGCCAAAGGCCGGCCGAACCCGTCGGGAACGGTGGCGCGTACCACCTGTACGGGGGGCGGTCATTCCGCCCGGCACGCGCGTGCCGCCGAGCACGCGCCAGCAACCGGCCCCTCACGGGGTCATGACCACGGGGAGCGATGATGACCGCTGTCACCATGCCCGTCCGCGACACCGCCGTGCGCACCACCAGCGTGCGCACCGACCGCGTGCGCGTTCCGGCCGCCGCCGCGCACATCGAGACCATCGAGATCGAGAACGCCGACGGCATCGGGAACACCCAGCGCTACGAGCGCGACGTCCTGCCGCTGGCCGACCCGCTGTACGCCAGCGCCGTGCGGATGACCCGCAACAGCGCCGACGCCGAGGACCTCGTCCAGGAGACCCTGGCCAAGGCCTACGTGAACTTCCACCAGTTCCAGGAGGGCACGAACCTCAAGGCCTGGCTGCACCGGATCCTCACCAACAACTTCATCAACACCTACCGCAAGAAGCAGCGCGAGCCGCAGCGCGCCGGCTCCGAGGAGCTGGAGGAGTGGCAGATCGCGCAGGCCGAGGCGCACTCGTCCGGCTTCCGGTCGGCCGAGTCCGAGGCGCTGGACCGCATCCCCGACTCCGAGGTGATCGACGCCCTGCGCGCGCTTCCGAAGGACTTCCGGGACGCGGTGTACCTCGCCGACGTCGAGGGCTACGCCTACAAGGAGATCGCCGAGATGATGGGCACCCCCATCGGCACGGTGATGTCCCGCCTGCACCGCGGCCGCAAGCAGCTCCGCGAGGCCCTCGCGGGCCACAAGCGCGCCGCGCACACCCTCGCCGCCTGACCCGGCGTCCCCCTCTTCACCCTCCGACTCGATCCCGCGGTTACCCCGTGACCGCGGGATCGTCGGTTTCCCTGCACACTTCGTAGCCGCATGGATACATTGAGCGACGGTCCCTCCGACCGTCGGGAGTAGCCATGTCGAACATCACCGCCGTCATCACGGGCGCCGTGATCGCCCTCTCGCCCGCCGTCCCCGCGCACCATTCCGGGAACGGGACGACGTCCCTGCAGCTCACGCTGACCCATCCCGGCCGCACGACGTCCGGGACGCACGCGGTCACGCTGACCTGCGACCCGCCGGGCGGGCGGCATCCCGATCCCGCCCGCGCCTGCTCCGAGCTCGAAGGCTCCGGCGGGAAGTTCGCGCACGCCCCCGACGGCCGGATGTGCACGCAGGTCTATGCGCCCGTCGTCGCGCAGGCCAAAGGCCGCTGGCACGGCAACCCCGTGTCGTTCCACGCCCACTACGCCAACGACTGCGCGATGCACTCCCGCACCGGCAGCGTGTTCGCGTTCTGAAGCGTCACGCCCAGGTAACCAGGACCGTCCGCATAGGCGCCCCGACCGTGGGTAAGGCGCGCACACGGGCCACGCGAGCCGCCGGTTATTCGAGAGGATGTGCGCGCGATGCCACGAAGGGTCAGCGACGTCATGACCCCGGCCCCGCAGGTGCTGCCGCTGGACGCGACGCTGTACGAGGCGGCCCGGCTGATGCGGGACGAGGGGATCGGCGACGTCCTGGTCACCTATGCGGGGCAGCTCTGCGGGATGGTCACCGACCGCGACATCGTGGTGCGGGCCGTCGCGGAGAGCCGCGACACCTCGCTGACGCCGCTCGGCGACGTCTGCACGGCAGAGCTGTGCACCCTGCACCCCGAGGACGACACCGAGACCGCGGAGCGGCTGATGATCGAGCGGTCCGTCCGGCGGCTGCCGGTAGTGGACGGCGGACGGCGTCCGGTCGGCATCGTGTCCATCGGCGATCTCGCGGTGGCCGACGGGCAGCGGGGCGCCCTCCCCGAGATCAGCAAGGCCCCGCCGAACAACTGAACCCCGGCCCCGGCGGCCCCCGGACCAGGGCGGCCATCCCCGGCACGACGTGGCGCAGGATAACGTCATAAGCGTGGCTCCAACCGAAACGGTGCTCACCGACCAGCTCGCCGTGGAGATCGCCCGGCTGGGGATGGTCGGGGAGTCCTCCGACGTCGGCACCCTGCACCGGGTGGCCGAGCTGGCGTCGCGCGCCGTCCCCGGCTGCGCGGGCGCCGCGTGCGTGCGCTGGGCGGTGCCCGCGCCTCCCCTCGGCGACCCGGTCGCGGTCGCCGCGCTCGGCGGCTCGCCCGATCCGGCGGCGCGGCCGCCGGACGTCCCGCGCGTCCCGCGGCAGCAGGACGCCTCCGGGCACGGCGCGGCCGGGCGGGGCGGGCCCGACCTCCCGGACGCGGCCGGGGACGTGGCGCCGGACGAGCTGCCCTCGCCGGACGCGGAGCGGCCCGAGCCTCTGGCCGCCGCGGCCAGCCATCCCGACCTCGCCGAGGTCACCGACCGGCAGCTGTCCCGGGGACGCGGCCCGATCTTCGACGTCGTGCTGGACCGCCGCACGCTGAGCTGCGACGACATCCTCGTCGAGACGCGCTGGCCGGAGGCGGTGTCGGACATGCTGCGCCGCGGGGTGCGGTGCTTCACCACGTCCCCGCACCTGAACCCGCCGGTGCTGGTGACGCTGTCGCTGTACGGGGTGACGCCGAAGGCGCTCGGGCACGACCGGCTCGCGCTCGTCTCGCTGCTGCTGGCGCAGGGCTCGGCGACGATGTCGAACGCGCAGCAGTACGACGACGTGCACCGGACCGCCGCGCAGCTGCAGGAGGCGGTGGAGGCGCGCGCGGTCGTCGACCAGGCCAAGGGCATCCTGATGCACGCACTCAGTTGCAGTGCGGACGAGGCTTTCGCCGAGATGCGCCGCATTTCGCAGACCAGGCATGTGAAACTGACCGCACTGGCCCAGCGGATCGTCGGTGACCAGGGGCTCCGCTAGGTCCCGCGCTAGGAGCACGGAGGTGACCGGCATAGGCTGCGAGATGCAGTCGCCGAGACTGCGGTCCGGATGAGCGGAGCCGCGAAGCCGATCCTGTCCGGCCTCGCCTCGGGGCACAGAGGGAGACCCTTTGCACGATCAGCCCGATCAGCTCGAACCCGAGTCCCTGGTACGGGAGATCTCGGATCTCGAGGGGCGCATCGGTGAGCTGCGCCAGGCCTCGGGCATGCCCGAGGCCGACCTGCGCGCCACCCTGGACGCGGCGCTGGTGGAGCTGGATCTCGCCGTGACGGCGCTGCGCACCATGGGCGCCGACCAGGGCACCGAGCAGGGCGGGTCGAACGCGGCGGAGAACGAGCGGCGGGTGCTGCGGACGGTCTTCCAGGACGCGCCCGTGCCGCTGTTCCTGCTCGACCGCAACACCAGCGTCCGGCGGGTGAACCGCCAGGCGGCGGAGCTGCTCGGCACCTCGTCGGGCTACGTGTCGGGCAAGCAGTTCACCGCGTTCTGCGACCTTGCGACGCGTGCGGCGGTCCGCTCGCAGCTGGCGGCGGTGGTGCGGACGGGCCGGCGGCGGCGGGTGCCGGTGCGGTTCCTCGGCCGGGAGCGTCCAGTGGACGCGGTCGTGACGCTGGCCCGGGTGTGGATCCGCGGGGAGCCGGACCCGATGGTGGTCGTCGCGGCGGGCGCCGCGCGCCCCCCGGCGGACGCGCAGGGCACCGGCGACGAGAGCAAGGGCGCGGGCGCGGCGGGACGCGCCGCACCGGCGAAGCGCGACGGCACGGGGAAGCGCGCGACCGCCCGGCCGGACGGCGGCGCGCCGCGCGTGCCGGAGCCGGCCGCGCCGCCGCAGGGGCGCGCGCCGCAGCCGCAGGCCCGGATCGACGACGAGGCCGTGGCCACGATCGTGCACCGGATGGACGTGCTGGCCACCGCGAGCGAGCTGCTGCTGGACGAGCCCGTCTTCAACGAGACCGTCGCGGTCCGGCGGTGCGCGCGGCTGCTGGCCGCCGAGCTGGCCGACTGGGCGTTCATCGATCTGACCGGCCCGAACGGCGGCGCGTCCGGGCCGGGCGGCGCGGCGGCGGGCACGGCGCCCGCCCTGCACCGCCAGGTGGTGATGGGCCCGGACGACGAGCACTCCGTCGAGGCGGCGCGGACGCTCCAGGAGTTGCACCCGGCCGCCGGAACGCTCCCGCACGACGTGTTCGTGACGCGGCAGAGCGCGCTGCGGCCGCACGTGGAGAGCCTCGACGAGCTGGGCAACGCCGGCGACGGCGTCCCGGTCTGCGCGAAGATCGGCGCGACGTCGCTGCTCAGCGTGCCGGTGGAGGACGGCGACCGGTGCCTCGGCACGATCACGCTCGCGTCCGGCGGCGAGTACGGGCCGTTCGACCTGATGGACCTCGGGGTCGTCCAGCGGCTCGGCCGCTACCTGGCGCTGGTGATCCGGGCGGCGCGGCTGTACCGGCGGCGCGCCGAGGTCGCCGACTCGCTGCAGGCGAGCCTGCTGCCGCGGGCGCTGCCCGCGATCCCGGGGGCGAGCGTCGCGGCGCGGTACCTGACGGCGACGCACGGCGCGGACGTCGGCGGCGACTTCTACGACGTGTTCCGCGTCGGGGACGGCTGGGGCCTGGTCCTCGGCGACGTGTGCGGCAAGGGCGAGGACGCGGCGGCGGTGACGGCGACGGCGCGGCACTGCATGCGGCTCGCGGCGCGGTGGAAGTCGCGGCCGGGCGAGATCCTCGGCGTCGCGAACGAGGCGCTGCTGGACGAGGACCGGTTCGTCACCGCGATCATGGCGGGGCTGGAGATCACCCCGGAGCGGGTCACGGTGTCGCTCGGCACCGCGGGCCATCCGCCGGCGATCGTGGTCCGCGCGGACGGGGTGATCCGGTCGGCGTCGCGGGGCGGCGTGCCGCTCGGCCTGTTCGAGGACTTCGAGGCCGGGTCGGACACCATCGACCTCGGCGTCGGCGACACGCTGATCCTGCACTCCGACGGGGTGCTGGAGGCGTGCGACCACGCGCGGCTGGAGTTCGGGCAGGAGCGGCTGCTGGAGGCGCTGGCCGGGCAGGCCGGCGGCACCCCGGAGGAGATGCTCGGCGCGGTGGAGCAGGCGCTGCTGGAGTTCTGCGACGGCGACCTGCGCGACGACGTGTCGATGGTCGCGCTGCGGGTGGACGCCCCGACGCTCGACTGAGCCCCGGGGAGAACCCGGCCGACGGTCGCACCCGATCTCCGGCACTGATGGGCGTTTTGCCGGGTAAAGGGGGGTCATGACCGACCCCTCGTCCAAGCCGCGCAACGAGACCGAGCACGAGCGGCTCGACCGGCAGCTGATGGAGCTGCTCCAGGGCTTCCGGGTGGCCACGACGGGCGTGCAGGTGCTGTTCGCGTTCCTGCTGACCGTCCCGTTCTCCAAGGGATTCGTGCAGGTCGACGACACCGGGAAGGCGCTGTTCTACGTGGCGCTGTTCGGGGCCGCGCTCGCCTCGGTGTGCTTCATCGCGCCCGTGTTCCAGCACCGGATCCTGTTCCAGCTCAACAAGAAGCCTCTGCTGATCCGGCGCGCGAACCGGTTCGGGATCCTCGGCGCGTTCGCGCTGGCGCTCTCGGTCACCGCGGCCACCACGCTGGTCGTGCAGACGCTCGCGATGGGCACGGCCGCGGTCGGGACGGCGCTGGCCGTGCTCGCGGTGTGCGGGTGGGCGTGGTTCGTCCAGCCGTACCTGACCCGGCTGTCGGCGGGCGGCCGCGCGAAGCAGGAGGAGGACTCCTGACCGCGCGGCCCCCGCCGCCCGTCAGTACGCCTTGCCGAAGATCACGCGCTTGCCGTAGGCGGACGGCTGCCCGCACTTGACGCACACGCCGGTCTCCTCGGGCGCCTCGGCCGGGATGACCCGCGGCGTCGCGGCGGTCTCGGCCTTGATCTCGTCCTCGCAGGCGGTGCTGCCGCAGTGGAACGCGCGGGCCCAGCCCGTGCCGACCTGCGCGGTGAACGCGTCCCAGGCGTCCACGGCGACGGTGTGCTCCTCGCGGAACGCCTCGGCCCGGGCCAGCAGGAACGACTGGAACTCGGCGAGGATCCCGGGCAGCACCTCGGGCACCTTGTCGAGGGGGATCTGCTCCTTGCCCTGCCCCTCGACGGTCGGGAGCCGCCGCACGACGGTCGCGACGCCGCCCTCGATGTCGCGCTTGCCGAGCTCGATGCGGACCGGGACGCCGCGCATCTCCCACTCGTTGAACTTGAACCCGGGCGACAGCTGCGGCCGGTTGTCGTCGACGTGCACGCGGATGCCCATCGACTTGATCGCGGCGCCGAGCCGGCGGGCCTCCGCGGCGGCCTGCTCGCCCTGCTCCTTGCGCCCGATCGGGACGATCACCACCTGGTAGGGGGCGAGGCGCGGCGGCAGCACGAGGCCCTTGTCGTCCCCGTGCGTCATGATCATGCCGCCGATCATCCGAGTGCTCATGCCCCAGGACGTCGTGTGCGCCAGGGTCAGCTTGCCCGCCTCGTCCTGGTACTGGATCTCGAACGCCTTGGCGAAGTTCGTGCCGAGGTAGTGCGAGGTGCCGGCCTGCAGGGCCCGGCCGTCCCGCATCATGCCCTCGATCGTGTAGGTGCGGACGGCGCCGGCGAACCGCTCGCCGGGCGTCTTCTCCCCCGCGATCACCGGGATCGCCGCGAGCTCGCGCGCCACGGCGGCGTAGGTGTCCAGCGCCCACATCGTCTCGCGCATCGCGTCGTCCTCGTCGATGTGCGCGGTGTGGCCCTCCTGCCAGAGGAACTCGGTGGTGCGCAGGAACATCCGCGGCCGCATCTCCCAGCGGACCACGTTCGCCCACTGGTTCAGCAGCAGCGGCAGGTCGCGGTGCGAGTCGATCCACTTGGCCATGTACTCGCCGATGACGGTCTCGGAGGTCGGCCGCATGACCAGCGGCTCCTCCAGGTCCTTGCCGCCGGCGTGCGTCACGACGGCGAGCTCCGGGGAGAAGCCCTCGACGTGCTCGGCCTCGCGCTTGAAGTAGGACTCCGGGATCAGCATCGGGAAGCACGCGTTGTCGTGCCCCGCGTCCTTGATGCGCCGGTCCAGGTCCGCCTGGAGCAGCTCCCACACCCGGTAACCGTACGGGCGGATGACCATCGTGCCGCGAACCGGACCGCGGTCGACGAGCTGGGCCTGCACGACCAGCTCGTTGTACCAGGCGGAGAAATCCTCGCTCTGCGGCGTCACACCTTCTCGACTCACAGCGAACAAGGGTACTGACCGGCGGCGGGGCCCAGGACCGCTTCGCTAGTCTCGCGAGATGCGCTGGTCCCAGATGTTCGTGCCCACGCTCCGCGACGACCCCGCCGAGGCGGACGCGCCGAGCCACCGGCTGCTGCTGCGCGCGGGCTACGTCCGGCAGCTGACGGCCGGGCACTACAGCCTGCTGCCGCTCGCCGTCCGCGTCCGCGCGAAGATCATCGAGATCGTGCGGCAGGAGATGGACGCGATCGGCGCGCAGGAGATGCTGCTGCCCGCGCTGCACCCGGCGGAGCCGTGGCGCCGGTCGGGCCGCTGGGAGCTGATGGGGCAGGAGATGTTCCGCCTCCAGGACCGGCGCGGCGCCGACCTCGCGCTCGGCATGACCCACGAGGAGATCTTCGCGACCGTCGCGCGGGAGCTGAACTCCTACAAGCAGCTGCCGCAGCAGTGGTACCAGTTCCAGACGAAGTTCCGGGACGAGCCGCGCCCCAAGGGCGGCCTCATGCGCACGCGCGAGTTCACCATGAAGGACGCCTACAGCTTCGACATCGACCGCGCCGGGCTGGACGTCTCGTTCGACGCCTACCACGGCGCCTACACGCGGATCTTCGCGCGGCTCGGGATCCCGGCGCTGCCGTGCGACGCGTCCAGCGGGACGATGGGCGGCGCCGGCTCGACCGAGTTCATGTGCCCCGCCGACGTCGGCGAGGACCTGGTCGCGCACTCCCCCGCCTGCGGGTACGCGGCGAACATCGAGCGCGCCACGTCCGCCCTGCCGGAGGCGTCCGACGGCCCGGGCCTGCCCGCGCCCGAGCGGTTCGACACGCCCGGCGTCCGCACCATCGACGATCTGACGCGTTTTCTGGGGGGCGACCCCCAGGCCCCCGACAGCGGCCGGTCGAACGATCCTCGCGCCGCCGGCGCGTCGCTGCGGTCGTCCGACCGGCTCGGCGCGCCCGGCGACCGGCAGATCAAGACGCTCGTCTACGTCCTGGACGGCGCCCTCACGCTCGTGCTGCTGCGCGGCGACCACGCCCTCAACGAGCAGAAGCTCGTGGACGCGACCGGCGCCGCCGAGATCCGCGCCGCCGACCCGGCGGAGATCCGGGACGCCCTCGGCGCGCTGCCCGGCAGCCTCGGCGCGGTCGGCACGGCGCTCCCGGTGATCGCGGACGAGGCGCTGCGCCGCCGCCGCGACATGTTCACCGGCGCGAACATCGACGACATGCACCTGCGCGGCGTCGACGTCGCCCGCGACATCACCGTCGGGACGTGGGCGGACCTGCGCGAGGTCGCCGCCGGCGAGCCGTGCCCGCGCTGCGGCGAGCCGCTGGAGATCGTCCGGGCGATCGAGGTCGGGCACATCTTCAAGCTCGGCGACCGGTACGCCCGCGCGCTCGGCGCCGAGGTCCTCGACCCCGGCGGCAAGCGGGTGCCGGTCGTGATGGGCAGCTACGGCATCGGCGTCGAGCGGGCGATGGCCGCGATCGTGGAGACCCACCATGACGAGCGCGGGATCGTCTGGCCGGTCGCCGTGGCGCCGTTCCAGGTCGCGGTCGTGATCGCGCAGTCCGACGACGCGGACGTGGCGGGCGCCGCCGAGGGGATCTACGGCGCCCTCCGGGACGCCGGCGTCGACGTCGTGATCGACGACCGGGCCGAGCGGGCGGGGGTGAAGTTCCGCGACGTGGAGCTGACCGGGATCCCGTACCGGATCACGGTGGGCCGCCGCGGGCTCGCCGAGGGCGTGGCGGAGGTGACCGCCCGGGCCACCGGCGACACCGAGAAGGTCCCGCTGGACGCGGCCGCAGCGCACGTCCGGGCGCTCCTGGCGTCCGCCTGAGGCCGCCGTTCTCCGGCATGGCCGGACGCCCGCTCCGTATGCTCGGCGAATGACGATCAAGCGGATGGACCACGTCAGTCTCGTCATCGACGACCTCGAGGCCGCGAAGGCGTTCTTCATCGAGCTCGGCATGGAACTGGAGGGCGAGACTCCGGTCGAGGGCCCCTGGGTCGACCAGGTCAACGGGATCGACGGCGTCCGCGTCGAGATCGCCATGATGCGGACCCCGGACGGGCACGGCAAGATCGAGCTGACGAGGTTCCACGCGCCGGCCGCGTTCAGCGCCGAGCCGGCGGTCGCGCCGCCGAACACGCTGGGCCTCCGCAGCATCATGTTCGCCGTCGACGACATCGACGACGTCATCGCGCGGCTGCGCGGCCACGGCGCCGAGCTCGTGCACGAGGTGGCGCAGTACGAGGACATCTACCGGCTCTGCTACGTCCGCGGGCCAGAGGGCGTCATCATCGCCCTGGCCGAAGAACTCCGCTAGGCCCGCCGGCACCGGAAAACGGTTTGACGGGGTAGCCGCGGCTTCCGGAGACTCGGCGGCGGATTCTCAAGGGCGAGGGGTCAGCGTGGGTCACGTGGAGGTCGGGCACGTCAGTCATGCGCTGCCCGATGGGCGGGTGCTGCTGGACGACGCGTCGTTCCGGGTCGGCGACGGCGTGACGGCCGCGCTGGTCGGGCCCAATGGGGCCGGTAAGACGACGCTCCTGCGGCTGGTCTCCGGCGATCTGGCGCCGCAGGACGGGACGGTCGCGCACAGCGGCGGGCTCGGCGTGATGCGGCAGTTCATCGGCAACGTGCGGGACGAGTCGTCCGTGCACGACCTGCTGCTGTCGGTGGCGCCGCCGCGGGTGCGGGAGGCCGCCGCCGTAGTGGAGGCCGCCGAGCTGGCGATGATGGAGCGCGACGACGAGCCGACCCAGCTGAGGTACGCGAACGCGCTGGCCGGGTGGGGCGACGCGGGCGGCTACGAGATCGAGGTGCTGTGGGACGCGTGCTGCGTCGCTGCCCTCGGCGTCCCCTATGACGCGTGCCGGTGGCGGGAGACGCGGACGCTGTCGGGCGGCGAGCAGAAGCGGCTCGCGCTCGAAGCGCTGCTGCGGGGGCCCGACGAGGTCCTGCTGCTGGACGAGCCGGACAACTACCTGGACGTGCCGGGCAAGCAGTGGCTGGAGGAGCGGCTGCGGGAGACGGCCAAGACGGTGCTGGTGGTCTCGCACGACCGGGAGCTGCTCGACCGCTGCGCCGACCGGATCGTGACCGTCGAGGGGGGCCGGGTGTGGATCCACGGCGGCCGGTTCTCGACGTACGCGGCGGCCCGCCGCGACCGCAACGAGCGGCTGGAGGAGCTGCGGCGGCGCTGGGACGAGGAGCACGCGAAGCTCAAGGAGCTGGTCAACACCCTGAAGGTGAAGGCCACGGTCAACGACGGTTTCGCGTCGCGGTACCGGGCGGCGCAGACCCGGCTGCGCAAGTTCGAGGAGGCGGGGCCGCCGGAGACGCCGCCCCGCGACCAGAGCCTGAAGATGCGGCTGCGCGGCGGCCGGACCGGCAAGCGGGCGGTGATCTGCGAGGACCTGGAGCTGACCGGGCTGATGCGCTCGTTCGGCGAGGAGGTGTGGTTCGGGGAGCGGGTCGCGGTGCTCGGCTCGAACGGCTCGGGGAAGTCGCACTTCCTGCGGCTGCTCGCCGCGGTGGCGGAGGTGCTGCCGCGCGGCGCGGTGCCGGTGCGTCCCGTGGCGCACACCGGGGTCGCCCGGCTCGGCGCGCGGGTGGTGCCGGGGCTGTTCGCGCAGACGCACGCGCGTCCCGACCTGGCCGGCCGCACGCCGTGCGAGATCGTCATGACCGAGCACGCGCGGCTGCGCAACGACGCGATGAACGCGCTGGCGCGGTACGAGCTGCAGTTCTGCGCGGAGCAGCCGTTCGAGACGCTGTCGGGCGGGCAGCAGGCGCGGTTGCAGATCCTGCTGCTGGAGCTCGGCGGCGCGACGCTGCTGCTGCTGGACGAGCCGACCGACAACCTCGACCTGGCCAGCGCGGAGGCGCTGCAGGAGGGCCTGGAGTCGTACGAGGGGACGGTCCTCGCGGTGACGCACGACCGCTGGTTCGCCCGTTCCTTCGACCGCTTCCTGGTGTTCGGCGCCGACGGCTCGGTGTACGAGTCCTCGGAGCCGGTCTGGGACGAGGCGAGGGTCGCCCGGCCGCGCTGACCGGACGACCCCCGTCGCGAGGGCGGAAGGTCAGGGGCGCTGGCCGGGACGGTCCACGACGCCCGCGGACAGGCGGACGGAGTAGCTCTCGACGGCGCCCTTCAGGAAGCGCCCGCCGTCCGGCATGGTGTGGTCCTGGGCAACGGTCGTCCGGTGGCCCCGGTAGGCGTAGGTGGACGGGTCCAGGAGGACCTCGTCCTTCGCCCAGCCCTCGATGAGGAACGAGACCGACACCGCCTTGTGCCCGGCCGCGTCCCTGGCGGTCCGGTCCACGGTGACGCCGGGGATCTTCGCCAGCGCGCGGTAGGCGGCGGCGGTCTGCGCGGGCGGCAGCGCGCTGTTGTTCAGCAGCAGCGATCCGAGCAGCCCGAATGCGCCGCCGTTCCCGCCGCCGGGCGTCGGCTGCCTGCGTGCCCAGGCCAGCATCGCGTCCGGGTCGGTGGGCAGCTTGGAGACGGTGGCGTAGTCGGTCGGCGGCAGCCCCCCGCCCGTCGCGGACGTGACGAGCCTGCCGTGGTCGTACGTTGCCATGCGCCTTCCGTCCGCCCGGACCCACTCGCGGTCGACCGTCTTCCTGAGCGGCGAGCCCGGCTTGACGACCGTGCCCTCCCCTGGGACGCCGCTGCGACGGTAGACGGTCTCGGTGTAGACCCACTGGCCGGGACGCGGCGCGGTGAACGGCTGCTTCAGCGCGAACGTCGCGGCGACGTCGAGCACCTGCTGCGTCTCCGTCGCCGCGGCGGGCGCCGGGTGGTGCGGCTTGCCGTCGCTCGTGGCGACGACGGCGCCGGCGATGAGCGCCCCGGCGACGCCGCCGGCGGCGACGAGGCGGAACGTCGTGCGGCGGGACGGCCCCGGGCGGCGGGCCGCGGACGCCGTGATCCGCTCGTAGGCGGCGCGTCCGGCCGGGTCGTGGGCGGCGCCGTCGAAGGCGCCGGGCGGGCAGGGGTCGGCCGGGGCCATGACGCGGCGGACTTCGTGGAGGTCGTTCATGCCTGGGGGCTCCTTTGCAGCGGTGCGGCGGGCGCGGGGCGGCCCGCGTCGGTCTCGGCGCGGGCGTCGATCTCGGCGAGGGCCGCGGTCAGGCGGCGCCGTGCGCGGTGCAGGCGCACGGAGAACGTCTTGACCGAGCAGCCCGCCGCGACGGCCGCGTCCCGCGCGTCGAGGCCGTCCCAGCCGACGAGCTGGAGGACCTCGCGGTCGCGGTCGGACAGGCGGCCGAGCGCGGCGGCGACGCGGCCGCCTTCGGCCAGGCCGGACGCGACGTCGGCGGCGGGGGCGCGCGGGCGGTCGCCGCGCAGCCGGTCCCACAGCCGGGTGCGCCGGCGGCGGCCCCGCATCTCGTTGGCGAGGACGTTGCGGGCGACGTTCAGCAGCCACGGGAACGGGCGGTCGGGCGGGATGTCGCCGCGCCGCCGCCAGGCGACGAGGAACGTCTCCGCGGCGATGTCGCGGGCCGTCTCGTGGTCGATCCGCCGCGCCGCGTACCTGAGCACGTCGTCGTAGTGCGTGTCCCACAACCGGGTGAACTCCCCGTCTGGATCCGGCACGCCGGCTCCCTTCTCTCGGGTCGGTGTCGCTCGGAGATGTCCGGCAGGGCCCCGATGACTACACCCGGAACGATCTTCGCTGGTCAGTGGACTCCGGGGGATCTGTCCAAGAACGCGGCGGGATGGATAGGGTTCCCGCGTGCGGGTGGTGGTGACGGGTGCGGCCGGGTTCATCGGGGGCCATGTGGCCGATGCCCTGGCGGGCGCCGGGCACGAGGTGCTCGCGGTGGACGCGCCCGGGCGGTCGCCCACGCCGGAGCAGGCGCGGCGGGCGTGGGCCGGGGTGGCGGCGCGGCCGGGCGTCACGGCGCTGGAGCGGGACCTGGCGGTGGACGATCTCGACGCGGTCGCGGCCGCCGACGTCGTCGTCCACCTCGCGGGACGGCCGGGGGTGCGCAGCTCGTGGGGCGGCGGGCGCGCGGCGGCGGAGCGCGACAACGTGCTCGCGACGGCGCGGCTGCTGGAGGCGTGCGCGCGGCGGCCGGCGCGGCTGCGCCCGCGGGTGGTGGTGGCGTCGAGTTCGTCGGTGTACGGGTCGGCGGGGAACAGGCCGAACCGGGAGGACGATCCGCTGGACCCGGGGAGCCCCTACGCGGCCAGCAAGGTGGAGGTCGAGCGGCTCGCGGGCCTCGCCGCCGAGAACGGTCTCCGCACGGTGGTGCTGAGGTACTTCTCGGTATACGGCCCCCGGCAGAGGCCCGATATGGCGTTCCACCGTTTCATCGAGGCGGCGTTGGACGGGCGCCCGCTGCCGGTTTTCGGGGACGGGCGGAAATCGCGGTCGTTCACGCATGTGCGGGACGTGGTGGCGGCGACGCTGGCGGCCGCGGCGGAGGACCTGCCACCGGGCGTCGCGCTGAACGTCGGCCATCCGGAGCCGGTGGCGGTGCGGTCGGCGATCGAGCTGCTGACCGGGGTGCTGGGCGTGCGGGCGGAGATCCGGCGGGAGGCGCCGGTGGCCGGTGACGCGGCGCTGACCTGGGCGGACTGCGGTCGGGCGGCGCGGCTGCTCGGCTGGTCGGCCAGCACGCCGCTCGCGGAGGGGCTGGCGGACCAGATCGCCTGGCACCGGTCGTCGCGGGCGCAGGAGGTGGCCGTCGGATGAGGCACCGGGCCGCCTATTTCGCGTTCGACCGCTTCCCTTCCGGTAAAGGGTCGGCAGTGCATATCGCGCAGATGGCCGACGAGCTTTTCGAGCAGTTCGGCGGCGGGCTGCTGGGCGTGCTCGGCGGTGGCGGGCTGCCCGCCTATCAGCGGGAGGGCGCCCGCGAGATCGTCAGGTTCGGGGCACAGATTCCGAATCTGATCGACCGGGCGGAAGCGTATTCGGCATGGGTCGCGGCGGTTCTGAAGGACCATGTGGATTCGCTGGAGGTCGTCCATGTCCGGGACCCGTGGAGCGCGCTGCCCGCGCTGACCGTCGAGGGCCGCGGCTACAAGGTCGTCTTCGAGGTGAACGGACTGCCGTCGATCGAGATGGGCCACACCTGGCCGTGGGCGTCGCCGGCGACGCTCGGCAAGATCCGCGAGCTGGAGCGGTTCTGCCTGGACCGCTGCGACGCGGTCGTGGTGCCGTCGCGGGTGATCGGGGATGCCGTCCGCGGCCTCGGTGTGCCGGAGGAGAAGGTCCACCTCGTGCCGAACGGCGCCGACCTGCCGGGCGAGACGCCGCGTCCGGCAGGGGCACCCGCCCGTTACCTCGTCTACGTCGGGGCGCTCCAGCCGTGGCAGGGCATCGACGTGCTGCTCCGCGCGTTCGCGCGGCTCGGCGACCTCGCCGACCTGCGGCTGGTGATCTGCTCGTCCGTCCCGGAGCGGCGCGCGAAGCCGGTCCGGCGGCTCGCGGAGCGGCTCGGCGTCGCCGGCCGGCTGGACTGGCGGTTCGCGCTGCCGCACCCCGAGGTCGCCGCGTGGCTGGCGCACGCCGAGGTGTCGGTGGCGCCGCTGACCGGCTGCGCCCGCAACCTCGACCAGGGCTGCGCGCCGCTGAAGGTGATCGAGTCGATGGCGGCGGGCGTCCCGGTCGTCGCCTCGGACCTGCCCGCGGTCCGCGAGCTGATGGCGGACGGGGAGCACGGGCGGCTCGTCCCGGCGGACCGTCCGGCGGAGCTGGCGCGGGCCGTCCGGATCCTGCTGGAGTACCCCGGCGAGGCCGCCGCGATGGGCGCGCGGGCCCGCGCGCGCGTCGCCGGCGGCCTGACCTGGACGCGCTCGCGCGCCCGGCTGGCCGGGGTCTACCGTACGATCGCGCCGTCAGACCGATAGGTGGGGTGTCGTCATGTTCTGGCGCAAGCAACGCGCGGCCATCGAGGGGTTCCACCCGCTGCACCGGGCGCTGGTGCTGGAGCAGGGGTTCTCGGTGTCGCTGCCGCGCGACCAGTGGGAGCCGGTGATCCAGAGCCTCGCCGGCCATGAGGCCGCGGTGAAGCGGCGCAGGTGGCGGATCACGCCGCGCACGACGCGGGTGCTCGTGCCGATGCTGCGCGTCCTGGCGGCGGACATGCCGCCGGAGGGCACGCTGTCGGTGGCGCTGGACATGCGGGGCGCGAAGGTCCCGGAGAAGCGCGGGCCGGAGCGTCCGGTGCAGGTGTCCCGGCCGATCCTGTCGATGAAGGAGTGGTTCGTCTTCGACCCGTGGCTGCGGATGCGCGCCGAGCTGCGGGACGGCAGCGTCGTGGAGCTGTCGGTCACCGACCGGATCCGGCACCGCAAGTACAAGAAGCGGAACCCGCGCGGCAAGGTCAAGTACAAGCACAAGACGAAGACGGTGCAGCTGGTCAGCGTGACGCGGCGGCTCGGCAAGGGCGCGTCCCCGCGGCCGCCCGGCACGCCGCCGCCGGGGTGGGTCCAGGTGCGGGTGAAGGACGGGAACCGGTTCACGATCCGCGCGAGCGCCAAGCTGGCCGGGCCGCTGAAGGACGACGAGCTGCGCGAGCGGATCCTGCACGTGTCGACGGAGCCGTTCCGCTGGACGCCGCCCGGCGCGGACGCGGGCGCGCCCGGAAGGAGGACGCAGTGACCCCTTGCACCGTGACCACCGGGTTCTTCCTGCTCGGCCGCTGCGGGCGGCCCGCCGTGGCGGCGTGCCCGGGATGCGGGCGGCCCGTCTGCGCCGAGCACGCCGTGCAGGGCGGGTACTGCCCGGACTGCGCCGCGCAGGCGGGCGGGCAGCCCGACCCGTACGACCCGTCCTATGCGAGCGGTTACCGGCGCAGGTACTACGAGAGCAGTTCGCAGACGTACTACGACAACTACTGGTACTCCTCGTTCGACTCCTACGACCGCGGCGCGTTCAACCCCGGCGACGACTACTCCTACGGGGAAGGCGACTTCGGGCCGGACGACGGCGCCGGATTCGTGGACAGCTGAGCGGACAGCTGATGACCCGTGTCCTCTGGGTGACGGAGCACTATCCGCCGAGCCAGGGCGGGATGGCCAACTCGTGCGACCGGATCGTCCGGGGGCTGCGCGGCGCGGGCGTCGAGGTGGACGTCGCGCACCTGACGCGGCGCGAGCGGCCCTGGGGCGTGGCGCGCGAGCACGGCGGCCGGCTGCTGACCGCCCCGCTCGGCGACGACCCCGAGCACGCGCTGCGCCGGCTGTGGACGACGCTGACCGCGGAGGGCCTCACCGGCGCGTACACGCACGTCGTCGCGTTCGGCGGCACGTACTCGATGCTCGCCGCGCCCGTCCTCGCCCGGCTGGTGGACGCGCCGCTGGTCACGCTGCTGCGCGGCAACGACATCGACGTCGGCGTGTTCTCGATGCGGCGGCGCGGCGTCCTCGCGGACGCGCTGCGCGCCTCGGCGCGGGTCTGCGTCGTCGCGCGCGACCACATGCCGCTGGTGAAGGCGCTGGTCCCGGACGCGGCGGTGACGTTCGTGGCGAACAGCGTCGACACCGCGCAGTGGCGCGTCCTGCCGTCGGAGCGCGAGCGCGGGCGCGCCTGGCGGGCGGAGAACGTCGAGCCGGGACGCCGCACGATCGGGCTCATCGGGCAACTGAAGAACAAGAAGGGCGTCGGGTTCTTCCTGGACGCGCTCGTCGCGTCCGGCCAAGCCGACCGGTTCCACCTGGTGCTCGTCGGCGAGGTCGAGGAGACCGTGACGGCGTGGCTCGCCGAACGCAAGGACACCGTCCCGCACTCGTTCCTGCCGTTCCTGGAGCGCTACGACCTGCCCGCCGTGTACGCGGGCTGCGACTTCGCGGCGCTGCCGTCGTTCTATGACGGGATGCCGAACGTGGCGCTGGAGGCGGCGGCGCTCGGCGTGCCGCTGATCTGCTCGGACGCGGGCGGCCTCGCCGACGTCGCGGACGACGCGATCGGCTTCGCGTTCCCGGCCGGCGACCCGCACGCGTGCCGCGCGGCGATCGGCCGGGCGGCCTCCGCGAGCGATGCGGAGCTGGCGGCGCTCGGCGCGGCGGGCGCCGAGCGGATCGCCCGCGACTTCACCCCGGCCGCCGAGACCGCCGGGTATCTCGCGGTGCTCGGCGAGGTGCGTTGATCGCCTGCTACGCGGCCGGCGGCGGGCTCGGGCACCTCACCCGGCTGCGCGCGTTCCTGCACACCATGGCGGTGGACGACGAGGTCGTCGTCCTGACGGACTCGCCGTTCGCCGCCGACCCGCGCGTGTCGTCCGGCTGGACGGTGCGTCCCGCGTCCACCGGCCTGGCCGCGCTCGCGCCCGACGAGCTGGTCGTGGACGCCTTCCCCGCCGGCCTCAAGGGCGAGCTGACCCGGATACCGGCGGGCATCCGGGTGACGCATCTGGCGCGGCTGCTGCGCTGGGACGCCTACCTGCCGCTTCTCCCCGCCGACCCGCCCCGCTTCGACCGGACATTCGTCCTCGAACCCCTCGACCCCGCCCAGGAGGCGCACCTCCGCGCGGTGTCCGCCGAGGTCGCGCCGCTGGTCCTGGACGACCCGCCGTCCGGGACGCTCGACGTCCACGGCTGGCTGGTCGTCCACAGCGGCCCGGACGCCGAGACGCTCGAACTCGTCGCCTACGCGCGGGACATGGCGGCCATGGAAGGCGCGGGCGCTCCGCTGACGCTCGTCTCGCCGCACCGCCCGGACGGCCTGCCCGCCGAGGTCGCCCACCTGGACGCCTACCCGGCGGGCCCGCCCGGACCGGGCGTCGAGCGGATCGTCACCGCCGCCGGGTTCAACGCCGTCCGGCAGTACGCGCCGTGGCGGGAACGGCACCGGATGCTGCCGTTCCCGCGCACGCTCGACGACCAGTTCGCCCGCGCCGCCCGCGTCAGAAGTACTTCGAGGTGAGGTCGCCCGTCGGCCAGGTCTTCACCGCGTTCGCGGCCTTGTGCAGCGCCGGGTCGATGTCGCCGTAGCTCGGCGCGCCGCCCTCCTGCCGCTGGTCGAACAGCACGGCCCAGGCGAGGCCGTCGTTGCGGCGGACGAGCAGCGTGCTCGTCCCGGCGAGGCTGCCGTCGTGCCAGGTGTTCATGCCGGTGCCGCCGGTGACGGGCCGGACCATCCAGCCGCAGCCGTAGTACCAGCCGTTGGCGTTGATCCCGGTCTCCGGCTTGGTGAACGCCCGCTTGACGGAGGTGGCGTTCAGCACGCTCGTCCCGCCGTCGTAGATGCCGGCGAACCGGGTCAGGTCCATCGCGGTGGCGAGCCAGCCGCCGTGCGAGTCCATGTTCTCCAGGTTGAAGCCGCCGTAGGGGGTGGGCACCGTCTTGCCGCTGTTGTCGAACACGGTCCGGGCCGTGTAGCCGGAGTAGTAGTGGACCTCGCCGCTCGCCGGGGTGAGCGAGTGGCCCAGCTTCATCCGCTTGATGCCGCGCGGCGCCAGCACGGCCTTCTGCACGTAGGACGCGTAGCTCTGCCCGGTGACCTTCTCGATGATGCGGCCGAGCAGCATGAAGCCGTAGTTGGAGTAGGCGTACTTGGTGCCCGGCGCGTGGTCGAGCTTGTGCGCCGACACGTACTTCATGATGTTCGCCTGCTTCACCGGCAGCGGGAGGCCGAGCGCCTTGGCGATCGCCGCGTCCTGGAACATCGGGTCGGGTGTGATGTCGCGGTCCCAACCGCCGAGGTGCTGCAGCAGCCGCAGGACAGTGACGTCCTTCAGCCGCGGATCGGCGGTGGTCGGCAGGCCGAGCAGCGTCGCGGCGCGGTCGGTGAGCTTCAGCTTTCCGTCCTGGACGAGCCGCAGGACCGCCGTCGCGGTCACCGGCTTGCTCAGGCTCGCCATGCGGAACGGCGTCGTCGGCTGCGTGGTGAAGCCGGTGCTGGAACTCCACGTGTACCCGCGCGACAGCACCAGCTTGCCCTTGCGGACGACCGCGAGCTGCCCCGAGGGGACGTTGCGGGCCTGCATGAAGCTCTTCATCGTCGCGTCGAAGCTGCCGAGCCCGGCGAGCGCCGTCCCGGTCACCCGCCAGGACCGCGTCGCCGCGGCCTGTGCGGCGGCGGCCTGCGCGGCGCGCTCGGAACCGCCGGACGAGCAGCCCGTCACCAGCGCGGGCACCGCCGCGCCGAGACCGGCCAGCCCGGCCGCCTTGCCGAAGTCCCGCCTGCTTACCGCCGCCATGCATTCCCCCACAGAGGCCCGATGCCTGAAATGTGCAGCTTCGGACACTAGTGGGGGCAGAACTCCGCCGAGACCGGTCGGCGGCGGCGTTGATCAGTCGTTGACCGGGAGGTTCGGTCGTCGACCGGAAGGCTCAGTCGTCGACCGGAAGGCGCAGGTCGAACTCGATCTCGACCTCGTCGGCGAGGCGCAGCGCGCCGAAGAAGGCCGAGAACGGCTTGACCCCCCAGCGGGTCTGCTGCACGGTCGCCCCGCCGCGCAGCCGGTCCCCGTCGAGCTCGGCGCGGACCCGGACGGGCTTCGTCCGGCCCCTGATGGTCAGGTCGCCCTCGATCTCCCCGGCCTGCGCGCGGACCGCGGCCGCGGTGAAGGTGATCTCCGGGTGGTGGCGGGCCTCCAGCACCTTGCGAAGGTTGTCCGCGATGTCCAGCCGGTCCTTCTCCGACAGCGGCTTCACGCCGCCGGTGCCCTCCCGGACCTCCAGGCCGTCCACCACGACGACCAGCTTGCCGGACGACTCCTCCAGCGGCTCGCGGACCACCGCCTCCGCCGTCCAGTTGGTCGCCTCGATGGTCAGGTCGTGGCCGGCGCGCCGGCCGAGGCCGCTGCGGCTCGTCCGGAGCAGCAGCCGCCCGTCACCGGGGCCCAGCTCGTACGTTCCCTCGCGAACGCTCATGCCCTCACCCTGCCACGCGCCGTCACAGGCACGTCACCTCGGGCTGGGCGCGGTACTCGGTGTGGAACTTCTCCCGGTGGACCCTGTGGCCTGCGGCGAGCAGCGTCCGCCACACGTCGATGCTGAAGCCCTTCCGCCCCGCCATCGGGACGCACTTGTGCCCGCGTCCCACACCGGTCTCGTACGGGGAGAAGCCGTACCGCTTCGACGTCCGCGACCGGACCTCGTACCGGCGGTGCCCCCACAGGCTCACCGTCAGCGAGTCCCCCGTATAGCCGACCTGGATGCGCACCGGCGCGTCCGTGTCGTTCTTCCAGGTGAAGTCGAGGTTCGGGTAGGCCACCGCCGCCTCGCGGCCTTCCGGGTACTCCGGCATCCACATGGTGTGCGCGCGCGCCTTCCGGATGTCCAGGCCCGCCCGGAACACCGCGTTGAACAGCGTCGTGGACACCTGGCAGATGCCGCCGCCCACGTCCTTCACCAGCCGCGACCCCATGATCGCGGGCGCCGGGACGTACCCGCGGCCCCGCGTGCGCGGCCCGACGATCCGGTTGAACGAGAACGTCGCGCCCGGCCGGACGACCTGGCCGTCCAGCATCCGCGCGGCCAACTCGATGTTGCGGACGCGCGGCTGCCCCGGCTGGAACCGGGTCGTGTACGACGCCATCGGACGCGCGGACGTGTCCGGCGGCGCGGAGTCGCGCGGGGCCGGCCCGGCCGCGGCGGCCGACGCGCCGGTCTTGCGCGGAGCCCACAGGTACACGCCGAGCAGCAGGCCCGTCGCCGCGAGCGCGCCGACCGCGAAGGGCCACCAGCGCCGCACGCACTCCCTCAGCCCTGGCTCGTCCGCGGACGCCCGTCCGCGGCGCCCCCGCCGGGTCCGTCCCACCGATCACACCCCCCGAGGATCCCGGGCGTCCTCGCCCGTCAGGATCCTGGCACCGCACCCTCCTCCCCTCTCCGGGCCGACACCCCCGCCTTTGCCGGAAGGAAACGAACATCAGCCCGGGGGACGACGCTGCGCGGCGGGCGCGGGCATGCCGACCGCCCGGCCGGTGGCGCGGCCGGGCGGCGGCGTTCGGTGGTGGGGGCTTCGGTCAGTCGACGGGTCAGCGCAGGCGGGCGCCCTCGCGCAGGCGCTGCGGATCGATCTCGCGGGCCGGGCGCCTTCGCAGGTACTCGGCCTCCAGCTGGGCCGTCCGCTGGGTGTGCTCGCCGTAGGCCTGGTCGGCGGCGTGCCGGAGCGCGTCCATCCGGGTCTCGTACAGGTGGCCCAGCTCCCGGAGCAGGTCGTCGTCGGTGAGCTCGGCGGGGCTGACTCCCATCGCCATGTGGGTACCTCCTCCAGCGGTTCGCGGGCGTCGGTCTTCTACCCGGGCGCGGCGCGGCGAATCGCGGGTCTTGCGCGTCCCCGATTGCCTACCTAGCGTTTGCTTCATGACTGAGACGAGCGGTCCCCTGGTCGGCCACGTCCACTCCGACGACATCCCCTGGGTCACGATCGGCCCGGTCGGCCTCCAGGTCCTGAGGGTCTCCCCGGACACCTGGGTGGTGCGCAACCGGTTCGAGGCCGGGTTCCAGCTGCCCACCCACAAGCACACCGGCAGCGTCCACGCCTACACGTTCTCCGGCCGGTGGCGCTACAAGGAGTACGGCATCGACTACCACGCCGGGACTTTCATCCACGAGCCGCCCGGCTCCGTCCACACCCTCACCATCGAGGAGGACAGCGACATCCTGTTCATCCTCGAAGGCGCGTTCATCGAGTACGACGCCGACGGCAACATCACCGGCGTCACCGACGGCGAGTCCACGCTCAACGCCTACTACGCGATGTGCGACGACGCCGGGATCCCGAGGCCGCAGGGCATCCTGCCGTGATCCCGGGCGGCTTCCCCGACGGGTTCTACGCGCAGGGCCATCCGTACGGGCTGTACGAGGAGGTCCGCGCGGAGGGCGGGCTCGTCCGGCATCCGTCGCTGCCGCTGTGGGTGGCGGCGTCGCACGCGGCGGTGCACGCCGTGGCGAGCGACCCGGCGGCGTACCGGTCGGGCGACGGGATCCTGATCGACGAGATCGGCAAGCCGTTCGACACCCCGCCGACGATCATGCACACGGACCCGCCCGAGCACGGCCGGTACCGGGGGCTGGTCGCGCCCGCGTTCCGGCCGTCGGCGATGCGCCGGCTGGAGGGCGAGGTCCGGGAGCGGATCCGCGCGCTGCTGGAGCCGGTCGAGGCGGGCCGCCCGTTCGACGTCGTCGCGGAGCTGGCCGTCCCGCTGCCGCTCCAGGTGATCTGCCTGCTGCTCGGCATCCCGGAGGACGACTGGCCGCGGTTCTTCCGCTGGTCGGAGTCCATCATCCCGGGGGCGGCGCCGGAGCTGTCGGACGAGGAGCGGGCCGCGCTGCGGATGGAGGCGGGCCTCTACCTGGTCGAGGTCTCCAACGAGCGGCGGGCCGCGCCGCGCGACGACGTGATCTCCCAGCTCGCGCAGGCCGAGGTGGACGGGGACCGGCTCACCGACATCGAGATGGTGATGTTCCTGATCCAGCTGCTCGTCGCCGGCAACGAGACGACCCGGCACGCGATCTCCGGCGGGCTGCTGGCGTTCGCGGAGAACCCGGACCAGTGGGAGGCGATGAAGCGGCCGGAGGCGATGCCGACGGCGATCGAGGAGATCCTGCGCTGGACGTCCCCGGTCGTCTACTTCCTGCGCACCGCGACACGCCCGGCCGTCCTGGCCGGGCGGAAGGTGGAGGCCGGCGATCACGTCATGCTTCTGTACGGGTCGGCGAACCGTGATCCGGAGGCGTTCGGGCCTAATGTTGACCGTTTTGATGTCATGAGACGTCCAGGGGCGCCGGGTCTGGCGTTCGGTTACGGCCCGCACTTCTGCCTCGGCGCCGCGCTCGCCCGGATGGAGATGCGGCTCGTCCTCCAGGAACTGCGCGCCCGCTACGGGACCGTCACGACCACCGGCGAGCCGGTCTACAACGGCTCGCCGGTGGTCGTCGGTCTCCGCTCCCTCGGCCTCGCGTTCGGCTGAGAACCGGCTCCCGCCGTCGCGCCCGGGTTACAGGCCGGGGAAGCTTCACCGAACGTCAGGCCGCGGTCAGGCGTCGGGACGGAAGACGGCGAGGGCCCGCGGGTGCTTGCCGAACCGGATCTGCGGGGGCACCGGTGACACCTCGCCGTCCCGCGCCAGCCGCAGCTCGCCGGCCGCCGCCAGCACCTCCAGGCCGCCGGCGCGCCAGGCCCGGTAGCCGGGCGTGAGGTGCAGGTGCCCGGCGAGGACCGCGGCGACCGCGCGGACGCGGGGCAGGCGCCGGCCGGTCGCGACCATCCGGACGTCGAGGCACCCGTCGTCGAGGCGCTCCCGCCAGGTCGGCGCGGCGCCGTGCGAGCCGAACATGCCGTTGCCGACGAACGCCAGCCACACGTGCCGCCGGTGCCCGTCCACGACGGCGTCAACGGGCTCGGCGTGCCGCAGCGTCCGGACGGCGGCGACGGCCAGCGCGGGCCACTTGCCGAGCCGCTTCTCCAGCCGTTCGCGCCGGTCGACCAGCTCGGTGTAGGCGCCGAAGCTCGCCGTGTTCAGGAACAGCCGCTCGTCACCCTCGCCGGATCCGGGCGCCGCGTGCGCCGCGTAGGCGACGTCCACGCGGCCGAGCCGCCCGGCCCGGTACGCGGCGATCGCCTGCGCCGGCGCCTCGATGCCGAGAGCCCGGGCGAAGTGGTCGAACGTCCCGCCGGGCACGACCAGCAGCGGGACGTCGTGGTCGAGCGCGGCGCGCGCGGCCGCGTTGACGGTGCCGTCGCCGCCGACGACGCCGAGGACGTCCGCCCGCTCGGCGGCCTCCGCGAACGCCTTCCGCAGGTCCTGGCCGGGCTCCAGCACGATGAGCTCCGCCGCGGGGAGCTCGCGCTCCAGCAGCCCGGCCGCCACTTCGGCGCTGCCGGGCAGGATCCCCCGGGTCGCCTCGCCCGCGCCGCCGGAGCCGGGGTTGACGACCGCGACGAGGCCGCGCCCGTCATCGGTGACCTGGACGTCCTCGCCCTCGGCCCGGGTCACGCGGGCCACCGGAGGGCGCGCGGGCCACACCAGCCGCGTGCCCGCTCCGGCCAGCGCGCCGATGCCGAGGCCCGCGAGGACGTCGCCGGGGTAGTGCGCGCCGGTGTAGACGCGGGCGAACGCGACGGCGGCGGCGGTCACCGCGACCGGTGCCGCGACCGCGGCGGGCGCCTCCAGCGCCACCCCGGCCGCGAAGGCGGCGGCGGACGCCGAATGCCCGGACGGGAAGGCGTGCGAGGTCGGCAGCTTCCACCGGATCCGGATGGGCGGCACCAGGTCCACGACCGGGCGCGCCCGCCGGAACGCCTGCTTGCCGAGGATGTTCACCACCGGGCTCGCCACCGCGATCGCGATCGACCCGCGCAGCGCGGCGCGCCGCAGCCGGGGCCGCCGGGTGAGCCCGAGCGCCGCCGCCGTGGTGAACCACAGCACGCCGTGGTCGGCGGTCCGCGACAGCCGGGGCAGGACGTACTCCAGGCCGGGCAGCCGGGCCGCGGCGACCCGGTCGAACGCCCACCGGTCCGCCCGTCCGAGCCGGCCGAGCAGCGCCCGGTACGGGCCGCGCGACCAGGGCGGGGAGCCGGTTCGCGGCCAGGCCCGGGAGGCGTTGCGGGCGCCGGTTCGCGACCAGGGGCGGGCGGACGGAGGGGACCCGGGTGAGCGCAGCACGGGCAGTGACCGAGAATGGTTGGACCGCATGCCCCGGGTATCCCCAGGGGCGACGACAAGATTCCGTAATGATCTCAGTTCGGGGGTCACATGCGGGTGAACGTCACTGACACATCATCGACTGCAATAGGCTTCCCGGCATGAGTCACCCGCAACGGCTCGGTTCATCGGGTGGCGAGTCGGTCGGCACGATCGCGGAGTCTCCTCACGTGAACGAGACGCTGGCCGCCTACGCCGCACGGTACGGATTGAGGCAGAGCGCGGCACGTCCCCCGCTGCGCAAGTACATCCAGAGTGTGTGGGCGAGGCGCAACTTCATCTGGGCGTTCGCCTCGGCCAAGAACATCTCGATGTACACCGACTCGCGACTGGGTCAGGTCTGGCAGCTGCTGACCCCGATCCTGAACGTCTCGGTCTACTACCTGATCTTCGGCGTCCTGCTCAACACCAAGCGGGGCGTCCCGGACTTCATTCCCTTCCTTGTGACGGGCGTGTTCATGTTCGGGTTCACCCAGCGCTCGATCACCTCGGGGTCCAAGTCGGTCGGCGACAACCTGTCGCTGATCAGGGCGCTGCACTTCCCGCGCGCGACGCTGCCGCTCGCCATCGCGACCGTGGAGTTCCAGCAGCTCCTGCTGTCGCTGGTCGTGCTGCTCGGCATCGTGTTCGCGTTCGGTGAGCCGCTCGACGTCCAGATGGTGATGTTCATCCCGGTGCTGCTGCTGCAGCTGATGTTCAACGTCGGGATCAGCATGGTGATGGCGCGGCTCGGCGCCTTCAACCGGGACGTCAGCCAGCTGCTGCCGTTCATCATGCGGACGTGGCTCTACCTGTCCGGCGTGATCTTCAGCCTCCCGGACCTGCTGCACCGCAGCCACGCGCTCAAGGCGCATCCGTGGATCGGCGACATCCTCAAGGCCAACCCCGCCTACGTCTACGTGGAGCTGAGCCGGCACCAGCTGCTCGGCCAGTACCGCCACTTCGTGCACCACAAACTGACCGAGTCCACGACCCAGCTGTGGATCTACGCGGGTGCGTGGTCGGCGGTCGCGCTGATCGGCGGGTTCCTGTTCTTCTTCACCGCCGAGGAGCGTTACGGCCGTGGCTGACACCAAGGTGCGCGGCGGGACGGTCGTCGACGTCGACCCCACGCGCGAGCCGATCGTCGTCGTCGACGACCTGCACATCATCTACCGCGTGTACGGCGCGGGCGGGAAGGGCAACGCCGCCAGCGCGTTCTCCCGGGTGCTGCGCCGCAAGAACCGTCCTTCGATGAAGGAGGTCCACGCGATCAAGGGGCTGTCGTTCGTCGCGTACCGCGGCGAGGCGGTCGGGATCATCGGCACCAACGGCTCCGGCAAGTCGACGCTGCTGAAGGCGATCGCGGGGCTGCTGCCGCCGCACAGCGGCGCGGTGTACACCGACGGCCAGCCGTCCCTGCTCGGCGTGAACGCGGCCCTGATGAAGGACCTGACGGGCGAGCGCAACATCGTCCTCGGCTGCCTGGCGATGGGGATGACCCCGTCGCAGACGAAGGCCCAGTACCAGAAGATCGTGGACTTCGCGGGCCTCAAGGAGGGGTTCATCCAGTACCCGATGCGGACGTACTCGTCCGGCATGGGGGCGCGGCTCCGGTTCGCGATCGCCGCGGCGAAGACCCACGACGTGCTGCTGATCGACGAGGCGCTCGCCACCGGCGACGCCAAGTTCAAGCGCAAGAGCAAGAAGCGGATCGAGGAGCTGCGCAAGGAGGCCGGCGCGGTCTTCCTCGTCGCGCACCAGCTGGACACGGTCAAGGAGATGTGCGACCGGGTCATCTGGATCGACGAGGGCCGGATGCGGATGGACGGCGACCCGGAAGAGGTCATCGAGGCCTACAGCGAGGCCGCCGGGAAGTGATCCGCGTCACAGCGGATGCGGCTGTGACGGGCGCGGCCAGAGTTACGGGGAGTTACCGGATCGTCTCTGGATGAGACGCCCCGGCGGATCTACCGTCGAGGGGAGACCTCCAGCGGCGAGGGAGACTCCCCATGGCCGACCCGCTCGACATCCCCGACCCCAGCCGGCACGGACTCGGCGCGCACCCGCCCACCGGGCACGGGCTCAGCAGACGCGGCTTCCTGTCCTCCACGGCGCTCGCCGCGGGCGGCTACGGCGTGCTGGCGGCTTGCGCCAGCGAGAGCAGCGGGCCGGAGGCGAAGGCCACCGGCAAGGCGCCGAAGGAGGTGTTCAGCTCCCCCGCGTCGAAGCTGGGCGGTTCCCTCAGCATCCTGATGTGGAGCCACTTCATCCCGCGGCACGACAAGTGGTTCGACAGGTTCCTCGCCGACTGGGGGAAGCGGGTCGGCGTCAAGGTCCGCGTCGACCACATCAACACGGTGGACGTGCCGCGCCGCGCCGCGTCGGAGATCCAGGCGGGCAAGGGCCACGACCTGATCCAGCACATCGCGCCCTTCTCGCAGTACGAGCCGTCCGTGCTGGACATGGCGGACGTGGTGCAGGAGGCGAACCGGCGCTGGGGCCAGCAGCTCGAACTGTGCCGCAAGTCCAGCTACAACCCCAACACCAAGCACTTCTACGCCTACTGCCCCGGCTGGTCGCCCGACCCCGGCGACTACCGCAAGTCGATGTGGCAGAAGGCGGGCATGCCGAACGGCCCCGCCAGCTGGGACGACCTGCTCCGCGGCGCCACCGAGATCAAGAAGACGACCGGGGTGCCGTGCGGGATCGGGCTGTCCCCCGAGACCGACTCGAACATGGCGGCGCGGGCGCTGCTGTGGTCGTTCGGCGGGTCCGTCCAGGACGAGAACGAGCGGGTCGCGATCAACTCCGACGCGACCGTCGCGGCCGTGGAGTACATGGCCCACCTGTTCAAGCAGGCGGAGACCAGCGAGGTGTTCTCGTGGGTGCCGGCGTCCAACAACCAGGCGCTGATCGCGGGCAAGTCGTCCTACATCCTGAACTCGATCTCCGCGTGGCGGACCGCGATGGGCACCAACCGGACGATCGGCGACGACATCTTCTTCACCCCGGCGCTGCGCGGTCCTAAGGCGGCGCTGGCGGCGCAGCACGTCATCCAGCAGTGGATCGTCCCGAAGTACTCGCCGAACGCGGCGGCGGCCAAGGAGTTCCTGCTGCACTACACGGCGAACTTCCCGGCCGTCACCTACAACTCGGAGCTGTACGACCTGCCGGGGTGGCCGTCGCTGGTCCCGCAGCTGAACGGCTGGCTCGACGCCGACCCGTACGGGGCGAAGCCGGCGAACAAGCTGAGCCTGCTGAAGAGCGCGACGTCGTGGAGCGCGAACATCGGCTATCCGGGCCCGTCGAACCCGGCGATCGGCGAGATCTTCAACACCAACCTGCTGCCCACCATGTTCGGCCGCGCCGCGCGCGGCCAGGCGTCCCCGCGGCGGGCCGTCGCGGACGCCGAGCGCCAGATCGACGCGATCTTCAAGAACTGGCGCGGCCGCGGCCTCGTGGGCGGCTGAACGCCCTATGAACACGGTCGAGGTCAAGGGCCTGGTGAAGACGTTCGACGGGCATGTGCGGGCGCGGCGGCGCCGGCGCGGGGACGCGGTGCGGGCGCTGGACGGGGTGGACCTCGCGGCGGAGCCCGGCGAGTACCTGGTGCTGCTCGGGCCGTCGGGGTGCGGGAAGACGACGCTGCTGCGCACGATCGCGGGCCTGGAGCAGCCGACGGAGGGCGAGGTGCTGATCGGCGGGAACGTGGTGAACGGGCTGCCGCCGCGGGTCCGGCAGATCGCGATGGTGTTCCAGTCGTACGCCCTGTACCCGCACAAGACGGTGCGGGACAACATCGTCTTCCCGCTGCGGGCCGAGCGGATGGACAAGGCGGAGCGGGCGGAGAAGGCGCGCTGGGCGGCGGAGCTGCTGGAGATCGAGCCGCTGCTGCGCCGCAAGCCGCGGCAGCTGTCGGGCGGTGAGCGGCAGCGGGTCGCGCTGGCGCGGGCGCTGGTCCGGGACCCGGCGGTGTTCCTGTTGGACGAGCCGCTGTCGAACCTGGACGCGAAGATGCGGGCGACGGCGCGCGACGAGCTGAAGCGGTTCCAGGAGCGGGTCGGCACGACGACGATCTACGTGACGCACGACCAGGCCGAGGCGATGGGCCTCGGCGACCGGATCGCGGTGCTGGAGCACGGCCGGGTGCGGCAGGCCGGGACGCCGCAGGAGGTGTACGACGACCCGGCCGACACGTTCGTCGCGACGTTCATCGGGTCGCCGCCGATGAACCTGGTGAAGCGCGGTGACCGGCTGGTCGGTTTCCGGCCGGAGCACCTGCTGCCCGCGGAGGTCGTCCCGGCGGGCCGGCGGGTGACGATGCCGCTGAGCGTCGAGCGGATGGAGTACCTGTCCGGCGACCGGCACGTGTACGGGACGGTGACGGGCCTCGGCGAGGACACCCGGGTGATCGCTCGGCTGCCCGCGACGGTGGTCACGCCGATCGCGGCGGGCGAGACGCACGCGTTCGCGGTGGAGGCGGAGCGGCTGCGGTTCTTCGACGCGGCGGAGGGCGTGCGGGCGGAGCCGGAGACGATCGGGGGCGCGCGGTGACGGCCGCGCCCGCCGTCCGGCGCCGGGCGCGGACCCGGGCGGGCCTCGCCGACCGGGACGGGTTCCTGGCGTGGGCGCTGCTGCTGCCGTCGGTCGTCTACATCGTCGCGCTGGTCGGCGTGCCGTTCCTGCTGGCCGTCGCGTTCGCGTTCTCCGACGTGACGACCGGCGACCCGTCGTTCGATTTCGTCGGGTTCCGCAACTTCACCGAGATCTTCCACGACGGGGTGTTCTGGCGGGCGCTGGTGAACACCCTGGTGTTCACCGGGGCCAGCATGGTGCTGATCGTGGTGTTCGGGAAGATCCTCGCGAACGTCCTGGTCGCCGACTTCCACGGCAAGTGGTTCGTCCGGTTCCTGGTGCTGCTGCCGTGGACGACGCCGGTCGCGCTGTCGACGATCTCGTGGCTGTGGTTCCTGGACTCGATCTACTCCCCCGTCGACTGGGTGCTCCGGCACGCGGGGCTGATCAGCGGGAACGTGGTGTGGCTCGGCCGGCCGTGGACGGCGATGGGCTCGGTGGTCGCGGTGCAGGCGTGGCGGCTGACCCCGCTCGCCGCGGTGATCATGATGGCGGGGCTGGTGGCGATCCCGCGCGACATCGACGAGGCGGCCCGGATCGACGGCGCCGGGTTCTGGCGGCGGATGTTCGAGGTGACGATCCCGCTGACGCTGCCGGTGATCGCGGTCGCCGGGCTGTTCGGCGCGATCATGACGTTCACCGACATGACCGTCCCGTACGTGCTGACGCGCGGCGGGCCGACGCACTCCACGGACGTGCTGGCGTCGTGGGCGTACTTCCGGGGCATCGAGGGCGGCGACGTCGGGCAGGGCGCGGCGATCGCGCTGTTCCTGTTCCCGCTGCTGCTCGCGGGCGCGGTCGCGATCCTGCGCGCCGTCCGAAGGCTGGAGCCGCAGTGACCGCCGCGGCGGGGCCCGCGCGGCGGGGCGCCCGGGAGGTCGAGCGGCTGCGGCGGCACTATGCGCTGCGGCACGTGGCGGCGCGGTGCGGCGTGTACGGGGCGGCGGTCCTGGCGGCGCTGGTGTGCGCGCTGCCGTTCCTGTGGAGCCTCGTCAGCGCGTTCAAGCAGAACCAGGACCTGTACGACCCGGACAGCAATCCGTTCTTCTTCAACAAGCCGGCGACGCCCGACCATGTGACGTTCCTGTTCACCGACACCCCGTTCCTGACGTTCGTGGCGAACACGCTGATCGTCGGGGCGCTCGTCGTGGTGATCACGCTGCTGCTCGCGCTGCCCGCCGCGTACTCGCTGGCGCGGCTGGACCGGCCGTGGGGCACCCCGATGGGCATCGGGATCTTCATGGTCTACCTGGTGCCGCCGTCGCTGCTGTTCCTGTCGCTGACCCGTGTCGTGGTGTGGCTGCACCTGGAGGACAGCCTCTGGTCGATGATCGTCGTGTATCCGACGATCACCGTGCCGGTGTCGGTGTGGCTGCTGATCGGGTTCCTGCGGGCCGTCCCGAAGGACGTCGAGGAGCAGGCGATGGTGGACGGCTACAGCAGGCTCGGCGCGTTCCTGCGCGCCGTGCTGCCGCTGGTGTTCCCCGGGATCGTCGCGGTAGTGGTGTTCAGCTTCACGCTCACGGCCAGCGAGTTCGTGTACGCGCTGGCGTTCGTGTCGGCGAGCCCGCAGATGGTCGTCAGCACCGGCGTCCCGACGCAGCTGGTGCGCGGGGACGTGTTCTTCTGGCAGTCGCTGCAGGCCGCCACGGTGATCACCGCGGTGCCGATCGCGTTCCTGTTCAACCTGTTCCTGGACCGGTTCGTCACCGGGTTCACCATGGGCGCCGTCAAGACCTGACCCGCCTGATAGAGATGGAGTGACAACTGATCCTTTGACGAGGAGGTCGCCATGGCCGGCCGGGCACCACTTCCGCACGAGCACCTGCCCGAGGTGCCGTCGTTCACCGTGACCAGCGACGACGTCACCGACGGCGAGCGGTTCGGCGACAAGCACGTCTACAACGGCTGGGGATTCGACGGCGCGAACCTGTCGCCGCACCTGAGCTGGTCGGGTTTCCCGGCGGAGACCAGGAGCTTCGCCGTGACCTGCTACGACCCCGACGCCCCCACCGGCAGCGGATTCTGGCACTGGACGCTGTTCGACATCCCGGCGGACGTCACCGAGCTGCCGGCGGGCGCGGGCACCGCCGACTCCAAGATCGGGATCCACGCCCGCAACGACTTCGGCAGCAAGGACTTCGGCGGCGCCGCGCCGCCGCCCGGCGACCCGCACCGGTACGTGTTCACGGTGCACGCGCTGGACGTGGAGTCGCTCGGGATCGACTCCGACGTCTCCCCGGCCGTCGCGGGCTTCAACATCACCGCGCACACGCTGGCCCGCGCCACGGTCGTCCCCGAGTTCGGCATCTGACGCCGCCGCGCCGGTCCGCCCCGTGCGGCCGTCCCGGCGATCACCGGGGCGGCCTCACGAGGCGCCGACCAGCACGTCCCCCACGGCCGTCCGCCGGTACAGCACGGACCTGCCGCTGCGCTCGCGGGTGACGAGCCCGGACGCGCGCAGCACCGCGAGGTGGTCGCCGACGCCGCCGAGGCTCAGCCGCAGCCGGGCGCCGAGCCAGGTCGTCGTGGCGGGCTCGGCCAGGGCGCGCAGCAGGTCGGCGCGGGTGCGGCCGAGCAGCCGGGCGAGCGCGTCGTCCTCGCGCGGCTCCCGGCCCTCCCACAGCGCCGCCACTCCCCTGGCCCGGTACATCAGCGTGTACGGCCAGGCCCGCTCCAGCGCGACGCCCAGCTCGGAGAACACGGTCGGGACGAACATCAGCCCGGCGCCGTCCAGCCGGTACGCGCCCTCATCCGGGATGTCGACCTCGATCGCGCCGCCGCGCCACCGGACCTGCCGGGACAGGCCGTCGAGGGCCTCCGCCCAGCCGTAGGCGGCGAGCCGTCCGGCGCGGTGCACGATGTCCTGCTCCAGGATCGAGCGCAGCACCGGCCAGTCCGGCTCGACGAGGGTGCCCCACGCGGCCTCCAGCGCGTCGCTGAGGCGCCGCACGACGTCGGGGGCGTCCAGGACATCCCGGACGTCTTCCTCGGGCGCTGGGAGGCCGTCGAGGTTGCGTGCGATCTCCTCGCGGGCCTGTTCGAGGGGTGTGGCGCGGGCGACGGCGAGCTGCTCGGCGACGGTGAGGTTCGGGCGCGCGGGCGGCGGCTGGATGAAGTCGGCCATGTAGCCGTGGCGGCGCCGCAGGAAGGCCAGCGCCCGGACGGCGGGGTCGGCGGCGATCGCCGCGTACCTGGGGCGCGCCAGCTCCACCCAGGGGCGGACGGGGCCGGCGGGCGTGCGGCCGGCGGCGAGGCCGATCGCGGTGATCGCCTCGTGCAGCGGCGCGATCCCGAAGCGGCCGGCCGCGAGGTCGCCCTGCCCCACCTCGATCCGGTACATGTTTCGTTCCTCCCCGAAACATTGTCCCCCGGCGGGGCGCGCGGCGGAGCCTGGTCGCCATGACGGCACCCTCCGCCTCCGCCGGGCGGGCCGCGTCCGCGCGGTACCGCGACGTCTTCGGCGTCCCCGAGTTCCGCACCCTGTTCGGCCTGCAGACGCTGCTGGTGGCCGGCGACTCGATCCGGACGATCGCGCTGTCGGTGCAGGCGTTCGAGCAGACCGGGTCCACGCTCGCCGCCGCGCTGGTGTTCTGCGCGGGCATGCTCCCGTACGTCGTCGGCGGCGCGCTGCTGCTGTCGCTGGCCGACCGGGTCCCGATGCGGCGGCTGCTCACCGGCTACCACCTGCTGCGCCTCGCGGTCACGGCCGTGCTGGCGTGCGGCGTCGTCCCGCTCCCGGCGACGATCGCGCTGATCACGCTGCTGGGGCTGTTCGCGCCGGTCGGCGGCGCGACCGTGCAGGGCCGGCTGCCCGCCCTGCTGCCGGGCGACGGGTTCGTGCTGGGCCGGTCGCTGTTCACGATGACGTCCGCCGGGGCGCAGATCGCCGGGCAGGCGGCCGGCGGGCTGATGCTGGCGGCGCTGTCCCCGGCGGGGACGCTCTGGCTGGCCGCGGGCAGCGCCGCCGTCGCCGCGGCGCTCGCCCGGTCCGGCCTGCCGGACGTGCCGGCGCCGAACCGCGGGGGCTCCGGGGTGGCCCGCGAGACCTGGCGGGTGAACCGGCGCCTGCTCGGCGACCGCACGACGCGCGGCCTGCTGCTGGCGTTCTGGGTGCCGCTGTCGCTGTCCGTCGGGTCGGAGGGGATGGCGATCCCGTATGCGGGCGAGCTGGGCGATCCGGCGGCGGCGGGGCTGATGCTGTCGTCGGCCGCGGCCGGGATGTTCGCGGGCAACCTGCTGATCGGCCGCTGGATCCGGCCGGACCTGCGCGACCGGCTGACCTTCCCGCTGGCGCTGCTGACGGGCGCGCCGCTGCTGCTGTTCGTCCTGCACCCGCCGCTGCCGGCGGCCTGCGCGCTGATGCTGGCCGGGACGGTGGGGCTCGGCTACGACCTGCCGCTCCAGCGCCGGCTGGTGGACGCGGCGCCGGAGGAGGTCCGCGGCCAGGCGATCGGGCTGGCGAACACGGGGATCATGACCGGCCAGGCCGCGGCGATCGGCGGCGCCGGCGCGCTCGGCGGCCTGCTGGCCCCGTCGCAGGTCATCGCCCTGTGCGGGGCCGCCGCCGTGCTGGCCGCGCTCACCCTCCACCGCCACCTGCGCTGACGGCGCCGGCTACGCGGGCGGAGCCTCCGCCTCGCGGCGGCGGGGCCTGCGCGGGGGCCACAGCAGCCAGGTCTGCAGGGCGCCGGACACGGTCGTCACGGCGTAGAGCATGAAGGTGCCGAGGGCGTCCGGCATGTTCCCGAGATAATCCAGGAGGTACATGCCCACCATCGACAGCGGCGCGGTGATCAGGAGGAGCCAGATGCCGATGAAGCCCGGGTCGTCGGCGAACAGGTCGTATCCGAGGACGATCGCGGTCGTCACGAGGACGGCGGTGCCGTAAGAAGCGGCCACGGCGAGCCGCACCCACTCGGCCGGGGTGCGGCCCGGGCGTCCGGGCCGGCCGGCGCGGGCGGTGAAGGAGGAGGACATGCCGCCATCCTCACCGCGCGCCCCGGGGAGCCGCCTGAGTACGGGTACTCAGGCGGCGTCCGGAATCTACCTACTTCTCCCAGGGGAACCGGTCGGCGAAGGCGGGCTTGAGGTCGTCCAGCCAGGCCGCGTCCGGGTCGTACTTGGCGAAGAAGGGCTTGCCCACCAGGTCCGCGTCACGGCACTGGATGAAGTGCAGGGCGAACACCTTCTCGCCCATCAGGTCGATGACGCCGTCCACGCACACCTTGCCGGGCGTCGCGGACATCGACGGGCCCCGGACCGTCCGGGAGAGCCCCGAGACGTTGCTGTAGGCGTCCCGGAAGATCTCGTACGCGCGCGCCAGCGGGACGGCGAAGTAGTCCTGCGGCCCGGTGTCGCGCTCGACGAACATGTAGTACGGGATCAGGCCCATCCGGGTCTGAGTCCGCCACATGTCCTCCCAGACGGCGGCGTCGTCGTTGATCGTCCTGATGAGCGGGGCCTGGGTGCGGATGACCGCACCGGTGTCGCGGATGCGGCGGCAGGCCTCGGCGACCATGAGCGGCTCGAGCTCGCGCGGGTGCGAGAAGTGCGCCATGAAGGCGAGGTTCTTGCCGGACTCGACGACCTCCTCGAACAGCCGGAGCATGTCGTCGGCGTCGGGGTCGGTGACGAACTTCTGCGGCCAGTACGCCAGCGACTTGGTGCCGATCCGGATGGCCTCCAGCTGCTCGAGCTCCAGCAGCGGCTCGATGTAGCGGCGCAGCACCGGCTCGCCCATGATCATGGCGTCGCCGCCGGTGAACAGGACGTTGGTCACCTCGGGGTGCGCGAGCAGGTAGTCGCGCAGCGCGGTGGGCTCGTCGCCGGCCATCTTCAGGTCGGGCTCACCGATGAACTGGGCCCAGCGGAAGCAGTACGTGCAGTACGCGTGGCAGGTCTGCCCCTGCTTGGGGAAGTACAGGACCGTCTCGCCGTACTTGTGCTGCATCCCGGGGATCTTGCCGTCCCCGAAGCTCGGGATGTTGAGCTCCATCTGCCCCGCGGGGTGCGGGTTCAGTTTCATCCGCACCGCGTGCGCGGCGGCCTCGACCTCGGCCTTGGGGGCCTCCCTGCGCAGCAGGTCGGACAGCCGTGCGACGTCCTCGGCGGGGAGCATGTCCTCCTGCGGGAAGACGAGCCGGTAGATCGGGTCATCCGGAGCGGCCGACCAGTCGATGAGCTCCTCAATGACGTAGGCGTTGGTCCGGAAGGGCAGGACCGTCGCGACCGCGCGGGTCGCGAGCCGCTGTTCGGGCGACAGTCCGGCGCGAGCGGTGAGCTCGTCCAGGTGCTTCGCCGTGAAGGCGCGGAACTTGCGACCTGTGGATCGCACTGCGGGAGCCGCGTCGTTCACCAGTGTCACGTGTTGGTACTCCTTATGTCAGCGGGGAAGCGCGCCCCTGGCGCGCCGTCACGGACGGTGATCAGCCTGAAGCAGAAGACCCCCGTTCATTCGCTTGGCACCGGTTCGTACCGAATCAGTACCCCCAACAGAGTAGGGAAAAAGCTGGTCAAGTGCGCACCATCGCGGACGTTCTGGGTCACATTCAACGACTACACCACGTCAGGTCAACGCAGGACCAACGGTGACGGGCGATCCGTCCCCGCCGCCATCCGCGAACCACGCTTCGGCCAGCGGATACTCCGGAAACCACACCCCAGGTCACACGCTGACACGGTTTCGGAAATACTGGCGGGGGCGGCACGGACGGGCGAAGGGGCTGGTGTGCACTCCCATGACGCAGACGGCGCGGCCGGGCGGGCAGGCGGATCCGACCCCGGCACAGGTCCCGACCCTGGCACAGGCCTTTCCGCGGGCGCAGAGCCCGACCGCGGGCCGGGCGGCTCCGGGCCGGGGGTCGCCCCACGCTATGTGATCGTCCTGGCGTTCCTGGCGGCGCTGTTCTACGCGTCGTTCTTCCTGGAGAACTGGCTGAGCCCCGACCTGGACGTCGTCAACGGCTACGTCAGCGAGCTGTCGGCCATCGACCAGCCCTTCCACCTCGTCTACAGCGGCGGCGACCTGGTCACCGGGGTCCTGTCGATCATCGTGGCGCTCGGGGCGCTGCGGAAGCTGTCGCGCCGGCCGCTCGCCGTCGCCGGCTGGGCGTTCCTCGCCCTGTTCGGCGGCTGGGCGATCGGCGACGCCTCGTTCCCGCTGGACTGCGCGCCGAACCTGGAGACCTGGTGCGCCCTGCGGGAGCGCTCCGGGCACGTCTCGTTCTCGCACGAGTTCCACTCCGTCACCAGCACCGTCGTGATCACCTGCGGGGTGATCGCGCTGTTCCTGCTGTCGCTGGCCGCGCGCCGCTACGGGTGGTGGCCCCTGCTCGCCCGCTGGGGCTGGGTGGTCGCCGCGGCCGAGAGCGTGTTCGCGCTGAGCACGCTGCTCGCGATGTACCTGGGCCGCTGGCTCGGCATCATCCAGCGCGTGCAGATCTCCGTCCTGTGCGCGGGGCTGCTGCTGATCGCCTTCGCGCTCTACGCCGACCGCCGTAACGCCGGGCGCGTCCCGGCGTCCCCGCCACCGCTACGGGAGAAGACGCCCCTATGAGCGAGCCCATGAGCGCCCCCGCCAGCGCCGGCGGAGACGCCGCCGGCGAGATCGTGAACGCCGGCCGCGAGCAGGTCCACGTGGTCGAGGAGGGGCCAGCGGACGGCCCGCCGCTGCTGCTCAGCTCCGGCCTCGGCGGCGCCTGGTTCGACTGGCGGCCCAGCGTCGACCTGCTGCGCGACCGCAACCGGGTGATCGCCTTCGACCGTCCCGGGCTCGGCCTCAGCCCCGCCGCGATCGCCGCGCCGACGCTGCGCCGCGAGGCCGCGATCCTCGCGGCGCTCGCCGAACGGGCCGGCCGGCCGGTGATCGCCGTCGGGCACTCCATGGCCGGGTTCCACGTCGAGGCGCTCGCCCGGCTCCGCCCGGACCTCGTGCGCGGCCTCGTCCTGGTCGATCCGAGCTACGAGCCGGACCCGCACGCGTTCGTCCGGTTCGCGGCGCTCGCGACGCCGCTGGCGACCGCGGCCGGGGCCGTCCTCGCCGCGACGCGGCTGGCGAAGGTGCTCGGGCCGCTCGGCCGCCGCGAGGTCCTGAAGCGCACCAGCCGCCGCGACGAACCCGTCCCGGACCCGGTCGTCCGGTCGGTGTACGGGCGCGGGACCGTCCTCGGGACGGTCATCGCCGAGGACGCCGCGTACCGCGAGCAGGCCGCCGACCTGCTGCGGCTCCGCGAGCGCCGCCCGTTCCCGGCCGTCCCGCTGGTCGTGCTGACCGCGCTCGGCGACGTCAGGGGCGAGGACAAGAAGCGCGCCTGGTCCGAAGGGCACGCACGGCTGGCGAAGATGACGCCGTACGGCGGCCAGGTCGATCTGCCGGACTCGCGGCACATGGTCCAGCTCGACCGGCCGGACGCCGTCGCCGACGCGGTCGCGGAGGTGCTGCGGGCGGAGGAGACGGTATGAGGTTCGTGCAGGCCCTGGTCCTGGCGGTGGTGCTGGCCGCGGGCGTGTCCGGGTGCAAGGTGATGCAGCGGATCTCCGAGGAGTCCTACCGCAACGCCGTCACCGACGGCGTCTCGGCGGAACTGAAGAAGCGCGGCATCCGGCTGAAGGCCCGCCCGTCCTGCAAGACGCCGAAGACGGGCGGCACCGTGCGGGTGTCGTGCACCGCGCGGACGAAGGACGGCCGGCCCGTCGTGGTGGCCGGCACCGCCCGCAACGCCGACGGCGCCCGCCCGGTCGAGGACTACACCGTCACCGTCGCGGGGCGCCGCGTCCTGGAGCAGGGCTGCCTCGGCCTCGGCTGCTCCTGACCGCGCGGCGGCGCAGCCCTACGGCGCCGTCCTAGCCGGTCTTCTTGTGGCAGGACGCGCCCAGGCACTGCGCGTTCTCCACGACGGGGCGGCCGTCCACGAGGATCGTGAAGTAGTTCCTCTTCGACGACTCCTCGCCGCTGCCGAGCACCCTGACCTGCTTGTTGTCGGCGGTCGTGCCACTGCAGGACACTCGCATCCGCTGCTTGGTCCAGCCGGGCAGGTCCTCGCACTTCAGCGGCGACTGCAGGGACAGCCCGCGGACGGTCAGCTCGTCGGCGGCCTTCGCCGGCAGCGCCTTGCGCAGCGCCGCCTGCGTCTTGTAGCTCAGGTCGCCGCCCGAGGTCACCAGCAGCCACGCGGCGCCGCCCGCGACCACCAGGACGAGGAGCACGGCGGAGCCGAGAAGCAGGGCCTTCTTGCGATTCATCACCATTTCCACGTCCGGTACATCACCGTCCGTACTGGATCACATGCACTGAGTGCCGGACTTTTCCCTGATCATGCGGATTCGTTGCCCGGCTGCGCGGGCCGCCGGCCCACCCGGACGCCCGGCCCGCGCGGGCACGTGAGGCTCGCCACCTCCCGGCCGGCACCGCCAAGGCATCCGAACCGAGGACTTACCATGCGATGAGCTGCGCGTCTCGCGGGCGCCTCATCTCCCTCACCCCTCCTGGAGCGACCCATGACCGGTCAAGGCGAGCCGCCGCGCCCGCCCCGCCGGCCGGCGACGGTGCGGCCGCTGCCGATCGCGGTCGACACGATGGGCGGCGACCACGCGCCCGGGGAGATCATCGAGGGCGCGG
The DNA here is from genome assembly GCF_017573465.1 of Actinomadura violacea. Classification (GTDB taxonomy): domain Bacteria; phylum Actinomycetota; class Actinomycetes; order Streptosporangiales; family Streptosporangiaceae; genus Spirillospora; species Spirillospora violacea. The sequence goes on from NZ_JAGEPF010000036.1 coordinate 44,116, forward strand.
TGGACGCGGTCCGCGACCACGGCGTGCGGGTGGTGCTGGTCGGGCAGGCGCCGCGGATCCAGCGCGAGCTGGACCGGCACGGCTTCGCCGGGAAGATCCCGATCGTGCACGCCGACGAGGCCCTCGACATGGGCGAGGGCGCGCTCGCGAGCTGGCGCAAGCCGAAGTCCTCGATCGCGATCGCCTGCCACCTGATCAAGCAAGGCCGGGCGTCGGCGCTGGTGTCGGCGGGCAGCACCGCCGGGGTCGTCGCGACGGCCCGGCTGCGGCTGAAGGGCCAGCAGGGCGTGATGCGGCCCGCGATCGCGGTGGCGCTGCCGACGACGCCGCGTCCGACGATCCTGCTGGACGCGGGCGCGACGGTGGACGTCAAGCCGGAGGGGCTCGTGCAGTTCGCCGCGCTCGGCACCGCGTACGCGCAGATCCTGCTGGGCGTCGAGCGGCCGAGCGTCGGGCTGCTGACGATCGGGTCCGAGCCGGGCAAGGGCAACAAGGTCACCAAGCGGGCCCACGAGCTGCTGTCGGGCGGCAGCCACGGCATCGAGTTCGCCGGGAACGTGGAGGGCCACGACCTGCTGCGCGGCGCGGTGAACGTGGTCGTGACCGACGGCTTCACCGGCAACGTCGCGCTCAAGACCATGGAGGGGACGATCCGGACCGCGTTCGCGGAGATCCGGACCGCGATGACCGCGAGCGCGCCCGCGCGGGTCGGCGCGCTGCTGCAGCGGCGGCGGCTGCTGGAGCTGCGCGAGCGCCTCGACCCCGACACCTACGGCGGGGGCGTGCTGCTCGGCCTGAACGGGACGGTCGTGATCGCGCACGGGGCGTCGCACGCCCGCGCGATCGCCTCGGCGTGCGAGCTGGCGCACCGGCTGGCGGCCGGGCGGATCGTGGAGCGGATCCGCGAGCAGGTCGCGGCGACGCGGACGTCCCGGTTCGGCCGGTGGACGCACGGCGAGCGCGACTCCCAGGACAAGGCGGACAGGGCCCCGCGGCCGCACGAGCGGCCCGCGGAGGCACCGAAGCCCGCGGAACCGGCCCCGGACGCCCCGGCGCCCGCCGCGGAGCGCAACACGGAACGCGCTGCGGAGCGCACCGCCGAACGCACCGCGGAGCACGCCGCGCCGGAGCGGACCGAGCCGCCCGCCCCGACATAGTCCCGGACGGTCCGGGGAGATCGCCCGTGTGAACGGGGTGCCGGCGCCGGCCGGGCGGGGCCTCACGGACGCCGAGGTGCGCGACCGCGTCGCGGCGGGCCGCACCAACGACGTCCCGCGCCGCTCCAGCCGGTCCGTGCCGGAGATCGTCCGCGCGAACGTGCTGACCCGGTTCAACGCGCTGATCGGCTCGCTGCTGGTGCTCGTGCTGGTCTTCGGGCAGTGGCAGGACGGGCTGTTCGGGCTGATCATCGTGGCGAACTCGGCGATCGGGGTCGTGCGGGAGCTGCGCGCCAAGCGGACCCTGGACCGGCTCGCGGTGGTCGGCGAGACGCCCGTGCGGGGGCGGCGGGACGGCGCCGTCCGCGAGGTCGCGCAGCAGGACGTCGTGCTGGACGACCTGATCGTGCTCAGGTCCGGGGACCGGATCGTCGTGGACCGCGGCGTGGTGTCCTCCGACGGCCTGGAGGTCGACGAGTCGCTGCTGACCGGGGAGGCCGACGCGGTCCGCAAGGCGGCCGGGGCGAACGTGCGGTCGGGCGGCTTCGTGGTGGCGGGCGGCGGCGCGTTCACCGCCGCGAAGGTCGGCCGGGACGCCTACGCGGCGCGGCTGGTGGAGGAGGCGAGCCGGTTCTCGCTGGCGCGCTCGGAGCTGATGGCGGGCATCAACGCGTTCCTCAAGTACGTGACCTGGCTGATCGTCCCGGCCGCGGTCCTGCTGTTCGTCAGCCAGTTCTCCGCCGCCCGGAGCGCCTCCGAGGCGGTGGTCGGCGCGGTCGCGGGCGTCGTGACGATGATCCCCGAGGGACTCGTGCTGATGACCAGCATCGCGTTCGCGGTCGGGGTCGTCCGGCTCGGGCGGCGGCGCTGCCTGGTCCAGGAGCTGCCCGCGATCGAGGGCCTGGCCAGGGTGGCACCAAGACCGTGTGCTCGATCATCCTGGTGGTGCTCGTCGGGCTCGCGCACGTCCGGTTCCCGTTCCTGCCCCGGCACCTGACGCTGATCAGCTCGCTGACCATCGGCGTCCCCGCGTTCTTCCTCGCGCTCGCGCCGAACACCGAGCGGGCCCGCCCCGGCTTCGTGCCGCGCGTCCTCCGGTTCGCGATACCGGCCGGGATCGCCTGCGGCGGCACCACCTTCGCCGGCTACTACCTGGCGACCGAGCGGCCGACCGGCGGGTTCGCCGACGACAGCACGACCGCCTCCCTTGCGCTGTTCGTCCTCACTTTGTGGGTGCTGGTGCTGATCGCGCGGCCGTGGAACTGGTGGCGGCTCGGCCTCGTCGCGGCGATGGGCGCCGCGTTCGCCATCGTCCTCGGCGTCCCGCCGCTGCGCCGGTTCTTCGCGCTGCGGACCGCCGACACGCGCAACGACGCCGTCGCGCTGGCGATCGCCGTCGCCGCCGCAGCGCTGCTCACCGTCGTCCTCCGGTACGTCCCCGCCGTCACCGCGAAACTCGGCCGCGGCAAGGCGTGACGCGCCGTCCCGCACCGCCGGAAACCCGTGCCATGCGGTGCGCGCGCGCCGATAACCTTGGAACATGCCCGATCCGCAACTCGTACTCGCCGCCCGGGTCCAGGACGCCTTGAGCGCCGCCTTCGGACCGTCGTACGCGGACGCCGACCCGGTCATCCGGCCGTCGCAGTTCGCCGACCTTCAGGCCAACGTGGCGCTGCCGCTGGCCAAGAAGCTGGGCCGCAAGCCGCGAGACGTGGCCGACGAGATCGTCAAGCACCTCGACACCGCCGGCGTCGTGGCGGACGTGCAGGTCAGCGGCCCGGGCTTCATCAACCTGACGCTCAGCGACGACTGGATCGCCGGCGAGGCCCAGCGGGCCCTGCGGGACGACCGGCTCGGCGTCCCCGCCACCGGCGCGCCGCAGAAGGTCGTCGTCGAGTACTCCTCGCCGAACGTGGCGAAGGAGATGCACGTCGGGCACCTGCGGACCACGATCGTCGGCGACGCGATCGCCCGCATCCTGGAGTTCCTCGGCCACCACGTCGTCCGCGACAACCACGTCGGCGACTGGGGCACCCCGTTCGGCATGCTGATCGAGCACCTGCTCGACCTCGGCGAGGACGCCGCCGCCCGTGGCGACTCCTCCGTCAGCGACCTCACCGCCTTCTACCAGGCCGCCCGCGCGAAGTTCGACGGCGACGAGGAGTTCGCCGACCGGTCCCGGCGGCGCGTCGTCGCCCTCCAGGCGGGCGACCCCGAGACGCTGCGGCTCTGGAACGTCCTCGTGGACGTGTCCAAGAAGTACTTCAACCACGTCTACGGGCTGCTCGGCGTCACCCTCACCGACGACGACATCAAGGGCGAGAGCTTCTACAACGACCTGCTCGCCCCCACCGTCCAGGAGCTGGAGGACAAGGGCATCGCGGTGATCAGCGACGGGGCGCTGTGCGCGTTCCCGCCCGGCTTCACCGGCCGCGAGGGCGAGCCCCTCCCGGTGATCATCCGCAAGAGCGACGGCGGCTACAACTACTCCACCACCGACCTCGCCACGATCCGGTACCGGGTCGACACCGAGCACGTCGACCGGATGGTCTACATCGTCGGCACGCCGCAGTCGCTGCACTTCCAGATGGTCTTCGCGGTCGCGCGGATGGCCGGCTGGCTGGGCGACGAGGTGAGCGCCGAGCACGCGCAGATCGGCAACGTCCTCGGCACCGACGGCAAGATCCTGCGGACCCGCGCCGGCGGCACCGTCAAGCTCGCCGAACTCCTCGACGAGGCCGTCGAGCGCGCCGGCGCCGTCTACGACGAGGTCCAGCACGACGAGTCGTTCGACGACGCCACCCGCGCCGCGATCGTCCGCGACGTCGGCATCGGCGCGGTCAAGTACGCCGACCTGTCCGTCGCGCGCGACAGCGAGTACGTCTTCGACTTCGACCGGATGATCTCGTTCAACGGCAAGACCGGCCCGTACCTGCAGTACGCCGCCGCGCGGATCCGGTCGATCTTCCGCAAGGGCGGCCTCGCCCCGGACGAGGCGGCCGGCCCGATCGTCCTCACCGAACCGGCCGAACGCGCCCTCGCCCTGCAGCTCCTCGGCTTCGGCGCCGCCCTGGAGCAGGCCGGCGCGACCGCCGAACCGCACCGGCTGGCGAGCTACGTCTACGCCGTCGCCGACGCCTACACGACCTTCCACGAGAACTGCCCGGTCCTGAAGGCCCCCGACGAGGCGACCAAGGCGTCCCGCCTGGCCCTGTGCGCCGTCACGCTGCGCACCCTCACCACCGGCCTCCACCTCCTCGGCGTCCCCACCCCGGAACGCATGTAGGAGGTCAGCCCGCCGGGGCGGCCTCCGCCGGAGCCGCGTGCCCCGCCGGACCGGCCGGCCCGGCGGCGAGGCCCCGCCTCTCGCGGGCGGCCTGCTCGCGGACGGCGGGCACGACCTCCAGCGCGAACACCGGAAGCTGCTCCGGGGCGCCGCCGAACAGGAACGTGTCGACGCCGTGGCCCACGGCCAGCTCGGTCATCTCGTAGACCCACTGGCGCGGCGGGCCGTGCAGGAAGCCGCGCGAGTCCCGCGCGTCGATGGAGCCTTCGAGCAGGTACACGCGGCGGAGCTCGGACGGGCTGCGGCCCGAGCGGGCGGCGGCGTCGTCGAGGCGGCGCTGCCCGTCGGCGAGCCGCTTCGGCGGGACGAGCGACGACGGCGCGATCCAGCCGTCGGCGACGCGTCCCGCGAGGTCGAGGGCGCGCGGCCCCGTCACGCCGAACCAGATCGCGATCTGGTGCGCGGGCACCGGACCGGCCTGCGCGGCCGCGAACCGGTGGTGCTCGCCCTGGAAGCGCAGCCCGTTCTGGTCGCTCCAGTGCAGCCGGATGATCTGCACCGCCTCCTCCAGGGAGCGGCGCGCGGCGGCGCCGTCGAGGCGGGGCCCGCCGTAGGCCTCGACGCCGTCCCAGGACGTGCCGGCGCCGAGTCCGAGCTCGACGCGGCCGCCACTCAAGGCGTCCATCGTCGCGAGCGCCTTGGCCAGCAGCGCGGGCGGCCGGAGCGGCAGGCACGCCACCGCGGGCAGCACCCGGATCCGGGTGGTGACGGCGAGCGCCGTCGCCATCAGCGTCAGCGCGTCGGCGGTGTCGCGCAGGTAAGGGCGGTCGCGGACGCCGAGCAGGTCGAGCCCGTACCGGTCCGCGTCCTGCGCGATGCGGACCAGCGGCGCGGACGCGTCCGGTGCCAGCGACAGGCCGAAGCGCAGCGCCCGCCGGGTCGGCTGGGTCACTGCAGGTACCCCTCGACCTCGTCCGGCGGGCGGACATGGGAGTCCGCTTCGCCGGGGCCCTCGCCCGCGTCGATCCGGGCGCGGCGGCGGCGCAGCAGGTCCCAGCACTGGTCGAGGGCGACCTCGAGGTCCTCCAGCCGCCGGTGCTCCTCGTCGCGGTCCAGGTCGCCGTGCTGGTAGCGGTCGCGCAGCCGCTGCTCCTCACCGACGTACTCGTCGATGCGCGCCAGGATGTCCTTCTCGTCCAATGGGCCCTCCCGTGAGGCCGCCGTGCTGGTCCACCGGCCGCCGGCTCCGCCCGCGCCCGTGCTCCGACGGCCCCGCCCGCCGGCCGCCGCCGTCATCATCGGGCTGCCGCCGTCACCGGGCAGGGCGCCGTGCCGGGCGCCGGCGGGTCAGCGCCGGCCGGCGTTGGTCAGGCCGGTCAGGAAGCCGCCGTCGGAGCTGGTCGAATGCTGCAGACCGCTGCTGGTCTTCGGCTCGACCATCGGCCCGGCGGACGGCGCCGCGGCGGTCGACTCGGCGGTCCGGCGGGCCGTGGCGCCGCCCGCTCGCGGGCGCGTCGAGGCGGTCTTGCCCGCCCCCGACGCGCTCGACTTGCGGGCGGTGCCGGACGCGCGGGACGTGCCGCTCTTGCGGGCCGTCCCGCTCTTGGTGCTCGCGGTCGTCCGGGACGCGGTGGTCTTGCGCGCGGCGCTGGTCCGCGGCTTGGCCGCCGTCGTCTTCTTCGCCGCCGGCCGGGTCTTGGACGCCGTGCTCTTGCGCGCCGTCGACTTCGGCGAGGTCACCCGCGCCGACGTCGTGGACCGCGAACGGGCCGCCGCCGAAGTGGTCTTGCGGGCCGTCCCCGACGACGTGCTCTTGCGCGCCGTCGTGCCGGTCTTGCTCTTGGCCGCGGCCTGCTGCTTCCCCATGTCCTTGGCCGCGGTGTTCATCGCCTTGGCGGCGTCGGTCATCGCCTTCGTGGCGGTGGTCATGGCCTTGGTCATCGCGGTCATGGCCTTGGCCGACGAGGACGCCTTGGTCGCCACCGACTTCATCTGCTTGGCGGCGGCCTTGGCCTGGTCGGCGGCCTTGGTGACGCGCTGCGACGCCTGTGTGGACGTCCGGCTCGACGCGGCGCTGGTCCGCTTCGCCGGAGTCTTCTTCGCGGTCGAGCGGCTGGTCGTGGACCTCGACGGCGACTTCGCGGCCGAGGTGCTCTTGGAGGCCGTCTTCTTGGCGGCCGTGGACTTGTTCGCCGTGGTGCTCTTCGTACGAGCGGCCGTACCTCGGCTCGTGGTCGTACGCGGTGCGGTCTTGGTAGGCACTGATCTACCCCCCGTGATGATCAGATACGGGGGGTTCTATTCCACCGTTCGTGACGCTCTACACACTCCGCGCCATTTCCACTTTCAGACGCCCACGGGGTGCCACACCGTCTTGACCTCCAGAAACGCCGTCATACGCGCGGTTCCGGGGTCGTCGGCCCAGTCCTCGGAAGCGCGGAAGACGCGCTTCAGGTTGCCGGCCGCCGCGTCCTCCAGCGAGGGCACGTCGGCGTCGGGGACCCCGGTGAGGTCGATGGCGTTGACGTCCATGTGGGAGGCGAGCCAGGGGGCGAGTTCGGTGCGGTGTCCGGTGAGGATGTTGATGACGCCGCCGGGCAGGTCGGAGGTGGCGAGCACTTCGGCGAGGGTGATCGCGGGGAGTGGTGCGGGCTCGGAGGCGATGACGACGGTGGTGTTGCCGGTGACGATCGCGGGCGCGACCACCGACACCAGGCCCAGCAGCGGCGAGTCGGGCGCGATGATGCCGACGACGCCGGTGGGTTCGGGGGTGGAGAAGTTGAAGAACGGCCCGGAGACAGGGTTGGCGGCACCGGCAACAGTGCTGATCTTGTCGGCCCAGCCCGCGTACCAGACCCACCGGTCGATGGCGGCGTCGACCTCGTTGGCGGCCTGTGTCTTGGATGCGCCGGTGTGGCGGAGTTCGGTGATGAACTGGTCGCGGCGGCCTTCCAGCATTTCGGCGATGCGGTAGAGGATCTGCGCGCGGTTGTAGGCGGTGCGCCCCGACCAGCCGCCGAAGGCTTTGCGGGCGGCGGACACCGCGTCGCGGACGTCCTTGCGGGAGGCGTGGGAGGCGTTGGCGACGAACCGGTCTTTGGTGTCGGTCACGGGGTAGGACCTGCCTGACTCCGACCGCGGGAACGCGCCGCCGATGTAGAGCTTGTAGGTCTTGCGGACGGCCAGCCGGTCAGACATTCGCTTAGTCATTCGCTCAGACATTGAGGTAGGCCTCCAGCCCGTGGCGTCCGCCTTCGCGGCCGAATCCCGATTCCTTGTAGCCACCGAACGGGGAGGCGGGGTCGAACTTGTTGAAGGTGTTGGCCCACACCACCCCGGCGCGCAGCCGCTGCGCGGTCCACAGGATCTGCGAGCCCTTCTCGGTCCAGATCCCCGCCGACAACCCGTAAGGGGTGTTGTTGGCCTTGGTCACGGCCTCCTCAGGGGTGCGGAACGTCAACACCGACAAAACGGGCCCGAAGATCTCCTCACGCGCGATCCGATGCGACTGGGCCACGCCGGTGAACAGGGTCGGCGCGAACCAGAACCCGCGATCGGGCAGCTGACACGGCGGCGACCACCGGCCCGCGCCCTCCTGTTCGCCTGCCGCCGACAGCTCACGGATCTTGTCGAGTTGCGCGGCGGAGTTGATCGCGCCGATGTCGGTGTTCTTGTCCAGAGGGTCACCGACCCGCAGCGTCGCCATCCGCGCCTTCAACCGCTCCAGGACCTCCTCGGCCACCGACTCCTGCACCAGCAGCCGGGACCCGGCGCAGCACACGTGCCCCTGGTTGAAGAAGATCCCGTTGACGATGCCTTCGACGGCCTGATCGAGCGCCGCGTCGGCGTAGACGATGTTGGCGGCCTTACCACCCAGCTCCAGCGTCAGCTTCTTCGACGTCCCCGCGAGGGTGCGGGCGATCTGGCGTCCGACGTCGGTGGAGCCGGTGAAGGCGACCTTGTCGACCCCCTCATGGGCGACCAGGGCGCGGCCGGTGTCGCCCGCGCCGGTGATGATGTTGACGACGCCGGGCGGCAGGTCGGCCTGGCGGCAGATGTCGGCGAACAGCAGAGCGGTCAGCGGCGTGGTCTCCGCAGGCTTCAACACCACGGTGTTCCCGCAGGCCAGCGCCGGGGCGATCTTCCAGGCCAGCATCAGCAGCGGGAAGTTCCACGGGATCACCTGGCCCGCGACACCGACCGGTTTCGGGTCCGGGCCGAACCCGGCGTGGCCGAGTTTGTCGGCCCAGCCGGCGTAGTAGAAGAACCACGCCGCCACCAGCGGGACGTCCACGTCGCGGGACTCGCGGATCGGTTTGCCGTTGTCGATCGACTCCAGCACCGCCAGCTCACGCGAGCGTTCCTGAATGATCCGCGCGATCCGGTACAGGTACTTGGCGCGCTCGGCGCCCGGCATCGGCCCCCACACCCGCTCAAAGGCGATCCGGGCGGCCTTCACGGCGCGGTCCACGTCCGCCTCGTCAGCGCACGCCACATCGGCCAGCACGGCTTCATCGGCGGGGTTGATCGTCTTGAACGGCTCACCATGCCCGTCGACGAACTCACCGTCGATGAACAACCCGTAAGAGCCGCGGATGTCAACGACCGACCGGGACTCGGGCGCGGGCGCGTACTCGAACACCATGATCAGTCCAGGGTGAAGTAGTCGGGACCGGAGTACACCCCGGTGGACAGCTTGCGGCGCTGCATCAGCAGATCGTTCAACACCGAGGAGGCGCCGAGCCGGAACCAGTGCGGCGTCAGCCAGTCCGGGCCGGCGGTCTCGTTCACCAGCACCAGATACTTGATCGCATCCTTGGTGGTGCGGATCCCACCGGCGGGCTTCACCCCGACCTGACGTCCGGTCGCGGCGCGGTAGTCGCGGACGGCCTCCAGCATCACCAGCGTCACCGGCAACGTCGCCGCCGGCGACACCTTCCCGGTCGAGGTCTTGATGAAGTCCGCGCCCGCCCGCATCGCCAACCACGACGCACGCCGCACATTGTCGTAAGTGGACAACTCACCCGTCTCCAGGATCACCTTCAGGTGCGCCTGGCCGCATGCCTGCTTGACCGCGGTGATCTCCTCGAACACCTTCAGGAAGTCACCGGACAGGAACGCGCCCCGGTCGATCACCATGTCGATCTCCGCGGCACCCGCCGCGACCGCGGCCCGGGTGTCGGCGAGCTTGGCCTCCAGCGGAGCCCGCCCCGACGGGAACGCCGTCGCCACCGACGCCACCCCGATACCCGTTCCCTCAAGGGAGCGGACGGCGACCTCGACCATGTCGGGGTAGACGCACACCGCTGCGACCTTCGGCACCGAGGGATCGGACGGGTCGGGATGGGCGGCCTTGGCGCACAGCGCAGCCACCTTCCCCGCCGTGTCCGCGCCCTCCAGCGTGGTCAGGTCCACCATCGAAATGGCCAGGTCGATCGCCTCGGCCTTCGCGGACGTCTTGATCGACCGGGTGGCGAGCCGGGCCGCCCGCTCCTCCGCGCCGACCTGGTCCACACCCGGCAGACCGTGCAGGAACGCGCGCAGCTCGGCGGCGCCGATGAGAGTCTCCGTTGACACGCCCCAAGCATCGCCGAAGACCCTCATCGGCACAAACGGCCCATGTCCCGGTCAGCCGAGCGGCGCCGTCCAGCGCACCGGCTCGTCGCCGAGCAGCGTCACGCGGCGGTAGAGGCCGGTCAGTCCGCCGGACGCCTGCAGCCGCCGCAGCGGCCCGCCCGTCGCCTGCACGGTGACGTCGAAGCCCCGCACGTTGTAGACGACCAGCCGCTGCGCCTGCGACGGGTCCCGGTCCACCTTCGGGCCGCCGTGCGGCAGCCGGGAGTCGAAGGCGGGATGCCCGTCGATCTTCGTGTTCACCGGGGCGCGGGTCCGCCTCGCGGGCGCGACCTCGATCCCCAGGTCACCGCCCGGCGAGCCGGACGAGGTCAGCCGGACGGACGCCCGGGGCCCGGTGCCGACGCTGACCTGCACCGGCTTCAGCCCGGAAGGGACGCCCCGGGCCCGGAACGGGAATGGCGCCGGCCCGCGGGAACCGAACGCCACGCCCTTCGCGATGCGCAGCACGGTCGGCTCCTGCGCGATCGCCCGGTCGGTCACCGACAGCAGCGCCCAGTGGTGCGGCTGGTACTCCCACCGCAGCTCGGCGGGCACCTGGTCGGAGCCCGGGCCGCCCGGCTCGATCGTCCAGTGCCCGATGCGCCCGTTGATGAGCGCCGTCTTCGTCCAGCCGCCCTTCTTCCCGCCGGACAGGTTGGCGATCGGCGGTTCGGTGCGGGACTCCAGGACGGTCAGCTCCAGCGCCGGGCGGTCGCCCTTCCCCGCCGCCAGCGTGTAGCTGGTCCCGTCCTCTTCGGAGCGCGTGACCTCCGTCTGCGCGTACCCCTTCGGCAGCCAGCCGAACGCGGCCGGCGGGACCAGCAGGGCCGGGTATCCCGCCCGCTCGGCGGGCCGGACGGTGCGGTGCGGATCCTCCGGCGAGCCGGGCAGCACCGCGACCGCCGCGACGGCCGCCGCGAGCCCGGCCAGCGCCGTCCCGGCGGCGGCGCGCCGGCCGCGCCTGATCCGGCGCCCCTTCCTGATCGCCGCCGCCGGGTCCACGGACGTCGCCGGTCCGGGCGCCGCGGCGATCCGCTCCAGCCGCTCCTTCAGGTCGTTCATGCCGGGTTCTCCCCATCCGTGAGGCTCTGCACCGGTTGCAGGACGCGGCGCAGCGCGTCCAGCCCGCGCGCCGTCTGGCTCTTGACGGTCCCTGCCGAGCAGTCGAGGACGGCGGCGGTCTGCTCGACCGACAGATCGCAGTAGAAGCGCAGTACGACGGCGGCCCGCTGCCTCGGCGGCAGCGCGGCGAGCGCGTCCCGCAGGTCCAGACGGCCGTCGAGGTCGGGCGGGCCGCCCGACTCATCGGGCGGTTCCGGGACGAGCCGGACGCGTCGCCGCCAGCCGCCGCGCTGCTCGGCGAGGAACACCCGGACCAGCACCGTCCGCGCGTAGCCGTCGACGTTGTCGGCCGCCGACGCGCGCCGCCAGTGCAGGTAGAGGCGGGTGATCGCGGTCTGCACGAGGTCGTCCGCCCGGTGCCAGTCCTGGCACAGCAGGTAGGCGACCCGCCGTAACCAGGGCGTTCTCGCCGTCACGTAGGCGGTGAACTCGTCGTCCCGTCCCGGCATGCGCATGCTCCTCGGCCGTTCCACACCCCCTTGATGCGGCCGGGGCGCCGGAAGGTTGCACGGCCCGTGTCAGCAGATCGAAAGGACGGCCCGGGGCACGACCGCGCCTGTCAGGTCGGCGTGGGCAGGCCCATGGCGGTCAAGTCCCACAGCCGCAGGGTGTAGTCGTCGCTCGCGCTGGCCAGGGTGCTGCCGTCGGGGCTGAACGCCACCGCGGCGATGGTGTTCGCATGGCCCGTGAGGGGCGGCCTGAGGAGTTTGCGGGTGGCCACGTCCCACAACCGCACCATCTGGTCGAGGCCGCCGGTGGCCAGGATCTTGCCGTCGGGACTGAACGCCACCCCGTCGATGCCGCGGTCACCGTCGGTGAAGGACTTGCCGATGGGCCTGCGGGTGGCCGCCTTCCACAACTGCACCTCGCCGTCGCCCGCGCTCGCGGTGACAAGGGTCTTCCCGTCGGGGGTGAACGCCACCCCGCCGACCCCGCCGGCGCGCTCCTTGAGGTTCCGCCAGCGGGCGTGCCCGGGGTCGTCGCCCAGGTCCCACAGGTACACGTTGTCGCCGCACGTGGTGACCAGGGTCCTCCCGTCCGGGCTGAACACCATCGCGTTGACGGTGTTGAGGTGCACGGCGGGCTCGCCGAAGGCTTTGCGGGTGCTCGCGCGCCGCAGCAGCACCTCGCCGCCGCCCGAAGTGGCGAGGATCCTGCCGTCGGGGCTGAACGCGACCGCCCAGACGGCTTCGTACTGGCCGGTGAGGGGCTTGCCGACCGGCAGGCGGGTGGTCGCGTCCCACACGCGCGCCGTCTTGTCCTTGCTCCCGGTGACCAGGGTCCTCCCCTTCGGATCGAACGCGACCGAGAGCACCGCGTCCTTGTGGCCGGTGAGGGGCTGCCCGATGGGCGCGCGGGTCGCCAGGTCCCACAACCGCACGGTGCCGTCGTCGCTCGTGCTGGCGAGGGTCTTCCCGTCCGGGCTGAACGCCACCGCGGTGACCCGGCCCGTATGGCCCTTCAGCACCTTCCCCAGGGACGGCGGGCCCGAGGCGGCGGGAGTAGGGCTCGCGTGGGGGCGCCGCGACTTCCCGTCGTGCGTGAGGGCGTAGCCGACGGGGACGGCCAGGGCGACGGCGGCGGCGCCTCCGCTGAGCAGGAAGGCGCGGCGGGAAGGCTCCGCGAACGGCACCGGCGGAACGACGTCGTCGGCCGCCGGGGGCTCGGCGGGCGGGTTTCCGGCCAGCGTGTTGAGGGTGGCGGCGACGGCCTCGGCGCTCGGACGCCGCCGCGGGTCACGGCGAAGCATCTCGCGCAGCGCCGGCGCCAGGATCCGGGCGCGCTCCATGGGCGTGGGCTCGCCCCGCGAGATGGCCAGCAGCAACGCCGCCATGCTGCCGCCGGTGAACGCGGGCCGCCCTTCGACGGCCGCGTACAGGGTGACGCCGAGGGACCAGACGTCGGATGCCGCGGTCGCCTCCCGGTCGTCGACCTGCTCGGGCGCCAGGAAAGCGGGAGTGCCGAGCAGGACGCCGGTCGCGGTGAGGGCGGTCTCGCCGGGCACGGCGGCGAGCCCGAAGTCGGAGACCACGACCCGCTCGCCTTCCAGCAGGATGTTGGCCGGTTTGATGTCGCGGTGCACGACCCCCGCCCGGTGGGCGGCCGCCAGCGCCTCGGCGATCCGCGCACCGATCCGGGCGGCCTCCGCCTCGTCCAGCGGACCGCCGTCGGCGATCGCGTCGGCCAGGGACCGTCCCCGCACCAGCTCCATCACCATCCACGGCAGGCCGTCCTCGTCGTGGAACTGGTCGTGGACGGTGATGATGCCGGGATGCTTGAGCATCCCGACCGACCGGGCCTCCCGCTCCATGCGCGCCACCAGCTGGTCGCGCAGCCCCGGTTCCAGGCTCATCGGCAGCTTGAGCCGCTTGAGGGCCACGTCCCGGCGCATCCGCTCGTCGTGCGCCCGCCAGACGGCGCCCATCCCGCCCTCGCCCAGCAGCTCCACGAGCCGGTACCGGCCCATCACGACGTGTCCCGCATCCCGTGTCACAGAGGCACACAATCATGCCGACACGGGATCCAATAACCCCGAAGAGCGCATCTCAGCAGATCGACGGAATGGCCCGGACCAGCGCGACGCGGTGCAGGGCGTCGGGACGCCGGGCCGCCTCGACCCGCCCGACGGCGCCGGCCAGCTCAGCGCGGCAGGACGCGCCGCGCCGCACGTCCCGCGTGTCCTTGATGTCCGCGAGCAGCTCGCCGGTGATCCGGTCGAGCAGCGGCCGGACGTCCTTGCCCAGGTCGGGACGGTGCGCCGGGATGTCACCGGGCCTAACCGCCCACCGGGCGAACAGCCCGCGCTGGACGAGCTTGCCCGCCTCCATCTGGTCCCGGAAGATCCGCTGCGCGGTCCGCGGGTCGATGCCCATCTCCGCCGACCGCTCCGCGACCGAGTCGAGGATCTGCTGCTCGCGCGCCTTGTCCTCGATGGGCATGCCCGTCCCCCACTTGGCGGCCGCGACCATGTCCGCGACGTCGAGCCGCCGCGCCACCACGTCGACCAACGGCGTCAGCCCGTCGTCCGCCGCGTACGCCGGAACGGCGAACCCGCACAACAACGCAACAACCACACCGGCAACAGCGACCTTCACCCGCCAAGCGTAGGCCGCACACGAACGCCCACCCGACCGGCAACTCGTTGACTTGCGGCGTGTCGTCCTTATCCGGCCGCCGATAAGGACGACACGCCGCAAGTCAACGCACCTCCAGAGGTCCCGAGGAGGACGAGACCTACAGGTCCAGCTCGCCGGCCTGACGCCGTGGCGGAGATGGCGTCAGGCGCAGCCGACGCAGGTTCGGGCCGTCGGCCGGACGGCCAGGCGCTCCGTCGCGATCGGGCCGCCGCAACGTTCGCAGGTCCCGTAGGCGCCGTCGGCGAGCCGGCGCAGCGCGCCGTCGATCTCGGCCAGATGGGCTCGGGCGCGGCTCAGGGACGCCTCGATCCGGGCGCGCTCGAACGCGATGGTGGCGCCCTCCGGGTCGTGCTCGTCGTCCGCGTTGCTCTGCGCCGACGCTTCGACGACGCCCTCCCAGTCGCGGCGCAGCGACGCCAGGAGTTCCAGCGTGCCCGCGCGGTCCGCGGTGAGTCGTTCCTCCGCCGTGGTCACACCGCGTTCAACGCCCGCCGCGCCCGGCGCGATTCCTCCATTTGTGGCGGGTCGGGGTGAACTCGGATGGGGCGGGGTGCATCAGACGTAGTGGTGGCCGTGGTGATCGGGGGACCACGGCCACCACTTGCGCTATTTCGGGATCCTGGGCGCGACGCTCTGGGCGAGGGCGCCGGCCTTGCCGCACAGGTCCGTCACCGACGAGTTCTTCGCGTAGGCGTTGACCGCGACGTTCCCGAAGGACGCGGGCCACTGGATGAGGCAGTTGTAGGAACTGCTCACCATCTGCGCGGACGACGGCAGGCCCGTGACCGACGGCGGCGAGGGCTTCCCGCCGTTCTGCACGCTGACCTCCAGCGAGCCGTAGGCGAGCATGAGGTACCCGTCGCCCCAGCCCGGCGGGTACCAGCGGCAGACCCGCAGCCAGGGCTTGCCGGTGCCGGGCTTGCCCGTGCCCTGCGCCTGCCCGGCCCAGAGCTTGAACGTGCGTTTGGTGGTGTCGTCGGGGGTCTGGCAGGGGTCGGGCAGGCCGTCCGCGTCCGTCGGGACCGGGGCGGGCGGCGCCGTGGTGGTCTTCGCGGCGGCAGGGTGAAGCCTTGTCGCGGACGGGTGGTCCTTGTGGCCGCCCCCGGCCGTGGCCACAAGGACGACCGCCGCCGCGCCCACGAGGGCCGCTGCGCATCCGCCGGCGATCAGCGCGTTCCGCCGCCCGTGGACGGGCCGGAGCGTCCGGGTGGGGAGCGACGGCGCGCCGATCATCTCCAGCGCCCGCGGGACGGACGGACGCGCCGCCGGGTTCTTGCTCAGCAGCGCGGTGATGAGCGGCGCGAGGCCGCCCGCGCGCTGCGGCGGCGGCGGGTCGTGCATGATCACGGCCCGGAGCGTCCCGCTGGGGCTGTCGCGGCGGAACGGCGAGAGGCCCTCGACCGCGCGGTAGAGGGTGACGCCGAGGGAGAACAGGTCGCTCGCGGCGTCGCCGTCGGCGCCGTCGGCGCGTTCGGGGGCGAGGTACTCGGCCGATCCGATGATCAGGCCGGTGGCGGTGAGCGCGGTGTCGGCCTGGTGCACGGCGATGCCGAAGTCGGTGAGCAGGACGTCGCCGTTCTCGGCCAGCATCACGTTCGCGGGCTTGACGTCGCGGTGCAGGATGCCGGCGGCGTGGGCGGCGCCGAGCGCGTTGAGCAGCCCGGCCGCCACGTGGGCGGCCTCGGGTTCCGGCAGCGGGCCGCCGGCGCGGAGCCGGTCCTCCAGCGACCGGCCGGTCACCAGCCGCATGACGATCCATGGGACGCCGTCCTCGATGACGACGTCGTGCACGGTCACGATGTTGGGGTGGTCGCGGAGCCGTGCGGCGTTGCGGGCCTCGCGTTCGGCGCGGGCGAGGCGCTGCCCCAGTTCGGCGTCGGCCCCCGGTGGCAGCCACATGCCCTTGACCGCCACGACCACGCCGAGCGCCTCGTCCCGCGCCTTCCAGACCTGCCCGAACCCGCCCGAGCCGAGTGGCTCGAGCAGCCGGTAGCGGCCGCCCACCAGATGTCCGGGCCGGATCCGTCCGGTGACCTCGTTGTCCGTCACGGTGACGATTATGCGCCCAAACAGACATTGGTGTCTATGTAATCGCGAGGACCTGCGGGAACGCGCGCGTCACCCCGTGAACCGCGCCGCCGCCTCCCCCTCGACACGCCCCTCGGGCAGGCGCCGCCCGCACACCACGAGCAGCAGGTCGCCCGCGAGGCCGCGGACCGGCGTCCCGGTGCCGTAGCTCCAGTCGAGGTCGGTCGCCTCCAGCTTGACCCCGTCCAGATCGGTCTTGAAGTAGGCGACGTTCTTCGGCCGCATCCCGTCCAGCACCAGGGCGATCCGGTCCACGGGAGGGCGGCGGTCCAGGCCGGCCCCCACCGTGATGTCCAGCCCGTGGATCACGTCGTGGGAGAGCGCGCCGACGGCGCCTCCCCCGGGCGGCGTCCACGGATGGTCGATGTTGTCGCGCAGCTGGGCGAGGAGCTGATCAGCGGAGAGCGCGGCGGCGTCGCGGCGCGCGGACCGGTCGGCCATCAGGTTGAAGCGGCCGCCCGCCTTCACCATGTCCAGGAGAAAGCGCGGGAGCGAGGTCCGGTACGGCATCGTCGTGTGCGCGATCACCTCCCGCACCCGCCACCCCTCGCACAGCGTCGGCGCGTCCCACTGCTCGGGCCGGAGCCCCGCGAGCATGCCGGCCTGCTCGCGGCGCTCCGCGGCCACCTCGGCGCGGATCTTGTCTTCGGTCATCACGGTCTCCTCCTGCTGGCACTGGCCTTCCCAGGGGATACGACGCGGACACCGGAAACTCATCGGTGGCCGGAACGTCGGGGGCCGCGCATAGGGTCGGGGCGTGACGGAGGCGTTGACCGGTGCGGCCTCCCGCCTGGAGCCGTACCGGACGGAACTGACCGGCTACTGCTACCGGATGCTCGGGTCCGGCTTCGAGGCCGAGGACGCGGTGCAGGAGACCCTGCTGCGGGCGTGGCGGTCGTTCGACCGCTACGACGAGCGGCGCGGGTCCCTGCGGACGTGGCTGTACCGCATCGCGACGAACGTCTGCCTCGACATGCTGCGCAGCGCGCAGCGCCGGGCCCTCGCCATGGACCTCGGTCCCGCCGCGGACGGTTCGGGCCCGCCGGACCTGGGCGCGCCCCGTCCCGAGGCCGGCTGGGTCCAGCCGGTGCCCGACGCGCTCGTCCTGCCCGCCGACGGCGATCCGGAGCGGCTGGCGGTGCAGCGCGAGACGGTCCGGCTGGCGTTCGTCGCCGCGCTCCAGCACCTGCCGCCCCGGCAGCGGGCCGTGCTGATCCTGTGCGACGTGCTGTGCTGGAAGGCGGCGGAGGCCGCGCAGGCGCTGGACTCCACGACGGCCTCGGTGACCAGCGCGTTGCAGCGCGCCAGGACGACCTTGAAGGCCGTGAGCCCCGGGCTCGGCGAACCGTTCCACCCATCGGACGCCGCGCAGCGCGACCTGCTGGCCCGCTACTGCGACGCGTTCGAGCGGCACGACGTCGCCGCGCTGGTGGCGCTGATCCACGAGGACGCGACGATGTCGATGCCGCCGTTCACCTGGTGGCTGCGCGGCCGCGGCGCGATCCGGCGGGCGCTGCTCGCCCCGGAGGCGTCGTGCGCGGGCGCCCGGCTGGTCCCGGTCGCGGCGAACGGCTCGCCGGCGTACTGGCAGACCCGTCCGGGGCCCGACGGCGTCCACGCGCCGTTCGCCCTGGTCGTCCTCGACCTCTTCGAGGGGCTGGTCGGCGGGAGCACGACGTTCCTGAACACCGATCGGCTGCTGCCCCTCTTCGGCGCCCCGCCGGGTCGCAACCAAGCGCTCGCTTGACCGTCGGCCGGTCCGCCGGACACCATGGCGGGGCCCCGGACGAGCCGACGCGGAGGAGACCCATGGCGCCGCTGGACGGACTGCGCGTGCTGGACCTGACCATGTGGCGGCCCGGCCCGTACACCACGCAGCTGCTCGCCCAGCTCGGCGCCGACGTCATCAAGGTGGAGCCGCCGGGCGGGGAGCCCATGCGGATGTTCCAGGGCCACTTCGACCTGCTCAACCGGCGCAAGCGCAGCATCGCCCTCGACCTGAAGTCCGACGCCGGGCGGGAGCGGTGCCTGGAGCTCGCGGCGGACGCCGAGGTGTTCGTCGAAGGATTCCGGCCCGGCGTCGCGGACCGGCTCGGCGTCGGCGACGCGGCCGTGCGCGCGCGCAACCCCCGCCTCGTCTACTGCTCCATCTCGGGCTACGGCGCGGACGGGCCGCTCGCCCAGGTGCCGGGCCACGACGTCAACTACCGCGCGTACGCGGCGACGCTGCCGCCGGACGCGGTGTCCCCGTCGCTGGAGGAGCTGCCGGTCGCCGACATGGCCGCCGCGACGATGGCCGCGTTCGCGATCACCGCCGCGTGCCTCAAGGCCCGCGCGAGCGGGGAGGGCGACCGGATCGACCTCGGGATGGCCGACGTGCTGGCGCACTGGACGAGCACCGTCCCGGAGGCCACCCGCCCGCAGCCGGCCCCCGAGCCCGCGGAGCCGGCGCCGCACGTGACCGGGCCCGTCCCCGGGTACGGCGTCTACGCCACCAAGGACGGCCTGCGGATCACGCTCGGGGTCGTGTCGGAGGAGCGGCTGTGGGCGGCGACGTGCGGCGCGCTCGGCCTGGACGGGGCGGCGGGCGTCCCGTTCGCCGAACGGCTCGGCCGGGTCGCCGAGCTGGACGCGCGGATCGCCGCCGCGATCGCCCGGCTGACCAGGGACGAGGCGATGGAGCGGCTGTCGGCGGCGGGGGCGCCGGTCGCGCCGCTGCTGTCCGGCGCCGAGATGCTGGACCTCGATCATTTCCGGGCGCGCGGCGTGCTGGACTCCGGTCCGGTCCGCACCGCCGCGCACCCGCCGCTGCCCGGCGGGCCCGTCGCCGGGCTGGACGAGCACCGCGGTCAGGGCTGGCACCGTCTCACCGACTGATATTCAGGTGGGATTGTCGGATTCATTTGGCATCCTTGTGACGTGAGCGCGCGTGCGATGAGTCCTGTCCTGGTCGGCCGGGCAGCCGAGCTCGGCCTGCTGGAGGACGCGCTGGCGTCGGCCCCCGGCGCCGTGCTGGTCGGCGGCGAGGCCGGCCTCGGCAAGACCCGGCTGATCCGCGAGTTCGCCGCGTCCGTCGGCCGCGGCCGGGCCCGCGTGCTGATCGGCGGCTGCCTGGAGCTCGGCTCCGACGGCCTGCCGTTCGCGCCGTTCACCACCGTGCTGCGCGGCCTGGTCCGCGACGTCGGCATCGACGGCGTCGCGGCGCTCGTCCCGCGCGGCGACACCGGGTCCCTCGCCCGGCTGCTGCCGGAGTTCGGGGAGCCGGAGAGCGACGCCGCCACCGGTGAGGAGCGCGCCCGGCTGTTCGAGGTGGTGCTGACGCTGTTCGAACGGCTCGCCGAGCGCGAGCCGGTGGTCCTGGTCATCGAGGACGCGCACTGGGCGGACCGTTCCACTCGCGACCTGCTGGCGTTCCTGGTGCGCAACCTCAGCGTCGCGCCGGTCCTGATCGTCGTCACCTACCGGTCGGACGAGCTGCACCGCACGCATCCGCTGCGGCCGCTGCTCGGCGGGCTGGAGCGGGTCGACCGGGTCAGCCGGCTGGAGATCGGCCGGCTGGCGCGCTCGGACGTCGCGGCGCTGGTCACCGAGGTGCTCGGGCACGCGCCGCCGGCCGGGCTCGTCGAGCGGATCGACGCCCGCAGCGAGGGCAACCCGCTGTTCATCGAGGCGCTGCTCGACGACGACGGCACGCTGGCGTGCGAGCTGCCCGAGTCGCTGCGCGACCTGCTGCTGGCGGGCGTGCAGCGGCTGCCCGAGGAGACCCAGGACGTGCTGCGCGACGCCAGCGGCGGCGGCACCCGCATCGAGCACGCGCTGCTGGCCGCCGTGTCGGGCCTGGACGACTCCGCGCTGACCCGGGTGCTGCGCCCGGCCGTCGCCGCGAACGTGCTGGTCGTGGACGGCGACGGGTACGCGTTCCGGCACGCGCTGATCCGCGAGGCCGTCCACGACGACCTGCTGCCCGGCGAGTACACGCGGCTGCACACCCGCTACGCCGAGGCCCTGGAGAACGACCCGGGCCTCGTCCCGTCCGGGCGGCTCTGGGTGGAGCTCAGCCACCACTGGAAGGCCGCCAACGACGCCACCTGGGCGCTGGTCGCGTCGTGGCGGGCGGCGGCCGACGCGCGCAAGGCCCTCGCCTACGCCGAGTGCCTGACGATGCTGTCGCGGGTGCTGCACCTGTGGGACCGGGTGCCGGACGCGGCGGAGCGCATCGGCGCCGACCACACCAAGGTGATGGAGGACGCCGCGGTCGCCGCCGACCTGGCCGGCGAGTACGACCGGGGCATCAAGTTCGTCACGGCGGCGCTGAAGGAGGTCGAGGCCGCCGGCGATCCGGGGGCCTGCACCGGCGAGGCCGAGGCCGACATCGGCGAGACCGTGATCGACATCGAGCGGTGGGCGTCGCTGCTGGAGCTGCGCGGCCACATGCGCTACGAGATGGCGCGGCCCGGTTTCGTCGACGACCTGCGGGCCGCGGTGAAGGCGCTGCCGGCCGATCCCCCGACCGTGCTCCGCGCGCGCGTCCTCGCGACGTTCGCGACCTACGTGCGCTTCTCCACCGACATCCCGGAGGCCCAGGCCGCGGCCGCGGAGTCGCTCGCCATCGCGCGCAAGCTCGCCGACCCGGTCGCCGAGGCGCAGGCGCTCATCACGCTGTTCTGCGCCGACATCGACTACTCCGACTACGGCGCCGCGACGGAGGGCACGCTCAACGAGATCGAGCGGATCGTCACCGCCGCCGGCAACCACCGGGTGCAGCTGCGCTACTACGTCATCAAGTCGCACTTCCTGGAGGGCGCGGGCAAGCACGAGGAGGCCGCGGCGGTCGCCGCGAAGGGCAAGGAGCTGGCCCGCGAGTACGGCGTGGCGCGGACGCAGGGCACGTTCCTGTGCATCAACCAGGCCGAGCCGCTGGTCTCCCTCGGCCGCTGGGACGAGGCCATCGCGGTGATGAACCACGCGATGGAGGAGGAGCCGGCGGTGACGATCCGGACCTCGCTGCTGGTCCTGTCCGGCGCCGTGGCGCTCGCCCGCGGCGACCTCGACACCGCCCGCGAGCGCCTTGAGGGCTCCCGCGAGGTCATGCGGCTGAAGATGAAGTGGCGCAAGACGCAGGACTACTTCAGCAGCCTGTGGCTCGAAGCGCGGCTGGCGCTCGCCGAGGGCCGCCCGCAGGACGTCCTCCCGGCCGTCGAGCACGTGATCGAGGAGGCGGGCCTGCCCGACGACGCCCGCTACGCGCTGCCGGTGCTGGTCGCGGGCGCCGCGGCCTGCGCCGAGATCGGCGCGCCCGCCGCGCCGGTGCTGCGCCGGATCGAGGAGCGCGCCGCCGGCCTGACGATCAGCGGCCCGCTGCAGCGCGCCCACAGGCTCGTCCTCGACGCCGAGACGTCACGGGCCCGGGGCGTCCCCGACCAGGCCGGCTGGGACCGGGCCGCCGCCGCGTGGGAGGCCATCGGCAACCCGTACGGGCGCGCGCAGGCGCTGGTCCGCGCCGCCGAGGCCGCGCTGGCGGACGGCGACCACGACGCGGCGTCCGAACGGCTGCGGATCGCCGGCGACGCCGCCGCCGGCCTCGGCGCCGCGGCGCTCGCCGAGCAGGTCGCCGAACTGCTGCGCCGCACGCGGGCCCCGCGCCGGACCGCCGCCGACCCGTCCGCCCCGCTCGGGCTGACGCCGCGCGAGTACGAGGTGCTGCGCCTCGTCGCCGAGGGGCGCAGCAACCGCGACATCGCCGAGGCGCTGTTCATCTCGGTGAAGACGGCGAGCGTGCACGTGTCGAACATCCTCGGCAAGCTGGAGGTGGCCAACCGCGGCGAGGCCGCCGCGACCGCGCACCGGCTGGCGCTGTTCGCCGGGTCCGCCGGGGGCCCGGCCGCGGGCGGGCGTGGCTCGGTGGCGGGAACCCCCCTCCCGGGCCCCCGCCACTGAACCGTCGGACCACACGGGAACTGACGTGGCCGGCCTTCACGGGCGCGCACCGCGGAAGCATGCGGTGCTCCTCCTGACGGAGAGGCGGTCCGCGACCGTTCCGGCCACTGCCCAGTGTGCTCCGCCCACCGCGCCGTGTGACGGGCGACATACCGAAAACGGCGGGCACGAGTTCACATGGTGATGATCTCGTGCCCGCCGTGCCGCCGGCCGGGGCCTCCCGCTAGCGCGGAACGCGCGCCACACAGAAGACGGTCTGGCCGAACGGCGGCCGGACGACGCGCTCGATGCCGCGCGTCAGCGGCACGACCGTCCGGTCGTAGATCTTGACCAGCCGCGGGTCGGGGTAGCCGGCGCCGCCGCGGCGGACCGCGAACCACCAGGCGATCCCGCCCAGGAAGTTGATGGGCTTGAGCACCTCGGGGACGAGCCCGGCCTCGCGGACGGAGGCCTCCAGCGTCTGCGGGGTGTACCGGGTGACGTGCCCGACCTTGCGGTCGAAGTCGCCGTACAGCTGCATGTAGCCGGGCACCCAGATCACGATCCGGCCGCCGGGCAGGGTGACCGAGGCGAGGTCGCGCAGCGCCTGGACGTCGTCCTTGATGTGCTCCAGGACGTTCATCATCACGACGGTGTCGACCTTCTGCCGGATCTCGATCTCGGCCGGCAGTTCGAGGTCGATGACCTCGACGTCGTCGTTGCCGTCGTAGCGCTTGCGCAGCTCGCCGACGCAGTAGGGGTCGTTGTCGCTGACGACGAGGTAGTCGAGGCGGCCGGCGAACTGCTCGGAGAAGTGCCCGAGCCCGGAGCCGATCTCCAGCAGCGAGCGCCCGACGTGGGGAGCGACGGTCTCGTACTCGTACTTGCGGTAGTTGCGGGCCTCGTCACCGCCCAGGTGGTTCTCCAGCGCCCCGTCGCCGGCGGCGGGCTGGATGAGCTCTCCGTCCCCCGCGGTCGGCGTTGCGGGCGCGGGTTTCGGACCGCTTCCGAGTAGATTGAGTAGGGTTCCTGCGATGGACTTCTTCTGACCAGGTTGCTGCATACTTCCCGCTCGCTGGGTGCGTTGGCGTTCTGCCTGTTTTCGCCGGATCGATGTGCCGGATCCCTCGGGATGGCTGATCTCTGGCGCAAGGTCGGGTCAGTCTACCCATCCGTACGCGAGCGCAATGCCCGGCGTTCAGGAATCGGCGCACGGCGGACGGAGACCGGTCGCCCCGGCGCGGCCGGACCGGTCGGCCGGCCGCGGGGCCAGGTCACCGTAGCGCACGGCAGTCCGCCGGTCACGTACCGCAGGTCAGCGCGGACGCCCTCAGCCGATCGTGCGGTGCACGCTCTCCCGGTCGCTCGGGCCTGGTTCGGCGGGCGCGATCCACGGTCCGGGAATGGAGGGGTCCAATACGCCTTCCTCCACCCAGGCGAAGTCGCCGGCGAGGACGGCGCGCGCGAGTTTCACGTCCATCTCGTCGGTGTTGCGCCATAGTCCGTCGAACAGTTCGTCGACGCGGACGCGCGCCTGGCGGCAGAACGCGTCGGCCAGCAGCACGGCGGAGGCGCCCGGAACATTGGCCTCGCCAACCCCGTCCATAATGGATCCGGAAAGCGGACCAAGGCCGGCGGAATCGGCGTTGGCGCGGACGCATACGGCGCTCATCGCGAACAACTCGGCGCCGATGTCGACCATTCGGCCGAGGAAGCCCTGCTTGTACTCCAGCTTCCCCTGCCAGCGGCCCGCCGCGTAGAAGATGGAGCGGGCGAGCTTGCGGGACGCGCGCTCCACGTACCGCAGGTGCTTGGCGAGCGCACCGAACTCGGCGTAGGCGTTCGGCCGCTGCCCGGCGCCCGTCACCAGCGTCGGCAGCCAGCGCGCGTAGAAGCCGCCCGCCTTGGCCGCCGCGCGCGCCTTCGTCCCGGTGGAGGCGTCGGGGTCGATGATGTCGCCCGCGACGGACAGGTGCGCGTCCACCGCCTCGCGCGCGATCAGCAGGTGCATGATCTCGGTGGAGCCCTCGAAGATGCGGTTGATCCGCAGGTCGCGCAGCAGCTGCTCGGCGGGCACGCCCCGCTCGCCGCGGGCGGCCAGCGACTCGGCCGTCTCGAAGCCGCGGCCGCCGCGCAGCTGGACCAGCTCGTCGGCGATCCGGCAGGCCATCTCCGACGACCACAGCTTGGCGAGGGCCGCCTCGATCCGGATGTCGTTGCGCTCGTCGTCGGCGAGCTGCCCGGACAGGTCGAGGACCGCCTCCAGCGCGTACGCGGTGGCGGCGATGAACGCGACCTTGCGGGCCACGGCCTCGTGCTCGCCGACCGGCCGGCCCCACTGCACCCGCTCCTTCGACCACTCGCGGGCGATCTTGGCGGCCCACTTGCCGCTCGCCGCGCAGATCGCGGGGAGCGACAGCCGCCCGGTGTTCAGCGTGGTGAGCGCGATCTTCAGGCCGGCGCCCTCCTTGCCGATCAGGTTGGCCTTGGGGACGCGCACGTCGTGGAAGCGCGTCACGCCGTTCTCGATGCCGCGCAGCCCCATGAACGCGTTGCGGTTCTCCACCGTGATGCCGGGCGCGGACATGTCCACGATGAACGCCGAGATGCCACCGTGATGGCCGTCCGACTTCGGCACGCGCGCCATGACGACGACGAGGTCGGCGACGACGCCGTTGGTCGTCCACAGCTTGACGCCGTTGAGGACGTAGCCGTCGCCGTCCGGGACCGCCGTGGAACGCAGCCGCGCCGGGTCGGAGCCGACGTCGGGCTCGGTGAGCAGGAACGCGCTGATCTGCCTGGCGCACCGCGGCAGCCACTCGTCCTTCTGCTCCTCGGTGCCGAACATCTTGACCGGCTGCGGGACGCCGATGGACTGATGCGCCGACAGCAGCGCCCCGAGTGCCGGGCTGACCGACCCCACGACCATCAGCGCCCGGCCGTAGTAGAGCTGGCTGAGCCCGAGCCCGCCGTACCGCTCGGGGATCTTCATGCCGAGCGCGCCCATCTCCCGCAGGCCGGCGACCACGTCGTCGGGGATGCGGGACTCGCGCTCGATCAGCGCGGGGTCGATCCGGGTGGCGCAGAACTCGGTGAGCCGCGCGAGGAACGCCTCGCCGCGGCGCCGCGACTCCTCGTCCGGGCGCGGATGCGGGTGGACGAGGTCGAGCCGGAAGTCGCCGAGGAAGAGCTGCTTGCCAAAGCTCGGCAGCCGCCACTCGGACTCGCGGGCCTCCTCGGCGACCCTGCGGGCGGTCCGCTCGTCGACGTGGCCCTCGGTGCGACTCGGCTGGCTGGTGCGACTCGGCTGGCTCATGCCGGCTCCTCGGAAGCGATGCCCTCCGCTCCCGCCCTTCGGGCGGCAGCCCTGGGGGTCTGGGGGATCGGCCCCCAGAGGTTGCACTGTCCCGAAGTTACTCCCCGGTCGGCGGGCCGGGTACTCCCCCGCCGTCCAGGCGTGTCGCGGGCGATGGCGCCCGAGTAGGGGCAAAGGCCTTGACCTCGCCGGGCCGGAGGGGTTCGCTGTGCGTGATGGATGAGACACGCAAGCCCACTCTCATCGCCTCGGTGCAGCGCGCCCTGCACCTCATGGAGGTGGTGGCGTCGCATCCCAGCGGCGCGCCCGCCAAGCAGCTGGCCCGCGAGGCCGGGCTGCCCCTCGCGACCGCCTACCACCTGCTGCGCACCCTCGCGCACGAGGGCTACGCCATGCGGCTGCCCGACGGCGTCTGGGTGCTCGGCGACCGCGTCCAGTCACTGCACGGCCGGAGCCGGACGCAGCAGCTGCTCGCGCGCGTCCGCCCGACGCTCGTCGCGCTGCGCGACGAGCTGGGCGCCGCCTGCTACTTCGGCATGCACGTCGACGACGAGATCCGGCTCATCGACGTCGCCGACGGCCCGCGCGCGCCCCGCGTCGACGTCTGGGTCGGGTTCGACGAGTCCGCGCACGCGACCGCGCTCGGCAAGTGCATGCTCGGCCAGCTCGACGAGGACCGGCGCCGCGACTACCTCGCCCGGCACCCGCTCGTCGACCTGACCCCGCACACCATCACCGAGCCCGCGCGGCTGCTGAGCACGCTCAGCTCGCCCGCCGGGCTCTCCCTCGACCGCGAGGAGTACGCGCTCGGCACCGGCTGCGCCGCCGTCCCCGTCACCGACGCCGCCGGCGCCGCCGTCGGCGCGCTCGCCGTCTCCTGCCGCACCGGCAAGCTCACCAGGATCGAGAGGTCGGTGGACCGGATGCACGCGCGCGCCGCCGAACTGCAGCGGACGCTCACCTTCACCACCACCGGCTGACCGCCGGTCAGCGGCCCTGGAAGTCGGGGGCGCGGTTCTCCAGGAAGGCGGTGATGCCCTCCTTGGCGTCCTCGGTCGCGGCCAGGCCGACGAGCTCGGACAGCAGGTGCTCCACCTGGTCCTCCAGCGGACGGCCCTCGATCGCGAAGAACGCGTCGCGGCCCCGGCGCAGGCCGAGCGGGCTCTTGGCCGCGATGGTGCGGGCCAGCTCGTCCACCCGCGCGTCCAGGCCGGCGCGCGGCACGACCTCGGTGACCAGGCCGATCTCGCGGCCCTCAGCGGCGGTGACGCGCTGCCCGGTGTAGTAGAGCCTGAACGCGTGCTTCGGCGCGACGTTCCGGTTGATGATCGCCATGATCATCATGGGCCAGAGGCCCACGTTGACCTCGGGCGTGCCGAGCTTGACGTCGTCGGCCGCGACCACCAGGTCGCAGGCGGCGGCGAGGCCGAGCCCGCCGGCGACCGCGTGCCCGGCGAGCCGCGCGATGATCGGCTTGCCGAGCTTCGGGAACGCGGTGAACAGCCGGAACGGGGCGCTCTCGCGGATCGCGGCGGGATCCGCGACGGACCGCCCGTCCGCCTGGGCCGCGCCGAGCCCGCCGAGGTCGGCGCCCGCGCAGAACGCCCGGTCGCCCGCGCCGGTCAGCACGATGACCCGCACGCCGCCGTCGGCCTTCGCCCGGTCGAACGCGTCGAGCAGCTCGCCGATCATGGTGTCGCTGAGCGCGTTGCGGGCGTCGGGCCGGTTCAGCGTGATCCGCGCGACCCGCTCCGCGACCTCGTACACGATCGTCTCGTACATGCTCTGCTCCCTGGCGGTCCACCGGCACGACCCGGCCATCATCCCGTCCGGCGCGAACGCCCGTGGCCCACCCCCGGACCGGGGATGGGCCACGGGGACCGCCGTGCGGGGACTAAAGACGCTCGATGATGGTGGCGTTGGCCTGGCCGCCGCCCTCGCACATCGTCTGCAGGCCGTAGCGGCCGCCGGTGCGCTCCAGCTCGTGCAGCAGCTTGGTCATCAGGATGCCGCCGGTCGCGCCCAGGGGGTGGCCGGTGGCGATCGCGCCGCCGTTGGGGTTGGTCTTGTCCAGCGAGGCGCCGGTGTCGTGCGCCCACGCCATCGGGACCGGGGCGAACGCCTCGTTGACCTCGAAGACGTCGATGTCGTCGATCTTCAGGCCGGCCTTGGAGAGGGCCTTCTCCGTCGCCGGGATCGGGCCGGTCAGCATGTAGACCGGGTCCGAGCCGGTGATGGCGAGGGTGTGGATGCGGGCGCGCGGCGTCAGGTTGTGCTGCTTGACGGCCTCCTCGGAGGCGATCAGCACGGCGGACGCGCCGATGGAGATCTGCGAGGACACCGCGGCGGTGATGACGCCGCCCTCGCGCAGGGTCTTCAGCCCCGCCATCTTCTCCAGGGTGGTGTCGGGGCGGGCGCCCTCGTCCTTGGACAGCCCGGCGAGCGGGGCGATCTCGCGGTCGAAGTAGCCGGCCTCGATGGCCTTGGCGGCGCGCTTGTGGCTCTCCAGCGCGAACTTCTCCAGGTCCTCGCGGGTGAAGCCCCACTTCTCGGCCATCAGCTCGGCGCCGCGGAACTGGGAGATCTCCTGCCGGCCGTAGCGCTCGCCCCAGCCCTCGCCGTACGGGAAGTCCAGGCCGGCGACGATGCTCGAGCCCATCGGCACCTTGGCCATGTGCTCGACGCCGGAGGCGACGACGACGTCCTGGGTGCCGGACAGGACGCCCTGCGCGGCGAAGTGGATCGCCTGCTGCGACGACCCGCACTGCCGGTCGATGGTGACGCCGGGGACGCTCTCGGGCAGGCCGGCCGACAGCCAGGCGGTGCGCGCGATGTCCAGCGCCTGCGGGCCGGCCTGCATGACGCAGCCCATGATCACGTCTTCGACCGCGGACGGGTCGACGCCGGTACGGTTCACGACCTCCTTGAGCACGTGCGCCCCGAGGTCGGCGGGGTGCACGTCCTTAAGGGCGCCCTTCTTGGTACCGACGGGGGTACGGACCGCGCCGACGATGTACGCCTCGGCCACTACGCCTCCAAAATTCTGGGGTTCCGTCCCGAAACCGAGTGAGATTCGGTCGTCAGTATGAGATTACATCCCTCCTAGCGCAACGCCATGTGAGCTGAGTCTCGGCGCGGCACCCCTCACCGTGCGACGGAACCCGCCGCGCGACGCACGTCAGGAGGGCGTCTCGGCGGCCGTGCCGGACTTGAGGACCTTGCCGTCGGCGTCGTCGCCGAGCGACACCCGCGCCAGGCGGGTCAGCACGTCCGACAGCTCGGCGTGCTCCTCGGGCGACCAGCCCTCGACGTGCTTCGACAGGCCCTCGCGCCGGGCGGAGAACAGGCGTTCCGCGGTCGCCTCCCCGGACGGGGTGATGGCGAGGACGCCGTCGGTGCGGCGGACGTACCCGGCGTCCACGAGCCGGTCGACGTAGGGGCGGCCCTCCTCCAGGGGGACGCCGGCGCGGTCGGCGAGGTCCATGCCGGCGACGGTCCGGTCCTTGGCGATGCGGCACAGCGCCCAGATGCTGCCGGCGGGCATGTCGACGCCGCAGAGGCGCGCAAGCCGGTTGTAGACCTCCGCGGCCTTCGCGTCCCGCCGCATCAGCTCGCTGAGCGACCGCTCGATCTCGTGCCGGGACGAGCGGACGGTCGGCGCCGCGCCGAACCCCTCGCCGTAGTCGGGGGTCTGGGACGTGGCGCGCAGCGGCACCTCCCGCAGGAACCAGGTCAGCACGAACGCGACCGCCGCGACGGGCACCGCCCACAGGAACACGGTGTCGATGGACTGCGCGTACGCGTGCAGCACGCCCTGCTTCACCGAGGCGGGGTACTTGTCGAGCAGCTTCGGGTTGCCCTGCACCGCGGACGGGTTGAAACCGGGCGGCAGCAGCCGGCTCTTGGCGAGGTCCCCGACGTGCTTGGCGAGCTCGTTGCTGAAGACCGACCCGAACACCGCGACGCCGAACGACCCGCCGATCTGCCGGAAGAACGTGACGCCGGACGTCGCCGACCCCAGGTCCTGGTAGGAGACGGCGTTCTGTACGGCGATGACGAGGACCTGCATCACCAGCCCGAGGCCGAACCCGAGCAGCGCGAACCGCAGGCTCATCGACAGCGTCGAGGAGTTCTCGTCCAGCCGCGACAGCAGGTACAGGGCGATCGCGATGAGCGGGGTGCCGACCACCGGGAAGACCTTGTACCGGCCGGTCCGGCTGATCAGCTGCCCGGACCCGATCGAGGCGACCAGCATGCCGATCATCATCGGCAGCAGGTGCACGCCGGACAGCGTCGGCGAGACGCCGTGCACCACCTGCAGGAAGATCGGCAGGAAGGTGAGCGCGCCGAACATCGCGAAGCCGACCACGAAGCTGATCGCCGAGGACAGCGCGAACACCGCGTGCCGCAGCAGGTGCGGGGGCATGATCGGCTCGGCGGCGCGCCGCTCCACCAGCAGCCAGACGACGATCAGCACCACCGACACGACCGCCAGCACGATGATCGGCGCGGACAGCCAGTCGTAGCGGGTGCCGCCCCAGGTCGTCATCAGCACCAGGCCGACGGACCAGCCGACGATCAGCAGCGTGCCGAGGTAGTCGATGCGGTGCCGCTCGCGCTCCCCGGAGGCGTGCAGGACGGCGGCGATGACCAGCAGCGCGACGATGCCGATCGGGATGTTGATGTAGAACACCCAGCGCCACGACAGGTTGTCGACGAACCAGCCGCCGAGCAGCGGCCCGCACACGCTGGAGACGCCGAAGACGGCGCCGAACAGGCCCTGGAACCGGCCGCGGTCGCGGGGCGGGACGACGTCCCCGACGATCGCGACGACCAGCACCATCAGCCCGCCGCCGCCGAGCCCCTGCAGCGCCCGGAAGAAGATCAGCTCGTTCATGTCCTGCGCGATGCCGCACAGCGCGGACCCCACGAGGAAGATGACGATCGAGCCCTGGAACAGCCGCTTGCGGCCGTACTGGTCGCCGAGCTTGCCCCACAGCGGCGTCGAGGCGGTGGACGCGAGCAGGTACGCGGTGACGACCCAGGACAGGTGGTTGAGGCCGCCGAGGTCGCTGACGATGGTGGGCAGCGCCGTGGAGACGATCGTCTGGTCCAGCGCGGCGAGCAGCATGGCCAGCATCAGCGCGCCGAGGATGACGTACAGGTCCCTGCCCTTGGGCATGGCCTTCTCGCCGCGCGCCACCGTGTCAGCGGTCATGCCGCCGTCCCCCCTCGCCAATTGGACGAGGGAGGTGTACCCACGGAGATCACCCCAAATCGGCGCCGGCGGCGCCGGATCCGCGCCCCGGCGCGGGAGCCGGGACGCGGATCGGAGGCGGTGGATCGGGGCGGGAGGTCAGCGCATGATGTCGCGGGCGACCTTGGCGGCGCCGAGCGCGGCGGAGCCGCCCGCGATGGCGGTGGCGCCGGCGGTCACCCACAGCGGGAGGCCGCGGCGGGTGCGCAGCCCGCTGACGGTGTCGAGCGCGTCGACGAGCAGCCCCGCGCGGGCCCACAGCTTGCGGCCGGGCCCGTCGCTGAGCAGGTAGCCGGCGCCGAGGGCGATCTCGCGGGCGGCGAACATCCGGGCGACGTAGTCGCGGCCGGGGTCGGTGCCGCCGGCCGACGTCATCGCCTTCACGGTCAGCTTCGGCGCGGCGAACGCCGCGAGGCCGAGGGCGACACGCGCCCGGGCCACGTTGGTCATCAGGTCGTCCAGCCGGTCCCGGCCGTCTACTTCCTTCGCATCTGCCACATGCGCGAGGTTATCGGGCGGCCCGGGCGGCCCCTACTCCGAGGTAACCCTTGCCTTACGCGTCTATCGTTCTCAGTGGCGGCACTCCCCCCGGATTGAAGGTGACCATGGACGAGGGCCTTCTCAGCCTCGCGGTCGTCGCGCTCCTCGCCGCGTTCTGCGTGCGCTGGGTCGCGGTGAAGCTGCGCATGCCGATGCCCACCCGCGCCGCGGTGATCATCGTGTTCGTGCTGGTCGTGGGGGCGCTGTACGGCGAGCACCTGCGCGGCTGACGGGCCGGGCGGCGAATTTCCCCGCCGCCGGATCCGAACTTCCCCGCCGGACCGGGAGTCATAAGTGGCGAAACCGGCTTCGCGCCTGTTCCCGTTCGCGGCGCCGGTCCGAGCCGAGGGAGACCACCCGTGCCGCATCCGGCGACCGCGGTCCAGGAGACCGCCGGCGGCGTCGCCCCGCACCTGAGGCGGCTGCTGGAGTTCGTCGAACCCGACCGCGACGACGTGTGCCTGGACGTGGCGCGCGGCCGCGGGCCGATGCCCGCCGCGCTGCGCCCGCAGGTCCGGCACCTCACCGCGGTGGACGCGACGCCGGCGCCGGAGGAACCGGGCCGCAGCGGCCGGATGGCCACGGTCGAGTTCGGGACGGGCCCGGTGCGCATCACCGGCCCGGCGGGCGACGGGGACCGCCCACCCGCGACGGCGACGCGCGAAGACCCGCGGCCCCGGCCGGCGAGCCCCGCCGTCAAGGCCGACGCCACCGCGCTGCCCTACCGGGACGACGCGTTCTCCCTGGTCACGGCACGGTTCTCGCTGTACACGCTGGGCGAGCCGGACCTGGTGCTGCGCGAGCTGCTGCGGGTCTGCCGGTCCGGCGGCCGGCTGGTCATCGCCGATCTCGTCCGCGGCAACCTGGCCGGGCCGGAGCGGGACCGGATCGAGCGGCTGCGCGACCCCGACCATCCGGGCACCCCGTCCATCGCCCGGCTCACCGAGATGATCACCTCGGCGGGCGCGACGATCCGCCGCCTCGACGTGTTCACCGTCGAGCGGCCGGTGGAGCCGTGGCTCGCGAGCGCGCGGGACGAGGCGTCCGCCGACCGGATCCGCGAGGCGCTCATCGACGAGGTCGACGGCGGGCCGCGCACCGGCGCGAAGCCCCGGGTGATCGGCGGCGAGCTGTGGTTCACCCAGTCCTGGGCGCACGTGGCGGCGGAGCCGATCTAGCGCGCCCGGGCGCCTTCATGCTTGCGGCGTGCCGTCCTCTTCCAGAGCCTCGGGGCCGGCACGCCGCAACCTCACTCTAGGGGACGAGTACGGCGCTCTAAGGAACCAGCGCAGTGCTCTAGGGGACGAGTACGGCGGCGCCCGTGAAACGGTCGGCCGCGAGGTCGGCCAGGGCGCGGTCCGCCTCGTCCAGCGAGTACGGGTGCGTGGTGACGGCGACGCCGAGCCGCGCCGCGAGGCGGAGGAACTCCTCGCCGTCCGCGCGGGTGTTCGCGGTCACCGACCGGACCTGCCGCTCCTGGAACAGGTGCCGCTGGTAGTCCAAAGACGGGACGTCGCTCAGGTGGATCCCCGCGATCGCGAGGGTGCCGCCGCGGTCGAGGCGTTCGAGCGCCGCCGGGACGAGCCCGCCGGCCGGCGCGAAGACGATCGCGGAGTCGAGCGGGTCGGGCGAGGCGTCGAAGGAGCCGCCCGCCCACGACGCCCCGAGGTCGCGGGCCAGCTCGCGCGCGGCCGGGCTGCGGGTGAACACGTGCACGTCGGCGCCCTCGGCGATCGCGATCTGCGCGGCGAGGTGGGCGGAACCGCCGAACCCCCAGATGCCGAGCCGCCCGCCCGGCGGCAGGGCGGCGCGGCGCAGCGCGCGGTAGCCGATGATGCCCGCGCACAGCAGCGGCGCCGCGCGGACGTCGTCGAGCTCGGGCGGCAGCGCGTAGGTGTAGGCGTCGACCGCGACGGCGTACTCGGCGTAGCCGCCGTGCGCGTCCCAGCCGGTATAGACCGAGTACGGGCACAGGTTCTCGGCGCCCCGCCGGCAGAACCGGCACGCGCCGCAGGTGCCGCGCAGCCACGCGACGCCGACCCGGTCGCCCGCGGCGTACAGCGCGCCCGCGCCCGCCTCGACGACCTCCCCGACGATCTCGTGGCCGGGCGTCACCCCCGGCAGGTGGACGGGCAGGTCGCCCTCCGCGACGTGCAGGTCCGTCCGGCAGACGCCGCAGGCCAGCACCCGTACCAGCAGCTCCCCCGGCCCCGGCGGCGGAACGTCCCGGTCGGCGCGGCGCAGCGGCCCCGACGCGATCGGGGTCGGTTCCCGCACCGCCCAGGCCCGCATCACGGGGTCAGCGGCAGCTCGAACCAGACGGCCTTGCCGTCGTTCGTCGGCCGGGCGCCCCACCGGGTGGCGAGCTGGTCGACCAGGTACAGCCCGCGGCCGCCCTCGTCGGTCTCGCCCGCGCTGCGGATCCGCGGCAGCCGCATGTCGGAGTCGAACACCTCGACCCAGATCGCGTCGTTCCCGCGCCGCAGCCGGAGCCGGAACTCCTTGGTGGGCGGCTCCCGGCGGCCGAGGTCGGCGCCGAGGTCCCAGTCGTCCTCGTCGAACCCGCCCGCGTCGATCGCCGGGTCGAGCGGGGCGTCGAACGCGCCGCCGACCTGCGCGGTGTTGAACTGGACGGGCGGCGGCGCGCTCAGCGGCTCGCCGCCGCGGCCGGGCGGCCCGGCGGGCACCGGCACGACCGTCTCGCGGCGCGGCTGCGGGGTCGCGGTCGCGTGCAGCACCACGTTCGTGACGACCTCGGAGACCAGCAGGCAGGCCAGCTCGGCCTGCTCGTCGAGCATGCCCCAGGACGCGAACGCGTCCGCCGCCATCCGGCGCGCCTCCGACACCATGATCGGCTCGGCCGGGAACGTGCGCTCCTCGACCGCCAGCTCGTCGCCGGCGGTGCGGATCACCACGATCGCCACGTCGTCGTCGATGTCGCCGGGGACGGCCTCGTAGGCCGCGTTCGCGATGACCTCGACGCCGCCGCGCGCGACCCGCTGGACGGCGTCGCGGACCATCTCGCGGGACTCCTCGCGCGTGTAGTACTCGCCGTCGTCCTTCGGCCGCCGGTCGATGAGGCCGTCGGTGTACAGCACCAGCGTGGACCCGGGCTGCAGCTCGCACTGCTCCTCGTTGAAGAGGATCTCGCCGCCCATGCCGGGCGCGCGGACGCCGAGCATAGCGCCCTCGCTCTCGAAGTCCAGCTCGCCGACGTCGCCGCCCACGATGAGCAGCGGCGGGTCGTGGCCGGCGTTGGCGAACTCCAGCACCCGCGACCACGCGTCGTACACGAAGTAGGTGCACGACACCAGCGGCGGGCGGACGAGGTCGTCGCTGTTCCAGCCGGACCGCATCCGCTCCGGCCGGGTCATCGTGCGGACCCACTCGTCGAGCTTGCGCAGGATGTCGGCCGGGGGCTTGTCGTCCTGGGCGAAGGCGCGCAGCGCGGCGCGCAGCTGCCCCATCACCGCGGCGGCGCGGGCGCCGCGGCCCTCGACGTCGCCGATGACGAGCCCGACGCGGCCGGCCGACAGCGGGATCACGTCGTACCAGTCGCCGCCGACCTGGGTCTGGATGCCGTGCCCGTGCGACTCCAGCGGGCGGGCCGGCTCGTACCGCCAGGCGATCTGCAGGCCGTCCAGCGGCGGCGGCTGCTCGCCGGGCAGCAGGTGCTTCTGGAAGGCGAGCGCGGTCTCGCGCTCCTCCTCGAACAGCAGCGCGTTGTCGACGGCGAGCGCGACGCGGCTGGCGATGGCGCCGAGCAGGTCGCGGTCGAAGCCGTCGTAGTGCGGGTCGGGCCGCT
Organism: Actinomadura violacea; assembly: GCF_017573465.1. Classification (GTDB taxonomy): domain Bacteria; phylum Actinomycetota; class Actinomycetes; order Streptosporangiales; family Streptosporangiaceae; genus Spirillospora; species Spirillospora violacea. The sequence continues at coordinate 79,356 of NZ_JAGEPF010000036.1, forward strand.
TGGACAGGTTGGACAGCGCCAGGCTCATCACGCCGAGCAGCTCGCCGCGCACCAGCAGCGGCGCGGAGATCACCGAGGTGATGCCCATCGACTCGCCGAGCCGCAGCGACGACTCCGACGGCGCGGCGAAGCGGTGCTGCACCATGTCCTCGACGAGGACGGCGTCGCGGCGCGCCATCGCCTTGGCGCTGAAGTGGCCGGGCGGGTAGGAGACGGGCTCGCCGACCTCCGCCCAGGTGCCGGGCGGCGGCTCCCAGTCGCCCGCGTGCCGCGACACCCGCCGGTAGAGCCGGTCGCCGCTGTACAGGTCGATGAAGCAGTGGTCGGCGAACTGCGGGACGAGGGTGTCGGCGACCCGCCGCAGCGTCGCCTCCAGCTCCAGGGACCCGGCGAGCCGCTCGCCGATCCGCTCCAGCAGCCCGTAGCGCTCCTGGTCGCGCTGGTTGGAGCGCAGCGCCTCCCGCGCGAAGATGACGACGCCGTCGACCGCACCGGACGGGTGCCGCAGGGGGACGGCGTGCGCGCGCGTGTACACGGTGGTGCCGTCGGCCCGCAGGTTGCAGAAGGTGCCCTCCCAGACGCCGCCCTTAAGGACGTGCCGGGCGAGCTCGGTGGCCTGCTCGTGGTCCTCCTCGGCGATGCCGAGCGACAGGATGGAGTGCCCGATGATCTCGTCGCCGCCGAACCCGAAGAGCTGCCGGGCGAACGCGTTGCCGTAGATGACGTTGCTGAAGCGGTCGCAGACGATGACCGCCATCTCCATCTGGCTGAGGACGGTCTCGGGCGGCAGGTGCGCCTCGAAGGGCGCTTCCCCCCAACGCTTCATCTCCCCATCCCGATCACAGTCGCGGACCCGCCGGCGGCCGCGCCGCCTGCACGCGGCCGGGCCGCACCGCCCGCGGCGGCGGTCACCGGGCGTCGCGGCGCGGTCGTCGTACGTGTTCTCCTCGTCGTATTGAACGACGAACCCGTCGCCGGGATACGCCCGAACGGCGCGATCGTATGGAGATCTTCGGTATAGACCGTCGCGGCGGGGGCGGGGGGCGGCACGCCGACCGTGTCAGCGCCTGCTGACGAAGACGTGCTCGGCGATGTCGCGCGGCAGTTCCGTCGCAGCATCGTCGGCCTCGTCGTCACAGGTCACCCGCACCCCGTCATCGGTCGCCCGGAGAGTCACCTCTCGTCCCGGTTGTATCCCTATTTGCTTGAGTCTAAGCATCAGGTCGCTGTCCATCTGCACCTGCTCGCTGATCCGCCGGACGACGGCGGCGGCGCCGGAGGCGCTCGCGACCGCGGTCATCACCGACAGCGGCGCGGCGGCCGCGTCGTCGCCGTGCCCGCCGAGCTCGTCCAGCCCGGGGATCGGGTTGCCGTGCGGGCAGGTGGTCGGGTTGTCCAGCAGCGCGACCAGCCGCCGCTCGACCTCCTCCGACATCACGTGCTCCCACCGGCAGGCCTCGATGTGGACGTCCTCCCAGGGCAGTCCGATGACGTTGACCAGCAGGCACTCGGCGAGCCGGTGCTTGCGCATCACCCGGGTGGCCAGGCCGCGGCCGCTCTCGGTCAGCTCGAGGTGCCGATCTCCCTCGACCCGCAGCAGCCCGTCGCGTTCCATCCGCGCGACCGTCTGGCTCACCGTCGGGCCGCTCTGGGAGAGCCGCTCGGCGATGCGCGCGCGAAGGGGGATGATCCCCTCCTCTTCGAGCTCGAACACCGTCCGGAGATACATCTCCGTGGTATCGATCAGGCCGTGTGAGGTCACAGCTCCCTCCAGTCTTATGGCCTTGAAGTCTACTTGCTCGGGCCCTCCGCCGCCGGATCGCGCGAATATCCCGGAGAGGGCGGGTACGGGGAAACGCGAGATGAACGCGGAAACTTCCCACGACGCCGGACCGTTCCTTCCGGACTCCCCGAAGGAGCGCTCCGACCTGGCCGCGCTGCGCCGCGCGGCGGCGGGCTGCCGGGGCTGCGGGCTCTACGAGAACGCCACGCAGACGGTGTTCGGCGAGGGCTCCGCGGGCGGACGGGTCGTGCTGGTCGGCGAGCAGCCCGGCGACCAGGAGGACCGGCAGGGCCACCCGTTCGTCGGCCCCGCCGGACGCGTCCTGGACCGCGCCCTTGAGGAGGCCGGGATCGAGCGCGGCGAGGTGTACGTCACCAACGCCGTCAAGCACTTCAAGTTCAAGCGGCAAGCGGGCGGGAAGCGGCGCATCCACGAGACGCCGAACGTGGGCGAGATGCGCGCCTGCCGCCCCTGGCTGCTGGCCGAGCTGCGTGCCCTGGACCCGGACGTCGTGGTCGTGCTCGGCGCGACGGCCGGGAAGGCGCTGCTGGGCTCCTCGTTCCGGGTGACGAAGCTGCGCGGCCGGCTGCTCGCGCTGCCCGGCCTGGAGACGATCGGCACCCCGTCCGCCGCCCGCGAGATCGACGAGACGCCGCCCGGCGAGGCGGGCGCCCAGGTCGTCGCGACGATCCACCCGTCCGCCGTCCTGCGCGCCGAGGACCGCGACGCCGTGTACGCCAGCCTCGTCGACGACCTCAAGATCGTCGCCCAGGCCCTGCGTTGACTTGCGGCGTGTCGGCCTTATGGAACGGTCCTTAAGGCCGACACGCCGCAAGTGAACGTGGTTCGGTCAGGTGGCGGGGACGGTCTCGGCGGTCCTCGTGTCGTAGCGCAGGAGCGCGGGGACCAGGAGGGCCACGACGACGACGAGGACGGCGCAGGCGATGCCGCCGCCGACCCAGGACGCGGTGGCGCCGGCGACGCTCGCGACCGCGCCCGCCCGCACGTCGCCGAGCCGGGGACCGCCCGCGACGACGACGGTGAACACGCCCTGGAGGCGGCCGCGCATCTCGTCCGGCGCGTACGTCTGGAGCATCGTCTGCCGGAACACCGACGACACCAGGTCGGCGCCGCCCCCGACGGCCAGCAGCGCCACCGCCAGCCACAGCTCGTGCGCGAGGCCCGCGGCGGCCACGGCGAGGCCCCACACGGCGATCGACACCACCAGCGCGATCCCCTGCCGGTGCACGCGGCCGATCCAGCCGGAGATCAGCCCGCCGAGGAACGCGCCGACCGCGATCGCGGCGAACAGGTAGCCGACCGCGCCCTCGCCGCCGAACCGCGTCTCGGCCAGCTCGGGGAACAGCGCGCGCGGCATCGCGACGCCCATCGCGATGATGTCGACGACGAACGACATCAGCAGCACCGGCTGGGTGCCGAGGTAGCGCAGCCCGTCGATCACCGACCGCAGCCCCGGTGACCCGGTGACGTCGCCGAGCGGCGGGATCGACGGCAGCCGCAGCGCCGCCCACAGGCCGACGGTGAACAGCGCCGCGTCCATCCCGTAGGCGGCGCCGTAGCTCCAGCGGGCCAGGATCACGCCGGCGAACAGCGGGCCGGCGAGCATCCCGACCTGGCTGGCGGTGAAGTTCAGCGTGTTGGCGGCCGGGACGAGCGACTTGTCCACCAGCCGCGGGATGATCGCGCTGCGGGTCGGCGAGGACACCGCGAACCCGGTCGCCTGCACCGCCACCACCACCATGATCAGCGGCAGGTTCTCCAGGTGCAGCAGCGCCTGCAGGAGGAGCAGCAGCGTGGCGACCCACATCACGCAGGACGAGGAGAACAGCAGCCTGCGCCGGTCCATGTGGTCGGCGACCGCGCCGCCCCACAGCCCGAACACGATCAGCGGGACGAGGTTGACCAGGCCGAGCACGCCGACCCAGAACGACGACCCGGTCATGTCGTAGACCTGCACGGGCACGGCCACCGCGGTGACCTGGAAGCCGATGAACGACACGCCCTGGCCGAGCCACAGCCGCCGGTACGGGGGGTGGCCGAGGGGCCGGGTGTCGATCGCGACCCGCCGCAGCATGCCGCGGCGGCCCCGCCCTTCCGGCGGGGAGCCGGGTTCTTCGGGTTCGGGGGGATTGTCGGGCTCGTCGGCCGCGGCGGCGGTGTCCGCGGCGCCCTCCCCGGGAGCGTCAGGAGCGAAGGCGGGGGGTGGCTGCTGTTCCGGTGTCACGGAGACAGTCTCTCCGTCACCCACCGGCCGGCCGCCTCCGGGTCGGCGTCGAGCGGGCGGCCCTGATCGTCCAGGGCGGTGCGCCGGTACCGGATGCGGTCGTGCAGCCGGTCGCGCCGGCCCTGCCAGAACTCGATGGTCTCCGGGACGACCCGGTACCCGCCCCAGAAGCCCGGCAGCGGCACCGCGTCCCCCTCGTCCCCCCCGGCGGACGGCGAGGCGTCCGGATCCGGCCACCGCTCGGCGAGCTCGGCGAACCGGCGCTCCAGCGCCGCGCGGTCCGCGATCACGCCGGACTGGTGCTCGCTCGCCCACGCGCCGATCCGCGACCCGTACGGCCGGGTCCGGAAGTAGGCCTCGGACTCCTCGCGCGACAGCGGGAAGACCGGGCCCGCGACGCGCACCTGGCGGTGCATCGGATGCCACGGGAAGACGAGCGCCGCGCGCGGGTTCTCCGCCAGGTCGCGGCCCTTCGGCGAGGTCAGGTTGGTGAAGAGGCGGAACCCGTGCGGCCCGTAGCCCTTCAGCAGGACCGTCCGCGCGCTCGGCACGCCGTCCGCGGACGCGGTCGCCAGCACCATCGCGTTCGGCTCCGGCAGCCCGAAGGCGTGCGCGTCGGCGAACCACGCGGCGAACAGCGCCAGCGGATCGGCGGGGACCGCCCGCTCCGCCAGCTCGCCCCCCTCGTAGGACCTGCGGAGCCGCGCGGGGTCGGGCGTTGGGGAATCCACAGCGTCAGAGCCTCTCACCTGGAGATTGTGCATCTCACATGGACCTGGGTACTGGTCGGTAAGGCGGACAGGGTTCAATGGCATGGCACTGCACCGCCTTATCACTCTTGGGGACGAAAGGCAGGACGACATGTCCGACTTCAAACCCGGTCTTGAGGGGGTCGTCGCCTTCGAGACCGAGATCGCCGAACCGGACAAGGAGGGCGGCGCCCTCCGCTACCGGGGCGTCGACATCGAGGAGCTCGTCGGCCGCGTCTCCTTCGGCGACGCCTGGGGCCTGCTGGTCGACGACAGCTTCGACCCGGGCCTGGCCCCCGCCGACCCGCACGTCCTGCCGGTCACCTCCGGCGACGTCCGGGTGGACGTGCAGGCCGCGCTCCCCACCCTCGCCCCCGCGTACGGGATGAAGCCGCTGCTGGACATCTCCGACGAGACGGCCCGCGCCGACCTCGCCCGGGTATCGGTGACCGCGCTGTCGTTCGTCGCCCAGTCGGCGCGCGGCATCGGCGTCCCGATGGTCCCGCAGAGCCGGATCGACGAGGCCTCGACCATCACCGAGCGGTTCATGGTCCGCTGGCGCGGTGAGCCCGACCCGCAGCACGTCCGGGCCATCGACGCCTACTGGGTCTCCGCCGCCGAGCACGGCATGAACGCCTCCACCTTCACCGCCCGCGTCATCGCCTCCACCGGCGCGGACGTGGCGGCCAGCATCTCCGGCGCGATCGGCGCGATGTCCGGCCCGCTGCACGGCGGCGCCCCGGCCCGCGTGCTGCCGATGATCGAGAAGGTCGAGCAGCTCGGCGACGCCCGCAAGGTCGTCACCGGCATCCTCGACTCCGGCGACCGGCTGATGGGCTTCGGCCACCGCGTCTACCGCGCCGAGGACCCGCGCGCCCGGGTGCTGCGCCGCACCGCCAAGGAACTGGACGCGCCGCGCTTCGAGGCCGCCAAGGCCCTGGAGGACGCCGCCCTCGCCGAGCTGCGCGAGCGCCGCCCGGACCGTCCGATCGAGACGAACGTGGAGTTCTGGGCCGCGGTCATCCTGGACTTCGCCGAGGTCCCGACCGCGATGATGCCCGCGATGTTCACCTGCGGCCGGACCGCCGGCTGGGCCGCGCACATCCTGGAACAGAAGCGCACCGGCCGCCTCGTCCGGCCGAGCGCCCGGTACGTCGGGCCTGGCAGCCGCTCGATCGACGACGTCGCCGGCGCGGCGGAGGTCCTCAAGCGCAGTGCTTGACCGCACGGCCGGCTGACCCGGCCGGCCCCGCCCCCGCCCGAATGCGCCTGAGGCCCCCGGTTCACCCGGAACCGGGGGCCTTCGTGCGCCGTCGTCCATGCGTCTTCATCCGTGGGTCTTCATCCGTGCGCCTTCGGCGGGGCGATTCGGACGGCGCGGCGCCACCGCTTCTAGGGGCCACCAGAGTCCAAGGGTGGGGAGGCCGGGTGCGGAACCCGGCCTCCCCTGGGTCGCTCAGCCGTTCGGTCCGGGGACCTCGCGGCCGGGCAGCTTCAGATGGTGCCCCTGGTGACGACCACGGTCAGGATCGCCGCGATCGTGACCAGCTGCACCAGATGGTGGAGGTTCGTCTCGGCAGTGCGCTTGACGAACGTCTGCTCCGTCTTCGTCGTGGGGGGCTCGTCCCCGGTCTTGGTGACGTACATCTTCTCGTCCACGAGCACCCAGGGGCACTTGGACTTGAACCGGGAGTAGGCGAGGACGTCCAGGACGACGTGCCCTGCGAAGACGACCCCTTGCCCCACCACGAAGCCCGGCCAGTTGATGAAGAGGTAGTCGCTGAAGGCGGCCCATGCGAGGAACACCGCGACAGCGATGAAAGCGGTGTGCAGCGCCGCGTGCTTGAGCAGTGCACCCTCGTGGGCACCGTGCTGGACCTTGCCGGCGACGCTCCCGCAGGACGACCACTTCCACTGGTCGAGCCTCTTGGTCGCGGCCCGCACCAGGAGGGACAGCACCCCCATGGTCAGGACGATATACACAGGTTCGAAGAACTGGTACATCTCATACTCCTTCTGGTTTTTCGCCCCCCGCGCCGGGGGCAAGCACTCACCGAGCGAGTGCAGCGAGACCCCCCGGGATTGAGGGGCCACGTACTCGACAGTGCGAGCACGGCGGGAATCGGCAAGCGACCGAGCGCGGACGGGGCGGGAGCAGCCGCTCAGGGCGACGAACCACCTGCACGGGTTTGCCATCATGGGATGCGTGACCGAGGACCCGGACGAGCCGCTGGAAGGCGACATCGGCCCCGCCGCCGGCGCCGTGCGCCCCGCCGAGCGCGAGGCCGACCCGGCCGAGGAAATGCGCCGGTACGCGGCGGAGCGCGAGGAGCGGCGCCGCCGCACCAACGCCGTCTCCACCCGCGTCGCCGCCGCCCTCGGCGCCGTCCTGCTGGCGTTCCTCACCTACGACGCCGTCCGCGCCGCGATCGACGACCACGCCCACGGCCGCGACTGGATCTATCCGCCGGGGATCGTCGCCGCTGTCTGCGGAGTGATGCTGGTGGCCCTGCTTACCTGGGCCGTACACCGCACCAAGTAGCCTTCTGCGAGTGACCGAAAGCGCGAATCCAGCCATAGCCATTCCCGCCGACATCAAGCCCGCAGACGGCCGCTTCGGATGCGGGCCGTCCAAGGTCCGCCCCGAGCAGCTCGCCGCGCTCGCCGAGTCCGGCTCGACCTACATGGGCACCTCCCACCGGCAGAAGCCGGTCAAGTCCCTCGTCGGCCGGGTCCGCGAGGGCCTGGCGCAGCTGTTCTCCCTCCCGGAGGGCTACGAGGTCCTGCTCAGCAACGGCGGCACCACCGCCTTCTGGGACGCCGCCGCGTTCGGCCTCGTCCGGCAGCGCTCGCAGCACCTGACGTTCGGTGAGTTCTCCAGCAAGTTCGCCAAGGTCACCACGGGCGCGCCGTGGCTGGGGGACCCCACCGTCATCACCGCCCCGCCCGGGCAGCACCCGGAGGCGTCCGCCGAGGAGGACGTCGACGTCTACGCGCTCACCCACAACGAGACCTCGACCGGCGTCGCGATGCCGATCAAGCGTCCCGCCGGCACCACCGCGCGCGAGGGCCTCGTGCTGGTGGACGCCACGTCCGGCGCCGGCGGCCTGCCCGTGGACGTCGCCGAGACCGACGTCTACTACTTCGCGCCGCAGAAGTGCTTCGCCGCCGACGGCGGCCTGTGGGTCGCGCTCGCCTCGCCCGCCGCGCTGGAGCGGATCGACGAGATCGCCTCGTCCGACCGGTACGTGCCGGAGTTCTTCAACCTGAAGACCGTCCGGGACAACTCGTCCAAGGACCAGACCTACAACACCCCGGCCGTCGCCACCCTGATCCTGCTCGCCGAGCAGATCGAGTGGATGAACGGGCAGGGCGGCCTGGACTGGACGACGTCCCGTACCGCCGACTCGTCGCAGCGCCTCTACACCTGGGCCGAGAAGACCTCGTACACGACGCCGTTCGTGACGGACCCCGCGGCGCGCTCGCAGGTCGTCGGCACGATCGACTTCAACGACGACGTCGACGCGGCGGCCGTCGCCAAGACGCTGCGCGCCAACGGCATCGTCGACACCGAGCCGTACCGCAAGCTGGGCCGCAACCAGCTGCGCATCGGCATGTTCCCGGCGATCGACCCGGCGGACGTCGAGGCCCTCACCACCTGCATCGACTACGTCGTCGAGCGCCTTTAGTCCCTCGCCGCACCCGTCCCCGGGGCACTCCCGGGGGCGGGTCAGGCGACGGGGGCGAGGTCGGGGGTCGTCAGGCGGTGGCGGAGGGTCGCCTGGTCGCGGGACCGGTCGGCGTCGGTGAAGCCCGTCCAGACACGGTCGTCGCGGTCCGCGGGCCGCGCCGTCGGGACGAACGAGGCCGCGGCGAGCACCCGCGGCCGGTCGCGGCGGCCGGGCGCCCGCTCCGTGCCGACCCGCAGGTAGGTGCCCTCGCGGAGCATGACGATCGTCGCGAACCGGACCCGCGTGTAGCGCTGCGCGACGCGGAACCAGCGCGGGTTCGACGCCCAGTAGATGTTCTGCTCGCAGTCCACGGCGACGGCCAGCGGGCTCAGCGCGGCGCGCGCCAGGTGGACCTGGGACGGGGCGTCGCGCTCCACCCAGGCGAGCGCGGTCCGTCCGGCCAGCGCCTCCAGGGCGGCCGTGACGCCGGACGGGCCGTGCCGCCCCGCGAGCAGCTGGAACACCGCCTCGCTGTCGGTCCCGCCGGACGGGGCGGGCAGCGCGAACCGCTCCCGCAGCGCCCCGGCGTCCACGTCGCCGTTGTGCGTCCCGACGATCCCCGCGGACCTCGCGCCGGGCGCGGCGACCAGCATCGGGCTCGCGTTCGCCGCCTCCGCCGGGGACCCCTTCGTCGCCCAGCGGGTGTGGCCCATCGCGACCGGCGCCCGGTCGAGCTCGGCGAGCAGCTCGGTGCGCCAGACGCCGGAGAAGCGGCCGCGGCCCTTCACCACGCGGCAGCCGTCGTGCGCGAGCCCCGGCCAGCCGCCGAGCAGGGCCACCCCCGCCGCGTCGGTGCCGCGCTCCTCCGCGAGCGCGCCCAGCGTCACGAACACGTCGGACGCCCGTCCCGGATCGCCCGCGAACGGCGAGCGCACCACCCCGAACAAACCGCACATGCCAGATGAGATGCAGATCATCGCCGTCCGGTTCGCGCCGTGCGCGGGGCCGCATAAGCTCAATGCGTGAACCGCGCGCCCCAATGGCTGCTCCCCACCGTGCTGACCGCGCTGATCCTGGCCGTGGTCGTCGGCGCGCTGCTGCGTTGACCGCGGGAGCGGTCCCGGCACGGGGGCCGCGTCATATGATCGTCCGGGCGGGGGAACGGGGTTGATCACGAGATGGCAGTGCGTCCGGCCGCCCCGCGCGCCCTCCTCGGCGGCCTCGCCGCGCTGGCGCTCGGCGCCGCGGCCGTCGTTCCCTGGGCGCCGCCCGCCGCGGCCGGGACGGGATCCGGCGGCACCGTCGCCTTCACGATCACCGACGCGCGGATCACCGAGTCCAGCGGGCTCGCGGCGAGCACGCTGCACCCCGGCATCGTCTACACCCACAACGACTCCGGCGGCGTCCCCAAGGTGTACGCGCTGGGCCCGGACGGGCGGGTGCGGGCCGTGCTGACGTTCGGCGGCGCGGGCGCGCGCGACTGGGAGGCGATGGCGCTCGGCAAGGACGAGCGGGGCCGTCCCGCGATCTACATGGGCGACATCGGCGACAACCTCGGCGGCGCCTGGCCGTACGTCACCGTCTACCGGATTCCGGAGCCGGCGCAGCTGCGCAGCCAGACCCTGCACGCCACCGCGTTCAAGATCAAATACTCGGACGGGCCGCGCAACGCCGAGACCCTCATGATCAACCCGCGGACGAACCGGCTCTACATCGCCAGCAAGCTGTTCGGCGGGGCGGTCTACGAGGCGCCCAAGCGCCTGCGCACGTCCGGCTACAACGTCATGCACAAGATCGGCAAGGCGCCGGCGATCGCGACGGACGGGGCGTTCGCGCCGGACAGCCGCACCTGCGTGATCCGCACCTACTTCGGCGCCCGCATGTACGCGGTGGACGCCGGCGGCCGCCCCGGCAGGTCGCTCGGCTCGGTGTCGCTGCCGTTCCAGCCGCAGGGCGAGTCGATCACCTACACGCCCGACGGCAAGTACTTCCTCGTCGGGTCCGAGGGCGAGAAGCAGCCCGTCTACAAGGTGCCCGTGCCCGGCGCGGACAAGCCGTCGCCGTCGCCGACCGCCACGACGAAGGCCGAGAAGAAGAAGGACAACGCCGACCAGGGCCACCGCGACGCCGGCGGCGTCCGGACGGGCCTGTTCGTCGCGCTCGCCATCGCCGCCCTGGTCGGCTACGGCCTGTTCCGGAGACGCGGATGACCCGCGAGACCGGAGGGACGGCAGTGGCGCGGGCGACGGGGGTGGCCGGTGTGAACGGCCGTGACCTGTCCGTCCGGCCACGGTCTGCTCCGCGAACCCCCGAACCTCTGCGAATCCCGCGCCGCGCTTGCGAGAATTCGACCGCGAACCGAGCCGAAGCATCCCCCACGTTCGCCCAGCTGCCCGCCGAAGGAGGGCACGGAATGCCCCAGGCCGACACTCCCTCCGCCCCCCAGGCCGCCCCTCACCCGCCTCTCCCGAGGACGCCGGCGAGGGTGAGCGGTCCGCACATCGCACGCGGTGCCCTCCGAAGGAAGGCATCCCAAGGTCCGACGCCGGGAGCCGCGCGATGAACATCGACACCGAACTGGTCGGGCTCTCCGGGGTCGGCGGACGGTGGCGGCCCGTCGCGGCGGGGCCGTTCGCGCTGCTGGCGCTCGCGCTGGCGCTGCTGCCGATCCGCCCGGTGTGGCTGTGGGCGCTGCTGATCGCGGTGGTCTCGGCGTCCCCGTGGGTGCTCGGCGCGGCGCCGGAGGCGCGCCGGCGGCGGCCCCGGCCGTACTGGCGGCTGTCGGCGGCCGGGCTGGAGCGGATCGGCAAGGGCGGGCTGAGCATGGTCCGCTACGAGCGGGACCGGATCGACGGCCTCGCGATCACGACCGGCGACGGCATGCTGACGGTCTTCCACCGGTTCGGCCGGACGGCGGTCGGCGGGCTGACGGCGATGGGCCTGGAGCCGCTGGCGCTGTTCGTGACGGCGCGCCGGCTCGGCATCCCGATGCACGTCCTGGACGGCGAGGCGAGCGACCTGCTGGACCCCGCGCTGGACGAGGCGCTGCGGCACCAGGGCGCGGACGCCGACGTCCCCGCGGCGGGGCCGCTGCCGCGCGACCACGCCGCGGAGCAGCGGCTCCTCGACCAGGAGGCCGCGCTGCTCGCGGCCGTCCACGAGCCGCCCCGCGCACAGGACGGCGACGGCCCGGCGCGGGAGCGTACGGAGTTCCGGCTCGACACCCCGGACCCGCTGCCGAGCCGCCGCCGGGTCGCGCTGCTCGGCACGCTCACCGCCGTGCTCGGCGGGGTCATGATCGTGCGGATCGCGGTGCAGGGCGCCGGCGGGTTCGAGGCGCGCCTCGCCGCCGGCTGCTGGGCGCTCGCCGCGATCACCGGGGTGCTGGCGGCGCGGCGGCGGCTGCTGCGGGCCGCCCGGGTGCGCTGGACGATCACCGCGGAGCGGCTGCTGGTGCGCGCCCGGCCGGGCCGCCGCCGCCAGCAGGACCTGCCGTCCGGGCAGGTCGCGGCGGTCGTGGTGGGGCCGGGGCTGCGGCTGGACCCGCTGAGCGGAGAGCCGCGCCGCGCCGAGCTCGCGGCGCTGGCGTTCGGGCACCGGATGGAGCTGGTCGCGCGGCTGCCCGCGCACGGCCTGGACGGGTTCCAGCTCGCGCACGCGCTGGACGACCACGGCTACCACGTGATCACGCCGGGGGCGCGGCCGCCGCGCCGCCCGGACTACGGCCTGGAGGGGCTGCCGGACATCTTCGCGCAGGTCCCGGGCGGGCGCCTCGTCGTCGCGGACGGCGGCCTCGGCTGGGCGGACGCGGCCGGCGACGTGGTGCTGAAGATGCCGGAGGACCGGATCGGCGGCATCGAGCTGCTGACGATCGCCGGGCACGCGTGGGTGCGGCTGTACGACACCGACGGCGACGAGTTCTTCGCCGCGCCGCTGTCGGCGCTGCGGATCTCCCGCACGGACCTGCGCGAGTCGGCGCGCAAGGCGGGCCTGCCGGTCAACGACGCCGAGTACGACGCCTACCTCAGCGCCGCGTTCCACTCGGCGATGTCGACGCTGACGGCGCCGGAGCCGGAGACCCGCGCGACGGCGTCGCTGCCGGCGCCGGGCGCGGCCTCCGACACGGCTTCGGACGGGGGCGCCTCCGACGGGGCCGGGCCGGGCCCGCGGGACGTGTCCCCGGCGTCCGGCGGGCTCCCCGGCGAGCCGGACCTCACGTTCACCGTCCCGGACCCGCCGAGCCCGGTGACCGCGCCCGGCGCGCTGCTGGACGCCACGCGCCGGTCCCGCGTCGGCACGTACGGGATGAGCGTCCTGCTGTGCGAGGCGGTCGCGCTGATCGGCGCGGTGTGGCTCGGCCCGGACCTCGGCGGCTTCGGCACCACGGCGAGCTGGTCGGTGCCCGCGGGGCTGCTGATCGGCCTCGCCGGCTACTGGCTGTACGACCGGAACCGCTCGCAGCTGCGCGTGTCGTCGGCCGGGCTGGCCGTGGTCACGCGGCGCGGGAAGGTCGAATGGGACCTCGCCCGCGACCGCATCGGCGGCGTCGGCATCGACGAGGCGGCCGAGCGGCTGCCGAGGCTGGTCGTGTGGGGGCCGTCAGGGCGCGTCCTGCGGCAGGTGACGTTCCCGCCCGACCTGGACGAGCTGCGCCGCGCCTGCGAGCGCTACGGCGTCCCCTGGGGCCCGCCGGACGCGGACCTGCCCGCCCCTCCCCCGCCGGAGCTGTAGCGCAGCGACCAGGTCTTCAGCGGCTCGTAGGTCAGCTGGTCGTACTGCTTGCCGGGCAGGTGGCTGCACATCAGCTGGACGGCGTCGGCCGTCCACGACCCGGTCGCGAACGCCGACAGCGCCTCCATGAGCGGCCGCACGTCGGTCGGCTGCCGGGACCGGGCGAGGGTCATGTGCGGCCGGAACGAGCGGTGCTTGTCGGGCGGCGTCCCGGCGCGGCGGCCCGCGGCGGCGACGGACGCCGCCAGCCGGGCGAGGCCGCGCCGGTCGCCGTACAGGCCCGTCCACAGGACGCGGGCGTGCGCGCCGTTGCTCGGGAACGCGCCCCCGCCGGCCAGCGACAGCGTCATCCGCTCGTGCCGCCGGGCGGCGCGCTCCAGCCGGGGCAGCAGCCGGTCGACGGTGCGGTCGTCGCACTCTCCGAGGAAGGCGAGCGTGACGTGGAGCAGCTCCCGCCGGACCCATTTCAGCTCGGGGACGTCGTCCTTGTGCGGAAGGACGGCCTCCTCGAGCTCGTCCAGGATGTCCGGTGGCGGTACGAGCGCCACGAAGAGCCTCATGGGAACGTCCGGAGAGCCACCACTTCAGCTTTCCAGCAGACGGCACCCGTTGTCACGCGGTTGCGCTGCGCCATCGGCGCCGGTCGCCGCGCCCCACCGGCCGGGGGGCGCGGCTCAGCCGCCGAGGGCGCGGCTCAGCGGCCTGCGACCGAGCCTCAGCGGCCGGCGGCCGGGACGCGGCGCAACCGGGCCAGTGCGGGCCGGACGGACCCGCGCGGCGCCGCCAGCGCCGCCACCACGATCGCGGTGGCCATCGAGATCAGCCCGCCGAGCACGATGCTGAGCCGGGGCCCGAAGTGCTCGGCCATCCAGCCGACGGTGGGCGCGCCGAGCGGGTTGGTCCCCATGAAGACGAACATGTAGAGGCCCATCACGCGGCCGCGCATCTCGGGCTGGACGCCGAGCTGCATCGTCGCGTTCGCCGACGTCGTGAAGGTCATCAGCGCGATCCCGGCGGGGACGAGCAGCACCAGGAACGACCAGTACGTCGGGGCGAGCCCGGCGGCGGTCTCCATGACGCCGAACACCACCGCGGCGATGAGCATCAGCCGCAGCCGCGGCCTGGTCGAGCGCCGTGCGGCGAGCAGGGCACCGGTCAGCGCGCCGAGCGCCAGCATGCTGGACGCGAGGCCGAACGAGGACGCGCCGCTGTGGAAGACCTCCTTGGCGACCAGCGCGGTCGTCATCTGGAAGTTCATGCCGAACGTCGCGACGAACCCGACCATCACCAGGACGAGGACCAGGTCGCGGCGTCCCCGCACGTAGCGCAGCCCCTCGCGGAGCTGCCCCTTGGCTCGCTTGACGGTGCCGGAGTCGTGCAGCTCGCTCTCGCGCATCGCGTACAGGCCGAACAGGACGGCGCCGAACGAGGCGGCGTTCACCAGGAACACCGGGCCGGTGCCGATGACGGCGATCAGCACGCCGGCGACGGCGGGGCCGAGCAGCCGGGCGCCGTTGAAGGTGGCGCTGTTCAGCGCGATCGCGTTCGGCAGGTCGCGCTTGCCGACCATCTCGATCACGAACGACTGCCGGGTCGGGTTGTCGACGACGGTGGCGAGGCCGAGGCCGAACGCCAGCAGGTACACGTGCCAGACCTGCGCCTGCCCGGTGACGGTGAGCACGCCGAGGATCAGCGCGAGGGCGCCCATCGACACCTGCGTCAGCATCAGGACGCGGCGCTTGGGGTAGCGGTCGGCGATCACGCCGCCCCACAGCCCGAACAGCAGGAGCGGCAGGAACTGCAGGCCGGTGGTGATGCCGAGCGCGGTGCCGTTGTTGTGGGCGAGGTCGAGGACGAGCCAGTCCTGCGCGACGCGCTGCATCCAGGTGCCGGTGTTGGAGACGACCTGGCCCATGGCGTACAGGCGGTAGTTGCGGGTCCGCAGCGAGCGGAACATGCCCCCGCCGCCGGTCCCGGTGTCGTCGTCGTCCGCGTCGCCCGCGTCGTCGGAGGCGGCGTCCTGCGGCGTGGCGTCTCGCGGCGCAGTGTCTCGCGGTGCGGTGTCTCGCGGTGCGGTGTCCTCGGGGGGTTCGACGACGGCGTCGGTCTCCTCGGCCGTGACGACGGCCTCGGCGGCTTCGCGGGCCTGGTCGGCGGGCGGCTCGGCGGTCGTTTGGACCGCTCCAGCCGGGAGCCCGGCGCGCTCGGCGTGCGGCGGCGGCCCGGCGGCGTCCGTCCGGCCGGCCGGGTGCGCGGACGTGTGCGGGGAGGTGTGGGGAGTACGGGCGGGGGTGCGGGGGGCGGGACGGCGGCGGTGCGCGCGGGGTGCCAGGGGCAGGGCGGCGCCGCGCCGTGCGGGCCGCCCCGAGCGGGCCCCGCGCGTCGGGGCTCCGTCCGGGTCGTCAAGACCATCGTTAGCAGAAGTCATTATCAAGGCTAACGATAATCGCGCGATCGCTATTCCGGCAACCGCGCCGCCGCGCGGCCCGGTCCGCAGGCGGGTCCCCGGGCGGGTCCCGGGCGGGTCTCAGGAGCGGCTGAGCTTGTCGATGATCGGCGCCGCGCGGCGCAGGATCTCCCGCTCCTCGTCGGTCAGCTCGCCGAGCCGCGTGGACAGCCACGCCTCCTTGCGGCGGCGCTCGGTGCGCAGCAGCGACAGGCCCTCGTCGGTGACCTTCAGCACCACCTGCCGGCCGTCGGTCGGGTGCGGGCTGCGCACCACGAGCCCGCGCTCCTCCAGGTAGGCGATGACGCGCGTCATCGACGGCGGCTGGACCTTCTCGTGGTCGGCCAGCTCGCGGGGCGTCATGGCGCCGTGCCGCTCGATGGCGGCGAGCGCCGCGAACTGGGTGAGCGACAGCGGGTTCGGCCCGCCGCCCGGCGCGGGCGGCCGCAGGTGCCGGAGCCGGCGCGACAGCCGCGCGATCGAGATGCGCAGCTCCTCGGCCAGCCCCGGAGGCGTGGCGGTCCGGCCGCCGCTCGTTGGCGTTGTCATCGTCATCGTTCTCCCGTGCTGATGGCCCATGCTGCCACGCCCGTCTCCTTGACATGCCCGGCTAACACGATTAGCTTTTTGGCTATTAAGTAGTCGAAGAAGGGGGTCGGGATGCCGCGCGCGGGCCTGTCGCCGGACGCGGTGGTGGACGCCGCCATCGCCGTCGTGGACGCCGGCGGACCCGGCGCCCTCACGCTCGCCGCGGTCGCCGGAAGGGCCGGGGTCGCGACCCCCTCCCTCTACAAGCATGTCCGCAACCTGGCCGAGTTGCGACAACTGGTGACCGCGAGAGTCCTGGAAGAACTCGCCGACCGCCTCGGCACCGCCGCCATGGGGCGCTCCCGGGACGACGCCGTGGCGGCCGTCATGCGCGCCTACCGCGGCTACGTTGTGGAGCACCCTAGCCGCTACGCGTCGATGCAGCAGTCCGCCGAGGACGTCGGCGCGGGCGGCGCCGCGGGCGAGCGCGTCCTCGACGTCATCTACGCGGTGCTGCGCGGCTACGGCCTGGACGGCCCGGACCTCGTCCACGCGACCCGCTGCCTGCGCTCGGCCGTGCACGGCTTCGCCATCCTGGAGGCCGCGGGCGGCTTCGGCCTCCCGGCGGACCTGGAGGCCAGCTACGAGCGGCTCATCACCGTGCTCACCTCCGGTTTCTCCCAGACCAGGGTGTGACGGCCCTCTCCCACGCCCGCCGCGTAACCTGATCGCATGACCCCTCCGCGCCGCCCGGACCCGCCGCCCATGCGGACCAACGACGTCCGCGTGGCCCTCGCGGGCACCGCGGCGTGGGCGGTCGCGCTCGTCGTCCTGCTGATCACTGGGACGCCGTCCGGGGACCGCTGGTGGCTGTGGGTGTGCGTCACCGGCATCGTGACCGGGCTGTTCGGCGTCTGGTACATCCCGCGGCTGCAGGCGGGCCGCGAGCGGCAGGAGGCCGCCCGCGCCGCCCGGCGCGACGCCGCGGTCGAGGACGCGGTGCAGGTCTCCGGGGCCGGTACGGCCGGGGCCACGCGCCAGGACCTCGTCGCGGAGACCTCCGCGGCCTCCGACCCCGCGGAGACCTCCGACGCGGACGTCTAGGGCTCTACGGCTCCAGGCTCTACGGCTCTAGGGCTCCAGGTCGTCCTCGGCCAGCAGGACGGGCAGGGCGTCCGGGTCGCGCAGGACGGCCTCGGCGAGGAGCCTGGCCGCCCAGTCCCCGCAGGCCCAGGCGAGCGCGCGCGCGAGGCCGCCGGTCCCGCTCGCGTGGATCTCGCCGTCCCGCGTCCACCATGGGACGTCCTGGCCGTCGACCATGAGCCGCTCGTGCGCGAGGTAGGTGTCCGGTGCGTCCGGCAGGACGGCCCGGACGGCGTCCGGCACGGGCCGCTTCTCTCCGGCCGTTTCCACCGCGCCCGGCACCTCGTCGCCGGCCAAGGGGAGGTCGAGCAGTTCGGCGAGCCGTGTATCCCGGCCCTGCGCGGCGATCACGAGTGGCTGGCCCGCCAGGAGCGGCAGGACGTCGGGGCCGTCCAGGACGAGGGCGTCCGCAGCGTCCACGACCTCGACCGCGCCGTCCACGACCGCGCGCACGTGTTCGGGCGGTTCCACGGTCACGTCGGCGTCGGCGAGGGCCGTCCACAGGCCGCCTAGTTGGACGCGGCTGACGGCGCGCTCCGGATCGCCCATCCGGTCGAGGAGTTCCTGCGCTCCACCGGGTTCCGCAAGCAGATCGGGCAGGGACGTACGGACGCCCAAGGCCAGCAGTAGCTGCTCGTCGAACCCTTCAGGCGCGACGTCGTAGAGCCCTGCGAGCGCCTCGTCCCCCTCTAGCCGGAACTCTCCCGGCCTACGGCCGTCCAGGATGGGGCGGTGGCTCAGCCACCACGCCGTGTAGGACGCCACAACGGCACGGTGTCCCGTGTACAGGGCGACATGGGCGGGTTCCACGATCGCGGACCGCCATGGCGGCGCGGCCAGGAGCCGCAGCGCGCCCGGCCAGTCGTCGACGAGCTCCAGGTCGCGGACGGCCTGGAACTCGGGCACGAGCGGCGGCAGTTCCTGCGGGCCGATCCGTTCGAGGACGTCGTCGGCCCACCGGTCCTCGTCGTCGAGATCGAGGGTCTCGGCCTCGTCCACCAGGCCGGACAGGTTCACGTCCTCGGCGCTAGCGAGCGCGAAGCCGTCCAGCACGCCGGCGGCGGCGAGGGTCTCGGCGCCCCACCGCTCCAGCGCCTCCGGGGCGACGACGCCGAACGGCGCGTCCCCGGCCATCACGGTGCGCAGCGGGCTGTCCGGCAGGAGCAGCTCGCCGGCCGGGTAGAGATCGCCGTCGTCGCCGGGGAGCGCCAGCTCCGACAGCCACGGCTCGTCGCCCGGGTCGAGCCGCGCCGCCGCGACCAGGCCCAGCACGGCCTCGGCGACCGCGCCGGGGTCTTCGGCGTCGAAGGAGTCGTCGACCGCGGCCCGCACCGCCGGGTCGGCGAGCACCGCCCGCGGGCCCGCCTCGACCGCGCCCAGCCGCAGCAGCAGCGGGTGCACGGCCTCGGGGTGCACGAACCGCAGCCCGAGCGCGTCCAGGCCCGCCGGGTCGACACCGTCCGCGACGAGCAGGCCGCGCGGCCCGCGCACCAGCCGCCCCGTCTCTCCCGCCAGTGGCACCGGGAGCGCCCCCAGGGCGTCCCTGGCGGCCTCGGTGAGCGCCTCGTACACCCGGTGCCACCAGCGCGGTCCGCGGTCCACAGCGGCCAGCTCGTCGACGACGTCGGCGATTTCGACGCGGCGGACGCCGAGCGCGGCGAGCGCCGGGCTGCGCGCGGGCCAGCCGGGCGGCAGCAGCCCGCCGACGACGGCCTCGTCGCCGGCACGGCCCGCGAGCAGGTCCAGGAACGCGGCGGGGGCGTCCAGCGCAACGGCGTCCCGGCCGCGCATGCGGCGGCCTTCAGGGTCGTCGGGAACCGGGAGCAGCGCCGCTTCCGGGAGCAGTTCGCGGATGGCCCGCCGTAGCTGCGCGTCCAGTTCCCCTGCGCCCACAGGCCCGGGCACAAGGTCGAGCAACCGGGGCTCTGCAGGACGCGCCTTGAGCAGCTCCACATAAGCCTCAGCGGCACGAGCCACCAGGAAGTCGGTCAAGGGCCCAGGCGCGACATGCCGCCTGTCGGGGGCGAGCGGGAACGACGCGATCAGCAACGCCGGCAGGTCGAGCCGCTCATCGCTGGGCGTGGGCGCATGCAGTACAGCGGGCGTGCCGTCGGGCAGCCCGTCCTCAGGCAGCGCCCACCGGACCTGCCATGAGGCGCGCGCCCGTTCCTCCACGGGCCGGTCCTCTAGCAGTTCTCCAGGCGTCGCCCCATGCGCCTCGACGGTCCGCCACGCCTGCCCGTCGACGACGACCAGGCCCGCTTGGCGCCGCTCCGCGGAGAGCACGCGCACGTCCCCGTCGATGTCGATCTCGACGGACTCCAGAGCGGGCAACGCCAGCATCAGCGCCGCGTCCACCTGCTCCAACTGCCGCCGCACGGACTCGGCCGCACCCGCCCGCAGCGGCAGCCGCACCACCGTGTCGAACCCGCCGGGGATCTCCGGCGGCTCGTCCGCCGCGAACGGCAGCCGCAGCAGCGGGACCCGGCCCTCCCGCCGCGCCAGCTCGTCCGCGACCCCGGCGAGGCCGCCCGCCAGCTCCCGGGCCCGCTCCTCCGACCACGCGACCCCGCCCGTGCGCGACGCGATCGACGGCGCGGACGTCACGGCCACGACGGCGGCGAACCCGACGCCGAACCGCCCCACCGCGCCCGCGTCGTCGCGTTTCGCCGACGCCCGCAGCGTCGACAGCGCCTCGACGCCCGCGGCGTCCAGCGGCGCGCCCGTGTTGGCCGCCGTCAGGACCGCGCCGGCGGAGTGCAGCGCCAGCCGCAGCCGCCCCGGCACGGCGGCGCGCAGCGCGGCGTCCGCCGCGTTCTGCGCCAGCTCGATGACCACGCGGTCGCGGTAGCCGCCGAGGGCGTGGTCCTCCTCGGTGTTGGCGTCCTCGCGGAACCGCGCCGGGGACTCCTCCCAGGCGCGCAGGACGCGCTCGCGCAGCACGCGCGTGCCGAACGGATCCGGGGCCACCGCCGTCACCACCTCGCCGCGCGGGCCGCGGCTCGTCGCGGGGACGGGCGGCGCCCCCGATCCGGTCTCGTCGCGATCAGCTGTGCCCGAGCGCCTCGTCGTCCAGCGGCTCGGCCTCCTCGGCCGCCGCCGGGACGACGTCGTAGCCCAGCTCGTCGATCACCGGCGGGTTGTGCTCGGACGCCGCCGGGAGGTTGACGGCCTCGGAGTGCGCGCCGCAGCCGTGGTCGGCGGACACCACGCGCCCGTCGTCGGGGGCGTACTCGTTGGCGCACACGCCGAACACCTGCCGCAGGCCGCCGGCGAGCGCCACGTAGAACCCGCAGGTGGAGCACTGCGCGGGCGCGGACGCGGCGATCGGCGCGCGGGGCCCCGCGACGCCGTCGTACCAGCGGGCGGCGGCCTCGTCGCGGCCCTCGCGCGACAGCACCCGGGCGCGGCCGAGGCCGAGCTCCCACTGCGCCTCGCGCTCGGCGGAGTCGTCGACCTGCGCGTAGCCGGGGGTGAGCCGGACGTCGTCGGGCGCGGTCGGCAGCAGGTCGCCGGGGCCGAGGTCGCCGGGCCGCAGCCGGTCCAGCCACGGCACCCACTCCGGCGCGAGCAGCGCGTCGTCGCCGGGCAGCAGCACGCACTCGCTCACCGTGACGATCTTGGCGCGGGCGGCGCGGGTGACCGTGACGGCCCAGCGCCAGCCGACATAGGCCGGGTCCAGCGCGGCGAAATAGTGCGTGACCACCCGGTCGCCCTCGGCGCGCAGGCCGAGGTGCTCCCCGACCGGCGCCGGGCGGGCGGTCTCCTCGGCGGCCGTCCGCGCGAGGTCCACCGCCTCGGCGCAGGCGGGGTCGACGGCGGGCGGCCGGGCCCGGCGGGCGGACCCGGAGGCGGTGGGCGCGGCGGCGGTACGCGCGGGGCTGGACTGACGCGTTGGGCTCACCCCTCGATTCTCGCGCATCACGGGGCATGACCGGACACGCGGGCCCGCGGCGGGCGCGAGGTGATCCGGCCCGCCGAAGGGGAACGTACCCTCAATCAAGCGGCCGGGCGGGCCGCGACGGGCCGGGACCGGCACGGACCCCGCGAGGAGAGAACAGGGCGCGATGGGACTGCGACGCTCCGTGCGCGCCGGTGCGAGCGGCGCGGGCAGGACGCTGCGCGGCATGCGCTCGGCGGTGTCCGGCGCGGGCCGGCTCACCCGGCGCGTCACGCACGCGCGCGGCGCCGGGCGCAGCGGCCTCGGCGACCTGATCGAGGCGTCCGCGCTGAACTCGGCCGGCGACGCGCTGGTCACCGTCGCGCTCGCCGGGACGCTGTTCTTCGGCCTGGACGTGAACCAGGCGCGCGGCCAGGTCGCCCTGTACCTGCTGGTCACGATGGCGCCGTTCGCGCTGGTCGCGCCGCTGATCGGGCCGGCGCTGGACCGGATGCGGCACGCCCGCCGGTACGCGGTCGCCGCGACGTTCGCGGTGCGCGGCCTGCTGTGCTGGGGGATGGCGGGCGCCGTCGCGCACAACGACCCGGTCACGTTCCTGCCCGCCGCGTTCGGCGTGCTGGTGACCTCGAAGGCGTTCGGGGTGCTGCGCGCCGCGGTCACCCCGCAGCTGCTGCCGGACGAGATCACGCTGGTCACGGCGAACGCCCGCGCCTCGTTCGCCGGGCTGGTCGCCTCGTCCGTCGCCGCCCCGGCGGGCGCGGGCCTCGCCGTGCTGATCGGCCCCGGCTGGGTGCTGCGCATCGGCACGGCGGTGTTCCTGCTCGGCATCGTGTTCGCGATGCGGCTGCCCAAGCACGTGGACCTGCCCGACACCGCCCAGCCCCCCGACGCGGACGCACCCGACGCCGCGGCCGACGAACCCGCCGCGCCCGCCCGGCACTGGCGGACGCTGCCGCGCGTCGGCCCGGTCGTCGCGGAAGCGATGCAGGCGAACGCGGTGCTGCGCGCCCTGTCCGGCTTCCTGGTGCTCTACCTGGCGTTCCTGCTGCGCCAGGAGCGGTTCGACCCGGTGTCGCACAACGTCGCGCTCGGCCTGCTCGCCGCGTTCGCCGGCGCCGGCGGCCTCGTCGGCACCGCGCTCGGCGCCTGGATGAAGGCGCGGGCGCCCCGGCTGATCGTCACCGCGACGCTCGCCGCCGTCACCGCCGTGACGGCCGTCAGCGCGCTGTTCTTCGGCCTGTGGGCCGCGCTCGCGGTGGCGCTCGCGGCCGGACTCGGCCAGGTCCTCGGCAAGCTGTCGATGGACGCGGTCGTCCAGCGGGAGATCGGCGACGAGGTCCGCTCGTCGACGTTCGCGGTGACCGAGACCCTGCACCAGCTCGCCTGGGTGGTCGGCGGGCTCGTCGGCCTCGGCATGTCGATCGTCGCCGACGGCCGCGTCGCGCTCGCCATCGTCGCGGCGGCGCTCGCGCTGTCGCTGGGCCTGCTGCTGACCCGCCGCGCCGGCGCGCGCCGCCGCGTCCGCTCCGACCCGGGCGCCGCCGTCAAGGACGACGCCCACGGCCGGATGCGCGCGCCCGGCTAGGCGCTGATGTCGTCGGCCACCGCGCGCAGCACGGTCGCGATCTTCTTCGCCTCGGCCGGGGCCGGGTGCTTGCCGCGCCGGTAGGTGTTGGAGATCCCGTCCAGCAGCTTGATCAGGTCCTCGGTGATGACGACCATCTCGTCCGGCTTCTTGCGCCGCTGCTTGGCGATGGTCCGCTCGACCGACGGCAGGCTCTCCAGCACGCGCACCTGCAGGGCCTGCTGCCCGCGCCGGCCCTCGACCACGCCGAACTCGATGCGCTGGCCCGGCTTCAGCGCCGTCACGCCGCCCGGCAGCGCCGAGGAGTGCACGAAGACCTCACCGCCGTCGTCGCGGGTGAGGAAGCCGAACCCCTTGTCGGAGTCGTACCACTTGACCTTGCCAGTCGGCACGGGATACCTCGTTCGGTAATCGTCCTGAATCGACCCCAAGATTAGTGCCTCGCCGGATACCGGGGAACATGCCGGGACCCCCCCGCGAAGCCCCTGGGGCAACGGGATGAAGCTATCCCGGACATCGCCCCCGCGGCACCCCGATATCGCCCGGCCCGGCACCCGCGGACGGCGGTCAGGCGGCCGCGAACTCCGCGAGCCACCCCGGGAAGGCGTTCAGGTCGGGAAGGACGACGTCCGCGCCGTAGGCGGTGAGCGCGGCGGAGTCGAACGCGCCGGTCGCGACCCCGACGGCCACGGCGGACGCGGCGCGCGCCGCGTCCACGTCACCGGTGTGGTCGCCGATGTAGGCGCGCGCGCCGTGCTCGCGCAGCACGGTGCCCTTGTCGGCGCCGAACAGCCCGCCGACGGCGATGTCCACGTCCAGGCCCAGGAAGCTCACGGTGCGCTCGGTGTCGCGCTGGTTCTTCCCCGACACCACGACGACCTGTCCGCCCACCGACCGGACGGCCTCCAGCGCCGCGACCGCGCCCGGCATCAGCCCGGTCGCGGGGATCGCCACGTCCGGGTAGATCTCCCGGTAGAGATCCATCATGGCGGGCACCCGCTCGGGCGGGAACCAGTAGGCCATCTCGACCTCTAGCGGCGGGCCGATCCGTTGCAGGACCAGGTCCGTGTCGATGGCCACGCCGGTCTGCGCCGCCATCGCGGTGTACACGGCGGCGATGGCGGCACGCGTGTCGGCCAGCGTGAGGTCGAGGTCGAAGCCGACGGAGAATCCGGCACCATCCGGACGGGGAATCTTCGGCGAATCAAGGTCCAGCACGCTTCACAGGGTAAAGGTCCGGTATGGAGCGATTGCCAACGCCGGGGCGCGCGCGGGACGGAACGGGCCGCACGGGCCCGGACGCAAGTACCCGCGCTCTCCCGGTAGTGGCGATGCGACGGGATCCGAGTAGGAGAGCGCGGGAACTCTTGGCGCGGGGACCTTGTCGTGCCCGGCCCGGTCTGGTCTGCCGGGTTCCGGGCGGCCGCCCGTGCCGTGGTGATACCCGCGCCCCCTGCCGAAAACCGCGTGACCAGGAAAAACGTAGGGCTCGAACGAGCCACCCGGACCCCAAGGACGAGCAGCCGCAGGCCGGCCCGGCGAAGGAGGGCGCCCCATGGCAGACAACAGGGCAGACGACACCGACCGCACGGTGGGCGCGCAGGAACCGGTGAGGCCGGACCCCGGCCGCACCGAACCCGCGGGCACGGGCACGACCGCCCGGCACGCCATGACCGGGACGCGCCTGGACCCGGGCGACAGCCGGTCCCGGCGGCCGTTCGCCGCCTCCGCCGCGGCCGCCCGCAAGCGCACCGTCGACCTGATCGCCGCCGTGATCTCCATCGTGACGACGGTCGTGGTGCTGGTCCTCGCGTTCCACATCCTGTTCGTGGTGTTCGACGCCAACACCGGCAACGACCTCGTGCACTGGTTCGGCGCCCGCGCGGACGAGCTGGCCTGGCAGTTCAAGGACGTCTTCCAGCCCGACAACGCCAAGGTCGGCGTGGCCGTCAACTACGGCCTCGCGGCGCTGGTCTACCTCGTCATCGGGCGGATCGTGGTGGCCCTCGTCCGCCGCGCCGCCTGATCCGCCGGGGACACCGAGGTCACCGGAGCACCGGGGTCACCGGCCGGGGAAGCGGACGACGTCGAAGGGCCACGCCGTGGTGACCCATTCGCGGACGAAGTCCTCCAGGTCCTTCTCCAGCGCGGTGTCCTCCTCGTCGGCGCGGACCCAGAACACCACGACCGCGTCGGCGCCGGGCTCGCCGGACGGGGCGACGTGGATGCGGCCGAGCTGCCGCTCCCCGTCCGGCGTGTTCACCACGTAGCTGAAGGAGCGGCGCAGCTGGCCCTCCTTCTGCAGCCACGCGACGTCGATCAGCGCCTGCTCGAAGGTGAACTCGCGGTCCGGCCAGCCCCACTCCGGGCCGAACCGGCCGGCGAGCCGGTCCAGGCTGCCGATCACCGCGCCGTAGTCCTTGACGACGTCGTGCACGGTGATCGGGCGGATCTGGAACCGGGGTCCGGCGACCAGCGTGGGCACCACGAAGTCCTCGGGGAGGAAGGCCCCGTCGGCCGCCTTCCGCGGAGACATGAACATCGTCGACCCTTCCGGGGACGCCCCTTCCGGCACAGGGGCGCGGGGCATCGAACTCTAGTCGCCCCCGGGGCGGGGCGAGGCGCGTCACGAATTCGGGCGCGCCGGGGCGCGGCAGGGGCCCGCAGGTCCAACATGCCTTACTGTTCTTCCGGAGGAATTCATCACCATGACGACATCTACGCGCGAGCGGATCGTGAGCGAGTCGCTCCGCCTGTTCGCGGACCGGGGCTACGCGGCGACCTCGGTGGCCGAGATCGAGGCGGCGGCCGGGCTGTCGCCCGGCGCGGGGGGCCTGTACCGGCACTTCCGGTCCAAGGAGGAGGTGCTCGCCTCCGCCATCCGCGAGCACATCGAGCGGACCCGCGAGCAGATCAGCACCGTGCTGGACCATGCGGAGGTCTTCGCGGACCGCCCGCTCGAGGTGCGGCTGCGGATGACCTGCCAGGCGGGGCTGGCGAAGATGCGCGAGGAGCAGGACCTGATCCGGGTGCTGTTCCGCGACCTCGACCAGTTCCCGAACCTGGTCGCGGAGATGCGCGAGGGCATCGTCAACCCGCTGTACGACGGGATCGCGACCTGGCTGTCGCAGCAGCCGGAGTACGCGGGCGCCGAGGAGGACTGGGCGGCGGTCGCCTCGATCCTCGGCGGCGCCGTCGTCAACTACTGGCTGGCGAACGAGTCGATGTACGAGCCGCCGACGCGGATCGACGAGAAGCGGTTCGTGGAGAGCTGGGCCCGGCTCGGGCTCGGCCTGGTGAACCTGGAGCGCACGCCGGCGTCCTGACCCGCCGTTCCCGGCCGTTCCCGTACCGCGCCGGACGGCGTGTCCGGCACGCGTTCCTCCACGTGCCGCGGCCGCCTCTCACGTGCCGCACCGGCCGCCTTCCGCGTGCCGCACCGGCCGCACCGTCGCGCCTCTTACCCTGGGAGGGTCCCGCCCGCAGCGTCCCGACATGCGCGAACGCGCCGTCGCCGGGGCGCGGCGAGCCGGGGCGCCCGCGACACTAAGGTGGCGAACGGCATGGAATCGTATGCGGACTGGCTCCGCGCGCGAGGCGACGACGAGCTTCGCGCGCTGCTGGCCGCGCGTCCGGAGCTGCTCGCGCCCGTCCCCGCGGACCTGACCGCGCTCGCCGCGCGCGCCGCGACGCCCGCCGCGGTCTCCCGCGCCCTCGACCGGCTCGACCGGTTCACGCTTGCGGTGCTGGAGGCGGTGCTCGTCGTGCCGCCGCCGGTGCTCCCGGACGCGCTGGCCGCCGCGCTCGGCGCCGCCCCGGGGCTGGTCGGCGACGCCGTCGAGCGGCTGCTGCGGTTCGGGCTGGTGTGGCGGAACGGCGGCGGCGCGCTGAACGCGGCGCCGGGCGTCCGGCAGGGCCTGCCGCATCCGGCGGGGCTGGGCCCGCCCGTCCAGGAGGTCTTCGCCGGGTACCCCGTCGAGCGGCTGTCCGAGCTCGTCACCGATCTGCAGGACGAGGCGCCGCGCGGGTTCGCCGACGCGGCGCGGCTGCTGCGCCGGCTCGCCGAGCTGCTCGCCGACCCGGCGCCGCTGGTGGAGGCGGCCGGCCCGGAGGCGCGGTCCGCGCTGGACGCGCTGGCCTGGGGCCCGCCGGTGGGACGGGTCGCCGACGCGCGCCGTCCCGTCCGGGTCGACACCGCCGCCACCCCGATCGAGCGCCTCCTCGCGCGCGGGCTCCTCGCCGCCGAGGACGACCGGACGGTCACGCTGCCCCGGGAGGTCGCGCTGCATCTGCGCGGCGGCCGGCTGTTCCAGGACCTGCAGGCCGAGCCGCCGCCGCTCGGCCAGGAGCCGTCCGGCGCGCCCCGCGGCGAGGACATGGTCGTCCGCGCCGCCGCCGGCGAGGCGTTCAACGGGGTCCGGCTGATCGAGGAGCTGCTGGAGCGCTGGGGGCTGGAGCCGCCGCCGGTGCTGCGCAGCGGCGGCCTCGCCGTCCGCGACCTGCGCAACGCCGCGACGCTGCTGGACGTCCCGGAGTGGAAGGCGGCGCTGCTGGTCGAGGTCGCGTACGCGGCGGGCCTGCTGACCCGCAGCGGCGACCTCGACGGCGAGTGGCTGCCGACCCCCGCCTACGACCTGTGGCTGATGCGCGACACCGCGGGCCGCTGGACGGAGCTGGCGCGCGGCTGGCTGAAGTCGGACCGGGCCGCCGGGCTCGCCGGGGAGCGCGACGACCGGGACCGGCTGATCAACGCGCTGAGCGAGGCGATGGTGCGCAGCAGCGCCCCCGCGACCCGGCGCGCCGCGCTGGAGATCCTCGCCGGCGCCGAGCGCGGCACGCCGGTGGACGCCGACGCGCTGCGGGCCCGGCTGGCGTGGCTGCGCCCCCGCCGCGGCGGCCCGGCCCGCGACCGGCTCGTCGGCTGGACGCTGCGCGAGGCCGCGGCGCTCGGCCTCACCGGGTTCGGCGAGCTCGCGCCGTTCGCCCGCGACCTGCTCGCCGGCGACGACCCCGAGCCCGGCCTGGAGAAGTACCTGCCCGACCCGGTCGACCGGATCCTCATCCAGGCCGACCTGACCGCGGTCGCGCCGGGGCCGCTGGTCACCGAGCTGAGCCGGGAGCTGGCGCTCGCCGCCGACGTCGAGTCGACCGGCGGCGCGACCGTGTACCGGTTCACCCCCGAGTCGATCCGCCGCGCCCTGGACGCCGGCCGCACCGCCGACGACGTCAGCGGCCTGCTGGCCCGGCACTCGGCGACGCCGCTGCCGCAGCCGCTCACCTACCTCATCGACGACGTGGCGCGCCGGCACGGGCACCTGCGCGTCGGCTCCCTCGCCTCCTACGTGCGGACCGACTCGGCCGGCACGCTCGACGAGATCCTCGCCGACCGCCGCGCGGCGGCGCTGCGGCTGTACCGGCTCGCCCCGACGGTGCTGGCGTCCAGCCTGCACCGCGGCGAGCTGCTCGACGGGCTGCGCGCGATGGGCCTCGCGCCGGTCGCCGAGTCGCCGGGCGGCGGCGTGATCGTGACGCGGCCGGACGCGCAGCGCGCCGAGCCGCCGCCGACCGCCGAGATCGTCCGGCTGCGCCCGGACGACACCGCGGACGCCTCGATGATCTCCGCGGCGGTGCGCGCGCTGCGGGCCGGCGACGAGGCGTCCCGGCACGGCGCCGAGCAGGCCCGGCTGCGCGCGGACGCCCCGTCCGGCGAGCCGCCCCGGTCCCCGGCGATGGCGACGATCGAGCGGCTGCGCGGCGCCGTCGACCGCGGCGGCCGGGTGTGGATCGGCTACCTGGACCAGCAGGGCCAGGCGTCCAGCCGGATCGTCGAGCCGGTCCGGGTGGAGGGCGGCTTCCTCACCGGCTACGACGCGACCCGCGCCGCGGTGCACCGGTTCGCGCTGCACCGCATCACCGGCGTCGCCGAGCTGGACGACGAGGCCTGATCCGTCCGGGTCCGGCCGCACGGAACCACCGGGCCGCCCGATCTGTCCAACCATGTGTCCTATCGGGCGGGTACCGTGCCCTCAAGCGCGAGGAGGCGACCGGTGAGCGGATACGGAGGGGTGCCGCCCGGCTGGCACGACCCGTACGGCGGTCAGGGCGGCTACGGCGGGACGCCGGGGTGGGACGACGGCGGCGCCTACGGCCCGTACGGGCCGCCCGGCGTCCCGCACGCGCCGGCGAGCAACGGCTCGGCGATCGCGGCGCTGGTCTGCAACTGCGTCGTGGCGCTGCTGTGCTGCAACATCGTCGCCATCCCCGGCATCGTGACGGGCGCGCTCGCCCTCGGCCGCGTGCAGACCGACCCGGCGTCGGCGCGGCGGCTGACGATCTGGAGCTGGTCGCTGTTCGCGGCGTCGGTGCTCATCGGCATCATCCTCCTGATCGTGTACGTGGCCTTCATCGTCACCAGCGACTCGGACTACACCTCGACCGGCGGCGTCTGAGCCGGGACGGGCGCGGCGGCGCGCGGGCGGCGCAGCGCGAGCGCGACGAGCGTCCCGGCGGCCATGCCCGCGGCGGCGAGCAGCACGGCGGTGCGGCTCCCGTCGGCGATCGCGGCCCGCAGCAGGTCGCCGGTGCGGCCGCCCGTCCCGGCGTTCGCGACCGCGGTCAGCACGGCGAGGCCGATCGCGTTGCCGAGGTTCAGCGCGGTC
Organism: Actinomadura violacea; assembly: GCF_017573465.1. GTDB lineage: Bacteria > Actinomycetota > Actinomycetes > Streptosporangiales > Streptosporangiaceae > Spirillospora > Spirillospora violacea. Next base: position 108,797 of record NZ_JAGEPF010000036.1, read on the forward strand.
GACGCCATCCCGTTCGCGACGCCCTGCCGCTCCGGCGCGACGCCGGTGGACGCGGCGATCCACATCGCCGTCCAGACGAGCCCCTGCCCGACGCCGGACACGACCAGTCCCGGCACGGTCGTGAGGAACGCGGCGCCGATGGCGAACCCGGCGGCGAGCGCCGCGGTGCCGGCGACTCCGGCGGCGAACCCGGTGACGAGCGTCGGCCGCGTCCCGAGCCGTCCCACCATCCGCTCGCCGAGCTGGGTGCCGGTGGCGATCGCCACGGACGGGACGAGGAACGCCAGCCCCGTCTCCAGCGCCGAGTACCCGTGCACGTTCTGGAACAGGACGGTCAGGAAGTACGGCAGCGCGCCGAACGTCCCCATGAACACGAACGTGGTCGCGACGCCGACGACGAGGCTGCGGTTGCGCAGCAGCCCGAACGGCATCAGCGGGTCCGCGCCGCGCGCCTCGACGGCGGCGAACGCGGCCAGCAGCACGGCGGCGACGGCGAACGCCCCGATGATCAGCGGGTCCGTCCAGCCGGCCTCCGGCCCCTGGACGAGCCCGAACACCAGCAGCGTCGCGCCGCCGGTCACGGTCAGGGCGCCGGGCAGGTCGAACCTGCGCCGTTCCCGGACGGCGCCGCGCCGGTCGTCGGGGATCACGAACAGCGCCGCGACCGCGACGAGCCCGGCCAGCGGGACGTTCACGAAGAACACGGCGGGCCACCCGAACGCCTGCGTCAGGACGCCGCCGAGCAGCGCGCCGACGGTCAGCCCGCTCGCCCCGGCGCCGCCCCACACCGCGAGGGCCCGGTTGCGGCGCGGCCCCTCCTCGAACAGCGTGTTGAGCAGCGACAGCGTGGACGGGAGCAGCAGCGCCCCGCCGATCCCCTGCACGGCCCGCGCCGCGATGATCACGCCGGGGGCGCCGGCGAGCCCGCCCGCGAGCGAGGACAGCGCGTAGACGGTGAGGGCGGCGACGAACGTCCGGCGCCGTCCGAGCAGGTCGGCGGCGCGCCCGCCGAGCAGCAGGAACCCGCCGGCCAGCACCACGTAGGCGCTGATCACCCACTGCTGGGTCTGGCCGGAGAAGCCGAGGTCGGCGCCGATGTCGGGAAGCGCGACATAGACGATGTTGAGGTCGAGGGAGAAGATCAGCTGCGCCAGGGCGAGGAGCGCGAGGCTCCCGGCCGTCCGGCGCTGGTCGGGTACGGACATCCGAACGGTGCCTCTCGGAGGATCGGTCATGACTGTTCGAATGTTGTCGTACAGTCCAACTGTTCGTCAATATACGTACTGTCGTACCGTCGCGTAGACTGGCCCGCATGATCGCCCAGCACCCCGACCGGGACCAGATCCTGCTGGAGAACGTCCTCGCCGCCCTCGGCAACCCGCTGCGGCTGCGCATCGTCGGCGTCCTCGCCGACGGCGGGGAGCACAGCTGCGGCAGCATCCTCGACGACATCTCCAAGTCGACGCTCACCCACCACTGGCGCGTCCTGCGCGACAGCGGCGTCATCTGGCAGCGCCCCCACGGCCGCGAGAACCTCCTCTCGCTGCGCCGCGACGACCTCGAAGCCCGCTTCCCCGGCCTGCTCGCCTCCGTCTGCGGCGCGCTCGGCCACGCCTGACGCAATATCCCGGACGGATCGGGCGTTGAACCCTGCGGTCCCGTCCGGAACGCGCGACGAGCCGGCACGCCTCGGGTAGCGTGCACGGCGTCCGGACGAGCCATCGCGATCATCGACGGGGGCTTCTGCATTGACCGACGGTCCGCTCATCGTCCAATCCGACAAGACCCTGCTGCTGGAGGTCGACCACGAGCTGGCCGGCGCCTGCCGCAAGGACATCGCCCCGTTCGCCGAGCTCGAACGGGCACCGGAGCACGTCCACACCTACCGCGTCACGCCGCTCGCGCTGTGGAACGCCCGCGCCGCCGGGCACGACGCCGAGCAGGTCGTCGACACCCTGATCAAGTACTCCCGCTATCCCGTCCCGCACGCGCTGCTGGTGGACGTCGCAGACACGATGGCGCGCTACGGGCGGCTGCGGCTGGAGAAGCACCCCGTGCACGGCCTCGTGCTGGCCTCCTCGGACCGCTCGGTCCTGGAGGAGGTGCTGCGCGCCAAGAAGGTCAAGGGGATGATCGGCGACAGGGTCGCCGACGACACCGTCGCCGTGCACCCGAGCGAGCGCGGCGCGCTGAAGCAGGCGCTGCTCAAGCTCGGCTGGCCCGCCGAGGACCTCGCCGGTTACGTCGACGGCGAGGCGCACGCCATCTCCCTCGCCGAGGACGGCTGGGAGCTGCGCTCCTACCAGCGCGACGCCGCCGAGGCGTTCTGGCACGGCGGGTCCGGCGTCGTCGTCCTGCCGTGCGGCGCCGGGAAGACGATCGTCGGCGCCGCCGCGATGGCCCGCGCCGAGGCGACCACGCTGATCCTCGTGACCAACACCGTCTCCGCGCACCAGTGGAAGCAGGAGCTGATCCGGCGCACCTCGCTCACCGAGGACGAGATCGGCGAGTACACCGGCACGAAGAAGGAGATCCGGCCGGTCACCATCGCCACTTACCAGATCATGACGACGCGCCGGAAGGGCGTCTACACGCACCTGGAGCTGTTCGACGCCCGCGACTGGGGGCTCGTCGTCTACGACGAGGTCCACCTGCTGCCCGCGCCGATCTTCCGGATGACCGCGGACCTGCAGGCCCGCCGCCGCCTCGGCCTCACCGCCACCCTCGTCCGGGAGGACAACCGGGAGGGCGACGTGTTCTCCCTCATCGGCCCGAAGCGCTACGACGCGCCCTGGAAGGACATGGAGACGCAGGGCTGGATCGCGCCCGCCGACTGCGTCGAGGTCCGCGTCACCCTCACCGACTCCGAGCGGCTCGCCTACGCCACCGCCGAGCCGGAGGAGCGGTACCGCTTCTGCGCCACGACCGACACCAAGACGAAGCTGATCCAGGCGCTCGTCGACCGGCACAAGGGCGAGCAGCTCCTCGTCATCGGCCAGTACATCGACCAGCTCGACGAGCTCGGCGCGCTGCTGGACGCACCGGTCATCAAGGGCGAGACGCGGGTCCGCGAGCGCGAGCGGCTGTTCGACGCGTTCCGGTCCGGCGAGATCAACGTGCTGGTCGTGTCGAAGGTCGCGAACTTCTCCATCGACCTGCCGGAGGCGTCCGTCGCCGTCCAGGTGTCGGGCGCGTACGGGTCGCGGCAGGAGGAGGCGCAGCGCCTCGGCCGGCTGCTGCGGCCGAAGGCGTCCGGGCAGGGCGCCCGGTTCTACGCCGTCGTCGCCCGCGACACCCTCGACCAGGACTACGCCGCCCACCGGCAGCGCTTCCTCGCCGAGCAGGGCTACGCCTACCGGATCGTCGACGCCGACGCGGTCCTCGCCGGCGAGGAGATCTGACCGTCCGAGCAGGCCGAAGGGCCCGGCGTCGCGCACGCCGGGCCCTTCGGTGTCTCGGTGTCCGCCGCGTCAGGGCAGGTAGGCGATCCCGTCGATGCAGACGGTCGGCCGCTTGGACGTCCCCGCGACGACGACCTTGATGGTGTGCTTGCCGCTGCCCTTCCAGGCCCGCGTCCAGACGAGCTGCCGGTACGCGAGCTTGGAGCCGCGGGTGTCGAGCGTGCCCGCCTTCACACCGTCCACGTAGACGACGACCGCGCCCACGTTCGTCGCCCGCTTGACGACCAGGCCCGCGCTGCGCCCCGTGAACGTCCAGCTGGCGCTCGCGCCCTTGGCGCTGCTGTACAGCCCGTACCCGCCGAGGTAGTGGCTGTTCGTCGTCTTCTTCCAGGACCCGGTGCGCTGCGACTGGCCCTCCGGCATGAGCGCGACGCTCTGGGACGTCGCCGCCGTCGCGGCGTTCCCCGCGGCATCGGCGGCGGTCAGCGACCACGACTGCGCGGCGCCCGGCTTGGCCGTCGCCGCCCAGCTCGTCGTCGTCCCCGCGAACGTCTTCGCCGCCGGCGAGGTCGCCTTCACCGATTGCACCAGCGCGTTGTCCGTGGCCTTCCAGCCGAGCGTGACGGGCACCGCGGCCGGATCCACCGTCCCCTTCCGCAGCGCCAGCGCCGGCGGCGTCGCGAAGACGGGCTTGGTCACGTCCGCGACCACCGTGTACGCGGGCGAGTCGGCGGTGCCGCCGTTCCCGTACGCGGCGCGCAGCACGATGTTGTGCGTGCCCGGCTCCAGCGTCACCTCGGCGGACGTCGCGCCCTCCGCCGGCTTCGCCACTGCCTTGCCGTCGACGAGCACCTGGTACGTCGTGGACGCGGCCGGCTTCCATCCGACCGTCACCGTGCTCTTGGTGTAGTACCGGCCGCTCACGTTCGTCGCACCGGTCAGCGTCGCCGCGACCGACGGGGTGACGAGCTTCTTCGCGGCGGTGCGGATCGCACCGAGCTTGGCGTACAGCTGGTCGCCCGGGCACGTCGTCGCGAACCCGTCCCGGTGCCCGGAGATCGTGTTGAACGACACCTTCTTCCCGTACGGGTACTTCCCGTCCTTCACGTTGGACGTCAGCGTCGTCTTCCCCGCCGGGTCGACGCCCGTCAGGCTCAGCTTCCACGCGGCGACCTTCGCGACGCCGGTCAGCGCCGCCTGCGTCGGCGCGACCCCCGCCGGCTTCTGCGTCTTGCCGGTGTAGGTCCCGATGACGGCGACCCCGGTCGTGTCGGTGTTGAACCCGTAGGTGTGCGCCCCGTGCACCGGCCGCTCCAGACCGCCCGCGCGGCCCGCGTAGATGGTGCCGCACTTGTCCACGAGGAAGTTGTAGCCGATGTCGTTCCAGCCCAGGCTCTTCACGTGGTACAGGAAGATCGACCGGACCACCGACGGCGCCTGCTTGCACGTGTAGGAGTTGCCGGTGTCGGTGTGGTGCACGAAGACGGCCTTCACCGACGCGTCGTACTGCACCGGCTCCTTGACCAGCTTCTCGTCCGCGCCCCACTGCGCCCGCGACACGATCGCCGGCCGCGGCGCCACCGCCACGGCGGCCGCCTGCAGGCTCAGCGCCGGCACGCTGGGCGGCGGCGTCTCGACGGGCGCGGTGGCCGCCGCCAGGCGGACATCACTCCCGCCCTGCCCCGCCGCTCTGGGCTGGTCGCTCTCGCTCCCGCCCGTCCCGCCGGTGGACGAGGTCGTCCCCGAACCGGGATCGACGAGGTCCACCCGCAGCCCCGGCGGCAGCGTCCTGCCGTACCCCGCGACCCGCACCTCGACGCCGTTGGACGGACCGACCCACAGCCCGCTCGTCCCGGACCTCTCGCCCGCCTGGGCGTCGGGCACGTCGTCGGTGTCCGGTTCCACGGCCCGCCAGTCGGACCATTTCCCGGTCGCCTGGTCCCTCGTGCGGAGGCGGACCGTCCCGTGCAGTTCCGAGCGCGGTTTCTCCCACGTCACGCCGACCAAGCTGAACGGCTGCGTGGACGCCGCCGGCATTCCCACGACCTTCTTCGCGGCGGTGCTGCCGGGCAGATCCCGCAACCCATACCGGTATACGCGCCCCGGATCAACGGCCTGCGCCTGGCCCTTCGGGGACGTCGTGGCCCCGGAACCGCCGGCCACCACATAGGTCACCGTCCCCGCCACGACCACGGCGGCGACGGACGCGCCGACAAAAGTACGCCTGACCATCTCTCTCCGTTCGCATCCGGCCCCGCCCCCGGTCGGCCGGCCCCGTCTCGGCCCGATACTGCCGCTGCGGCAGCACCACCACAAGGACCACGCGCAAAGCCCACTACCTCGGGATCACCACCGCAACCAGCTGACCACGGTAGGCCATCCCGCCTCGGCCGCTCAGGCGTCGTGTCCCGAAAATGCGGAAGGCCCCGCCGTGAACGGCGGGGCCTTCCTAATATGAGTCCGGCGGTGTCCTACTCTCCCACACAGTCTCCCATGCAGTACCATCGGCGCTGGAGGGCTTAACTTCCGGGTTC
>NZ_JAGEPF010000037.1 GCF_017573465.1 Actinomadura violacea
CCGGCCCCCGCGCGCTGACCTTCGCCGACGCGGTCGCCGAGATCGGCCGCGCCGCCGGCCGCGAGATCACCTACATCCAGGTCGGCGCCGAAGACTACGCGGCGGCGCTGCGCGAGCACGGCCTGCCAGGCGAGGTGGTCGGCCTGCTGACCTACCTGTTCACCACGGTGCTGGACGGCCGCAACGCCGAACCCGCCGACGGCGTCCACCGCGCTCTGGGCCGCGAGGCCCGCGACTTCGCCCTCTACGCCCGCGAGACCGCCGCCACCGGCATCTGGAACGCCTGAACCTCTTCGGGAAGACGATTGGACGAGCACATGAAATTCTCTATCGCGGCCGCGTCCGCCACCCTTTCGATCATCATGGCCGCCGGCATGGCCGGGACGTTCTTCGGGTTCTCCACCGGGGTGATGCCGGGCCTGAACGGCGCCCGGCCGGCCTCGGCGATCGATGCCATGCAGACCATCAACCAGCGCATCCAGAACCCGCTGTTCGTCGGCATGTTCATGCTGCTGCCCGTGCTCGCCGCCATCACCGGCGTGCTGCTGATGACCATGCACCACAAAGCCGCCGGAATCCTGTTCCTGGCCGCCGCCGCGGTCTACGTGCTCGGCGCGCTGTTCCCCAGCTTCGCGGTGAACATCCCGATGAACAACGACCTGGACGCCGTCCACATCCCCAAGAACGCCGCCGAGGCCGCCAAGATCTGGTCGGACTACTCCGGCCGCTGGACCGCCTGGAACACCGTCCGCGCCGTGTTCTCCTGGATCAGCCTGCTCGCGATGGGCGCCGGCGCCTACCTGTGGGGCAAGACCAGCTGACCACCGCACCCCGCCCGACCCACGGCCCGCGCTCACCTGCCGAGCGCGGGCCGCGCCCGTTGTCCGCCCGTCCGGTCACCGCGGCGCGGTGAGAGGAGCGCGAGCCGGTCATGCGGGGCGGGGGCGGGTCCAGAGGAGGGTCACGGCGGCGAGTCCCGCTAGGCAGGGGGCCATGCCGAGCCAGCCGAGGGCGGGTGCCAGGCCGGTCTGGCCGGAGGTGTCCTTGGTGAGCAGGGCGATCAGGCCCGTGCACAGGCCGAGCACGAACATGGCGGTCGCGGTGGGGCGGGCCCATCGCCTGCCCGCCTTGACGGCCCGGATCGTCGCGAGCCAGGCGACGGCGCCGAGCGCTCCGATGACCGCCAGCAGGATCAGGTAGGTGGTGACGGCAGTGTCGATCCGCGCCTCGGTGTAGGTGGGATAGCCGGCCCGAATGTGGTCGGCGAGCAGGTGCGTGGTGGCGCGGTCGACGAACGGGTAGACGGCCGCCATGACGGTCAGGACGAGCCCGACGGCCATCGTCGCCAGGACCGCGCCGCGTCGCCGTTCGGTGGTCATTGCGGCGCTCCCGTCTTGAGGTCCATCGCCGCCTGGTAGAGGGCCTTGAGCGCGTCGTCGATGGGGTGGGGCTGCGGTTTGCCCGTGGCGTCGAGGGTGTGCCACCTCTGCAGGTTCACCGCGACCGCCATCTGCCGCTTGCCGTCCGCGCGGATCATGGCGAGGGCGCCGGCGCCCCAGGCCGAGCCGCCGTGCCCCCAGAAGCCGTCCGGGTCCGCGGGCTCCATCGGGTACAGGCCGAGGCCGTAGTCGATCGTCTTGCGCTCCTGGGAGATGACCGGGACGGTGCGCCGCATCTGCTCCAGCGACGACCGGCTCACGATCTCGCCGGCGAGCAGCAGGCCGAAGAAGCGGTTGAGGTCCGCGACGGTCGACACCAGCGAGGCCGCGGGCGTCACCCAGGACATGTCGAAGACGCTGTAGTCGCGCGGCGGGTCGATCATGCCGAACCACGACTCGTACATCCGCGAGTGCGGCCCGTCGATGCGCGGTTCGGCAGGGAGTTCGGTGTCGCGGAGCCCGGCGCGCTCGATGACGTTCCGGGTGATGCACTTCTCGGCCGTCATGCCGGTGATGTGCTCCAGGAGTTCGCCCAGGAGCAGGTAGTTGGTGTTGGAGTACACCCCCGGTGTGGCGCCGGGCGGGCCGGAGGCGGGTGCGCCGACGCCCATCTCGATCAGTTCGCGGCGGTGGAACGTCGTGAACCGGTGGTCGTCCAGGCTCTGCGGCCCGGTGGCGGCCGGTACGGGGAACCCCTTGAGGGAGGGGTAGGCGTAGGGCAGGTACTCCGCGAGGCCGCTGGTGTGGTTGATGAGCATCCGGACGGTGATGGCGTCGCCGCGCTCGCCGGGGACGAGGTCCGGGAGGTAGCGGCCGATCGGCGTGTCGAGGCCGATCCGTCCGGCTTCGACCTGCTGCAGGACCGCGGCGGCGGTGAAGGTCTTGGTGATGCTGCCGACCCGGTGCCGCATGCCGGTGGTCATCGGGCGGCCGCTGGCGACGTCGGCGACCCCGGCGGCGCCGCGCCAGATCTGGTCGCCGTCGCGCACCTCGGCGATCAGGCCCGGCATTCCGGCGCGGTGGACGTTCTCCAGGGCGGCGTCCAGCTCCGCCGTGTCCAACGGCTTCTCCATGCGTGCGTCCTCTCAGATCTCGTAAACCTACGCTGTAGGTTGCGATCGAACAGTAAGTTCTACGGCGTAGGTTTGGCAAGGAGGAGGAACAGACGTGACCGGACGCACACGGGGCACCTCGGCGGGGCTCGACCGGGCGCGCATCGCGGCCGCCGCCGTCGCGCTCGTCGACCGCGACGGCCTGGACCGCTTCGGGGTGCGGCGGCTCGCCGACGACCTCGGCGTCGACCCGATGTCGATCTACCACCACATCAAGGGCAAGGCGGCGCTGCTGGACGCGGTCTCCGAGGCGGTGATCGCCGAGATGGCGGCCGGCGCGGAGGAGGTGACCGGCGGCTGGGAGCAGGTCGCCCGCCGGACGGCGCACGACTACCGGCGGATGGCCTACCGGCATCCCCGCGTGTTCCCGCTGCTGGCCCTGCGCCCGCAGGGCTCGCCGGTGGCGCTGGCCGCGCTGGAGCGCCTGGTCGCCGCGATGCGCGACGCCGGACTGCCCGACCGGGTGACCGCGGACGCGCCGATGGCGCTGTTCGCCTTCCTCAACGGCTACCTGCTGGCGGTCCTCAGCGGCGACCCCGCCGGACCCGCGATCGACGCCGCCGACCACCCGGTGATGGCCGCCCTCGCGCCGCTGCAGGCCGACTTCGGGTCCCCGGCGGAGTTCGACCGCCTGCTCGACACCGTGCTGAGCGGGATCCGCGACCGGGCCGAACGGCACGAAGCCCGCTGAGGCCCGACCGCCCGTCAGGTCGCGCGGAAGGTGCGGCGGTAGGTGTCGGGCGGGACGCCGACGGTGCGGTTGAAGTGGCGGCGCAGGGTGGTGGCGGTGCCCATGCCGGTGGCCGCGGCGATGGCGTCGATGCCGTCGTCGGTGGTCTCCAGCAGTTCCTGGGCGTGCCGGATCCGCTGGGACAGCAGCCATTGCAGCGGGGTCGTGCCGGTCACCGACCGGAAGTGGCGGCCGAGGTTGCGGGGGCTCATCCGCGCCTGGCGGGCCAGGTCGTCCACGGTCAGCGGGCGGTCCAGCCGTTCGACCGCCCAGCGCAGGAGCCCGGCGATCGGATGGTCGGACGGGGCGGGGACGGGGGCGGTGACGAACTGGGCCTGGCCGCCGTCCCGGTGCGGCGCGACGACGAGCCGGCGGGCGACGGCGTTCGCGACGGCGGAGCCGTGGTCGAGGCGGACGAGATGCAGGCACAGGTCCACGGCGGCGGCCTTGCCGGCGGAGGTGAGGACGCGGCCGTTGTCCACGTAGAGGACGTCCGGGTCCACGTTCACCAGCGGGTGGCGGTCGGCCAGGGCATCGGCGTGGATCCAGTGGGTGGTGGCGCGTTCGCCGTCCAGCAGGCCGGCGGCGGCCAGGACGAACGCGCCGGTGCAGAGGGAGGCGACGCGCGCGCCCGCCTCGTACGCGGCGCGCACCGCGTCGACCAGGTCGTCGGGGGGATCGATGTCGACGTCCCAGCCCGGGACGATCACGGTGCCGGCGTCCCGCAGCCGGTCGAGGCCGTGGTCGGGTTCGAGCAGGAACCGGCCCACGCGGACGGGGCCCGGGCCGCAGACGGTGAGGTCGTAGCCGGGGGCGGCGTCGAAGATCTCGTGCGCCAGCGACAGCTCGAAGTGCAGCATCCCGTCGGTGACGGCCAGCGCGACCGTGTCCATGGCCGGAATTGTATGGATGATGGCGTTCCGGACGCTCGTGCGGAGCGCCCGCCGTCGCCAGGATGTTCGCGACGGCGGGTTCGAGCACGGGAGAAGCGCATGGCCAGGGTGGTTGTGTTCGGGGCGTACGGGCACACGGGGCGGTTCGTGGTGGCGGGGCTGCGGGAGCGCGGGTTCGTTCCGGTCCTGTCCGGGCGCGACGCGGGCAAGCTGGACGCGATGGCGCGCGAATCGGGGCTGGAGGCGCGTCCGGCGTCGGTGGACGACCCCGCGTCACTGGATCGCGCGCTGGCCGGTGCGGCCGCCGTGGTCAACTCCGCCGGGCCGTTCGCCGCGACGGCGGCGCCCGTGGTCGAGGCGGCGCTCCGCGCCGGGATCCCGTACGTGGACGTGGCGGCCGAGATCGAGGCCAACCTCGACACGTTCGCCCGCTTCGCGGATCGGGCCCGGGCGGCGGGAGCGATGGTCGTGCCCGCGATGGCGTTCTACGGCGGCCTCGGCGACCTGCTGGTCACGGCCGCGATGGGCGACTGGACGGCGGCCGATGAGGCGCACGTCGCGTACGGGCTGAGCGGCTGGCATCCCACGCCCGGGACGCGCGCCGCGGGCGCGGTCTCGCACCGGCGCCGGGACGGCCGCCGCGTTCGCTACGCGAACGGGCGGCTGGAGTACCGCGACGACGCCCCGCCGGCGCTGAAGTGGGAGTTCCCGGAGCCGATGGGGATCCGGCCGGTCATCGGCGAGTTCACGATGGCGGACGTCGTCACCGTGCCCAGCCACCTGCCGATTCCCGAGGTGCGCACGTACATGACGGTGGAGGCGGCCAGGGACCTGTCGGATCCGGAGACGCCGGCGCCGGCCGCGTCCGACGAACTGGGCAGGTCCGACCAGACCTTCGTCGTCGACGTCGTCGTGCGCGCGGGCGGCGAGGAGCGGCGCGCCGTGGCGAGCGGCCGGGACATCTACGCCGTGACCGCGCCGCTCGTGGTGGAGGCGGTCGACCGCATCCTCACCGGGCGGACGAGGGCCGTCGGGGTCGTGTCAGCGGGCGAGGTCTTCGACGCGCCGGGCTTCCTCCGCGCGCTGTCCCCGCACATCAGCGTCCGCGGGTCAGCGCTGGGAGGCCAGGAGGCTTAGGCCGCCCGTCAGTTCGCGGAGGCAGCGCACGACCAGTTCGGCGGGGGACTCGGTGGGCTCCGTCGTCGCCCAGGCTTCCAGCGAGACGCGGATCGCGCTGGTGGCCGCGGCGGCGACGAGGCGGATCTCCAGCGGGTCGGCGTCCGGGCCGGCCAGCCGGCCGAGCACGGGGAGCAGTTTCTCCTCCGAGTCGGCGTTCACCTGGCACCAGACGGCCCGCAGGGCGGGGTCGTCCTGGGCGGCGCGCAGCAGGCCGCGCGTCCAGCGCAGCCCTTCCTCGGCCGTGCCGTCGCCCGCGGACAGGGATGCGACGGCCGCGGATTCCAGGGCCCGGGCGAGCCCCATGTCCGGGTCGGTCTCGGCGAGCAGCGCGCGCCAGCGGTCGCCGCCGGTCGACAGCAGCGGCCCGACCGCGTCCTGCTTGTTGCGGAAGTACCGGTAGAAGGTGCGCAGCGCGACGCCGGCGCGGCCGGCGATCTCCTCGGCGGTGGTGGCATCGGGGCCCTTGTCGGCGAACAGCTCCGCCGCCGCGCGGGCGATGTCGAGTTGCGTCGCGGCCTTGCGGCGCTCGGTCAGCGAGCGGGGCGTCCCGTCCTGGTCCATGGAGGGAATCCTACGTCCGGCAGGGACAGGAAGGCATGATGAGTCACACTGACAAAATGTGCCACCTTGACGTATCGTGGACATAAAGGGGCCCCGACCGGGCCCGCTCTCCACACCACGGACATGGGAGACGACATGGACCGCTACAGCGGACGTCGGGCACTCGTCACCGGCGGCGGCTCGGGCATCGGCCAGGCCACCGTGCTGCGCATCCTCGCGGAGGGCGGCGACGTCGTCGCCGCGGACGTGAGCGAGGCGGGCCTCAAGGACACCGTCGCCAAGGCCGGCGCCGACGCCGGGCGCCTGAGCACGGTCGTCGTGGACATCTCGGACGAGGCGTCCGTGCGCGCCGCCGTCGCCGCGGCGCTGTCGACCCTCGGCGGCCTGGACGTGCTGGTCAACGCGGCCGGCATCCTGCGCTCCTCGCACACCCACGAGACGTCCCTCGCCGACTTCACCAAGGTGATCACCGTCAACCTGACCGGCACCTTCCTGATGATCCGCGAGACGATCCCCGCGCTGCTGGAGGGGAACGCGCCGGCGGTGGTCAACTTCAGCTCGACCTCCGCGATGTTCGCGCACCCCTACATGGCGGCCTACGCGGCGAGCAAGGGCGGCATCCAGTCGATGACGCACGCGCTGGCCTCCGAGTACGCCAAGCAGGGCATCCGGTTCACGGCCGTCCAGCCCGGCTCGATCTCGTCCGGCATGACGGACGGGTCGGGGGAGAGCCGGCAGAGCCAGGGCCCGGGCCTGCCCGAGGACGCCGACATGAGCCTGTTCATGAAGCTCGCGCCGGCGCTCGGTAAGGGGTTCGCCGGTCCGGAGGCGGTGGCGGGCGTCGTCGCGATGCTCGCGTCGGCGGACGGTGCGTTCATCACCGGGACCGAGGTCCGCATCGACGGCGGCACCCACTTCTGACCGTCCGGCCACGGGCGCGCGGCCGGACCCTCAGCCGCGCCTCCCGTGCGGGAGGAGCAGGCCGGTCAGGGCGAGGGCCAGGGCGAGCCCGGCGGCGATGAGGAAGACCCGCTCGTAGCCGGCGGCCCTCGTCGCGCTGCCGGCGGCGGTGGTGAGCACGGCCAGGCCGACCGATCCGCCGACCTGGCTCGCGGTCTGGGCGAGGCCGCCGATGGCGCCCGCGTCGTCCTCGGGCACGCCTGCGGTCGTCGCCGCCATGAGGGTGGGGAAGGTCAGCCCGATGCCGGCCGCGATGAGGAGCGTGGGCCCGAGGACGCCGGTGAGGTAGGCGCTGCCGGCGCCGGCCTGGGAAAGCCAGCCGAAACCCGCCACGAAGCAGGCGGCGCCGGCCGTGATCAGGGGCCGCACGCCCGCGCGCGGCAGGAGCCCGGCGGCCTGCCGCGCGGTGAGCACGAACGTCACCGCGGCGGGGGTCTGGCCGAGCCCGGCCTGGAGCGCGCCGTAGCCGAGGACGTCCTGCAGGAACAGCGCGGTGAAGTACCACATCGCGATGGCGATCCCGCCGAAGATCAGCAGCATGCCGTTGCCGGCGGCCACGCCGCGGACGCGCAGCAGCCGGAGCGGCATCGTCGGCCGGGCGGCGAACTGCGCCTCCACCAGGACGAAGGCGGCGAGCAGGAGCACGCCGCCGGCGGCCGGCCCGAGGACCTGCGGGGACGTCCAGCCGTGGTCGGTGCCCTGCATGACCCCGTAGATCAGCGCGGCCAGGCCGGCGGTCCCGGTGGCGGCGCCGGCGAGGTCGAGCGGCTCCCGGCGGCCGGTGCGCGCGCCGGGCAGCGCCACCAGCGCGACCCCGACCAGCACGGCGCCGATCGGCACGTTGATCAGGAACACCCAACGCCAGGACAGGCCGGAGGTGAGGGCGCCGCCCGCGACGGCTCCGGCGGTGCCGCCGACGCCGCCGGCGGCGGACCAGGCGCCGAACGCGCGGGCGCGCTCGCGGCCCGCGGCGAAGCCGGTGTTGATCACGGCCAGCGTGGCGGGGGCCAGCAGGGCGGCGCCCATGCCCTGCGCGACGCGGGCCGCGACGAGGACCGCGGGGACCGTCGCCAGGCCGCCGGCCAGGCTCGACGCGGAGAACAGCACCAGCCCGGTGGCCAGCGTCCGGCGGTGCCCGTACAGGTCGGCGGCGCGCCCGCCGAGCAGCATGAACCCGGCGAAGGCGAGCAGGTAGCCGTTCACCACCCAGGCCAGGCCGGCGGGCGGGAAGCCGAGGTCCCGGTCGACCGACGGCAGGGCGACGTTCACGATGGACGAGTCCAGGATCACCATGAACTGGCCGGCGCACGCCAGCGCCAGGACGAGCCAGGCGGGTCTGGTGCCGGCGGGCGCCGGGGTGCCGGTCGTGCCGTCGCGGGCGACGGCGCTCTTCGCGGTCATGCGGGCTCCTCGACTAGGATTTAGTTATGCGGATAACGTTATTCGCATAATAGTTATCCGCATAACTAACCTGTCAAGGAGCGCCCGTGGACTTCGACCGAGCCGACGCCCTCAACCAGGCCATCCGCCTGCTGAGCCTGCGCCACCGGGCCCGGACCGCCGAACTCCTGGCCCCGCTCGGCCTGCATCCCGGCCAGGAGGCGCTGCTGCTCGAACTCGCCCGCACCGGCCCGATGATCCAGGCCGGGCTCAGCGAGGCGCTCGGCGTCGAGCGGCCCAGCATCACGCTCATGGCCCGCAAGCTCGAAGCCGCCGGACACGTCAGCCGCACGCCCGCGCCGGACGACCAGCGCGCCACCGTCGTCGAGCTCACCGACGCCGGCCGGGCCCTGGCCGACCGGGTCAAGGAGCTGTGGTGCGCCCTGGCGGAGGAGACCGTGGCCGGCCTGCCCGCCGCGACGGTGGACGGACTGCCCGCCCTCCTCGGCGCCCTGACCGGCAACGTCGACGCCAAGCGCCGCCGCGCCGGAGGGTGATCAGACGACCTCGAGGTTCGCCATCATCCCCATGTCCTCGTGCTCGGCGTTGTGGCAGTGGAAGAGGTACCGGCCGCGGTATCCGTCGAAGCGGGTGATGATCTCCACCGCCTCGCCGGGGCGCAGCGACACGGTGTCCTTGAGGCCCGCGTCGTGCGGCAGCGGCGGCCCGCCGTCGCGCGACAGCACCCGGAAGCCGACCAGGTGCAGGTGGACGGGGTGGTGGACGTCGGCGACCAGCCGCCACACCTCCACGTCGCCGAGCCGGACGGTGACGTCGGTGCGCGCCGGGTCGAACGCCCTGCCGCCGATCAGCCAGCCGTGGCCGCCGTCCATCCGGCCGGCGCGGAACGAGAAGTCGCGCACCCGGACGGCCTCGGACCGGCGCCACACCGGCACGTCGGACGACAGCACGCGCGGGACGCGGCTGCCGTCCCGCGCCTTGCGCGCGACGCGGAACGCCATCACGTCGCGGGTGCGGCCGGAGCCGAGCCGGTTGACGACCCGGACCCGGCCGCCGACCGGCACGCGCGCGAAGTCGATGACCAGGTCGTAGCGCTCGGCCGGCGCGATCGGCAGCGACCGGTGGACGACCGGCGCCGCGAGCAGCCCCTGGTCGGCGCCGACCTGGACGAGGTCGAGCCGGCGCCCGTCGTCGGTGACCGCTTCGAGGTCGTAGTGCCGGGCGTTCGAGGCGTTCAGGACGCGCAGCCGGTACCGGGCGGCGTCGACCTCGTGCACGGGCCACGGCGCGCCGTTGACCAGGATCACGTCGCCGAGGACGCCCGCGAGGTAGGGCTCCTGGACGCCGGGCCGCTCGCGCAGGGAGGGGTCGAGGGCCGGGTAGCGCAGGCGGCCGCCGGCGCCGAACGCCCGGTCGGTGATCATGAGGGGCAGCTCGCGGTCCCCTGCGGGCAGGCCGAGCGCGTCCTCGGCGTCGTCGCGGACGATGTGCAGGCCGGCGAGGCCCCGCCAGATCGCGGGGGCGGTGAAGTCCATCCGGTGGTCGTGGTACCAGAGCAGCGTCGGCCGCTGGTCCAGGGGGAACGTGTAGTCGCGCACGAGCCTGGTCTCGGCGGCCCTCGGGTCGTGCATCGAGGGCATCCCGCTCATGTGCATGCCGTGGGCGCCGCCAGGCCATGCTTTCGGCAGGACGAGGTCGGTCGGGTAGCCGTCGGACGCCGCCGGGGTCCGCCCGCCGTGCAGGTGGACGACGGTCGGGACCGGCAGCTCGTTGCGGTGCCGCACGGTGACGGGCCGCCCGCGGCGCGACTCGATCGTCGGGCCCGGGAAGGTGCCGTCGTACGTCCACAGCGGCGTCCGCGTACCGGGCAGGATCTCCGCGGTCGTCTCGCGCTGGGTGATCTCGTACCGGTCGATGCCGCCCGCCGTGCCGACCGGCTTCAGGACGGACGGGACCGGCAGCGGCACCTGGAACGGGGGCGGCAGCGGCACCTCGCTGCGCAGCGCGGCGCCGGTGCGGGGCGGCCGGCGGGCGAGGGCGTGCGCGGTCGTGAGGCCGGTGAACGCCACCAGCCCGAGCGCTCCGCCGGCGCTCAGGACGTGGCGTCTGGCCAGGTCGCGGGCGCGGGCGGGCCGGTCGTCGGCGTGTTCACTCATCGTCGTCCTCCTGCCGCTCCGGGGCCGCCGCCGCGGGCCGCGGGGTCTCCGGTCGCCGTTCGAGGGGGCGGCGCCATACGCCGACGAACTGCACGGCGAGCGCGGCGATGGTCGCCACGCCCAGCGGCAGGTGCAGCCACAGCGCGCCGTCCATCCCGGCGAAGTACTGGACGGTCTCCGCCGCGACCAGCGCGAGCGTGCCGAGGAACGGCCCGGGCCGGCGCAGCCGGACCCAGACCGCGATGGCCACGATCAGCTGGACGTAGCCGATGGACGTGGTGATGTTCGCGCCGGCCAGGTGCAGGCGCAGCCCGTCGTAGTCGCCGCTCAGGAACACGCCGGCGAACACCGGCTGCCCGGAGATCGCGACGACGTGCGCGCTGACGACGGCCCGGAGGACCCAGGCGGAGGGTCTCGTCCGGGGCGCGGCATCGGGCCGGGCCGGCGGCGCGGGGCGGATCTCGTCGGCCGCGGTGGCCATGGGGCGGCCCTCCTCGTTCTCTCTCGGTTCGGCGGGCATCACGACGCTATGACGGGAGAGTTATCCTGTCTAAGATCAATATTGCTATGACGTTATGATTCGCGAGGCATGGGCCGATGGACCTGAACATGCTCAGGCAGTTCCTCGTGGTGGCGCGGCTGGAGCACCTCAGCCGCGCGGCCGACGAGCTGCGCATTGCCCAGCCGTCGCTGAGCCGCACCATCGCGCGGCTGGAGGGCGAGCTCGGCACGCCGCTGTTCGACCGGGCCGGGCGGCTCCGGCTGAACGACACCGGGCGGCTGTTCCGCGAGCACGTCGAACGCGGCCTCGGCGAGCTGGAAGCGGGCCGTCGGGCCGTCGCGGAGGCCGCCGGCGAGGGATTCGGCACCGTCCGGCTGGCGTCGGAGACCTTCCTCACCTTCACCGGGCCGCTCGCGGCCTACAAACGGGCGCATCCCGATGTCGAGGTCGAGCTGCACCAGAGGCCCGCCGCGGACATGGCCCGCAGCCTGCACGCCCAGGAGGTCGACCTCTGCGTCGCCTCGCAGCCGATCCCGGCCGACGGCCTGGAGTCGGCCGAGCTGCTCGACGAGGAGGTGTGGCTGGCCACGCCCCTCGACCATCCGCTGGCGGGCCGCACCTCGGTGAGCGTCGACGAGCTGGCCGGCCGGCCGTTCATCGCCGCCCACCGGGGGCACTGGCAGCGCCGGCTCATCGACCGGCTGTTCGCCGCGCGCGGCCTCGTCCCGAAGATCGTCTGCGAGGGCGACGAGGTGGGCGCCATCGCCGAGCTGATCATCGCGGGGCTCGGCATCAGCCTCGTCCCGGCCCTCGCCCGCGCCTCGGCCTCGATGGCCCCCGTCTCGTGGATCACCGTCGACAGCCCCGACTGCCGCCGCACGCTCACCCTGTACTGGGGCGCGGGCCGCCGGCTCTCGCCCGCCGCCCGCCTGATGCACACCGCGATCCGCGACTGGGACTGGCCGGGCGGTGCACCGCGGGAGCGTCGCTGACCGGCACGCCCGCCCGGGGCGTTTGGTATACCATTCGGTATGACTGTTGCGATCGTGCGGAATGTGCGCCCCTGGGGCGGCGCGGCCGCGGACGTCATCATCGACGGCACGCGGATCCGGGAGGTGCGCCCCGCCTCGCCCGCCGAGCCGGGGACCGGCGGCGAGAGCGTCGACGGGCGCGGGCTCCTGGCGCTGCCGGGGTTCGTCAACGCCCACGCGCATGTGGACAAGAGCTGGTGGGGCCTGCCGTGGGTGCCGTACGGCGGCGAGCCGACCACGCGGGGACGGATCGCCCACGAGCGGGCCGAGCGGGGACGGCTCCGGCTGCCGAGCGCCGACGGCGCCACCGCGGTGCTGCGCGAGTTCCTCCGGCACGGCACGACGGCGACGCGCACGCACGTGGACGTCGACCTCGGCGTCGGCCTGCGCGGCATCGAGGCGGTGCGCGAGGCCGCGGACCGCCTCGGCGGCGCCGTCGACGTGGAGATCGTGGCGTTCCCGCAGGACGGCGTGATGCGCCGTCCGGGCGTGCTCGACCTGCTGGACGCGGCGGCGGCCGCCGGCGCGGCGGGCATCGGCGGCATCGACCCGGCCGGCATCGACCGCGACCCGGTCGCGCAGCTCGACGGCCTGTTCGCGATCGCCGAGCGCCGCGGCGTCGGGCTCGACATCCACCTGCACGACAGGGGAGAGCTCGGCGCGTTCCAGTTCGAGCTCATCATCGACCGGACGCTGCGCGCGGGCCTGCAAGGGCGGGTGACGATCTCGCACGGGTTCGCGCTCGGGGAGCTGCCCGAGCCGCGGCGGCTCGAACTGCTCGACCGGTTCGCCGAGGCCGGGATCTCGTGGGCGACGGTCGCGCCGCCCGCGACGGCCCCGCTGCCGTGGCGGGAGATGGCGGCCCGCGGCATCGGGATCGGGCTCGGCACCGACGGCATCCGCGACCTGTGGTCGCCGTTCGGCGACGGCGACATGCTCGGCATCGCGCTCGGCTTCGCGCGCCTGCACGGGGCGCGCACCGACGAGGACCTGACGGCCGCGGTCGCGCTGGCGTCCTCGCAGGCGAGCCCGTTCGTCCACCGCGACCTGCACGATCTGGCCACCGGCGCCCCAGCCGACCTGGTGCTCATCGACGCGGAGAACGTCCCCGACGCGCTCGTGCGCGCGCCCCGGCGCGCGCTCGTGATCGCGGGCGGCCGGGTCGTCGCCCGCGACGGGGACGTCCTGCTTTGACCTCGGCTCCCCCGGCGGCGCCGGCGGGGGCGGCCGGCGGCGGGCCGGGCCTGCGCGCCGCGCTGGCCTCCCTGCGGGGCAACCGGCCGTTCCGGCGGCTGTGGCTGTCCAACGTGTTCTTCTTCGGCGGCGTGTGGACGCAGTCGCTGGTGCTCGGATGGCTGGCGTTCGAGGCGACGCACTCGGAGTTCCTCGTCGCGGTGTTCACCGCGGCCCGGCTCGCGCCGATGTTCCTCGGCCCGGTGGCGGGCGCGTTCGCCGACCGGCACAACCGGGTGCGGCTGCTGATCGTCGCCTGCGGGTGGGCCACCGGCGCGCTCGCCGTGGTGGCGTCGCTGGCGACGGCGGGCCTGCTGCCGTACTGGGGCGTCGTCGCGGGCGGGCTCGCCATCGGGTTCGCCCAGTCGCCGTCGCAGCCGGCCCGCGCCTCGCTGGTCCTGGAGCTGGTCGGCCGGGAGAACCTGTCCACCGCCAACGCGCTGAACTCCATGGCGATGAACATGACGCAGGTGATCGGCCCCGGGCTCGGCGGCGCGCTGATCGCGGCGATCGGCGCGCCGGCCGCGCTGTGGGTGTCGACGGCCTGGTACGGCGTCTCGCTCCTGCTGCTCCTGCCCCTGCGCGGCTACGGGACGGTCGTGCGGGACGGGGCGCAGTCGGTGTCGGCGATGGTCGCGGGCGGGTTCCGGAGCATCGGACGCAACCGGCTCGCGGTGGCGGTGCTGCTGGTGACGCTCGCGGCGAACACGCTGCTGTGGCCGGTGTACCAGTCGTTCATGCCGGTGTTCGCCGACGAGTCGCTGGGGCTGGACGCCGCGGGCCTCGGCGCGCTCCTGACCTGCTGCGGCGTCGGCGGCCTGGTCGGTTCGCTGGTCATCGCGGGCCTGGGCGACTTCCGGTGCAAGGGCGGCGTGTTCGTCGTCGGCACGGCGGTCTGGGCCGGGTTCTGGGCGCTGTTCGCGCTGTCGCGCTCGGTGCCGCTGTCGCTGGTCCTGATGGGGTTGATCGGGCTGAGCAGCGCGGCGTTCGGGGTGCTGCAGACGACGCTGCTGCTGATGACGACCGAGCCGTCCGTGCACGGCCGGGCGCTGGGACTGCAGGAACTCGCCATCGGCATCATGCCGGTCGCGACGCTCGTGCTCGGTGCGATCGCGGAGCGGGCGGGGGTGGCGCGGACCGTCTTCGGCGCCGCGCTGATCCTCATCGCCGCGCTGGCGGTGCTCGCGGCGCGCGTCCCGGCGCTGCTGGCCTTCAGCGGCCGGAAGCCCGGCTGACCTGGGGCTCAGCCCGCGTCGTCACGGGCGGCGCGGGCCTCGTCGTGCAGGCGGCGACCGTCGTGCAGGCGGCGTCCGGTCTCCAGGTGGCGCAGCGCCAGCTCCTCGACCTCGGCGGTGTCGCGCCGCGCGAGCGCCTCGTACAGCCGCTCGTGCTCCTCGGCGACGCGCAGCAGGTCGTCGTGCTGCCCGAGCAGCCAGCGCATGCGGCTGCGCAGGACGAGCTCCAGCTCGTCGAGCAGCTGGTTGCCCGCCAGTTCGGTGACGCACTCGTGGAAGTCGGCGGCGGCGCGGCGCGCGGCCACGGCCTCGCCGGAACGGGCGGCGGCCAGCTCGGCGTCCAGCGCGGCGCGCAACCGCGCCAGCCCGGGACGGGTGTGGCGCTGCGCCGCCAGCTTGAACGTCAGCACCTCCAGCGCCGACCGCACCTCGTTGAGGTCGGCGATGTCGCTCGGCGTGAACTCGCGGACGACCGCCCACGTGCGCGGGCGCAGCGTGACGAGCCCTTCGGAGACGAGCGTCTTCAGCGCGTCGCGCACCGGCACCCGGCTCACCCCGAGCTCGGCCGCGAGATCGCGCTCGACGAGCCGGCTGCCCGGCGGGCGGACGCCGTCGAGGATGTCGTCGCGGATCAGCCGGGCCACCCGCGCCGATTCGGCCTCGCCACCGCCCTGCGCGCCGGCCCGCGCGCCGTCCTCGGGCACGAAATCCTCCTCAGCGGCGTTTGGTATACCAAACGGGATTTTGGTATCCCATTCTATCCGTCAGCGAAGAACGGAGCCGTTGTGGCAGACCGTATCCCGCCGCGCCGGACGCCGCGGCCCAGGTCCAGGAGAGGCTTCATCATGATCACCGCCGGGCTCCTCGCGGGCGTCGCGGCGATGTCGGCGTCCTGCTCGGCCTCAGAGCCCGCCTCGGCGGAGGGCGGGCCGTCGCGTTCCGCGTCGGCGCCCGCACGCACGACCGGCACACATGCGGACGCGACCGCGAAGCTCGCCGCCGCCGTCGCGCGCGGCGACACCTCCGCCGCGGCCGCGGCCGTGAAGGCGGGCGCGGACCTGGAGGTGCGGGACGGCGACGGCCGTACGCCCCTGGTCGCCGCCACCAAGGCGCGCAAGACGGACATGGCCCGTCTGCTCCTCGACGCCGGAGCCGACCCCAACGCCAAGGACGGCATCCAGGACTCCGCGTTCCTCTACGCCGGCGCAGAGGGCCTCAACGACATCCTCCGGCTGACCCTCGCGCACGGCGCGGACGTGAAGAGCACCAACCGCTACGGCGGGACGGCGCTCATCCCCGCCGGCGAGCACGCGCACGTCGAGACCGTCCGGATCCTGCTGAAGGCCGGCGTGCCCGTGAACCACGTCAACGATCTCTCCTGGACCGCCCTGCACGAGGCCATCGTCCTGGGGAACGGGGACCGGGACCACGTGACGGTGGTCGGGCTGCTCCTGGCCGCGGGCGCCGACCCGTCGATCCGCGACGGGCAGGGCGTCCTGCCCCGCGACCTGGCGGCCCAGCGCGGCTACCAGGACATCGTCAAGGCGATCGACCAGGCGTCCTGAGGCGCCCAGGGCGCGGGGCGTCACCGGGCCGCGCGGCGGCGCAGCGCGGCGTAGGTCCGCAGGATCGCGGGGACGAGCGCGTACACGACGGTGGGCACGACGACGCCGGTCACCACGAGCGTCCGGACGGGCAGCGACAGCGAGCCCAGCAGGGGGCCCAGCAGGATCTGCGTGGCCATGATCATGACGTAGACGGCCAGCCAGGTGAACGCGGCGCGCAGGTGGACCGAGGGCAGTGCGGACGGGGTCATGACGTCTCCTCGCGGTTCGGCGAAACTCCAACTCGTGAGTTGGAGTTTGCCACATCCGCGGCCGGATTCCAACCCATCAGTTGGATTTCCGCCGTATGCTCGGGTCATGGCATGGGACACCGAGAGGACAAGGCGGCTCATCCTCGACGCCGCGGTCGGCGAGTACGCCGCCCACGGGCCCGAGGCGGCCCGCATGGACCGCATCGCCGCGACCGCCGGGGTGAACAAGGAGCGGATCTACTCCTACTTCGGCAACAAGCGGCAGCTGTTCGCGATCGTGCTGACCGCCGAGCTGGAGCGCCTCGCCGAAGCCGTCCCGCTGGACGAGCAGGTCGCCTCCGACCTGGGCGAGTACGCCGGACGCGTGTTCGACTACCACCGCGCGCACCCGCACTTCGTCCGGCTGCTGCACTGGGAGGGCCTCCACACCGCCGAAGGCGAGCCCGTCGCGGCCGAGGCCGAGCGGACCGCGCACTACGCCGAGAAGATCGCCGCCCTGACCGCGGCGCAGGCGGCCGGGAACCTGGACGTCCGGCTCGCCCCCCAGGAGCTGCTGTACGCCGTCATCGTCCTGGCCGGCTGGTGGTTCGCCACCCCCCAGCTGCGCCGCATGCTGATGCCCGCCCTCAACGACGACCCGGACGGCCAGCGCGCCGCGCTCGTCCGCCTCGTCCGCGTCCTCGGGGACCCGGCGCAGTGACCGCCGGACAGATCACCTACGCCTGGCGCGACCCGATCACCGACGCCGAGATGGTCGACCTCGTCCGGTCGCACGGCGGGGACGCCGTCGCCGGCTGGTGGGACAGGATCCACCGGCACAGCCTCGGCTGGGTGAGCGCCCGCGACGCCGCCGGGACCCTCGTCGGATTCGTGAACGTGGCGTGGGACGGCGGCGACCACGCCTTCCTGATCGACACCAAGACGCGCGGCTCGTACCAGCACCGCGGCATCGGCACGGCGGTCGTCCGGCTGGCGGCGGAGCACGCGCGGGCGGCGGGCTGCGAATGGCTCCATGTCGACTTCGAGCCGCACCTGCGGCGGTTCTACTTCGACGCCTGCGGCTTCCGTCCCACGGAGGCCGGGCTGGTCCATCTCCCTTCCGCGAGCGGCTAGACCTGCGCGGTCGCGAGCCCGGCGTCCTATGGCGACGTCACCGCGGTTCAGCGACGACTTCGTCCTCACGCAGGCGTCGCTCTACTGGTTCACGCGCACGATCTCGACGTTGTTCCGTCCGTACGACGAGTACGCCGCGGGGCTGACGCAGAGGGTGGAGCGCGTGGACGTCCCGACGGCCGTCGCGCTGTTCCCCGCCGACCTCACGGACTTCCTCCGGCCCTGCCGCTGAACGCGAGCGCCCGCGCGGGGTTGGTCTCGAAGATCGCGGTGGCGACGCCCCGGCCGAGCTGGGCCTCCACGCGGGGGCGGAGGACGCGGAGCAGGTGCGGCATGCCGGGGGTGTCGGGCGTCGTGGTGTCGCCGCCCATGAGGACACGGTCGGTGTGCCCGGCCTCGGCGAGGGCCGCCAGGACGTCGAACAGGCGCCAGTCGGTGGCGTGGTGCGCGCGGGACGGGCCGTCGAAGCACAGGTAGGCGCCCGCTTCGGCGGCCCGGCGGTGGATCCAGGGGTCGGGCGAGCGGTTGAGGTGGCTGAGGATCACCCGGTCCGGCGGGACGCCGAGGGACCCGCAGAGCAGGTCGAGGACGTCGAGGGCCGCGGTGCCCTCCTCCAGGTGGACGCCGATGGGGGCGCCCGTGGCGTTGGACGCCTCGGCGGCGGCGGCCATGGTGTGCCGGGCGTGCTCGTCGAGGCCGTGGAAGCCGCCCGCCACCTTGATCATCCCAGCGGGCCCGTCGGTGAGCTCGCGGTGGAAGAGCGCGGCGAGGCCGGGGCGGATCCGGGCGAGGAGGCCGGGGTCGTAGTGGACGGCCTGGTGGAGGCCCGTCGCGGCGATGATGTGGACGCCGGTGGCGGCGGACAGTTCGGCCAGTTCCTTCGTGCGGCGGCCGAGGCCGTAGGGGGTCCAGTGGGCGATGGTCCGGCCGCCGAGGCCGGCGAAGGCCCGGAGGCGGGCGGCGGCGTGCGCCGGGTCGTCGAGTTCCCGGCCCGGCAGCCGCGGTGTGCGGAGGAACAGGTGGTCGTGGGCGTCGCAGACACCCAGGTCGGCGGAGGCGACGTCGCCGAGGACGGTCCGGACCCTCACCGGGCTTCGGCCAGGGCCGCGGCGGCGACGCGCAGTCCGGCGAGCGCCTTCGGAACGCCGACGTACGGCGCGAGGTGGACGAACGTCTCGATGATCTCCTCGCGGGTCATGCCGAGCCGCACGCAGGTCCGGACGTGCCCGGTGAGCTGCGGGTCGACGCCGCCGAGCGTGGTGAGCGCGGCGAGGTTGAGCAGCTGGCGGTCGCGCAGGGACAGGCCGGGGCGCTGGTAGGTGCCGCCGAACAGGCTGGTGACGACCCAGTCGGCGAAGCCCGGCGCGAGGTCCTCCAGCGCGGGGAACGTGGCCTGCCGGGTGGTCTCGTCCTGCAGGACGTCCAGCAGGCGGTGGCCTTCGGCACGGTCGAGGGTGGCTTCGGTGAGGTCCACGGGCGCTCCTTGTAACGGGTCAGGCGTTACACGCTAGCGTAACGGGCAGGGCGTTACAATCGGGCCATGGCAACGAACGATCCGGCGGCGTTCCGGCTCGACTGCGGCGCGACCTGGCTGAACCTGCTGGCCACGAAGGGCCGGGCGTTCGGCGCGCGGCCGGTCGAGCGGATCCCCGACGTACCGCGGTTCGCGCGCTGGCTCGAGGCCTGCGAGCTGGCCCCGGTCCGCCCCGTGGGGCCCGCCGAGCTCGAACGGGCCCGGTGGCTGCGCGAGGTGCTGCGCCCGATCGCGCTGGCGACCGTCGACGGCGAGGCCCCGGCCGGCGGCGACGTCCAGGAGCTCGCCGGCTTCCTGGCGGCGGCCGCGGACCCCGTCGTCCTCGCCGTGGACGGACGCCTCGTCCGGGCCGCCCCGGACGACGGCGGCGCCGCGCTCGGCCGGATCGCGCGCCAGGCCGCCGACCAGCTGACCGGTCCCGAGCGGGCCTTCCTGAAGGTCTGCCCCGAGGACGACTGCCGCGGCGTGTTCGCCGATCCCGCGGACCGGCGCCGCTGGTGCCCGTCGCCCGCGTGCGCCAGCCGCGGGCGCGTCCGTGCGCTGCGGGCGCGCCGGGGCGCGGAAGGCGGATAGCCGCGGGTGCAACCGGGGCCCGCGGGGCGGGGTTCATGGGGGCGTTGCACGCCGTGGCGGCGTGCGCGCTCACGAAAGGGGAACCCCATGGACCTGCAGCTCAGCGGACGGGTGGCGGTCGTCACCGGCGCCTCCAAGGGCATCGGGCTGGCGGTCGTGCGGACGCTGCTGGACGAGGGCGCCCGCGTGGTCGCCGTGTCCCGCAAGCCCGGGCCGGAGCTCGACGCGCTCGCCGGGCCGAACCTGGTGCACGTCGCCGCCGACCTGATGGACCCGGCCGCGCCGGGCCTCGCCGTCGAGCAGGCCGTCGAGGCGTTCGGGCGGCTGGACATCCTGGTCAACAACGCGGGCGGCCCGCCGCCCGGCGCGGTGATGCCCCGGTTCGGGTTCGGGTCGCTGACGGACGGCGACTGGGCGGACACGTTCGAGTTCAACGTGATCGCGGTGGTCCGGGCCGTCCGGGCGGCGATCCCGCACCTGCTGGAGAGCGACGCGGCGGCGGTCGTCAACGTGTCGTCGGTGAACGGGCGCCGCCCGGGGCCGATGAACTTCGACTACAACGCGGCGAAGGCGGCGCTGACCAACCTGGCGAAGGGCCTGTCGGAGGAGTTCGGGCCGCAGGGGATCCGGGTGAACACGGTGTCGCCCGGCCCGGTCCGGACGGCGTGGTGGACCGAGGAGGGCGGCGCGGCGGACGTCATCGCGCAGGCCACCGGCTCGGACCGGGACGCGGTCCTGAACGGCGGCGCCGCGCAGATGATGAGCCTGACCACCGGCCGGATGGCCGAGCCGCAGGAGGTCGCGGACGCGGTGGCGCTGCTGGCCTCGCCGCGGTCCGCGAGCACGACGGGCGCGGAGGTCGTGGTCGACTCGGGCTTCCTCAAGGAACTCTGAGCCATAAGCAATCCTGCTTGAGTTCATAAGATCCATCTCTTTGACGTATGGACAGCCGGTGACCAGGATGGGTGGTGAGCGAACGGCGAAGACGCGAAGGGGGCCACGATGAGCGCGTACGGGACGGTACGGGGAGCGGTGTTCGAGCCGGGCGACGACGGCTACGACGCGGAGCGGACCGGCTTCCAGACCGCGAGCCCGCACCGTCCCGCGGTGATCGTCGTGGCCGAGGACGTCGAGGACGTGCGCGCCGCCGTCGAGCACGCCGCCGCGCACGGCCTGCCCGTCGCCGTGCAGAACACCGGCCACGGGCTCCCGCTCCCCGCCGACGGCGGGCTGCTGATCGCCACCCGGAAGACGACCGGCGTGGAGATCGACCCGGAGGCGCGGACGGCCCGGATCGAGGCCGGCGTCCGGTGGGCGCAGGTCGTCGCGGCGGCCGCGCCGCACGGGCTCGCGCCGCTGAGCGGGTCGTCGCCCGGCGTCGGCGCGGTGTCCTACACGCTCGGCGGCGGCGTCGGCCTGATGTCGCGGCGGTACGGGTTCGCGGCGGACCACGTCCGGTCGATCGACGTGGTCACCGCGGACGCGGAGCTCCGGCACGTCACACCGGACACCGACCCGGACCTGTTCTGGGCGCTGCTCGGCGGCCGCGCCAACTTCGGCGTGGTCACGGGCCTGGAGATCGGCCTGCTGCCGGTCGCGCGGCTGTTCGGCGGCGGCCTGTACTTCGACGCCGGCCTGATCCCCGCGGTGATGGACGCCTGGCGGGAGTGGACGCGGACCGTCCCGGACGAGATGACGTCGTCCGTCGCGCTGATGCCGGTGCCGGACGTCCCGGTCTTCCCGGAACCGCTGCGCGGCCGCCATATCGCCCACATCCGGATCGCCTACACCGGCGACGCCGCGGACGGCGAGCACCTCATCGCGCCGCTGCGCGCGATCGGACCGCGCCTCATCGACACGGTCGGCGAGATGCCGTACACCGACTCCGGGCTGATCCACAACGAGCCGCCCGTCCCGATGGCGTACCGGGCGACGAACGCCGCGGTCGACGAGCCGGCCGGCGACCTCGTCCGCGACCTGCTCGCCCTCGCCGGCCCGGGTGCGCCCGACCGGACGATCGTGGAGATCCGGCACCTCGGCGGGGCGATGGCGAAGCCGCCGGCCGTCCCGAACGCGGTCGGCAACCGCGACGCCGGGTACCTGGTCGGCCTGCTGTCCAAGCTCGGCCCTGACGCCGATCCCGTCGTCGACGCGCTGCACGGCCGGTTCGGCGGGCTGCTCGCCGGGCGGTCGCGCGGGCAGGTGCTGAACTTCCTGTTCGGCGGCAACGCGACGCCCGACCAGGTCCGCGCCGCCTACGAGCCGGAGACCTACCGGCGGCTCGCCGGGCTGAAGGCCCGGTACGACCCGGCGAACCTGTTCCGGCTGAACCACAACATCCCGCCCGCCTGAGACGCGAGGCCCCGCACGGCGGACGCGCCCTCCGGGCCCTCACGCCCCGCGCCTCCGTTCCGGGCAGCCGGAACGGGGGTTCCCGGGCGCATCAGCCGTCGTAGGGACGGACGGAGCGGGCGTCGCGCAGCGCGTGCCCCCACCAGGCGAGCTGATCGAGCATGCCCTTCGCCGCCGTGCCCGCACCGTCCGCGTCGACGGGCCGGCCGTCCGCGCCGAACCCGTTCCACGGAGCGTGGAAGCTGACGGTGTCGCGCATCGTGACGGCGTGCAGCTCGGCGAAGACGCCGCGCAGGTGCTCGACGGAGCGCAGCCCGCCCGAAACCCCGCCATAGGACACGAACGCGACCGGCTTGGCGCGCCACTCGTGGAAGTGGGTGTCGATCAGGTTCTTCAGCGTGCCGGGGAAGCTGTGGTTGTACTCGCAGGCCACGACCACGAACGCGTCGGCCGCCTGGAGCTTGCGGGTGGTCTCGTCGAAACCGTCGGGCGCGGGTGCGCCGAGCCGGCTCGGCGGCGGCGCGTCCGCCACGTCCACCAGGTCGAGGACGAGGTCGTCCCGCTGCGCGGCCTGCTCGGCGAACCAGGCGGTGACGGTCGGGCCGAAGCGTCCCTCGCGGGTGCTGGCGGTGATGACGGCGACGCGGAGCGGTGTGTTTTCCATGGCCTCGACGTTAGGAACGGGCCAACGTGCCGGGCATCTGTCAGCCGACTGGTCGGCCGTCCGGGTCGCCGTCCAGGTCGCCGTCCGGGTCGCCGTCCAGGTCGAGGGGCGCGGTCGTCCAGGCGCGGTCGGACGGCGCGGGCGCGCACGCGCGGGCCAGGACGCGCAGGACGGCCGCCGGGTCGCAGCCGTAGAGGCCCGCGCCCCAGGCGGCGTTCGCCTCGACGACGGCCCAGCCGCGGCCCTTCACCAGGCCGACGTCCACGACGATCGCGGGCGCGAGGGGCACCTCGGCGAGGAGCGCGCCGGCGTACTCGCGGGCCTCCGCGTCCCACGGCGCCTCCCAGCGGCCGTCCCCGGTGAGCGCCAGCTCGCCGTCGCGCAGGTAGGGCGACATCGCGACGACCTCGCCGTCCAGCACGTGGCAGCGGTACTCGACCTCCCACTCGACCGGTTCGCCGACGAGGACGGGGGTGTCGCCGGGGACGGCGTCAGGCAGGTCGGCGGGCGAGCCGTAGACGCGGCCCTCGAAGCCCTTGCGGCCGTCCGCCGGCTTGACGAAGGCCGGCCGGCGGGCGAGCGACTCGCGAACCTCCACCAATGTCGACATATCCACTTTTCTGTGGAGGTGCCGTTCCGGCAGGTTCGGCAGCCAGCCCGGCGGCGCGTCGATCAGCCCGACCCCGAGCTGCGCCGCGATGACCTCGACGAACGTCGCCTCCCCGTAGAGCGCCACGTCCCGCCCGCGCAGCCGCGCCGGAGCCCGCCAGCCGCCCAGCCGCTCCGCCCGCCACCCGGCCCGCCCGGCGGCGAGGCGCAGCACCTTCGAGTCCTCGGAGTAGCGGGGCGACAGCACGAGCGTCGGCATAACGGACCTCCACGTCCGACCGGGGACCGTCAAAGGATGCCGCCATCCATGAGCCCGCGTCATCCGGATATGGAGTGACAATGACCCGCCGGACGGGGCGCGGGTCAGGCCAGGTGGTGGTGGCCGCAGGGGATGTGGGAGCCGGCGGGCGCGCGGAACTCCGCCCATACCGCCGTGCCGCCGAGCGCGCTATGCGAGCCCCATGCGGTGGACAGGGCGTCGACCAGCCACAGCCCGCGGCCGTCCTCGTCGCACGGGTCGGCGCGCACGCACGGCGCACCGGCGGTACCGCCGTCGTCCAGGACGGTGACGCGCAGCATCCCCTCAGCCGCGCTGACGATGACCGTCACCCGCCCGCCCAGGCCGGACGCCGTGTGCTCGCACGCGTTCGCGACCAGCTCGTCCACGCACAGGGCGATGTCGGCGAGGGCCTCGGCGTCGATGTACGGGGCGACGCGGCGGACGAACGCGCGCGCCTCCGGAGCGGACCGGGCGACCCCGGGCAGGCTGGTCGTGCCGAGGAGTCTCATGGGACCGCGTGTCCGGACAGTACCCCGTGCCATCGAATCGCTCCCTCGGGTGAGTGCTCTCGCCAGCATGGGTCCGCGGATCCGGCCGCACAATCGCCTCCGATGACAAGCCGGGTGCCGCGCATTCGCGGTTTCCGCAGATGCGCCGCGCGGACATGCGACGATGCGTGCCGGTCCCGACGCGCAGAGTGACGAGCGGGTTGCCGTCGCGTCCGGGCACCGGGAGGATCGCGGGGTGAACGAACTCGAAGAGGGAACGCGGCTCGAACTGGACTTCGGCAAGCTCCGCGCGGTCGCGGCGACCGGCTCGGAGGTCGTGCCGGTGGTGCTGCAGGACGCCGCGAGCAAGGACGTCCTGTTCATCGGCTACGCCAACGAGCAGGCGCTGAAGGCGACGCTGGAGGAGCGGATCGCCGTGCTGTGGTCGACGTCGCGCAACGAGCTGTGGCGCAAGGGCGCCTCGTCCGGCGACGTGCTGGAGCTGGTCGAGGTCCGCGTGAACTGCGAGCAGAACTCGCTGCTGTACCTGGTCAACCGGACGACCGGCGGCGCCTGCCACACCAAGACGGCCTCAGGCGAGGCGCGTCCGACCTGCTACTACCGGACGATCGCCGGCGAGGGCGCCCTCCGCCACGACTGACGGGCGGCCCGCTCAGCGCCCGCCGGAGCGGCGTCCCGCGTCCCTGCCCTGCGGCGCGGTGCCGCCCTTCGGCTTGGCGCCGTTGGGCTTGCCGGCGTCCGGCTTGCCGCCGTTCGCGTTCCCGCCGTCCGGCTTGGTGACGTTCGGGGCCTTGAAGTTGAACTCGCCGTGCCCGCCGTCCTTGTGGGTCTGGGCGCTGTCGTCGTGCTGGTCGCCGCGGTCCGGATGGGCCTTCTTGCCCTTCTGGGGGTTGCCCTTGTCCAGGCCGGGCGGGTGCGCCTTGCCGTGCTTGCGCCTCCCCTCAGGGGACTTGGACGGCGTCGGGCGCTGCACCGGGGACGTGTGCGGGACGGGGGACGACGGCGGCGGGGCCGGCCGGTGCTCGCGGTGCGAGGTCTTGCCCGGCGAGCGGTGGTGGTGCGACGACGACGGCGAGGGCGACCGCCCGGGCAGGTGCCCGGTGCTCGCCGCGACCGCGACGCCGCCGCCGAACGCGGCGAGCGTCACCGCGACCACGGCGACCTTGACCGTCGCGTAGCGGGGCAGCGCGGCCCAGCGCGACCGGCGCGGGGCGGGCCGCGCCTGGACGGCCCGGAACGCGGCGGCCGCGGCGTCCTCGCCGTGCAGCTCGCCCGGGCGCGCCGGGCCGGCCGCGGCCGACAGCAGCGCGCGCAGCGCGTCGTGGCCGTCCCCGGGGGCGGCCGGAGCCCCGCCGAGCAGCCGCTCGGCGGTGCGCTGGTCGAGCCGTCCGGCTCGCTGGTGGTCGCTCATCTCACCCCTTCAGCGCCCGGCCCGCCGCTTTTGTCACTCCCGGCGGCGGGCAGCGAACCGGCCGGCGACGCGGAAGCGGCCTCGGCGGCGCCCGCCTGCGGCCCCGCCGCGGGCCCCGCGAGCCGCTCGGTGAGCCGGCGAAGTCCCCGGTGGGCGGCGGTGCGGACGGCGCCGGGCCGCTTGCCGAGCACCTCGCCCGCCGACCTCGCGTCCAGCCCCACCACCACGCGCAGCAGCACCGCCTCGGCCTGGTCGCGCGGCAGCCCGGCGATCAGCCGCAGCGCGTCCTCGGTGGCGATGCCGTCGAGGGCGAGCGTCTCGGTGTCGGCCGGCGCGGCGAGCGTGAGCAGCTCCTCGGGGGGCGCGTCGGCGGCCGGGCGGCGGGACCGGCGGCGCAGGTGGTCCAGCGCGCGGTGCCGGGTGATCGTGGCGGTCCAGCCGCGGAACCCGTCGATGTCGCCGCGGAAGGCGGGCAGGTCACGGGCGATCTGCAGCCACGCCTCGGACGTGACGTCCTCGGCGTCCGCGCCGACGAGCGCGCCCGCGAACCGGATCAGCCGCGGCTGCACGTCGCGGTAGAGGACGCGGAAGGACTCCTCGTCGCCCTCCTGGGCCGCGCGAAGAGCGCGGTCGAGGTCGTCCCCGCCGCTCGCGCTCTCCCGCCGCACTCGTGCCATCTGCGTCATTGTGCAGGCATTTCGCGTGTGGTGTGACATGTCCTCGCCGCTCGGCGCTGACCGTTCTGAACGGCCGCGCCGCCCGAGCGCGCGGAGTTCGTCTCCTGATGCGAAGTGATGGACGCGATGATCCGCGATTTGCCTGCACACCGGCACGGTCCGGACGAGGGGCCCGGCGCCGCACCGGGCCACGCCGTACCGGGCCACGCCGGGCCTGCGGCGCACGCCCCGTCCCCGGACGAGATCGGCTCCGCCGCGCTCGCTGAGGCCGGCGTGCCCGGCGGGGCGCCGGTGTTCGTGGACATGACCGGGCGGCGGCACCGGCTGGCCCGGCGGATCGGCCTGGCGGCGGGCGCGCTGCTCGTGGTCTTCCTCGGCGCGCTGGGCGTCGGGGCGGCGACGGGCGCCGCGGTGCCGGGAACGCCATGGAACGCTCCGTCCACGCACCCTCGTGTGGGCGGGCACCAGCCGGCCGGCGCGCGCGCTGGGAAGGCGGGTCCGGAGGGTGAGCGCCGTAGCGAGGCGCCCAGCCGGAGTCCTCGCACCGCCCCGTCGGGGACGTCGCCCAAGGTGCCCTCCGCGTCGTCGAAGCCGGCGTCGACGGCGGCCCCCGCGACGCCTGCGCCGTCCGCCTCGACCGCGCCCGGCGCCGCACCGACGACGGCCGCGACCACGAGCCGTCCGGGCAACTCCCACGCGAGCCCGCCCGCCTGGGGGCACACGAAGAAGCCGGCCTGAGGATGCGGCGAGGCGAACCGCGGGGCCACTGGATCCTGCTGCTGCTCGGCGGCCTGGCCCTGACCGTCCTGCTGCTGCTGGACGGCTACGCGCACGGCGCGGTCGGCGAGGCGCCGCGCAAGGACCCGGCGCACCCCGTCCCCGCGCCGTCCCAGATCACCTCCGGCGGCCCGGTGCTCAACCTGGCGGGCGGGACACCGCACTCGCTGCGCACCCCGGCCAAGACGATCGCGCTGACCTTCGACGACGGCCCCGACCCTAAATGGACGCCGCGGATCCTCGACGTGCTGCGCCGGCACGGCGCGCACGGCACGTTCTTCGCGGTCGGCGCGCACATCGCCGAGAACCCGGGCCTGACCCGCCGCATCCTGCGCGAGGGCAACGAGATCGGCTCGCACACCTACACGCACGTCGACCTCGCCACCGCCCCGGCCTGGCGCGCGCGCCTGGAGCTCGACCTCACGCAGCGGGCGCTGGCGGGCGCGGCGGGCGTCCACACCCGGCTGATGCGGATGCCGTACTCGTCGGTCCCGGACGGCCTGACCGCGCCGGAATGGCGGGCGGCCGAGCGGGCGGGCAAGGACGGGTACGTCGTCGTCCTCACCGACCGCGACACCGAGGACTGGCAGCGGCCCGGCACCGAGAAGATCGTCGAGACCGCGCTCGCGGCCGAGCGGCGCGGCCAGGGCGCCGTCGTCATGCTGCACGACGCGGGCGGCGACCGGGCCGAGACCGTCGCGGCCGTCGAGCAGATCATCGACCGGCTCCAGCCGCGCGGCTACCGCTTCACCACGCTGTCGCAGGCGATGCGGATGCCCGCCGCCGACATCGCCGTCCCGGGCCGGGAGAAGGCGATCGGCTGGACGCTGGTCGCCGCGCAGCGGACCGCGTCCTCGCTCACCGGCTGGCTGGGCGTGCTGTTCGGCGCGGCCGGGGTGCTGTACGTGCTGAGGCTCGTGCTGCTGCTTTTCTTCGCGCACGTGCACGTCCGGCGGGTCCGGCGGCCACCGGACCGCCCGGTGCCGCCCGGGCCGTACCCGGACCTCTCCGTCATCGTCCCCGCCTACAACGAGGAGGCCGGGATCGCGGCGACGGTCCGCTCGCTGCTCGACACCGACTATCCGGGCGCGTTCGAGGTGATCGTGGTGGACGACGGGTCCGCCGACCGCACCGCCGCGATCGTCGAGGGGCTCGCGCTGCCGGGCGTCCGGCTGCTGCGCAAGCCCAACGGCGGCAAGCCGAGCGCCCTGAACGCGGGCGCGGCCGCGGCGCGCACCGAGATCCTCGTGCTGGTGGACGGCGACACCGTGTTCCAGCGCGACACCCTCCGGCACCTCGTCGCGCCGCTCGCCGACCCGCGGGTCGGGGCGGTGAGCGGTAACACCAAGGTCGCCAACCGGGGCGGGCTCCTCGGCCGCTGGCAGCACATCGAGTACGTGATCGGCTTCAACCTCGACCGCCGGATGTTCGACGTGCTGCAGTGCATGCCGACCGTCCCGGGCGCGATCGGCGCGTTCCGCCGCCCGGTGCTGGCGCGGGTCGGCGGCGTGCCCTCCGACACCCTCGCCGAGGACACCGACCTCACCATGGTGATCTGCCGCTCCGGCCACCGCGTCGTCTACGAGGAGAAGGCGATCGCCTGGACGGAGGCGCCGTCGTCGCTGCGGCAGCTGTGGCGGCAGCGGTACCGCTGGTGCTACGGGACGATGCAGGCGATGTGGAAGCACCGCCGGTCGCTGATCGAGGGCGGCGCGTCCGGCCGGTTCGGCCGCCGCTGCCTCACCTACCTGGCGGTTTTCCAGGTGCTGCTGCCGCTGTTCGCGCCCGCCGTCGACCTGTTCGCGCTGTTCGGCCTGATCTTCCTGAACCCGCTGGAGCCGATCCTGCTGTGGGCCGGGTTCACGGCCGCGCAGACCGCCGCGGGCGCGTACGCGCTGTGGCTGGACGGCGAGCGCATCCGCCCGCTGTGGGCGCTGCCGCTCCAGCAGTTCGTATACCGGCAGCTCATGTACCTGGTCGTCGTCCAGTCGGTGGTCACGGCGCTGCTGGGGTCCCGGCTCGGCTGGCACACGATCCGCCGCACCGGCACGTTCTCCGACGTCCCTCCGCAGCCCGCGTCCACCGGCTGACGGATCTCGGCCGCCGGGCGGGAACAATCCCGGGGGTCCCATCGGTTACACAAGACAGCCGGTGTGCCTGGTGTCCCCGGGCCTCACCTATAGCCTTCACGGAATACCGTTCGGCTGGAGCCGTGTTGAGCCTTTCGCCGAGAGGCGACCCGCACACCGGTGCTTGACCAGGGCCCCGCCGGGCCGCAAGACCCGGCGGGGCCCTGGTCTGTCCGGGGAGGGGCGTCCGGGATGGTCGTGTCCGGGGAAATGCCAGACTTGCCAGCATGAGTCTCGCCGCCCGCCTGGAGGACCTCGGCCGCCCGCTGGTCGAGGAGCAGCTGAAGCACCCCACCGTCGCCGGCATCGCCCGCGGCGACCTCGACGAGGCGGTCTTCCGCTCCTGGCTCGAACAGGACTACCTCTTCCTGCACGACTACGTCCGGGTGTTCTCCCGGCTCGCCTGGCAGGCCCCGTCCGCGCACCTCGGCGACCTCGTCGACCTGGCGCACGCGACGTACCACGACGAGCTGGACCTGCACCGGTCGCTGTCCGCGGAGTTCGGCGCCGACCTCGACGGCGCCCGCAAGGGCCCGCCCTGCGCCGCCTACACGGCGTTCCTGCTGGACAGCGCCGCCTCCTACGGCGACGGCCTCGCCGCCCTGTACCCGTGCATGTGGGGCTACTCGACGCTCGGCACCCGGCTCGCCGAGGACCCGCCGGCGGAGCCGCGCTACCGCCGCTGGGTCGACACCTACGCCGACCCCGGCTTCGCCGAGCTGACCGGCCGCATCGCCCAGATGATCGACGAGTCCGGCGCCGACCCCGCCCGCGCGGAACACCTGTTCCTTGAGGGCATGCGCCACGAACTCGCCTTCTGGGACGTCCCGCTCTAGCCCGCCCGCGCGGGGGTTTCACATGAAACAGCGAGCGCCGCGGCCCCGGAGTGCGGGACCGCGGCGCTCGCCGCCCGTGTGTCAACGCGGGGCCGGGACCTCCGGACGGGCCGGGGCCGCGGCCGCCGGCGCCGGCGCGGTGTCGCCGTTCAGCGCCTTGAACCGGCGGAGCCGCAGGCTGTTACTGACCACGAAGACCGACGAGAACGCCATCGCGCCGCCCGCGATCATCGGGTTGAGCAGCCCGGTCGCCGCCAGCGGCAGCGCCGCCACGTTGTAGGCGAACGCCCAGAACAGGTTGCCCTTGATCGTGCGGAGCGTGCGCCGCGACAGCCGGATCGCGTCCGCCGCGGCCCGCAGGTCGCCGCGGACCAGGGTCAGGTCGGACGCCTCGATCGCCACGTCCGTGCCGGTGCCCATCGCCAGGCCGAGGTCGGCCTGGGCGAGCGCGGCGGCGTCGTTGACGCCGTCGCCGACCATCGCGACCGTCCGCCCCTCGCCCTGGAGCCGCTTGACGACGTCCACCTTGTCCTGCGGCAGGACCTCGGCGATGACCTCGTCGATCCCGACCGCGTCGGCGACCGTGCGGGCGACGGTCTCGCTGTCGCCGGTGAGCAGCACGGGCCGCAGCCCGAGCGCACGCAGCTGCCCGATCGCCTCCGCCGAGGTCGGCTTGACCTGGTCCGCGACGGTGATCACCGCGCGGGCCTCGCCGTCCCAGCCGACCGCGACGGCGGTGCGGCCGAGCGCCTGCGCCTGCGACATCGCCCGCTCCAGCCCGGCGGTCAGGTGCTGCGACCACTCCGCCAGCAGCTGCGGCCGGCCGACCAGGACGCCGTGCCCGTCGACGATCCCCTGGACGCCCAGGCCCTCGACGTTGGCGAAGTCCTCGACCGTCCCCAGGGTCCCGGCCCGCTCGGCCGCGCCCTTGGCGATGGCCTGCGCGATCGGGTGCTCGGACGCGTTCTCCAGCGCTCCCGCCAGCCGCAGCACCTCCGCCTCGTCGACCCCGTCGGCGGTGTGCACGTCCACCAGCGCCATCCGGCCGGTGGTGACGGTGCCGGTCTTGTCCAGCACGACCGTGTCGATCGCGCGGGTCGACTCCAGCACCTCCGGGCCCTTGATCAGGATGCCGAGCTGCGCGCCGCGCCCCGTCCCGACCATGAGGGCGGTCGGGGTGGCCAGGCCGAGCGCGCACGGGCAGGCGATGATCAGCACCGCGACCGCCGCGGTGAACGCCCCGGCCAGGCCGCCGCCCGTGCCGACCCAGAAGCCCAGCGTGGCGACGGCCAGCGCGATCACCACCGGGACGAAGATCCCGGAGATCCGGTCGGCGAGCCGCTGCACCTGCGCCTTGCCGGTCTGCGCGTCCTCCACCAGCCGCGCCATCTGCGCGAGCTGGGTGTCGGCGCCGACCCGCGTGGCGCGGACCAGCAGCCGCCCGCCGGCGTTCACCGTCGCGCCGACCACCGCGTCGCCCGGCGCGACCTCCACCGGGACCGACTCGCCGGTCAGCAGCGACGCGTCCACCGCCGACGACCCCTCGGTCACCACGCCGTCCGTCGCGATCTTCTCGCCCGGACGGACGACGAACACGTCGTCCACCGCCAGCTTCTCGACCGGGATGAGCTCCTCGCGCCCGTCCCGGACGACCGACACCTCCTTGGCGCCGAGCTCCAGCAGCGCCTTCAGGGCGGCGCCCGCGCGGCGCTTGGAGCGCGCCTCGAAGTAGCGGCCCGCGAGGATGAACGCGATGACCCCGGACGCGGCCTCCAGGTAGATGTTCATCGACCCGTCCGAGCGGGTCATGGAGAACTCGAACCCGTGCTTGAGGCCGGTCTCGCCGGCGGTGCCGAAGAACAGCGCCCACAGCGACCAGCCGAACGCGGCGAGCGTACCGACCGACACCAGGGTGTCCATCGTCGCGGCGCCGTGCCGCAGGTTCGTCCACGCGGCCTTGTGGAACGGCCAGCCCGCGTAGACGACGACCGGCGACGCCAGCGTCAGCGACAGCCACTGCCAGTTGTCGAACTGCAGCGCCGGGACCATCGCCATCGCGATGACCGGGACCGACAGCACGACCGACATGACCAGCCGCTGCCGCAGCGTGCGCAGCCCGTCGTCGGGCTCCTCGCCCGCGCCGCCCTCGCCGTCGCTCTTGGGCGGGGCCGGCAGCTCGGCGGTGTAGCCCGCCGCCTCCACCGTGGCGACCAGCTCCTCCGGGGACACCCCCGCCGGGAACTCGACCTTCGCCTTCTCGGTGGCGTAGTTGACCGTCGCGGTGACGCCCTCGAGCTTGTTCAGCTTGCGTTCGATGCGGTTGGCGCACGACGCGCACGTCATCCCGCCGATCGCCAGCTCGATCCGCCCGGATTCCGCTTCTGGCACGGCGCCGGTGGTCATCGCTCCTCCTTCGCTTCGACCGTACGGGATGTCAGTGGGTGTGCTCGCCGTGGCCCTCGCCCTGCTCCACCGGCCCCGACGACGGCCCCGCCGTCACGGTGAACTCCGCCGTGCGGACCTTGCCGCCGTGCTGGAAGTCCAGGTAGAGCCGGTACGTCCCCGCGCTGGGGGCCTCGGCGTAGAAGGTGATGTCGGGGCCCGGCTTCGTCCTGCCGTCGCCCGGCTCCCCGTCCGGGTGGACGTGCAGGTAGGCCAGGTCGCCCTGCCGCAGCGCGACCAGGTGGCCGTAGGCCTCCAGGTACGGCTCCAGGTCCGTGACCGGCGCGCCGTCCTTGCTCACCGACAGCGTCAGCTTGCTCGACTTGCCCGGGGCCAGCGCGCCGGCCAGCCTCACCTCGTAGCCGTCGACCTTCGCGACCTGCTCGGGCCCCGGCAGCGCGACGGGCTGGTAGTCGCCGGGCGCGGTGACGTCGACGCCCAGCGTCAGCGCCTCCTTCGCCCCGTCCGGCTGGACGTCGGTGAAGAACCGGTACGCGCCCGCCTGCGGCAGCACGATCGGGACCGTCCACACGCCGCCGCCGACCTCGGTCGGGTGCAGGTGCTGGAAGCCGGACAGGTCGCGCCGCGCGATGATCAGGTGCAGCCGCTTGCCGTGCAGCGGCGTGAACCCGGTCACGGGCCTGCCGTCCGGGCCGTCGATGGTGAACCGGAAGTCGGTCCGCTCGCCGGGCCGGACCGTCGCCGTCCGCGGGTGCAGGGTGTAGCCGTCCTGGCTGACCTGCAGCCCGCCGGGGAGCGCCGGGCCCGCCGCCGTCCCGCCGTGGGATCCGTGCGCGCCGTGCCCGCCGCCGTGCCCGCCGTCGTCGGCCTTGCCGACCGGCCCGGTCACGGTGCCGACGACGGCGGCTCCGCCGAAGACGACGGCCAGCGCCGCCACGTAGGCGCTCAGCTTGGTCGCGTTGTTCATGGTCCTTCACTCCACTCGTCTGGGGCCCTGGTCCTCAGGGCGCAGGCGTCATGCCTGCAGGGCGTATCCCGCCTCCTCGACGGCGCCCTTGATCAGGGCGTCGTCGACGGGGGCCTCGCTGGTGACGGTCACCCGTCCGGTCGGCAGGTCGACGGCGACGGCGGTGACGCCGGCGACCTGCTCGACCTCCTCGGTGACGGAGGCGACGCAGTGGCCGCAGGTCATCCCGGTGACGGTGTAGGTGGCGGTGCTCATCTCTCGTCCTCCCTCATTAGTACCCCCTGGGGGTATCTCTGTGGCCTCATCGTGCCACAACCCGAACACCTCGCACAACCGGTACCCCCTAGGGGTTATTTCGAGATCCGGGTCACAGCCGGTCGCACGGAGTTATCCACACCCTGTTCAGCGGTCCACATGGCCCGCCGCACGGCGATTTGTCGATATTCGTCGAGGTATTCACCCCGGGGCGCCCCGCCCGCGCGCCGACTCTCGCGTCATGCACAAGGTTTTCCACAAGCTTCCCCAGCCCTGTGGACAGCTCTGGGGTGTCGCCGGACGCGGGGCGCCGCCCCCTCGATGTTCTCGCGATCCGCGCCCGTCGGGGGGCCCGTTGCGCAGGTCCGCCGCACCGCTGCCGGAGCGTTTACCTTGGAGGGGTCACGGCCGGCGAGTGGAGGTCCGATGCCCGAGTTGCCCGAGGTGGAGGCGCTGACGGCGTTCCTGCGCGAACGCGTCGTCGGCCATGCCGTCGCCCGCGTCGACGTCCTCGCGATCTCCGCGCTCAAGACCTACGACCCGCCGGTCACCGCACTGGCCGGCCTGACCGTCACCGGCGCGTCCCGGCACGGCAAGTTCCTCGACCTGGACGTCGACGGCATCCACCTGGTGATCCACCTGGCCCGCGCCGGCTGGCTCCGCTGGCGCGACGAGATCCCGTCCCGGCCCGCCCGCCCCGGCGGCAAGAACCCGCTCGCCCTCCGCGTCCACCTCGACGACGGCTCCGGCTTCGACCTCACCGAGGCCGGGACGAAGAAGGGCCTCGCGGTCTACGTCGTCCGCGACCCGGACCAGGTGCCCGGCGTCGCCTCCCTCGGCCCCGACCCCCTCGACGAGTCGTTCACCACCGACCGGCTCCGCGAGATCGTCGCGGGCAAGCGCACGCAGATCAAGGGCCTGCTCCGCGACCAGAGCGTCGTCGCCGGCATCGGCAACGCCTACTCCGACGAGGTCCTGCACGCGGCCAAGATGTCCCCCTTCAAGATCGCCGCCACCCTCACCGACGACGACGTCGTCACCCTCCACTCGTCGATCGTCACCACTCTCCGCGACGCCGTCGACCGCTCCCGCGGCCTGGAGGCCCAGGACCTCAAGGGCGAGAAGAAGACCGGCCTCCGCGTCCACGGCCGCAAGGGCCAGGAATGCCCGGTCTGCGGCGACACGATCCGCGAGGTCTCCTTCGCCGACTCCGCCCTCCAGTACTGCCCCACCTGCCAGACCGCCGGCAAGCCCCTCGCCGACCGCCGCATGTCCCGCCTCCTCAAATAGCCAAGGCCAGCGGGAGTTCGCGCAGGCCGCGCACGTCAACCCACCCAGCAGGCTGCAAAGATGACAGGCGTGGCGATGGCGAAGAAAGGATCACGACGGATCACCGTCGCCGGGCTCGAATTCAGGTGGAAGGTCCGTGGCAGGCCCACCTACGACCAGGCGCTCGGCTGGACTCCGCTGACCTTCGCCGCGGAACGGGCCGCAGAGCCAGGGGCGCTGCTGGTGGTCTCCATGCGGTGCGCCCACCCGAGCAACTGGTTGGGGCTGCCCGCGACGCCGGTCCTGCCTCGCACGGTCGCCGCGGCGATCAACACCGCCCTCCAACGAGGCTGGCAGCCCTCACAGCCAGGCCCCCCGTTCGTCCTGGACGACCTTCACTGACCGGGCGCCGCCGGCTGGACGTCGACCACGATCAGTTTGTCGTCGAGGTAGCGGTCGAGGTTCGGGTTGTGCCAGCGCTCGTCCGGCCTGATCTGGTGGAACCGGAAGGTCGCGTTGGTCTCGTTGGCGCCCAGGATGCAGCGGACCGCGGCGGGCGGGTCGAGCGCGCGGACGAGCCGCGCGAACTCCAGGGCGAACGCGACGCCCTGCTGGAGCAGCATCCGCTGGCCGTCCTCGGAGATGGCGGGGACGCCGTCGGTGACGTCGACCGCCACGTCGACGGAGTCCTCCAGATGGAACGAGGTGTCGGCGCACTCCCACGCCGTGAGGTCTGGGAAGATCCCCGGCGCGCCCGCCGCGTTCGCGATCGAGTCCGCCCAGGTCAGGATGCGTCCGCGGCGGGTGATGCCGGTGCGGATCCGGTCCTGGAGCCCGGTGGCGAGGCCGCCCGGCGGCTCGGCGGCCGCCGAGCCCTGCAGCAGGTCGAGGGCGGCGTCGTTCATCTGCAGCGAGAGCACGCCGCCCATGGTGGCAGCCCGCCGCCAACGGACGCGGCCCCGGAGTCTTGCGCCGCCCGACGTCTACGAGGCGATCCTGCGCGCCTTGAACGTCCCCGACCAGGAGTTGCGGGCCTGGGCGGATGCGTGGGACAGGCTCGACGAGGCGCGTCGCCCCGTCCCGAGCCTCCGTCCGCCCGCAGAGCAGCCCGTGGTCGCGGAACCTGCGGCTCTGGCGCCCGTACCGGCGTCCCCGCTCGCTCCTCTGGATGCCTCGACCGCGCCACACGTGCCGGGGAGGGCGCGGTGGCGGGGTGCGCTGGGCGGCGGGTGGGGGGTGCTTGTGGTGATCGCGCTGCTTGCGGTGATGGTGCTGGTCTACGCCGCCCGCGAGTCAGGCCGGCCGGCGCCGAAGGCCGCCCCGGGGGGATGCGTCTATGTCCCGGTGGGGGCGCCCGTGCGGGTCCATCCGCTTCCCGGCTTCGACACCGGCGTCCGGTTCGAGTCGATCAACGACGTCCGGCAGCCGGTCACCGGGGCGTGCGTGCCCGTCCACGCCGTCACCGGCACGGACACGTGCGGGATCGGCGCGGCCAGGATCGACACCTGAATCCGGGTGCCCGGGCTGGATCTTCGAGCCCTGCCTCCGGCCGCGCCCGTGACCGCACAGGCGCGGACGGGTCAGCGGACCTTGGGGACGGCGCCGAAGACGGGGGCGATCGCGGTCCAGCGGTGGAGCTGGCAGCCGTCGTTGCGCTTGAAGGTGGTGTCGACGGGCTTGCCCTGCCAGGTGCCCTTCACCGTGGCGACCTCGGGGCCGCCGTAGATGTCGGTGCACATCCGGTCCTTGGGGACGGGTGCGAAGGGGTCCTTGGCCTTGGTGAGGGCGGCGCAGGCGTCGGCGGCCTTCGGGTGGTCGCCGCCAGCGGGGTCGCAGGTCAGCGTGTAGGTCTTGGCGGGGGCCTGGGCCGAGGCCCGGATCCGGATGGTGAGGTCGTCGGCCGGGGATCCGGAAGGACGGACCGTGGCGGTGCCCGAAGGGCCCTCGGCGGGAAGGGTCTTGGCGTGTTCGTCGCCGCAGGCGGCCAGAGACAGGACCGTGGCGAGCCCGGGCGCGGCGAGGATGAGCGTCCGATACCGCATGCGTGATTCGACGCAGGGGGGCATCGCGCGGTTCCATGGGGGTGTGATGATTTTCGGGGACGAGGTTCCGGCGGTGGTC
This sequence comes from Actinomadura violacea, assembly GCF_017573465.1. Lineage (GTDB taxonomy): Bacteria > Actinomycetota > Actinomycetes > Streptosporangiales > Streptosporangiaceae > Spirillospora > Spirillospora violacea. Next base: position 36,728 of record NZ_JAGEPF010000037.1, read on the forward strand.
GCCGCCGACGTTCCGCAGGGCGGCTACCTGCTGGACGTGCGCGAACAGGACGAGTGGGACGCGGGGCACGCGCCGGAGGCCGTCCACATTCCGATGGGGCAGCTGGGCGACCGGGCCGGGGAGGTCCCGCGGGACCGGGAGATCTTCGTCATCTGCCGGTCGGGGGCGCGGTCGGCGCAGGTGACGGTGGCGCTGAACCAGGCGGGCTGGCTGGCGAAGAACGTGGACGGCGGGATGAAGGGCTGGGCCGAGGCGGGCCGGCCGATGGAGAACGGCGGGGACGGCGAGCCTTACGTGGCTTAACCGTTTGCGCCCTTTGTGGGGGTTGCGGGCGGTTGTACGATCGGTGCCGACCGATACCCGCGGGAGCTCGGGCCATAAGCCGGGCTGAGAGGGCGGCCTTCAGGGCGCCGCCGACCGCATGAACCTGTCCGGGTAATGCCGGCGTAGGGAGTGTGGCCCGTGGCGTCCGACGTCGAGAAGACCCTTGCGGACGAGCGTCCGCGGAACGAGGTCCCGTACACGCTGGACGAGCCGGCGCCGAAGGTGCTGGGCTTCTGGGACCAGAGCGCGTTCTGGGCGAACCTCGGGGTGAGCCTGCTGGCGTTCTCCGGCGCGTACACCGTGCTCGCGCCGGACGCGGACGGGAAGCCGACGCTGGCGATCGCGGCGGGGATCGTCGCGATGATCGTCGGGACGGTGCTGGGCGGGCTGATGCTGGGCCTGGCCGCGGCGCCCGGCGCGAAGACGGGCCAGCCGGCGATGGTGCTGCTCAGGGGCCTGTTCGGGGCGCGGTTGTCGTACGTCCCGACGGTGCTGAACATCGCGCAGCTGATCGGCTGGGGGACGTTCGAGCTGATCGTGATCGCGGACGCGGCGCGGGAGCTGTGGGACGGGGTGCCGCGCTGGGGGTACGTGGTCGCGGCCGGGGCGATCACGACGGTGCTGACGATCTGGCCGCTCGGGTCGGTGCGGCTGCTGCGCCGGTACGTGACGGTCGCGGTGATCGTGGCGCTGGTGTACTTCTACGTCCAGCTGGTGCGGCAGCCGCTGCCGGATCTGAACCACGGGTCGTGGGGCGGGTTCTGGGTCGGCGCGGACGCGGCGCTGGCGGTGTCGATCTCGTGGGTGCCGGTGGCGGCCGACTACACGCGGCACGCGAAGAGCGCCCGGGGGGCTTTCGGGGCGGCGTCCGTCGGGTATTCGGTCACCCAGATCATCGCGTACGTGCTGGGGCTGCTGGCGCTGGCGCTCGTCGGCGGCGACACCGACCGGGTGTTCGACCCGTTCCTGCACGTCGCGCTGGGTGCGGTGTTCTTCGCGGTGTTCGTGCTGCGGGAGGCGGACCAGTCGTTCGCGAACGTGTACTCCACCGCGGTGTCGATCCAGAACCTGGTGCCGCGCGCGGACCGGCGCGTCCTGTCGGTGGCGCTGGGCGTGGGGATCACGGTGCTGGCGCTGGCGCTGGACATCAACGACTACGCCGGTTTCCTGTCACTGATCGGGTCGGTGTTCGTGCCGATGCTGGGCGTCCTCGCGGCGGACTTCTTCCTCGGCCGGGGGCGCGCGGGCTGGGATGCGAGCCGTACGGCGCCGTCGCGGTGGAGCATGATCGCGGCGTGGGCGGTCGGCTTCGCCGCCTACCAGCTGATCAACCCCGGCACGGTGCGCCGGTGGGCGGACGTGTGGCGGCACGTGCAGGACGCGCTGCACTTCACGCCGCAGAGCTGGATGAGCGCGTCGCTGCTGTCGTTCCTGGTCGCGGGGGCCGCGACGCTGCTGATCGGCTGGGCGGGCGCCGCCCGCGGCCGCGGTATTACCCGGCGGTAGGGTTGCCGGAGCCGCGCGCCGACGGATGCGCCGCGCCCGCCGGAAAGGCATCGTGCACATGGGCGATCCCGAGGCCCTCAGGCCGCTGAAGTGGCGTTCCTCCGTTCGCCGGGGACGTCTGGTGGGAACTTTTCGGCGCCGATCGCCCGGCGCCGTGCCGGGGTCCGGTGGCACGATGACAGACGTGCAGCACGTCCACGACCCGATCGCGCGCGCCGTCATCGAGAGCGCCGCCGACGCGATCGTGGCCGTCGACCAGAAGCACCGCGTCACCGTGTGGAACCCGGCCGCCGAGCGGATGTTCGGATGGAGCGCCGCGGAGATGGTCGGGCGCGTCCCGCCGATCGTCCCGGATGAGCTGAAGGCCGAGCACAACGCGGTGCAGGAGCGGCTGCTCACCCGGCGCGCCGGGGAGGGCGAGAGCGGGCAGATCTCGATCGCGACCCGCCGGTTCCACCGGGACGGCCGGCTGATCGACGTGCGGATCGACACGAGCCTGCTGAAGGACCCGGCGGGCACGCCGCTCGGCTGGGTGGGGGTGTACCACCCGGCGGAGGACGACGAGATCGTCCAGCACCACATGACGGAGCGGGCGCGGCTCGTGCGGCGGCTGAACGACATCGTCGCCGACCTGAACGCCGAGCTGGACCTGGCCGTGGTGCTCGACCGGATCACGACCGCGCTGATCGAGCTGACCGGCGCGGACGCGGGCGGCTTCGTCCGCATCGAGGGCGAGCGGCTGCGGCTGGTCAGCACGTCGGGGCTGCCGGAGCACCTGCGCGGCCGGACCGCGGAGCTGCGGCCGAGCCTGGTCGGGGAGCTGCTGCGGTCCGGCAAGACGGTGAAGCTCGCGACGGGCGAGCAGCGGCTCGGCGACCTGATCTGGTCCGAGCTGCCGGGCCTGCACACCGTCGCGCTCGGCCTGTCCTACCTGCAGAACCGCCCGTACGGGGCGCTGTACGCGCTGTTCTCCGGACGCAAGATCGGGCACACCGAGCTGGAGCTGCTGGAGCTGCTCGCCGGGCACGCGGGCGTCGCGGTCGGCAACGCCGTCGCCTACGCGGAGGTCGTCCGGCAGCGGGCGCACGAGCGCGCGGTGATCGACTCCAGCGCGGACGGCATCGCGGTGCTCGACCACGACCTCGTCGTCCGGCAGTGGAACCCGGCCGCGCACACCCTCACCGGCATCCCGCCGGAGGACGCGATCGGGCGGCCGCTGCCGTTCGCCATGCCCGCGCTCGGCGAGATGCTGACGTTCCCGCTGGAGTCCGGGGTGTGGCTGAACGTGCTGGCCGCCGAGATCGAGGAGACCGGCGAGCTGGTCGTCGACTTCCGCGACGTGACGGAGGCGAAGGCGCTGGAGGAGGCCAAGGACCTGTTCCTCGCCACCACCAGCCACGAGCTGCGCACCCCGATCACGGTCGTGCAGGGGTTCGCGTCCACGCTGGTCAACCGGTGGGACGAGCTGGCCGACCTGGACCGCCGCGCCGCCGTCGCGACGATCGCCGAGCGCGCCCAGTCGCTCGGCCGGCTGGTGGAGCACCTGCTGCTCGGCTCCCGCGCGGGCGCCGACGAGCTGACCGTGACGATCGAGCCGTTCGACCTGGCCAGGGTGCTGGAGGGCGTCGTCGCGGGGTTCCGTTCGCTGTCGCCGCTGCACCAGGTGGAGCTGGAGATCGAGCCGGAGCTGCCGCAATGCCGGGGCGACGCGATGGCGACCGACATCGTGCTCGGGCAGCTGCTGGAGAACGCGTTCAAGTACAGCCCGGACGGCGGGACGGTCCGGGTGCACGCGAAGTCCGGCGCGTCCGGGATCGCGGTGACGGTCGAGGACGAGGGGATCGGCATCCGGCCCGGCGACCACGAGCGGATCTTCGAGCGGTTCGTGCAGGGCGAGGCGGGGGACCGGCGCCGGTTCGGCGGGATCGGCCTCGGGCTCTACATCGTGAAGCGGCTGACGGAGGCGCAGGGCGGGGCGATCTCGGCGCATCCGGGCAAGGCCGGCCGGCCGGGCACCCGCATGCGGCTGGTGCTGCCGGCCGAATGACCGCCCGGTCGGTCACTTACCGTGAGGACAGCGGTCCGGATGCGGCCGGGTGAGTCCGATGTGGCACCCGGTTTGCGCGGTCTCGACTGGTGGCAGTGTTGCCCCGTGCGGGAAAGTACGGTGGCCACCGGGTGTGACGGACGAAACGCGCGCGCGAGGAGTAACCCGTCCGCCGGCTGGATAGATCCAGGGGTGGTCGCCGGTCGTGACGGGATCACCGCCGGCACCGGACGTCGACACCGCGGACGGGGGTGATCACCGTGACCGGAGGGCCGGTGACTCGTTGTGCAGGTGGCAAACTGAATCGCTCAGGTTTCCGGCCCATGTCATCAGGGCATTTCGGTCGTACCGGAAGAGCGGTGACGGGACTCGTCCGAGACAGCGGAACCACGGGGAGGTGAGGGCGTCGAGCGTCGTACTGCTGCCACACGCGCCGTCCAGCGTCGCGGTCGCCCGCAAGCGCCTCAGCTCGGAGCTGGCCGCCTCGGGGGTCTACGAGTCCATCGTGGACGACGCCAGCGTGATCGTCAGCGAGCTGATCAGCAACGCCCTGCGGCACGCCAGGCCGCTGCCCTCCGGGCAGGTCAAGGTCTGCTGGCTCTGCCGGGGCGACGTCCTGGAACTGGAGGTCAGCGACGGGGGCGCGATGACCGAGCCGCGGCGCGGCCCGGGCACGCTGTCCTCGCTCGGCGGGCGCGGCCTCGGCATCGTCGAGGCCCTCTCGGAGGGCTGGGGCGTCCGGCACGATGACGGCGCCACCACCGTGTGGGCCGTGCTGCGCACCCGCCACTCGTCCGGCGGCGACGAGGCGGTCTCGCCGGCGCACTCCAACGGCGTCGTGCCCGACCTCGCCGACTTCCCGGACCTGCTGGACGAACCGGAGGACGACCTCTACGACGGAACGAGGAATGGAGTGGCCCCAAGTAGGGCATACCCCGCCTAGAAGGACCACGCGCGCACCTTGTATGGTCCTCAACAAGCTCGGGCGCTGTCGTGCCCCCGTCGACACCGCCCGAGCGCCAACGTGAGAAGGGCCCCGGCATCGCGCCGGGGCCCTTCGCGTTCCGTCTCCGCAGCTCAGCGCCGCTGAGCCGCAGGTCAGGGGGCGTCGCGCAGGATCGGGCAGGACATGCAGCGCGGGCCGCCGCGCCCCGTCCCGAGCTCGCTGCCGGTGATCCGGATGACCTCGATCCCCGACGCCTCCAGTTGCGCGTTCGTCTCGATGTTGCGCTCGTAGGCAACGCACAGCCGGGGCGCGACGGCGAGGGTGTTGTTCCCGTCGTCCCACTGCTCGCGCTCGGCGGTCACCGGGTCGAGGCCCGTGTCGATCACCTTGAGCCGGTCCAGGCCCATCGCGTCCGCCGCCGCCTCCAGGAACGGGCGCGGCCCGGCGACCCGCAGGCCGCCGTCGTCCAGCGTCACCGTGTACGCGGTCAGCGAGTGCGCGACCGGCGGGTACATGACCACGGTGTCGACGTCGACCATCGTGCACACCGTGTCCAGGTGCATGGTCGCCCGCTCCTGCGCGACCGGCACCGCCAGCACCGTGTGCGCGAGCCCCGCCCCGATCACCTGCCGGGCCAGCCGCTCCACGCCCGCCGGGGTCGTCCGCTCGCCCGTCCCGACCGCGACCACGCCCGGGCTGAGCAACAGCACGTCGCCGCCCTCCAGGTGCTCCAGCCCCGGCGAGTACACCGGCTCCACCCCGTCGAAGCGCGGATGGTGCGCGTAGATCAGCCCGGTGAGCTGCGACTCCCGGCGCCGCGCGTCCGTCGCCAGGCTCGTCACCGCCACCCGGTCGCCGATCCAGACGCTGCTGTCGCGGGTGAACAGCAGGCTCGGCAGCGGATCCACGATGAAGTCGAGCCGGTCCATCAGCCGGTACACCAGGCCGTGCCCCGACTTCAGCTCCTCGTGCGCCAGGCCCGCGACCAGCGTCTGCGCCAGGTCCTCGGGGTCGAGGTCGCGCAGGTACCCCTCGACGACGCGGCGCAGCTGGTCGCCGAGCCGCAGGTCGACGATCGCGTCGGCGATCGCCTGCTCGCGCGCCCCCTCGTACTCCAGCGCGTCCTGCAGCAGCTCGGTGACGTACAGCACCTCGACGCCGCGCTCCCGCAGCGCCTCGGCGAACGCGTCGTGCTCCTCCTGCGCGCGGCCCACCCACGGGATCGCGTCGAACAGCAGCTTGTCGCTGTTGCGCGGCGTCAGCCGCTTCAGTTCCGCGCCCGGACGGTGCAGCAGGACCGTCCGCAGCCGCCCGACCTCGCTGGTCACCCGGTGCTCGTGCGCGGCCGGCGCCGCCGTCCCCGTTGTCTGCGTCACACCAGAAGTCTAGGTCGGCACATTACGCCGGAGCCGACGGGCCGTTCCTGTGCCACGATCCGAGGGTGATACGGGGGCTTCCGCTGCATTTGACCGCGGCAACACTGCTGCGGGTGTCCGCCGAGGGCGTCGCGACGGCGCTCGTCCTCACCGTCCAGGCCCGCACGGGGCACGCCGCCACCGCCGGCTACCTGCAGACCGCGATGACGCTGCCGTACGTGATCAGCGGCCCGGTGATCGGGAACGCGCTGGACCGGCTGCCGCGGCCGCGCCGCCTCGCCGTCCCGCTGGCCCTCGCCTACGCCGCCGCGACCGGGCTGCTGCTGGCGATGGCGGGCGGGTCGCCGCTGGTCCTGGCGCTGTCGGTCGCCGCGGTGATCGGCTGCACCGAGCCGATCGTCGTGGCGCTGACCGGCCTGCTCCCGCGCTTCGTGCCCGCGGACCGGCTGTCGCGCGCGTACGGGCTGGAGGCGTCCAGCTACAACGTCGCCGCGATCGTCGGGCCGGGCCTCGCCGCGGGCGTCGCCTCGTTCGCGGGCGGGATGTACGCGGGGACGGCCGTCGTCGCGTGCGCCGTCGTCGGGCTCTTCGTCCTGCCGCTGCTGCCGTTCGCGGGCCCGGACGCCGAGCCCGCCCCGTCCGCCGAGCCCGCTTCGCCGGCGCAGGAACCCGCGCCCGCGGCCCGCTCCGCGGTGGCCGCGGAGGCGGGACGGGTCGCCGAGACCGGCAAGGGCGCGCTCGCCGAGCGGGACATCGGCGAGGTCACCGAGGACACCCGGGCCGGCCTCGGCGACGTGATCCTCGGCGGGCTGCTCGTGCTCGCGCGCGGGCGGGTGCTGCGCGCGGTGACTGTGGCGACGACGCTCGCGTGGCTCGGGTTCGGCGGGGTCGTGGTGACGGCGGTGCTGCTCGCCCAGCACGTCGGCGCCCCGGCCAGCGCGGGCGGGCGGCTGCTGGTGGCGATGGCCGTCGGGTCGCTGCTCGGGTCGCTGGCGTCGAGCCGCTGGCTGACGCCCCGGCACGCCGAACCCGTGCTGGTCGGCGGGCTCGTCGCGTTCGGCGCCGCGCTCGCGTCGCTGGCGGCGGCACCGTCGGCGGGGTGGGCGATGGCCGCGTTCTGCGCGGCGGGGCTCGCCGAGGGCCCGGTGTTCGCCGCGACGCTGATGCTGCGCCAGCGCGAGTCGCCGCCGGACCGGCTCGGCCAGGTCAACACCACCGGCGGCAGCCTCAAGATCGGCGCGTCCGCGCTGGGCGCGGCGCTCACCGCCGCGTGCGCGGACGCGGTCGGCCCGGTCGGCATCGTGCTGGCGATCGCCGGGCTGCAGTTCGCGGGCGCCGGGGCCGGCTGGTTCCTGCTCCGTCCTCGATGACCTCGTCATATTCCTTGACGGTTATATTCCTGGTGAGGCATATTGAACGACATGGCAACCGCGGTCTGGCACGCGCTCGCCGACCCCGGCCGGCGGGCCATCCTCGACCGGCTGCTGCACGGCCCGCGCCCGGTCGGCGACCTGGCCCGCGAATGCGGCCTCAGCCAGCCCGGCACGTCCAAGCACCTGCGCGTGCTGCGCGAGGCCGGGCTGGTCGACGTCGAGCGGGACGCGCAGCGCCGGCTGTACGCGATCCGGCCCGCCCCGATGGCGGAACTGGACGCCTGGCTCACGCCGTACCGGCGGTTGTGGAACGCGAGCCTGGACGCGCTGGGCGACCGGCTGGACGCCCGCGCCACCGAGGAGGACGAACCATGATCATCAACGATCCCGGCAGCTACCTCGAGGTCGGCGGGCGCCCGGCCGTCCGCTTCGAGCGGATCTACGAGCATCCGGTGGAACGGGTCTGGCGGCTGGTCAGCGACCCCGCCGAGCTGGCGGGCTGGTTCCCGTCCCCGAAGATCACCATCGAGCCCGCCGCGGGCGGCGCGATCACCTTCGCCGGCGACCCCGTGATGCCCGAGGCGACGTCCGCCGGCCGCGTCCTCGCCTACGACCCGCCGCGCCGGTTCGCCTTCAGCTGGGGCGGCGACGAACTGCACTTCGACCTCGAACCGCTGGACGGCGGCCGGACCAGGTTCGTCCTCACCAACGTGCTCGAGGCCCGCGACACGGCGGCCCGCAACGCGGCCGGCTGGGACGTCTGCCTTGCCGCGCTCGACGCCCTCGCCGAGGACCGCGCCGCCGAGCAGCCCGCCTGGAAGGCCAAGTACGACGCCTACGTCGCCGCGGGCCTGCCGTCCGGCGCCCCGATCCCCGGCCAGGGCGGCGCCTAGGACTCCCGGACGGCCTCGTAGGTGAGGAGCGGCAGGCCGTCGCCGACCATGCGGGTGCTCACCAGCCGCATCGGCTTCTTGCCGACCGTCCCGCCGAAGAGCCGCTCGCCGGCCCCGAGGACGAACGGGAAGACCAGCAGCCGCAGCTCGTCGGCGAGGTCGTGCTCGATCAGCGCGTGCACGAGCCGGCCGCTGGCGTAGACGACGATGTCCCCGTCCACCTTCTCCTTCAGCGTCGAGATCGCGTGGACGGGGTCACCGCCGATGACCGCGGTGTTCTCCCAGGCGAGGTCCTCCAGGGTCGAGGACACGACGTGCTTGGGCAGGTCGCGCAGCCGGTCCGCCCACGCGCCGCTCCGCGACGGCCAGCCCTGCGCGACGAAGTACTCGTAGCTGCGCCGTCCCATGAGCAGCGCCTCGGCGCCCATCGCCTCCTCCGCCTCGGCCTGCGCCCACGCGGCGCGGTCCTCGTCCCGCATCCAGGCGAACCAGCCGTCCGCCCCTTCGTCCCCGAGCTCGATGACCCCGTCGAGCGAGATGTTCTCGCTGATGACGATCCTTCCCATGGTCCTTCTCCCATCGGTGTCGTGGCTTTCACCCATGGAGATGCCGCGGCGCCGGAAAAAGGGGCGGCCGCCGAGCGCCCCCTTCAGGCCGCGGCCGGCGTCCGTACAGGATGGGAAGCGAACGGACGAGCGGGAGAGGCGGCGAACGCGGATGGCGACCGACCTGATCACGAGGGCGAGGGCCGGGGACGGCGAGGCGTTCCGCGAACTGACCGAGCCGCACCGCAGGGAGCTGCAGGTGCACTGCTACCGGATGCTCGGGTCGTTCCAGGACGCCGAGGACGCCCTCCAGGACGCCCTCCTCGACGCCTGGCGCGGGCTCCCCGGGTTCGACGGCCGCGCCTCGGTCCGCACCTGGCTCTACCGGATCGCCACGAACCGGTGCCTGAGCACCCTCCGGTCGGCCGCCCGGCGCCCGGCCAAGGCCTGGGACATCCCGGGCGTCGAGCCGCCCGAACCGACCCGGCTCGGCGAGATCGTGTGGCTGGAGCCGTTCCCCGACGCGCTGCTCGACGGCGCGCCCCCGGTGCCGCTCGGCCCCGAGGCCCGCTACGAGCGGACCGAGTCCGTCTCGCTGGCCTTCGTGACCGCGCTCCAGGCCCTGCCGCCCCGCCAGCTCGCCGTCCTCGTCCTGCGCGACGTCCTCGGATTCCACGCCGACGAGGTCGCCGGGATGCTGGACACGACCGTCGACTCGGTCAAGAGCGCCCTCAAGCGGGCGCGCGCCGGCCTGCGGGACCGGCGGCCCGCGCTCACCGCCGCCGAACCGCCGCCCGCCCCCGGCTCGCCCGCCGAGAACGCCGTCGTGGCGGACTTCGTCCGCGCCTGGGAGGCCGCCGACATCGGCGCGCTGGTGGCGCTGCTGACCGACGACGCGTTCGTGTCGATGCCGCCGCTGCCCTTCGAGTACGAGGGCCGGGACGTCGTGGCGGGCTTCTGCGCCGGGCTGTTCGACGCGGGCCGCAGGTTCGAGCTCGTGCCGACCCGCGCCAACGGACAGCCGGCGTTCGGCAGCTACCTGCGCTCTCCGACCGGGGCCCGGCACGGGACCGGCCTGTACGTCCTCACCCTCGCGGGCGCCCGGATCCGCGCCATGACCCGCTTCGAGAACGGCGTGCTCCCCTCGTTCGGCCTGCCGCGCTCGCTCCCCGCCCGTCGGCCCCGCGAGTAGCCGCGCCCGGCTCAGCGCGACGCCGGCGCGGCCCGGGGAGCGAGCAGGGCGCGGCGGTCCGCCCAGGCGGTGAGCGAGGCGGCGATGACGTCCGGACGGTCCTCCGGGGCGTGGTGGCCGGACGGGCCGCCGTGCTCGATCTCCAGGTTCGCGATGTTCTCCGCGCACCACCCGGCCACCTCGGGGGTGATCGCCAGCGTCGGGGACGAGTCGAACGTGATCAGCAGCTTCGGGACGTCGTCGCTGGTGGCGAGCCATTCGTCGTAGGCCTCGACCCGCGCGACCACGTCGGCGGGCTCGCCCTCGACCGGCATCGACCGCGCCCACTGCAGGATCGGGCGGCGGCTCTCCGGCGTGGGGTACGGCTCCAGGTAGGCCCGGATCTCGTCGTCGGCGAGCGGGGCCAGGACGCCGCCGGTGAACGCCGTCCTCACGAAGAAGTCCGTTCCGAGCACCAGCTCCTCGCCCTCGGGTCCGCGGATCTTCGCGGTGCGGGCGCGCGGTGCCTCGCCCAGCTCGTCCCAGGTCATGGGCTTGACGATCGTCTCGAAGAAGGCGACGCCGCGCACCCGTCCGGGATGCCGCGCGGCCCGGTCGAACGCCAGCGCGCCGCCCCAGTCATGGCCGACCAGCACGACGTCGTCCAGGCCCAGCGCGTCGAACCAGGCGTCCAGGTAGCGGGCGTGGTCGTCGAACCGGTAGGGCACGTCGGGCTTGCCCGAGCGGCCCATCCCGATGAGGTCGGGAGCGAGCAGCCGCCCGCCCCCGCCCATCGCGGGCAGCACCTGCCGCCACAGGCGCGACGAGCCGGGATTCCCGTGCAGGAACACGACGGGCGCCCCGTCCCCGACCTCCTCGTAGTACATCGTCGACCCGAGCACATCGACCACCGGCATGGCGTCCTCCTCATTTCATTGGCATAACCAACGTTGGTCATGCCAACAAAGTACAGCGTTGGTTATGCCAACGCAATGCCGTCAGAGGCGTGAGCGCGGCGCGGAAAATCGGTCGACTTCGGCTGATGTGCTCCGTACTGTGCGGAGCATGTTCTTCGCGGCCGGCACCCGGACGCTCGCAGGCGACAGCCTGCTGAGCGCGGTGCCGGCTGCCTTCCTTTCGGCAGCGGCAGCAGCGACCGTCGACGACGGCGTCCGACGCTGACCCCTCTCCGTCCTGCCTCCGGAGAACCAGCGGAGGGGGGTGGTCCAGGCGAACGCGGCAGGCCCGGCATGGGCCCGTGCCACGCGGGTTCTCACGTTCGGATCATCGTGAGGACGGCAAGATCATGGCGAAGAAGTTGTACGAGCGGGACAAGCCGCACCTGAACATCGGCACGATGGGGCACGTCGACCACGGCAAGACGACCCTCACCGCGGCGATCACCAAGGTGCTGGCCGAGCGCGGGCTGGCGTCCGCCGTGCCGTTCGAGGGCATCGACCGCGCCCCCGAGGAGCGCGACCGCGGCATCACCATCAACATCGCGCACGTCCAGTACTCCACCGCGACCAGGCATTACGCGCACATCGACATGCCCGGCCACGCCGACTTCGTGAAGAACATGATCACGGGGGCGGCGCAGGTGGACGGGGCGGTCCTCGTCGTCTCGGCGCAGGACGGCGCGATGCCGCAGACGCGGGAGCACATCGTGCTGGCGCACCAGGTCGGCGTGCGGCACGTCGTCGTCGCGCTGAACAAGGCCGACATGGTCGAGGACACCGAGCTGCTCGACCTCGTCGAGCTGGAGGTGCGCGAGCTGCTCGGCGAGTACGGGTTCCCCGGCGACGAGGTGCCGGTGGTGCGGGTGTCCGGGCTGAAGGCCCTGGAGGGCGACCCGTACTGGACGGCCCGGATCGGCGACCTGCTCGACGCGATCGACGCGTACGTGCCGGTACCGGACCGGGTGCTCGACAAGCCGTTCCTCATGCCGGTGGAGGGCGTGCTCACCATCACCGGGCGCGGCACGGTCGTGACCGGCGTGGTGGCGCAGGGCTCGGTCCGGGTCGGGGACGCGGTGGAGGTCGTCGGGCTCGGCGAGTCGTTCGGCACGGTCGCGACGGGGCTGGAGACGTTCGGCCAGTCGATGGACCACGCCGAGGCGGGCGACAACACCGCGGTGCTGCTGCGCGGCGTGCGGCGCGACCAGGTGCGGCGCGGCCAGGTGGTCGCGGCGCCGGGCGCGATCCGCCCGCACACCCGGTTCCGGGCGCGGGTCCGGGTGCTGACGGCGGCGGAGGGCGGCCGGAGCGGGCCGTTCTTCCACGGGTACCGGCCGCAGTTCCACTTCCGCACGACGGACGTGGTCGGCGGCGTGGACCTCGGCGGTGAGGGCGGCATGGCGATGCCGGGCGACTCCGTCGAGATGGCCGTCGAGCTCGGCCGGCCCGTCGCGATGAGCGAGGGGCTCGGGTTCGCGATCCGGGAGGGCGGCCGGACGGTCGGCGCCGGGACGGTCGTGGAGCTGCTCGGCTAGGGCGGCGGAGGAGGGGTCCGGCGGGCCGGTGACGGCCCGCCGGGCCCCTCCTTTTGTCGACTTGTCGTTTCTTGATCACGTCCTTGCTTCGGGGCGTCCGGAATTGCGGCCCGAAGCGTGACCGGACGATCGCGAATCGCTGGCGGACAAGATCGCGATGTGGTGGGATCTCTCCCAACAACCCCGCTGATTTCCCCCTGATGGAGAACGTGTGCGAGCCCCCCGCGCTCTGATTCCCCTGCTCTCGGTCTGCGGAGCCGCCGCCGTCGTCACGGCCGCGGGCGTCGGCGCCGATATCGACGGACTTCCGGGCGGCGGCCCGGCGCACGCGGACGGCGCCGTCCGCAAGCCGCCCCCCAAAGCGACGGTCACCGCGCTGACCTGGAACGTCTGCGGCACCGCGGAGCCCGGCTGCCCGCTCGGCGCCCGTCCCGCGGAGCTCGCCAAGCGGGTCGCCGACCAGCTGCACACCACCGAGGTCGGCGGGCGCAAGGTCCGCGCGAACGCCGCGTTCCTCCAGGAGATCTGCTCGGGGCAGGTGGAGGCGCTGAAGAAGGCGTCCTGGTTCGCGTCGTGGAGCTGGGAGTTCGCCGCGTACCCGGACGGCCGGGCCTGCGCCGGCAACCAGGGGAGGCCCGGTGTCGCGATCGGCGCGCGCGCGGCGCTGACCGGTGCGCGCCCGACGCGGCTGCCGTCGCCGTCCGGGAACCGGCGCGTCGCCCTGTGCGGTGAGGCCGCGGCGTGGCGGACGCGCCTGTGCGTCACGCAGTTCAGCTCGCCCGCCGAGGACCCGCAGGGCGAATGGCGCCGCAAGCAGGCCCGCGCCTACGCCGACCTTGCGGGCACGGGCACGCGCGTCATCGCGGGCGGCGACCTCGCGGCGACGCCGGAGAACGCGGCGCTCGACCCGCTGTACCGCGCCTACGCCGAGTGCGACCAGTCCGGGACGGCGCGCACCGGCGGGAAGACCCTCCAGGACTGGAAGGGCACCGCCCTGGAGAAGGACGACTACCTGTTCATCACCAAGTCCGCCACGGCCTCCTGCTCCGTTCCGGCGAGCGCCACCAAGGCGTCGGATCACCGCCCCCTCTCGGCGGTGATCCGCTTCCGCTAGTGGACGCCGCGGTCGCGGCCCTGCCAGTAGGGGGCGCGTAGCTCCCGCTTGAGGATCTTGCCGGTGGGGTTGCGGGGGATCGCGTCGCGGCGCTCGGCCGACGTCGGGCACTTGAAGTGCGCGAGGCGCTCGCGGCAGTGGTCGATGAGGTCCTGCTCGGGGACGTCCTCGGACAGCACCACCAGGGCCTTCGGCGTCTCGCCCCACCGCTCGTCGGGCACCCCGACGACCGCGCAGTCGGTCACCGCGGGGTGCCCCATCAGGCAGTTCTCGATCTCCGCGGGGTAGATGTTCTCCCCGCCGGAGATGATCATGTCCTTGACGCGGTCGTGGATGTAGAGGTAGCCGTCCTCGTCGAGGTAGCCCGCGTCGCCCGTGCGGAACCAGTTGTCCTCCGACAGCGCGGACGCGGTCGCCTCCGCCATCCCCCAGTAGCCCTTCATGTTCTGCGCGGTGCGGCAGACGATCTCGCCGACCTGCCCGGGCGGCAGGTCCTCGCCCGTCGCCGGGTCGACGATCCGCAGCTCGCAGCCCGCGTTCGGCAGACCCGCGCTGCGCAGCCGGCGCGCGTCCGGACCGTCCGGGTCGTGGTCCTCGGCGGGCAGCATCGTGATCGCGCCGGTGACCTCCGTCAGCCCGTACACCTGCATGAAGTCGGTGCCCGGCAGCATCGCCATCGCGCCGCGCAGCACGTCCTCGCTGATCGGCGACGCCCCGTAGAGCATCAGCTTCAGGCTGGACAGGTCGCACGCCGTCACCTCGGGGATCAGCGGCATGAACTGCAGCAGCACCGGGACGAGGAAGATGTGCGTGACGCGGTGCCGCTCGATCGCCCGCGCGATCTCGGTCGGGTCGGGCTCCCGGCTGATCACGCCGGTGATGCCGTTGTAGACGACCGAGACCGTCAGCACGTTGCCCGCGACGTGGTACATCGGCATCGCGACCATCAGCACGGTGGAGTCGTCGACGTCCCACGCGTCGTTGGTGACCTCGAGCGCGGCGCGGAAGTTGTCGTGGGTGAGCATCACGCCCTTGGGAAGGCCCGTGGTGCCCGACGAGTAGAGCTGCACGAACACGTCCGATGTCGCGCCCTCGTACGCGGGCGGCTCCGCGCCGGCGGCGCCCGTCCAGGCGGCGTAGTCGAGGTGGGCGTGCCCCTCGCCGCCGATGACCACGGTGTGCGTGGTGTGCTCGAGCTTCCCGGCGATCGCGTCCAGCACCGGGACGAACTCGGGCCCGACGATGAACACCTTCGCCGCCGCGTTGTTGACGATGTAGGCGACCTCGTCGGGCGCGAGCCGGTAGTTCACGGGAACCTGGACGGCCCCGATCCGCGCCGCGCCGAACAGCTGCTCGGCGTACTCCAGCGAGTTCTTGTCGAGGATCGCGACGCGGTCGCCGCGGCCGACCCCGGCGGCGGCGAGCGCGGCGGCGGCCCGGTCGGCGCGCCGGTCGAACTCGCGGTAGGTGAGGCTCGTGTCGCCCGCGACGTAGGCGACGCGGTCCGGCTGCGCCAGCGCCCGCTCGCGCAGCATGTCCGTCAGACCGGGCACGGTAGGTCCCTTCGCCGATGACCGCCTGGTTGTCCCGGCATCATGCGGTCATCGGCGAAGCCCCGGCAAGAGGGGCGCGCTACCTGCTTCGGGCCATCTTGGACACGAGGGTCACCGCGAGGACGACGATGACCGCGACGAACCCGATGAAGAAGAAGAACTTCAGCATCGAGATGATCGCGCCGATCACCGTCATCAGCAGCCAGATCGCGAGGACCACGCCGACAATGGTCAGGATTGTCTTACCCATGCCCCTCACCGTATGCGGTCATGGCGGGCGAGGCATCACCCTTCAGTACGAAGAGGTCCCTGGTACTTCCGGACGTCTCATGGGGGTCAACCCTGAGGTCCGCCCAGGGATCCACCCGGAGTGACGTCGGGGGGCGGCGGCGCGTTGTAGGGCTGCCCGGTGGGCGGCGGAGGCTGGCTGCCTGGGGGAGGGCTGCCCGGCGGCGGCGCGAAGGCGGGCTGGCCGGCGGGCGCACCGTAGGGCTGTCCGGGCGGCGGCATGGGCGGCCGGCCCGGGTAGGGCATCCCCGGCTGTCCGGGCTGCCCCGGCTGCGGCTGGCCGTATCCGGCCGGTTGCGGACCCGTCCACGCGGGCGGCCGCTGCTGCGCCGGCCCGAACCCGCCGCTCAGCGCGACCCGCAGCGCGGCGAGCCCGCCGGCGATCAGCACGGCCAGCAGCTCGTACGCCACATACTTGTTGAACTGGAACTTGAAGATCGCCTTCCACAGCGCGTCCGGGACCGTCTCCTGGCCGATCAGCCAGGCCAGGACGGTGCCGATGCGCCCGCCGACCTCCATCACGATGAATCCGGAGACCGCCGCGAGGATCGGCGGCACCGGCCCGCGCGGGCGGCACAGCATCAGCCCGAGCGCGGTGACGAGCCCGCCGAGCGCACAGATGAGCAGGAAGAACCCGGTCGAGGCGCGGAAGCTCAGCAGCTCCGGGGACGGGTAGGCGCGGAAGGTCGTGAGGACGGTGACGACCCCGGTGGCGACCGCGCCGCCGACCAGGACCATCGCTATCGCGCCGCCCATGGGGGTCGGAGGACGAGACTGGGACATTCGCCCATTAAAGCGGTCATCGTTCGCGGACGCAGGTCGATCCTCCGCGCGGAGCCCGATCCCTTACGGAGTGATGACGGAAGGGGCGGAACCGGCGCGCGCGCACGTAGCGTGAACGGATGCGAAGCCCCCTGGCGAGCCCAAGCCCCCTGGCGAGCCCATGGCCGCGGTGAACCGATGAAGGACCACGCCGGACGGGTGCTGGTCGTCGACGACGACCCGACCGTCGCGGAGGTCGTCGCCCGCTACCTCGCGCGCGACGGCCACGACGTGGAATGCGTCGCCGACGGCCCCGCCGCGCTGCGCCGGGCCCAGGACGACCCGCCCGACCTGGTCGTCCTCGACCTGATGCTGCCCGGTATGGACGGCCTGGAGGTGTGCCGGCGGCTGCGCGAGACCTCGGCCGTCCCGGTCGTCATGCTGACCGCGCTCGGCGCGGAGCAGGACCGGCTCGTCGGCCTGGAGACCGGCGCGGACGACTACGTGACCAAGCCGTTCAGTCCTCGGGAGCTGGCGCTGCGCGTCCGGTCGGTGCTGCGGCGCGCGCGCGGAGCGCTCGTCCCGGCCGTCCCGGCGGGCCCGCTGCGCGACGGCGGCCTGGTCGTCGACGTCGGCGCGCACGAGGCGGGCCTGCACGGCGCGCCGCTCGCGCTCACCTCCCGCGAGTTCGACCTGCTGGCGTTCCTGATGCGCCACCCGCGCCGCGCGTTCACCCGCGACGAGCTGCTGGAACGCGTCTGGGACTGGTCGTTCGGGGACTCCTCGACGGTCACGGTGCACGTCCGCCGGCTGCGCGAGAAGATCGAGGACGACCCGACGGCGCCGCGCCGGATCGTCACGGTGTGGGGCGTCGGCTACCGCTACGAGCCCGCCGCCCCCGGGGAGGCGGACCGGTGATCCCCTTCGCCGACCTGCTGTGGGTGGTCTTCTACGCGGCGCTCGCCGCGCTGGTGGTCGCGGCGGCCGCGCTCGGCCTGCTGCGGCTGCTGCGCGCCCGCTCGGTGGCCGTCCAGCTGGCGGTCGTCGCCGCCGCGACCGTGCTCGCGACGGTCTCCGGGATCCTCGTGATCTCGTACCTGATGCTGATCAACGACCATGACCGGTCGGTCGTGCTGGCGGTCGCGGTGTCCGCCGGGCTGGTCGCGGCGGCGGTGTCGGTGCTGCTCGGACGGCGCCTCGTCGCCGCGAACCGGGTGCTGGTCGAGGCCGTCCGCGCGGACCGGTTCCGGCCCCCGGCGGCGCCGCTGCCCGCCGAGCTGGCGGAGCTGTCGCGGGAACTGGAGGCCGCCTACGACCGGCTCGCCGCGGCGCACGAGCGGGAGCAGGCGCTGGAGGCGAGCCGCCGCGAGCTGGTCGCCTGGGTCAGCCACGACCTGCGCACCCCGCTCGCCGGGCTGCGCGCGATGGCGGAGGCGCTGGAGGACGGCGTCGTCGCCGACGGCCCCACCGTCCGCCGCTACCACGGGCGCATCCGCGTGGAGGTCGAGCGGCTCGCCGAGATGGTGGACGACCTGTTCGAGCTGTCGCGCATCCACGCGGGCGCGCTGCGGCTGTCGCGCGAACGCGTCGGGCTCGCCGACCTGGTCGCGGAGGCGGTCGCGGGCGCCGAGGCGCTCGCCCAGGCCAAGGGCGTGCGGATCAGCGGGGACGTCCGCGCGGGGCTGCCCGTCCACGTGGACGCGGGCGAGCTCGGGCGGGCGCTGCGCAACCTGGTGGTGAACGCGATCCGGCACACCCCGGGCGACGGCGCCGTCGAGATCACCGGGGAGGTCAGCGGCGGCGAGGTCCGGGTGACGGTGGCGGACGCCTGCGGCGGCATCCCGGAGGCCGACCTGCCGCGCGTGTTCGACGTGGCGTTCCGCGGCGAGGCGGCCCGCACGCCGGGCGGCGGCGCGGGCCTCGGCCTGGCGATCGCGCGCGGCATCGTCGAGGCCCACGCGGGCGAGATCGGCGTCGCGAACGCGGGCCCCGGCTGCCGCTTCGAGGTCCGCCTCCCTCTGCTCGCCTGACCGGCGCCCGGCGCGGAGCGGAAGGCGTTGGTCAGGCTGCTCTTGCCGGGGGTGTGGGGCCCCGCAAAGGCACTGGCTGCCGCCTGAGGGCTAGTCGAGGGTGTCGTCCATGGCGCGGAAGGTGGGGCAGGGCCAGCGCCACATGCAGGCGCGGCAGCGGCGGATGGGGCTGTCGGGGTCGCTGGTGATGCCGCCGGCCTCCTGCGGCCGGTGCAGGTCGAGGATGCGGGCGCCGAGCTCGGCGAGCGCGATGACCTCGTCCCGGGCGCCGGCGAGGAACGCCAGGTCCTCGCGGGTGAGCCGGGCTTTGACCGGGACGAAGCCGTCCCGGTTCACCAGCCGGGACAGGTACTGCGTGGACGTCCGCCACGAGGTGGACTTCGCGGAGCGCGCGCGGATCGCGTCCAGGCGCTCGCGCAGCCGCGTGTGCCGCGGGTCGGTCAGTCGGTCGGCCTTCACGTGCCGCGCACCCCCCAATGCCGCTGTTGCACGGGGTCAGCCTTCCCTACTCGGGACGTCCGCGAAGGGCGAACGAGGGAGTTCCCGTACGGCGGCCCCAAGGGGGTCGAGGGCGGGGCGCGGCGCCCGCCCGAACCCGAAACCGTGACATCACGGTGTGTAGTTCCCAAAGCGTATGGGTGTCGCGGAACGGCGCCGCGCCACGGACACGCCCGCGCCACACGCGACTTGGCGAACTGTCTGGCTCATGGCCCGGAGTCGAGATAGTGTGCCGGACGTGGAGCTAAATGTCTCGACCGCGTCTCAGGGAGGTCACGCCGTCGTCACAGCGACCGGCGAGCTGGACCTGTACACCGCGCCCAGGCTGCAGGCCGCCCTCGCGGGGCTGCTGCGCGGCCCCGTCGACCGGATCGTGGTCGACCTCGCCGGCGTCGAGTTCTGCGACTCGACCGGCATGAACGTGCTGCTGTCGGCGATGAAGCGGATCAAGGAGCAGGGCGGCTCGCTGGAGCTGGCCGCGCCGCGCCCGGCCGTGAAGCGGATTCTGCAGGTCACCGGGCTCGACACCGTGTTCACCGTGACCGACGACGCGGCGCCCGCGCTGGACTGATCGGCCGCCGGTCGTCCCGCCGTCGCCGGTCGTTCACGGTGGCATGCCCGCGCGCCGACTACGATCGCGGATATGCAGGAGGCGGATACGCAGGGTGTAGCGGTGATCATCCCGGCCAAGGACGAGGCCGACCGCATCGCGGCCACCGTCAAGGCCGCGCAGGAGCTTCCCGGGGCCGACCTGATCGTCGTCGTCGACGACGGCTCGTCCGACCGCACCGGGCCGGTGGCCGCGCAGGCGGGGGCCCGGGTGGTGCGGCACGCCCGCAACCGGGGCAAGGGCGCCGCGATGGAGACCGGGGCCGAGGCCGTCCGGCTGCTGGACGAGGGCCGCGACGGGCCCCGCCACCTGCTGTTCCTGGACGCCGACCTGGCCGGGACGGCGGCGGACGCGGCGCCGCTGGTCGCGCCGGTGCTGGCCGGCGAGGCCGACATGACGATCGCGGCGTTCTCCTCGACGGTGAAGCTCGGCGGGCACGGGTTCGTCGTGCGGCTGTCCCGGGACGGGATCCGCCGCGCCACCGGCTGGGAGGCGACGCAGCCGCTGAACGGGCAGCGCTGCCTGACCCGCGCCGCGTTCGACGCCGCGCTCCCGCTCGCCGCCGGGTTCGGCGTGGAGACCGGGCTCACCATCGACCTGCTGCGCAAGGGGTTCCGGGTGGCGGAGGTGGAGGTGCCGCTCGCGCACCGCGCGACCGGCACCGACTGGCGCGCGCAGCTGCACCGGGGCCGGCAGTTCCGCGACGTGGCCAGGGCGCTGGCCGTGCGGGAGCCGGTCGTGGCCGAGCGGCTCGCCCGCCTGCGCGGCCGCCGCCGGTGACCCGTCCCGGTCCCGCGCGGCCGGAGACCACCGGGCCGGGGACCACCGGGCGGGAGACCACCGGGCGGGGGGCCGCCGGGCCGGGGACGGCCGGGCTGTGGGCGATCGGGGTCTCGCTGTGCTGCTTCCTCGCCACCGCGCTGCTCGGGCCGTCCGCGTTCCAGCCCGCGATGGACGCGCGGTTCGGTGAGCCGCCGTACTCGCTGGACGTCCACCCGTCGCCGTACCTGGTGCTCGGGCTGGTCGTGGTGGGCGTCGTCGCGGGGTCGGCGGGCCTCGGGCTGTGCTTCCTCGCCGTCCGGCGGGGGTGGCGTGTCCGGGCGTTTCCGCTGGTCGTGGCGGGTCTGCTGACGGCGGTCGCGTTCATGTTCATGCCGCCGGTCGGGTCGACGGACCATCTGAACTACGCCTCGTACGGGCGGATGGCGGCGACCGGCCACGACCCGTACGAGACGCGTGCCGTCGACCTGCCGAAGGACCCGGTGGCCGGGGCGCCCGAGGAGTGGCGTTCGACGCCGTCGGTGTACGGGCCGATCGCGACGGGGGAGCAGGCCGTCGCGTCGTGGATCGGCGGCGGCTCGGTGCGGCTGACGGTGTTCGTGCTGTCGGTGTTCAACGTCCTGGCGTTCGCGGTGACGGCGCTGATCCTCTACCGGACGTCCCGCGACGAGGACCGGCGGCTCCGCACCGCGCTGCTGTGGACGTGCAACCCGCTGCTGCTGTTCCATCTGATCTCCGGCGCGCACAACGACGTCCTGGCGATCGCGCCGATGGTAGCCGCGCTGACCGTGTTCGACGCCTGCGTGCTGCGCGGACGGTGGCGGATGTGGGGCGGCGCGCTGGCGGCGGGCGCGCTGACCGGCGTCGGCGGGGCGATCAAGATGCCGGCGGCGCTCGCCGGCGGCGGCCCGGCGTGGGCGCTGCTCCGCGAACTGTGGAAGGGACGCCGGTGGCAGGCGGCCGGCGGGCTCGTCGCGCTCGCGGCCGGCGCCGCCGCGACGGCCGCGACCGCGTACGCGCTCGCCGGTCCGCACGCCCTCGACCAGGTGCACGAGGCGAGCAACATGGTGTCGTTCGCCACCCCCTGGCACCTGCTCGACCGGATGCTCGGCCGCGGCTCGCAGCGCGACGTGATCAAGACCGGTTCGCTCGTGCTCGGGATCGTGCTGTTCCTGCTGCTGGCGCGCGGCCTCCCCAAGGACGACCCGCTGGCGGAGCATCCAGGGCAGATCGCCGAGCGGCGGATGGCCACGGCGGTCGTCCTGGCGTGGCTGCTCGCCGCGCCCTACGTGCTGCCCTGGTACGACGGGTTCGGCTGGGCGCTGCTGGCGCTGCTGCCGCTATCGCGCATCGACTGGATCCTGCTGGCGCACACCGCCGCGCTCAGCCTCGCCTACCTGCCCGCGCGCGCGCCGCAGCGCATCGGGATGCCCCAGGATCTGTCGTGGCTGTTCACCGTCGTCAGGCCGACGGTGATTCCGTGGACGCTGCTCGCGGTGCTCGCGGCCTTGGCTGTTCAGTGCCTGCGTCCAGGTCGATCTCCAGCGAGCGCACCCCGGCCGCCAGCATCAGCGGGGTCGCCAGGCTGAACGCGACCGACAGGATCACCACGCCCGAGTCGTTCGCCAGCGTCCCGATGATGCCGACCGCGAGCGCGCAGATCAGCGCCGGGCGCATCGTCCGGCTGTGCTGATAGGCGCGGTGCAGCAGGGACACCGCCCGCCACCGCGTCGGCCGCGCCAGCACGAAGAACAGGAACACCAGCGCCGCGGCCAGCGCCAGCGTGAACGGCCAGTACCCGAGGCTGTTCAGCATCGCGTCGAACTTGCGGGTGACGACGTCCCAGGCGTTGCCGTCCATCAGGTCCTGCCAGAACCGGCCCATGTGGGTGGGGTTGGCGCTGCGCGAGTTCCACCACGAGATCGCCAGCACCAGCGCGACCCCGGCCACGCAGAACGCGCCGAGCTTCACCGGCGACACCCGCTTGCCGGTGATCATCATGCCGAGCATCGCGAACGCGGGGGTGATCGCGATGACGCCGCCGAAGTCGCTGCCCCAGGCGGGCAGGCCGTCGACCGCGACGGTGAGCAGCCCGATCGCCGCGA
Organism: Actinomadura violacea; assembly: GCF_017573465.1. Lineage (GTDB taxonomy): Bacteria > Actinomycetota > Actinomycetes > Streptosporangiales > Streptosporangiaceae > Spirillospora > Spirillospora violacea. The sequence continues at coordinate 59,140 of NZ_JAGEPF010000037.1, forward strand.
CGATCCCCAGCGCCGCGAGCTTCGCGCGGCGGGTCGCGCCGGCGAGCCCGCCGGGGTCGGGGTCGGCGCGGTGGCGCAGCGGGTACTCGCACACCCACGCCGCCGTCAGGATCGCCGCCACCGCGAACAGCGCGAACGCCTGGTTGCCGAACCCGTAGAAGCGCCCGGCGACCAGCGCCGTGTACCCCATCAGCGTGTTGAGCTGCAGCGACGAGCCCGTCATCACGTCCAGCGCGAGGACGGCGGCGGTGACCGCGGTGATCACCAGGCCGGGCATGAACGCCGAGCGGCGCCACGGGCCGGCGAGGGCGACGCCCGTCATCAGGCCCGCGAAGCCGAGCACCGTGCAGATCAGCACCGGGGTCGGGTGCGCGGCCCGCCACCACGGCATCAGCCCGGCCAGGAACGACGCGCCCGGCACCGCGCCGCCGAGCAGCGCGATCACCCGCGTCCCGCCCAGTATCCGGGCCCGGGACCGCGGGTCGTTGCCGAGCCGCCGCAGCGCCAGCGCCGCGATCCCGTACAGGACGAGCTGCGTCGCGAACAGTACCCAGTAGAACGAGGTCTGGACGGCCCGGATCGCCTGCGCGGCGACGTCCTCGTCCTCCAGGGCGTCGACGCGCTTGGCCGTCGAGTCGCCGGAGTGCTCGGACCGCCACGCGGACCCGACGGCCTGCTGCGGCTCCTTGAGCCCGAGCTGCTGGAACGCCGTGGACGTCAGGTCGGTCAGCGTGACCAGGCCGTCCTGCCGGGTGGCGCTGGAGGTGAGGAGGCCGGTTCGGTAGCCGCCACCCTTGGCGACGGCGACGCGCAGGTGCGGGTTGACGCCGGTGTCGGACAGGCCCGCCACCAGGACCGTCGTCCCGGCCGGGACCTGGCTCAGCACCTGCGCGACGCGCCGGTCCGCGGCGGACGCGGCGGCGGCGCGCTTGCCGTCGGACACGGGGACCTGGTCGCCGTGCGGGTCCACACCGGCGTTGATGTAGGCGCGGAACACCTCGTCGACGTCGACCGCGGCGAGCCGGCAGCGCGCCCAGTCCGCGGGGGTCGCCTTGTCGGTGGACGGGACGTAGCGGTCGACGCGGCCGCCGCCGTCGCCGGCGGCGAACACCGCGCCGGGGCCGACGGCGAGGGTGCAGCCGCCCGCCGCGTGGACGGCGTCGCCGAGCAGGCCGATCTGCGCGTGGTAGCCGGTGCCCGCGTTGTCGCTCTTGATCGCGGGCCAGCCGGGCGCGATGGCGCCGCCGGCGGGCGGCGGGCCCGTGGGCGACGGCTGGCCGGGCAGGACGGGGGTGGGCGGCAGCGCGCAGTCGCCGTGCGCCAGCCGGGCCCGCTGGCCAGCCGACAGCGTCAGCCAGCCGTCGGTCGGGCAGGTGCTGGTCCGCGTCGTCCGGACGCTCAGCCCGGCCGCGGACCCCTCGCGGGTCAGCCTCCACAGCGCCGGGGTCGTCTTGGCGTCGACGTCGCGCCACATCAGGCCCGGAATCCCGATGATCACGACACGGCCGCCGGGCGCCGCACCGCGGGGTGCGGACGGCCCCGTCGCCGCGCTCGCCGCCGACGGAGCGAGCACGGCGGTCAGCAGAGTCACGACGGCGGCGACGAAAATCGCTACATTCGCCCCCCGCTGCGTCATGGCGCTCAGGTTACAAGAGCTTCACCATGGCGCGCCGGGCCTCCGGACGGCGACGGGCCGCCCGGAACGGCGGGCCCCGCAGGCCGCGCCGGGTGCATATCCTTCGGGCTGGGCACCGATCGGGCCCCGGCCCGGAGGGGCCCGATGACGCCAGGATGTGGGGATGCGAGCACTCAGCGGGGGCCGCGGGACGGCCGGCCGGCGCGGCCCGGGCCGGTCGCCGCTTGACGCGCTGATCATGCTGGCCGGCGTCGCCGTCGTGGTGGCCGCCGTCACACCGATCGTCTCCCAGTGGCTGTTCAACCAGCCCGACCAGCGGCTCGTCGACCTGGAGGTCTACCGCGAGGGCGGGCTGGCGGTGCTGCGCGGCGCGTCCCTGTACGACTTCCTGACCGAGCCGCCGCAGCTGCTGCCGTTCACCTACCCGCCGTTCGCGGCGCTGCTCGCCGTCCCGTTCACGCTGATGTCGTGGCGGGCCGCGCAGTGGACGTGGACCGTGCTGATCTACGCCGCGCTCGCCGTCGCCGTCTGGTACGCGTTCCGCGACCTGATCCGCCGCACCGGCCGGTGGGCGCCGCTGACCACCGGGGTGCTGGTCGCCGCGGCGGCCTGGCTCGACCCGGACCGCGACCAGATCCGGTTCGGGCAGGTCGGGGTGTTCCTGCTGGCGATGTGCCTGGCCGACTGCTGCACCCGCTCGCCGCGGTGGCCGCGCGGGCTGCTCGTCGGGCTGGCGCTGGCGATCAAGCTGGTGCCGGGCGTCTTCCTCGTCTACTTCCTGATCACCGGGCGACGGGACGCGTTCGTCAACGCGCTGGCCACCGCGGTGGTGGCGACGCTCGGCGCGTTCGCGGTGCTGCCGCACGACTCGGCGGGCTACTGGTTCGGCGCCCTGCTCCAGGGCGGTGACCGCACCGGCTCCGTCGCCGGGACGACCAACCAGGCGATCAACGGGATCGTCGCGCGGATCATCGACCAGGGCCCCGTCCGGACGGGGGTGTGGCTCGTCCTCGCGCTGGTCGTGGCCTATGCCGGCTTCGGGCTCGCGCGGCGGACGACCTACACCGCGGACGCCTTGGCCGGCGACCGCGTCACCGGGCGGATCGGCACCGATCACTTCGCTGGCACCGATCACTACGCCGGCACCGATCACTGCGCTGCGGCCGACCCGGCGTCCGGTCCGGGGGCCTACACCCTGCTGCTCGCCGGGGTCACGATCACCGGGCTGCTGTCCGTGCTCCTGTCCCCTGTCGGGTGGATTCACCATCTTGTGTGGATGATCCCGGCCATTGGGGCTTTGGTGGGCGATGGGCGAGACACGCGAAGATGTCTTTCCGGCCTGGCGTTCTGGATCTTCTTTCTGTTCCCGCTGCCCTGGTGGGGAGCCCATCTGTCCGGCACCGGACACCCTCCGATCGCCCGTTTCTGGGGGAGTCTGGAGCGTGATTCGTTCGGCCTCGCGGCGATCGTCGCCGTCGTCCTGCTCGGAACCTGGCTCACGAACCGCGTCACGCGCCGGACGGGTCGCGAAGATCCTTCGCAACGGCAGGTCGAGGTGGGTACGCTCGCCACGTGATGCTTGTCGCGGTGGCCGTCGCCGGCCTGGTCGCCGGTGTGGCCGGGCTATCCATCGCGGTGGTGGCCCACAATCGGGTGAACCAGGTCGTCGAAGAGTGCGGCGAAATGCTGAGGCGCCAACTCCAGGTCGCCTCCGGCGAGGTGGACGAACGCGCGCTGCGCGACCTCGCCATCGTGCATTACGACGCGCTCAAGGAAATGTCGGGGCACCGGTCCTTCTCGCTCGCCGTGCTCAACGCCGTCGGTGACGGCGTCGTGCTCAGCTCGATCAACGGGCGCACCGAGACCAGGACCTACGCCAAGGCCGTCCAGGGAGGGCATCCCGTCGAGATGCTGTCCCCCGAGGAGAACCAGGTGCTGCGCGCCGCCCGGCTGGGCAAGGGCCCCATCGTGTCGATGGACGACCCGCTGCCCGACTTCGGCGGCGGCGACCGGGCCCCGTCCGCCCGCACCTGAGACCGCACCCGAGACGGCTCGGCACCCGGCCGAGGGCCGCCCCGCGGGGACTTTACGCGGCGCGAAGTACACTCGTCTCTTCCGGCACCGCAGAAGCACGTGCCCCGCCCAGCCGCGCCCTCGGGGGATCTTCGTGACCGCAGAAACCAGGCCAGAACGCTACGCCTACCTGGGGCCGCAGGGCACGTTCACCGAGGCCGCGCTGATGTCCCTGCCGGGCGCGGCGGGCGCCGAGCAGCTCCCGCTCGCCACCGTCCCCGCCGTCCTGGACGCGCTGCGCCGCGGCGACGCCGACTCCGCCGTCGTCGCGCTGGAGAACTCCGTCGAGGGCTCCGTCCCCACCACGCTGGACGAGCTCGCCACCGGAGAGCCCCTCCGCATCGTCGCCGAGGTCCACCTGCCGGTCTCGTTCGCGCTGCTGGTGCGGCCCGGCACCGCCCTCGCCGACATCAAGACCGTCGCGTCCCACCCGATCGCGCAGCCGCAGTGCCGCCGCTGGCTCGCCGAGAACGTCCCGGACGCCGAATGGCGCGCCGCCACGTCCAACGCCGAGGCCGCCCAGCACGTCGCCGACGGCCACTATGACGCCGCGCTCGCCGGCTCGTTCGCCGCCGCCCGCTACGGCCTCGCCGTCCTCGCCGAGGACATCCACGACGTCGCCGACGCCGTCACCCGCTTCGTCCAGCTCCGCCGCCCCTGCACGCCGCCGCCCTCCACCGGCATGGACCGCACCAGCGTCGTCGCGTTCATCGGCGAGGACCACCCGGGCGCCCTGCTGGAGATCCTCACCGAGTTCTCCGTCCGCGGCATCAACCTGTCGCTGATCCAGTCCCGCCCGACCGGCGCCGGCCTCGGCTCCTACCTGTTCTGGATGGACCTCGAAGGCCACGTGGACGACGCCCGCGTCGGCGAGGCGCTGATGGGCCTGCGCCGCATCTGCGCGGACGTCCGCTTCATCGGCTCCTACCCGCGCGCCGACCGCGTCCGCCCCGAGATCCGCCGCGGCACCCACGACACCGACTTCACCGAGGCCGCCGCCTGGCTCACCACCCTGCGCACCGCCCGCCCCTGACCCGCGGAGCCGGTGACCGAAATGTGATGATCGGGCGGTTCGGCACTGTCAACCGGTAGTGGATCTTGGACGTCTCCTGAGCGTTTCCCGAACGCCACCGGAGAGGCCCTTCCTTGCGCCGAACGTCGTCCCTCCTGGCCGCCGCCGCCCTCGCCGCGACGACCCTGACCGTCTCCACCGCCGCCCACGCGGACGTTTCGGACGCCAAGCTCACCGTCGCCTTCGACCGCCTGGCCGAGGACCGCGTCGCCAAGATCTCACTGAAGGTGACCTCGGCGAGCGGGGTCACGAACGTGACCGCGCATCTGCGCTACCAGTCGTCGACCGCGGATCCGTACGCGACGCTGCAGCTCACGCGGACGCAGGGGACGGACAGCGATGGCGTCTGGGAGGCCGAGTACCGGCCCGACATCACGGTGCGTCCCGGTGGAAGCGTGGTCGACACGGTGATCACCACGGCGGACGGGGCCACGACGACCAGGCGGGCCGGACTCCTCGACTGCTACACGACGACCATCGAGGGCCTGACCGGCAGCCCCTCCGTTGTCGACGCCGACCATCCGGACACGACGCTGCGCGGCCGGCTGATGTTCCGCAAGAGCCGGGACGAGGCGGCGGAGCCGGCGGCGGGCGCCGAGGTGTCGGCGGCGGCCGCGAAGGCCGCGACCGAGGCGGACGGCTCCTTCGCACTGCAGATCAGGGGAGCCGCCACTGTCTACGCGTACGCGCAGGGCCCGCTGTGCTACACGGAGCAGAAGGCTCCGGTCACCGTCACGAAGCAGGCGACCGTGACGACCGCGACGATCACCCCGGCGTCGAGCGTGGGGCCGTTCGGGGATGTGCGGGTGCAGGGCAAGGTCGTCCGGCAGGGCCCCGGCGGTCCCGTTCCGGTCGCCGGTATGGAGATCGCGATCAGTGCGCCGTCCGGCCTGGCCGCTTTCCAGCCCGTCGACCCGAAGACCGGCGCGGACGGGACGTTCTCGGCCTACTTCCAGGCGGGCACCCTGCTCGGAGCGTCCGGCGCGGTGACGGTGGCCACTCCGGGCGACCAGTTCCTCGACGGCAACAGGATCACGGTGGGGCCATTGACGATCCGGAGGGTCTCCGCATTCTCCGGATTCGATGTCGGCCCGGCGCAGCAGCCCTATGGCGACCCGATCGCCGCGCAGGGCCGGTTGTCCATCGAGCCGGATCCCGGCAGCACCGCGAAGTCGCCGGTGTTCCTGGAGTACTCCCTGAACGGCAAGACCGGGTGGACGGTCTGGGAAAAGCAGACGCTGGAAGACCAGGGTGGCTTCTATTCCACCACCGACAGGCCGGTCACCGCGGATGCGTACTGGCGGCTCAGGTATCCAGGCGACGCGCTCACCGCGGCGGCCGTCAGCCCGGTCAAGTACGTCGACGTCAAGTACCGGACGCAGATGTACAACTTCAACGCCTCTCCCGAGCCGGTGAAGAAGGGGAAGGCCATCACGGTCAAGGGCCTGCTCTACCGCTTCATGGACAAGGTGGCGCCCGGTCCGAACGCGCCGGTGACGATCTACTTCAAGCCTTCGGGCTCGTCGAAGTGGACGCAGATGGCCGTGGTGAAGACGGCGTCCAACGGCTGGTTCAGCAAGGCGTTCAAGGCGTCCAAGGACGGGACGTGGATGGCCTCTTACAACGGCAGCGCGAACTACTTCGCGTCCAACAAGCTCAGCGACTACGTGGATGTTCGATGAGCCGCCGCGGGAAGACCGTCAAGGCGTCCCTCGCGGCCGCCGCCCTGACGGCCGCGAGCGTGGTCGCTCCGGCGGCCGCCCATGCGGAGATCCATGACGCCCGGTTGACGTCGGCCTTCGACCGGCTGTCGCACGATCGGGTGGTGACCTTCACGCTGAAGGCGAAATCGTCGGACGGGATCGTCGACGTCGAGGGCGCAGTGCGGAACCCGGCCGACGCCGCGCCCTATGCGGCGCTTTCGTTCACGCTCGTCGACGGCACGAACAAGGACGGCACCTGGCAGGCCACCCTCCAGACCGACGTGGAGCACCATCCCGGCGCGAACATCGCCCAGGCGACCCTCCGGTCCGCCGATGGCTCCACGTTGAGCCCGGCCGCCGCATTCGTCGACTGCTACCTGACGTCCGTCACCGACGTCGAGTACGCGCCGAAGACCATCGACATCGAGCACCCGGACGTGACCTACCAAGGCCGCGTCATGGTGCAGAAGTACCGCGACGAACCGCTCGAACCCGCTGAGGGGGCGACGGTGAAGGCGGGGAACGGCAGTGCCCGCACGGGGGCGGACGGGGGCTTCGCCTTCACCGCCACGAACCCGTCGATGACGGTGACGGTCGCACGGCAAGGGGCCTTGTGCGGTAACTCGGCGTCGGCCCCGCTGACGGTCGTCAAGCAGGCGACCGTGACGACGGCGCGGGTCGTGTCGGTGCGTCCCACGGCCGAGGGGGCCGACGTCACCGTCCACGGCACGGTCATGCGGCGCGGCTCCGCCGGACTCGTGCCCGTCAGCGGCCTTTCGCTCACGGTCGACTACCAGCAGGACACCGCGGGCGGGGCCGCCGCGGCGCCGGCGAGCGGCGACTGGTGGCCGACGACGGGCGCCGACGGGACGTTCGACGCCTCGTTCTCGGCGACCCGCTCGGGCCGGCTGTCGATCGAGACGCCCGGGACGTTCTACCTCACCGGCGGCTCCGTTGATCTCGGGAGGGTGGAGCTTTCCAGGAACGCGCGGATCTCCGGCCCGTCCTTCTCGCCGCGGGGTCCGCTCGCCTACCGCGGGTCGCTGGAGGTGACCGGAACGCTCGCCGGCGACTGGGGCCCGATCGCCGGCGCGCCGGTGTTCCTGGAGTTCTCGACCGACCGCAAGACGTGGACGGGTGCCACGTACAGCAAGACGACGGCCGCCGGCGGCTTCGACTTCTTCACCGCGGACGCGCACACGGAGAAGGACGGCTATTGGCGGGTCCGGTACGCGGGGGACGGGCTCTACAAGCCGCTCGTCACCACTCCCACGTATGTCGACGTGCGGTACGGGACGTCGATCGGCGGGTTCAACGCCTCTCCTGAGCCGGTGAAGAAGGGGAAGAGCCTCACGGTCAAGGGGCAGTTGTTCCGGTACATGGACAAGAAGCTGCCGGGGCCGGGTGCGCCGGTGTCCATCTACTTCCAGGCCAAGGGCTCGTCGAAGTGGACGCAGATGGCCGTGGTGAAGACGGCGTCCAACGGCTGGTTCAGCAAGACGTTCAAGGCGTCCAAGGACGGCACGTGGATGGCCTCCTACAACGGCAGCGCGAACTACCTCGCGTCCGGCAAGCCGACCGACTACGTGGATGTGCGATGAGAATTCGGATGCGCCGGTTGCTGGCGCTTTTCACCGGGCTGGTCACCGTCGCGGCGCTCGCCGTCGCGCCGCCCGCGGAGGCGGCGGACTCGCCGGACCTCCGGTCGGCGCGGGTGCTGTCGCCGGGGGCGACCACGCAGATCGAGGTGGCGGCGAGGTCGCTGAGCGACATCACGAAGGTGCGCGCCGTCCTGCGGCCGTACCTCGGCGGGTCCGAGAGCGTGCCGGTGGACGACTTCGAACTGGTCGACGGCACGACCAAGGACGGCGTGTGGCGGACGAAGTCGCCGGTGACGGTGGCGGAGGGCCGCTGGATGGCGGACATCGAGCTGACGAACGCGACCATGACGCGGACCCTGCCGCGCCGGGTGATGATCGACAACGGGCTGGACAGCGAGATCGCGGACGTGGCGGTCTCGCCGGCCGTGGTGGACGTGGACCATCCGCAGGTGACCTTCCGCGCCCGGCTGCTCGCCAAGAACCCCGACGGCACGCGGACGCCGGTCGCGGGCGCGCCGGTGCACGTCCAGGAGCCGTCCGGGCAGATCGTCACCGTGGTCACCGGCGCGGACGGGCGCGCGGAGGGGACCGCCGACTTCCGCGTGTCCCACGATCTGGCCGTGGTGTTCAACGGCGACTTCATGCACCGGCCGGTGCGGAGCGCGGCGGTCCAGGTCACTAGGCAGCGGCTCAAGACCCGGATCACCTTGGAGATCAAGGGCGGGCTCATCGTCGGAGACACGGTGGCGGTCACCGGCAGGCTCGAGCGGCAGGACCGCGCGGGGGTGTGGGCGCCGCTGGCGGGCAAGCAGGTCGACCTGCAGTTCGACAAGGCGGTCGGCGGCGACTGGCACACGATCGCCTCGCCGAAGACGGACGCGAACGGCGTCTACAGCGTGCCTGTCCTGGTCACCGACGGCGGCGCCTTCGACGCCTCCTTCGGCGACGACCCCGTCGGCCTCCCCGACGACTACTACGCCTACGGGATGTCGTCCGCCAATACGAACGACCTGCAGGTCACGTACCGGACGTCCATCACGGGGTTCGACGCCGATCCCGAGCCGGTCGGCCGGGGCGACATGGTGACCGGGACCGGGCGGGTGCTGTGGAAGCACGCGGACGGCCGGTGGGGCGACGGCCCGGCCGCCGACGTCTACCTGCAGTTCTCCGCGGACAAGAAGAAGTGGACCGACGCCGGCGCGCTGTCCGTCAGCGGTGACGGACGCTTCGACATCCAGGGGCGTGCGACGCGGGACGGGTACTGGCGGACCGTCGTCCGGCCGGACGGCTACCTGGTGGTGCCGTCGACGAGCCCGACCGACTACGTGGACGTCCGGTACCGGACGAAGTTCCTCGACTTCAACGCGAGCCCGGAGCCGGTCGTCAAGGGCCGCACCGTCACCATCGTGGGGACCCTCTATAGGGAGACCACGAAGTGGACCAGGTTCGGCAAGCAGAAGGTGCCGTTCTACTTCCGGCCCAAGGGGTCGACCAAGTGGACGTACATGGGGGCGACCACAGCGGACGGTATGGGCCAGTTCCGCAAGGGCTTCAAGGCGTCCAAGGACGGTACGTGGCGCGCCTACTACGGCGGAGCGTCCGCCTATGTGAAGACCTACAGGGACGACTACGTAGACGTTCGATGAGGGGTCGGCCGCGGTGGCGTACGCTGCCGTCGTGGCCGACTTCGATCTTTACGAGCGCGAGCTGTGGGCCGGGCGCGCCCCCGCGTACGAGCGGGGGTTCGCGCGGATGACGCGGTACATGGTCGGGCCCCTGCTGGACGCGGCGAGCGTCGCGGCGGGGACCCGGGTGCTCGAGGTGGGGACGGGCCCGGGGTTCGTCGCCGCGGAGGCGGTGCGGCGCGGCGCGGAGGTGTCCGCGCTGGACGCCGACCCGGACATGGCCGAGACGGCGCGGCGGAACGTGCCGGGGCTGGACGTGCGGGTGGCGGTGCTGCCGGACGTCCCGTTCCCGGACGGGACGTTCGACGCGGTCGTCGGCAACTTCGTGATCAACCACGTCGGCGCGCCGGACGCGGCGCTCGCCGAGTTGCGGCGGGTGCTGCGGCCGGAGGGGCGGCTCGCGCTGAGCTGCTGGGTGATGCCGGGCGTCGGCGCGCTCGCGGTCGTGCGGGACGCGCTGGAGGCGGCGGGGGTGCCGTGGCCGGACGACATCCCGCCGTCGCCGTTCCTGGAGTACGGCGAGGCGATGGCGTTCCGCCGGCTGGTGGCGGAGGCGGGCTTCGCGGACGTGGCGGTCGAGGAGGTGACCTGGGAGCACGTCGTCGACCCGGAGGAGTGGTGGGAGACGGGCGCGCTGGCCCGGGTCGGCAGCAACGGCGTCGCGGTGAGCCGGCAGGACGCGCCGACGGTCGCGCGGATCAAGGCTGAGTACGACCGGCTGATCGCGGACTACGCGGTGCCGGACGGGCAGGACGGCGCGGCCGACGGGCACGTGGCGCTGCCGGCGCACGCGCTGCTGGCGAGCGCGCGGCACTGAGCAAGGCGGCGGGCGGACCGCGATACTCGCGCGCGCCGGAGGGCCCGGGGCCGGTAGCCTCGGGTCTGTGATTGACCTGCGAGCTCTTCGAGAGGATCCCGAGCGGCTGCGCGCCTCGCAGCGCGCCCGCGGTGAGGATGACGCCGTCGTCGACCGGCTGCTGGACCTGGACGAGAGGCGGCGCTCCGCGCTGACCTCGTTCGAGCAGCTGCGCGCCGAGCAGAAGAGTTTCGGCAAGTCGGTGTCGCGGGCGCAGGGCGACGAGCGGCAGGCGCTGCTGGCCCGCGCGAAGGAGCTGGCGCAGCAGGTCAAGGACCGGGAGGCGGAGGCCGACCGGGTCGGCGAGGAGCTGGACGCGGCGCTGAAGGGCGTGCCGAACCTGATCGAGGAGGGCGCCCCCGCCGGCGGCGAGCAGGACTACGTGGTCCTGGAGCACGTCGGCGAGCCGACCGCGTTCGACTTCGAGCCGAAGGACCACCTGGAGCTGGGCGAGAGCCTCGGCGCGATCGACATGGAGCGCGGCGCGAAGGTCGCGGGCGCCCGGTTCTACTACCTGACCGGAGTGGGGGCGCGGCTGCAGTACGCGCTGCTGAACCTGGCGATGGAGCAGGCGGTCGCGAGCGGGTTCGTGCCGATGTACCCGCCGGTGCTGGTGAAGCCGGAGGCGATGGAGGGCACCGGGTTCCTCGGCGCGCACGCCGCGGAGGTGTACCAGCTCCCGCAGGAGGAGCTGTACCTGGTGGGCACGTCGGAGGTGCCGCTCGCCGCGTACCACATGAACGAGATCATCGACGAGCTGCCGCGGCGGTACGTGGCGTGGTCGTCGTGCTTCCGCCGCGAGGCCGGCTCGTACGGCAAGGACACGCGCGGCATCATCCGGGTCCACCAGTTCGACAAGGTGGAGATGTTCTCCTACTGCGATCCGGCGGACGCGCACGCCGAGCATCTGCGGCTGCTGGAGTGGGAGAAGGAGATGCTCGCGAAGGTCGAGATCCCGTACCGGGTGATCGACGTGGCGGCGGGCGACCTCGGGGCGAGCGCGGCGCGCAAGTACGACTGCGAGGCGTGGGTGCCGACGCAGAACACCTACCGCGAGGTGACGTCGACGTCGAACTGCACCGACTTCCAGGCGCGGCGCCTGTCGGTGCGGCACAAGGACGCCGACGGCAAGAACCAGCCGGTCGCGACGTTGAACGGGACGCTCGCGACGACGCGGTGGATGGTCGCGATCCTGGAGAACCACCAGCAGGCGGACGGTTCGGTGCGCGTCCCGGAGGCGCTGCAGAAGTTCCTGGGCCTGGAGGTCCTGGAGCCCGTCAAGCGCTGATACGGCAGAACGAGGGGCCCGTCCGATTCCCGGACGGGCCCTTTCCGCTACTTCAGGAGCTGCCTGCGGAGCGCGGCCTGGGTCGCGGCGTCGATGCCGAGGCCCTTGGTGACGAACGCGCCGAACGTCCCGTAGTCGCGCTTGATCTGGTCGAACGCGGTGTCGAGGTAGGAGGCGCGGACGGTCAGGAACGGCTCGACGAGCGCCGGGTCGATGCCGATCTTCTTCAGCTCGGCGAGCTCGGCGGCGTTCTGGTCGGCGAGCTCCTGGTTGGAGCGCAGGTAGTCGGCGTACACCTGGGCTTTGGGGACGCCGAGGATCGTCAGCAGGACGGCGGTCATGACGCCGGTGCGGTCCTTGCCCTCGGTGCAGTGGTAGAGGACGGGGCCCTTGCCGGACGCGATGCGCTTGAGCGCGGCGGTGAACTGCTTGCGCGCGTCGGGGTCGTGGACGAAACCGCGGTAGGACAGCGCCATGAACTCGCCGGACTTGTCCTGCGCGAGGATCGCCTTGAGCAGGTCGGGCAGCATCGTCAGCAGTGTCGGCGAGAACGCGTTGATGTTCGCTGCGACGGGTGCGACGCCGGCGGGCAGCTTGTCGGCGCCGGACATGCCGACTTCGAGCTGCGAGCGGAAGTCGACGGAGGCCGACAGCCCGAGCCGCTGGAGCTGGGCGATGCCGGTGGCGGTGACCTTGCTGAGCGACGCGGACCGGTAGACGAGGCCGTAGCGGACGTGCCGGCCGTCGCGTGCGGTGTAGCCGCCGATGTCGCGGACGTTGACGGCGCCGTCCACCGCGATGTCGCGGACGGCGGCGGTGCTCCGGACGGGCGCCGCGGGCGCGGCGGAGGCCGGGGAGGGGAGGGCGACGGGGGCCAGCGCGACGGCGCCCGCGAGCGCGGCCGACACCAGGCGGGGGGTTCGGGGGGTCATCTCTGCCTTCCGCACGCGGGGGGAGGGAACGTGAAGAAGATTCGGGTGGAACCACACCCTAGGCGCGCGGCGGACGGGACGGAAGGGGCACACCGTGAACAACACCCGAACCCGGACGGACGGGCACCGGCCGGGCGGACGTCCCGTCGTACCCGTCGCCTAAGGTGAGGTTTCGGACGACCTGGAAGGTGACATGACCGAACCTGCGCCGCGCGTGATCGCCACCGACCTCGACGGCACGATCGTGCGCTCCGACGGGACCATCTCCGCGCGCACCGTCGCCGCCCTCGCGCGCGTCGAGCGCGCCGGCGCGATGCTCGTCATGGTCACCGGCCGCCCCCCGCGCTGGATGACGGAGATCGCCGCCGCCGTCCGGCACCGCGGCCTCGCCATCTGCGCGAACGGCGCCGTCGTCTACGACCTGCACACCGAGGCCGTCGTGCACGCCCGGGAGATCCCGCCGGACGTGCTCGCCGAGGCCGTCGGGCGGCTGCGCGCGGCGGCACCGGAGTTCCGGTTCGCCGTCGAGTACCCGACCGGGTTCGTGTTCGAGGCCAGCTACGACCTGTCCCGCTGGGACGCCGAGGCCCTCGGCGGGCGGCCCGTCGACGGCACCGAGCTCGTCGCCCGCCCCGGCACCAAGCTGCTCGCCTTCCACCCGGACGCCGACCCCGACGAGCTCGCCGCGCGCGCCGAGAAGGCCGTCGGCGACCTGGTCACCGTCACCCACTCGTCCGGGCGCGGGCTACTGGAGATGAGCGCGCACGGCGTCACCAAGGCCAGCGCACTCGCCGCGCTCTGCGCCGAGCAAGGCCTCGGCCCCGCCGACGTCACCGCGTTCGGCGACATGCCCAACGACCTGCCGATGCTCGCCTGGGCGGGCACGTCGTACGCGGTCGCGAACGCGCACCCGCTCGTCCTCGCCGCCGTCACGAACACCACGTCCCGCAACGACGAAGACGGTGTCGCGCGGATCCTGGAACGCCTGTTCCCGTGACGACGGCCGCACCCCCGCCCGGCGGGGATGCGGCCGTCGCCGCGGCGTCCTACAGGTAGGGGCCGGAGGAGCGGGGCCCCTGCTCCTCCTGCTGCTCCATGCCCTGCGGCATCATGCCCGCGGGCAGCGCCCGCCGCATCTGCTCCAGCTGCGCGCGCGCCGCCATCTGCTGCGCGAACAGCGTCGTCTGGATGCCGTGGAACAGCCCCTCCAGCCAGCCGACCAGCTGCGCCTGCGCGATCCGCAGCTCCGACTCGCTCGGCACCACGCCCTCGGTGAACGGCAGCGACAGCCGCTCCAGCTCCTCGACCAGCTCCGGGGCGAGGCCGTCCTCGAGCTCCTTGATGGACGACTTGTGGATCTCCCGCAGCCGGGCCCGGCTCGCCTCGTCCAGCGGGGCGGCCTTGACCTCGTCCAGCAGCTGGCGGATCATCCCGCCGATCCGCATCACCTTCGCGGGCTGCTCCACCATCTCGGTGATCGACTTGCCCTCGGACTCGCCGCCCTCGCCCGCGCCCTCGAACGCGATGCCGTTCGGCCCGACCACGAGGACCTGCGGTTCCTGTTCCGACTGGTTCTTCGAAGGCTCGCTCATATCTCCCTCATCCTCACACGGTCAGCAGGATCTTGCCGACGTGGCCGCTCTGCTCCATCAGCCGGTGCGCCGCGGCGGCGTCGGCCATCGGCACCCGCCGGTCGACGACCGGGCGGACCTCCCCCGACTCCAGCAGCGGCCACACGTGCTCGCGGACGGCCGCCACGATCTCCGCCTTCTCCTCCAACGGACGGGACCGCAGCGCCGTTGCGTGGACGAGCGCCCTTTTCCGCAGCAGCGCGTTGATGTCCAGCTCCGCCTTCGTCCCGCCCTGCAGCCCGATGATCATCAGCCGGCCGCCCGTCGCGAGGGCCCCGACGTTGCGCTCCAGGTACTTCGCGCCGATCACGTCCAGGATCACGTCGTACGGGCCGCGCTCGGCGAAGTCGTCCTCGCGGTAGTTGATCACGACGTCGGCGCCCAGCTCGCGGCAGCGGGCCGCCTTCTCCGCGCTGCCGACGGTGCACGCCACCGTCGCGCCGGCCGCCTTCGCCAGCTGGATCGCCAGCGTCCCGATCCCGCTGCCGCCGCCGTGCACGAGGAACGACTCCCCGGCGCGCAGCCCGGCGAGCATGAAGACGTTCGAGTACACCGTGCACGCGACCTCCGGCAGGCCCGCCGCGTCCACCAGGTCCACGCCGCGCGGCACGGGGAGCAGTTGCGAGGCGGGCACCGCGACCCGCTCGGCGTAGCCGCCGCCGGACAGCAGCCCGCACACCTCGTCGCCCGGCGCCAGGCCCGTCACGCCGTCGCCGAGCGCGGCGACCCGCCCCGACACCTCCAGCCCCGGATACGGCGACGCGCCCTCGGGCGGGTTGTAGAAGCCCATCCGCTGCATCACGTCCGCGCGGTTCACCGCGCTCGCCACCACGTCGACCAGCACCTCGCCCGGCCCGGGCTCCGGATCGGGCACCCGCGTCCACTCCAGGACCTCGGCGTCCCCCGGCTCGCGAATCACGATCGCATGCATGACCGTCACGCTACCGGGCGGCGGCCGGACGCACCGTACGCGCGGCCCTCCCGCACCCGCCGGGGCAACGTCGATCTACGGACGTGATGCGTGGTATTGACGCGCAGGTATCCTGCGTGGGGGTCGTTTTGCCCTCCTGCTCCGTAATGATCATCTGAGGTGTGCCCGAGGGGAGAAATCGGTGGCGAGGAACGAGCACGACGGGCGTTCCCTTGAGGAGCGGCTGGCCTCTCTCGACGCGATGAGCGGCGAGGCGACGGGGCCGTCCGACCCCGCCCCGCCGGCCGCCACCGAGGGCGAGCAACCGGCCGGGCAGCCCCCCGGGCAGGCCGTCCAGGCCGGGCAGCAGCCGCAGGGCGCCGACCAGCAGGCCGCGCCGCCGCAGGGCGCCCCCGCCGAGCCCGGGCAGCCGCCCCAGCACGACCCCAACGCCAACCCGTGGCTGGCCGCGCCGCCGCTCCAGCCGCCGGAGAACTTCGGCCCGGACTTCGGCCCCGAGAGCTTCGGGCCGCCCCCGCCCGTCCCGGGCGCGGCGCAGAACCTGCCGCCCTACAACGGCGAGCCCATGCCCCAGCCGTTCGACGGCGGCATGCTGCCCCCGCCGTACGCCGCCGGGTACCAGCCGTTCGAGCCGCAGCAGCCCTGGGAGACCGGGCCGCCGCAGCCGTACGACGCGGGCGGCCAGGGCGCGCCGCCGCTCGACCAGCTCCCGCCGTACATGCCCGACCAGCCGTTCCCGCCGCCGATGGACCCGAACGCGGGCAGCCCCCAGCCGTTCCCCGGCGACCCGAACGGCGCCCAGACCTTCCCGCAGGACCCGAACGCGCAGTCGTTCGCGCCGGATCCGAATGCGCAGCCGTTCCCGCAGGACCCGAATGCCCAGTCCTTCGCGCCTGACCCGAACGCGCAGCCCTTCGGGCAGGATCCGAATGCGCAGTCGTTCGCGCCGGATCCGAATGCGCAGCCCTTCGGGCAGGACCCGAATGCGCAGGCGTTCCCGCAGGATCCCAACGCGCAGTCGTTCGCGCCCGACCCCGCCGCGCAGTCCTTCGGGCAGGAGCCGAACGCGAGCGCCCAGCCGTACGCCGCCGACCCCAACGCCGGTCAGCCGTACGCGCAGAACGCGGGCGGTCAGCCGTACCCGGTCGACCCGAACACCGGGCAGCCCTATCTCGTCGACCCCAACACGGGCCAGCCGTACGCGGTCGACCCGGCGACCGGCCAGTCCTACTTCGTCGACCCGAACACGGGCCGGCCGCTGCAGGGCTACGCGTACCCGCAGCAGGGCCAGCCGGCGCAGCCCGGGGCGTACCAGCAGGTCCCGCCGGGGCAGCAGCCGTACCCGGGCCAGCAGCCGCAACAGCAGCAGGGCGACCCGAACGACACCGACAGCCTCAGCTCCGAGAACCTGCTCGGCGAGCGCCGCATCGCGCCGTCCTCCGGCTGGCGGCGCGCCGTCTACAAGGCCACCGGCGGCAGCGTCCACCCCGGCGAGTCGCAGGGCGAGATGCGCCGCAAGGACCTCATCGCCCGCGCCCGCACCGCCGTGGCGGGCGGCCACCACCGCGTCGCGGTGATGTCGCTCAAGGGCGGCGTCGGCAAGACGACCACCACGACCGGCCTCGGCTCGATGCTCGGCTCGATCCGCGGCGACACCGTGATCGCGGTGGACGCCAACCCCGACCGCGGCACGCTGTCGGACAAGGTCCGGCTGGAGACCGCCGCGACGGTCCGCGACCTGCTCAACGGCCGCGACAAGATCCAGCGGTACGCCGACGTCCGCGCGTTCACCTCGCAGAACGCCGCGCGTCTCGAGGTGCTCGCCTCCGACCGCGACCCCGCGGTCAGCGAGGCGTTCAGCGCCGAGGACTACGAGGCCGTCGCCGCCGTCCTGGAGCAGTACTACTCCATCTGCATCACCGACTGCGGGACGGGCCTGCTGCACTCGGCGATGGCCGGGGTGCTGAAGCTCGCCGACCAGCTCGTCCTGGTCAGCTCCCCGTCGGTGGACGGCGCCCGGTCCGCGAGCGCGACCCTCGACTGGCTGGAGGCGCACGACCACGGCCACCTGGTCCGCAACGGCGTCGTGGTGCTGTCGATGGTCCGCAACCGCACCCGCAGCCAGGTCGACCTGGACAAGCTGCAGGCGCACTTCGAGAGCCGCTGCCGCGCCGTCGTCCGCATCCCCTACGACGACCACCTGGAGGAGGGCGCCGAGGTGGAGCTGGAGCAGCTCGCCCAGACGACGCGGGAGGCCTACCTCACCCTGGCCGCCGTCGTCGGCGACGGTTTCGCCTACCCGCGTCCCGACCGCACGTCCTGACCCGTCCGGCGCGGCGCCGCCGCTAGAGTCGCCTCACGTGGAGAGCGACGACCAGGGCGTCTACGTGGGCAGGGCCGCCGCGGACGCGGCGGCCGACCGCGGCTGGCTGCTCGGGCACTTCAAGCCGCCCGGCGACCTGCGGCACAGCGACGACGTCGAGATCAAGTGGGGCGTCCACCCCAAGGGCGAGCGGCGCGCGCGCTGGACGGGCGGTGAGAAGCGCACCGCGCTGCTCGTCCTGATCAGCGGCCGGTTCCGGCTCGAGTTCCCCGGACGCGACGTGGTGCTCGCCGAGCCCGGCGACTACGTGGTGTGGGGACGCGGCATCGACCATTCCTGGCAGGCCGAGGAGGAGTCGGTCGTGATGACGGTCCGGTGGCCGTCGATCCCGGGATATGCGGTCGAGGCGGCCGGATGAGCCCGCTATCGTTGGCCGTGGCCACCGGGCGTGGCCGAGGAGAGTTCGCATAGTGGACTAGTGCAGGCGCCTTGAAAGCGCCCAGGGCTGGGGACAGTCCTCGTGGGTTCGAATCCCACACTCTCCGCCCTCCTCGGATGCCATGGAAACCGCCCTAAACGGGCGGAAGGCATCCGTTACCCTCTTCGGCATGTCGCAGACACCGAATGATCCGGCAGGAACCACCCACCAGTTTCAGAACTTCGCCAACCGGGCGCCGGCCGAGAAGTCGGGGCCGAACATGCCGCTCATCGTCGGCCTCGCCGTCCTCGCGGTCGTCGTCGTGGCCGGCCTGATCGCGCTCATGATGGTCTGACTCCGGGCGGCAGCCCGCGCGGACGCGCCGACGCGTCCACCCCCCGTGCGCGGGCCCGGCCCGGCGGCGCGACCGGCGGCCACCGCGAGCGGCGCGCCCGCCGGTCCGGGCGTCAGCGGCCGTTGCTGCTGAAGTGCTGGTAGTCGCGGGCCCCGCTCCACTCGCCGCCCCAGCCCCAGCCGATCGAGGCGAACGCCTTCACCACCCGGTCGCCGGCGTGGATCACCCCGGGATCGCGGTTCTTCCGGTTCGCGTACTTCGCACAGTTCTTGTGGGCGACGTGCCCGTCCGCGTAGACGTACGGGTTCTGGCACGTGTTGAGGTCGACGGCGAGACCGAAGGCGTGCTGGGAGAACGAGCTGGACCCGGTGGCGTTGCGGCAGTTGAACGCGGAGGTGTTGCCGGCCTCGATGGAGGCGAAGTCGCTTCCCTTGTACTTGTCGACCGGCTCCATGCGCTCGATCGGGTAGCGCATGTCGTAGAGCTTGCGGAACACCGTCACGAGGTCGCCGGCCGCCTTGGCGTTGACGACGAGCTGCCCGTTGGCGTGCGGCTTCTTGTCCATGCCCCAGTAGGTCATCTGGATCATCCGGAGCCCGGACGGCGCGACCGGGCAGCCCTGATGCCAGGAGTACTTGAGGTCCCCGGCGGCGACCTTCTTGATCTGCGCCTGGAACTTCTGGCTGGTCGGCTTCGCCGACGGCTTCTCCGACCGGGTGGCGGTCCCGGTGGCGGTCGGCGGCGTGGCGGGCGTCGCCGATCCGGACTTGCCCCCGTTGTCGGATCCGTTGCCGCATCCGGTCGCGGCGGCCGACACGGTGATGAACACGGCGGCGAACGCCGCACTGCGAAGTGGCCCTCTGGCTGGCATCTTTGCAGGATGGCACGTCGCGAGTCCTTCGCGTTGGACCTCGGATTCGCTACGGTGCGTTTGACGGCGCGTCCGCCGGAAAGGGGCCGGGGCGAACGGGCCGCGAACGTCGTCCACCTCGCCGGGCATGTCGCCCGGCTTCCGCCGGCCCTCAGGGAGCCGGAATGGCGGATCCGCAGGAGAGGGACGTCCCGAGCCTCGAGGACGAGATCTTCGCCGTCGCGCAGAGCGTGCAGGAGGACCCGGGCGCGGACGCCGCGCGCCCGCGGCTGCGGCTGCGCTCCGAGCGGGCGCTGGACATCGCCGAGCGCACGCGGGCGCTGAGCGGCCGGGAGGTCGGCGCGATCGCCGCCGGGTTCGGACTGTTCGTGTTCATCGACTTCGTGATGATGTACGCGCCGCTGATGATGAGCCGTCGGCCGAGCCTGCTGCCGCAGTTCGTGACGCTGCTGGTGCTGGCGTTCGGGCTGGGCGGGCTGCTGGTGTGGAAGGTCGGCGGCCGGTGGCGGTCGTTCGGCGCGGGGATGATGCTGGCGTGGGTGTTCCTCACCCTGGTGTCGGTGGGGTTCCTGACCGGGGTGACAGTCACGCTCTAGCTCAGCTCGCGCCGAGCCGCTTGAGGACGGCGCCGAAGGCCCGTCCGATGGCCTCCAGGTCGGCGGGGTCGATCACGTCGATCAGGTGCTCGCGGACGACCTCGACGTGGTCGCGGGCGGCACGTTCCAGCGCGGCGTAGCCCTCCTCGGTGAGCTGCGCGTAGACGCCGCGCTTGTCGGTGCCGCAGTTGTCCCGCTTGACCAGGCCCTTGGACTCCAGCCGGGAGCAGGTGTGCGACAGGCGGCTGCGCGACTGGCTGGCGTTGGCGGCGAGCTCGGCCATCCGCAGCCGGTGGTCGGGCGCCTCCGACAGCCGGACGAGGATCTCGTACTCCGACACCGACAGCCCGTGCTTGGTCTTCAGGTCGCGGTCCATGAGCTCGGTGAGCCGGACGCTGCCGTCGACGTAGGCCCGCCAATCGCGCTGCTGGGAGGCATCGAGCCAGCGTGGTTCGCTCATGCGGATCAGTATAGTCCGGGAATAGTTGAACCATCAACTAGATTGTAGGGGGCAACGCCCGCCACGGACGGGCACCGACGGAGGAGGACCCCATGCCAGCCGTGATGGCCGACCCGCTGACCCTGCCCCGGCTGCCGCTGCTGCCGGAGGCGGACACCGACTGGCGCCGCGTCGCCAAGATCGTCACCGCGAAGCGCCACCTGGAGGGCGAGGGCTTCGAGGTCCGCCGCCCCTTCCCCGGCATCGACCTGTCCCTCGCCGACCCGTTCCTCCTCCTCGACCACATGGGCGCCGTCGAGTACGCCCCCGGCGAGGCGAAGGGTACGCCCTGGCACCCGCACCGCGGGTTCGAGACCGTCACCTACATCATCGACGGCGCCTTCCAGCACCAGGACACCACGGGCGGCGGCGGCCTCATCTCCGACGGCGCCACCCAGTGGATGACGGCCGCGTCCGGCATCCAGCACATCGAGCAGCCGCCGCCCGAACTCGTCACCAAGGGCGGCCTGTTCCACGGCGTCCAGCTCTGGGTGAACCTGCCGCGCGCGCAGAAGTGGGTGGAACCCCGCTACCAGGACATCCAGGCCCGCGACGTCAAGCTGCTCGCCGCCGACGACGGCTCCT
Source organism: Actinomadura violacea (assembly GCF_017573465.1). GTDB lineage: Bacteria > Actinomycetota > Actinomycetes > Streptosporangiales > Streptosporangiaceae > Spirillospora > Spirillospora violacea. The sequence goes on from NZ_JAGEPF010000037.1 coordinate 80,195, forward strand.
CGCTCGTCCGGGTGATCGCCGGCTCCCTCGCCGGCCACGACGGCCCCGGCGTCACCTACACGCCGATCAACTACCTGCACGCCACCGTCGCGCCCGGCGCCCGCCTCACCCTGCCGTGGCCGCGCGAGTTCAACGCGATGGTCTACGTCCTGTCCGGACGCGGCACCGCCGGCGTCGAGGAGATCGGTCTGGACGAGGGTCAGCTCGCGGTCTTCGCGGGCTCGCACCACCACGGCTCGCAGGACGGCCTCGTCGTCCGCGCCGCCGACTCCCAGCCCCTCGCCAGCGCGAACGGCTGGGAGATCCTGATCCTCGGCGGCCTCCCCATCCGCGAGCCCGTCGCCCGCTACGGCCCGTTCGTCATGAACACCCGCGACGAGATCGTCCAGGCGTTCGAGGACTTCCAGGCCGGCCGCATGGGCACCGTCCCCGTCCCCCACCTGTCCGCCGCGGACGAGCCCCTGTCCTGAGGAAAAGGGCGGCGGCGCGGCCCGGGGGAAGCCGCACCGCCGCCCGGCTCAGGCGGCGCTCAGCACCCCGACCATGCGTCGGAACCAGCCGCTCCGGCGCGTCCGCTCGTCCCGCGCCGCGACCGGACGCCAGGGCTCACCCACCCGTGAGGGCGCCCGCCCCTGGGCGGACGCCGCCCGAACCGGCGGGCACCCCGCGCCGATCTCGCACAGCACCCGCACGAGCGCCGCAGGCGTCCCGGCCTCCACCAACCGGTCACGCCCCACCCAGTCACGCGCGACCGCCCACCACCGTCCCGTGTACTCGCCACGCCACGCCGACACCCCAGGGAACCGCCGCGCGAGTTCCGCCGCCACCCGCTCAGGATCGAGTTCGACGACCGCCCATGGCGCCGTCATCGTCCCGATCCCGACAGATAGCCGCGGACGACCACGGCGGCATCGACGATCCGGTCGGCGCGCGCGATCGGCTCGCCCCACGACGTCCAGAACCACGCGTTCCCGAAGTCCTCGCCCCGCGCACGGCAGGTGATGAGGTCGGACGCGGAGCCGCTCTCGTCGCAACACCCTGGAACGTCCGGATTGGTGACCCGGAGCCCGCGCGACGTCAGCTCCACCGCGAGCCGATGCGCCGACAGATGCGCGGCAAGCGCGGCGAGCGGGTCGCCGGAGATCGTACGATTCGCCACAGCCAGGACCTCGTTTCCTGGTCAGGTCCCGGCCGGCGCCGCAATCGCCGCGCCGGGGCCGCCTCGTGTGAGCGGCCCGGCGCGCGCCTGGCCGCGATGGGTGCGGGCGTCTGGTGATTTACCGCGACGCGCCCCCGGCTCTATGGGCCGCCGCTCTCCCGCTCGCGGCGGGTGCAGGCATCTTCGCTCCAGGTGAATTCGGCCCACATGGTCTGTCCCTCCTCGTCAGCGTCGTGCCCGACTTTGTCGGCGAACGCGTCGACGAGGAGCAGGCCGCGCCCGTAGTCGCCACTGCGCTCAGTCGCCGCGGGCCGAGACCAGGCCCCGTTGCCGGAATCGGAGACGGCGACGCGTGCCCAGCCCGGGCGGACGGTCACCGTGATGGCGACGACGCCGCCGGGGCCGCCGCTCGGCGTATGCCGCAACGAGTTGGCGGCCAGTTCGGCGATGACGCTCTCGGCTTCCTCCGCCCGCGGGGAGTCGCTCAGCAAGCCCCGGACGAAGGCGCGTATCGCCGGGACCATGCACGGGAGGCCGGGGTACTCCTGGGTCCACTCCATGGGGTTGCCTCCGCCGTGCGATCTTGTACGCTGGGTCGCCAAGCTGTGCGCACAGCTCGCATGCGGTGCGCACAGCTTGTCAAGCTGTGCCTGAACATCGCCCGCCCCCGGCCACTCGGAGCCACCGTGACGCAGCCCGCCTACCAGCGCATCGCGGATGACCTGCGGCAACAGATCATGGAGGGGGTGCTGGCGCCGGGTGACAAGATCCCCTCGCGTCCGCAGCTGCGTGAGCGTTACGGCGTTTCGGACGCGGTCGCCCTCCAGGCCGTCCGGCTGCTCATCTCCGAGGGCCATCTGGAAGCGCGCTCCGGGTCCGGGACGTACGTGCGCCGCCGCCCGGAGCTCAGGCGGATCTCGCGCTACTGGTACAAGGAAGGCCGGACCACCAGCCCGTTCCGCGAGGAGATGGCCAGGCAGGGCCGGACCGGCGACTGGCGTGTCTCGTCCTCGACCGAGCAGGCCACCGAAGCGGTCGCGGAGCGCCTCGAGATCGCGGTGGGCGACGACGTCATGTGCAGCCGCTACACCTTTCTCGCCGACGGACGGCCCGTGATGGCGTCGGTCTCGTGGGAGCCGCTTGCGATCACCCGTGGCACGGAGGTCATGTTCCCGGAGGAAGGGCCGTACGCGGGTGCCGGCGTCGTCGCGCGGATGCGGGCGATCGGGCAGGAGGTCGAGGCGGCGGAGGAGGTCGTCACCGCCCGGCCGATCCTCGCCGCCGAGGCCGAGCGGCTCGACGAGCCGGTCGGCGCGATCATCATGGTGATCCGGCGGACGTACCGCACCACCGACCGCCCGGTCGAGACGGCGGACATCGTCATCCCCACCGATCGGTACGAGTTGGGCTACGTCATCCCCGTCGAGTAGTGCCTGGCCGGGTTCCCATCTGGATCACGGTTAGGATCTTGGTGTGCCCGTACGGCAATACGTCTACTTTGCCCTCTTCAGTCGGCATGTGACGGCGCATGAGATGACTGCTGTGCTGAGGATCGCTCCCGACGAGGTGTCCGTCCGCGGCAGCCGATTCACGACACCGACCGAGGTGCCGGTGTCGCACGCCTGGGAGATCGTGTGCCGGGAGCCCGGCCTGTGCGTCGACGAACAGATCACTCGCGTGCTGGACAGGCTCCGGCCCCATGCCGATCGCGTCGCCGGGCTTGCCGCTCGTCTGGCCGCGGACGACGAGGAACACGGCGGCGCGGTACTCCAGGTCGTCCGCTACTTCGAAGACGCGGACCCGGGATCGGAGGAGCAGGCTCTAGGCTCTCCGGCGCCACAGGAACCGAATCTCTTCGGCTGGCATCTGGACGGCCCCACACTGGCCTTCCTCGTCGAACTCGGGGCAGAGCTCGACGTGGACGAGTACGACCTGATCTCGCAAGACGACAATCCCTGACGCCCTCAACATCGTCCCGGCCGACCGGTACGAGCTGGGTTACCTCGTCCCCGTCGGCCAGGGCCTCGCGGCCGACGCGGTAGAGGGGCGGGTGCCTCAGTCTTCGGCGGCCTTCGGTGCGACCACGGACAGGGCCGGGACGGAATTCCAGTGGTCATCGAAGGTGTTCGTCCGCCATCGGGCGTTCGTGTCGACCGCTTCGATCACCCGGCTCGTCGCCTCGTGCACGCGGTCGCCGTCCCAGGGGCCGTGGGGAACGCGGTAGACGACATCCATGGTCAGGATGTCCATCAGTTGCCGGGCGCCAGTTGGGATAGGAGGTCGGCTATCTCGTATGCCGGGCGGTCTTCGCCTGGATGTCGTCCGGGCGGAAGCCGTGCGGCAACCGGGCGAGAGGAATCTTTTCTTGAGGGGTGTGTCGATTTGGGGGGTGGGGGTGCGTCATTACCGTGCAACCGTCTCTAGGTGTGAGGAGTGCGCGGTGAAGTATCTGCTGCTGATCAATACGTGGTCGCCCGAGTCGGGGGTGGAGCGGCCGGCCGGGGAGCCGACGGTGGAGGAGTTCATGGCGTTCGAGAAGGCGGTGACCGACGCGGGGGTGAAGGTCGACGGTCAGGCGCTCGATCTCGAGCACGCGACGACCGTGCATGTGCGCGGGGACGGGAAGCGGGTCGTGACGGACGGGCCGTTCGCCGAGACGCGGGAGATGGTCGGCGGCTACTACCTGATCGACGTCCCCGACCTGGACGCGGCGCTGGACTGGGCGGCGCGTTGTCCGGGGGCCAGGTACGGCACCGTCCAGGTCCGGACGGTGTGGGAGCCGGACGCGGCGTGAGCGGGGAGGGGGCGGCCGGTTCCGTCGAGGCGGTGTTCCGCGAGGACCGGGGCCGGCTGCTCGCCCTGCTCGCGGCCAGGTTCGGGGATCTGGACCTGGCCGAGGAGGTCGTGTCCGACGCGATGGAGACCGCGTTGGAGCGGTGGCCGGTCGACGGTGTGCCGGACAGGCCGCCGGCGTGGCTGCTGACGGTGGCGCGCCGCAAGGCGCTCGACCGGATCCGGCGCGATCGCGTGCAGGCGGCGCGGCTGGCGGCGCTGCGGGTCGAGGCCGACCGCGCCGCTGAACCGGGTTTCGACGACATCCCGGACGAGCGGCTGCGGTTGTTCTTCACCTGCTGCCATCCCGCGCTGCCGGTGGAGGCGCGGACGGCGCTGATGCTGCGTTTCCTCGCGGGCCTGACGACGCCCGAGGTGGCGCGCGCCTTCCTGGTGCCGACCGCGACGATGGCGCAGCGGATCGTCCGGGCGAAACGGAAGATCCGGGACGCGCGCATCCCGTTCCGCGTGCCGGGGCCGGAGGAGCTGCCGGGCCGGTTGCCGGGGGTGCTGCGCGCCGTCTACCTGGTCTTCACCGAGGGGTACGCCGCCAGTTCGGGTGACGGGCTGATGCGTCCCGGGCTGGCGGACGAGGCCGTCCGGCTCGCTCGGATCCTGGACGGGCTGCTGCCCGGGGAGCGGGAGGTGAAGGGGCTGCTCGCGCTGCTGGTCCTCACCGATGCGCGGCGCGCGGCCAGGGTGGACGCGGCGGGGAACCAGGTGCTGCTGGAGGACCAGGACCGGACGCTGTGGGACGCCGGCCTCATCGCGGAGGGGCGAAGGCTCGTCGTCGCGGCGCTGACGGGGCCCGGTGCGGGGCCGTACGCGGTGCAGGCGGCGATCGCGGCGCTGCACGACGAGGCGGTGAGCTTCGACGACACGGACTGGCCGCAGATCGTGGCGCTGTACGACGTGCTGCTGCGGATCGAGCCGTCCCCGCTGGTCGCGCTGAACCGGGCGGTGGCCGTCGCGATGCGCGACGGGCCCAAGGCGGGGCTCGTCCTGCTGGACGACCTGTCCGGCGCCGCGGAGCTGCGCCGCTACCACCTGTTCCACGCGGCGCGGGCGGATCTGCTGAGCCGCCTCGGCCGCCGCGCCGAGGCGGCGGACGCCTACCGGGCCGCGCTGGCCCTCACCGGCAACGAACCGGAGCGCGCCACGTTCCAGCGCAAGCTCACCGCGCTCACCGGCGGTTCCCGCGAGCCGGGCAGAGGTCTTTGACGTACCGGGCGGTTAGGAGCAGAGGGCCGTCTGGACGGCGGTCTCCATGTCGGCGTCCTGGGCCTCGGAGCCGCCCGGGTCGAGGTTGACCATGGCGGTCGCCTGCCTTCCGTCGGACGTGGCGCCGGTGACCGTCTCGAATCCGAGCATGTCGCCGGTGTGCCCCCAGTAGAGGCCGCCGCAGGGCAGTGGCCTGCTCTCCAGGCCGAGGCCGTAGGCGCGGCCGTCCGAATTGCCGGTCGAACGGGTCCGCATCATCTCCCGCAGCTCGGCGGGGCGCAGGAGCTTGCCGTCGAGCAGGGCGCCCATGAACCGGCCCAGGTCGCGCCCGCTGGAGATCATCCCGCCGCCCGGCCCGGCGACCGAGGGGTTGAGCTCGGTGACGTCCATCAGCGGCGCGCCCTCGCCCGGCCGCACGTACCCGCGCGGATGCGGCCCGGGGATCGCCGGCGAGTCGCCCGGCACGGACGTCGCGTCCAGCCCGAGCGGCTTGATGACGCGGTCGCGGATCTCGTCGCCGTACGGGTGGCCGGTCACGCTCTCGATGAGCAGCCCCGCCACCATGTAGTTCGTGTTGGAGTACTTCCAGCGCGTGCCGGGCTTGAACACCCGGTGGTGCGCGAGCGCCGCGTCCACCATGGCGCGGAGGTCGTGGTGGGCGAGCGGGTCCTTGAGGATGTCCTGCGGGGTGACGTAGTCGAGGTAGTCGGGCAGGCCGCTGGTGTGCTGGAGCAGCTGCCGGACGGTGATGCGCCGACCGTCGTTGCCGTGCCCCCGGATGACGCCGGGCAGGTAGCGCTCGACCGGCGCGTCCAGCGCGACGCGGTGCTCGCCGACCAGCTGGAGCACGACCGTCGCGACGAACGTCTTCGTCACGCTGCCGATCCGGAAACGGCTGTCGCCGGGGACGGGCGTGCGGGTCTGCACGTCCCCGACGCCGCTGGTCAGCGCGGTGGTGCGGCCGCGCCGGTCCCGGACGTCGAGGAGCGCCCCGGGCGCGCCGTCGGCGGTGGTCAGCCGGTGCAGGATCGCGGGCAGCCGGGTGTCGCCGGTCGAGGCCGCGGCCGGGTCCTTCGGCACGCCGGTCCCCGCCAGCGCGCCGATCGCCAGCCCGAACGCGAGTGCGCCGCCCATCGCCCGCTTGTGCTTGATCACGTGTGGTCCCTCCAGGTCGTGAGGGCCTTCACGCTAGGAATCGCGGTGCCGGACGCACGTCACCCGCGAGAGCCAACGTCCGCGTGGCGCCAGGGTCGCGGTGGTGATCAGTCCTGGTCGTAGACCGTGACGTCGAGGTCGGCGAGCTCGGCGGTGACGAGGGACTCGATGCGGCTCCAGCGGCCCCCGGCCAGGCCGCAGCCGATGCGCGGCATGTGGACGGACGCGCCGAGGGCGGCGGCCTCGGCGGCGAGCCGGTGCAGGCACTCGCGGACGGCCTCGTAGCGGATCGGCGGCCCGGCGCTGCGCGAGGTCCTGGTGCCGTGCTGGCCGATCATGTTGGCGACCCAGATGTCCGGCTTGACCTGGACGATCTGGACGGCGCCCAGCCCGAAGTCGTTGCGCGCGCGTTCGCGGTGCCAGCTCCGGTAGGCGGCCTCGGGCTCGGGCCAGCGCTTCGAGACCGCCTCCACGAACCCTTTGCCCCAGCCGCCCCGGTCGTTGCAGATGTGCGCGATGACCTTCGGGCCCTTCGCCTGCGGCGAGGTCGCGTCGCCCTTGAGGTATCGGATCCGCCCCATGTCGGCGACGCTATCCGCGCCCGCCGACAAAACCGCGCCCGCCGACGGCGGCCCTTCTGATGTGGCCTTCTAATGTGGCCTTATGAGCCACACGCCGCCGCACGGGCACCACGGCCACCAGCACGGGCACGGGCACGGGCATCACCACGACGACGAGGACCAGGTCGAGATGCTCGATCTGAGCGCGGAGATCCTCGCCGAGCACATCGCCGCCACGACCGCCTGGCTGCCGGTCGAGGGAAGCCCGCGCAAGATCGTGGATCTGGGCTGCGGGACGGGTGCCGGCACCTTCGCGCTGCTCGCCCGCTTCCCGGAGGCGCACGTGACCGCCGTCGATTCCTCGGCCGAGCACCTCGATCGCCTAGAGGAGAAGGCGCGCGCGCAGGGCGTGGACGAGCGAGTAAGCCTCGTCCGGGCCGATCTCGACGCGGACTGGCCTGACCTTGGCACGCCGGACCTGGTGTGGGCCTCCGCCTCCATGCACCACATGGCCGACCCTAACCGCGCGTTGCGCAAGGTCCGCGACCTGCTCGCGCCGGGTGGGCTGTTCGCCGTCGTCGAGCTGGCCGGTCTCCCCAACTTCCTGCCCGACGACGCCCCGCAGGACCGGCCCGGACTGGAAGCGCGCCTCTACACCGCCGCCGACCGCTCCAGTGCCGAGGAGATGCCGTATCGCGGCGCCGACTGGGGGCCGATGCTGACCAATGCCGGATTCGTCGTGGAAGGCGAGCAGGTCTTCACCGCGAACATCGAGGGCTCCCGCGACGAGACGGTCGGACGCTACGCCCTGGGGACCCTGCGGCGCGTCCGCGCCGCCGTCGCCGACGAGCTCGCACCGGACGACCTCGCCGCGCTCGACCGGCTCCTCGACACCGGCGGCCCCGGCAGCATCCTGCACCGCGACGACCTGGCCCTGCGCACCGAGCGCACCGTCTGGGCCGCCCGCCGCGGCGGCTGAGCCGCCCTATCCGCCGGAGGCCAGCATGCGGGCCAGGACGATCAGCGCCTGCGCCCGCGGTTCGAGGGTCTGGACGGACGGCGCCACGGAGTCCGCGGAGATCAGCACGCCCGCGGACACCGCCCAGGCCGGGGCGTGGCCCGACAGCATCGCCGCGCGGATCGGGGGCGTGAGCAGCCGCACCGCCTGCTGCTCGCCGGGCCCGCGGATCAGGAACCGCTTGTCGAAGTCCGCGTCGCCGGTGCCGACGCCGCGGACCGGCATGAAGAACCCGCCGATGGCCGTCCGCTTGACGACCTCCACGTCCTCGTATCCCGGGCCGAGGAACAGGAAGTAGCGGGTCAGGTCGTGGGTGGACGTGGTGCGGCTGTCGCCGGTGCCGCTGCTCTCCGTCCACCGGTGCCAGACCAGCCACATCGGGTGCTCGCGCGTCGTCGCGACCGCCAGCTTCGTCCGCCGGGACCGCGCCGCCTGCGCGACCGGGCCCGGCATCGGCTGGTCGGCGGTGATCGGCCACCAGCCGCACTGGGCCGCGTACGCGTGGAGCGCCTTGATGCGCCGGCTGTTCTGCACCGCCGCCCACACGATGCCGACCACGACCAGGGCCACGATCCCGAAGAACAGGAAGGGGAAGACGGCGAAGACGTCGGGCCCGGCGGCCGAGGGCGCCGCGAGCGTGTGGTGTCCGGTTGGGCCGGCTGCCGCGAACATGCTCGTTTCGACGTGTCCGGGTGGAGGTGAGTTCGGCCGGGGCCACGTCCGGCCGCGAAGTGTGCCCGGAACCCGCGTCCGGGAGGCGCGTCCGGAAGCCGTCAGGGGAGTCGGCGGGTTCGGGTGACGGGGCGGGAGGCGTGCGCTACTGTGTTCGAATGAGTCGAACAGAAGTTCGACTTGTTCGGACCCGCTCGCCGGGAGGCGACATGGTGGCGATCGCGGCCCCACCTCTCAACCGCACCGCACACGCTCCCCACGGGACGGTACCCGGGGGCGCCGACGGTCGCGCGCGGCACGGCGGGCGGCACGAGCACGCGACACGCCGCAGCGGTTTCTACCCAAATCTACGGCCGCAGCTATATCGCCTCATAGAGTCCGAGAGCGTGGACCCCGTGCGCAATCCCTATGCCCCTGGCGCCGGGCAGCGCCCTCCCGAGCTGGCCGGCCGCGACCGTGAGCTGAGGCAGTTCGAGGTGGTGCTGGAACGGGTGGCCCGAGGCCGCCCGGAGCGCAGCATGATCATCACCGGGCTGCGCGGCGTCGGCAAGACCGTGCTGCTCAACGCGTTCCGGTCGATGGCGATCCAGAAGCTTTGGGGCACCGGCAAGATCGAGGCGCGCCCCGACCAGTCGATCCGGCGGCCGGTCGCGTCCGCGCTGCACATGGCGGTGCGGGAGCTGGCCCCCCGGCACCGCGCGCCCGACCGGATCGAGGCGTTCCTCGGCGTCCTGAAGGCGTTCGCGCAGGCCGGGCCCGAGCCGTCCGGCACCAAGGCGAAGGCGCGCGCGCACCGGTGGCAGCCGGGAATCGACGTGCCCGCCTCGCGGGGCCGCGCCGACTCCGGCGACCTGGAGATCGACCTGACCGAGCTGTTCGTGGACGCCGCGTCCGTCGCGACGGACGTGGGCGCGGGCATCGCGCTGTTCGTCGACGAGATGCAGGACGTCCCGGCCGACGACGTGTCCGCGCTGTGCGCCGCGTGCCACGAGCTGTCGCAGATCGGCGGCCCGCTGATCGTCGTGGGCGCGGGCCTGCCGCACCTGCCCGCCGTGCTGTCGGCGAGCAAGTCCTACTCCGAGCGGCTGTTCCGCTACGCGCGCATCGACCGGCTCGACCGCGAGTCCGCCGACGTCGCGCTGCTCGCGCCCGCCGAGCGCGAGGAGGTCACCTTCACCAAGGACGCCCTCGACGCGCTGTACGGCGCGGCCGACGGCTACCCGTACTTCGTGCAGGCGTACGCGAAGGTCGTGTGGGACGTCGCGCCCGACACCCCGATCACCGCCGAGGACATCCGGGTCGCCGCGCCGGAGGCGGAGAGCGAGCTGGCGGTCGGCTTCTTCGGCAGCCGCTACGAGCGCGCGACGCCCGCCGAGCGCGACTACATGCGCGCGATGGCGATGCTCGGCGACGACCCGGTGCCGACGGCGGCGGTCGCCGACGAGCTGGGCCGCAAGCCGTCCAGCCTGTCGCCGGCCCGCGACGGCCTGATCAAGAAGGGCCTCATCTACAGCGCGGAACGCGGCATGGTCGCGTTCACCGTCCCGCACTTCGGCAAGTACCTCCGCTCCCAGCCCGCCTGACGGGCGCAAGGGTTCTCTAGAGCTTTCTAGCGTCAGCGCTAGGAGCCGTTATAAGGCTGCATCGGTTCTCGTCGTCCGATGCTTATACGACTTTCTAGCAGAAGTGCTAGAGAGCCGTAGATTCTGCTCGCCTGCCTTCCGAGGTTTCTCTAAGGCTTTCTAGCTTCCTTCCTAGAAAGAGCTATAGATAGACAGAGGGTGTTGTCCGTCATCGCGGTTGTTGCGCGGAGTTATCTGGGTATGGGCCGGATGTGCCGGATCTGGCGCGAACGCTGACGACGGGGGGATCACGATGGACGAGCAGGACCGCTACCGGGGCCAAGACCCGGACGACCTGTACTCGACCCGCGAGGAGGACGCGTACGCGCGCGGCGACGAGCCGGACTCGTCGACGGGGTCGTCGGAGTCACGGGGCACCGACGAGCCGACGATGCGGCAGGAGCAGGGCGGCCAGGGCTACGGCCACGGCCCGTACGGCTACCAGGACGAATCCGGGTTCGAGGGCGGCGGCCACGGGTTCGGGCAGGACGACGAGTACTCCTCCGACATGGGCGGCATGCACGACGAGGGCATCGCGAGCCGCCGCCCGCACCGCCAGGACGACGAGGACGAGCTGTACGGCAACCAGCTCGACGACCTGCACGACCGGGACGAGGACACCGACGAGAACTGGTGACGCGCTTCGGTCATGGGCCGGCCGCGGCTCAGCCGCCGCCGGGCTTGAACACCGGCCGGGTGGACGGGTCCGGCGTGTGCGGCGGAAACCGGTCCAGTAGGGCGAGCGCCTCGTCGATCGCCCGGACGAGTTGCGCGTCGGTGCCGTTCGCGTGGTCGTGTGGCGTTATGTCGACATTGATGTCGGGGTCCGTTCCGTAGTTCTCGACCCGCCAGCCGACGTCGTCGAAGGCGAACGAGAACTCGGGCTGCGTGGTGACGGTGCCGTCGGCGAGGCGGTGCCGGGGCCGGATGCCGACGACGCCGCCCCACGTCCGGCGGCCGATGAGCGGGCCGAGCCCGAGCAGCTTGAAGGCGTGGCTGAAGATGTCGCCGTCCGAGCCGGTCCGCTCGTTGGTGATCGCGACCATCGGCCCGCGCGGCGACTCGCGCGGGTACGGCATCGGGACGCCCCAGCGCGGGAAGTTGTAGCCGATCCGGCGGCGCGCGAGCTTCTGCAGCAGCAGGCCGGACACGTTGCCGCCGCCGTTGAACCGCACGTCGACGATCAGCGCCTCGCGGTCGTACTCGGCGAGGAGGCCGCGGTGGAACTCGGCGAACCCGTCCGGGCCCATGTCGGGGACGTGCAGGTAGCCGGCGCGGCCGCCGGTCCGCTCGTGGACGAGCGCGCGGTTCGCGGTGACCCAGTCGCGGTACCGGCCGGGACGCTCGTCGGCGAGGGTCTTCACGGCGACGGTGAACGGCGCGGCGTCCCCGCGCCGGAGCGTCAGCAGCACCTCCTCGCCGGCGAGGTTCACCAGCCGCTCGCCGGGGACCACGCCGCCCGGCGCGACGGGCTCGCCGTTGATCGCGACGACCGCGTCGCCGGGCCGCACGTCGATGCCGGGCCGGTTCAGCGGGGAGGTGGCGGCCGGGTCCCACGGGTCGCCCTCGATGATGTGCGCGATCACGAACCGGCCGTCGCGGACGGCCCAGTCGACGCCGAGGAAGCCCTGCTCGTAGACGGGGCGGCTGCGGTACTCGCCGCCGATCTCGTAGGCGTGGGACGTGCCGAGCTCGCCCTGCATCTCCCACAGCAGGTCGGAGAACTCCCCACGAGTTGTCACTTTGTCGACAAGCGGGAGGTAGCGGCGGTACACGGCGTCCCAGTCGATGCCCGCCATGTCCTCGTCCCAGAAGTGCTCGCGTTGCAGCACCCACGTCTCGCGGAGCATCTGCCGCCATTCGGTCGCCGGGCACACCGACACCTTCACGCGGTCCAGGTCGATCCAGCCGCTGCGGCGGCCCGGCCGGTCGTCGGCGGGCTGCTCGCGCCCGGCCGTGACCAGCCGCAACCGCGACCGCGACCGGTACAGCAGGGTGACGCCGTCGCGGGCGAGCCAGAAGTCGCCGACGTCGCGCAGCCGGGTCCGCGCCTGCCGCGCCGCGAAGTCGAACGCGTCGACGCGGCCGAGCGCCGGGTCGTCGCCGCGGCCGCCCTTCACCGGGAACACCGAGTACAGCGCCCCGCCCCTGACCCCGGCGATCCGCCCGTACCGGCCCTCCGCGACCGGGAACGCGACGACGCGCCGCTCGATCCCGTCGAAGTCGATCGCCAGCCGGGACGCCGCCGCGACGCTCGCGCCGAGACCGGGACCGGTGACGTCGCGCGCGTCCGACCCCTCCGCGAGGCTCGCCTCACCGGGCGCGGGCGCCTCCTCGCCGGCCACCGGACGCGGCGCCGGCGCGAACGGCGACGGCACGTCCCGGCGCAGCGTGATCGCGTAGGGGCGGGCGCCGAGCGGGAAGCCCCGGTCGAACTGGAGCGTGTCGGACACCGGGTCGAACACCCGCTGCCCGATGAAGTACAGGTGGCGGCCCAGCGGATCCCAGGCCGGCGCGCGGTCGTGCAGGACGGGCCGGGTGACCGGCGCGACCAGGCCCGTCTCGGCGTTGCACACCTTGATCGCGGTGGTCTGCGCGGACGTCGGGCAGGCGTAGGCGAGCCACTCGCCGCCGGGCGACCAGGCCAGGCCGCTGATCGCGCCGTACGGGCTGACGTCCAGCGGCACCGGCTCCAGCGGGCCGTCCCCGTCCGGTTCGAGCAGGTACAGCTCGTTGCGGTGGTTGGTGAACGCGAACCGGTCCGCGGCCGGTGACGGCGCCAGCTCCAGCACGCGGCCGACGTCCCCGGACGTCTCGGCGTGCGCCGCGTCCCGCGCGCCGGACGCCGTCAGCACCACCAGCCGCTCCCGGCCGTCCTCGCCGGACGCCGCCGCGATCAGCCGCCGGTCGTCGTTGAACCAGGTCAGCAGCCGGTACCGAACGCCGTCCTGCCGCCCGTGCTGCCGGACGGGCCCCTCCCACGCCGCGAACGAGTACGCCTTGCCGCGCGTGGTGATCGCCAGGCCGTCGCCCGCCGAGTTCACCGTGACCGTGTCGAGGTACTCGGCGGCGGGCACGAACCGGCGGTTGCGCTGCGTGCGGGAACTGCCGAGCCGCACGTCGACGCGGCGCGGCCCGGCGTCGCCGTCCGGGTCGAGGACGTACAGGTCGGCGGCGGCGTGGTAGACCAGCCGCCGGCCGTCGTCGGCGAGGTTGCGGGCGTAGTAGTCCTCGTGGTGGGTGTGTCTGCACAGGTCAGTGCCGTCGGGCAGGCACGAGTAGACGTTCCCGACGCCCTCGTGGTCGGACAGGAAGTAGACCCGGCCGCCGACCCGGCAGGGCGCCGCGAGGTTCCCGTCGAGCTCGATGAGGCGGCGGAACCCGCCCGAGCCGTCCGGGTCGGTCCACAGGTCGCCGGCGGTGCCGCCCCGGTACCGCTTCCACCTGGCCGGATCGGCGGTGTTGCGGCCGATGACGACCGCGCCGCCCGGCCCGTAGGTCGCGCTGCTCGCCGGCCCGTACGCAAGCTCGGCCGGGATGCCGCTGCCGTCCGGGTCGATCGCGTACAGCCACTGGTAGCCGCGGAACGGGCGCCGGACATCGCTGGCATAGACGATCCGCCCGTCCGGGTCCCAGCCGGTGATCGTGCAGGACGTCCCATGGAACGTCAGCCGCCGCGCCGCACCGCCCGCCGCCGGCATCACGTACACCTCGGCGGGGCCCTCCTCCCGCCCGACGAACGCCAGCAGCCGCCCGTCCGGCGACAGCCGCGGATAGGCGGCCGCCGCGACCCCCGCCGTCAGCCGGTACGCCCGGCCGCCCGACGCGGGCACCGTCCACAGGTCGTCCTCGCACACGAAGACGACGTCGTCGCCGCAGACCGACGGGAACCGCAGGTAGCCGCCGCCGTTTCCCCCCACCCGCGGTCAGTGCCCGCTCTCCCCGCGAGGAATCTCTACGGCATTCTTGGACGCGTCCAAGAGACGCTTAGACAGCGGTCGGCATCCGCGCCGGGACGAGCGCCGCCCGGACCGCCCGCCCCCGCTCCGCGGTGGACACCGCGAACACGATCTCGAAGTCCCGCCCGTCCCGCCGGGCCGGGAACACCACGAACCGCCAGCAGCCCTCCCGCCACACGTCCAGCGGAACCGCGCTCGCCACCGCGTTCTCGTGCTCCAGCCACGCGGCGCTGTCATAGAGCGCCGCGTACGTCTCCGACATGGGGCTGCGGCGCCGCTCGCACGGCGCCTCCGGACGCCCCAGCCCGCGCGCGCGGGACCGCCGGTCCAGCAACTCCCGCAACTCGGGGGACAGCGCCGCGAACAGCGCCAGCTCCAGGATCAGCACGGGCCCCACCTGCGTGTGCTCGTCGCGCAGCACGTCCAGGCCCGCCATCGGCGCGCCCAGCGACGCGATGCCCGCCCCGGTGAACAGCAGCGCGCGCGCCACGCTGCGGCGGCCGACCCGCTTGGCGCTGAGGCCGCCGAAGCAGCCGCACCCCGCGTCCGGCCGCCGCACGCGCAGCTCCCCCACCACCCACGTCGCCGCCGCGAACGCCAGCGTCGTGGCCAGCCGCACCGAGAACTGCGAGGTCACCAGCAGCGCCAGCCCGAGCACCCCCTCGCCGAGCCCGAGCCCGACGTTCAGCCCCCGGCTGCGGCGCAGCGCCGCCAGCCCCGCGAGCCCCGCCGGGACCGGCACGCCGTGCACGTGGTCCGGCGCCTCCGCGACCCGCTCGCGGATCGTCAGCTTCGCCAGGCACGCCGCCAGCAGCACCATCGCCAGCAGCAGCACCTGCGTGTTCTGGAACGTCACCATCCCGGGGCCTCCTCCGCGCCGCCGCCGAAACCGATCGCCGGGACCTCCGGCCGCGCGAGCACGTTGAAGCACCCGGCCTCCAGATCGCCGCCGAGCCCCACGAACGTCTCCGGGGTCAGCTCCACGATCCGGCCGCGCGGCGACGCCCCGCACTCCACGCACCGGTCGCAGAACCGGGCCGCCGCGCAGCCGCACTCCACCACCGGCACCCGACCCGCCCGCCCCGTGCACTCGTTGTGCACCGTGATCTCGCTGCCGACCGACAGGTACGGGAACGCGACGCAGCCGGACGGTGCGTCCGCGCACCCGCCGCCGTCCCCCTCCGGATCGACCGCCGGATACGCCGCGCCGCGCGGCACCGGCGGGTTCGCGAACCAGGTCGCGGTCCCGCGCAGCACCGCCGGCGCGGGCGCCGCCGGCTCCGGCCCCGCCAGGTCGTCGGCCCGGTACCCGGGCTGGGACGTGCCCGGACGCACCGCCTGCGTCCCGCTGGGGGACCGCACGCAGATCACGTCCACCAGGTAGCCGGGCTCCAGCCGCGGATGCCGGACGAGCACCTGCTGGAGGGCGTGCGGGGGGATCGTCACATGGGCGCGCCCGCGATGGGGGCCCATGTCCACCTCCCAGACATCCCGCCCGCACGCCAGCAGGGTGCCGGCGACCCGGTCGGCGTCGACCCAGATCCGGTCGATGCCCGGGCCGTCGGCCTTCGGCCGCACGATCGCCTCCCGTCCGGGGCGCAGCGCGGCGAGGCCCCCGCGCCCGCCGTGCCACACCGCCGTGTCCCCGCTCATCGCGAGCCGCAGCTCGGCGCCGTCCGCGTCCAGCACCAGCAGGTGCGGGCTCGCGTCCAGGATCGTCCCGGACAGCGCGCCGAGCGGCCGGCCGGCGTTCTCCGGCAGCCCGGCGCCGGCCTCCGGGGACGCGCCGAGCACGGCCTCCCGGAGACGGCGGCGCCTGGCGGCGCGGCGGTGGGGCAACGGCATGGCGGCACTCCGGCTCGATCTTCACGGGGGGTGACGTCTGTTAGGACGGCGAGTCAAGAGTCACGCGCGGTGCACGCTCTGTCGACGGATTTGTCGCGATAAGTCGATGGCCGGGAGACGTTCAATCGACCTGGGATGAGGATTATTAACTGGTTGACCCGGATATGTACTTTAAGTAGGACCGGAATTACGATCAACCTGAGATCGTCAACTGTACCGGGAACCGGCGCGGACAAGATCCACTGCCCCTCGCCGGCTCCGCGCGACCCCTGGTTCGGTGGTGACGGTGAACAGCACGCGGCACGAGGAGTTCCGCGCCTACGTGGCGGACCGCGGCCCCACCCTGCTGCGCGCCGCCAGGCGGCTGACCAGCGACCGGGCCGAAGCCGAGGACCTGCTGCAGGCCGCCCTCGCCAAGACCTACCTCGCCTGGGACCGCATCCAGGACCGCGCCGCCGTCGACGGCTACGTCCGCCGCGCCATGGCCAACACCCAGATCTCCTGGTGGCGCCGGAAAAAACTGGATATCTATCCCACGGACCAGGTTCCCGACCGCCCGGTTGACGATCACACCCGCCGCGCCGAAATGCGCGACGCCCTCGGCCGCGCCCTCGGCCGCCTCCCCGAACGGCAGCGCCTCGCCGTCATGCTCCGCTATTACGAGGACATGTCCGAAGCGGAGATCGCCGCCGTTCTCGGCGTCAGCATCGGCACCGTCAAGAGCACCGTCTCCCGCGCCATGGCCCGCCTCCGCGACGACGAGGGGCTGTACTAGCCCAGGGGGGCGACCCCCTGGAACCCCCGTTGCGACGGACGAGGCGTTTCCCGCTCCGCTAGCGCTCCGCGCGAAACGCCTCGTCCGTCGTCGGGCAGGCCCGCTCCGCTCGCTGCACTCGCTCCGCGTGCCTGCCCGTGGCTGTGTTTTCCCAGGGGGGCGACCCCCTGGAACCCCCGTCACGGTCGGTGAGCCGTTTCCCCGCTCCGCTGGCGCTCCGCGGCGAAACGGCTCACCGACCGCCGGGCAGGCCCGCTCCGCTCGCTGCACTCGCTCCGCGTGCCTGCCCGTGGTGGGTGGCTGAGGTTCGGGCCGCCGGGCCGGGGTCGAGTTGGCCCGGTTCGGGGTTCGAGCTGTCGGGGGCGGGGTCGGGCGCGAGCTGGGCGGTGGCTGAGGTTCGGACCCCCGGGGGTTGGGGTGGGCTCTGGGCAAAGGGCGGTGGGTGGGCTAGAACGGAGTTCCGCAGCTGAGCCGGAGGTGTGCCGTGTGGAGCACCATGCAGGACTTCCCGCTGACCATCACGACGATCATGCGGTACGGCACGCAGGTGTGCGGGGCCGTGGAGATCGCTACCTGGACCGGGGACGGCGCGCGGCGCCGGAGCTACGCCGAGGTCGGTGAGCGCGCCGCGCGGCTCGCCGGGGCGCTGCGCGCGCTCGGCGTGGACGGCGACCAGCGGGTCGCCACGTTCATGTGGAACAACACCGAGCACCTGGAGGCGTACCTCGCGGTCCCGTCGATGGGGGCCGTGCTGCACACGCTGAACCTGCGGCTGTTCCCCGACCAACTCGTGTACATCGCCAACCACGCCGAGGACTACGTCGTCATCGTCGACGGGTCGCTGATCCCGCTGCTCGCGCCGGTGCTGCCGCAGATGAAGACCGTCCGGCACGTCGTGGTGGTGGGCGAGGGGGACACGGCGCCGCTGGAGGGCGCGGGCAAGGAACTGCACTCGTACGAGGAGCTGCTCGCCGGCGCGCCGCCGGAGTTCGCGTGGCCGGAGATCGACGAGCGGTCCGCGGCGGCCATGTGCTACACGAGCGGGACGACGGGCAACCCGAAGGGCGTCGTCTACTCGCACCGGTCCGCGTACCTGCATTCGCTGTCGGTCTGCACCGGGAACGCGCTGGGGATGAGCGACGCCGACGTGGTGCTGCCGGTCGTCCCGATGTTCCACGCGAACGCGTGGGGGCTGCCGTACGCGGCGATGCTCGCGGGCGCGGCGCTGGTCATGCCGGACCGGTTCCTGCAGGCGGAGCCGCTGGTGAAGCTGATCGAGGCGGAGCGTCCGACGGTCGCGGGCGCCGTCCCGACGATCTGGTCGGACGTGCTGCGGTACACGCGCGAGCACGGGTCCGACCTCAGCTCGCTGCGGCTCGTCCCGTGCGGCGGGTCGGCGGTGCCGGAGGCGCTGATGCGCGGGTTCGACGAGATCGGCGTGCGGATCGTGCAGGCGTGGGGGATGACGGAGACGTCGCCGGTCGCGACGATGGCGCACGCGCCGGCGGGCGCGGAGGGGGAGCGGGCATGGCGGGCCCGGGTCAGCCAGGGGCGGGTGCTGGCGGGCCTGGAGATCCGGGTGGTCGGCGACGGGGACGTGGTGCTCGCGAACGACGGGGAGGCCGTCGGCGAGGTGGAGATCCGCGGGCCGTGGATCACCGGCGCCTACCATCGCGACGAGGACCCCGGCAGGTTCCACGACGGCTGGCTGCGCACGGGCGACGTCGGCAACCTGTCCGCCGACGGGTACATGGTGCTGACCGACCGGGCGAAGGACGTCATCAAGTCCGGCGGCGAGTGGATCTCCTCGGTGGAGCTGGAGAACCATCTGATGGCGCATCCGGACGTGATCGAGGCTGCCGTCGTCGGGGTCCCGGACGACCGCTGGCAGGAGCGCCCGCTCGCGTCCGTCGTCGTCCGCGAGGGGGCGTCGGTCACGGCGGCGCAGCTCAGGGAGTTCTTGAGCGACCGGGTGCCGAAGTGGCAGTTGCCGGAGCGCTGGGCGTTCATCGCCGAAGTGCCGAAGACCAGTGTCGGAAAATTCGACAAGAAGGTGCTGCGGCGGCGGTACGCCGAGGGCGGGCTGGAGGTCCACGATCTGACCGGATTCTGACGGCCGGTCATGAACGAAGTGATCACGGAGAGATGCGGGCGCTTCACCGCTGGGTCACCGGTATCGGCGATTTCATGAGATCGAGTGGTGTCGACCGGGCCGAGGGGTGTATGCAAGGTGGGCTGATTGTCCGGACGGCCCCTTTCGGGGCGGACTCCCATGCCGGTGCCGGGAGCGTGTATGCCCAGGTTGTCCCCCTCTGAAGACGTGGCGGACCGGAAACTGGTCCAGGGTCTGAACGAAGGCGACGAGGCGGCGCTGGCCACGCTCTATGACGAGTACGGTGAGCGCCTTTACGACTACGCGTTGTCAATGACGGGGGACGAGAAGACCGCTGCGGGGATCGTCCACGACACCTTCATCGACGCGTGCCGCCGCGCCCCCCGGATGCGCGACCACCTGCACCTGAGCTCGTGGCTGTACGGGGCGGCCCGGCGCCGGTGCATCCGCCGCGGCCGTCCGCGGCACCTGTACTGGGATCGGGACGCCGAGTTCTCCGACGCTCCCTTCCTGGAATGCGCTGATGCCGCCGACACCTCGGGCTGGCCGCCGTCCGCCGAGCTGCACGGCCTGCTGCGGACCGCGCTCGCCGCCCTCGACCCGGTCGACCAGGAGGCGGTCCTGCTGGCGTTCCGGCACGACCTGCGGCCCGCGCGGCTCGGCGCGGCGCTCGGGATGTCGGGACGGCGCGCCGCCGTGCGGGTCAGGCGGGGCGGTGCGGAGATGGAGGCGGCGCTCGCCGCTGAGGTCGCGCGGGCCGTCCGGGCCTGCGCGGCGTCCGAGGCGCCCGCCGCCGTGCCGGGCGAGCCCGCGGAGGAGGGCCGGCCCGCCGCCGTCGCGGTGCTGGCGGCCCGCCCGCCCGCGCCCATCCCGGACGAGCCGGACGCCGACGACGCCCCGGAGGAGGCCGGGCCGCCGGTGCGGCGCGGGCCGCTGTCGGCGGGGCTGTGGCAGACGCTGCACCGCCGCGGCGCGGCCGCCGAGGAGGCCGCCGACCCGTCCGCCGACGAGCACGCCGCGGACTGCCCGGACTGCCGGGCCCGCCGCCGGGTCCGGGCCGCGCCGCTGCTGCGCCGCGCGCCCGCGCCCGTCCTGCCGGCGGCGCTGCGCCACCGCGTCATGCACACCGCCACCGACCCCGAGCTCGCCGGTTACCGCGCGGACATCGCCGCGCGCGGCGGCGCGCTGACGCCGGAGGGCCTGCCGAGCCAGCCGGACGTGCCGTCGCCGTTCACCCGGCGCTGGCTGTTCACCGGCGGCGGGATGGTGGGCGCGCTGGTCGCGGCGGTCGTGGCGGCGCTCGCCATGGGGCCGGGGATCGGCGGCGGCACGCTGTCGTGGCCGCCGTTCCACAACCAGCCGTCGATCAAGCACGAGGGCGGGCACGACGGGAAGGGCAAGGACCACGGCGACCACCGCGGCGGGCCGCCCGGCTCGTCCGGCGCCCCGTCCGGCACGCCCGGGGGCACGTCCGGCGCGCCGCTCCAGCCGCAGACGGACGAGAAGAGCCCGTCGCCGCCCGCGACGTCCGCGCCGCCGGCGCCGTCGCCGTCCGGCCCGAAGCCGCCGGCGCGGCCGGGGGTGCTGGTGGTGAACCCGGGCACGGTCGAGATGTACGGGACGAAGACGGCGCAGGTCAGCCTGTCCGCGCGGAACGGCCCGGTGACGTGGACGGCGATGACGTCCAACGGCGAGCTGGTCCTGTCGCAGATGCAGGGCGGGGTGGCCAGGGGCGGGACGGCGAGCGTGACGGTCACGCTGCGGACGGCGATCATCGGGCTGCCCGGGCAGGGCACGCTGACGTTCACCGACTCCGAGGGCGCCGTCCACCGGGTCACCGTCAAATGGGGTGCTTCGCTCCTGTAGCGGGCGGTTCGGCCCCGGCGAGGTGGTCTCTGATCATCTCGAGGTGCTCGCCCAGCGCGTCCTGCACGCGGGCCTCCATCGCCCGCGCGATCAGCGGGTCGACGACCATCTTGACCAGCGGCCGCATCCGGCGGACGACGGCGGCGACCTCGGTGACCTCCTCGCCGCCCGGCTGGTCCCCGAGCCGGTCGAAGACGTGCTCCTGGACGAGCCCGACGAACCGTCCGGCGATCACGTCGACGTCGCCGCGGATCCGCTCGGCGATGTCGAGCACCGCGTCCAGCGGGATGCCCGCCGCGACCAGTTCGGCGCCGACGTGCAGCAGCCGGGGGCTCGGCACGCGGAACTTCTCGCCGTCCGGTTCGATCAGGCCGAGCGCGATGGTCCGCTCCCGGATCCGGTCCCGCTCGGCGTCGTCCAGCCCGGCGCCGAAGATCGCGATGAGCTCGTCATAGCCGACGGTGCCGGGGATCTCGTCCGACCAGGGGTCGGTGAGGACCTTCTCCAGGCCGAGGACGTCGCCGACGTCCCTGCCGGTCTCCCAGGCCGTCAGCAGGTCCTTGATGACCGCGAAGGTGTAGCCGCGGCCGAGGAGCTGGCCGATGAGCCGCAGGCGCGCGAGGTGGGAGTCGTCGTACAGGCCGACGCGGCCGGCGAGGCGCGGCGGCGGCAGCAGCCCCCGGTCCTGGTAGGCGCGGATGTTGCGCACGGTGGTCCCGGCGGCCCGCGCCAGGTCGTCGATTCGGTACTCGGCCATGCCCCGCCCGCCGGTTGCTTCGTCTTGACCGCCGCGATCTTACTCCGCCATCATTGTGACATTGATCAATGAGACATAGAGGGGGAGTCCATGACGGACCCCGGCGGACCCCTGGACATCGAGGAGACCCTCCTCGGCGGTCCCCTGCGCTACACCCGCAAGGAGGTCGAGGCCCTATCCGGCGTCCCGGACGCGTACGCGCGCCGCATCTGGCAGGCCCTGGGCTTCCCCATCCCGCCCGACGACGAGGCCGCCTTCACCGACGGCGACGTCACCGCCCTCCGCGAGATCAACGAGGTGCTGGGCCACGACCTCGTCGACGAGGACACCGTCCTGCAGCTCGTCCGCGCCGTCGGGCAGACGATGGGCCGGCTCGCGAGCTGGCTCGGCGACGTCTGGCTGCAGCGGCTCAGCGTGCTGCCGGCCGACCAGCCCGTCACGCCCGACCTGGTCACCGCCGCCCTCGCCGCCACCGAGGAGCTGCGGCCCGCGTTCGAGCGGCTGCTGCTGCACGGCTGGCGCCGCCAGCTCACCGCCGCCGGGATGCGCGCCGCCGCCGTCACGGCCGCCGCGCCGTCCGATCCCGCGGCCGGCCTCGCGCACCTCGCCGTCGGGTTCGCCGACGTCGTCTCCTTCACCCGGCTGAGCCGCAGCCTCGACGCCGACGCGCTCGCCGCGTTCGTCGAGCGCTTCGAGTCCGCGTCCGCCGAGATCGTCGCCGACCTCGGCGGCCGGATCGTCAAGACCCTCGGCGACGAGGTGCTGTTCGTCGCGACCGACCCGTCCGCCGCCGCCGAGATCGGCCTGCGGACCGCCGAGCGCTTCAACGAGGACCCCGAGTTCCCGAAGGTCCGCGTCGGGCTGGCGTACGGCGAGGTCATCCAGCGGCTCGGCGACGTCTTCGGCACCCCGGTGAACCTCGCCGCCCGGCTCACCGCCACCGCCTACCCCGGCACCGTCCTGATCGACGGCGAGATGGCGTCCGCGCTCCCCTCCGGCGGCCGCTTCGACATCGCGTCGCTCCGCCCGCGCCCGCTGCAGGGGCTGGGGAGGGTCAGGCCGCGGCTTCTGCGCCGCGCCCCTGGCGACCGGCGCTGACCGTCCGTAGCCTTCAGCCTGATGTTCGATGTGGTGATCCGTGGCGGGACGGTGCTGGACGGCACCGGTGGGCCCGCGCGCCGCGCCGACGTGGGCGTGTCCGCCGGACGGATCGCCGCGGTGGGTGCGCTGGCGCGCGCGCAGGCGGGCAAGGAGATCGACGCGACGGGCCGCTACGTCATGCCGGGATTCATCGATGCCCACGTGCACGGTGACGCCGCGGTGTTCGATGCGGACGCCCAGGAGGCGGCGCTGCGGCAGGGCGTCACGACGTTCGTCCTAGGGCAGGACGGTGTCTCCTACGCGCCGGCGAGTGCGGACACGCTCCGGTTCGTCACCCGGTACTTCGCGCCCGTCAACGGGAGCCACCCGGACCTGGACGGCGCGGTGTCGGTCTCGGTGGCGGAACTGCTGGACGGCTACGACCGGCGGACGGCGCTCAACACCGTCTACCTGCTCCCGCACGGGACGATCCGGCACGGCGCCATGGGCACGGCCCAGCGCGCCCCGGACGCGGCGGAGCTTGCCGCTATGCGCGCGCAAGTGGAGCGCGGCCTGAGCGAGGGTGCGGCCGGGTTGTCCACAGGACTGGAGTACGTGCCGGGTGGCTATGCGAGGGCGGACGAGATCGCCGCGCTGTGCGAGCCCGTCGGCGCGGCAGGACTCCCGTACGTCACCCATATGCGCGGCTATGAGGCCGATGCGGCGCGGGCGTTGGCGGAGGTGCTGGAGATAGCGCGGGCGGGACGCGTCGCCCCGCACGTCTCGCACCTCCACGGACCCGGCGACGTGCTGGCCCCGCTGGCTTCCCAGGCGCGCGCCGAAGGCATCGACCTGACCTTCGACAGCTACCCCTACCTGCGCGGATGCAGCACGCTGACGCTCGTCGCGCTGCCGACATGGCTGCCCGTCGCCGACCTCGACGCGCCGCTCGTCGCGCTCGCGGACCCGGCCGTCCGGGCCCGGCTCGAACGCGACTGGTTCGCGCAGCGCGCGGACGTCTGGCCACGGATCACGCTGTCGCACGTGCCCGCCGAAGAGCTGCGCTGGGCCGAGGGCATGACCCTCCCCGACGCGGCGGACCGGGCGGGGCTCCCACCTGGCGCGTTCTGCTGCGACCTCCTCGCGGCCACCCGCCTCGAGGCGGGATGCGTGTTCGCACAGCCGCCGTCCGCCACCGAGGAGTCGGTGCGCACGCTGCTGCGGCATCCCGCGCAGATCGCCGGCTCCGACGCCGTCTACCAGGGCGGGCATCCGCATCCGCGCGGCTGGGGCGCGTTCGCGCGGCTGCTCGGACGGCACGTCCGCGAGCTCGGCGACTGGACCTGGGAGCAGGCGGCCGCGCATCTCGCCGGAAGCGTCGCGGCCCGGTTCCGGCTCGCCGACCGGGGCCGCGTCGAGGCCGGGCACGCCGCCGACCTCGTCGTGCTCGACCCCGGGACCGTCACCGACCGCGCCACCTACGAGCGGCCGCGCGTGCCGGCGGACGGCGTCGAGCACGTGTTGGTCAACGGCGTCCCGGTGCTGAGCGGCGGCGTCCTCGACGGGTCGGCGCGCCCGGGGCGGGCGCTCAAGCCGCGCTGAGCCTGGGCTACGGAGAGCCCGTATCCTCGTCTGGCCCGACGTCGCCGTTCACGAGAAGAGCTGATGGACTCCTCCCTCTATGTCCTGGTGGAGGATCTGCGCGGTGTGGACGCCGCGCGGATCCTGGCCCATGGGGTCTCGTCGATCACGGTCGGCGCGGCTTACCATCGCGCCCGCGATGTGACGCCCCATGGCCGGTCCCGCGTCACGTTCCGCCATGACGGCGTCCATTTCCCGCTCGACGGCCACTTCGACGGGCTCCGGCTCGTCCCGCCGGTGCGGGAGGGCGCGGACGAGGGTCCGCTGCGCGCGCTCCGGGACGAGACGCGCGCGCTCGGCGTCCCCCTTCACGGCTGGGGCGTGTTCCTGCACAACACGACGCTCGGCTTGGCCGACCCTGACGTGACGCAGGAGAACTGCTTCGGCGACCGCGCCGCGCCCGCCGACCTCTGCCCATCCCACCCGGACGTCCGCGCCTACGCGGTCGCTCTAGGCCGCGCCATCGCCCGGCAAGGGATGGACTCCGTCGTCGCCGAATCCCTGCATTTCGGGACGTTCGGCCACGGCTACCACCACGAACGCTCGTTCGTGCAGCTCGGCCCGGCGGCCGAGTTCGCTCTCGGCCTGTGCTTCTGCGAGCACTGCCGGCGCCGCGTCCCCGGCACCGACGCGGCCCGTGAGGCAGCGTCCCGGCTCGCTGAGTCCGTGCTGGACGGCGGCCCGACCGCCGAGGAGATCCCGGACGTTCTGGCCGAGTTCGCCCGCGCGCGGACGCCGATCGTCACGTCCCTGGCCGCCGAGGTCGCCGACGCCGTCGCCGCGGAAGGCTCCCGGCTGACGTTCGTCGACCTGACCGGCGCCATGAAGGGCTACGCGGACGGCCTTCCCACCGGCGAACCGGCCGCCGCCGACGCCTGGCAGGTCGGCATCGACCCGGCCGCCCTCGCCGGAGCCGTCCCGTCGTACGCGGTGCTCTGCTACGCGCGCGAAGCCGCACGGATCGGCGAGGACGTCGCCGCCTACCGCGCCGCACTCGGCACCGGCACCGAACTGCGGGCCGTCCTGCGCCCGGGGCATCCCGACACGACGTCCGCCGAGCACCTGGCCGCGAAGGTCGAGGCCGCCCGCGCGTCCGGCGCCGACACCGTCGACTTCTACCAGTACGGCCTGGCCCCGCTGCCCGTCCTCGACCGCATCGCCATGCGTTGACTTGCGGCGTGTCGGCCTTAAAACCCCGCTTTTAAGGCCGACACGCCGCAAGTCAACGAGCGGCGTCGTCCAGGCTGGCGGTGACGCGCCGCAGCGTCTCGTGGAGCCCCATCAGCTCCTGGACGTCCAGGCCGGTCGCGTCGAGGATGCGGCGCGGGACGTCCGCCGCGCGCCCCCGGAGCGCGTCGCCCCGCGCGGTCAGGTGCACCGACACCGAGCGCTCGTCCTCGCGGCTGCGGCGCCGCTCCACCAGGCCCGCGGCCTCCAGCCGCTTGAGCAGCGGCGACAGCGTCCCCGAGTCCAGCCGCAGCCGCTCGCCCAGCCGCTTGACGGTCGGGCCGTCCGCCTCCCACAGCGCCAGCATCACCAGGTACTGCGGGTACGTCACCCCGAGCCCCTGCAGCTCGGACCGGTAGAGCGCGTCGAAGGCCCGGGACGTGCTGTGCAGGGCGAAACAGACCTGGTGGTCGAGCCGCATCAGGTCGCCGTCGGGGATCCCGGTCATGCCCGCCAGTCTACGTTCGCGCCCCTCGGACCGGCCGCGACCGCGGTCTCAGCGGACCTCGGCCAGCACCGGCGACAGCTCGAACGCCGCGAAGACCCGCGCGTCCTGGAACACGACATTGCGCGCGACGCCGCCCGGCCGCACCGTGAAGACCTGCAGCGTGTGCAGCACGTAGTCCTCGCCGTCGTCGTCGCGGTGGTAGGCGGCGACGGCGGGCTGCGCGTTCGCCGCCGTCCGCACCAGCCGCCAGTCCGTGCCGCGCATCTCGAAGAGCCGCTCCAGGAACCGGCCGCAGGCGTCCCGGCCGGCGTACCAGAGCCGGATCGGCGGCATCTCCAGCACCGCGTCCTCGGTCAGCAGGGCGACGACCCCCGGCACGTCGGCGTCCTCGAACGCCCGGACGTACCGGTCCATCAGCGCGCCGGCGGCGCCGTCGTCGGGCCCGGCGACCGCGTCCTCGGCCGCCGAGACGTCCGCGAGGTCGGCGCGGGCCCGCCGGAGCGCGCCTTCGACGGCCGCCGCGCTCGTGCCCAGCAGCGCCGCGACCTCCTCCGCCGGGTAGCCCAGCACGTCGCGCAGGATGAGCACGGCCCGGTGCTCCGGCGGCAGCGCCTGCATCGCCGCGACCAGTGCCAGCCGCAGGCTGCCCCGCCGCACGGCCCGCTCCTCCTGGCCGCCGAGCAGCGCGTCCGGGAACGGCTGGAGCCACGGCACGTCCAGCGACGGGGCGAGCGGTGCGTGCGGATCGTCGCTCGGGCCGCAAAGCCCGGACGGCAGGCGCCGCCGCGACCGGCCCTCCAGCGCCGCCAGGCACGCGCGCGTCGCGATCCCGTACAGCTCCGCCCGCTCGTCCGGCCGCCCCGCCCGCGCCGTGCTCTTCCGCGCGCGCTCGGCCGTGCCCTTCCGCCCGCGCCCGGCGGTGCCCTCCCGCTCCCGCTCGGCGGCGCGCTCGCGGGCCCGCCGAGCGCGCAGCATCGTCTCCCGGACCAGGTCCTCGGCCTCGTGGACGGCGCCCAGCATCCGGTAGCAGTGCACCAGCAGCTCGCACCGGTAGGGCGCCACACGGGCCTCGAAATCCTCGTCGATCACCGGGCCTCCTGCGGGCTCGCGGACGTGCTGGGTCGCGGAAGGGCTCTTCGCGGACGGGCTGCGGTGCGCTGCGCGTGCCATGGTCAGCCGGACGCCGGCGGGTCGGCGAAGACGCCCTGGAGGATGCCGGTCGCCTGGCCGACCTCGATGAGATAGCCGTCGGGGTCGCGCATGTAGCAGCGGATCTCGGCCTTGCGGTCCAGCGGCTCGGTGAGGAACTGGACCCCCTGTGCCGTGGCATGCGCATAGAAGGCGTTGATGTCCGCCACCCGGACGTTCAGGAAAGTCGACACAGGGTCGCCCGGCGAGGGCGGCGTGAGGACGATGTCCGGCTTGTCCGGTGTTGGTCCGCCGCCCGGGTTCATGATGATCCAGCTGTTCGCCACCTTCAGGGTGGCGGGGTTCTCCTCCAGGATCACCTCGCCGCCCAGGACGTTCACGTAGAAGTCCCTGGATGCGGCGACGTCCCGCACGGTCAGGAAATGCGTCAGCACCAGTCCTTGCGCCGGTGCGGGGAAACCACCTTGGCCGGGCATCCCGGCTCCCTTCTCTCGTGGCGCGGGCTACACCCGGTGCGGGGCCCAGCGGTCCGGGTCGGCCTCCAGCGCGCGGCGGTCCCAGTCGCCGGGCTCCGCGGCGGCCTCATAGGTGCTCTGCAGGAACGCCAGGAGCGTCCCGTCCGGGTCGCCGGCCGTGGCGACCGCCTCGTACGGCAGCAGGAACTGCCCGTTCTCGCGGCTGTAGGACGCCGCGTCCGGCGCGACCGGGCGGTCGGCGAACCCTTCCGGTTCGGGGTAGGCGTAGGCGTAGAAGGCGCCCTCGTCGAGGCCGGGCCAGAACCCGCAGCTGCTCAGCTCCCGCGAGTACCCCTCGACCATCACCCAGTCGCCGCAGTTCGGCGCGCCACCGGGATGCCGCGGCGCCTCGCGTCCGGAGAACCGGGTGCAGGCGAGGTCCATGGCGCCCCAGAAGAAGTGCACCGGGCTCACCTTGCCGATGAACCGGGACCGGAAATCACCGATCACCCGGTTCGCCTGGAGCAGCTGCCGCCAGAACACGTGCGCCGCCTGCGGGTCGTAGGACGCGTGCTGGTGGTCGTCGGCGAACGGGATCGACGGCTCCACCTCGTTCGGCCGCGCCTGGATCGTCGTCTCGATCCCGAGCCCGACGAGATGGTCCATCGTCTCGGCGTAGAAGTCGGCGACCGGTTTCGGCTCCAGCGCCACCAGCCGCTCCTCGCCGCTGCTCGTGCGGATGCGCAGCACATGGGAGATGAAGTCGAACTCGACGTCGAACGCGCCGGCCGCGTAGGGCACCGCCGAGGTGGTGAGCCCGCGCGGGCTCACGTACAGCGTGACCTGCCACCAATGGTTGATCAGCGGCGCGTGCGCCATCCGGATCTTCCCGACGATCTGCGTCCACATGTGCAGGGTGTCCCGCGTGCCGGTCCAGTCCGCGACCCGCAGCCGCGGCCATGACTCCCGCCTGTGCTCCCCCACTGGATCCCCCTCGCGCGCACACGCGTCAGCGGGCGCTGGGGGACCGCCCGGCTCCTACTGTCGCCCCCTACCCCGCGTTCCTCCCCGGCAACCGTCCGGGCGCCGGGGCGGCGTCTAGGGTGGTGGGCGTGCGCTACGAGGTGACGGAGGCCGACACCGCGACCGCGCTGGGCAGCGGCGACGTCCCGGTGCTCGGCACCCCGCGGGTGATCGCGTGGATGGAGGCGGCGACCGTCCGGGCCGCCGCGCCGCTCCTGGACGCGGGGCAGACGACGGTGGGCGTGGCGATCCGCGTCGAGCACCTGCGCGCCACGCCCGTCGGCGGGACGGTCGAGGTCTCCGCCGAGGCGCCGGACGGCGCGTCGGGCCGCCGCCTCACCTTCGCGGTGCGGGCCGTCGACGCCGCGGGGACGGTCGTCGCGGCGGGCGAGATCGACCGCGCGGTCGTCGACCGCGACCGGTTCGCCGAGGCGGCGCGCGCGAAGCGGTGACCTTGCGGGCCAGGTGCTGTGCGGGTCAGGCACGGCGCTGGTCAGGTGCCCGCGCTGGTCAGGTGCCCGTGCGGGTCAGGCGCCGTGCGCGGCCGGCACCGCGGTGATGTCGATGCCGCCGTCGGCGGCGCCGACGGACGCGGTGCCGCCCTCGTCCAGCTCCCCGCGCAGCAGCATCATCGACAGCCGGTTGTCCACCTCGCGCTGGATCGTCCGGCGCAGCGGCCGCGCGCCGAACTCCGGCTTGTAGCCGCGCTCGACCAGCAGGTCCTTGGCGCCGTCGGAGACGTCCAGCCCGACGTCCTGGCCGCGCAGCCGCTGCCGCGTCCCCGACAGCAGCAGGTCGACGATCTCCCGCAGCTCCGGCTTGCCGAGCCGGTCGAACACCACGATCTCGTCGATCCGGTTGAGCAGCTCGGGCCGCAGCGTCCGCTGCACCAGGTCCATCACCTGCTCCTCGAGGTCCGCGGCGGACTCCTCCGGCCGGGACAGGATCAGCTCGGCGCCGATGTTGCTCGTCATGATCACGATGGTGTTGCTGAAGTCGACCGTCCGGCCCTGCCCGTCGGTGAGCCGCCCGTCGTCCAGGATCTGCAGCAGCACGTTCATCACGTCCGGGTGCGCCTTCTCGATCTCGTCGAACAGCACCACGCTGTGCGGGCGCCGCCGGACGGCCTCGGTGAGCTGCCCCGCCTCCTCGTAGCCGACGTATCCGGGCGGGGAGCCGACGAGCCGGGAGACGGTGTGCTTGTCCTGGAACTCGCTCATGTCGATGCGGACCATGTGGTCGTCGCCGCCGAACAACGTCCCGGCCAGCGCGCGCGCCAGCTCGGTCTTGCCGACGCCCGTCGGGCCGAGGAACAGGAACCCGCCGATCGGACGGTCCGGGTCGGACAGCCCCGCGCGCCCCCGCTGGACGGCCTCGGCGACCGCCTGGACGGCCCGGTCCTGCCCGATGACCCGCTCGTGCAGGTGCCGGTCGAGGTTCAGGATGCGGTCGCGCTCCTCCTCCGTCAGCGTCCGCACCGGGATGCCGGTGCTCCGCGACACCACCTCGGCGATGTCGGTGGCCAGCACCTGCGGGACGGTGTCCTCGTGGTGCCGGGCCGCCTCGATCTCCGGCCGCAGCGCGTCGATCTCCGCGGCCAGCTCCTTCGCCCGGTCGAACCGCTCGGACCGGACGGCCTGGTCCTTGTCGCGGTGCAGCGCGTCGAGGCGCTCCTCCAGCGCGCGGGCGCCGTTGTCGGGCGCCTGCGCGCGCAGCCGGACCCGCGCGCCCGCCTGGTCCATCAGGTCGATCGCCTTGTCCGGCAGGAACCGGTCGCTGACGTAGCGGTCGGACATGGTCGCCGCCGCGTCGATCGCCTCATCGGTGATCTTCACCTGGTGGTGGGCCTCGTAGGCGTCCCGCAGGCCCGCGAGGATCTCCACGGTCTGCTCGACGGTCGGCTCGGCCACCAGCACCGGCTGGAACCGGCGCTCCAGCGCGGCGTCCTTCTCGATGTTCCTGCGGTACTCGTCGATCGTGGTGGCCGCGACGACGTGCAGCTCGCCGCGGGCGAGCGCGGGCTTGAGGATGTTCGCCGCGTCCATCCCGCCCTCGGCCGAGCCCGCCCCGACCAGCGTGTGCACCTCGTCGATGAAGATCACCAGCTCGTCGGAGCGGTCCCGGATCTCGTCGATGACCTTCTTGATCCGCTCCTCGAACTCGCCGCGGTACTTCGAGCCGGCGACCATGCCGGTGAGGTCGAGCGCGACGACCCGCTTGTCCTTGAGCGTCGCCGGCACGCTGCCGTTGACGATCCGCTGCGCGATGCCCTCGACGATCGCGGTCTTGCCGACCCCGGGCTCGCCGATGAGGCACGGGTTGTTCTTGGTGCGCCGCGACAGCACCTCGACGGCCTGCTCGATCTCCTCCTCGCGGCCCACGACCGGGTCGATGCGGCCCTCGCGGGCCTCCTCGGTGAGGTCGCGGCCGTACTCGTCGAGGGTCGGCGTCGCGCCGGACGCCCGCGCCCCGGCCGCCCGTCCCCCGGCCGCCGACGGGCCGGCGCCCGCGCGGCCGCGCTCCTCGCCCGCCATCGCGTCCTGGAACCCGTCGGCCGTCACGCCCTGCGACTCCAGCAGCCGCGCCGCCGGCGACGCCGGGTTGACCATCAGCGCGAGCAGCAGGTGCTCAGGTCCGATGTAGGACGAGCCGAGCGCGCGCGAGAGGCGCTGCGAGTCGAGGACGGCGCGCTTGGCGGCGGGCGACAGCGTCGAGGGCGCGCCGCCGGGCGTGCCCCGCGCGGCGGTCTCGGACACCTGCTTGACGATCCCGTCGGGGTCGGCGCCCGCCTCGCGCAGGAGCGCCCGCCCCGGGTCGGCGCCCGCACCGGCCGCGAGCAGGTCGAGGACGTCCAGGTCGGGCGCGCCGCGGTCGGCGGCCAGCTGGACGGCCGAGGACAGCATCGCCCGTGCGGGCTCGCTCAGCAGCCTGCCGACGTCGACCCGCTGGACGCCGGGCCGCGCCGGGGGCCAGCCCTCCTGCCCGCCGAACACCCGCCCCGCGAGCAGGTCGAAGCCCCGGAACGGGTCGTCGAAGAAGGAACCGAAAGGCGTGGACACCGGCTGACCCCCCAAGCGTCATGGGACATTCGTCCCACTAGGGGTCGCCTTCCCCCGTCCGTGGTAATCCCAGCGAATCCCCAAAACCGGACAACCGAGGTCCAGGCGGGCCTGCGGTCAGGCGGGCCCCGGGGATCAGGCGGGCAGCGCGTCGCGGACGTCGAACACGCGGTCCAGGCCGGTCGTCCGGAGGATCCGGGTGAAGCGGTCGGTGGGGCGCGCCAGGACGAGCCGCCCGCACAGGCCGAGGATCTGCTTGCGCGCGTGCAGGAAGACGTTCAGCCCGGACGAGTCGCAGAACGTCATGGCGCCGACGTCCACCACCACCTGCGGCGGGGACTGCCCCGCCATCGCCCGGGCCAGGTGCTCCTCCAGCACCGCCGTGTCGGTGAGGGTCAGCTCGCCGGCCACGCCGACCGTCGTCCATCCGTCGCGGCGGCCGAGACTGAACTCGACCTTGCCGGCCCTCCGATCGGCCACCATCCCCATACGTCCACCCTCCTGCATCGGAGCCGCCCAGAACCGGCTATGCCCGATAAAACGGGAGGTAAAGCCGAGCTGTTCCCCTGTCCGGTGCTCAGGCGGTGCGGGACCGGGTGCGGCGGAGCAGCCGGACCAGGCAGCCGCCCGAGGCCAGCGCGGACGCGAACGCGGCCGGCGCGCCGGCGAGCAGCAGCAGCCCCGTGCGCCACGTGCCCTGCAGGAGGTAGGCCACCGCGAACAGCAGCAGGACGAACGTCAGCGTCGTCAGCAGCCCGGTCGCCGCGGCCGCGGCGACGATCAGCACGGCGCGGGCGAGGACCCGTGCCACGGCGGCCCGCCGGTGCCGCGGCCCGCGCGGCGAGGAGAG
>NZ_JAGEPF010000038.1 GCF_017573465.1 Actinomadura violacea
GCGCCGCCGGCGAGCAGGCGCCGCCGCGCCGGCGAGGCGGGCCCGCCGCCCGCCGCGTCCCGGGTCTCGGCCGGCATCGGGACCGGGCGGGTGATGTAGGACGCGACCGGCGGCGGCAGCCACGCCACCCCGTGCGGCGCGGCCGGCGCCAGCGCCGCCAGCCGCTCCAGCACGGCCGCGGCGGACGGCCGCAGCTCCGGGTCCTTCGCCAGGCAGGCGGCGATCGCGGCGTGCAGG
Organism: Actinomadura violacea; assembly: GCF_017573465.1. Lineage (GTDB taxonomy): Bacteria > Actinomycetota > Actinomycetes > Streptosporangiales > Streptosporangiaceae > Spirillospora > Spirillospora violacea. Next base: position 238 of record NZ_JAGEPF010000038.1, read on the forward strand.
TCCGGGTCGGTGACGCCGTCCAGCCGCGGCGGCTCGTGGACCACCCGGTAGACCAGCTCGTGCACCGCGCCGCGCCCGAACGGCCCGGTCCCGGTCGCGGCGAACGCCAGCACCGCGCCGAGCGCGAACACGTCCCCGGCGGGCCCCGCCCCCGGCCCGGCGGCCTGCTCGGGCGGCATGTAGCCGGGCGAGCCGACGGCGGTGCCGGTCCGGGTCACCGTCGCCGCCTCCGCCGCCCGCGCGATGCCGAAGTCGATGACGCGGGCGCCGTCCGGCGTCAGCATCACGTTGGACGGCTTGAGGTCGCGGTGCACCACCCCGGCCCGGTGGATCGCCACGAGCGCCTCGGCCAGGCCCGCGCCGAGCGCCCGCACCGACGCCGGCGGCAGCGGCCCGTGCCCGTCCACCGCCTCCTGCAGCGACCGGCCCGGCAGGTACGCCGTCACCAGCCAGGGGCGCGCCGCGCCGGTGTCCGCGTCGATCAGCGGCGCGGTGAACGCGCCGCCGACCGCGCGCGCCGCCGCGACCTCCCGCGCGAACCGCGCCCGGAACCCCGGGTCGCCGGCGAGGTCGGGGTGCACCACCTTCACCGCGACGGGCCGTCCCGCCGCCGACCGGCCGAGGAACACCTGCCCCATGCCGCCCGTCCCGAGCCGGGCCAGCAGCCGGATCCCGCCGATCCGCGACGGATCGCCCGCGCGCAGCGGATCCATTCACTTCCCCTTCACGGCGAGCGTCATGATCTGACCGCTCTCGAACCCGATGTGGTACAGCCCGCCCGCGGCCACGTCGGCGCGGACGCCGTTGCCGACGGCCGTCTTCCACAGCGCCCTGCCGGACGCGGCGTCCACCCCGAACCCCCAGTTCTTGGTGAGGAAGCAGAGCACCCCGCCGTCGACGGACGGCTCTCCGACGTTCTCGTCGCCGGTCGCGAACCGCCAGCGCGTGGCGCCGGTCCGCGCGTCGAGCGCGTTCATGTTGCCGCTGCCGTCCCCCACGAACACCGCGCCTCCGGCGACGGCGGGGTCGCCTACCGCGGTGCCGCCGAGGAAGTGCCAGCGCTCCGCGCCCGACGCCGCGTCCAGCGCGACGAGCGTCGCGTCGCCCGACCCGCAGAACACCATGCCGCCGGACGCCACGGGGCTGTTCCGCGCGTACTGGTCGCCGCCCGAGCCGATGTGGTGGCGCCACCGGACGTGCCCGTCGCCGGCGTCGAGCGCGTACACCGTGCTCGCGTCGGCGGTGAACACCGCGCCGCCGGCGACGGCCGGGGTGACGTCCTGGACGTTCCCGACGTTCCGGTGCCACCGCCGGGACCCGTCCGAGGCGCGCAGCGCGACGAGGTCACCCGCGTCGACCACGACCAGCCCGCCGCCGGCGCCCGGTTCGCGCGGGTCGCCGGGCAGGACGGTCCGCCACCTCTCCTTGCCGGTCTTCACGTCGTAGGCGTAGAGCGTTCCATCGGTGTCGGGCCACCCGACGTACAGGACGCCGCCGGACGCGACGGGCGTGCGCCAGCCCGCGGCGCCGCCGTCCCGCCCGGACTTCTTGTGCTGCCACCTCTGCTTGCCGGTCCGCGCGTCCAGTGCGATCAGCCGGCCGTCGTCGGCGCTGATGAGCAGCATCCCGTCCGCCACGGCGATGCCGCCGAACGGGTCGGTGCCGATGTCGTGCTGCCACACCTGCACGGCGTCCGGCGGCGTGGCCGGCGTCGAGGCGGCGGACGGCGACGTCCCCGCGGCGGCCTTCTTCGGGGAGCCGTGCCCGCGGGCCAGCACCGTGCCGGCGGCGGCGGCGCCGGCGAGCACCGCGACCGCGCCCGCCGCCGCGCCCGCCTTGAGGAACGCGCGCCGGTCCCGGCCGAGCCCCGCGAGGGACCGCTCCGCCGCGCCGATCTCGTCGGCGACCGGCGCGGGCAGCCAGCTCGTGCCCTGCAGCACCTCGACGGCGGGCGCCCGCGCCGCGAACCGGGGCACCAGGTCCGCCGCGGCCGGCCGCAGCTCCGGGCGCTTGGCCAGGCAGCCGGCGACCAGCTCGCGCAGCCCGGCGTCGGGCACCGCGTCCAGCCGGGGCGGGTCGTGCACCACCCGGTAGATCAGCACCTCCGCGCGGCTGCGCCCGAACGGCCCCTCGCCCGTCGCCGCGAACGCCAGCACGGCGCCGAGCGCGAACACGTCCGCGGCCGGGCCCGTCCCGTCGCCGACGGCCTGCTCGGGCGCCAGGTAGCCGGGCGAGCCGACCATGTGCCCGGTGCGGGTGACCACCGCCTCGCCCGCCGCGTGCGCGATGCCGAAGTCGATCAGCCGCGGGCCGTCCGGCGCCAGCATCACGTTCGCCGGCTTCAGGTCGCGGTGCACGACCCCGGCGCGGTGCACCGACACCAGCGCCTCGGCGAGGCTCGCGCCGAGGCCGAACACCGCCGGCACCGGCAGCGGCCCGTGCTCGGCGACCGCCTGCTGCAGCGACATCCCCGGAAGGTAGGCGGTGACGAGCCACGGGTCCTCCGCCGCCGGGTCCGCGTCGATCACCGGCGCGGTGAACGCGCCGCTGACCGCGCGGGCCGCGGTCACCTCGCGGGCGAACCGGGCCCGGAAGGCCGCCTCGCCCGACCGGCCGGCGTGGATCACCTTGATCGCCACCGGCAGCCCGGACGCGGACCGGCCGAGGTACACCGTCCCCATGCCGCCGGCGCCGAGCCGCTCGACCACCGTGTACCCGCCGATCCGCCGGGGGTCCTCCGCAAGCAGCGGCGCCATCCCGCTCCCTTCCGCGTCGCGCGTCCGGGCCCGTCCCGCACTGGGCACAGACCCGGTCGGCGATCATCCCGCATCGGGGTACACGTTCGGTATACGCCCCCGGGCGGGAAGCCGCGGCGCGAAGGGTCAGGCGCTGCGCGGCCCGGCGGCGGAGGCCATGCCGGGCGGCGCCGACGCGAGGGCCTTCTGGATGGCCTCGACGAGCGCGAGCGCCGCCTCCTCCGTCAGCTCCACCGCGACCCGCGCGGACGGCCCCTCGGACGGGTTCGTGAAGTCGATGTTCAGCGTGTGCTCGTGCGTGGAGTGGAACGGGTGGTCGACGTAGACCGCGCCGTCCGTCAGCGTGAACCAGCCGGACGCGCCCTTGGCGGCCCCGGCCAGCTCGACCTTGTGGGTCTGATAGGTGCACATGCGAGGGTCTCCCTTCAGGACGCGAGGTGCCGGCCGTAGAAGTCGAAGATGCGCTTCCAGCCGTCGACCGCCGCCTCGGGCCGGTAGGCGGTGCGCTCGACGGAGAAGAACGCGTGCCCGGCGCCCGGGTAGCTGTGGAACTCGTGCTCCTTGCCGAGCCTGGTCAGCTCCGCGTCCAGCTCGGCGACCTCGTCCGGCGCGGGGAACTGGTCGTCCTCGCCGAACAGGCCGAGCAGCGGGCAGGACAGGTCGGCGGCCCGCGACACCAGCGGCCCCGCCTTCAGCGGGAACTCCGCCGGCGGCTCCTTCACCACGAACGCGCCGTAGCAGTCGACGGCCGCGTCGAGGTCCAGCGACACCGCGGCGAGGAACGACTGCCGCCCGCCCGAGCAGTACCCGATGACGCCGACCCTGCCGTTGGCGCCCTCCAGCGAGTTGAGGTGCGCGGCGGCGCCCGCGACATCGCCGACGAGCTGCTCGTCGGGGACGCCGCCCTTGGCGCGGGCGGCGGCGGCCTGGTCGTCGGGGCTGACGCCCTTGCCCTCCCGCGAGTACAGGTTCGGGAGGATCGCGGCGTAGCCGCGGGCGGCGAACGTGCGGGTGATCTGCTTGGTGCCCTCGTCGTAGCCGGGCAGGTGGTGGATCACGACGACGCCGCCGCGCGGCCGGTCGCCGAGCGGGCGGGCCAGGTACGCCTCGAGCTCGGCGCCCTCGTGGCCGGTGATCGCGACGGTCCCGGCCTGCATCTGGTCTGTCATGGGTGCGCAACGCTCCGTATGCGGATGGGGACACGGTCGGGCGCGCGGTCCGCGAGCCGGCCGTGCGGACCGTGCCAGTCTGCCCCACGCCCGTCCCGCCGCACCGGCCGCCCCGCCGCGACCCGCTCAGCGTCCATCTGCGGGGACGCCCCCGGACTCCCTGTCAGCCGTTCAGCGTTCCGGCTCCGAGCAGGCCGAACAGCAGGAGGCCGACGGCGACCCGGTACACCACGAACGCGGTGAAGGTGTGGCGCGCGACGTAGCGCAGCAGCCAGGCGATCGAGGCGTAGGCGACGACGAACGACACCGCCGTGCCGACCGCGAGCGGCAGCACGTCCGCGCCGGACCCGAGCGCGCCGGGCAGCTCGTACAGGCCGGCGCCGGTCAGCGCGGGGATGCCCATGAAGAACGACAGGCGGGTGGCGGCGAGGCGGTCGAGGTTCAGCAGCAGCCCCGTCGAGATCGTCGCGCCGGACCGGGAGAACCCGGGGAACAGCAGCGCGAGGATCTGCGAGGAGCCGACGAGCATCGCGTCCCAGAAGCCGGTGTCGTCCTCGCCGCGCTTGTTGCGGCCGAACCGGTCGGCGAGCCACATCACGACGCTGCCGACGATCAGCGAGCCGGCCACCACCCACAGCGACGCGAGCGGGCCCTCGATGAGCGGTTTGGCGGCGACCCCGACGACGACGACGGGGATCGTCGCGAAGATGACCCACCACGCGAAATTGTAGTCGTGGTGGTACCGCTCCTCCTTGTTCGCCAGGCCCTTGAACCAGGCGCCGACGATCCGGACGATGTCGGAGAAGAAGTAGACCAGGACGGCGGCGATGGCGCCGACCTGGATGACGGCGGTGAACCCGACGACGCCCTTGTCGTCCACCGGGACGTCCATCAGCCCTTCGGCGATCTTCAGGTGCCCGGTCGAGGAGACCGGGAGGAACTCGGTCAGGCCCTCGACGATGCCGAGGACGATCGACTGGCCGACGTTGATCACGCTCAATGGACCGTTCCCTCACGCCTCGTCACCGGCTCGGTGACGCGAGCCTACCTCCGGCGGCGCCGCCGGAGGCGGGTCTGGCCGGACCCGGCGCGCCGTCCACCGGGGCTCGCGGGCGGGGCCCGCGGGCGAGGCGCGTAGGGAACACGTGAAGATCGGCGGCGGCGGCGTAGGGAACGCGTCAAGACGCCGTATTTGCCCAGGTAGCGGGTGTTTTCTGAGCTCCATGACTGATCTGCTGCTCGTGGCGCTGACCGTCGCGGTCTTCGCGCTGCTCGGCCTGGCCGCGAAGGCGGTGGGGCGGCTGTGACCGTCGACAACGCCGTCGGCCTGGTGCTGGCCGTGCTCCTGGTGGTCTTCCTCGTCGTGGCCCTGCTCTTCCCGGAGCGGTTCTGATGGGCGCCACGACCGCCGGGGTCGTGTTCATCGGCTCCCTGCTGCTCGCGCTGGCCGCCGTCCACGTGCCGCTGGGCGACCACATGTACCGCGTCTACTCGTCCACGAGGCATCGCCGGGTGGAGCGGGCCCTCTACCGGACGATGGGCGTGGACCCCGACGCCGAGCAGGGATGGGGCGCCTACGCGCGCAGCGTCCTGGCGTTCTCCCTCGTCTCGGTGCTCCTGCTCTACGGGCTGCAGCGGTTGCAGAGCCACCTGCTGCTGAGCCTCGGCATGAAGAACGTCCCGGACCACGTCGCGTGGAACACCGCCGTCAGCTTCGTGACGAACACGAACTGGCAGTCGTACTCGGGCGAGTCCACGATGGGCCACCTGGTGCAGATGGCCGGCCTGGCCGTGCAGAACTTCGTGTCGGCGGCCGTCGGGATGGCCGTCGCGATGGCGTTCGTGCGCGGCCTCGCCCGCAAGCGCACCGGGGACCTCGGCAACTTCTGGGTGGACCTGACCCGCGGCGTCCTGCGGATCCTGCTGCCGATCGCCGTCGTCGCGGCGGTAGTGCTGGTCGCGGGCGGCGCCGTGCAGAACTTCGCCGGCCCGCACACCGTCGGGACGCTCGCGGGACACCCCCAGACCCTCACCGGCGGACCGGTCGCGTCCCAGGAGGCCATCAAGGAGCTCGGCACCAACGGCGGCGGCTTCTACAACGCCAACTCCGCCCACCCGTTCGAGAACCCGACCGCCTGGACGAACTGGATCGAGATCTTCCTGCTGGTGGTCATCGCGTCCGCGCTGCCCCGCACGTTCGGCCGGATGGCCGGGCAGAAGCGGCAGGGTTACGCGATCGTCGCGGTGATGGGGGTGCTCGCGGTGCTGAGCATCTGCGCCACCACCGCCGCGCAGGTCGCGCACCACGGCACCGTCCCGCAGGCCGTCGGATCGGCGGCCGAGGGCACCGAGGCGCGGTTCGGGATCGTCGACTCGGCGATGTTCGCCACCGCCACCACGCTCACCTCGACGGGGGCCGTCGACTCCTTCCACGACTCCTACACCAGCCTCGGCGGCGGCATGGCGATGCTGAACATGATGCTCGGCGAGGTCGCGCCGGGCGGCGTCGGCTCCGGCCTCTACGGGATGCTGATCCTCGCGATCATCACGGTGTTCGTCGCGGGGCTGATGGTCGGCCGGACGCCGGAGTACCTCGGCAAGAAGATCGGCGCCCGGGAGATGAAGCTCGCGTCGCTGTACTTCCTGGTCACCCCGGGGCTCGTCCTGACCGGGACGGCGATCGCGATGGCGTTCCCCGGGCCGCGCGCGTCCATGCTGAACGGCGGCCCGCACGGCTTCTCCGAGGTGCTGTACGCGTTCACCTCCGCCTCCAACAACAACGGGTCCGCGTTCGCGGGCCTCACCGTGAACACCCCGTTCTACGACGTCGCGCTCGGGCTCGCGATGCTGCTCGGCCGCTTCCTGCCGATCGTCCTGGTGCTGGCCCTCGCCGGCTCGCTCGCCCGGCAGACGCCCGTCCCGGTGTCCGCCGGGACGCTGCCGACGCACCGCCTCCAGTTCGTCGGCATGGTCGCCGGCGTGACGCTCGTCCTCGTCGCGCTCACGTTCTTCCCGGCGCTGGCCCTCGGCCCGCTGGCAGAAGGGATCCGCTGATGTCCGCCCCCGTACGTTCCGGCAGCGTGCCGCCCGCCGTCCGGGCCGCGCTCCCGGACGCGTTCCGCAAGCTCGACCCGCGGGCCATGTGGCGCAACCCCGTGATGCTGATCGTGGAGATCGGCGCGGTCTGGACGACGGTCCTCGCCGTCCGCGACGTCTCGGTGTTCGCCGTGGCCACCGCGGTGTGGCTGTGGCTGACCGTGCTGTTCGCCAACATGGCCGAGGCGGTCGCCGAGGGCCGCGGCAAGGCGCAGGCCGACTCGCTGCGCCGCACCCGCCAGGACACCACGGCCCGCCGGCTCACCGGCTGGAGGCCCGGCTCCGCCGGTACCGAGGAGGAGGTCGCGGCCACCGAGCTGCGGCAGGGCGACGTCGTCGTGGTGGAGGCCGGGCAGACCGTCCCCGGCGACGGTGACGTCGTCGAGGGCATCGCCAGCGTGGACGAGTCGGCGATCACCGGCGAGTCGGCGCCGGTCATCCGCGAGTCCGGCGGCGACCGCAGCGCCGTCACCGGCGGCACCCGGGTGCTGTCCGACCGGATCGTCGTGAAGATCACGCAGCGGCCCGGCGAGTCGTTCGTGGACCGGATGATCGCGCTCGTCGAGGGCGCGTCGCGGCGCAGGACGCCGAACGAGATCGCGCTGAACATCCTGCTCGCGGCGCTGACCATCGCGTTCCTCATCGCCACCGCGACGCTCCAACCCTTCGCGATCTTCGCGTGGGCGCAGCACCCCGGCTCGTCCGCCGGCGCCGCCCTCGGCCCGCACGGCGTCACCGGGATCGTGCTGGTGTCGCTGCTGGTCTGCCTGATCCCGACCACGATCGGGGCGCTGCTGTCGGCGATCGGCATCGCGGGCATGGACCGGCTGGTGCGGCGCAATGTCCTCGCCATGTCCGGACGCGCCGTCGAGGCCGCCGGCGACGTCAACACGCTGCTGCTCGACAAGACCGGCACGATCACCCTCGGCGACCGGCAGGCGTCGGAGTTCATCCCCGTCGGCGGTGTGACCGCCGCCGAGCTGGCCGACGCGGCGCAGCTGTCGAGCCTGGCGGACGAGACGCCGGAGGGCCGCTCGGTCGTCGTGCACGCCAAGACCGCCTACGGGCTGCGCGAGCGGCACCCGGGGGAGCCAGCGCACGCCGAGTGGATCCCGTTCGCCGCGCAGACCCGGATGTCCGGCGTGGACGTCGGCGGGCGGCGGCTCCGCAAGGGCGCGGCGAGCGCGGTGTCCGCGTGGATCCGCGAGCACGGCGGCACCGTCCCGCCCGAGCTGGGCGGCGTCGTCGACGGCATCTCCGCGGCGGGCGGCACCCCGCTCGTCGTCGGCGAGTCCGAACGGGGCGGCAAGGCGCGCGTGCTCGGCGTCGTCCACCTCAAGGACGTCGTCAAGCAGGGCATGCGCGAGCGGTTCGACCGGATGCGCGCCATGGGCATCCGCACGGTCATGGTCACCGGCGACAACCCGCTGACGGCCAAGGCCATCGCCGACGAGGCCGGGGTGGACGACTTCCTCGCCGAGGCCAAGCCGGAGGACAAGATGGCCCTGATCAGGCGGGAGCAGGCCGGCGGCCGGATGGTCGCGATGACCGGCGACGGTACCAACGACGCGCCCGCGCTCGCGCAGGCCGACGTCGGCGTCGCGATGAACACCGGCACCTCGGCCGCCAAGGAGGCCGGGAACATGGTCGACCTGGACTCCGACCCGACCAAGCTCATCGAGATCGTGGAGATCGGCAAGCAGCTGCTCATCACCCGCGGCGCGCTGACGACCTTCTCGATCTCCAACGACATCGCCAAGTACTTCGCGATCATCCCGGCGCTGTTCGCCGGGCTCTACCCCGGCCTGGACGCGCTCAACGTCATGCGGCTGCACAGCCCGCAGTCGGCGATCCTGTCCGCCGTCGTGTTCAACGCGCTGGTGATCGTCGCGCTGATCCCCCTCGCCCTGCGCGGCGTCCGGTACCGGCCCGGCTCGGCGTCCAAGCTCCTCAACCGCAACCTGCTCGTCTACGGGCTCGGCGGCGTCCTGGCCCCGTTCGCCGGGATCAAGGCCGTCGACCTGCTCGTCCAACTCGTTCCGGGGATCTCCTGATGGGCATGTTCCAGAACCTGCTGCGCCGGCACGCCGCCGCGCTGCGGGCCCTCCTCGTCCTCACCGCCGTCTGCGGCGTCCTGTACCCGCTGGCCGTCACCGCGGTCGCGCAGCTGCCCGGCCTGAAGGCCAAGGCCGACGGCTCCTACGTCAGCGCGGACGGCCGCCGGGCCGGCAGCGCGCTGATCGGGCAGTCGTTCACCGACGCGCAGGGACGGCCGCTGAAGCAGTACTTCCAGAGCCGCCCGTCCGCGGCGGGCGACGGCTACGACCCGGCCTCGTCCGGCGCGAGCAACCTCGGCCCGGAGAACGTCGTCGATACCAAGGACGGCCCGAGCCTGCTGTCCCAGGTGTGCGCGCGGAGCAAGGCCGTCGGCGAACTCGAAGGCGTGGACGGCCGCCGCCCCTACTGCACGCCCGGCGGCGCGGGCGCCGTGCTCGCGGTCTTCGGCCCCCGCGACACCGCCGGGACCGTCGTCCACCCGACCCGTGTGATCAGCGTCAACGAGCCCTGCCCGGCGGCGCCGTTCCGGTCCGAATACCGTGGTGCCAGGGTCGAATGCGCCGCCGGTGGACAGGATTACCGCGACGGCGTGATCGTGCCCGTGCGGGGGGACGCCCCCGCGCGGCCGGCCGTCCCGTCCGACGCCGTCACCGCCAGTGGCAGCGGACTGGACCCGGACATCTCGCCCGCCTACGCGCGGTTGCAGGCCCCGCGCATCGCCCGCGAGCGCGGCCTGCCCGCCGCGCAGGTGGAACGGCTGATCCGCGCGAACACCACCGGGCGCGCCGCCGGGTTCATGGGGGACCCGGTGGTCAACGTCCTGAAGCTCAACATCGCGCTCGATAAGGCCGCCCCGTTCCGGGGCTGAGAGGGGAGACGACGCCATGGCCAGGGGGCAGCTCCGCGTCTACCTCGGGGCCGCCCCCGGCGTGGGCAAGACCTACGCGATGCTCTGCGAGGGCCGGCGCCGGCTGGAGCGCGGCACCGACGTCGTCGTCGGCTACGTCGAGACGCACGGGCGGCCGCGCACCGCCGCGCTCCTGGACGGCCTGGAGGTCGTCCCGCGCCGCACCCTGACCCACCGCGGCGCGTCCTTCACCGAGCTGGACGCGCAGGCCGTCATCGACCGGGCGCCCGCGGTCGCGCTGGTCGACGAGCTGGCGCACACCAACGTCCCGGGCAGCCGCGACGCCAAGCGCTGGCAGGACGTCCAGCGGATCCTCGACGCCGGCATCGACGTGATCTCCACCGTCAACGTCCAGCACCTGGAGTCGGTCAACGACGTCGTGGAGGAGATCACCGGGATCGCGCAGCGCGAGACGCTGCCGGACGAGGTGGTCCGCCGCGCCGACCAGGTCGAGCTGGTCGACATGGCGCCGGAGGCGCTGCGCCGCCGGATGGCGCACGGCAACGTCTACGCGCCGGAGAAGGTCGACGCGGCGCTGTCGAACTACTTCCGCGTCGGGAACCTCACCGCGCTGCGCGAGCTGGCGCTGCTGTGGCTGGCGGGCAAGGTCGACGAGCAGCTCGACCGGTACCGCGCCGACCACGGCATCGCCCGGACGTGGGAGGCGCGCGAGCGCGTCGTCGTCGCGCTCACCGGCGGCCCGGAGGGCGACACCCTCATCCGCCGCGCCGCCCGGATCGCCGACCGCACCAAGGGCACCGACCTGCTGGCCGTGCACGTCACCCGCGGCGACGGCCTCGCCGGCGCCGGACCGGCGCTGCTCGCCCGCCAGCGCAACCTCGTCGAGGGCCTCGGCGGCACCTACCACCAGGTCGTCGGCGACGACGTGCCGCGCGCGCTCCTGGAGTTCGCGACCGCGGTGAACGCGACGCAGCTGGTCATGGGCGTGTCGCGGCGCAGCCGGCTGTCGCGGGCGCTGCTGCCCGGCGTCGGCGTCACCACGACCGCGCTGTCCGGGCCGATCGACGTGCACATGGTCACCCACGAGCACGCGCACCGCAGCCTGCGCCGCCCGAAGGACGGCGGCCCGAACCTGCCGCTGCGGCGCCGCCTCGCCGGGTACGCGCTCGCCGTGTTCGGGCTGCCGCTGCTCACCTTCGTGCTCACCGAGCTGCGCGGCTCGTTCTCCCTGCCCACGCAGATCATGTTCTTCCTCGCGACGGTCGTCGCGGTCGCGCTCGCCGGCGGGCTGTGGCCCGCGCTGCTCGCCGCCGTCGCGGGCTCGCTGCTGCTCAACTTCTTCTTCGCGCCGCCGCTGCACACCCTCACCATCGCCCAGCACGAGAACCTCATCGCGCTCGCGGTGTTCCTGCTGGTCGCGGCCGGTGTCAGCGGGGTCGTCGACCTCGCCGCGCGGCGCTCGCGGGAGGCCGCCCGGTTCGGCGCCGACGCCGAGGTGCTGTCCACCCTCGCCGGCAACGTGCTGCGCGGCGAGCGCGCCCTCGACGCGCTGCTCGGCCGGCTCCGCGAGACGTTCGGCCTCGACTCGGTGACCCTGCTGGAGCGCACCGCCGGACGCGGCGGCGACCCGCCGCGCTGGCAGGTCGTCACGACCGTCGGCGGGCGGCCCTGCACCGTCCCCGAGGAGGGCGACACCGAGATCCCCGTCGGCGACGACCTCGCGCTCGCGCTGCGCGGCCGCCCGCTGCCCGCCGGGGACCGGCGGATCCTCGAGGCGTTCGCCGCGCAGGCCGCCGCCGCGCTGCGGCGCCGCCGGCTGGAGGCCGAGGCCGAGCGGGCCCGCCCGCTGGAGGCCGTCGACCGGATGCGCACCGCGCTGCTCAGCGCCGTCAGCCACGACCTGCGCACCCCGCTGTCGTCCGCCAAGGCCGCCGTCGAGAGCCTGCGCAACACCGAGATCGACTGGACGGCCGGGGAGCGCGCCGAGCTCGCCGACACCGCGGGGGAGTCCCTCGACCGGCTCGACCGGCTCGTCGCCAACCTGCTCGACATGAGCCGGCTGCAGGCGGGCGTGCTCGGCATGGCCGCCCGCCCGCTCGCGCTCGACGAGGTCGTCCCGCGCGCCCTGGACGAGATCGGCGCCGCCGCCCGGCACGTCAGCGTCGCGATCCCCGGCGACCTGCCGGAGATCGAGGCGGACCCGGCGCTGCTGGAGCGGGTGCTCGTCAACCTGATCTCCAACGCGCTGCGCTACAACCCGCCGGGCCCGCCCGTCCTGATCACGGCGGGCGCGCTGCGCGACCGGGTCGAGCTGCGCATCGCCGACCGCGGCCCCGGCATCCCCGCCGCCGACCGCGACCGCGTCTTCCAGCCGTTCCAGCGGCTCGACGACCGCGACAACCACACCGGCGTGGGGCTCGGCCTCGCCCTCGCGCGGGGCCTGACCGAGGCGATGGGCGGGGAGCTGATCCCCGAGGACACCCCCGGCGGCGGCCTGACGATGATCGTCGTGCTGCCCGCCGGACGGAAGGGAGCGCCATGACGCGCGTGCTGGTGGTCGACGACGAGCCGCAGATCCTGCGGGCGCTGCGCATCAACCTGCGCGCCCGGCACTACGAGGTGGAGACCGCCGCGGACGGCACCACCGCGCTGCGCCGCGCCGGCGACTGGCATCCCGACCTGATCGTCCTGGACCTCGGGCTCCCCGACATCGAGGGACTGGAGGTGATCCACGGGCTGCGCGGCTGGACCCGCACCCCGATCATCGTGCTGTCCGGGCGCGCCGGCAGCCAGGACAAGGTGGAGGCCCTGGAGGCGGGCGCCGACGACTACGTCACCAAGCCGTTCACCATCGAGGAGCTGATCGCCCGGATCCGCGCCGTCGGCCGCCGCGCCGCGCCCGGCGAGGACGCGCCCACCGCCGCCGTCGGCGCGCACACCGTCGACCTCGCCGCCAAGACCATCACCGCGGCGGACGGCACCCCGGTCCGCCTCACCCCGACCGAATGGCACCTGCTGGAGATCCTGCTGCGCAACCCCGGCAAGCTCATCAGCCAGGGCCAGCTGCTCACCGAGGTGTGGGGCCCGTCGTACACCCGCGAGACGCACTACCTGCGGCAGTACATGGCGCAGCTGCGCCGCAAGCTGGAGCCCGATCCGACCCGTCCCCGGCATCTGCTCACCGAGCCCGGCATGGGGTACCGCTACCAACCGTGACGCGCCGCCGCATCCGGCCCGCCGTCCAGCACGGAATCCGGCCGTATCCAGGGATTTCAGCCATCACGCTGGGCTAGCCTGAGCGCACGAAACGCCGCAATGGAGGCAGGGCGCATGAATCGCAGCGAGTTGGTCAAGGCCGTGGCGGAGCGGGCGGACGGCGACGAGGCGGTCGCGCGCCGGCACGTCGACGCCGTGTTCGAGGCGGTCATGGACGCGGTGTCCGCCGGGGAGCGCGTCGTCGTCACCGGCTTCGGCGCGTTCGACCGGTCCTCCCGCGCGGCCCGCAGCGCCCGCAACCCGCGCACCGGCGCGCCCGTCGAGGTGCCCGCCGCGCTCGTCCCGACGTTCCGGTTCGGCCAGACGTTCCGCAACCGCGTCGCCGGGACCACCGCCGCCGAGTCCGCCACCCCCGCCGAGGCCGCGGCCCCGGTCGAGGCCGCGCCGGCGGTCGAGGACGCCCCCGCCCGGCCCAAGAAGCCGAAGAAGGGCAAGAAGGCCGCCGCCAAGAAGGAGGCGGCGAAGAAGGCGGTAGCGAAGGAGACGGCGGTGAAGGCCCCGAAGAAGGGCAAGAAGGCCGCGGCGGCCGAGGCCGCGCCGAAGAAGAAGAGCGGAAAGGCCAAGGCGCGGGCCAAGAGCGGGAAGTGAAGCCGTCCCGCTAGACCATGTACTGGTCGTGGCGGTGGTAGAGCTCCGTCCACTCCTCGTCGCTGAGCCGGCGGCCGGTGGCGGCGATCTCGGCGAGTTCCTCGAAGTACCCCTCGCGCGGCGCGCCCGGCGTGAACAGCAGCAGCATCGACGCGGGCTCGCCCGACTCGTTGCGGAAGCCGTGCACGCCGCCTTCGGGGACGAACAGGAAGTCGCCCGGCGAGGTGTCCCGCCAGCCCGTCCCGTCATGCAGCCGGACCGTCCCGGACAGGATGTAGAACGACTCGGTCATCGTGCGGTGGAAGTGCGGGTCCGGGCCGGACGGCCGCGGGCCCATCTCCCACCGGTACAGCCCGAACGCCCCGTTGGTGGAGCCGCCGGTGCCGAGGTAGTGGACCTGTGTCCCGGTGGGGACGCCCTGCGCGTCGAGCGGCCCCATGCGCAGGTCGGGCGGGGCGTCGCCGGGCCGCAGCGTCGCGCTGTTCTCGCCGGCGTCGGCGAAGTAGCGGGGCTCGGGGTAGGACATCGTCGCTCCTGTTCCTCGCACGGCGGCCGGCCTGCTCGCACGCGCTCGACCTGCCACGACCCTAACCGAGAAAAGATCATGGCCCGGCCGGGCAACCATCGCGGCCGGCCGGCCGGTAGATGTCGGCGGAAGATCTACTGGGAGGTCGGATGCCGGAGCGACCGGACTACGCGGCGTACGTGACGGAGCGGTCGCCGCGGCTGCTCAGAACGGCGTACCTGCTGTGCCGCGACTGGGCGCAGGCCGAGGACCTGCTGCAGACCGCGCTGGTCAAGGCGTGGCGGGCGTGGCGGCGGGTCGGCGACAACCCCGACCCGTACGTGTACCGGATCCTCGTCAACACGCACGCGTCGTGGGCGAAGCGCCGCTGGCGCGGCGAGCGGCCCACCGAGCGGCCGCCGGACGGGCCCGACCCGGCCGACGGCATCCGCGCCGCCGAGGACAAGGCCGTGCTGTGGGACGCGCTCGGCCGGCTCCCGCAGCGCCAGCGCGCCACCGTGGTGCTGCGCTTCTTCGAGGACCTGTCCGAGCCGCAGGTCGCCGCGATCCTCGGCTGCTCGGTCGGGACGGTGAAGAGCCAGACCAGCAAGGCCCTCGCCAAGCTCCGGATCGATCCCGGCGTGCTGGCCGCCGCACCGCAGGGAGGGGAGTGACCATGGCGTACGACCTGAAGGACCTCACGGAGGTCATGGAGGCCGAGACCGAGCGCGGCGTCCCCTCCCCGGATCTGCTGGCCACCGTCCGGCGCCGCGTCCGGCGCGGCAACCGGCTGCGCGCCGCGGCCGCGGCCTTCGGCGTGGTGCTGGCCGCCGGGACGGCCTTCGGGGTCGTCCAGGGGCAGGACGGCTCCGGCGCGCAGAAGCGGGAGGTGCTGGCGCCGACGATGGCGGGCGTCACCAACGACGCCTTCCCGAAGAGCCGCTCGGTGGAGGGGCTGAAGCCGTTGAAGGAGGTGCGGTTCTCCGAGTTCGGACCGATCGCGCGCGTCACCTTCACCCCGACCGGCGTCTTCACCATGTACACGGCCCGCTGCGACCGTGACGCCACGTGGTACGACATCGCGCCCCAGGGCCCGGGGAGCGGCGGCTGCGGTTCCGAGGGGTACCTGACCACCACGCCGGGCGTCCCGGTCACCCTCGAGACGACCGTGCTGCCGGCGGCCGCCGCGCAGGCTCTGGGCGACCGGGTCACGAAGGGCTCCCTTGAGCGGTACCTGTCCGCGCACGGCACGATGTCCGGCGCCTGGAGCCTCCGGGTGTACAGCGGGCCGTGCGTCAACGAGTGCCAGGTGATGAGGCGGATGAGGACCGAGCCGGAGCAGCCGCCTCTGTCGGGGCTGAAGCAGCTGGGCCACGCGACGGGCATCGCCGACGGCCGCGACCGCCCGGTGCCACTCAAGGAGCGGGGCAAGGCGCTGCGGCTGCGGGTGACGTGCCTGGACGGCGCGGCGACCGCCGTGGTCCGGATCGGCGGACGGGCGAAGGTCGTCGACTGCGAGGTCGGCGAGTCCCAGGGCGTCACCTGGGACCAGGACGCGGCGTACGTGACGGACGCGATCGGCATCGCCGTGCTGCCTGCGGAGGCGGGCGCGGTGAACAACACGGACGGCGCGGCCCTGGCGAGGCAGATGAGGGGCGCGAAGCCGGCCGGGAGATGGACGCTGGACGTCTACGCCCGCTGAACGCTGAACGCCGGGCGCCCGGGCCGGCGGCTCGCCGAGGGCCGCGCGGATCCGCGGGCGCCCAGGTCACGCGGGTTACGCTCGCGAAGTGATCTTGAAAGGCGAGCGGCGGGGCGCCCGGCGCCCGGCGGCGCGGGGCGCGCCGCTGACGCGGCGGCGGCTGCTGTCGGCGGCGGGCGCCGCGACCGCCGCGGCGTTCGCCGCCGAGTTCCTGCCGCCGAACGTGCGCCGCGCGCTGGCCGCCGAGCCGGCGCGCGGCCCCGGGCGGCTCAAGGACGTCGAGCACGTCGTGATCCTCATGCAGGAGAACCGGAGCTTCGACCACTACTTCGGGACGCTGCCCGGCGTCGCCGGCTTCTCCGACCCGAACGCGATCACGCTGGGCACCGGCCGGCCGGTGTTCTACCAGCCCGACGACGTCAACGAGGCCGGCTACGTGCTGCCGTTCCACCTCGACACGGCGAAGAGCAGCGCGCAGGCGATCCCGTCCACCAGCCACGCGTGGAGCGTCCAGCACGCGGCCTGGAACAACGGGAGGATGGACGGCTGGCTGGCCGCGCACCGCGCCGCCGACGGGGACAACGCCCCCTACGTCATGGGCTACTACACGCGCGAGGACATCCCGTTCCACTACGCGCTGGCCGAGCAGTTCACCGTCTGCGACCGGTACCACTGCTCGGTGCTCGGCCCGACGTGGCCGAACCGGCTCTACCTGATGAGCGCGAGCATCGACCCGGACGGCGACGACGGCGGCCCCATCACCGGCAACGTCGACCCGGAGCCCTACACGTGGGACACCTACCCCGAGGCGCTGACCGACGCGGGCGTGAGCTGGAGGGTGTACCAGGAGGCCGACAACTACGGCTGCAACATCCTGGAGCCGTTCGCCGCCTACCAGGACGCGCCGACGAGCTCGCCGCTCTACCGGAACGGGATGCGGACGTACTCGGCGGGCCGGTTCGAGTACGACGCGGCGCACGACCGGCTGCCGACGGTGTCGTGGATCATCCCGACCAGCTACCAGTCCGAGCATCCCGACTACACGCCCGCGGCGGGCGCCGACTACGTCGCGAGCAAGATCGACGCGATCGCGTCGAACCCGGACGTGTGGGCGAAGACCGTCTTCATCCTGAACTATGACGAGAACGACGGGCTGTTCGACCACGTCCCGCCGCCGACGCCGCCGTCCGGCACCGACGGCGAGTTCGTCGGCGGCGTGCCGATCGGCGCCGGGTTCCGCGTCCCGTGCGTCATCGTGTCGCCGTGGACGCGCGGCGGGTGGATCGCCAGTGAGCCGTTCGACCACACCTCGACGCTGCGCTTCCTCGAGC
This sequence comes from Actinomadura violacea, assembly GCF_017573465.1. Taxonomy (GTDB): domain Bacteria; phylum Actinomycetota; class Actinomycetes; order Streptosporangiales; family Streptosporangiaceae; genus Spirillospora; species Spirillospora violacea. Next base: position 17,587 of record NZ_JAGEPF010000038.1, read on the forward strand.
GGCTCACCGGCGTGGAGATCCCGAACATCAGCGACTGGCGCCGCGCCGCGTTCGGCGACCTGACGTCGGCGTTCGACTTCGGGGGCCGCTCCGGCGGGCAGGACGCGTTCCCGGCGCTGCCCGGCACCAAGAAGCCCCTCGCCGACGCGGTCACCGGCGTCACGTCCCTCCCCGCGCCCGCGCTGCCCGGCGCGGACCAGACCCCGCCCGTCCAGGAGCACGGCCCGCGGCCCCGCCCGCGGCGCTGATCCGCGCCGACAGCGACAGGAGACCGACATGGTGCGAAGACTGCGACGACTCGGCCTCACCGCCGCCGCGGGTACCGCGCTGGCGGCTCCGCACGCCGCCGCGCACGCCGCCGTGTACGCGCCGCACGCCGCCGTGTACGCGCCGCCCGGCCCGGGCCCGGACGCCGGGGCGTCCGACGAGCAGGGCGTGCAGCCGGGCGCGCCGTCCTGGGTGCCGTTCGTCCCGCCCGTGCCGCCGCTTCCGGCCCGCCCGTCCGCTCCGCCCGTGCCGTCGCCGTGGGGGCGCAGCCAGCCCGCGAAGGCCGGCGGCACCGCCTACATCGCGCTGGCCGGCAGCGGCCGGGTCGCCCGCGTGGACGTCGCCACCCACACCGTGACCTCGACCGCGATCCGCGCCGACACCGCCGAGGGCGTCGCCGTCACCCCGGACGCGCGGAAGGTGTACGTCGCGGCCACCGGCCAGTACCAGGTGATCGCGGTGGACGCGGCGACGCTGCGGGCGACGCCGATCACGGTCGGCGCCCACCCGCAGGACGTCGCCGTCTCGCCGGACGGCGCGCAGGCGTACGCGGCCGTCACCGGCGGCGACACCGGCGCCGGCGGGTCCAGCGAGGTCGCGGTCATCGACACCCGCACCGACACCGTCGCGCGCCGCATCGACGTCGGCGCGGCGCCGCGCAGGATCGCGTTCGCGCCGGACGGCAGGTCCGCCTACGTCACGACGGCGCGCGGCCTCACCGTCCTCGACACCGCCAACGGCGAGGTGGCGGGCACGGTCCCCGGGATCCCGGACGCGCAGGGCCTCGCCGTCGCCCCCGACGGGTCCCGCGTGTACGCGACGCAGCCCGACGCGGACCTGCTGTTCGTGGTGGACGCGGCGAGCCGCACGGTGACCCGCCAGGTGAAGGCGGGCGCGGAGCCGTGGGCGGTCACCGCCACCCCGGACGGCCGGAAGGTCTACGTCGCGGACATGAACTCCGACTCGGCCGGCGTCTACGACGCGTCCGGCCGCCGGCACCTCGCGGACGTGCCGGTGGGCCGGCGTCCCGCGTCCGTCGCGGCGACGCCCGACGGCTCGGAGGTGTGGGCCGGCAACGGCATGACGGGCACCGTCTCGGTCATCGACACCTCCTCCGACGAGGTCGCCACGACGATCCGCGGCGGCTCGCCGAGCGCGACGCTCGGCGCGAGCCCGCTCGACATCGCCTTCGTCCGCGACTCCTGACGCCTCCTCGTCGACTTGCGGCGTGTCGGCCTCTGGAGCGCTCCCATAAGGCCGACACGCCGCAAGTCAACGGGGCGGGGCGTCGATGGCGGCGCGTTTGCGGGCGATGCGGACCGCGTACTGGAGGCTCTCCAGGTCGTAGGCGCCCTGGTGCCGGCGCCCGTTGACGAAGAAGGTCGGGGTGCCGGACACGCCGCTGAGGTCGGCGGAGTCGACGTCCTCGGCGATCCGGGCCGAGCCCGCGGAGCGGCGCAGATCGTCGCGGAACCGCGGCACGTCCAGGCCGAGGTCGCCCGCGTAGCGGACGAGGTCCTTGGGCTGCAGCGCGTCCTGGTGCCGGAACAGCAGGTCGTGCATGTCCCAGAACGCGTCCTGCTCGGCGGCGGCCTCGGCGGCCTGCGCCGCGAGCCGCGCCTGCGGGTGGACGTCGGTGAGCGGCAGGTGCCGCCACACGTACCGGACGTCGCCCTGCCCGGCGAGCAGCTCGCGGATCACCGGCTCGGCCTGCCCGCAGTACGGGCACTCGAAGTCGCCGTACTCGACCACGGTGACCGGCGCGCGCTCCGGGCCGCGGACGTGGTCGCGCTCCGCGTCGACCGGCGCGGCCAGGTCGATCACGCTCTGCGCGGTGCCGAGCAGCGCCACCACCCGCGGCCGCGCCGGCAGCAGCGCCGTCACCCGGACGACCAGCCAGGTCAGCACCGAGGCCAGCAGCGCCGCGGACAGGATGCCGACCTTGGCCTCGGCGAGCCGGTCGCCGGTGAACGCCAGCGTCGCGATCAGCAGCGCCGCGGTGAAGCCGATCCCGGCGATGGCGCCGCCGCCCGCGACCGCCGCCCACCCGACCGGCGGCCGCAGCCGGCCCCGGCTCACCACCGTCACCAGCCACGACAGCCCGAGGATGCCGACCGGCTTGCCGGCGACGTAGCCGATCACGATGCCGAGGGTCACCGGCGAGGCGAACGCGTGCCGCAGGAACCCGGCGCTGACCGGGATGCCCGCGTTGGCCAGCGCGAACAGCGGGACGACCACGTAGCTCGTCCACGGGTGGTACAGCTGCTGCAGCCGCTCGTTCGGCGAGATCGCCGCCGCGACGCCGACCCGCGCCGACCGGGCCAGCTCCGGCGTCGGCTGCTCGCGGAACAGCCGGAACACCTCGCTGGCGCGTTCCAGGTCGGTGCGGGCGGCCGGGTAGGCGTAGGTCAGCAGCCCCATGGCCAGGCCGATGACGACCGGCTCGACGCCGGAGGCGTCCAGCGCCACCCACGCCGCCGTGCCGAGCGCCGCGTACACCGGGACGAGGGAGACGCCCGCCGCGCGGACCAGCAGCGTCACGCCGAGGAGGCCGACGGCGACCAGGAGCGGCCCGGCCGAGACGTCCTTGCTGTACACGGTCGCGATCACCAGCAGCGCGACCAGGTCGTCGACCACGGTGACGGTGAGCAGGTAGGCGTGCAGCCGGCCCGGGAACCGCTTGCCGACGAGCGTCAGCACGCCGAGCGCGAACGCCGTGTCGGTCGACATCGCGGTGCCCCAGCCGTGCATCGCGGGCCCGCCCGCGTTCACCGCCAGATAGATCGCCACCGGGACGACCATGCCGCCGATCCCGGCGGCGAGCGGCAGCGCGAGCCGGCTGCGCTCGCGCAACTCGCCCATGTCGAACTCGCGGCGCGCCTCCAGCCCGACGATGAAGAAGAACAGCGTCATCAGCCCGCTGTTGACCCACCCCCGCAGGTCCATCGCCAGGACGTGGCGGCCGGCGCGCAGCGACGCCTCCGTCCCCCAGAACGCGTCGTAGGACGACAGGGAGGTGTTGGCCCAGACGAGCGCCGCGATCGTCGCGGCGAGCAGCACGACGGCGCCGCCGGTCTCGGTGCGCAGGAACTCGCGCAGCGGCGTCTGCACGCTGCGGGCCCACGCCGTCACCTCCGGCGGCGGCCCGCCGGACGCCTCCTCGCGGCGCTCCGTCATCGCAGCATCGTCACCCGATCGCCCCGGCCCGTCAGGCGGACCCGCCGACCGGGCCCCCGACCTGCGCATACCCCATGATCACCGGGCTGGAACCGGCGGCCGCGCACCGGGGTCAGCCGATGTGCGGGCGGTCCAGCCGGGCCCACGCCGCGTCCCACAGCGCCGCGCGGTCGCGGTCGCAGCGCCGCCGGACGAGCAGGTAGACCGCCAGCGGCGGCAGGGCCGCGGCGCCGGCGGCGCCCGCCCCGGCGAAGACGGCGCCCGCCACGGTGTCGGTGCGGCCCTGCGGCCGCCGGGACATCGCGCCGCGCTCGTCCACCCAGATCGGCACCGTCGCGCCGAGCCGGGTCGTCCGCCCGGCGGCGATCACCGCCGAGCGCGTCGCGCCGTCGGGGGCGGTCCACGACAGGCGGGCGTAGGTGTAGCGCTGCTCGCCGTCGTCCTGCTTCTCGATGCCCGAGACATGGGCCGTGAGCCGGTGGTGCCCGGCCGACTCGGCGTGCTCGGCCCGCACCCCGGCCGCGTACGCGGCGCACACCACGCCCGCGCAGGCGGGCGGCGCGAGCACCGCGAACACCGCGGCCGCGCCGACCCCGACCGCGCGCTGCCGCCGGTCGACCTCCCGCCGCAGCGCGTTGGGCTCGAAGCCGAGCCGGCGGCGCACCCGCAGCAGGGCCGCCCGGGCACGGCGCGGACGCAGGCTGATCATGGCTCCCTCCCCGACGGGTCCATGGTCTCAGCCGGTCCCGCCGGGCGCCGCGCCGGGCTCGGGGGTGCGCACCGACACGCGGGTGACGCCGGGCACCGTGCGGGCCAGCACGTCCGCGACGCGCTGCGCGGCCTCGTCGGCCGGGCCCGTCAGCACCACCACCCCGTCGCGCACCGACACCTCCCAGGCGTGCCCGCCGGGACCGTACTCGGTGATCGCGGCGAGCACGTCGTCGCGGATCCGGGCGTCGCCGCGGGCGAGCAGCGCGATCAGGTCGCGGCGGCTGACGATGCCGACGAGCACGGCGCCGTCCAGCACCGGGACGCTCTTGTGCCGGGTCCGCATCATCGTCTCGGCGAGCTCGGCGACGTCGGTGGTGGGCCGCGCCGTCTCCACCTCCCGCGTCATGACCTCCTCGACGTGCCGCGGCCCGGGCTCCGCGGGGGTCGCGACGGGGCGGGAGAACGCCCGCGGGTCGGCCTCGAACGCGCCGCGCAGCAGGTCCATCTCGCTGACGATCCCGATGAGCCGCCCGTTGCCGTCGACGACGGGCAGCGCGGTGATGTCGTGCTCGTGCAGGACGCGGACGGCCTGGCGGACCGTGGCCGTCCGCGGGATCGTCACGACGGGCGAGGTCATCGCCTCTCGGACCAGCATGGGCGCCCTCTCCTTCAGCGTGTCGTCCTGTCTACATCTCCAGCACCGCGCGGCGCATGCGCCGCGCGGTACGCCTACCGCGAGCCGGGTGCGGGCCGCCGGTAGATGGTGATGGAGTGGCCGACCTCGTCGATCGGTTCGCTCGTTCTGATGAGGGCGAGTATGCGGGGATCGGCCTTGTCGATCCAGCTGTCGGAGACCGCGAGTATCCCGTGGACCCGGTCGGGCGGGACGGCGAGCGGGTCGGACGCGGCGATCCCGTAGCCGGCCGGAACGCCGCTGCCCTTGTAGGCGAGCCAGACGGGCTGCCCGGCGTACCGGTCGCGGAGGCGGTCGGCGAGGCGTCCGAGGTCCTGGCCCCAGTCCGCGTTGGAGTCGTGCAGACGCAGGTGCGTCTTGGAGGGCCCGCCGAACGCCTCGTTCGAGTAGGGCAGGTAGTAGGGGAACGTCCGGGCCGAGCTGACCGCGACGAACAGCGCCAGCCCGGCCGCGGCCGCGGGCGCCCACCGCCACCGGAGCGTGACGGGGCAGCCCGCGGCGACCGCGAGGAAGAGCGGGACGAAGATGGCGTACCGGACGCCCAGGTCGCGGGACCCGGCCATCGCGGCGGCCAGCAGCACCGCCGCCGGAAGGAGGACGTACGCGGCGGCGGGCCGCAGGCGCCGTACCGACAGCATGGCCGCCGCGCCCGCGAGCCACAGCGCGAGCATCCCCAGCGGCGTCTTCACCAGCAGCGCGGCCGGCAGGTAGTACCAGAGCGACCCCTGGTAGTGGCGGCCGAACAGGAACCCGGTCCACGTCGCGTCCTCGAAGCCGAACTGGATGCGCATCCCGTCCCGGTAGGGCCGGGGGAAGGGTGCGAGGTCGGCGGCGGCGCCGCGGAGGCCGCCGATGGACGGCAGGTCCGGCGGCGCCGTCCACCGCAGCCGCGGATCGACGGCCAGGTAGCTCGCCCACACCACCGCGACCGCGATCGCCACGACCCCGGCCGCCGCCGCGGCGCCGCGCAGCAGTGCCTTGCGTCGCTGCGCCGACCAGAACGGCACGGCCGCGAGGACGAGCAGCACCGGGACGGCCGGGAGCGTGTTCATCTTGGTGGCGAGCGCAGCCCCGAGCGCGACCGCTGCGAGCGGCAGGTACGGCAATGCCCGATGCCGCGCCCGCCACAGCAGCCACGCCGCCGTCAGGACGAAACCGGCCGCCGGCACGTCGAGCGTTGCCAGCGACCCGTGCGCGATGACGTCCGGCGAGAACGCGAACAAAGCCAGCGCCAGCAGCCCGCCCGCCGTGCCCGCGACGTCGCGGGCGAAGGCGAACACGACCAGCCCGAACAGCAGCGTCAACACGATCACCGGGAGCCGGGCGGCGAGCATCACCCGCCCCGGATCGTTGCCCGACCCGTACAGCAGGTGCTGCCCGACCGCCTCGTCCGGGCCGGTGTACGCCCGGTCGAGGCGCACGCCCGCGACCTCCGGCCCGATCCCGATGAGCAGCTTGCCCAGCGGCGGATGCTCCGGGTTGTCCCGCAGGTCGTGCTCGCGAAGGTAGAGCACGGACGCACCCACGTACACCGGCTCGTCGATGGTCGGCGTCTGCTGCACGGCGGTCGTGACCATCGCCGCCGCCATGGCGGCCAGCAGCGCGACCACGGCGGCCATCACCGCCACCGACCTCATGACCCCAACCTCCCACCACCGGGGCCGGAGGTCACCTGTGCGACGCCGCCGCGGCCGGCGTACCGGACGGCGTGGAGCCGAACGCGGCCAGGAACCGGTCGCGGAACGTGCTCATCGGCCAGACCGGTGAGTTGGACGCGGGCCGCAGGCCGTCCTGCCAGCCCCATCCGGAGATCCGGTCCAGCACGGCCGGGTCGCGCGCCACGACCGTGACGGGGACGTCCCGGCTCGCGTTCTGCCCGGCGATCGACGGCGCGGGCTGGTGGTCGCCGAGGAAGACCAGCACGGTGTTCTTCGTCCCGTAGGTCAGCATGTAGGAGACCAGGGTGTTCAGCGTGTACTCGATGGACTTGCGGTACTCGCCGCGGATCTTCCCCGACGACGGCCACGCCGCGTTCTCGCCCTTGCCCATCCCGTCGAACACCGACCCGTCGCCGACCGCGTTCCAGGGGACCGGGCTCGGGATGGACGCCCACGGCGCGTGGCTCGACACCAGCGCGATCTCCGCCATCACCGGCTTCCGCCCGGACGCGGCGAGCTCGTCGCGCTGCAGCGTGTTCAGCGTGTACTGGTCCGGCATGGTCGCGTAGCTGAACCGGGGGCCCTTGTAGCCGAGGTTGCGGTCGTCGTAGACCTTGTCGTAGCCGTAGAACGACGCCTCCGGCCACGCCCGGGTGATAGCCGGCTGGACGGTGAGCGTGCGCCAGCCCGCCTCGCCGAACGCGCGGGTGAGCGTGAACCGGCTGCTCGACGTCAGCGTCCGGTACCGCTGCTGGTTGTCGATCCACAGCCCGGACAGCAGCGTCGAATGCGCGAGCCAGCTGCCGCCGCCCGCCGTCGAGGAGGTGAGGTACCCGCTGCGGGCGCCGAACCCGGCCGCCTTCAGCTGCCGGGTGCCCGCGTCCAGCACCGCGTCCACCTGCGGCGCGTACTCGGGGTGCTCGACCGCCGAACGCCCGTAGCTCTCCACGAACGCCAGGATCACGTCCTTGCCGCGCAGGCCCGTCAGCATCCGGCTCGGCGGCGTGTTCCGGAAGGCGTCCACGGCCGCCTGCTTCGCGAACACCCCGCGGTCCTTCAGGCTCGTCCGCACCTGCCTGGCGTGGTCGTAGGCGAGCCCGGCCGTGCCGCCCGACGCGAGCGGCACGCCGGGCACGGCCTGCACGCCCAGCGCCGCCGACGCGACCCACACCGTCCCGAGGACCGCGACCGACCGGGCCGTCCCCGTCCGGTGCCGGACGGCCAGCCTGGTCAGCCGCAGCACCGCCAGCGCCATCAGCACCGGCAAGGCGACCATCAGCAGGACGATGAGCACGGCGGCCCCGATCGCGGCCGTCCGGCCCACCGAGGTGTCGACGAACTCGAAGCCCGGCCGCAGGAAGCTCACGTCGAACACCGGGTTGAACGGCCGCACCAGGACCGCGTCGAACCCCATGTCCAGGCCCTTAAAGATGACGAGGACGCCGAGGAGCGCGCCTGCCGGAGCCGCGACCCACCGCCGTGCTCGCCCCGGCAGCACCAGCACCAGCGCCGTGACGACCAGCGCCTCCACCGGGATCCGCACCAGCTGCCCGGCCGACAGCCGGCTCAGCCGATCCGGTGCGTCCAGCGCGACGAGCACGAACAGGCACGCGAGCACCGTCGCCGCCCGCCCCGCGATCCGCCGCGCCCGCCCTCGCTCAGGCGCATCCCCGCTCTCCCGCTGCGCGTCCGCCGAACGGAACGCATGAAACACCGACATGTCGGTTCTCCCAGCCTGGCCCGTGACCGCCCGTGCCCTTGCGAGCCGCTGCGGCCGGACGCGGGCGCGGCGGGGGCACGTCCGGTAGTACGGCCTCCGCCGCCCACCGGTTCAGCCGCAACCCGGAAACCGGGGGGTGTGGGGGGGCGGAGCCCCCCACCGGGGGGCGTGGGGGGCTGGCCCCCCGCCGGGGGTGGACGGTTCCCGGAGCGGAGCGCCAGCGGAGCGCAGGGAACCGGCCGCCCCCGCAGCCGGGGGGGTGGGGGGTCGCCCCCCCCACCTCAATAAGTGATCAGGCCGCGGATGTTCTTGCCGTCCCGCATGTCCTGGTAGCCCTGGTTGACCTCGTCCAGGGTGTAGGTGTTGGTGATCAGCTCGTCGAGCTTGAGCTTGCCCTCCTCGTACAGGCGCAGGAGGCGGGTGACGTCGCGGCGCGGGTTGGCGTTGCCGAAGATGCAGCCGACCAGCTCCTTGCGCTGCATCGCCATGTCGAACAGGTTGAGCTTGACGTCCTCCTGCATGACCGGCGCGACCGCCGTGACGACGCCGCGGCCGCCCTTGGTGACCATGCCCATCATCGGGCCGATGAGGTCGCCGGTGGCGGTGCCGACGGTCAGGATGACCTTGTCGGCGTTGGCGCCCCAGGTCATCTCGGCGACCATCGCCTGCGCCTCCTCGATGGAGGCGGCGCCGTGCGTGGCGCCGAAGGTGCTGATGGCCTTCTCGCGCTTCCACTCGACCGGGTCGACCGCGATGACGTGCCGGGCGCCGGCCATCGCCGCGCCCTGCACCGCGTTCATGCCGATGCCGCCGATCCCGATCACCACGACGGTGTCGCCGGCCTGCACGCCGGCGGCGTTGACCGCCGAGCCCCAGCCGGTGGTGACGCCGCAGCCGACCAGCGCGGCCTTGTCCAGCGGGATCCAGTCGTCGATCTTGATCACGGACGACTCGTTGACCACCGTGTACGGCTCGAACGTCCCCGTGCAGCACATGGTGCCGAGGTCCTCGCCGTTCTTGGAGTGGTGCCGCGAGGTCATGTCGCTGATCTGCCGGCCCGACAGCAGGAAGGCGCCGAGGTCGCAGATGTGCTGGCGGCCCTGCGCGCAGGAGGGGCAGCGGCCGCACGCGGGGATGAACGACAGGACGACGTGGTCGCCCTCCTTCACCGAGGTGACGCCGGGGCCGACCTCGACGATCTCGCCGGCGCCCTCGTGCCCGCCGATGACCGGGAACTGCTTCCAGCCCATCAGGTCGGCGATCTCCTGGTCGATCACCATGTCGCCGGTGACCATGTGCTCGTCGGAGTGGCACAGGCCGGATGCCGCGAGCTTGACCTTGACCTCACCCGCCTTGGGATCGTCGAGTTCGATGTCCTCGACGCTCCACTCGGAGTTCTTTTCCCACAGGATCGCCGCTCGAGTCTGCACAGGGCCCCCTCGCTGGTTCGGGCTGAAGATTCGTCAAAAATAGACGTTTCCGGGCCCGCCTGTCGACATCCGAATCGGATTATGTTTACGCCCGAGTACCCGGTTCCGGGCCGGGCGTCCGGGCCTCCGTCCGTGCCCGTGGCCTGCGCGAAGAGCGCGAGCGCTCCGTGTGCGGGAGGTGACGGAGCGAAGGCCATGGTCCCCTGATGGGCGACCGCATCGCGGCATTCTCAGAACCTTCTGAGAAGCCCGGTCCACCGTCTGCGGCGTTCGATCGGCGACCCGACGGAGGCGGCACGGTGGACGGAATCCGGGACTACCTCGTTATCGGCGCGGGACCGGCGGGCCTGCAGCTCGGCCATCTGCTGCAGCGCGCGGGCCGCGACCACGTCATCCTGGAGAGCGGCCCCGGCCCGGGCACGTTCTACCGCACGTTCCCCCGGCACCGCCGGATGATCTTCATCAACAAGCCGCACACCGGGTGGGACGACCCCGAGCTGAACCTGCGGATGGACTGGAACTCCGGCGGGCGCGTCGCGGTGGTGCTCGCCCGCGACGGCGACCGGGTCGAGCTGGCCGTCCGCGACGACGGCGTCGGCTTCGACCCCGCCGACGCCGAACGGATCTTCCAGCGGTTCACCCGGGGCGCGCAGGGCCGGGGCCGCCGCTTCGGGCTGGGCCTGGCGCTCGTCCGCGAGGTCGTGGAGAGCCACGGCGGGACGATCGACGCGGTGGGGCGCCCGGGCGCGGGCGCGTCGTTCACGGTCCGGCTGCCCGCCGCGTCGCCGGGCGCCAAGCCGCGCCCGGCGCTGCGCCGCCGCCGCGTGGACACCGCCCCGGCGCGCTAGCGGGGCTCGTTCCAGGCGCGGTCGAGGGCCTGCGCGAACGCCTCCGCGGGCTGCGCGCCGGACACCCCGTAGCGGCGGTCGATGACGAAGAACGGCACGCCGGTCGCGCCGAGCCGCTGGGCCTCGCGCTGGTCGGCCTCCACCTCGGCGGTGAACCTGCCCGACGCGAGCACCTCATGGGCGGACGCCGCGTCCAGCCCGGCCTCCGCGGCGACGCCGACCAGCGAGTCCCGGTCGAACACCGAGCGCCGGTCGGTGAAATGCGCCTTGAAGAGCGCCTCCACGACCTCGCCCTGCACACCCTGCTCGCCCGCGAGGTGGACGAGCCGGTGGGCGTCGGCGGTGTTGCCCGCCTGCCCGCCTTCCAGGTGGTATTCGAGGCCGACCCCCGCGGCGCGCTCCACCATCTGCCGGTTCATGTCCACGGCCTGCTCGCGCGTCATCCCGTACTTGGCGGACAGCATCTCGGCCACGTCCTCCGTCTTCCCGGCCGGGTAGGACGGGTCGAGCTGGAACGCCCGGTAGGCGATCTCGACCTGGTCGCGGTGCTCGAAACCGCCGAGGGCCTGCTCGAACTGGCGCTTCCCGATGTAGCACCAGGGGCAGATGACGTCGGACCAGATCTCGACACGCATGGGACACCTTTCTCAGGGACGGCTGTCGGTAGGCAAACGCCCGGCGGCCCCGATCGATTTCCTCACGCCCCCGGGACGACCCCGACGCGGACCGCGGCCGAGCGCGCCGCGTCCGCCAGCGCGGCGTCCAGGTCGTCCAGCGGGTGGACGGCGCCCAGCAGCGCGCCGGCCGGGAGGCGGGCGGCGGCGGACTCGGTCCACGCGGCGGCCTCGGCGAGGTGCGCGGGCGTGTAGTTGTGGACGCCCCGCACCGTGAGCAGGCCCCGCACCAGGTCCTGCGCCTCCCAATCCAGTGGGGCGCCGGGCGAGACGGTCCCGGCGAGCACGATCGTCCCGCCCGTCGCGGTGCGGGCCACCGCGTCCCGGGCCGCGGCGGGCGCCCCGGACAGCTCGATGTAGAGATCGGCGGGTGGTGTCTGCGCGGCGGGGTCGACGGCGTCCCGGGCGCCCATCAGCAGCGCGGTCGCGCGGCGTCCGGGATCGGGGTCGACGACCGTGACGGCGGCGCCCCGGCCGGCGAGGATCGCCGTCGCCAGCAGGCCGAGCAGGCCCGCGCCGCAGACGGTGACGTCCCGCGCCCCGGCGCCCCCTGCCGAGACGGCCGCGACCGCCGTCGCCGTCGCGCAGCCGAGCGGCGCCGCCAGCGCGCCGGGCAGATCCTCGGGTACCACCGCTAGCGGAGTACCGGCGCGGACGAGCACATGGCTGGCATAACCGCCTGACAGCGGTCCGGCCTCCGCCAGCGCCGCGTGACCGTACTTGAACAGCCGCTCGCACTTCTGCGGCAGGCCGCGGCGGCAGCGCGGGCATTCGCCGCACGCCGCGTAGATCCCGACCGCGACCCGGTCCCCGGCGGCGATGGTGCGGCCTCGGACGTCGCACGGAGCTGGACCGCTCCCGAGAGAGACGACCCGCCCGACGGTCTCGTGCCCGAGCACACCGGGCGCGGGCCCGGGCCGGCGCCCGGAGACGGTGTGCAGGTCCGAACCGCAGACCGTCGCGAGCTCCACCTCGACCAGCGCCTCGCCCGGCGCCGGCTCCGGCGGATCCACCGCGACCGCGCGGTGGCGCCCGCCCACGCCCGGCCACACCATGGCGACCGGGCCCCGGCGCGCGGTCACGGCGCCAGCCTGCGCCGGACGAGCGAGCTGAGCAGGTCCACCGCCACCACCAGCACGAGCACCATCAGGATGTAGGTGAGCATCTGGTCGAACCGGAACTCCTGGATCGACTGGTTGATGAGGAACCCGATGCCCCCGGGGCGAACAGGCCGAGCACCAGCGACGCCCGCACGTTGACGTCCAGCCGGTACAGCACCAGCCCGACCAGCTGCGGCACGCACGCCGGCAGCACCGCGTGCGCGACCAGCTGCGCGCGGCCCGCGCCGGCGATCCGCAGCGCCTGCGCCGGGCCGTCGTCGACCTCCTCCATCGCCTCCGACCACAGCTTGCCCATAACCCCGGTGTTGTTGCAGATCAGCGCCAGCACGCCCGCGAACGGGCCGAGCCCGACCGCCGTGACGAAGATCAGCGCGAACACCACGTCCGGGACGGCGCGCAGGAACGACATGACGCCCCGCGCCGCCTGGTAGACGACGGCGTTCCCGTTCACGGCGCGCGACCCGAGCGCGCACAGCACGATCGTGAACGGGATGGACAGCGTCGTCCCGAGCAGCCCGATCCAGAGCGTCACCAGGCAGGCGTGCAGGCCGTCCTTGACGACCGGATCCCACGAGAGGTCCGGCGGGAACGCCTCGGAGACGAACCGGACCATGCCGTGCCAGCCGTCGGCCAGCATCGCGAGGTCCATGCCGGTGCCGAGCCACGCGGCGACGTGCAGCGCCACGAGGACGGCGATGACGGCGCCGCCGGCCGCCAGCGCGCGCGGGCTGCGCCGCCTCGGCGGGACCGGCAGCCGCTCCGGCGCGCGGTCGGTCACGAGAACGCTCATGCGGGGACCTCCACGTCCACGGCATAGAGAGAGGACACCTGCTCCTGGGACACCTCCGCGGCCGGGCCGGCGAAGGCGATCCGCCCGCCGCGCAGCCCGACCAGCCGGTCGGCGTGACGGCGGGCCAGGTCCGGCTGGTGCAGCACCGCCGCGACCGCGATCGACTCCGTCCGCGCGAGGTCCGTCATCACCGACATGACGTTCTCGGCGGCCGACGGGTCCAGCGCGGAGACCGGTTCGTCGGCCAGCAGCACCCCGGCCCGCTGGCACAGGGTGCGGGCGAGCGCGACCCGCTGCTGCTGCCCGCCGGACAGCGCGGCGACCCGCTCGTGCGCGCGGTCGGCGAGGCCGACCCGGTCCAGGCAGGCCATCGCCTCCTCGCGCAGGTCGCGCGGGAACGCGGCGGGCGCCCAGGACCGGCGCAGCGGCAGCCGGCCGAGCGCGCCCGCGCAGACGTTGTCCAGCGCCGTCCGGCGCCGCACCAGATGGATCTGCTGGAACACCATGGCGACGCGGGTCCGGGCGCGCTCGGCCGCCCGGGAGCCGTCGAGCAGGTCGGCGCCGAACACTCCGGCGCTCCCCGCGTCGGGGCGGACGAGCCCGACCACGCACTTCAGCGCGGTGGACTTGCCCGAGCCGTTGGCCCCGAGGAGCGCCACCACCTCCCCGGGCGCCACGTCGAGGTCGAAACCGGACAGCACCGTGCGGCCGCCGAAGGACTTGCGCAGGCCGCGCACCGTGAGCGCGTTGGCGGTCATGGCCCCTACAGGTTCTTCTCGGTGAGGCCAAGGGTCTTGGCCAGGTCGAACAGCGGCTGGTAGGTCTGCTTCGTCACCGGGACGAGCGGGCCCGGCTCGACGTCGAGGAACGCGCCCGCCTTCGCCACGTCCTGCGGCGACACCGAGGTCAGCGCGGAGACCAGCTTCGCCCGGAACGCCGGGTCGAGGCCCTTGGCTACCGTGATCGGGTCGTTCGGGATCGGGTCGGACGCCCAGATCTGCTTGTACTTCGCCGCGTCGAACTGGTGCTCCGACGTCGACGTCGCCTGCTGCTGGGTGTTGATCTCCGCCGCGTCGGCCTTCCCGTAGGTCAGCGCGAGCAGCGACTGCGGGTGCCCGCCCGCGTACTGGAGCTTGACGTCGGACTCCGACAGCCCCGCCTTCCGGATCGCGTAGCGCGGCAGCGCGTCGCCGGACGTCGACCCCGCGTCCGAGAGCGCGAGCGTGCGCCCCTTGAGGTCGGCGACGGTCGCGATCGGGCTGTCCTTCTTCACCCAGATGCCGGCCTTGTAGGTCGACACCGAGCCGTCCGGGTTGCCGAAGGACGCCACGGGCTGCGCACCGGTGCGCTGCGACGCGAACACGAACCCGAGCGGCCCGAACTGCGCCATGTCGAGCTTCTTGTTCTGCAGCGCGAGCACCTCGGCGGAGTAGCCCTGCACGATCTGCACCTCGACCGGGCAGCCGAGCTTGGCCTCCAGGGCCTTGCCCAGCGTCTTGTACGCGGGCGTCAGCTTGGCGGCGTCCTCGAACGGCTCGACGCCGAAGCGGACCTTGCCGCCGGGGCAGGACCCCTTGGCGGCGCCGGACGATCCGCCGCCGCAGCCCGTCAGGGCGAGCGCGAGCGACGCGGCCAGCGCGAGGGGAAGCCGGAAACGGCGCATGAACAGGCCTTTCATGAGTGCCAGAAGAGGGAGTCCAGGACGGCCGGGGCCAGTCCGTGGGCGATCGTCATCCCGATGCCGGAGGTCACCGACACGGCGCGGACGCCGTCGGCCACCGCCGCGTCGAGCACGCCCGCCGCCGACGAGGCGTACTGGCCGCGCCAGCGGCGCAGCACCCGCAGCGACGGGGCGCCGAACAGCCGCGCGCCCTCGCGCAGCAGCAGCTCCGCCATCGCCTCGTCGTCGAACGGGGCGTGGGTAGGGGAGTAGTGGTGGGTGTCGCCGAGCACGATCGCGCCGCCGGGACGCTGCGTGAACATCAGGTTCATGCCGGCGTCCAGCAGCTCCGGCGCCTCCGCGGCGACGGCGTCGCGCAGACCTTCGGCCGACGGCCGCCCGGCGAACCCGCCATAGCGCAGCAGCGACAACCCGGTCAGCACACCCGGCGCGACCCGCAGGCCGTCCGGCGGCGCGACCTCGAGCATCCGCAGCAGGCAGCGGGTCATCCCCGCCGCCTCGGCGACGTCCGGCAGCAGCCGATCCAGGTCGTGGCCAACGGCGAGAACCGTCCGCGCGGCCCGCACGTCCCCGCGCGACGTGCGGACAAGACCCGGCTCCACCGACAGAACACTGGTCCGCCAGGCGATCGGCACGCCCTGCCCGGCCAGCCAGCCGGCCACGGCCGGGACCGCCGTGGGGGAGTCGAGCCGCAGGTCGAGCGGCAGATGAGCGCCGCCGAGCGCCTCCGGCCCCGGCAGGTGCCGCGCGACAGCCGCCGCATCCAGCAGCCGCACCTGCTCGACGCCCCGCACCGCGGCGAACTCCTCCAGCACGGCCATCTCCTCGGGCCGCCGCGCGACCACCAGCGTGCCGGCCTCGGCGGCGTCGAAGCCCGCCTTGGCGGCCAGCCAGAGCCAGCGCTCGCGCCCGGCCAGCGCGTACCGGAGCGCGTCGCCGTCCTGGGCGGTCACGCAGATGTGGCCGAAGTTGCGGATCGACGCGCCCGCCGCGAAGGCGTCGCGCTCGACGACCGCGACCCTCAGGCCGCGCAGGTGCGCCTCGACGGCGTGCGCCAGCCCGACGACGCCGGCGCCGACCACGAGCAGGTCCACGGGAGTGGCAGGTAGGGGGGACATGACCCCGACACTCGAGCCCGCACGGCAGCCCCGTCAACCGCCCGAAGCGACTTGTACAAACAAGTTAACCGGCCGTTCACCTGGGAAAACAATGGCGTTTCCGCACATTGACAGCGTCGTCTCCGGCCCTTGTATGGTCAGCCCATGACGTCGGGATCACTGCACGCCAAGCTCGCCGACGCGCTGCGCGAACGGATCGTCTCCGGCGCCCTCGCCGTGGGGGAGCCGCTGCCGTCGGAGGCCCGGCTCGTCGAGGAGTTCGGGACCTCCCGCGGCACCGTCCGGCAGGCGCTGTCGGCCCTGCGCAACGAGGGCCTCATCGAGGGCGGCCAGGGCCGCCGCCCCATCGTCCGGCGGCGGCCGATGGGCCAGCCGTTCGAGACGTTCCTGTCGTTCTCCGCGTGGGTCGAGCGGTCCGGGCACCGGCCCGGCCAGCGCACCATCGAGCTGGCCCGCCGCGGCGCCGACCCGGTCGCCGCCGGCGCGCTCGGGCTGGAGCCCGGCGAACCGGTCATCGACGTGCTGCGCCTCCGGCTGCTCGACGACGAGCCCGTCATGCTGGAACGCAGCACCTTCGCCCTCGACATCGGCCTGCTGCTGTTCGAGTTCGACACCGACGCCGGCTCCATCTACGCCGGCCTGCTCGCCCGCGGCGTCCAGATCGTCGCCGCGACCCACACCATCGACGCCGTCGCCGCCCCCGCCGAGGACGCCCGGCTGCTCGGCGTCCCCAAGGGCGGTCCGCTGCTGCGCGAGCGCCGCACCGCGAGCACCACCGACGGCCGTCCCGTCGAGTACGCCGACGACCGCTACCGCCCCGACCGCGCCACCTTCACCATCGCCAACGAGCGGGCGCACCATCTCGCGCTCGTCCGCACCGTGCCCGAAACAGGAGAGGCCCTGTGAACTTCGAACTCGCCGCGCTCGACATGGCCGGCACCACCGTCCAGGAGGGCGGCGCCGTCTACGCCGCCCTCGACCAGGCCGTCGCGTCGCACCTCGGCCGGCCCGTCCCCGCCGACGTCCTGCACCGCTGGACCGGCACCAGCAAGCGCCAGGCCGTCGCCGGCCTGCTGACCGAACTCACCGGCACCGCGCCCGCCGCCGACGTCGACACCGTCTACTCCGACTTCACCGTCCGCCTCACCAAGGCCTACGCGACCGTCCCCCCGAAGCCCCTGCCCGGCGTCACCGAGGCCATCGCGGAACTGCGCGCCGCCGGCGTCAAGGTCGTCCTGCAGACCGGCTACTCGCGCGAGATCGCCGAGTCGATCCTGGACGCGCTGGCCTGGACCGCCCCCGGCACCGTCGACGGCCTCGTCACCAGCGACGACGTCCCCGCGAGCCGTCCCGCCCCCTACATGATCTTCCGCGCGATGGAGCTGGCCGCCGTAACGAGCGTGGACCGCGTCCTCGCCGCAGGCGACACCCCCAACGACCTCGCCGCCGGCCACAACGCGGGCGCCCGCTACGTCGTCGCGGTATCGACCGGCGCCACCCCCGCGGCCGACCTGGGCCGCCACCGCCACACGCACCTCCTGGAGTCCGCCGCAGACCTGCCCGCCCTGCTGTGATCAGGCGGCGATGACGCGCAGTCCCACGACCCCGGCGACGATCAGCAGCAGGCACAGGATCCGCGCGAACGTCACGGGGTCGTTCAGGACCACCATCCCGTAGATGGCGGCGCCGACCGCGCCGATCCCCGTCCACACGGCGTACGCGGTCCCGAGCGGCAGCGTCTGCAGCGCATGCCCGAGCCCGACCATGCTCAACGCCAGCGCCACGAGGAACAGAACCGTCGGCCCGACCCGGGAGAACTGGTGCGACGCCTCGAGCGCCGCCGCCCACACCGTCTCCATCACCCCGGCCCCGATGAGGATCAGCCAGACCACGCCCCCGCCCCCTCCACCAAGATCACGAGAACGGCCTCCCCACCCCCCACCCGTCTACACACCGAACGCAACCCACTGCGCCGGTGAAGTCAGGCGCAGCAACGGAGCCCACGAACGAAGCCGCAATTGATCACTGACCGCAACCCCAGAGAAGCAAGGGGCGAAGCCCCAAAAGCAGGAGCGGCGCTGCTGAGAAAGGTGCCCACGGACCGTAACCACGTGGGGGCGAGGGGCGAAGCCCCAAAAAACAGGAGAGGCGCAGATGAGAAAGGTGCCCACGGACCGCGACCACGCGGGGGGTGTGGGGGGCGGAGCCCCTCACAGCGGGGGTCCGGGGGTCGTCCCCCGGGCCAACACGAAGAGGGAGTGACGGCCCGCGCTTTCCGCGGGCACACCACTCCCAACTCCATCGTGGGCGATACTGGGATTGAACCAGTGACCTCTACCGTGTCAAGGTAGCGCTCTCCCACTGAGCTAATCGCCCTTGCGTGTACTGCGAGGTGGAGACGGGATTTGAACCCGTGTACACGGCTTTGCAGGCCGTTGCCTCGCCTCTCGGCCACTCCACCAGAGCGAGGCCGTCGGGCCTCTCAGAGCGGACGACGGGATTCGAACCCGCGACCCTCACCTTGGCAAGGTGATGCTCTACCAACTGAGCCACGTCCGCTTGTCGGCCCCGGGGTTTCCCCCGGCGCGCATGGACAACTCTAGCGGAATCCGGGAGTGGTTGCGTACTCGTCGGCGGCGGAGTCGGTGGCCTCGGCGTGCAGCGAGTTCCAGAAGGCGAGCTCGTTGTCCTCTTCGAGGTGGGCGATGCGGCCCCAGAACTCGCGGTCCTCGGCCTGGTGGGCGGCGGCGAGGGAGAGGGCGGGCATGACGGTGGTGCCGGCGTCGGCGGCGTCGAGGTCGGCGGGGGTGACGCCGGCCGGGAGGGCGACGGGGGTGGAGGGGCGGTGGTGCTTGCCGCGCTTGCGGACGCGGATGGGCGCCGCGGTGGGGGCCTTGGCGGCGGCGGCGCGGCCGGCGGCGAGGGCGACGGTGCCGCACAGCACGAAGGCGAGGATGCCGCCGAGGACGACGTCCTGGGCGGGGAGCTGCTGCCCGCCGGAGCCGCTGTGCTGCTCCTCGTGGGTGTGCGTGGTGGCGGCGGGGGCGCCGACCTTGTCGACGGTGGTGGCGGGGGCGGCGTGCTTGGGCGCGTACTTGGCCTCGGTGACCTGGATCTTGCCGGGGTAGCCGAAGCCGACGACGTCGTCCATGCTGCGGGTCTTGCGCATGAGCTTGTAGCCGTCGGCGTTGCCCTCGATGGTGTGCAGGGTGTGCCCGTCGACCTTCTCGACGATGCCGACGTGGTCGATCTGGTCGATGTCGCCGGAGCCGGACCAGTCGTAGAAGACGAGGGCGCCGGGCTCGGGGGTGTGGCCCCAGGCGCCGTGGTCCTTGAACCACTTGGCGTGGTCGACGGTGGAGGCGAACTGCCCGGCCTGCTCGGCGACGCCGGCCTTGTCAGCGGCCCAGGCGAGGAACATGTCGCACCAGGGGGCCGTCTTGAAGTAGGAGTCGTGGTCGCCGTCGATGTGCTGGGCGTACCAGTCGCCGAACTTGGTGTAGCCGCTGCCGTGCTCGGTGTATCCGAGCTGCTTCTGAGCAACGTCGAGCAGCTTCTTGCCGATCGGGTCCATCTCGCTCCCTGCCGACTCGCCGACTCGGGCAGGGGGCGCCCGACCGGGTGCCGGTGCGTGCCCCGTTCCAAGGTCACGTTCCGGTCTCGCTGGAATGTAGTCGAGGTAAACCGGGGGCGGCAAGCCGTTCCGGGTAAGCGGTCAAAACGGGCTACCCGGTGGTAGTCCGTCAGAAGTAGCCCCTCGGGAGCACGGTCACCGGGCAGGGGGCGGCGCGCAGCACCTTGACGGAGACCTCGCCGAGGAAGACGCGGTGGGCGGCGGCGTCCTCGCTGGACGCGCAGACCAGCAGCTCGCCCTCGGGCCAGTCGAGGTCGTCGAGGGCGTCGGCGACGTCGTCGCCCTCGGCCAGGTCGGCGGTGACGTCCTCGGGCAGCAGCTCGGAGGACTCGACGGCGAGCCGGATGGCCAGTGCCAGGTCGTCGCGGAGCCGTTCGGCGTCGACGTCGCCGATGGCGAGGGTGACGAGGCGGAGCGGGACGTCGAGCCGGTCGGCGGCCTGGGCGGCGCGGACGACGGCCTCGTCGCACTGGGGGCGGCGGACGTACATGACGGTGATGCGGCCGAGCTCGTCGGGCGGCGCATAGCCGGCGGGGGCGAGCATGACGGCCTCGGTGGCGGAGTGCAGCAGGTGGTCGGCGGCGGCGCCGACGCCGATCCGGCCGCGCGCGCCGCCTTCGGGGGAGCCGACGACGATCAGGTCGGCGCCGATCCGGCCGGCGACGGAGGTCAGGCCGCGGCCGACGCTGCGGCTCTCCTGGACGAGCAGGTCGGCCGGCTGCTCGCCGAGCAGCTCGGCGGCCTGTTCCAGCAGGGTGTGGGCCTCGCCGGCGGCGCCCGCGCGGCCGGGCGGGTGGACGGTGGCCACGCTCAGTTCGCCGCCGGTGAGGGCGACGATGGCGCGCGCGAGGTCCAGGGCCTCGCGGCCGCCCGCGTCGTTGACGTACCCGGCCAGCACGTGTTCGCCGATCATTGGGTGAGCATTCCCCGGGACCGCGCCATCACAACGATCATGACCCAGTTTGAGGTAACTTTTCGTGTTTGAAGCTCGTTGCGCTCTTTAGGGGGATTTGTCATGGGGGACGAGGTTGGGGGCCTCGAACCGGGCCGCTGGACGATCGATCCGGTCCATTCCGAGATCACGTTCACGATCCGGCACCTGATGACCACGGTCCGGGGGTCGTTCCCCGACTTCGGCGGCGAGGTCGTGATCGCTGCGGACCCGATGGAGTCCACCGCCCGCGCCGAGATCAGGATGGCCTCCATCGACACCCGCAGCGCCGAGCGCGACGAGCACGTCCGCTCCGCCGACTTCCTGGACGTCCTGCGGCACCCCGTCATGACGTTCAAGGGGACCGGCGTGGAGCGCGCCGCGATCGGCCGCCGGGCCCGGCAGCCCCGCTACCACCTGGGCGGCGAGCTGACCGTCAAGGACGTCACGCGCCCCGTCCGGCTGCTCACCGAGTTCCACGGCATCGGGTCCGACCCGTGGGGCGGCACCCGCGCCGGGTTCACCGCGACCGCGTCGATCAGCCGCCGCGACTTCGGCATCGAGTTCAACGTGCCGCTGCAGGGCGACAAGGTCATGCTCGGCGACACGATCGCGATCGCCCTGGAGATCCAGGCCGTCCGCGAGGACTGAGCCCTCAGCCGCCGCCGGTCCGGGCCGGCTCCGGCTCGGGGACGCCGGGGACGTGCGGGTTGCCGTACCAGGCGACCGCCACCGCCCCCACGACGGCCAGCACGAACCCGATGGACGCGGGGACCGCCATGCCCGCGCGGGCGGTGTCCCCGAGCCACAGCACGCCGATGATGCCCGGGACGACCGTCTCGCCCGCCACCAGCGCCGCCGTGGCGCCGTTGATCGAGCCGATCTGCAGCGCGAGCGTGTGGAAGTACATGCCGCCGAGGCCGGCGATGGCGATCGCGTAGAGGGCGGGGTCGCCGAGCAGGTCCCGCCAGGCGAACGGGTCGGTGCCGTTGAGGACGCGGACGCCGACGCCGACCGCGCCGAAGCACAGCCCCGACAGCAGGCCGGCGGGGATCGCGGCGCGCGAGCCCATCAGCCGGACGATCGGCAGCGCCGCCAGCACGAGCAGCACCGACACCGCGAGCAGCCCCCAGTGCCAGCCGATCGGGACGTGCCCGCCGCCCTCGTGCCCGGCGGTGCCGGCGAGCAGCACCAGCGCGGCGCACACCACCCCGATGGAGATCCACTCCGGCCGGACGAGCCGGATGCCGAGCACCCAGATGCCGAGCACCGCGGTGATCACCAGGTTCGCGCTGATCACCGTCTGCGACAGGAACAGCGGCACCAGCTTCGCCGACAGTGCGCCGAGCGCGAACCCGGCCGCGTCCAGCACCGTGCCGGCGATGAACTCCCACGTCACGACGGCCTTGGCGGTGGAGGACAGGCTCGGCCCGCCGTACTCGGTGGCCCCGGCGCCCGCCGCGCTCTCGCGCGCGGCCGACCGCCTGGCGCCGAGCGCCTGCAGGACCGATCCCGATCCGTAGCAGGCCGACGCGCCCACCGCCGTCAGCAGCCCGATGAACACCGGCGCACCCTCCGTTTCCGCCGCGGGACCGCCGGTCCCGCCCGACTCCCCGCCCTGCCCGCACCGGGGCGAACCCGTCCCGCCCCCCAGTCTGACGACCGGGCGGGCCGGAATGTTTCGCCAGGTCCGCCCCGGCCGCGTGTCGGTCGCCCCGGGTCAGTTCCCGCGCGCCAGCCGCCGGACGGCCAGCTCGGCGTAGAGCGCGGCACCGTCGGCGAGGACGGCGTCGTCGTAGCGGGCGTCGGGGGAGTGGTTGACGGCCGCCGTCCCCGGGTCGGCGTCGGACGGGCACGCGCCCATCACGACGAACGCCGACGGCACCTCGTCGCACACGAACGAGAAGTCCTCGGAGGCGGGCAGCGGGTTCGGCGACTCGAAGTAGCGGTCCTCGCCGTAGGCCTCGCGGATGGTCTCGGCCATGAACGCGGCCTCGCCGGGGTCGTTGACCGTCACGGGGTAGTCCTGGACGTAACTGACGTCGACGTCCAGCCGGTGCGCCTTCGCCAGGCCCTGCACCAGCTCGACCGTCCGCTCCTTCAGCCTGTCGTGCGAGGTCTGGGAGAACGACCGGACGGTGCCGGAGAAGCTCGCCTCGTCCGGGATGACGTTGTCCATCGTGCCGGAGTGGAACGACCCGATCGTCAGCACGACGGGGTCGAACGGGTCGAACGCGCGGGTCACCATCGTCTGCAGCGCGGTGACCATCTCGCACGCGACGGGCAGCGGGTCCTTCGCCAGGTGCGGCATCGACCCGTGCCCGCCGACGCCGCGGACGGTGACGCGCAGCCGGTCCGCCGCCGCCATGACCGGGCCGCCGCGGCTGACGAACATGCCCTGCGGCAGGCCCGAGGAGAACACGTGCAGCGCGTACGCGGCGACGGGCCGCTCGCCGGACGCCTCCAGCACGCCCTCCTCGATCATGATCTTCGCGCCGCCGAGGCCCTCCTCGCCGGGCTGGAACATGAACACGACGTCGCCCGCCAGCTCGTCGCGGCGGGCCGCGAGCAGCCGCGCCGCGCCCGCCAGCATCGTGGTGTGCAGGTCGTGCCCGCACGCGTGCATGACCCCGTCGACCTGCGAGATCACGCGGGCGTCGCCGCGCTCGGTCACCGGGAGCGCGTCCATGTCGCCGCGCAGCAGCACCGTCGGGCCGGGGCGGGCGCCGCGCAGCACGGCCGTCACCGAGGTCAGCCGCTCGCCCGTGGCGACCTCCAGCGGCAGGCCGTCCAGGGCCGCGAGCACCTTCTCCTGGGTCCGCGGGAGGTCCAGGCCGAGCTCGGGTTCGCGGTGCAGCGCGCCGCGGAGCCGGGCGAGGTCGTCCTGCAGGGCGGCGGCGTCGTCGCGCAGGGACCCGGGGACGGTCGAAGGCAGGCTCAACGGTTCCTCCTCAGGGGGTCTCCGGGGCCGCAAAGGGCGTTCCGGGCGGCCCGTTCCGGCGCCGCCCCTGCACCGTATCGCCGCCGTCACCCGAAATGCCCTACCTCGCGGGCATGAAGATCGCGGAGGAGGAGGTGCGCGTCGCCGAGCCGCGCCGCGCCCTTCAGCGACCGGTAGATCCCCCACTTGGGGACGGTGCCCGCCGCGCCGGGCCGCAGGTCGAGCCCGCCCCGCACGGCCTCGGTCACGGCCGCGCCGCCGGCAGTGACCGTCCAGCGGACGCGCCCGTCCGGCGGCCCGGCGAACCTCGCCTCGATCTCGACGCCGATCCACCGGCTGCGGAGCGGGTCAAGATCGGCGGCGCCCACGACGACGCCGGACCGGATCGCGTTCAGCTCCAGCAGGTCGCGCCCGCCGCGCCGCCTCAGCGACGTCACCAGCACCGGCCCGCCGCCCGGCCCGCCGCCCGGGACGGGGGCGAAGAACTGGTGGACGTGCGTGAACGCCGCCGTCGCGGCCAGCGCCCGCGGCAGGTACCAGGACCACGCGAACCGCCACGTCTCGCCCTCGGCGATGCGGCGCTCCCGCCCGTCCGGCCCCCGCATGCCCCGGACCTCCTGGCGCTGCCGGTCCGTCAGGGTGTCGGCATCGCCGGGGCAGTGGATGTCGAACCGGTACACCGTCCCCAGCGCCCGGATGTGGCGGACGCCCGGATGCGATCCGGCCCGGTCGTCCTCGACCCCCGCGAACGCGGCCAGCCCGTCCCGCCGCGGGTCGGCGCTCCACCCGTCCCGTCCGCCCGCCATCGCCCCATTGTGAAGGTCAGAACGCCGTCCGGGCGAGCCAGTGGTCCAGCAGCGCCCGGTCGCCGGTCACCTTCACGTCCGCGCCGTCCGGGGGCAGGCGCCGGGCGAACACCAGCATCAGGTCGCGGACGGGCCCGGCGACGGTCATGTCGCCGTCCCGGTCCGCGCGCTCGCGGCCGAGCCCGTCCGGCGCGCGGGTGATCACCCACCCGGGGACGGACGGCTCGGACGGGCGCAGGCTCAGCGTCTCGCCCCGCCCGCGCAGTTCGGCGAGCTTCGGCTGGAGCGTCGCGGCGGCGGGCTCGGTCACCAGGCTTAGCCATTCGGTGATCCCGTCGGCGGCGACGTCGGGCGCGATCGCGTAGCCGACGCCGGTGGTGAACGCGGCGTCAGCGTGGTGGACGGCCGTGTCGTGCAGCATCCGGCGCAGCCACATCGCGGCGGGGCGCGGGCCCATGATCGGATGGACGATGGTCTTGTCCGGGGCCGCCTCGAAGGCCCTGACCAGGTCGTCCGCGCCGTCGCGGAGCCACCCGGGCCAGTCCGCGACCGAGCCGGGCGCCGTCCGGGGCACCTGCGTGACGAGGTCGGTCGCGCCGTCCCGGACGAACCCGGCGGCCCACCGGTGCGCTTGGCCGATGTGCCCGACGAGATCGCGCAGGGTCCACTCCGGGCACGTCGGCACCCGCACGTCCGGATCCGCCCCGGCGACGGCCGCGGCCATCCCGCCCGAGTGCTCGCGCAGCGCCTCCACGATCCGATCGGCACCGAGCACGTTGTCGTCCATGGTCGTATTCCCTCCTCGTGGACGTCGTCCCCGTACCGTAGAAACTCCAGCCCGGTGGAGATTCAAGGGGTTTAGCGGGGAATTCCGGTGCGTCAAGGACGGGAAGAATCGCTTCTACTGTGTCGCGGCGCGCCGCGGATGGGGTTCGGCGCACACGTCCCGCGATCGGTCAGGCGCCCATCTCGGCGACGTGGACCGACCACAACACGTAAGATGCGGCCGGTGAAGCTGGTGATGCCGGTGAAACTGCTGCCGACGCCCGAGCAGGCGGCGGCACTGCATGCGACTCTGCGCACCTGCAACGCGTTGGTCGACCGGATATCGGGTCAGGCGTACGAGAAGAAGGTGTTCTCCCGCGCCGGGCTGCAAAAGCTGGTCTATGCGGAGTTGAAGGCGGCCGGATTGTCGGCGCAGCCGGCGTTGCATGTGATCCGCAAGACCGCCGATGCCTACACCACGCTGCGCGCCCAGATCAGGTACCGGCGGGCGCAGGCGCGGCGGCGTGCCGAACTGCAGAAGAAGAAGGCCGCCGGATCCCGCTCGGCGGCCCGCCGCCTGGCACGGCGCAAGGCCCGCGAGGGACGGCACGCCGCGCACGTCAACCACAAGATCGCCAAACGGATCGTGGCCGATGCCCAACGCACCGGACGCGGGATCGCTCTCGAAGAACTGAGCGGAATCCGCGGCCGGGTACGGCTCGGGCGGCACCAGCGGGCCACGCTCTCCACCTGGCTGTTCCACCAACTCGGCACCTATATCGCCTACAAGGCCCGACGGGCCGGGGTGCCGTTCCTGCAAGTCGATCCCGCCTACACCTCGCAGACCTGCCCGCGCTGCGGGCACGTCGCACGAGGCAACCGTCCCCACCGGGACCACTTCTGCTGTCGTCGGTGCGGGCTCGCCGGCCCCGCCGACCACATCGCCGCCGTGAACGTCCGCCGACGGGCGCGCACGGTGTGGGCATTCGTCAGCATGCCCGACCCGCTCCCTGCCCAGGGGAAGGGTGATGCGACCCCAGCGCGGCAGCCGGCCGCGCAGGGGAGCGCGACGAGGTGTGAACGACCGAGCCACGAACTCGCCCGTCCACGACCGAGAAGCTGACGTGACCGTGACCGGCGCCACAGGGGCGGGGGGCCTTGGCATCGGGGACCTGGCGGCGCTGACCGGCGTCCCTGTCCGGACGATCCGGTTCTACTGCGACGAGGGGATCCTCGAACCGGCGCGCAGCGCGGGCGGGCACCGCCGGTTCGACGCGCCCGCCGTCGACCGGCTGCGGCTCGTCCGGCGGCTGCGCGGCCTCGGGCTCGGCCTGCCCGCGATCGCGGACGTGCTGGCCGGCGGCCGGTCGCTCGGCGACGCGGTGGCCGCCGAGCGGGCCGCGCTGGACGCGGAGATGGCGGCGCTGGCCTGGCGCCGCGCGGCGCTGTGCGCGGTGGAGGCGGCGGCGCCGGGCGAGCGGGCGGCGCGGCTGGAGCTGCTCGCCGCCGCGACGGACGGCGGCGC
Source organism: Actinomadura violacea (assembly GCF_017573465.1). Lineage (GTDB taxonomy): Bacteria > Actinomycetota > Actinomycetes > Streptosporangiales > Streptosporangiaceae > Spirillospora > Spirillospora violacea. Next base: position 44,078 of record NZ_JAGEPF010000038.1, read on the forward strand.
CGCGCGGGCCGCGCTGACGGAGTTCTGGCTGCGCCGGATCATGGCGCCGCTGCCGGCCGGGCGGGTCGAGGAGTTCCTGGCGAGGGTGGTCCCGGCGCCGCCCGCCGATCCGACGCCGCCGCAGGTGGTCGCCTACGCCGAGATGGTCGCGCTGACGGCGGACCGGTCGCTGAACCGGCGGCTGCTGGAGCAGGGGCGGTCGAACGTGCGGGTCGTCGGCGACGAGGAGTCGCTGCTGGCCGGGATGAGCGAGGCGATGGAGCTGGCGGCGCCGCTGGTCCTGGCGGGGGCCGCGCCGGGGCCCGGCGCGGCGCTGGACCGGTTCGTCGACGCCCACGCCGCGGGGAGGAGCGCCAGGGACACGCCGGAGTTCCGGCGCGTGATCCTGCGCGACTCCGAGGTGGAGCGCGATGCCCGCGTCGTCCGGTACTGGGACCTGTTCCACCTGGTCACGGGGGAGCCGGTGACCCTCGGCGCGCTGCACTCCTGGCTGCTGGAGGCGCTCGAGCGGTCCGTGCCGTAGCGCCGGCCGCGGAACGGAATAGCGGGGCGGGGGCCGGGGTTCGGTAGGGTAATTGAAAGTTCTACTACTTGGAGGCCGGCATGCAGTTCGGGATCTTCACGGTCGGCGACGTCACCACCGACCCGACCACCGGCCGGACCCCGTCCGAGGCCGAGCGGATCAAGGCGATGGTCGCGATCGCGCTGAAGGCCGAGGAGGCCGGGCTCGACGTCTTCGCCACCGGCGAGCACCACAACCCGCCGTTCGTGCCGTCCTCCCCGACGACGATGCTCGGCTACATCGCGGCGCGCACCGAGCGGCTGATCCTGTCCACCGCGACCACGCTGATCACCACGAACGACCCGGTGAAGATCGCCGAGGACTTCGCGATGCTGCAGCACCTCGCCGGCGGCCGCGTCGACCTGATGATGGGCCGCGGCAACACCGGGCCCGTCTACCCCTGGTTCGGCAAGGACATCCGCGACGGCATCCCGCTCGCGATCGAGAACTACCACCTGCTGCACCGGCTCTGGCGCGAGGACGTCGTGAACTGGGAGGGCGAGTACCGCACGCCGCTCCAGTCGTTCACCTCGACGCCGCGCCCGCTGGACGGCGCGCCGCCGTTCGTGTGGCACGGCTCGATCCGCAGCCCGGAGATCGCCGAGCAGGCCGCCTACTACGGCGACGGGTTCTTCGCGAACCACATCTTCTGGCCCACCGACCACTTCCAGCGGCTGATCGGCCTGTACCGGCGCCGCTACGAGCACTACGGGCACGGCTCCGCCGACCAGGCGATCGTCGGCCTCGGCGGCCAGGTGTTCATGCGCAAGAACTCCCAGGACGCGGTCCGCGAGTTCCGGCCCTACTTCGACAACGCGCCCGTCTACGGGCACGGCCCGTCGCTGGAGGACTTCACCCGCGAGACGCCGCTGACCGTCGGCAGCCCGCAGCAGGTCATCGACCGGACGCTGACGTTCCGCGACCACTTCGGCGACTACCAGCGGCAGCTGTTCCTGATGGACCACGCGGGACTGCCGCTGAAGACCGTCCTGGAGCAGATCGACATGCTCGGCGAGGAGGTCGTCCCGGTGCTGCGCAAGGAGTTCGAGGCGCTGCGGCCCGCGCACGTCCCGGCGACCGCGCCGACGCACGCGTCGCTCGTCGCCGCCAAGGAGAACGCAGTCAAGGAGAACGCGGCCGAGGAGAACGCGGGGGTGGCGCGATGACGACGCTCGCCGTGGTCTCGGCCGGGCTCGGACGTCCCTCGTCCACGCGGCTGCTGGCCGACCGGCTCGCCGAGTCGGCCGCGCGGGCGCTCGGCGGGGACGTCGCCGTCGAGACGGTCGAGTTGCGCGACCACGCGCACGCGATGGTCGACGCGACGCTCACCGGCTTCCCGTCGGGCGGCTTCCGTGCCGCGGTCCAGGCCGTGACCGGCGCGGACGGCCTCATCGCGGTGACGCCGGTCTTCAACGGGTCCTACAGCGGCCTGTTCAAGACGTTCTTCGACGCCATCGAGCGCGGGGACCTGGAAGGCAGGCCGGTGCTGCTCGGCGCGACCGGCGGCACCGCCCGGCACTCCCTCGCCATCGACTTCGCGCTGCGGCCGCTGTTCGCCTACCTGCGCGCGAACGCGATGCCGACCGGCGTGTTCGCGGCGTCGGAGGACTGGGGGAGCGGCGACACCGCCCTGCCGGACCGCATCGCCCGCGCGGGCGCGGAGCTCGCCGCCGCGATCGACGGCCGCCCGGCCGCCGCCAAGGCCGACCCGTACGACGAACCGGTTCCGTTTGAAGACCTTCTGACCGACCGCTAGCTCGCATTTTAAGGCTTGGCTTATATAAGCCGAGCCTGTATGTTGGGCCCGTGCACGCCTTCGATGTGCTGGGCGACCCGGTCCGGCGCCGCATCCTCGAGCTGCTCGCCGACGGCGAGCGGTCCTCGGGCGAGGTGTCGTCGGTCGTCCGGGAGGAGTTCGGCATCTCGCAGCCCGCCGTCTCGCAGCACCTCAAGGTGCTGCGCGAGGCGGGCTTCGCGGTCGTCCGGCCGGACGGGACGCGGCGGCTCTACAGCATCGGCTCCGCGCCGCTGCAGGAGATCGACGACTGGCTCGGCCGCTTCCGCCGCTACTGGACGCCGCATCTGGACGCCCTGGCCACCGAGATCGCCAGGGGCCGGCGCGCACGCCGGACCGAGGAGGAACCATGATCGAAGTTTCCGGGCAGATCGACGACGTGCGCCGCCGGGTCGGCGACCGCGAGATGGAGGCGGGCACCGCCCGCTCCGTCGTCATCAGCCAGACCTACGGCGCGCCCGTCGAGGACGTGTGGGACGCCGTCACCAACCCCGAGCGGATCCCGCGCTGGTTCATGCCCGTCTCCGGCGACCTGCGCCTCGGCGGCCGGTACCAGCTCCAGGGCAACGCCGGCGGCACCGTCGAGCGCTGCGACCCGCCCAAGAGCTTCTTCGCGACCTGGGAGTTCGCCGGTCAGACCAGCTGGATCGAGGTCCGGCTCACGCCCGAGGACGGCGACCGGACCCGGTTCGAGTTGGAGCACATCACCCACGTCGACGACCACTGGGAGCAGTTCGGCCCCGGCGCCGTCGGCATCGGCTGGGACATGGGCCTGCTCGGCCTGTCCCTCTACCTGTCGGCCCGCGAGGAGAGCCCGGCGGACCTCGGCGTCGAATGGCAGACCTCCCCCGAGGCCCTCGACTTCACCAGGAAGCTCGCGGAACGCTGGTACCAGGCCGACGTCGCGTCCGGCACCCCCGAGGCCGACGCCCGTGCCCGCGCGGACCGCACCCGCGCCGCCTACACCGGAACCGTGGAATGATCTCCTCTTTGTGACGCTTCTCCGGGGTCTGGACGAGATCGACTGGCCCGCTCTGCGGCACGCCTACGGCTCCGCCGCCGACGTCCCCGGCCTCCTGCGCGCCGCAGGGGAGAGCCTCGAAGCGGTGGACGACCTCGATGCCCGGCTCTACCACCAGGGCGGATTCATCTGCGACGCCGCCACCGCCGCGCTTCCGTACCTGGTCGCTCTGGCGTCGTCGCCGGACACGGCCGGCCGGATCGGCCTGCTGGAGCTGCTCCGGGCACTCGTCGACGTGGCGCACACGATCCCGCGCGTCGACGCTGGCTGGCCGGACGCCTGGGCCGCCGCGCTGCCGCGTCTCGTCTCTCTTCTCGACGACTCCGATGCGGAGGTCCGGCGGACACTGCCGCAGATGCTGGCGGCCGCCGTGGGCGACGCCGACATGATCGTTCCGGCGCTGCGTGCCCGGTGGGACGGCGAGGACGACGCGGCGGTGCGGCTCGGGACCGTCATCGCGGTCGGTGAGCTCGCGCCCGGATGCACGGCGCGGGTGCTGCCCGAGGCGCTCATCTGGCTCCGCGACCTGGGGACCTCGGACGATCCGCAGCTGCGGCTCGCCGCCGACGCCGCGCTGGCGGCGGCGGTCGGCGCGCAACGTCCGGACGCCGCCGTCGCCGTCGAGGCTTTGCGCGGTGACGTCGCCGTCTGGCGCGACGTCCCCTGGGGCGGCCGTGACGCGTCCGGCCTGATCGGTTGGGTTGCGGGACGGATCGGGGACGACGTGCCCGCACGTCTCGACCTGTGCGCGGCCTTCATCGCCGACGGCGACGCCGACCGTCGGATCGGCGCGGTCCGGGTCGCCGCGGACCTGCTGACGGAATGGCGGTCCCCGGTGCGACGCCTGCTGCCGGGCCTCGCCGATCTCTCCACCGATGAGTCGTCCGCAGCGCGCTCCTATGCCGTCCACCTGCTCGCGGCGCTGGACGAGGGCGACGCCGACCTGCTCGCGGCCCGGCTCGGCGACGGCGCGCCGGTGTCCGAGTACGGCGACGACCGGATCTCCGACTTCGCCGCCTGGGGCCTGGCGTGGCGCAAGGACACCCGCTGCGTCCCGTACCTGGTGGAGCGCCTCGCCGAGAAACCGCCGCAGAGCGACGCCTACTACGGCTCATCACCGTTCATCAACACTCCGCCGTCGATCCTCTATTCGCTGGCGCCGCTCGGCGACCACGTGAACGACCTTCTCCCCGCCATCCGGGCGCGGATGGACGGGGTCGACTCCGGCCGGATCCTCGCACGGGTGCTGCAGGAGTGGGGACCGTCGGCGGCACCGGCCGTCCCCGAACTCGTCCGGCTGCTCGACACCGAGGCGGCCGCGCAGGCCGCGATCGCGATCGGCTCGATCGGTCCGGCCGCCGCCGAGGCGGTGGACGCGCTCTCCGGTGACGGCGAGCACCCGGACGAGCGGGTCGCGCGGCAGCGGAGGTTCACGCTCCCTTGGGCGTTCTTCAAGGTCACCGGCGATCCGGCGCCGCTGCTCGACGTCGCGGACGCCGTGCTCGACCAGCGGTATCCGGGCAGGGATCTGCGGTTCATCGCCGATCTCGGCGCGCACGGCGTCGCCTGCGCCGACCGTCTCCGGGGGCTCATGGGGCCTGGTGACGAGTGGAGGCAGACCGAGGCCGCCCACGCCTACCACCGTGTCACCGGAGACCTGGACACCGCGGCGGACGTCTTGGGCGGAGCGGTGTACCACCTGGCGAAGGGCGAGTACCTGCCGGCCCGGTGGGCGGCGCTGGGGTATCTGGCGGAGATGGGCCGGGACGCCTCGCCCGGCGACCGGCCACTGCGCGAGATCGTCGACTCCGACCGGCGGCATCGCAACAACGGCGGGTGGCGGGCCTTCGCCGAGGACAGGGAACTGCGCGCGCTCGCCGCACGCCTCCTCGAATGATGCAGCCTGACCTGCGAGGATGCCCGCGTGGACGTGCGGGTCGGGGTGCGGGTCGAGGGGATCGTCCAGGGGGTCGGGTTCCGGCCGTTCGTGCACGGGCTCGCGACCGGGCTCGGCCTGTCCGGGCTGGTCGGCAACGACGCGCGCGGCGTGTTCATCGAGGTCGAGGGCCCGGCCGGCGCGGTCGAGCGGTTCCTGGACGGGCTGCGCGAGCGGCCGCCGCGGCTCGCGGTCATCGACCGCGTCACCACGCGGAAGCTCGCGGTGTCGGGTGCCGCCGGGTTCGTGATCGCGGGCAGCGACGCGTCGGGGGAGCGCCGCGCGCTCGTGTCGTTCGACTCCGCGACCTGCGACGACTGCCTGCGCGAGATGCGCGACCCGGCCGACCGGCGGTACGGGTACCCGTTCATCAACTGCACGAACTGCGGGCCGCGGTTCACGATCGTGCGGGACGTCCCGTACGACCGGCCGAACACGACGATGGCGGGGTTCGCGATGTGCGGGCCGTGCGCCGCCGAGTATGCCGACCCCGCCGACCGGCGCTTCCACGCTCAGCCGGTGTGCTGCCCCGCCTGCGGCCCGACGCTGGAACTGCGTCCGGCGGCGGACGATCCGCTGCACGCCGCGCGGAAGCTCCTCGCGGACGGCGCGGTGGTCGCGGTGAAGGGGCTCGGGGGCTATCACCTGGCGGTGCGGGCGGCGGACGGGGAGGCGGTCGCGGCGCTGCGGGCGCGGAAGCATCGCGAGGACAAGGCGTTCGCCGTGATGGTGCCGGACGTGGCGGCGGCGCGGGCGTTGTGCGAGGTCGGGGAGGCGGAGGAGGCGCTGCTCACCGGTGCGCGGCGTCCGATCGTCCTGCTGCGGCGCCGCCCGGACGCGGCGCTGGCCGAGGCGGTCGCGCCCGGCAACGCCTCCGTGGGGATCATGCTGCCCTACACGCCACTGCATCATCTGCTCGTCACCGAGCCGCTGGTACTGACCAGCGGAAACGTGTCAGACGAGCCGATCGCCTTCCGGGACGCGGACGCCCTTGAGCGGCTGGCCGGGATCGCGGACGCGTTCCTCGTCCACGACCGCCCGATCCATGTCCGCACCGATGACGCGGTGGTCCGCGTCTTCCGAGGCCGGACGCTGCCGGTGCGGCGGTCACGCGGCTACGCGCCGGAGCCCGTGCCGATTCGGAGCGGTCCGCCGGTGCTGGCGTGCGGAGCGGAGTTGAAGAACACGTTCTGCCTGAGCAGGGACGGTCGCGCGTTCGTCTCCCACCACATCGGCGACCTGGAGAACTACGAGACGCTCCGCGCCTTCGAGGAAGGCGTCGAGCATTTCCGGCGACTGTTCGACATCGTTCCCGAGGTCGTCGCCTACGATCCGCATCCCGAATACCTGTCGAGCAAATACGCGCTGGCTCAGGAATTGCCGACGGTCGCCGTCCAGCACCATCACGCGCACATCGCGTCCTGTCTCGCCGACAACGGGACGGACGGCCCGGTGATCGGGGTCGCGTTCGACGGGACCGGATTCGGGACGGACGGCACGCTGTGGGGCGGCGAATTCCTCATCGCGAACCTGCGAGGCTTCGAAAGGGCCGGGCATCTGGCGCCGGTTCCGCTGCCGGGTGGTGCGGCGGCGATCCGCGAGCCGTGGCGGATGGCGGCGGCCTACGGCGTCCCGGACGACCTGCCGGTGGCCGACCGGCCCGCCTGGGACACGGTCAAGGGAATGGCGCGGCGGAACGTCAATTCTCCGCTCACCTCCAGCATGGGCCGGTTGTTCGACGCGGTCGCCGCCGTCCTCGGCGTCCGCGACAAGGTGAACTACGAAGGCCAGGCCGCGATCGAGTTGGAGCAACTCGCCGACCCGACCGAGCAGGCCGCCTATCGGGTCGCCTTCGACGGAACGGAGGCGTTCACGGTGCGCGGCGCCGACCTGGTGAACGCCGCCGTCGATGACGTCCGAGCCGGAGTCCCCGCCCCGATGATCGCGGCCCGGTTCCACAATTCCGTCGCCGCGCTCATCGTCGAAGGCGCACGCCGTATCCGGGAAACGACCGCGATCGGCACGGTCGCGCTGTCGGGCGGTGTTTTCCAGAACATGCTGCTGCTCGAACGCGCGGTGACGGGGCTCGAAGACGCGGGCTTCACCGTGCTGACGCACCACCGCGTCCCGCCGAACGACGGCGGCATCAGCCTCGGGCAGGCCGCCGTCGCGACGGCCCGCTCTCAGTCGCCGTCCTCCAGGTCGCCTTCGACCTGGAGGTAGAGGCGCTTCAACGCTTCGAGGGTGTCCTGCTCGGGGTGCTCCCACATGCCCCGGTCGGCGGCTTCGAGGAGCCGTTCGGTGATGCCGTGCAGCGCCCACGGGTTCGACTCGTTGAAGAACGCCTGGTTCTCGGCGTCCAGCGCGTACGTCTGCGCGAGCTTCTCGTACATCCATTCCGCGACGACGCCGGCGGTCGCGTCGTAGCCGAACAGGTAGTCGACCGTCGCGGCCAGCTCGAACGCGCCCTTGTAGCCGTGCCGCCGCATCGCCGAGAGCCAGCGCGGGTTGACGACGCGGGCCCGGAACACCCGCGAGGTCTCCTCGTCGAGCGTGCGGGTCCGGACGGCGTCGGGCCGGGTGCTGTCGCCGATGTAGGCCTTCGGCGCCTTCCCGGTCTGCGCCCGCACCGTCGCGATCATGCCGCCGTGATACTGGAAGTAGTCGTCGGAGTCGGCGATGTCGTGCTCGCGGGTGTCGGTGTTCTTCGCGGCGACGCTGATCCGCCGGTAGGCGTTCTCCATGTCGCCGCGCGCCGGGACGCCGTCGAGCCCGCGCCCGTAGGCGTAGCCGCCCCACACCGCGTACACCTCGGCGAGGTCGGAGTCGTCGCGCCAGTTGCGGCTGTCGATCAGCGGCAGGATCCCGGCCCCGTAGGCGCCGGGCCGCGACCCGAACACCCGCAGCGTCGCCCGCCGCTCGTCGCCGCCCTCGGCGAGGTCCGCCTTGACGTGCGCGCGGACGAAGTTCATGTCGTCGGGCTCGTCCTGGTTCGCCGCGATCTGGACGGCGTCGTCGAGCATCGCGACGGCGTGCGGGAACGCGTCGCGGAAGAACCCGCTGATGCGGACTGTGACGTCGATGCGCGGACGGCCCAGCTCGTCGAGCGGCACCGCTTCGAGGCCGGTGACGCGGCGGGACGCCTCGTCCCACACCGGGCGGACGCCGAGCAGCGCCAGCACCTCGGCGATGTCGTCGCCGGACGTGCGCATCGCGCTCGTGCCCCACACCGACAGCCCGACCGAGCGCGGCCACTCGCCGGTGTCCTCGCGGTACCGGTCCAGCAGCGAGTCGGCCATCGCGCGGCCGGTGTCGTAGGCGAGCCGGGACGGGACGGCCTTCGGGTCGACGGAGTAGAAGTTCCGGCCGGTCGGCAGCACGTTGATCAGGCCGCGCAGCGGCGACCCGCTCGGCCCGGCCGGCACGTACCCGCCGTCGAGGGCGTGCAGCACCATGCCGATCTCGTCGCTGGTCTTCTCCAGCCGCGGGACGATCTCCGTCGCGGCGAACCGCAGGATGTCGGCGACCTGCCCGTCCGCGACGTCGGACGCGGCGGACGGATCCCAGCCGCGATCCTCCATCGCGGTGACCAGCGCGCGCGCCTGTTCCTCGACGGCGTCGACCTCGTTCCGGGACGCGCCGTCCTCCTTCAGGCCGAGCGCTTCGCGCAGGCCGGGCAGCGTCACCGACCCGCCCCACATCTGCCGCGCCCGCAGCATCGCCAGCACCAGGTCGACGCGGGTCTCCCCGGCCGGGGCGGCGCCGAGGACGTGCAGGCCGTCGCGGATCTGGACGTCCTTCACCTCGCACAGCCAGCCGTCCACGTGCAGCAGGAAGTCGTCGAACTCGGCGTCGTGCGGCCGGTCGTCCAGGCCGAGGTCGTGGTCGAGGCGGGCGGCCTGGATCAGCGTCCAGATCTGCGCGCGGATCGCGGGCAGCTTCGCCGGGTCGAGCGCCGCGATGTTCGCGTGCTCGTCGAGGAGCTGCTCCAGCCGCGCGATGTCGCCGTAGCTCTCCGCCCGCGCCATCGGCGGGATCAGGTGGTCGACGAGCGTGGCGTGCGCGCGCCGCTTGGCCTGCGTGCCCTCGCCCGGGTCGTTCACCAGGAACGGGTAGATGAGCGGCAGGTCGCCGACCGCCGCGTCCGGCCCGCACGACGCCGACATCCCGGCGGACTTGCCGGGCAGCCACTCCAGGTTCCCGTGCTTGCCGACGTGGACGATCGCGTCCGCGCCGAACTCGTCCGCGATCCACCGGTACGCCGCCAGGTAGTGGTGGCTCGGCGGGAGGTCGGGGTCGTGGTAGATCGCGATGGGGTTCTCGCCGAACCCGCGCGGCGGCTGCACCATCACGACGACGTTCCCCGACCGCAGCGCGGCGAGGACGATCTCGCCGTCCGGGTCGCGGGAGTCGTCCACGAACAGCTCGCCGGGCGGCGGGCCCCAGTGCCGCTCGATGCCTTCCCGCAGGTCCGCGGGGAGCGTCGCGTACCAGGCCCGGTACCGCGCCGCCGGGATGCGGACGGGGTTGCCGGTGAGCTGCGCCTCGGTCAGCCAGTCGGGATCCTGGCCGCCCGCCGCGATCAGCGCGTGCATCAGCGCGTCGCCCTCGGCGGGCAGCGCGTCGCCGACGTCGTAGCCGCGTTCGCGCAGCTCGGCGAGCAGTTTCACCACGCTGGCCGGGGTGTCGAGCCCGACCGCGTTCCCGATCCGCGCGTGCTTGGTCGGGTACGCCGACAGCATCAGCGCGACCCGCTTGTCCTTCGCCGGGACGTGCCGCAGCCGCCCGTGCCGGACCGCGATCCCCGCGACCCGCGCGGCGCGCTCCGGGTCGGCGACGTAGACGCTGAGGCCGTCCTCGTCGGTCTCCTTGAACGAGAACGGCACCGTGATGATCCGGCCGTCGAACTCCGGCACCGCCACCTGCGTCGCGGTGTCGAGGGGCGACAGGCCGTCGTCGTTGGCCTCCCAGGCGGCGCGCTCGCTGGTCAGGCACAGGCCCTGCAGGATCGGGACGTCCAGTTCCGCGAGCGCCCCGACGTCCCACGCCTCGTCGTCGCCGCCCGCGCCCGCGAACGCCGGCTTCGTGCCGCCCGCCGCCAGCACGGTGACGACCAGCGCGTCCGCCCGTCCGAGCGTGTCCAGCAGGTCCTCGTCGGCGGTGCGCAGCGACGCGCAGAACACCGGGAGCGCCCGGCCGCCCTTCGCCTCGATCGCCTCGCACAGCGCCTCGACGAACGCGGTGTTCCCGGCGAGGTGATGCGCGCGGTAGTACAGGACGCCGACGACCGGCCCGTCACCCGGCGCCTGCTCGCGCTCCAGCACGCCCCAGGTCGGCGTGGGTGCCGGGGGAGCGAACCCGAAACCGGTGAGCAGCACCGTGTCGGACAGGAAGCCGAACAGCTCGGCGAGGTTGCCGGGACCGCCGTGCGCCAGGTACGCGTGCGCCTCCGCGCTCACCCCGGCCGGGACGGTCGACAGCTCCATCAGCTCGGCGTCCGGCGCCTGCTCGCCGCTGAGCACCACCACGGGACGCGGCCCCGCGAGCAGCGCGTCGAGCCCTTGCTCCCAGGCGCGCCGGCCGCCCAGCAGCCGCACCACCACCAGGTCGGCGCCGGCCACCAGGGCGGGCAGATCGTCCACGGACGTGCGGGCCGGGTTGGCGAGCCGGAAGTCGGCGCCGCTCGCACGCGCACTGAGCAGGTCGGTGTCCGAAGTGGACAGCAGCAGGATCACGCGGATCGCGTCCTCACCCGGGGTCCTCGCCCCGAATCGCAGGTCAAGAGAGCGGCGGCACGGAGTCTCCTGGCTCCCGGATCGGCGCTCGCCCCGGCCTTCCCGCTCGCGCGGTGGCCTTGCGTGGGGTTCGCTCCCCGGTGACAGTGGCGGGACCGCGCCGGATTCGCACCGGCTTCCTCCCTTGTCGCCGCCCACACCCTAACCCGATTCCCCCGGACCGGGCGCGCCCGGGCGCGCCCACGGGGCCGCGGCGCCGTGGGACGATCCTCCGATGCAGCGGGAGAGCGAACCGGTCTCGTGGCGGATCCGGCGCTGGGCGGCGCCCGGCGCGCTGGCGGTCCTGGTGGCCGCCGCGATCGCCGGGGTCGGCGCGACCGTCGGCGGAAAGACCCCGAAGGAGGCCGCGGGTTTCCACTACCGGACGCCGCGCTTCGTCCTCACCGCGGGACACCAGGGGCCGTGGCTCGAAGTGCGCGCGATACCCCGGACGCGCACGCCCGCGCCGGTGGCCGATGTGGTGGCGCCGCCCGCGTCCGCCGGTGCGGTGCAAGAGATCCTCGCCGGGCCGGACGGGAGGTTCGTGGTCGCCGCGTCGCGGAGCGACCCGTGCGAGACGCGCCTCTTCGAGTTCCGGCTGACCGGTGACGGCCACGTCACGGGGCTCGCGCCGATGCGCGGCGGCACCACCCCCGCGCTGGTCGCGGGCCTCACGATGAACCGCCGGGGCGACCGGCTCGCCTACACGACCGCGCCCTGCGCGCCGAACCCGTCGCAGACGCGGGCGGCTGCCAACCCGCCCGCGCCCGCGAACCCGCCGCGCGCCGCGCTGACCGTGCTCGACACCGCGACGGGGAACCGCCGCACCTGGACCGCGGCCGGACCCTCGGTCGTCGGCGAGATCGTCTGGGCCCGCGACGGCCGGACGCTCGGCTACACGACCGGCGACGTCGTCCCTGGAGCAGGGCAGGACGCCGCCATCCGGAACGTCACCGTCCGCGCGACCGACACCCGCCACGGCGGATCGGGCCTGCGCGAGGGACGGATCCTGTTCCGCGCGCCGGACGGTCCGGGAGCGGTCTCGGCCGCCACCATGGGCCCGGACGGCCGCTCCGGCTACGGGACGATGAGCAGGCCGGACGCCACCGTCCTTTTCTCCTTCACGGAAGGGAAGCCGATGCGGGGCACCCAGACCATTTCGCGGAAGCCGGGAATCGCCGTCGGCTTCGTCCTCGTGTCGAGCGGGGGGCCGCGTTATGCCTGCTTGAACGGCATCGACGTGTTCGGGCGCGCCATCGACGGGGCGCTCCGGACGACCTTCTCGGGGTTCGGGCACTGCGACTCGGCGATGGCCTACTGAGCCGCGTCCCCGCCCGGGCTCGCGCCGTCCCCGCCCTCGGGGCGGGCCTTAGGATCCTCGCGTGTCGACTTCGCGTTCGGAGCCGGACCGGTGTCCGGGGGCTCTGCGGGTGCACGCCGCCGCCGACGGGGGGCTGGCGCGCGTCCGGCTGCCCGGCGGCGCGCTGACGCGGCCGCGGCTCGATGCCCTCGCCGCTGCCTCGCGCGACCTGGGCGACGGGTTCCTCGAGCTGACGTCGCGCGCGAACCTGCAGATCAGAGGGCTCGCGGACGGGGCGGAGAACGAGCTGAGCGAGCGGCTGCAGGAGGCAGGGCTGCTGCCGTCCGCCGCACACGAACGCGTCCGCAACATCCTCGGCAGCGTGCTGACCGGACGCGACGGGAACGGGCTGCTGGACGTCCGGCCCGTCGTGGCGGCGCTGGACGCCGGCCTCTGCGCCGACCCGGACCTCGCCGGGCTCCCCGGGCGGTTCCTGTTCGCGGTCGACGACGGGCGCGGCGACGTCATCGCGCTGCGCGCCGACGTCGGCCTGTACGCGGTGGCGCCGGACGCGTTCGCCCTGGTCCTTGCCGGGAGGGACAGCGGGCTGCGGGCCCGTCCGGAGGACGCCGCCGCGCTCGCGCTGGATGCGGCGCGCGCGTTCCTGCGCGTCCGGACGAGCGAATGGCGGCTCGCCGAACTCGGCCGCGACCTTCCGCTGCCCGGCGGCAGGAGCGAACCCGTCCCGGTTCCGGCGACTCCGCGGCGGCCGCCGCTCGGGGAGATCCCGCAGCGTGACGGGCGGACGGCGTTCTCCGGGCTCGTCCCGCTCGGCCGCCTCGACCCGGCCGGGCTCGGCGCCGCGGGGGAGATCATTGTCACTCCGTGGCGGGGCCTCGTCATTCCCGGCATCACGGACATGCCACACTTCCCTGGCCTGGTCACCGGACCGGACTGGGCGGGGCTGACGTCCTGCGCGGGACGTCCCGGCTGCGCGAAGTCGCTCACCGACGTGCGCGCGGACGCGGCGCTGGCCCGCCGCGCCGGCGGCGGCCTGCCGGTGCACTGGTCGGGCTGCGAGCGGCAGTGCGGGCGCCCCGCCGACCGGCACGTCGCGGTCGTCGCGACGGCCGGCGGCTACGAGGTGCGGCTCGGCGGCGAGGTCCGCGCCCGGTCCCACGACCTGACGGCGACGGCGGCGGCCGCCGCCACGACACGGAGGAGCGAGTGATCGACTACGTCCGCGACGGCGCGGAGATCTACCGGCGGTCGTTCGCGACCATCAGGGCGGAGGCGGACCTCGCGGGGCTGCCCGACGACGTCGCCCGGGTCGCCGTCCGCATGATCCACGCGTGCGGGATGACCGACCTGGTCCGCGACCTGGACCACGCGCCCGGCGTCGTCGCGGCGGCCCGCGCGGCGCTGCTGGCGGGCCGCCCGATCCTGTGCGACGCGCGGATGGTCGCGGCGGGCGTCACCCGGCGCCGGCTGCCTGCGGACAACGACGTGGTCTGCACGCTCGGCGACCCGCGCGTGCCCGCGCTCGCCGCGGAGCTCGGCACCACCCGCAGCGCCGCCGCGCTGGAGCTGTGGCGGGACCGGCTCGAAGGCTCCGTTGTCGCGATCGGCAACGCGCCGACCGCGCTGTTCCGGCTGCTGGAGATGGTCGCGGACGGCGCGCCCCGGCCCGCCGCCGTGCTCGGCGTCCCGGTCGGGTTCATCGGCGCGGCCGAGTCCAAGGACGCGCTCGCCGCGTCCGATCTGCCGCATCTGGTGGTGCGCGGGCGGCGTGGCGGCAGCGCCATGACCGCCGCCGCGATCAACGCCATCGCCAGCGAGGAAGAGTGATGACCGGACACCTGTACGGGGTCGGGCTCGGCCCCGGCGACCCCGAGCTGATCACGGTGAAGGCGGCCCGGCTCGTCGAGAGCGCGGACGTGGTCGTGCACCACGCGGCGCGCCACGGCCGCAGCATCGCCCGCCGCATCGCGGCCCCCCACCTGCGCGAAGGGCAGATCGAGGAAGCGCTGATCTACCCGGTCACGACGGAGAAGACCGACGACTACAGGGCCGTTCTGGAGGAGTTCTACGAGCGGTGCGCGGCGCGGCTCGCCGAGCACCTGGACGCCGGCCGCGACGTCGTGGTGCTGTGCGAGGGCGACCCGTTCTTCTACGGCTCCTACATGCACCTGCACAAGCGGCTGTCCGGCCGCTATCCGACGACGGTCGTGCCGGGTGTGACGTCGGTGAGCGCGGCGTCCGCCGAGCTCGGCCGTCCGCTGGTCGAGCGCGACGAGGTGCTGACCGTTCTGCCGGGCACGCTGCCGCCCGACGACCTGGCCCGGCGCCTCGAAGCGACCGACTCCGCCGCCGTGCTGAAGCTCGGCCGGACGTTCGGCGGCGTCCGCGCGGCCCTGGACGAGGCGGGCCGGCTGGACGACGCCTGGTACGTCGAGCGCGCCACCACCGACCAGCAGCGGGCGCTGCCGCTGGCCGAGGTCGATCCGGAGAGCGTCCCGTACTTCTCGGTCGCGGTCCTGCCGAGCCGGGTGCACGAGCAGACGCGCCGCGACCTGCCGGAACCCGCAGCGGCGGGGGAGGGACGGGGCGAGGTCGTGATCGTCGGGCTCGGGCCGGCGGGCCGCGAATGGCTCACCCCCGAGGCGCAGGACGCCCTCGCCACCGCCGACGACCTCGTCGGATACGCCCCCTACCTGGCGCGGGTGCCCGCGAACCCCCGGCAGCAGCGGCACGCGTCCGACAACCGGGTCGAGTCGGAGCGGGCCGAGTTCGCGCTCGCGCTGGCCGAGCGGGGGCGCCGCGTGGCGGTGGTGTCGTCCGGCGATCCGGGCGTCTTCGCGATGGCCGCGGCCGTGCTGGAGGTCGCCGCCGAGGACCGCTGGAAGGACGTCCCGGTGCGGGTCCTGCCGGGCCTGACCGCCGCGAACGCCGTCGCGTCGCGGATCGGCGCGCCGCTCGGGCACGACTACTGCGTGCTGTCGCTGTCCGACCGGCTCAAGCCGTGGGACGTCATCGCGTCCCGGCTCGCCGCCGCCGCAGCCGCCGACCTGGTCATCGCGATCTACAACCCGGCGTCGAAGACCCGGAAGGAGCAGGTCGCCAGGGCCCGCGACGTGCTGCTGGAGCACCGGTCGCCGGACACGCCGGTCGTCATCGGACGCGATGTCGGCGGCCCGGACGAGAGCGTCCGCGTGGTCCGGCTCGCCGACCTCGACGCGGACGGCGTCGACATGCGCACGCTGCTGCTGGTCGGGTCGTCGCAGACCACGGCCGCCGAGCGCGGCGACGGCCGCACGACCGTGTTCACGCCGCGCCGCTACCCCTCATGAGCGAGCCAGTCCGCGGCGTCCTCGACGGTCGCGGCGATCGGGACGCCGTCCGGCGCGGGCGGCCGGTCGACCATGACGACCGGGATCCGCAGCGTGCGGGCGGCGGTGAGCTTGGCCGCGGTCATCGCGCTGCCGCTGTCCTTGGTGACGAGGGTGTCGACCGCGTGCCCGCGCATCAGCGCCAGCTCCTCGTCGACGGTGAAGGGGCCGCGCGCGAGGACCGTCTCGGTGCGGGGCGGCAGCGGCGGCTCCGGCGGGTCGACGGACCGGACGAGGAACCAGCGGCGCGCGTCGCCCGCGAACGCCGCGAGGTTCTTGCGGCCGGTCGTCAGGAAGACCCGCTCGCCGGGCAGTGCCGCGGCGGCGGCCTCCAGCGTCGGGACGCGCCGCCAGTCGTCGCCCGGGCCCTCCGTCCAGCCGGGGCGGCGCAGCACCAGCAGCGGGACCCCGGTCCGCTCCGCCGCGACGACGGCGGACTCGGTCATCAGCGCGGCGAACGGATGCGTCGCGTCGACGACCGCGCCGATCCGCTCGTCGCGCAGCCAGGCGGCGAGCCCGTCGGGGCCGCCGAACCCGCCGATGCGGGTGCGGCCAGGCGGCAGGCCGGGGTCGGCGGTCCGGCCCGCCAGCGAGCTGATCACGTCGTAGCGGGGGTCGCCGGCGAGGGCTTCGGCGAGCCGCCGCGCCTCACCGGTCCCGCCGAGCAGGAGCACGCGCAGGGTCACGCAGGCATGGTATTGCCGTGAGCGATCTCCGTTACGGCTGGACGACCGGCGCGTGCGCGACCGCCGCGACCAAGGCCGCGCACGCGGCGCTTCTGACGGGCGAGTTCCCCGACCCCGTCGAGATCACGCTGCCGAAGGGGCAGACGCCCGCGTTCGCGCTGGCCGTGGAGGAGCTCGGCGACGGGTACGCGACGGCCGGGATCGTCAAGGACGCCGGCGACGACCCCGACGTCACCCACGGCGCGCTCGTCCGCTCGACCGTCCGGCCGGGTCCGCCCGGAAGCGGCGTGGTGTTCCGCGCGGGCTCGGGCGTCGGCACGGTCACCCGCCCCGGCCTGCCGCTGGAGGTCGGCGAACCGGCGATCAACCCGGTGCCGCGGCGGATGATGCGCGAGGTCCTCGGCGACGCCGACGTCATCGTGGAGATCTCCGTCGACGACGGCGAGGAGCTGGCGCGCCGGACGTGGAACCCGCGCCTGGGCATCCTCGGCGGGCTGTCGATCCTCGGCACGACCGGCGTCGTCGTCCCGTACTCGTGCTCGGCGTGGATCGACAGCATCCGGCGCGGCGTGGACGTCGCGCGCGCGATGGGCCGCGAGCACGTCGCGGGCGCGACCGGCAGCACGTCCGAGAAGGTCGCCGCCGACCTGCACGGGCTTCCCGAGGACGCGCTGCTCGACATGGGCGACTTCGCCGGCGCGGTGCTGAAGTACCTGCGCCGCCACCCGGTGCCGAGGCTGACGATCGCGGGCGGCATCGGCAAGCTCGCCAAGCTCGCCGCCGGGCACCTCGACCTGCACTCCAAGCGCTCGCAGGTCGACTTCGGCGTCCTCGCGTCCATGGTCGGCGACCCGGAGACCGCGGAGCGCGTGCGCAACGCCAACACCGCCCTCGACGCCCTCCAGATCTGCCGGCGGGCGGGCGTTCCGCTGGGCGACCTGGTGGCGGTCCGCGCGCGCGAGACCGCCCTGGCCACCCTGCGCGGTGCCCCCGTCGCGGTGGACGTCGTCGTCATCGACCGCGCCGGCACGATCGTCGGCCGCGCCGGCCCCTGACACCCCCGTTGAGTTGCGGCGTGTCGGCCTTATGGAGCGCTCCATAAGGCCGACACGCCGCAAGTGAACGTGTTCAGGTGCGGCAGCGGGCCGCCGAGTACAGGTGGCTGTCGGTGAAGTTCGCGGCGGTGAGGACGCGGCCGACGATGATCACTGTGGTTCGTTCGATGCCCGCGTCGCGGACCTTCGCGGCGATGTCCGCCAGCGTCCCCCGGACGATCACCTCGTCCTCGCGGGACGCGTAGGCGACCACGGCGACCGGGCAGTCCGCGCCGTAGTTCGGGACGAGCTCGTCCACCACCGGCCCGATTCGCTGGACCGCCAGGTGCAGCACCATCGTCGCGCCGCTCCGGCCGAGCGTCGCGAGGTCCTCGCCCGGCGGCATCGGCGTCGCCCGCGCCGACGTGCGGGTCAGCACGACCGTCTGCGCCACCTCCGGGACGGTCAGCTCCCGGCCCAGCGAGGCCGCCGCCGCCGCGAACGCGGGCACGCCCGGCGTCACGTCGTAGGGGACGCCCGCCGCGTCCAGCCGCCGCATCTGCTCGGCCATCGCGCTGAACACCGACGGGTCGCCCGAGTGCAGCCGCGCCACGTCCTGCCCGCGCTCATGGGCGGCGACGAGCTCGGCGACGATGTCGTCCAGCACCATGCTCGCCGTGTTCACCAGGCGCGCGCCCTCCGGGCACCACCCCAGCACCTCCGGCGGGACGAGGCTCCCCGCGTACAGGCACACCGGCGACGCCGCGACCAGGTCGCGCCCGCGCACGGTCATCAGGTCGGCGGCGCCCGGCCCGGCGCCGATGAAGTGCACGGTCACCGGTCGTCCCCCCGCGTCGCGGCCCACTGCGTCACCGGCATCATCGGCCGCCAGCCGGTGAACCCGCCGACCGCCCCGGCCCGCCCGATCTCGATCCTGGTCAGGTCGCCGCCGAGCCGCTCGCGCGCCTGTGTCACCACCCGCTCCGACTCGATCGTGACGGCGTTGACGACCAGCCGCCCGCCCGGCCGCAGCGCCTCCCAGCACGCGTCCACCATCCCCGGCGCGGTGACGCCGCCGCCGATGAACACCGCGTCCGGCGCGCCGAGGCCCGCCAGCGCGGCGGGCGCCTCCCCGACGACGACCCGGATCCCCGGCACGCCCAGGGCCCGCGCGTTCGCCTCGATCCGTGCCGCGCGCCGCTCCCGCTCCTCGATCGCGATCGCCCGGCACGACCGGTGCGCCCGCATCCACTCGATCCCGATGCTGCCGGCGCCGGCCCCGACGTCCCACAGCAGCTCGCCCGGCACCGGCCCGAGCCGCGCCAGGGTGATCGCCCGGACCTCCCGCTTGGTGATCTGCCCATCGTGCTCGTAGGAATCGTCCGCCAGGCCCGGCACGACCGGCGTCCCGGGCCCCTCGCAGCGGATCGCGACGACGTTCAGCGCGGCCGGATCGTCCGGGACGGGGCCGACCCGCTCGTCCTCGGCGCCGAGCCGCTCCAGCACGGTCACCTCGCTGCCGCCGTAGCCGCGCTCGTCCAGCAGCGCCCTGACCTCGGCGGGCGTGTCCGCGCCCGCGCTCAGCACCAGCACCCGGCGGCCCGGCGCCAGCACCGCGGCCAGCACCGACAGCGGGCGCCCGACCGCGCTCACGACCTCGGTGTCCTCGACCGGCCAGGCGAGCCGCGCGCACGCCAGCGACAACGACGAGGCGTGCGGCACCACCCGGACGCGGCCCGCGCCGAGCAGCCGGACCAGCGTCGTCCCGACCCCGTAGAACATCGGGTCGCCGCTCGCCGCGACCGCGATCCGGCGGCCCCGGTGCGCCTCGAACAGCGACGGCAGCCCCGGCAGCATCGGCGACGGCCACAGCGCCCGCTCCGCGTCCAGCGACGGCAGCAGCCCGAGCTGCCGCGGCCCGCCCATGATCACGTCCGCCTTGCGGAAGGCGTCCCGGGCGGGCTCGGTCAGCCCCTCCCAGCCGTCCGCGCCCATCCCGACGACCCAGACGTCCGGCGCCGCCGGCGCCCCCTCCGGCGCGTCCACCCGCAGGTCGGGCCGGGTGATCCCGTCAGACATTGCCGAGCACCCGCTCGACTGCGATCTCGATGACGACGCGCTGGGGGTTGGCGCGCGGCGGCTTGTACCGCTCGGCGTAGCGGCGCTCGCCGTCGGCGACGGCCGCGGCGTCGGTGCGCAGGACGGCCCGGCCCTCGACCGTCACCCAGTGCCGGCCGTCGACCTGGCTCACCGCGGCGGGCAGCCCGGCCTCGCCCGCCGCCCGCACGTGCCGCGCCTTCGCCGACCCCGCGGAGGTGATCACGCGCACCAGCCCGGCGGCGGCGTCCAGCGTCGCGCCGACCGGCACCGCGTGCGGCGTGCCGTCCGGCCGGACCGTGACCAGCGTGCAGACCCGCCGCTCCCGCCAGAACGCCAGGACCCGCTCGTCGTCCAGGCCAAGCCGGTGTCGTGTCCCCTGCATCTCGTCCTCTCGTCCGGGTGATCAGCAGGATCCCAGAAACCGGTGGCGGTCCGCGCATCCGCCCGGGTTCAGGCGGCCGCCAGCCGCGCGCACAGCGCCGGGACGGCCTCGCCGATCGGGTCGCGGACGACCTCGTCGGCGAGGTCGTCGTAGGGCGTCGGGTCCCGGTTCACGATGATCAGCTTCGCGCCGCACTCGGCGGCGATGGCGCACAGCCGGGCCGCCGGGTCCACGGTCAGCGAGCTGCCGATCGCGACGAACACCTCCGAGACGCGGGCGATGTTCCCGGCCAGGGACAGCACGTCCGAGTCCAGGTACTGGCCGAACAGCACGATCGACGGCTGGAGCACGCCGCCGCAGGACGGGCAGGACGGGTCGTCCTCGCCGCGCGCCAGCACGTCGGCGGTCGGGAACCCGGTGTGGCAGCGCAGGCACGACGTGGTGGCCATGCTGCCGTGCAGTTCCAGCACCTTGCGGGGCGTCGAGCCGGCCTTCTGGTGCAGGCCGTCGACGTTCTGGGTGAGGATCCGCACCGCCGCGGACCTCTCCAGTTCGGCCAGCGCGCGGTGCGCCGCGTTGGGGCGGGCGTCGGCGTGCAGGTCGAGCGTCCGCCAGAAGCGGCGCCTGGCCGCGGCGTCGTTGACGAAATGTTTACGTGTGAAGAGCCGGGCCAGCTCGGGGTCCCTGGTCCACACTCCGGACGGCCCCCGGTAGTCCGGAATGCCCGAGTCTGTGGAGATTCCCGCGCCGGTCAGCACGGCGATTCGTCCCGTCATGGGGGAGAACGTACGGGCGAGGAGGTGACAGGGGCGACCCGTTTTCCGTGCTGGCGGATATGTCCCGTCATATGATTAGTTAGCGCAAGAAACTATCTCTGGGGAGGGGAGAGCGTGCCGACCAAGCACTATCCGTGGATCGCGCTGAGCAACACGACGCTGGGCGTGCTGCTGGCGACGGTCAACTCCTCGATCGTGATCATCTCGCTGCCGGCGATCTTCCGTGGCATCCACCTGAACCCGCTCGAACCGGGCAACGTCAGCTACCTGCTGTGGATCCTGATGGGCTACATGCTCGTCTCCGCGGTCCTGGTGGTGACGCTGGGCCGGCTCGGCGACATGTTCGGGCGCGTCCGGATGTACAACGCCGGCTTCGCGGTCTTCACGGTCGGGACGATCGTGCTCGGGCTGGACCCGCTGCACGGCAGCGCCGGGGCGATCTGGCTGATCGCCTGGCGGGTGTTCCAGGGCATCGGCGGCGCCATGCTGATGGCCAACTCCGCCGCGATCCTCACCGACGCGTTCCCCGCCGACCGGCGCGGCATGGCCATGGGCATCAACCAGGTCGCCGGCATCGCCGGCAGCTTCCTCGGCCTGGTCGCCGGCGGCCTGCTCAGCGAGGTCAACTGGCGGCTGGTGTTCTTCGCCTCCGCCCCGATCGGCGTGATCGGGACGGTCTGGGCGTACCGCAGCCTGGTCGAGACCGCCACCCGGGCGGTCCGCGCGAAGATCGACTGGATCGGCAACGCGACCTTCGCGATCGGGCTGACCGCGCTGCTGGCCGCGATCACCTACGGGATCCAGCCGTACGGCGGGCACGACATGGGCTGGACGAACCCGTGGGTGCTGGCCGGCGTCATCGGCGGCGTCGTGATCCTCGCGGTCTTCTGCTTCATCGAGACCAAGGTGGACGAGCCGATGTTCCACCTGGACCTGTTCAAGATCCGCGCGTTCGCGGCCGGGAACGCGGCCGGGCTGCTCGCCGCGATCTCCCGCGGCGGCATGCAGTTCATGCTGATCATCTGGCTGCAGGGCATCTGGCTGCCGCTGCACGGCTACGACTTCGAGGACACCCCGCTGTGGGCCGGCATCTACCTGCTGCCGCTGACCCTCGGGTTCCTGGTCGCCGGGCCGGTCTCGGGCTACCTGTCCGACCGCTACGGGGCGCGCGCGTTCGCCTCCGGCGGGCTGGTGCTGTCCGCGCTGGCCTTCCTCGGCCTGCTGATGATCCCGACGGACTTCAATTACGGGCTCTTCGCGCTGCTGATCTTCCTCAACGGGGTCGGCTCCGGGCTGTTCGCCGCGCCCAACACCACCGCGATCATGAACTCGGTGCCGGCCGGGCAGCGCGGCGCCGCGTCCGGGATGCGCGCCACGTTCATGAACGCCGGCATGGTGCTGTCGATCGGCGTGTTCTTCTCGCTGATGATCGCCGGGCTGTCGAACTCGCTGCCGAAGACGCTGACCGGCGGGCTGACCTCGCACGGCGTCCCGTCAGGGGTCGCCGCGCAGGTGGGGCAGACGCCGCCGGTCGGGACGCTGTTCGCCGCGTTCCTCGGCTACAACCCGATCCAGAACCTGCTGGCGCCGTTCGGCGTGCTGTCGAAGCTGAACCCGCACGACGTCGCGACGCTCACCGGCCGGTCCTACTTCCCGCACCTGATCGCCGACCCGTTCCACCACGGCCTGGTGATCGTGTTCAGCATGGCGATCGCGATGTCGCTGGTCGCGGCGCTGGCGTCGCTGCTGCGCGGCCGCCGCTACGTGCACGACGACACGGCCGCGGATGCGCCGGAGCCGGTGAAGGCCGGGAAGGACGCCTCCTGAACCGCTGAGGCCCCGTGCCCCGCCCCGGAACCCCCGGCCGCCTGTCACGGCCGGGGGTTCCGCCGTGCGGGCTACGGCTTCGCCGGTTCGGGGCAGGCGCCGGTGGCAGTGGGGCTCGGCGAGGGCGCCGGGTCCCGCTCGGGGACGCCCGGGCCGGTGCGGCGCAGGTTGTGCCGCTTCATCACCGACTGCAGGTCGGGGTTGCCGCCGCTGCCGTCGGCGTCGGCGAGCGCCGGGCACGCCCAGGCGTCCTGCCGCCCCCACGAGTAGCTGATGTCGAACGCGGGCCGCGGGACGAGCCGGTCCCACCGGGTGAGGATCGCCTTCATCTCGGCGGCCGCCGGCAGCCGCCAGTTCTTCTCCCCGTCGCTGCACGACTGCCCGAACGTCTGGAACACCGGCACGATCATCTTCTTGGTGAACCCGGCGCGGGTCGCCTGGCCGACCATCGTGTCGATCGCGTTCAGGTCGCAGCCGCCGTGGCCGGAGCGGCACGGGTACGGGTCGAGCCCGATCAGGTCGAGATGGGTCTCCGACGGCTTGAGCGGCCCCATCGGCCAGTCCGTCAGCGACGCGAACGCCTTCTGGCCCGGCGCGTACTTGTGCACGATGTCGGCGCGCTGCCGCAGCTTGCCGGCGATCCCCGGGCACTGGTCGGGGTTCGGCTCGTCCGACAGGTACCAGCCGTACACGCGGTCGTTCCCGGCGAACCGCTTCACCGTGTCGGCGAACGCCGACGCGCTGTCCTGCTGGAAGCCGCCGCAGGTGGTGTTGCCGACCCACAGCAGCGCACGGCCGCCCTTGGGCAGCGCCGCGACGTCGCCGGCGTCGGGGTCCACGTCGAACAGGTCGTAGCCGAGCGCCGCGGCCTTCGCGCGGTCGCCGGCCGGCATGTTCAGCGCGGCGTGCAGCGTCCCGGTGACGAGGGACCCGGCGGCGGGACGGGCGGCGGCGTCGCCGGGCGAGGGGGCGAGCAGGTAGCCGGTGGCGGCGCCGCCGAGGGCGGCCGCGGCGGCCACCGCGAGCAGTTGCGTCTTCATGGTTTCTCCCGGCATCGCTGATGCGGCATGAGCATGAGAGGCGCGTCCAGCGTCGCACGGGAACGGCGGAGATCACCGGGAAACGTCCGCGGCCCACGGCGGGGCCCCGGAAACGGACGGGACCGGCCGCCATTTCGGTCGGCCGGTCCCGGTACGGGCGGTGCGGAGGGGTCAGACGCGCCAGGACCGCACGAGCTCGTCGAGCGCCGCCTGGTCGTAGACGATGCCCTGCTCGCCCAGCTCCTTGGCGACCAGCTCGCCGTCGCCGTGGTGCTTGGCCAGCAGCCGGTACACCGCGTACGGGAACCAGTGGTTGTCGCTGATCCGCCGGATCTCCGCCTCGTCGCAGGTGTAGCCCTCGGCGCGCACCTCGTTCAGCGTCGCGGCGATGTCGCCGTGCCGGCGCTCCAGGACGTCGATGACGATGGTGCGCAGGTTCTCCGGGTCGGGCGCCGCCGGGGCGGGCTCCTCGACCGGGGCGCCGACCGCGCTGCGGCCGTTGAGGCTCCCGCGCGCGGCGGCACTGACCACGGCCAGCCCCGCGTCGGGCTCGTGGGACGCGGCCGGAGCGGGCGCGGGGGCCGCGGCGGGCGCCGCCGGCGCGGCGGCGGGCCCGGTCGCGGCCGCCTCGCGGGTCCGCCCGGCGGCCCCATTCGCGGAACCGTTCGCCGCGCCGTTCGCGGTGCCCGACTCGATCGCCTTGCCGGAATGGCCGGGCACCTGGATCTGCGGGAACGGCCCGGTGTTGCGCAGCGGCATCAGCGTGATCTGCTGCAGGGTCACCGGGCCGGCGATGGCGCGCGGCGCCGGCTCGGGCGCCTTCTCCTCGGCCTCCTCGCCCTTCTGCGCGACGTATCTGTGCAGTGTTCGCAGCAGGACGAACAGGCCCAGCATCGACACGATCGGCGGGACCGCGGCCGTCGCCTGGTAGGAGAACGACCGGTGCCCGACGTGGCCCACGTTGAAGATGAGGCTGGCCGTCCAGCCCGCGAGGGCGATGGCGAGCGGCAGGAAGAAGTCGAGCCAGCTCATCATGTCCCGGCGGCGCAGCACGAAGGCGTCGACGGCGAGCAGGAAGAGGCCGAGCTCGCCCACGATGATGAACAGGTCGACCAGCAGCGGGAACGAGTCGGCCTTCCATCCGCGCAGGCCGTGCTCCAGCGCCCAGTGGTAGAGCCCGGCGTAGGACTGGGCGAAGCCGCCCGCGGTCGCGGTCATGACCGCGATCGCCATGAAGGCGATGGCCCCCCACCGTGTGATGACCTGTACCCGGTTGGCAGCGCTCATGCGGCAGGTGCTCCAGATTGTCTTACCTAACCAAATGTGATCGGTGGGAGACTATCCATTCCTTCCGCGTTTCGTGGGGGATTCCAGTTACGTCTGCGTACCGTTCGGTCCGTCACCAGACCTGCAGGACGAAGTCGAACCGCGCGGTACGCCCGTCCGGACCGTCCTGGACGTCCATGAGCAGTTCGGGGTCGAACAGCATGTCGGTCTGGTTGCGGGGTTCGCCGGGGAAGTACAGCTGGGTCGTGAGGATGTCCTGGTAGGGCGCCTGCGCCTTGACGTGGACGTGCCGGGTGCGGCCCGGGTAGAGGCCGGGGACGATCGTCGTCAGGGTGAACCGGCCGGACGCGTCGGTGTACTGGTGGCCGCGCAGCGTGTAGCCCGTGTTGTCGTAGTTCCCGTAGTCGTCGGCCTGCCAGAAGTCCAGGAGCGCGTGGGCGACCGGCCGGCACGACATCGAGTAGACCGTCCCGCTCACCGTCAGCGGGGTGCCGGGCATGCCGGGCTCGGTGAGCGTGGTGCGCTCCGGCGACCCCGGCTTGAAGTAGGGGCCCTCGATCTGCGAGTGGGTCGGCTCGTCGTCGCCGTCGTCGCACTTGGGAGTGGGCTTGAGCACGCGCGGGCGGACGCGGGCCTGCGCGGGCGAGGCGGCGGCGGACGCGGCGGCCGGCAGCGCGAGCGCGCTGAGCCCGGCGGCCACGAGGAAGGTCTTGCGGCTCATCCCGGACGGCGTCTCGGGAGAGGGCTCGGGGGAGGGCCGCCCGGCGGGCGGCTGCTCGTTGACGGACATGGCGGGGGTCCTTTCGGGGGAGGCGGGAGCGAGGCCTCCCGGTCGCCCCGGGCGGCTCGGGAGGCATCGAGACCTGTATAGGCGCGGCGGTGCCGCCCGGTCTTGCCGCCCGCTGCCGGGCCGTTGGCGCCGACTGCCAAAGACCGCCGCGGATGTCGTGCTGACTCGCTCATTGACCTTCCTGACCGGCCGTAGAAGCCTTGCGGGTGCGTCCGGGACCCCGCACCCAGCGAGAAGGAGCGTCATGTCCACGCTCGTCAGCACCTCGGACCACCCTGCCCGCGACCAGGCCGACTACTGGCGGCACGCGATCCGCGAGGCGTTCGGCCCGTTCCACGTCCGGCCCGCCCGCGCGGGCGGGTTCGCCGCCCGGTTCCTCGGCCGCACGCTCGGCCCGGTGGAGGCCGGGGAGGTGCGGGCGCCGGCGCACGCCGTCCGGCGCGGCGCCCGGCAGATCGCCCGCGACACCCGCGAGTGCTACAAGCTCGGGCTCGTCCTGCACGGGGCGTGCGTGCTGAGCCAGAACGGGCGCCGGGTCGGCGCCGGCCCCGGCGACCTGGTCTTCTACGACCTGACCCGGCCGGTGGAGATCGCCTTCGGCGCGCACCGGATCTTCACCGTGGTCGTCCCGCATCGGGCCGTCCCGCTGCCGCACGGCCGGATGACGGAGCTCGGCGGCACGCTGCTGGGCGCGGAGGCGGGCGCCGGCCGGCTGGTGACGTCGCTGCTCACCGCGCTGGCCGAGGACGCCGAGGACCCCGAGCCCGCGGACGAGCCCTACGCGCACCACCTCGGCGGCGCGATCGTCGAGCTGCTGGCGGGCGCGGCAGGGGAGCGGCTGGGCGAGGGGGCGGCGCCGCCGCCGTCCCGGGAGCCGGCGGAGGCGGTCCGGACGATCAAGGAGTGGATCGAGGCGCACCTGCAGGACCCGGACCTGACCCCGGCGGCGATCGCCGGCGCGCACCACATCTCCGTCCGGCAGCTGTACCGGGTGTTCGAGCCCGCGGGCACGACGGTGGCCCGGTACGTCCGGCACCGGCGGCTGGAGCGGTGCCGCCGGGAGCTGGCCGACCCGGTCCTGGCGACGCAGCGGATCGGCGCGATCGCGAGCCGCTGGGGGCTGCCGGACGCGGCCGGGTTCAGCCGGGCGTTCCGGGCCGCCTACGGGCTGCCGCCGTCCGCCTACCGGGCGCGCGCGACCGGCCTGCGCCGCCGCGACTGAACCGGCACCGCGATAGGGCGCGCGAATCGGGCGGCGCCGTGCATCGATCCGGGGATCCGGGGAACGGCGGGAAGGTACGACCGATTTAAGAGAAATGTCGATTTCGTCGCAGGAGAACCCCGGGGGGAGGGGGACACGATGAGCGACGCGGACGACGTGCTCGGGGCCGCGCTGCCGCTGGAGTACGCCGAGGACCTGGACCCGCTGCTGGACCGGATCGGGGACGCCTCGTGCGTGCTGCTCGGCGAGGCCAGCCACGGCACCCACGAGTACTACGCGTGGCGGGCGGCGATCACCCGCCGGCTGATCACCGAACGCGGCTTCTCCGTCGTGGCCGTCGAGGGCGACTGGCCGGACTGCCGCCGCGTCGGGCGGTCGGTCACGCTCGCGCCCGGCGGCGCGCAGGACCCGCGCACCGCGCTGGACTCCTTCGAGCGCTGGCCCACCTGGATGTGGGCGAACGAGGAGACCGTCCGGTTCTGCCGGTGGCTGCGCGAGCACAACGCCGGCCTGCCGCCCGACGAACGGGCCGGCTTCTACGGGCTCGACGTCTACAGCCTGTGGGAGTCGCTGCGGGCCGTCGTCGACCACCTGGCCGAGCACCGCCCCGAGTACCTGGGGACGGCGCTGGAGGCGTACCGCTGCTTCGAGCCGCACGGCGAGGACCCGCGGTCCTACGGCTGGAACACCGCGCTCGTCCCGGACGGGTGCGCCGAGGAGGTCATGGCGCTGCTGACCCGGCTGCGCCGCCCGGTCTCGCACGGCGACTCCCGCGACCCCGACGAGGAGCTGGACGTCCGGCAGAACGCCGAGGTGGCGGCGGGCGCCGAGCGCTACTACCGCACCATGATCGGCGGCGGGCCGGAGTCGTGGAACGTCCGGGACGTGCACATGGCCGACACCCTCGACCGGCTGATGGACTTCCACACCCACGGGGCCCAGACCGGCAGGGCGGTCGTGTGGGCGCACAACACCCACGTCGGCGACGCCCGCGCCACCAGCATGGCGGACGCCGGCATGGTGAACCTCGGCCAGCTGGCCCGCGAGCGGCACGGCCGCGACCGGGTCGTCATCGTCGGGTTCGCGGGCGGTCCCGGCGAGGTGGTCGCGGCGCCGAGCTGGGGCGACCCGATGGAGGTCATGACCGTCCCGCCGCCGGCGCACGGGTCGCTGGAGGAGGTCCTCGCGCGGTCGGAGCTGCACCGCGGCATGTTCGTGGTGCCGCCCGAGCGCGACATGCCGGGCTTCTTCACCGACGCGCTCGGGCAGCGCGCGATCGGCGTCGTCTACGATCCCGACCGGGATCCGCGCCAGTACGTCCCGACGCGGCTCGCCGACCGCTACGACGCGCTGTGCTGGTTCCGGATCACCTCGGCGCTCGATCCGCTGCACATGGAGGCGGCGCGGCGCGGCGAGCTGGAGACCATGCCGTCGGGCGTGTGACCAGGGCCGACGCAGGGAGACGAGCATGACGCTGACCAGGGCCCCCGGGCCGCTCGCCGGATCGCCCGGCGACGACGTCAACTTCCGCATCGAGGGGCCGAAGCACCGGCTGCTGATGCACGACTTCCCGCGCCGGGTGCACGCCCGGCTCGGTGGGGAGGTCGTCTTCGACACCGAGCGCGGGAAGCTGCTGCACGAGACGGGGCTCCTGCCCGTCCTGTACGTGCCGGAGGAGGACGTCCATACGGAACTGCTGGAGAGGACCGACCACTCCACGCACTGCCCGTTCAAGGGCGACGCCGCGTACTGGACGATCCGGGCCGGCGACCGCGTCGCGGAGAACGCGGTGTGGGGGTATCCGGAGCCGCGGTCCGAGGCGCCGTGGCTGCGCGGCTACATGGCCTTCTACTGGGAGCCCATGGACGCCTGGTACGACGAGGACGAGGAGGTGCACGGGCATCTGCGCGACCCGTTCCACCGGGTCGACGCACGCGACACGTCCCGGTACGTCCGGGTGCTGCTCAACGGTGAGGTCGTCGTCGAGACGGAGCGTCCGAAGCTGCTGTCGGAGACGGGTCTGCGGAACCGGTTCTACATCCCGGTCGAGGACGTGCGCCGCGAGCTGCTGACCCGCAGCGACAAGCGCACAGTGTGCCCCTACAAGGGCGAGGCGACGTACTGGTCGCTGGACGGTGCCGAGAACGCGGCGTGGTCCTACGAGGAGCCGCTCGCGGACGCGGCGAAGATCGGCGGCTACCTGAGCTTCGACCACGAGGCGCTGACCGTCGAGACCGAGCCGCCGCCCGGCACGTGAACGCGCCGCCGGACGTCGCGGTCGCCGGGCAGGTCGCGCGCGACCTGGTGCTCGTCGTCGGCGAGGTGCCGGGCCCGGCGGCTCGGCGGACGTCCGGCGCCGCCGGGAGATGCTCGGCGGCAAGGGCGCCAACCAGGCGGTCGGGCTCGCGCAGCTCGGGATGCGTCCCGCGCTGGTCGGCGTCGTCGGCGACGACGACGTGGGCTGGGACGTGCTCGGCCAGGCCCGCCGCGACGGCATCGACGTGTCCTGTGTGGTGCGCCGCGAGGGCGCGGAGACCGGGCTGATCGTGGACATCGTCGACGGCGACGGCCGCTGGCGCTACCTGGAGGACACCCCGCCGCCGGTCCTGCTCACCGGGGACGACGTCGCGGCGGCCGGGCCGCTGCTGCGGGACGCGCCCTGGGCGGCCGTGCAGTTGCAGCAGCCGCCGGAGGCGGTGCGGGCGGCCGTCGACCTCGCGAGGGGCAACCGGATCGTGCTGGACGGCGCGCCGTCCGAGGACGACCGCGACGACCTGCTCGCCGCCGCGTTCCTCGTCCGCGCCGACGCCCGCGAGGCCGGGATGCTGGCCGGTGCTCCGCTCGGCTCGGCGGACGAGGCGGTCCGGCTCGGCGCCGACCTCATGCGGCGCGGTCCGTCGCTGGTCGCGCTGGCCGTGGAGGACGCGAACGTCTTCGTCTGGGAGGGCGGCCACACGGTCGTGCCGCTGGACGACACGCCCGTCGCCGACACCACCGGCGCCGGCGACGCGCTCACCGCCGGGCTGATCGCCGCGCTCGCCCGCGGGGAGCCGCCGGAACGCGCCGCCCGGTTCGCGGTCGCCGCGGCCGGCGCCACCGTCGGCCACCCGGGCGGCCGTCCGGCGCTGGACCGCGACCGCGTCGCGGCGCGCGCCGGGCTCTGACGAACTCGCGCCGGGGCGGTTTACCGGGCTGGTGACCGCGGGCATGTCAAGGTACCCGGCGACTGGTAAGGAGGACGACCTTTGCCCCCCTCCTCCCCGTCCGTCCCCCGGCCCGGCTTCTGGGCCGCGCTCGACACCGCGCAGCGGACCGCGCTGCGCGCCGCCGCGCGGCCCCGCCAGTTCCCCGTCAAGGCGCCGCTGGTCTACCAGGGCGACGAGTCCGACCACGTGATCATCATCGAGCGGGGCTGGGCCAAGGTCACCTCGACCACCGAGGACGGCCATGACGTGGTGCTGGCCGTGCGCGGGCCCGGCGACCTGCTCGCCGAGAGCGCGGTGCTCGGCGGCCGCACCCGCTCGGCGACGGTGACGGCGCTGTCGCCGGTGCGCGCGCTGGTCGTCCCGGCCGGCCGGTTCACCGGCTTCCTCGACGAGCACCCGGACGTGTGGATGCTCGTCACCGGCACGTTCGTGCAGCGCATCGACGACTCCGACCGGCGGCTGCGCGCGCACGTCACCAGCCGGGGCACCCAGCGGCTCGCGCGGCTGCTGGCCGACCTCGCCGAGCGCTCGGCGCAGCACGTCCCGCCCGCCGCGGACGGGTCGATCGCGATCGGGCCGCCGCTGTCGCAGGAGGAGCTCGGCAGCTGGATGGACGCCTCCCGCGAGACGGTCGCGCGGGCGATGACCGGGCTGCGCGCCGCCGGGCTGATCCGTACCGGGTGGCGCCGGATCACCGTCGTCGACCTGCCCGGCCTGCGCGCGTTCGCCGCGGACGCCGAGCCGCCCGGCTAGCCGCACCCCGTCAGCCCGCCGCGATGCGGCGCCGCGCCTCCTGCCAGGTGATGGGCAGGTCAGCGGCCTTGACCTGCCAGAACACGAACGTGGAGTCGCGCATCACGGCGCGCTTGGCGCGCATCGACGAGCGGTGCGGCTCGGCGGCGGCGTAGGCGCGGATCGCCTTCTCGTCGCGCCAGGCCGACAGCGTCCAGAACGTCCGCCCGAGCAGCTGGGCCTTCAGGGTGACGCCGTGCGCGCCGTCGGAGCGGCGGGCCTGGCGCAGCAGGGTCATCGAGGCGAGGAGGAAGCCGGGCACGTGGCGCAGCGAGCGCACCTCGAGCCGGGACGCCATGACCGTCACCTCGGCGTCGGGGTCGGCGGGCTGCACGGGGATCCAGGGCAGGGTCGGCATGTCACGGGTCCTTCGCTCGAACGCAATCTTGTCATTGGCAAGATTGCCTCGGCGGCCGCGAACTTGTCAATGACAAGATAGGATCGGCGGCATGAGCGACGACGCCTACCACCACGGCGATCTGCGGCGGGCCGTCATGGCGGCCGCCGTCGCGGCGATCGCCGAGTCGGGCCCCGCCGGCTGGAGCCTGCGCGAGCTGGCCCGCCGCGCGGGCGTCTCGCACGCCGCGCCCGCCCACCACTTCGGCGACAAGACCGGGCTGCTCACCGCCGTCGCCGCCGAGGGGTTCGCGCTGTTCGCCGCCGCGCTGGAGGCCGCCGGCGACGACTTCTACGACGTCGGCCTGGCCTACGTCCGCTTCGCCGTCGACCACCGCGCGCACTTCGAGGTCGTCTTCCGGCCCGAGCTGTACCGCGCCGACGACCCCGAGGTCGCCGCCGGCCGCGAGCGCGCCTACGCCGTCCTGACCGAGGGCGCCCGGAGCGTCGCGCCCGGCGACCCGGCCGCCCCGGTCGCCGCCTGGTCGATCGTGCACGGCTTCGCCGAACTCTGGCTGCGCGGCGCCCTGCCCGCCGAGCTCGGCGACGACCCCGAGGCCGCCGCCGAACCCGTCATCCGCCAGCTGTTCCGCAAGCCCGGCTGAACGGCCAGACGCCCCGGCGCGCGTCCTCGATCAGCGGCACGGCGCCGAGCGCCGCGTCGCCGAGGCCCTCGAACAGCAGGCTCCCGGGGGCCCGGTCCGGCGGCGGTCCGAAGTCCCGGCCCGAGTACGCGGCCTGCCAGGTGTAGACGGGCACGTGCCCGGGGACGTCCGGCGCGCCCGGATCGAAGCCGGCCACGATGACCACGCGGTCGTGCCCGCGGTAGGCGGCCGGGACGGCCTCCACGCCCGCGAAGCCGTCGTGCGGCAGGTCGAGGCACTGCCAGCGCAGGTACCCGTGCAGCGGCGACTCGCCCGCGACGACCCCGAACGGCGTGCCCTCGAAGGTCACGACGTCCGCGGACGCGCACCACTGCGCCAGCGTGAGCCCGAAGACCACGGTGTCCGCCCGCATGTGATCCAGGACGAGGAGCGTGCGCCCGGGGATCACCGGCAGATCGCCGAGCCCGTACGTCGCGGCCCGCTCCAGGACGGGCCGCCAGCGCGGGTGCGGGACGGCGTCGCGTGCGGCGGCCAGGCGCACCGGGAGCAGCCCGGACGCCCGCATCTCGGCGGGGTCGGAGAGCCGCCCCGCGACCCGCATCGCGGTCTCGAACCCGATCCCCGCCTCGTCGAGGCGGCGCAGCCGTCCGACCAGGTCCGGCAGTGCCATCGACGGGACGAGCCGCTCCCAGTCGTCCCGGTCGAGCCTGCGCCGCAGCGTCGCGGCCTCGCGCCGCCACGAGGCGTCGGGCGGCGGGCGCCGTTCCGCCCGGCCGCGGCGGCGCTCGATGACATGCCGGAACAACTCCGCCTGCCGCTCGTCCCGCGGCCGCGGCCGGACCAGCTCGACGACGTCCCCGAACCGCAGGGGACGCGCCTCCCGGACGCCGCCGTCCAAGGTCAGCGCCGACTGCAGGAACCCCGGCACGCGGAGATGCCTGCCACCGGTGTCGTAGACCAGCGACCGGTCGTCGTACAGGCGGGTGACGGCGTCGGCGACGCCGCGCTTGACCGGTTTCGGGACCGGCCGCCCGTACACGGCGAGCCAGTGCCCGAGGAACTGCCCCGGATCGTCCGCCCGCCGCAGCACCGACGCGACCACCTGCCGGGACAGCCCGTGCCGGCCGGCGTCCAGCCGCTCGCGGACGAACGCGGCGGCGCCCGCCAGCGCCGGGTACCGCATCGGCGTCGACGCCCGCAGCCAGGCCAGGAACGCCGCCGTCCATTCCGGGTCGGCGCGGGTCGCCTCGCGCAGCAGCGCGTCGAAGCGGTCGCGCTCCGGCTCCGGCCACAGGAACAGCGCGTCCTCGAACCCGATGTGCGTCAGCGCGGTGACGAACAGCTCCTCGATGCGCCTCTCCCTCCGGTCGCGCGACCGCGGGACGCGCCCGAGAACCGGCCGGCGGCGGGCTGGTGACTGAGCGGACGCGAGCGCCCGCACGCGGACGTGCGGGCGCTCCACGCTTCCTGATCGCGAACCGTCGCCTTCACACCGGGCGCGTGTCCCGCGGTGCGGTCGAAACCCTAGGGCGGGCGTGCGACAGAACGGCGTCGACCCAGGTCGGAGGGCTAATGGGAGGTTGGGGCGTTCTCGGTGGACGCCTCCTCAAGGGCGGGGGCGTCCGGCACGGTGTCCGGGACGGTGGCGAGGTCGGCGCGGAAACGCCGGTTCAGGGCGGCGCGCATCCGGGCCGTCCGGCTCCGGGCGCGCGGGCTCTCGACCCCGCCGGACGGGGGCGGGACGTCCAGCGGGACCGCCGGGGCCGGGCGCGGGTCGGTGATCGCGGCCGTCCGCTCGGCGGGCAGGCGCCGCTCGACCTCGCTGTACGCGCCGTCCGGCGACCGGCGGACGATGCCGGTCTCCAGGCCGTGCTCGATGAGCGCGAGGTCGCGGCGCTGCAGGCCGACGCAGATCCGGTAGGCCACGATGTAGGCGAGCACGGGCCCGAGGACGACCGCGCAGCGGAAGAACCACGTCGTCCAGTACAGCGGGATGTCGAACCGGTCGGCGATGACGTCGTTGCCGCCCGCCGCCCACAGCGCCCCGTAGAAGACGACGCCGCCCATCCCGACGCCGGTGCGGGCCGGGACGTCGCGCGGCCGGTCGAGCAGGTGGTGGATCTGCTTGTCCCCGGTCACCCAGCGTTCCAGGAACGGGTAGGCGGCCAGGCCGGTGAACAGCAGGCCCGGCACCACCAGCGCCGGGACCACCACGCTCAGCGCGACGGAGTGCCCCCAGACGTCGATCTCCCAGGCCGGCATGATCCGCAGCGCGCCCTCCAGCCAGCCCATGTACCAGTCGGGCTGCGAGCCGGAGCTGATCGCGCCCGGGTCGTACGGTCCGAACAGCCAGATCGGGTTGATCTGCACGAACGCGGCGAGCAGCACGGTCACGCCGAGCACCCACAGGAACAGCGACGTGGTCTTGGCGACGAACACCGGGAAGAACGGGTAGCCGCGCACCGTCCGGTTGCTGCTCCCCTTGCCCGGGAACTGGGTGTGCGTCTGCCGCCATGTCAGCACGATGGCGTGCAGCGGGATCAGCGCCGCCAGGACGCCGGGGATCAGCAGCACGTGGACGACGTAGAGCCGCGGGATGATGTCGGCGCCGGGGAACTCCCCGCCGAACAGGAACATCACCAGGTACGACCCGACC
Organism: Actinomadura violacea; assembly: GCF_017573465.1. Lineage (GTDB taxonomy): Bacteria > Actinomycetota > Actinomycetes > Streptosporangiales > Streptosporangiaceae > Spirillospora > Spirillospora violacea. Next base: position 78,654 of record NZ_JAGEPF010000038.1, read on the forward strand.
AGCGGGACCGACTCGGTCACGCCCTCCAGGATGCGGATGCCGGTGCCCGACAGCAGGTCGTCCGGCAGCGAGTAGCCGAACAGCCCGTTCAGCATGACCAGGAGGAACATGGCGATCCCGATCAGCCAGTTCAGCTCCCGGGGCTTGCGGAACGCGCCGCTGAAGAAGTTGCGCAGCAGGTGGACGAGGATCGCGCCCATGAAGATCAGCGTCGCCCAGTGGTGGATCTGCCGGACCAGCAGCCCGCCGCGCACATCGAAGCTGATCTTCAGGGCGGAGGCGTACGCCTCGCTCATCCGGACGCCCTTGAGATGGGTGTAGGAGCCGTTGTAGACGACCTCGTTCATGCTCGGCTTGAAGAACAGGGTGAGGTACACCCCGGTCAGCAGCAGGATCACGAACGAGTACATCGCGATCTCCCCGACCAGGAAGCTCCAGTGGTCGGGGAACGCCTTGCGCAGTGCCTTGCGGCTGAACCCGGTGGTGCCGAGCCGCTCGTCGAGGGCGTTCGCGGCGGCGTCCACGCGCCGCGCCGACCCCGTGCTCGGCATCGTGTCCGCCATCGACGCCGTCCTTTCGTCGGTCTGGACCGGTCCTGCGCATAAGACCGATCAAGTCCGGCGAAACGTGACATCGGGCGATGTGCGCCCCGTCACACGGCGGCTCGTCACACGGCGGCTCGTCACACGGCGGCTCGTCGCGCGGCGCGTCAGACGGCGGGCGCGGCCCACCTCTCGGCGCGCTGGTAGCGCGGCAGCCAGCGCACCCGGTACAGCATCCGGAACGGCGGCGGCAGCAGCCGCATCACCGCGCGGACCGTCGCGTCGGGCGCGCCGTCCAGCAGCCACGGCAGGAACGAGGCGAGCCCGCGCATGCCCAGCTCCCGGCGCATCTCCACGTCGAACGTGCCCCACTCGAACGGCGTCAGCACCCGGTGGATCAGCGGCAGCATCTCCGCCTCCTTGTAGTCCAGGAGGTCGTTCACCGCCGCGGGCAGCGTCCGCGTGTACTGGCGGAGGGCGCGCCGGTCGCCGTGCTCCAGCGCCGCGTCCACCCCGTCCAGCAGCGGGACGACCCGGAACCCGCGCAGCTCCAGCTCGTCGAACAGCGCGGACCGCCCTCTGCCGCGCATCACCGTCCACAACGCGCGCTGTTCGGCGGCCTGCTGCGCCAGCCAGTGCCGGCGGAACATCGCCCAGCCGCGCGCGACCCGGCCCGGGTCCGGCGCGGTGCCCTCGCCGGCCGCCGCCGGCATCCGGGCCATGTCACGCCGGAACGCGTCATAGGCGGCGTTCAGCATGGTCAGGTTGAACCGCCGCGGCGTGCTGCTCTCCGGGATGGCGCCCATGCCCCCTCCAAACCCTCCGTGCGACCCGTCACAGAGAAGATGGATCAGTACCGCCGGACGTGACGCGATCGAGGCCGATCAGGCCGTGACCTGCCTCACACCTCGACCGTCCGGGCGGTGTCATAAGTCCATGTAATCACCCTTCCCCGCCGCGCCCCGCTGATGCGGCACCGTCCCGCCGGAGTGCGCCCGCCGGCCGCCTCCCCGGCCGTCACCGGCACGCACCGCGATGATCCGGTCGAACCTCTGCCATGACCACGATCTTCGCGTAGCCTGCCGCCTGATGATTGATGAGCAGACATCGGTGGCTTCCCGGCATGTCCTGTGTGTTCTTGGCGCCGGCCTGGACCTCGGCGCGGTCGAGGCGATCGCCGGCAAGGAGGGCTTCGAGCTCGACTGGGAGTACTCCGGGCACGGGGCGGACCCGCGGATGCCGGCGGCGTTCGAGGCGTGCGGCGCGGGCGCGTCGTTCACCGGCCCCGACTGGGAGGCGGTACGCGCGCACGACACCGTCGCCTACCTGCTGTCGCCCGCCGCGCGTCCCGGCGTCGCCTTCACCGTCGCGCGCCGCACGCTCGCGCTGACCGCCGAGCTGCTGCGCTCGGGCGCCACCGCGGTGAAGAACGAGAGCAACGGGCTCGCGTACGGCCGCGACCGGTGGCTCGACCTCGCCTACAAGGCGTACGCGGGGCAGGAGGCCGCCGTCCCGCTGTACCAGGCATGCGTCAAGCGGCCGATCACGACCGGTGCGCTGTACTTCAGCTGCGGGATGCACCTGCTCGGCGTGCCCGACGTCGAGCTGGACCATCCGGGCGACCCGCACCCCGACGACGTCCTCGACCTGATCGACGGCCTGGCGCTCTACCTGCTGATGGAGCGGCGGACGCGGGAGCTCCGCGACGGCGAGACGTTCGCCCTGGAGGAGGACGCGGACCGCTGGGTGCTGCGGCACGGGCCGTGCGAGCGGTTCGCGGAGGACGACTACTTCCACAACCCGCACGGCTACTGGCGCCTGACGCCCTCCTAGCCGCCCGCTCCTGACCGCACTGCCGGGAGACGGCGCCGGGGCCTGCCGGACGGCGGGGCGCCATCGCCGTCCGGCAGGCCGGCCGGGGCTCGGTCAGGTCACCGGGTTGTCGACCAGGTAGACGGTGGGGGAGGGGGCACCGCAGGTCGCGGACGCGGTGGACCCGCCGTCGAAGGACAGGTCGGCGGCGGCGGTGCCGAGCGAGACCGCGGTGCTCTGCGCCGACGACGCCGGCGTGAACGGCCCCGCGGTGAGCGTGCCGTCGCCCGGCAGCGGCACGGTGATCGGCCGGTCGCGCACCAGCGGCGTCTTCGGGATCGCGATGCCGCCCGCCGGGATGACGTTCTGCGTCGCGGGCGTGCCGCCCTCGACCGTCAGGTTCAGTGCCGTGACCTCGCCGGACGCGGACGTGTAGCCCTTGTCGATCAGCTTGTTCACCGTGCCGGCCGGGATCACCAGCGCGCCACTGGCCTCGGTGAAGGAGAACGAGCTCCCGCGCCTGGCGACGAGCGGGATGTGCGCGCCGACCGCGATGCCGACGTCGAGGGTGTCGCCGCCGACCTTGCACGCGTACGGCGCGTTGATGATGCCGACCAGCTCGTTGGACGCGGGTTCGGGGAAGTCCAGCGGTGCGCCGGTGATCTTCGCCGGAGGCTGCCCGGACGCGCCGCCGACCGCGATCGTCAGCAGCGCGTTGCCCGCCGACGGCTTGCAGTCGGCGGTGATCGGCAGGCTGAACCCGGCCGACGACTTCAGGTTCACCTCGGCGTAGGCGTGCTCGAACGCGAGCGTGACCTTGCCGCTGTCCGGCGCGGTGTACGGCCCGACGTCGAACGTCCCGGTCAGCGGCAGCCCCACCTTGAGCGGCTGCCCGGCCTTGATCGCGATGCCGTCGATCTCGAACGGCTTGCCGGCCGCGATGTTGATGCTGGACGGCGTGGAGTCGCTCGCCCCGATGCTCAGATCGGTGATCTTCGCGTCGGCCTCGCCGATCCCGAGGATCGGCGCGAGCGAGGTCAGCCAGGACGGGAACGTGATGCTCCCCGACCCCTGCGACAGGTAGAACCGCTGGCCCGGGCCCAGCTGGACGGGTGCGGCGCCCTGCACGTCGACGTCCGTCGGCAGGTAGAACACCGGCAGCCCGCCGAGGCTGATCGTGCAGCCGATCGGCAGCTTGAACCGGCCGGTGTCCACGCCGACGGGCGGCACGTCGCCGGGCGGGAGCGCGTGCGCGGGCGGCGCCTGGACGAACGCGAGCACCGCGAGGGCGGCGCCCGCGCAGGCGGCGAGGGAACGCCGCAGCCGGCCGCGCCCGGCCGTCGCGGCGCCCGCCTGTCCGACTCTCATGGGGACTCCTCTCAGAAGTACGCTTGCGTACCTGTGGGTCCCGGACATGGTGGCCCGGCGTCGCGGCGCGGGATACGGACGGTGATGCGCAAACGCCTCGGCGCGATTGGCAACCGGCAACGGAAAGCCCACGGCCGGCCCCACGGCCACCGGGCGTCCGCCCACTACAATGCGCTGCATCGAACGACAGCGGCCCCCCGACGACGGCGCCTCCACCGGCGGCCCGCGGTCCGGCGATCGGCGACCCGGCGGCCTCCGGCTGGCCGAGATCTACGACCCGGAGCGTCCCGGCCTGCCCCGGGGGCGCAGCAGCCTGCCCGCACCGGTCGTCCGCAAGGCGCAGCGGGAACGGCTGCTCGGCGCGGTGATCTCCGCGGTCGCCGAGCAGGGCTACCCGCACACCACCGTCGCCATGGTCGTCGCCCGCGCGCGCGTGTCCCGCAAGGCGTTCTACGACCACTTCACCGACCTTGAGGACTGCTTCCTCACCGCGCTCGCCGACGCGCAGAAGGTGATCCTCCGGGAACTGATGAACGCGCCGAAGGGCCTCGGCGCGAAGCCGCCGCCGCTCGCCGTGCTGCGGGCGGGCCTGCGCTCGTACCTGACCCTGTGTGCGCGCGAGCCCGAGTACGCGCGCTGCATCCTCGTCGAGTTGCCCGCCGTCGGCCCGCGCGCGCTCAAGGGCCGCAACAAGGCGTACGGTGCGGTCGCCGACGTTCTGCGGCTGTGGCGCGAGCACGCCGCGAAACGCCACCCCGAATGGCCGCCCGTCGAGGAGCCCGCCTACCGCGCCGCCGTCGGCGCCATCGCCGAGCTGATCACCGCGCACGTCTGCGCGGGCGACGCCGCGGCCCTGCCCGCCCTGCACGGCCCGCTCACCGACATCCTGCTGCGGATCCTCGCCGCGCCGCTGCCCCGCGACACCTGAACCGGCACCGCAGGCCGTACCGTGCTGCCATGGGCATGGTGCACACGGTGGGGCTCGTCCTGCACCCCGAACGCGACTCCGAAGCGGCCGTCGAGACGATCGTCGGATGGGCGGAACGGCGCGGCGGGACGGTGCTCGGGCTGCCCGAGGAGATCGGCCGGATCCACTGCAGCGCCGTCCCGGTCGAGGCCGCCGCGCTCGCCGGGCGCGCCGACCTGCTCGTCAGCCTCGGCGGCGACGGGACGATGCTGCGCAGCATGCGGCTGGCGGCGGGCGCCGCCACGCCGGTCCTCGGCGTCAACCTCGGCCGCCTCGGGTTCCTCGCCGAGATCGACGTGGACGGCCTCGCGGACGCGCTGACCAGCATCGACGAGCACCGCTACCAGGTCGAGCCGCGGATGGCGGTGTGCATGCGGCTGCCCGGCGGGCAGGTCGTGTCCGCGTTCAACGACATCGCGCTGGTGCGGATGCCGGGCGACGGCCTCGCCGCGGTCGAGGTGGCGGTGCAGGGCCGCTCGTTCGTCCGGTACGCGGGCGACGCGGTGATCGTCGCGACCTCGACCGGCTCGACCGCCTACAGCTACTCCGCCGGCGGGCCGATCGTCTCGCCCGCCGTCGAGGGCTTCCTGGTGGTGCCGGCCGCCGCGCACTCGACGTTCAACCGCGCCGTCGTGCTGTCGGCGGACGAGGACGTCGAGCTGGCGCTGCTGCCGACGTCGGGGACGCTGGTCGTCGAGGTGGACGGCCGGGTCGCGGGGCGGCTCGCCGCGGGGGACCGGCTGCAGGTCACCGCGGCCCGCGGCGCCGCCCGCGTGGTCCGGCTCGGCAGGACGACCTTCTACGAGCGCGCCCGCCGCAAGCTGCGCGTCAGCGGCAGCGCCGAGGCGGACTAGCGGGGCGGCCGGAAGCGACGGCGGGGCCGCCCGGTCAGAGCCAGCCGCGCTCGTCGGCGGCGCGCAGCGCCTCCATCCGGTTGTGGGTCCCGGTCTTGGCGATCGCCGCGGACAGGTAGTTGCGGACGGTCCCCTCCGACAGGTACAGGTTCCCGGCGATCTCCGCCACCGTCGCGCCCGAGCGCGCCGCGTTGAGCACGTCGACCTCGCGCGGGGTGAGCGGCGACTCGCCGGCCGCCAGCGTCGCCGCCGCGAGCGCCGGGTCGACGACCCGCTCGCCGCCCATCACCCGGCGGACCGCGTCCGCGAGCGCCTCGGCCCGCGCGTCCTTCACCACGAACCCGACGGCGCCCGCCGCCATCGCCCGGCGCAGGTACCCGGCGCGGCCGAACGTCGTGAGGATCACCACCCGGCAGTCCGGCGCCTTCTCGGCGAGCACCGCCGCCGCGGCCAGCCCGTCGACCCCGGGCATCTCGATGTCGAGCAGCGCCACGTCCGGCCGGTGCTCCAGGACCGCGTCGACGACCTCGTCGCCGCGGCCGACCGCCGCGACGACCTCGAAGTCGTCCTCCAGGTCGAGCAGCGCCGACAGCGCCGTGCGGATGAGCTCCTGATCGTCGGCGAGCAGCAGCCGGATCGTCATGGGCGCTCGTCCTCCGCGGTCCCGACCGTCACCTTCAGCCGCCAGCCGCGCGGGCGCACCGGGCCGGCCTCCACGCCGCCGCCGGCCGCCGCGACCCGCTCCCGCAGCCCGGTCAGCCCGTTGCCGCCGGGGGCGGGCGCGCCCACCCCGTCGTCCACGATCTCCACGCCGGTCGGCGTCAGCGACACCGTGCAGCGGGTGGCGTGCGCGTGCCGCACCACGTTCGTCAGCCCCTCGCGCACCACCCAGCCGAACAGCTCCTGGTGGGCGGGGTCGACCATCTCCGTCGCCGTCGGCAGGTCCGCGACGACGCCCGCGGCCCGCAGCACCTCCCGGCCCCGGGCCAGCTCGCTCGCGAGCGACACCTCCCGGTACCCCGACACCGCCGCGCGCACGTCCGTCAGCGCCTGCCGGGACAGCTCCTCCACCTCGCTGATCTCCACCGCCGAGCGGGGGGAGCCGCTCTCGGCGAGCCGCCGGGCGAGCCCGCTCTTGACCGTGATGACGGTCAGCGAGTGGCCGAGCAGGTCGTGCAGGTCGCGGGCGATCCGGGCGCGCTCGGCCTCCGACGCCAGCCGCGCCACCTCGGCGCGCGCCTCCACCAGCGCCTCGTTGGCGCCGGCCATCTCGGCGTAGGCGTAGACCGTCACGGTGGTGAACACGACCATCAGCGCGAGGAGCGCGTCGGGGCCGGTGTGCCACGGCCGCACCGCCCACGGGACGAGCAGCGTGGGCAGCGCCCCCGCCAGCACGATCAGCAGGATCCGGCGGCGCAGCATCAGCGCGGTCAGGGCGGTGATCACCGCCCACAGGAAGAACGCGAAGTTCCGCGCGAACGGCAGCTCGGCGACGAACAGCACGATCATCACCGCGTAGCAGATCCAGAGCCGGTTCTGGTCCCGGCGCACGACGCACACGCCCGCCAGGACGTAGGTGACGACGAACGCGCCGGCGATCGCGAACCCGGCGGCCGCGGCGGCCCCCGAGGAGTACTGCGCCACCCCGATGGCCGTCACCGACGGGTACACCAGCATCCCGGCCGACAGCGCCGCCCGGCGCCAGCCGCGCGCCCACCGCTGCGGATCGGCTGCGCGCCCGCCGCCCGGCGGCGCCTGCACGGCGTCCTGCATGCCCGGCACGTTACCGGCCTCCCGCCGCCTCGTCCGCACCCGTGGTCACTTGGCGGCGAACAGCGTCCGCATGCGGCCGCCGGCGGCGATGATCACGACGCGGAGCAGCAGCAGCCCGCAGACGGCCTGCTCGATCCGCATCCACGCCGGCAGGAAGCCGGGCAGCGAGACGATCACGACGACGGCGACGACCATCACCGTGGAGAGGATCCGCAGCCGCCGGTACGCGCCCCGGGACCCCTGGGCGGCGCGGCGGGCGAGCGCGAACGACACCACGGACGCGATCGCGACGATGCCGCCGCGCACCCAGACGTTCGAGGTCACCATCGAGTGGTGGTGGCGGAGCAGGAAGGCGGCTCCCATCGTGAGCCAGCTGAGCGCGAGGTAGCCGCCGGTGAGCAGCCGCATCTCGCGGAAGGCCCGCACGGTCTGCGGGTGGCGGAGGTCCTGGCCGGTGCCGTTCTCGTTGTTCGTCATACCGGAAATGGTCCGCTCGGGGACCCGGTCACCGGCAGTGAGACGGCCCATCAGCCGCCGATGACATTTGTCATGGCCCGGCCGTTGGCGCTGCGGACGCCGAGCGCCCGGAACAGGAACGCGGTGAGCTGCGCGGCGGCCGCCGACGCGCTCTCCCGAGCCGTCCCGGCCAGCTGGTGCTCGAACGCGCGGCCGAGCGCGGCCCGGATCGAGCGCGCGTCCGGCTCCGGGTCCGCCCACGGCAGCGACCCGTCCGCGACGCCCGCCGCGAGGATCTCGGTGATCAGCGCCTCCTGCTCGGCCACCGCGCGGGCGCGCTCCTCGGTGCAGCCGCGGGCCCGCACCGCCTCCCCGGAGGCGAGCGCGAGCGCGCGGCGGCGGCGCCGGTCGTCGGCGGTGATCCGCAGCATCCCGTCGACCACCGCGCGCAGCGCCTCGGGCGGCCCGGCGGCGGACGCCGCCCACGACCGCATCTCCGCCGTCAGGAGCGCGCCGTCGCGCCGGAACATCGCCAGCAGCAGCGCGTCCTTGGACGCGAAATGCCGGCCGAACGCCTCGTCCGCGAGCCCCGCCGCCGCCGCCACGTCGCCGGCCGTCACCGGCACGCCGTTCGCCGCCGCCAGGCAGCGGTACGCGGCATCGATGATGCGGACCCTCTCGGCGGCCTCACCCGGTGCCGTCACGGCCCCTCCCCGCACGCCATCGTCCGGTCGCCCCGGACGCCCCACCGAACCCCGGGAGCCTCCAGCCTAACCCGGCGCACGGCGGCCCGGCCGTCCCCACGAAGGCCACGCTGAGGTGGCGGTGCGGCCCGGTTCACCTCGCTCACCTGCGCGGACGCGCGGACACCGGCGCCCGCGCGCCCGGGCCGGGAGAGGCGTCGGATAACGTCTCGACCGTGCGACCCACCATCTCCGAGCAACCCGAACCGCGCCTGGAAGAGCGGCACTCCGTCCTGGAACTCCTGGACCTGGAGGAGCTCGACCGGGACCTGTACCGCGGCGCCCTCGTGTTCGACGACCCGTACCCGCTCTACGGCGGGCAGGTCGCCGCGCAGGCGCTGCGCGCGGCGGGCGGCACCGTCCCGGAGGGCCGGCTGCCGCACTCGCTGCACGGCTACTTCCTGCGCGGCGGCGACGCCGCCCGGCCCACGATCTTCCGCGTCGACCGGGACCGCGACGGCCGCTCGTTCTCGGCGCGGCGCGTGGTCGCCCTGCAGGGCGGCGAGGTCATCTTCAACATGTCGGTGTCGTTCCAGCGGCCCGCCGAGGACGAGGACCGGCAGGTGCACCCCGCCCCGGACGCGCCCGGACCCGAGACGCTGCCCGACGCGGAGATGCCGCGGCTGTTCTCGATGGACAGCCGCGTCCCGCCGCAGCCGTACCCGGCGTCGGACTTCCCGACCCGGATCTGGTCGCGCTGCGTCGAGCCGCTGCCGGACGACGACCTGCTGCACGCGTGCGTGCTGACGTACCTGTCCGACATCTCGACGGGACTGACGGCGCTGCACGACGGGAAGGCCCGGTCCGGGTCCAGCCTCGACCACGCGGTGTGGTTCCACCGGCCGGTCCGGATGGACGACTGGGTGCTGATGGACCTCGTCCCGCTGACCGTCGCGTCGGGGCGCGGCCTGTACTCGGGAACGATCCATTCCCGCGACGGCGTCCTCGTCGCGAGCCTCACCCAGGAGTGCCTGTTCCGTACCCCGCGCGAACGCCCCGCCCCCTGAGCGGCCTACGCTGAGTGCCCCCTGCCGCCGGGTGGGGGCGCGGCAGCCGCAGGAGGAGCGTTGAGCGAGATCGTCGTGACCCGGCCGCGTCCGGGCGTCACCCGTGTCGAGATGAACCGGCCCGAGCGGCTGAACGCGATGACCTCCGGCATGGTCGAGGGGTTGCACGCGGCGCTGGCCGAGGCGGGCGCGGACCCGGAGTGCCGGGTGGTCGTGCTGACCGGTGCGGGCCGCGGTTTCTGCGCGGGCCTGGACCTGGGCGGATACGGCGAGCCCGAGGGGCTGGACGGTGCGGGCGCGGTGCAGCGGGGGCTGGCGAGGCAGCGGCACATCGCGGGGCTGGTGCAGCGGATCCGGCGGCTGCCGCAGCCGGTGGTCGCGGAGGTGAACGGCGCGGCCGCGGGCGGCGGGCTGGCGCTGGTGCTGGCGTCGGACCTGCGGATCGCCTCGACGTCGGCGGTGTTCGCGGTGTCGTTCATGCGCGTCGGGTTCTCGGCCTGCGACATCGGCACGTCGTGGATGCTGCCGCGGCTGGTCGGCGCGGGGCGCGCGCACGAGCTGATGATGACCGCGCGGCGGTTCGACGCCGACGAGGCGCTGCGGATCGGCATGCTCGCCGACGCCGTCGCGCCCGGCGAGCTGTCCGGCCGCGTGGACAAGGCGGTCGACGACCTGCTGTCGATGCCGCCGCTGTCGCTGTCGCTGACCAAGCAGGCGATGTGGCTGTCGCTGGAGATCCCCTCGTTCGACGCGGCCGTCGAGCTGGAGAACCGCCAGCAGGTCCTGACGATGATGACCGCCGACCAGACCGAGGCCATGACCGCGTACGTGGAGAAGCGCGCCCCCGACTACGGCGGCCGCTGACGCGCGGCGCGCCGCCGCCGATGAGAAGGGCGGCGGCGGTGATCTCAGCCGTTGCCGGTCTTCGCCGTGTCCCGGGCGTCCGCGCGTTCGCGCTGCGGCACCACGGTGTACTTGGGGTCCTTCGCCGACTGCATCCCGGCGTGGAAGACGCCGAACCGCGTGCACGCCGAGCCCGCCAGCAGCGCCGCGCCGCTGAGCGCCGCCGCGATCCGGCTGCGGCCGCCGAGCAGCGCGCCGCCCGCCGCGCCCGCGACCGACAGGACCTCCGCCACCCGGATGAGCCTGCCGCCCGTGCCTTCCCGGTAGGGCTCGGCGACCATCCCGAGCCGGCGTTCCATCAGCTTCGCCGCGGCGAGTTCCAGGCCCGCGCCGAACACCGCGGCACTGCGCATCGGCGCCGTCTCGCGGACGGGCGCGGCCAGCAGCGCCATCCCGGACGCGGCGGCCGCGGCCGACCCGACGAACACCAGCGGCAGCTCCCGGTAGCCGTCGTGCCAGGCCGGCACGGCGGTGTCGGAGGCGAGGACGGCGGTGTACGAGGCGACCGCCGGGCCGAGCGCCGCGGCGCCCAGCGTCGCGGCCCTACCCAGCGGCTTGAACAGCCCGGTCACGTCCAGCACGGCGGCGGCGCCCGCGGCGGGGCCGTAGGCCGCGAGCAGCCACGAGCCCATGCTCATCGGCGACGTCGGCTTCATCACCCGCATCATGTTGTAGAAGCGCGCCGGACGTCCGAGGTCGTGGATCAGCGCGGCCGCCGACCCGGCGATGGCGACCAGGGACGAGACCTTCAGCGCCCGGGCCGCCTTGCGCCGCCCCGTCAGGTCCGCGCCCGCCGCCAGCACCGACCCCGCGCCCGCCAGCCCGCCGAGGAAGAAGTACCCCGCGATGTCCGCCGCCTGCCACACCGGTGGGTTCAGCACCGGCTTGCCGTAGTAGGAGGTGAACTCGGCCTTCGGCACCATCGCCCGCTCGCCGCGGCGCCGCCTCCGCTCGCCCTTGCCGGTGCCCTGGCCGATCAGGGCGTCCCGGCCGGGCCGCTTCCCCTCGATCCCGTCCTTGGTGACGTCGGACGTGCTCATCGCCTGCCTCCCAGCCGGCCGTGGACGGTGAACAGCGCGGCGATCCCGCCCGCGAGCGCCGCGGCGGCCACGCCCGCGTGCTTCCACATGGCGGGCAGGTCCCGGGTGGTGACGACCGGGTCCGGCGGCAGCCCGTACACCTCCGGTTCGTCCAGCAGCAGGAAGAACGCTCCGTCGCCGCCCACGCCGTCCTCCGGGTCGTGCCCGTAGAGGCGGGCGTCCTCGACGCCCATCTCGTGCAGCTGGTCGACGCGGACGGCGGCGCGCTCGCGCAGCTCGTCGAGCGGGCCGAACTGGATGGAGTCGGTGGGGCACGCCTTGGCGCAGGCGGGTTCGAGGCCGTCGCCGATCCGGTCGTAGCACAGCGTGCACTTCCAGACGCGGCCGTCCTCCTTGCGCTGGTCGATGACCCCGTACGGGCAGGCGGGCACGCAGTAGCCGCAGCCGTTGCAGATGTCCTCCTGGACGACGACGGTCCCGAACTCGGTGCGGAACAGCGACCCGGTCGGGCAGACGTCGAGGCACGCGGCATGCGTGCAGTGCTTGCAGACGTCCGAGGCCATCAGCCACCGGACGCCGGAGTCGGCGTTGCCGACCGGCTTGTCCTGCTCGATGAACGCGACGTGCCGCCAGGTGTCCGCGCCGAGCCCCTGGGTGTTGTCGTAGGACATCCCGGTGAACTCCAGGCCGTCCTCGGGGACCGCGTTCCACTCCTTGCAGGCGACCTCGCAGGCCTTGCAGCCGATGCACACGGAGGTGTCGGTGAAGAAGCCCATGCGCGGCGGGGCGTCGGCGTACCCGGCGTCCTCGGCGACGTGGGGCTCGGGGCCCGCCAGCAGGTTCCGTCCGACCAGCCCGCTCAATGTGGTCACCTCCAGCAGGTGGACAAGGCGCTGCGTCCCTTCCCGCAGGGACGCCTCCTACACCTGCGCCATGCCCGGCGGAACGGGGCGAGCCGGTGCATTGACGGCCTTTCCGGCGGCTGGATAGCGTCGGGAGATCATCGAGGAGGCCGCGATGGCGCTGGAACCGTCCGGAGCCCGGTCAGCCGGCGTTCATGGCCTTCCAGCGCCGGTCGGCGACCGGCCGCCACGCGCCGTGCCGCTCGTGGAACAGCGCGAACGCCTGCGAGCCGCTCCAGTCGTCCGGCAGCAGCTCGGCCGGCAGCGCCGGGTCGAGGAACGGGAACCGCCGCCATTCCTGGACGAGCCGGGCGTGCGCCGCGAACGTCCCCGGCTCGTCGGCGGGACGCAGCGCGCGGACCGCGTCGAGGAAGTCCTCGTAGGCCAGCTCGATCTCGTCCAGGTTCCAGGCCTGCCGGGCCACGCGGCGCGCCTCGCCGAGGTCGCCGAGGGACCCGACGAACAGCGTCGAGGTGTCGGCGACGCCGATCTCCGCGAGCACCTCGCGCACCTCGGGCTCGCGCTCGGGGTGCGGGCTGACCCACACGCCGGGGGACAGGTTGCCGAGGCCGTTCCAGGACAGCCGGGTCCGCAGCAGGTGCCGCAGCTTGCGGTTGGTCTCCGGGACGGTGGCGAGGACCAGCAGCCACCGGCCGTCCCAGTCGCCGCCGGGCAGGCCGAAGCCGTAGATGCGCTCGGTGCCGTCGGTGAGCAGCCGCTCCCCGGCGGAGGTGAGGCGCCAGGCGGTCCGCCGGCCGTGCCGTTCGCCGGCCAGCCAGCCCTCGGTCGCGCTGCGGGCGAGCGCCTGCCGGACGGCCTTCTCCTCCACGCCGAGCAGCCCGAGCGCCTCCAGGAACGCGGCCGTCCACACCGGCTCGCCCGCGGGCAGGACGAACTCGCCGAGGACGGTCAGCAGGAGCGAGCGTGCGCTCGCCGCACCGAGCTCGCGCCGGCGCCGGAACCTCGGGGCCGCCGCCGGAGCGCCGGTACCCGCGTCCGCGTCCGCGCCGCCGGTCCGGTCCATCGGCTCTCCCTCCGCGTGTGACTGCATCCGGTCGGTCATCATTCCACATAACTATTGACTAGCGTTTTGAGAGTGTAGAACATATTTGCCACGGTTCACGGCGAAGGGGAGTCCCCGATGACCGCTGACGCGGCGACCGGCCAGGCGCGGCCGGACACGTTCAACGCCTCCGATTATCTGCTGCGGGCCGCCCGGGACCCCGACACCGCCGCACGGACCGCGCTCACCGGACCCGGTGGCGACCTGAGCTACGCCGACCTCGACGCCTTTGCCGGGAACATCGCCGCCGGGCTGGAGGCATGGGGGCTGCGGGCCGAGGAGCGCGTCGTGCTCTTCATGGCGGACGGGCCGTCGATGGCGGGCGCGGTCCTCGGCGCGATGCGGCTCGGCGCCGTGCCCGTCCCGGTGTCCACGATGCTGACGGGCGCCGAGCTGGCCGCCCTGCTGAACGACGCGCGCGCCCGCGTCCTGATCGTCAGCGACCGGTTCGCCGGGCCCGCCGAGGAGGCCCTGGCGCTGGCCCCGGGCGTCCGGCGCGTCGCCGTCGAAGGCGACGCGGTGCCGCGGGTGCCGGAGGGCGCCCGGCTGAACCCCTTCGCCGACCTCGTCGCCGAGGGCGCGGCGCGGGGCGGCGAGATCGGCGAACCGTACGCGACGTCCGACGACTCCAGCGCGCTGTGGCTCTACACGTCCGGGACGACCGGCAAGCCCAAGGGCGCGATGCACCGGCACGCCAACATCCGGCACGTCGTGGAGACCTACGGCCGGCAGGTCCTCGGCATCACTCCGGACGACCGCTGCTACTCCGTCGCCAAGCTGTTCTTCGCCTACGGCATCGGCAACTCGATGTTCTTCCCGCTCGCGGTCGGCGCCACGACGATCCTCGATCCGGACCGCCCGACGCCCGTGTCCGTGGCCGAGCGGCTGCGCGAGTACCGGCCCACGCTGTTCTTCGCCGTCCCCACCTTCTACGCGGCGCTGCTCAACGCGGACGTGCCGGCGGAGGCGTTCGCGTCGGTCCGGCTCGCGGTGTCGGCGGGCGAGCCGCTGCCCGCCGAGCTGTGCCGCCGCTTCACCGAGCGGTACGGCGTGGAGATCATCGACGGGATCGGGTCCACCGAGTGCCTGCACATCTTCCTGTCGAACCGCCCCGGCGAGGTGCGGCCCGGCACCACCGGCGTCGCCGTTCCCGGCTACGAGCTGCGGGTCGTCGACTCCGCGGGGGCCGACGTGGCGCCCGGCACGCCGGGTTCGCTGCTGGTGAAGGGCGAGTCGATCGCGACCGGCTACTGGTGCCGGACGGAGACGACCCGGCAGGTGTTCCAGGGCGCCTGGCTGCGCACCGGCGACACCTACGTCGTGGACGAGGACGGCTACTACACCTGCCTCGGCCGCACCGGCGACATGCTCAAGGCCAGCGGCATCTGGGTGTCGCCCGCCGAGGTCGAGGCGCGGCTCCTGGAGCACCCGGCGGTCGCGATGGTCGCGGTCGTCGGCCTGCCGGACGGCGACGGGCTGGACAAGCCGATCGCCTGCGTCGTCCTCGCCGACGGGGTGAAGGCCGAGCCGGAGGAGCTGATCGACTTCTGCCGGGCGGGGCTCGCGGCGTTCAAGCGCCCCCGCGAGGTGCTGATCATGGACGTGCTGCCGACCACGGCCAGCGGCAAGCTGCGCCGCTTCGCCGTCCGCGACCTGGCCGCCGCGCTCCTCGGCCGCGACTGATCCGGGCGTCCCCCGAACCCGGCGGGCCGCGCGGCGCATCGAACGCTGCGGGGCCAGGCGAGGGAGTCGACGTCGGGGCCCGCCGGACCACACGGGGCTCGGCGGATCGGCGCGCTCCACCACGACGTTCACCTACTACCCCGTGCTGGAGTTCCGCACGGCCGACGGACGCGAGATCCGCACGCGGACGGACGTGGGCGGGTGGTTCCCGCGCCGCGAGGGCCGCGAGGTGCCCGTGCTCTACGATCCCGAGGATCCGGAGCAGGTGCGCATCGACGACTTCCGGGGCCGCGGCAACTTCGACGACCTCTTCTTCGCTGTCGGCGGCGCGGCCTTCGCCGTGATCGGGCTGTCGGCGCTCGGGTGGCTCTGACCGCCCGCGCCCCGGCGGTGATGTGCTACAAACTCTTGACGTGATGACCGTGTTCTGTGGAGCATGGGGTCACGGACAGAGCGGAGGAGCACCCCATGCACGTCGAGTTCCGGACCGACCCGGGCCGCTACCGGCACTGGAGGGTCGCGGTCGACGGTCCGGTCGCCACGCTGGCGATGGACGTCGACGAGCAGGGCGGCCTCGTCCCCGGCTACGAGCTGAAGCTCAACTCCTACGACCTCGGCGTGGACATCGAGCTGTACGACGCCGTCCAGCGGCTGCGGTTCGAGCACCCCGCAGTCCGGACGGTCGTGGTGACCAGCGGCAAGGACAAGATCTTCTGCGCCGGGGCGAACATCCGGATGCTGGCCGCGTCCGAGCACGCCTGGAAGGTGAACTTCTGCAAGTTCACCAACGAGACCCGCAACGGCATCGAGGACGCGACCGCGAACTCGGGG
Source organism: Actinomadura violacea (assembly GCF_017573465.1). Lineage (GTDB taxonomy): Bacteria > Actinomycetota > Actinomycetes > Streptosporangiales > Streptosporangiaceae > Spirillospora > Spirillospora violacea. The sequence continues at coordinate 94,598 of NZ_JAGEPF010000038.1, forward strand.
CAGACCTACCTCGCCGCGTGCAACGGCACCGCGTCCGGCGGCGGCTACGAGCTGGCGCTCGCCTGCGACCACATCATGCTCGTCGACGACCGGTCGTCCACCGTCTCGCTCCCCGAACTGCCGCTGCTCGGCGTGCTGCCCGGCACCGGCGGGCTGACCCGCGTCACCGACAAGCGGCACGTCCGCCGCGACCGCGCCGACTACTTCGCCACCAAGGCCGAGGGGCTCGGCGGCAAGAAGGCCGTCGCGTGGCGGCTGGTCGACGAGGCCGTCTCCCGCACAGCCTGGGACACGGCCGTCGCGGAACGCGCCGCCGAGCTGGCCGCCCGCTCGAACCGTCCGTCCGGCGCCGCGGGCGTCGCGCTCACCCCGCTCGACAAGACCCGCACCGGCACCGAGATCGCCTACCGGCACGTGACGGCGAAGCTGGACCGCGACACCGCCGCCGTCGAGATCACCGTCAGCGGCCCCGCCGCCGATGCCCCCGAGGACATCGCCGGCGTGCACGCCCAGGGCGCGGACTTCTGGACGCTCGCGATGACCCGCGAGCTGGACGACCTGATCCTCGACCTGCGCACCAACGAGCCGTCCCTCGGCACCTGGATCCTGCGCACCGCCGGCGACCCGCTGAAGGTCCTCGACCACGACCGGCTGCTGCTCGACAACGCCTCCGACTGGCTCGCGAACGAGATCGTCCTCTACCTCAAGCGGACCCTGAAGCGCCTCGACGTCACCAGCCGCAGCCTCATCGCGCTGATCGAGCCCGGCAGCTGCTTCGCCGGCTCCCTCCTGGAGCTCGCGCTCGCCGCCGACCGCTCCTACCAGCTGGAAGGCGTCTTCGAGGACGTCGACCCGGGCGCCGACCCCGCCACCATCGCCGTCGACGCGATGAACCTCGGCCCGCTCCCGATGAGCAACGCCCTCACCCGCCTGCGGACCCGCTTCCTCGGCGACGACGAGGGCCTGGCCGCCGTCCGCGACGCCGCCGCCAAGCCCCTCGACGCCGGCGACGCCGAACGCCTCGGCCTGGTCACCTTCGCGCCCGACGACATCGACTGGGACGAGGAGGTCCGCATCGCCGTCGAGGAGCGCGCCGGATTCTCCCCCGACGCCCTCACCGGCCTGGAGGCCAACTACCGCTTCCCCGGCCCCGAGACCCTGGAGACCAAGATCTTCGGTCGGCTCACCGCCTGGCAGAACTGGATCTTCAACCGGCCGAACGCGTCCGGCCCGGACGGCGCGCTGCGCCGCTACGGCACCGGACGGCGCGCCGACTTCGACCGAAAGCGAGTCTGAGCATGCCCGTCTCCGCGGACTACTCCGAGAAGATCCCGAACAACGTCGACCTGCACGAGGACCGGCGGCTGCAGCGGGCCCTGGAGTCGTGGCAGCCGAACTTCCTGTCCTGGTGGGAGTCGATGGGCCCGACCCTGCCCACCCAGGACGTCTACCTGCGCACAGCCGTCAACGTCGGCCGCGAGGGCTGGGCGCACTTCGGGCACGTCGCCATGAAGGACTACCGCTGGGGCATCTTCCTCGCCGAACGCGACGGCGACCGCCGCATCGGCTTCGGCGCCCACAAGGGCGAGCCCGCCTGGCAGAAGGTCCCCGGCGAGTACCGCGCCGAACTCCAGCGCCTCATCGTCATCCAGGGCGACACCGAACCCGCGTCCGTCGAGCAGCAGCGCAACCTCGGCGCCACCGCCCCCAGCCTCTACGACCTGCGGAACCTGTTCCAGGTGAACGTCGAAGAGGGCCGCCACCTGTGGGCGATGGTCTACCTCCTGCACGCCTTCTTCGGCCGCGAAGGACGCGAGGAGGCCGAGGAGCTGCTGCACCGCAACTCCGGCAGCGAGGAGTCGCCGCGCATCCTCGGCGCCTTCAACGAGGAGACCCCCGACTGGCTCTCCTTCTTCATGTTCACCTACTTCACCGACCGCGACGGCAAGTACCAGCTCGGCACCCTCAAGGAGTCCGGCTTCGACCCGCTGTCGCGGACCTGCGAGTTCATGCTCAAGGAAGAGGCCCACCACATGATGGTGGGCACCACCGGCATCGACCGCGTCGTCGAGCGGACCGTCCAGCTCATGCTCGAACACGACACCGACGACGTCGCCCCCTACGGCGCGATCCCGCTGGACATGGTGCAGAAGTACCTCAACTTCCACTACTCGGTGTCGCTCGACCTGTTCGGCTCCGAGACGTCCAGCAACGTCGCCAACTACTACACCGCCGGGCTCAAGGGCCGCTGGATGGAGGGTCGCCGCAAGGACGACCACCTCCTCACCGACGACGCCATCCTCGTGGACGCCCTCGTCGACGGCGAGATCGGCCAGTCCGAGGTCGCCGCCCTCGTCGGCCTCAACACCGACCTGCGCCGCGAGTACGTCTCCGACTGCCAGAGCGGCGTCAACCGCTGGAACCGCATCCTCGCCGACGCCGGCCTCCCGCAGCGCCTCTACCTCCCCAGCGTCGCGTTCAACCGCAAGGTCGGCGCCTTCTCCGGCATCGAGGCCACCCCGCAGGGCGAGCGCCTCACCGCCGAGGAATGGGACGCCCGCAAGGGCGCCTGGCTGCCGACCGAGGTCGACAAGACCCACGTCCGCTCCCTCATGCGCCCCGTCCACGAGCCCGGCAAGATCGCCTCCTGGATCGCCCCGCCCCGCAACGGCATCAACGGCAAGCCCTTCGACTACGAGTACGTCCGGCTGTGCTGACCCAGGGGGGCGATCCCCTCGATCCCCCGTCACGACGGACGAGCCGTTTCACGCTCCGCTGGCGCTCCGCGTGAAACGGCTCGTCCGTCGTCGGGCAGGCCCGCTGCGCTCGCTGCACTCGCTCCGCGGGCCTGCCCGTGGTGGTGGCTGGGGTCTGATCTTCCGTTTGCGTGCTCAGCCGGGTCTTCGTTAGGCGGGGTGGAGGCGGATCGGGAGGGACTTCCAGGCGCGGAGGGTGTTGTTGTGGTGGCGGACGGGTGTTGCGGCCAGTTCGATGCGGTCTACGCGGCGGGCCAGCGCGGTGAGGAGGGCCTCGGATTCGAGGCGCGCCACGTGCTGGCCGACGCACTGGTGCAGGCCCATGCCGAAGCCGACGTGGCCGGACGGGTCGCGCGACAGATCGAACGCGTCCGGGTCGGTCCAGCGGCGCGGGTCGCGGTTGGCGGCGGCGAGGAACATGAGGATCTTGCGGCCGTCCGGGACGACCGTCCCGCCGATCTCCTGGTCGCCCACGGCCGTCCGGAAGAACGTCTGGACGGGCGACTGCCAGCGGACGGCCTCGTCGAACGCGGTGCGGGCCAGGTGCGGCTCGTCGCGGAGGCGCCGCCACTGCCCGGGGTTGGCCGCGAACGCGTAGAGGACGGCGGCGAGGCCGTGGACGGTCGTGTCGACGCCCGCAGACAGCAGCGACCGGACGATCAGCGGCGCTTGCTCGTGGGTGATGTCGCCGCGGTCGGCGGCGGCCCAGATCTGTGCGCCGAACCCGTCGGACGTGAGCCGGTCCCGTGCGCATTGGGCGTTGACCCAGCCGGACACCTCGGGCATGCGGGGCTGTCCGTTCCGCACGAGGTCGTTCTCGGGGCCGAACGTGTTGAACAGGTGGTCGCCGTAGGGGAGGAGGTTCTCGCGTCCGTCGCGTCCGAGGCCGACCGCGTCGGGGAAGACGCGCAGCGGGAACGCCTCGGCCAGGCGCGGGACGGCGTCGAACTCGGTGTCGGAGAGGACGTCGTCGACGAGCCGTTCGGCGTCGGCGAGCCAGCCGTCGCGTAGGCGGCGCAGCGCGCGTGGGCCGAGCACCTTGGCGAGGACGGCGCGCGGCGCGTCGTGCCGGGGCGGGTCGGCCTCCAGCAGCAGGCTCGGCGGACGCCACGGCTTCTCGTGCCGGAAGTTGCTGAGCCCGACGCCGGCGGCGGACTGGAAGCCCTGCCAGTCCGTCAGTGCGGCGTGCACCTGCTCGTAGCGAGCGAGCGCGAACACGTCGTACCTGGTCAGGTAGGTGACGGGACCGGCCTCCCGCAGCCGCTCGTGCAGCGGGAGCGGGTCTTCGAGGTGCTCGTGCCCGAACGGGTCGGCGTCGATCGCGGGCGGGGCCTGCACGGTGGTCATGGCGTTTCCTTTCACAGGTCCAGGACGAGGCGGTCGCTGCGGGACCGGGACACGCACACGAACATGCAGTCGCCCGCCTCCCGCTCGTCGTCGTCGAGGATCGAGTCGCGATGGTCGGGGACGCCGTCGAGGACGGCGGTCTCGCACGTCCCGCACAGCCCCTGCCGACAGGACGACAGCACGTTCGCCCCGGCGGCACCGGCGGCGTCCAGCACCGACCGGCCCGGCGGGACCGCGACCGTCATCCCGCTGCGCCGCAGCTCCATCTCGAACGGCTCGTCGCGGACGGCACCGTTCTCGCGGGCGACGAACCGCTCGGTGCGCAGCAGCCCGCGCCGCCAGCCGGCGCAGCGCCCCTCGACGGCTTCCAGGAGCGGCGCCGGGCCGCAGCAGTAGACCTTGGTGTCCGGGGCTTCACCGGGCAGCCACGCGGGCAGGTCGAGGAGGCCCTGCTGGTCCTGCGGGACGACGGTGACCTTGGCGCCGTAGGGCTCCAGCTCGTCCAGGAACGCCATCGACGTCCGCGACCGGCCGCCGTAGAGCAGCCGCCAGTCCGCGCCGAGCATCTCCGCCTGCCGCACCATCGGCAGCAGCGGCGTGATCCCGATGCCGCCCGCGATGAACAGGTACCGCTCCGACGGGACGAGCCGGAAGTTGTTGCGCGGCCCGCCGATCCCGACCGCGTCGCCGACCGACAGCTCGTCGTGGACGAACGCCGACCCGCCGCGGCCGGCGGGCTCGTGCAGCACGCCGACCCGGTACATCCGGGCGTCCCAGCGGTCGCCGCAGAGCGAGTACTGCCTGGTCAGGCCGTTCGGGAGGACGAGGTCGACGTGCGCGCCGGGCGCCCAGTCCGGCAGCCGCCCGCCGTCCGGGCGGGCGAGCGCCAGCGTCACGACGCCGTCGGCCGCCCGGTCCTTGGCCACGACGCGGAGTTCGATGGCCGTGCCCGCCATGGGGTCTCCTCAAGGTCTGGGTCCGGCCTCGAGAATCGCCTCCGGCGCACCGCCGCGGCCACGGCCTTCTCATCTGATGAGAGACGAATGTGCGTCCGCTCACAGCATGTCGGCGCCCACGGCCCGCGAGATGCCCCGTGCGGCGGCCTTCAGTGCGGGGATCTGCGCGCGGGCGTTGGCGTCGTTCGGGACGACGACCGACAGGGACGCGATCACCCTGCCGTCCGGTCCCCGGATCGGCACGGCGATGCCGGTCGCGCGCTCGTCGATGTAGCCGGGGCAGAGCGCGGCGCCGCCGCGGCGGACCTCGGCGAGCAGCGCCCGCAGCCGGCGCGGATCCACCACGGTGCTCGGTGTGAACGCGGCGAGGTCCCCGGCGAGCACGTCCTCCTGCAGGCCGGCGGGGGCGTGCGCGAGCAGCACCAGCCCGCTGGACGAGGCGTGCAGCGGCAGCCGACCCGCGATCCGCGTGACGTTGATGACCGCGCTCGGCATCGACAGCCGCTCCACGAAGAGCACCTCGCGGCCGTCGAGCACGCCGAGCTGGGTGTGGTGGCCGATCACCGCGTGCAGGTCCTCCATGAACGGCATCGCGGCCTCGCGCAGCCCGAGCGTCGGCGCCGCCCGGGACGCCAGCTCCCACATCCGCATGCCGACCCGCACGCGGCGCCGCTCGTCGCGCGCCAGCAGCCCGTGCCGCACCAGCTCCTCGACCAGCCGCGACGCCGTCGCGACGTGCAGGCCCGTGCGCCGCGCGATCTCCGACACCGACAGCGACGGATGGTCGGGATCGAACGCGTCGAAGATCCGGACCGCCCTGGTCAGGACGGAATCACGTGCCACATCGCCATTCTGCCCCGGACGCGGAGAACGGGCGCCGCCGGTGGGGCGGCGCCCGTCCTGTGAACGCTGGGGGCGAGGAGAGCGAGAGGGCTGGTTCGGAAAATGAGAAGGAAGCCCCCTCATGGCCTCGCCGCGTTCACGCTAGCAGTCAGGCGGGGATCAGGTCGCGCAGGTTTTCCGGCGTGACGATCCGCGACTCTTCGTGCAGGCCCTCGGGACGCTCGAAGCCAACGAACGTCACCGGTCCGTCCGGGACCCGCCCGCCGTCCCACGGCAGGACCGTCGCACCCCCGGATGTCCACAGCCCGGTCAGGTACCGGACGGTCAGGTACCGGCGGTCGACGACCGCGCGGACGAGTGCGGTCGTGGTGATGCGGTTGCCCTCGACCTGGTTGAACTCGGGGTGCCCCCGCAGGAACAGGTGCAGCCACTTGGCGCGCCACCGGCCGTCCTCGCCGCGCAGGAACGCCAGCGGCAGCGCGACGCCGCCCGTCCCGCGCAGGTCGGACTTCATCCGGACGGTGCGCGGCTCGAACGGCCGTCCCTGCTGCTCGGCGTCGCGGAGCATGAACCCGAAGAACGACTCGGCGACCTGCTCGAACCCCTCGCCGGAGTACACGTTGACCTGCGGGATAACGACCCGCTTGCCGATCCGGCCGAGCCGCAGGTCGATGAACTCGGAGGCGCCGTCCGGCGCTTCGGTGATGTCGCCGGAGTGCCGGCCGCCGGCCTGCGTCAGCGACGTGTAGGACAGCCAGGTCGGGTTCAGGTAGTCGCCGTCCAGCATCAGCGCCGACAGGTCGAAGTCGGTGGTGTAGCGGGCCTGCTTCCAGTAGATGAAGAACCGCAGCAGCTCGCCTTCGACCGGTGTCACCGACCCGCGGGGGAGCACGCCCATCCCCGCCGCCATGGCCTTCCCGCTGATCGGCAGCGCCACGTCGAGGACGTCCGGATCCACGAGCAGGCGCCCGGCCGGCGGCAGGCGGCGCGCGGTCTCGGCGTCCAGCAACGCGACGAGCCGATCCCGCACGTCGGCGTCGAGGGGCGGGCGCTCGTCGGGGACGACGGCGCCGCGGCCGGCCCGGTTGGCGAAGACGCGGGCGCGGCCCTGCTCGTCCGGCCGGTTCAGCAGGTGCTCGCGCAGCGACAGCACGACGCGTCCGGAGACGCCGCCCGTCGCCGCCTCGATCGCGTCCAGGACGGCGTCGCGGTCCGCGGCGGACGCGGTGCGCAGCAGCCGGTCCGCCGACCGGAACAGCATCCCGGGCGCGCCGGACAGCAGGCGGGCCGCGCCGGTGACGTCGTCCCCGGCGAGCAGCGCCTCGAAGCGGCCCATGAGCGTCCGCGCCGTCCTGTCGCCGCGCGCGACGGCGAACACGTCGGCGGCGTGCGGGTAGGCCGGGTGCTCGTGCGGGTGCAGGCGCTCGCCGAGCCGCTTCCAGGGCTCCCGGTACTGGCCGACGTCGCCGAGCTTGGCCGGAGAGTCGCGCACGACCTCGTCCAGGCCGGCGAGCAGCGCGCGCCGCACCGGGCGGCGCGGCGACCGGAACCGGGTCGGCTCGGCCAGCGTGACGTCGCCGTCCGACAGCGCGCACGCCAGCCGCAGCACGTCGGTGACGGTGTCGAGCAGCAGCGGAAGCCCGGCGTCCAGGCGGGCCTTGTTGACGACGGCCCGGTTCTCGCGGACCGGGATCGCGTCCGGCTGCCGGCCGTGGGCGCAGTGCCCGGCGAGGACCTGCAGCGCCTCCAGATCGGCGGCGTTGAGCGGGGTGGTGCTCCCGGCGAGCGCCAGGTACAGGTCCTCGACCTCGCGGTCGAGGGACTCGCCCAGGTGCAGGACGGTGACGCGGTCCTTCGCGCTCGCGATCAGGTCGTCGTGCGCGGCGAGCATCTCCTCGTAGGTGTGCAGGTACCGCCCGTAGGACGGGAAGTCGAGGAGATTCAGCGTGCCCTGCGCCGCGGCGCGCCGGACGTCGTCGGGCGACACCGGGTCGAGCAGCCACTTCTGCATGCACTCGGCCCAGAACTCCACCGTGTCGGGGACCTTGCGCGGGAAGCGGCGGAAGTACACGTTGTGCCGGACGTGGTCGCCGACCATGGTCCGCACGGTGTCCAGGACCCTGATGGCGGTGTCGTGGACCGCTCCCCGGTCCATCCCCGACAGCCACTCCATGAGGTTCCGCGACAGCTTGAACCCGACGGACATCAGCGCGGCGTCGAGCTGCCGCGCGGCGCCGCCGCCCGCGCCCGGCCCGCCCGCCGGGGCCGGGACGCGGAGCGTGCGCGAGATGACGAGGCTTTCGAAGGTGCCGTCCACGCCGTCATGCTCGCAGGGCGTTTCGCGGCGCCGCACCCCATTTCTTCCCGCCGTTCCCGGACGCGTCAGGTCCCCATCGCCGGGGCCGGATAGAGCCGCAGCCACGCGGTGCCGGGCCCCGCGTCCTTCGGCTCCGGGACGTCGACGGGCTCGAAGCCCGGGACGTCGGGTGCGGCCAGCTGGTGCACGAGCGGCGAGACGATCAGCCCGAGGACGGCGGCGCCGGAGCCCAGCCGCCGCCGCAGGACGTCGGCGTCCAGCAGCCGGCCCGCGCGGGCCAGGACCGCGCCGGTGACCCCGCCGGGGGCGGCGAGCACGGGGCCCGTGTCGACCGCGACCCGCACCTGGAAGCGCCGCCCTTCGGCCGCCGCCCCGTAGTGCCGGGCGAGGCGTTCGGCGAGCGCTCCGGCCAGCGGGCCCGCCGGCGCGCTCACCGGGATGCCGGGCGGGACGACCAGCAGCACCCCGTCGCCGCGGTCCTCGTGATGGCAGGCGGCCCACGGCACCCCGGCGGCGGCGAACGACTCCTCCAGCGACCGGTACAGCACCTTCCGGATCGCGGCCCGGTCGGAGTCGGACCGGGCGGGGGAGTCGAAGCCCACCACGTCGGTGACGACGACCGCGCAGTTCTGGCCGGTGAGGAAGGGCGCGCCGGGCCGGGCGTCCGGGGGCGGCGCGGCGTCGGTGAGCAGCTCCAGCCGGGCCGGGTTCAGCACGTCGATCGTGCCGGACCGGGAGCGGACGAGCCCCTCGTCGCGCCACTGGGTGAGGACGCTGTCCACGGTCGCCGGCGACGACGACGTCCACCCGGCGAGCTGCCCGCCGGTCACCGGGAGCGTGCGGCCCCGCGCCCGCGACAGCGTGGTGAACAGCGCGGCGAGCCGCCGCTCGGTGTCGGCCAGCTCGGTGCCGGCCACGCGGGCCGCCTCGTCGACGGCGCGGTCGTGCGCCTGCTTCTCCAGGACGGACTGCACGCCCGGATGGTCCTCGACGATGCGCCGGAAGTCCGCCGCCGCGACGACGAGGGCCTTCACGGTGCCGAGCGCGATGACGGTGGCCGACCAGGCGTCGCCGTCGAGCAGCGCCCGCTCGCCGATGAGGTCGCCGGGGCCGCGGACGGCGACGATCAGCTCCTCGCCGGCCCGGTCGACGCGCACCTTCGTCCAGCCGGACCGGATGACGACGACGTAGTCGGCGGGATGCCCCTGCCGCAGGATCGGCGTGCGCGGCCCGAAGGAGCGCAGCCGGGCGGCGTCCCGGAGGGCGCGCCGCTCGGCGGAGTCGAGGGCGTGCCAGAAGCTCTCCCTGTCCTCGGCCTCCGGCTGGGCGAGCGGCGCGCTCCGCCGCTGCGCCCGGGCCGGGGCGGTCCGGGCGCGCGCGAACTCCAGCAGCGGCGCGGCGAACAGCGCCAGCACGGCGAAGGTGAGCGCGGCGACCACCGCCGCGGCGCGCGTCCCGGTCTCGGCGGCCGCCCATGCCGTGCACGCCGCGCCGAGGGCGGCGAACACCACGAGGCCCCACGCGAGGGAGCGGCCGAGGACGGGGGCCCCGCCCGCGGGACCGGGCCACGGCCCGGCCTGGGCGAACGCGGGCGAGGCGTCGGAGAACGCCTCCAGCAGCCGCCGGGCCCTGCCGTCGTCGGCGGGCGCCGTGGTGCCGGGGGCCGCGGTGCCGGTACCGGGGCGGGGGTGGGCGGACGCGTCGGAGAACGCCTCGAGCAGCCGGCGCCACGCGCGATCAGGACTCGGCATTTCTTCCCCCACTCGATCCGGCCCGGTGGGGCTCGCCGCCCGCACGGTGCCCGTCGTCCTCGTCCTCATCCTCGTCCTTGGCGTCCGGACCGGGCGGCAGGGACAGCAGCGCGTGCCGGCCGAGCTTCGCCAGGACGGCCGGGGCGCCCACGCCGAGCGCGAACGCCATCCACGGCTCGGTGATCATGTCGCTCGCCGCCGCCGCGGACGTGACCATCCCGGCGAGCATGGCGTGCAGGGCGCAGGCGAGCAGGAAGTACCCGCCGCCCGGCCCGCCGGGGAACCGCAGCGGCGGCCCCTTGACGCGCCGGTTCGCCTCAAGGAAGACCAGCGTGCGGTTCGCCACCGCTCCCATGAGTCCCCACAGGACGAACTGCCACATGCTCCGACGCTAGGCGCCCGCGCGCGGACGGACTGTGACGCGTCGTACAGAACGGCGCGCGAATCCGGGAATCCGCGGGCGGGCGCAGGAGCGGGCGCGGACTGAGGGCAGCGGGCGGGCGCGGGCCGGGGGTCAGCGGGCGAGGTGGCGGGAGATGACCAGGCGCTGGATCTGGTTGGTGCCCTCGAAGATCTGCATGACCTTGGCCTCGCGCATGAAGCGCTCCACCGGGAAGTCGCGGGTGTAGCCGGCGCCGCCGAGGACCTGGACGGCGTCGGTCGTCACCTTCATCGCGTTGTCGGTGGCGACCAGCTTGGCGATCGACGCCTCCCGGCCGTAGGGGCGGCCGGCGTCCTTCAGCCGGGCCGCCGCCAGGTAGGTGGCGCGGGCCGACTCGATCGCGGCGGCCATGTCGGCGAGGACGAACGCCAGCCCCTGGTGGTCGATGATCGCCTTGCCGAACGCCTCGCGCTCCTTGGCGTAGGCGACGGCGTGGTCGAGGGCGCCCTGGGCGAGGCCGGTGGCGACGGCGGCGATGCCGAGGCGGCCCGCGTCCAGGCCGGCGAGCGCGATCGCCAGGCCCTGGCCCTCGGCGCCGATCAGGTTGCCGGCCGGGATCCGCGCGTCCACGAGCCGGACGGTCGCGGTGGTGGAGCCCATCAGGCCCATCTTGTCCTCGGGCTGGTCGAACTCCAGACCGGGGGTGTCCGCCGGGACGTGGAAGCAGGAGATGCCGCGCGATCCCTCGTCGGAGGTGCGGGCCATGACGGTGTAGAAGTCGGCCTTGCCGCCGTGGGTCGTCCACGCCTTGGCGCCGTTGAGGACGTAGGAGTCGCCGTCCCTGACGGCCTTGGCGCGCATCGCGGCGGGGTCGGAACCGGCGTGCGCCTCCGACAGGCAGTACGCGCCGAGCCGCTCGCCCGACAGCATGTCCGGCAGCCAGCGAGCGCGCTGCTCGTCGGAGCCGAAGGCGAACAGCGGGAAGCAGGACAGCGCGTGCACGCTGACACCGACGCCGACGCTGGCCCACACCGCGCCGATCTCCTCCAGCACCTGCAGGTAGATCTCGTAGGGCTGGCCGCCGCCGCCGAACTCCTCGGGGTAGGGGAGCGTGAGCAGGCCCGCGCGGCCGAGTGTGGCGAACACCTCGCGGGGGAACGCCCCGGCGCGCTCGGCGTCCGCGACGCGGGGCGCCAGCTCCTTGGCCGCGATCTCGCGGGTGAGCGCGAGCAGGTCCTCGGACTCGGACGTGGGCAGGTGCCGGGTGGCGGGCATGCGCGACTCCTTTCGCCACCTGCACGGTACCAGAATGAGTACCCGGGAACCCTTTTTGGTACTGTCGCGGGATGACGGAGACCCGGGCCGCGCGGCGGCGCGCGGACCTGGTCGAGCGGCTCATCGCGGTGTTCCTCGACCGGGGGTTCGCCGAGCTGAGCGTCGCCGAGCTGGCGGCCGTCCTGCGCTGCTCCAAGAGCACCCTGTACGCCGTCGCCGCCAGCCGCGAGCAGATCATCGTCACCGTGGTGCGCGCGTTCTTCCGCCGCGCCACCGAGCGCGTCGAGGCGGTCGTGGACGCGAGCGCCGGGCCGCGCGAGCGCGTCGGCGCCTACCTGCGCGCCATCTCCGCCGAGCTCGCCCCCGCCTCGCCCGCCTTCTTCGCCGACCTCGACGCGTTCCCGCCCGCCCGCGAGATCTACAAGCGCAACACGCTGATCGCGGCGCGACGCGTGCAGGAGTTCGTCCGCGAGGCCGCCCCCGGCGCGGACGCCGCGTTCGTCGGCGCCGTCGCCGGCCAGGTGATGGAGTCGATCCACCGCGGCGAGATCAAGGCGCAGACCGGCCTGGACGACTCCGCCGCCTACGCCGCGCTCGCCTCCCTCATCGTCGCCGGGACGACCTCGCCCTGACCCGCCGGGAGCCGTCCCGGGCCGTCAGGCCGTCGCCGACTGCAGCGCGTGCTCGACCAGCCGGATCAGGACGTTCTTGGCCGAGTCGTAGTGCCGCACGTCGCACAGCACGACCGGGACGTCCGGGTCCAGGTCCAGGGCGTCGGCGATCTCCTCCGGGGTGTAGCGGCGCGCGCCGTCGAAGACGTTCGCGGCGACGACGAACGGGATCCCCCGGTTCTCGAAGAAGTCGATGGAGGCGAAGCTCGTCGGCAGCCGCCGGGTGTCCACCAGCACGATCGCGCCGACGGAGCCGTAGGCGATCTGGTCCCACATGAACCAGAACCGCTCCTGCCCGGGCGTGCCGAACAGGTACAGCCGGACGCCGCCGGTGAAGGTGAGCCGGCCGAAGTCCATCGCCACGGTCGTGGTCGTCTTGCGCTCGACGCCGCCGAGGTCGTCCACCCCGACGGACGCGTCGGTGAGGACCTCCTCGGTGCGCAGCGGGCGGATCTCGCTGACCGCGCCGACCAGGGTCGTCTTGCCGACGCCGAATCCCCCGGCCACCAGGATCTTCAGCGTGTGCGCGGGGAGGTCCTCGGCGGGCGCGGTCGGGTCATAGGCGGCGGAGTTCATCGAGCACTCTCATCAGGATCTTCGGGTCGGGACGCCCGGTGCTGCTCGGCCCGGACGGCCCGGCCTGCGGAAGTTCTTCGACAAGGCCGTAGTGGTGCAGGTCCTCCAGCAGGATCTGCACGACCCGCAGCGGCAGGTCGGTGTCGGAGGCCAGGTCGGCGGGGGTGGACGGGCGGCGGCACAGCTCCAGCAGCCGCCGCTGCTCGCGCGACAGCCACACCCGCTCGCCGGGGGTGCGGCCCGTCGCGACGAGCAGGGTGACCAGGTCGACGGCCAGGCCGCGGGGACGGGTGCGGCCGCGGGTCACCGCGTACGGCCGCACGATCGGGCCGGCGTCCGCGCCGACCCAGCGCTCTCTCGGGGTCTCCACGGCCGGCTCAGCCCGGGGCGCCGGCCTGCGAGGGGTCGGCCGCGTCCTGCGCCCGCGGCGCCGTGCCGAGCTGGCGCCGCACCCGTTTGATCAGCATGGTCGTCTCGTAGGCGACCAGCCCGGCGTTGCCGCCCGCGTCGCTCAGCACCGCCAGGCAGCTGCCGCTGCCGGCCGGCATCACGAAGAACAGCAGCCCGTCCAGCTCGACGACCGTCTGCCGGACCTGCTTGGCCTGGAAGTGCTCGCGGGCGCCGTTGGCCAGGCTGTGGAAGCCCGACGACAGCGCCGCGAGGAACTCGGCGTCCTTGCGGGTGACCCCGCCGGAGGCGCCCATCACCAGGCCGTCCCGCGACAGCAGCACGGCCTGGTGCACCTCCCCGACCCGCTCGACGAGATCGTCCAGCAGCCAGTCCAGCTCTCCGGTGGCGTGGCCCTGCTGCGTCATCCCTGCCCCCATTCATCGCGTGGATCGCGATCGTCCGGATCGTCGTCCCTGCCCCGAAGCCATCCCGACTGTAGCGATGACATCAGGTCCCGGCTGACCTCCGGGCTCGGCTCGTCGTACTCCTCGGCCGGCCCGTCGCCCCACGTCGCCCCGGGGTCGCCGGGGTCGGCGGGACCGGGTGCGGGCCGCGCGCGCAGCTGCGGCGCCATGTTGCGCTGCCGCACCCGGCGGGGGAGCCGGCCCGTCACCTCGCTCGACTCGGCGGGCGCCGCGCCCGCCCCTTCACCGGACGGCCCCGCCGGACCGGCGGGCGGCATCGGCGGCAGCGGCGCGTCCTGCCCGGGCGTTCCCGCGAACGGCTCGGCGGACGGCCCGCCCGGCGCCGCGTACGCC
>NZ_JAGEPF010000039.1 GCF_017573465.1 Actinomadura violacea
CGCCCACCCCGACCCCCACCTCGGGCGGCCAGGAGTACGACTTCACCCTCGCCGGCGAGACCTTCGTGAAGGCGCCGAACGGCAAGGCGCCGCTGACCGGCAGCGTCAACGCCAACCTCAACCTGGACACCGGCGACGTCACCGCGGACCTGAAGCTGAACCCGACCAAGGGCAACTTCCAGATCCTCGGCTTCCTGCCCGTGACCGCCGACATCGGCCTGGTCTCGCAGGGCCAGACCACCGGCCTGTACAAGGACGGGCAGCTGACCACCAACAGCAAGGTGATCACCAAGCTGTCGACGTTCAACGTGTTCGGCGCCATCCCGATCGGCGGCGGCGACCAGTGCCAGACGACCAAGCCGTCCGACATCACCCTGAAGTCGGCCGACGGCCAGTTCTTCGACCCGGGCGTCGGCGGCAAGATCAGCGGCACCTACTCGCTGTCGTCCATCGACAACTGCGGGCCGCTGACCGGCATCCTCAGCCTGTTCACCGCCGGTGACGGCAACACCATCGACCTCAACCTGACGCCGAAGGCCTGACCGGCCGCGGCGGACGAAGGTCGACACAAGGACGGCCCCTGCCGTACCGGGAGGTGCGGCGGGGGCCGGCTCCGTAAGGGCGCCGAGCGCTGAGAGGTGGCGTGTGAGAAGCAGGAACAGAGCAAGGACGGCGGGGGCCGCGCTGGCCGTCGCCGTGGCCGCCTCCGGCCTCGCCGGCGCGGCGGGCGTCGCGGGCGCGGGGCCCGCGGCGGCCCAGCAGGTGACGCTGGGGCTGGACTACCACTGCACCTTCCCGCTGCTCGGCCCGGAGCCCGTGCACGTGGACCTCACCGCGACCGTGCCGGACGCGGTGGAGGTCGGCCAGCAGATGCACGGGTTCGTCGTCGACTCGGTGTCGACGGTCAACGCCGACTCCACCCGCGCCCTCGGCGCGCTCTACTCCGTCACCCTGGAGGGGGACGCGCTCGCCGACGCGACCCTCGTCGTCCCCGAGGAGCCCGACGGCCTGCCCGTCCAGGTCGACTCCACGCTCGACAAGACCACGCTCCCCGCGTCCGGCGAGTTCAAGGTGCACGGGACGGGGACGTCCCCCGACCTTGTGTTCACGCAGGCGGGGTCCGGCAAGGTGACCGTCGGGAACCTGCTGCTGACCCTCACCCCCCGCACGGACGACGGCGGCCCGACCGGCCTCGGCACGTTCCAGTCCGAGTGCACGCAGGACCCCGGCCAGAACAACGTCCTCGCCGGCTTCCAGATCGACCTTCCGGGCGCGCAGGGGCCGTCCAAGCCGGGCACTCCGACGGTCACCGCCCACACCTCGACCAGCGCGACGCTCACCTGGGGCGCGTCCACCGACACCGGCGGCACGGTCACCGGCTACGACGTCTACAGCAACGGCTCGGTCGTCGCGAGCTCCACCGGGACCACCGCCACCGTCCCGAACCTGACCCCCAAGACCACCTACACCTTCACGGTCAAGGCCAAGGACGACAAGGGCAACGTCTCCGACCCCAGCGACCCCGTCACCGTGACGACGGACGCGGCCGGCCCGGCGAGCCACGCCTACACCCTCAAGGGCACCACCACGATCAAGGCGTCCAACGGGACCGCGCCGCTGACCGGCGTCCTCAACGCGCAGATAGCGCCGGACACCGGGGCCGTCACCGGCGACCTCGCGCTCGACCCCGCCGACGCGAGCCTGCAGGCCCTCGGGTTCCTGCCGGTGACCGCGCACCTCACGTTCGCGAACCAGGGCCCCACCACCGGGACCTACGCGAACGGCGCGCTCGGCACGCAGACCCGGGTGCTCGTGAAGGCGTCCTCGTTCGCCGCGTTCGGCATCGTCCCGATCGGCGGCGGCGACCAGTGCCAGGCGAGCGCGCCGTCCACCCTCAAGCTCGCCTCCGCCGGGACGTTCGACCCGGCCGCGGGCGGCGCGGTCAAGGGCGGCTACGACCTGGCGGCGCTGACGAACTGCGGCCCGATCACCGGCCTGCTCAGCCCGCTCGTCGCCGGGACCGGCAACACCGCCGACCTGGCGCTCACCCCGAAGTCCGGCAGCTAGGAGCCAGGAGATGCCGAAGCACACCGCCCGCCGCGGCCGGGCCCTCCTCGCCCCCCTGACCGCCGCCGTCCTCCTCGCCGCCGCCCTCGGGACGGCCCCGGCCGCCCCGGCGAGCGCAGCCCCGGCCGCCCCGGCCGCCCCGGCAGCGCCGGCAGCGCCGGCAGCGCCGGCAGCGCCCGCGACCACCGACCCCGGTCCGGCCGGCGACGCGTTCTACACCCCGCCCTCGCCGCTGCCCGCCGGCAAGCCCGGCGACGTCATCCGCGCCCGTCCCGCCAAGGCCGGCCCGCCCGCCGCGCGGGACCTCGCCAACGCCTGGCAGGTCATGTACCTGTCGACGAACGCACTCGGCAAGCCGGTCGCGGTCACCGGGATGGTGCTGGTGCCGAAGAAGGGCGACCCGGCCAAGGCCCCGATCGTCGGCTTCGGCCCCGGGACGAGCGGCCCCGCGTTCCGCTGCGCGCCGTCGAAGTTCATCGACGAGGGCGCCTTCTACGAGCAGTCCGCGGTCAACGAGATGCTCCAGGCGGGCTACGCCGTCGCCGAGACCGACTACGAGGGCTACCACGAGAACCCCACGACGACCTACGTCGTGAACTCGATGGGCTACGACCTCATCGACGCGGTCCGGGCCGCGCAGCGGCTGCCGGAGTCGGGGCTGTCCGCGTCCGCGCAGGTCGCGTTCCGCGGCTACTCGCAGGGCGGCGCCGCCGCGATGTGGGCCGGCCAGAAGCAGCCGGGCTACGCGCCGGAGCTGAAGCTCGCCGGCGTGGTCGGCGGCGGCGTGCCGTCCGACCTCGCGGCGGTGGGCGCCCCGCTGGAGGGCGCGAAGCCGTTCGGCTTCCTCCTGTACTCGATGGTCGGCATGGACAACGCCTACCCGGAGCTGAAGCTGGGCTCGTACGCCAACGACGCCGGGAAGGCGATGCTGGCCGACTTCCAGGGCAACGTGTGCACCCTGGAACTGCTGCTGAACTACCAGGGGAAGACGGTCCCGGACTACTTCACCTCCAGCCCCTACGGGAACGAGGACTGGCTGGCGCGGGTCGCGGAGAACACGCTCGGCTCCGACCCCATCAAGGTCCCGGTGTTCCAGTACCACTCCACCGCGGACGAGATCGTCGCCTTCGGCCAGGCCAAGGAACTCCGCGACGCCTACTGCAAGCTCGGCGTCCAGGAGACCTGGAAGACCTGGGACAAGATCAGCCACATCACCCTCGTCTACCGCGGAAACCAGGACGCGATGGCCTTTCTCGGCGACCGGTTCGCCGGAAAGCCCGCGACCTCCAACTGCTGATCGCCGCCGCCGCGCCCCGTCGCGGCATTCATGGCCGGTCTCACCTCGGCACCGGCGCAGTCGAGAAGGAGAAGGAAATGGTTCGACGATTCATCGTCGCGACGGCTCTCGCCGGCACCGCCGGCCTCGCCCTGGCCGGCTGCGGCGGGGGCGGGAAGAAGCACGACGGGCCCGAGGTGGCCTGGGCCGGCAAGGCGTGCGCGGCCATGAACCAGGGCGCCCCGCTGGCGGTGCCGAAGCAGCTGAACTCCGCGAACGTGCTGCAGTCCAAGGCGTCCATGGTCAAGCTGCTGGACGGCATCTCCACCCGGATGGCCTCGCTCGAGGTCAGGCTCCAGGGCCTCGGCGCGCCGCCCGTCGCGGGCGGGCAGGCGCTGCTCACGACCGCGATGAGCAACCTCACCCGGACCCATTCGTCGGTGAGCACCGCCACCAAGCGCCTGCACAAGGCCAAGGTGACCGACAAGCGGTCGCTGCAGCAGGCGATCGGCCAGGTCGGCGTCGCGTTCTCGGCGTACAAGACCTACCAGGGGCCGCAGCAGGACTTCCGCAAGGACCCGAAGCTGAACGCCGCGTTCGCGAAGGCCCCGGCATGCCGCACCGCGCAGCCCAGCTGACCCGCCGGACGGGGCCCGCGCGCGGCGCGCCGGGCCCCGGCCCGGGGTGCGGCCCGCTTCGTGCTCGCGGCCTACTTGGCGCCGGCGGACTTCATGCAGGCGAGGAGGGCGCCCTGCATCTTGAGGTCGCCCGGACCGGAGGTCGGCTGCCAGTGGCTGACGTCGTCGGGGACCTGGACGCCGTGGGCCCGCATGCACGCGACGAAGTCGTTCACGACCTGCGTCGGAGCGGACGAGACCTGCGGGGCGCCGGGGGACGCGGCGGCACCGCCGGCCCCGCCGCCGGTGCCGTTGCCGGTCCCGTTGCCGCCGCCGGCCGGGGCGCCGGATGCACCGGGCGCGCCGGATGCGGCGCCGGACGGGGCCGCCGTGCCGCCGGACGGGCTCGGGGCGCCCGAGGAGGACGACTCGCCGCCGCCACCGCCGCCGCAGGCGGTCAGGGCGAGCGCCGGCGCGAGCAGCAGGACTGCGAGACGACGTCGGTTCACTTCGGTTCCTTCCGGCGGGGCGGCGCCTCGACGATAGCCGGTCCGGCGCCGTTCGCGCGCCCCCGCGAGCGCGCCCGGAAATGTGTTCGCCGACGTCAAATAAATGCCGATGATCATCAAGAAAGTGTCAGTGCGGGATAGAAAGGCGCGGACCCGGGGATTTTCGTCCCCCGAGTTCTTGCGCGCCGAATTTACCCGCCAGTAGTTTTCCTGGACCATGCGAACGCGAAAGGAGGCCCGGCCGTGGCGGCACCGGTCATCGAATTCCCGCTGAGCGCGCTGCGCCAGGCGGGGCGGATGTTCGCGCTGGGCGCCACCGTGCTCGGCATGTCGTTCCGCCGGCCGTTCCAGTTCCGCGAGTTCGTCGAGCAGTTCTGGTTCATCGCCAGCGTGACGATCCTGCCGACCGCGCTGGTGTCGATCCCGTTCGGCGCCGTCACCTCGCTGCAGGTCGGCTCGCTGACCCAGCAGTTCGGCGCCCAGTCGTTCACCGGCGCCGCCAGCGTGCTGGTGGTGATCCAGCAGGCCAGCCCGATGATCGTGGCGCTGCTGGTGTCCGGGGTGGCGGGCTCGACGATCTGCGCGGACATCGGCGCCCGGACGATCCGCGAGGAGCTGGACGCGATGGAGGTGCTCGGCGTCTCGCCCGTCCAGCGGCTCGTGGTGCCGCGCGTGCTGGCGTGCGTCGCGGTCGCGCTGCTGCTGAACGGGCTGGTCTCGGTCGTCGGCGTCGCGGGCGGCTACTACTTCAACGTCATGATGCAGGGCGGCACGCCCGGCGCGTACGTCGCGAGCTTCTCCGCGCTCGCGCAGCTCCCCGACATCTACGTCGGCGAGGCGAAGGCGCTGCTGTTCGGGTTCGTCGCGGGGGTCGTCGCCGCGTACCGGGGGCTGAACCCGAAGGGCGGCCCGAAGGGCGTCGGCGACGTCGTCAACCAGTCCGTCGTCATCACGTTCCTGCTGCTGTTCCTGATGAACCTCGTGATCACCGGGATCTACCTGCAGGTCGTCCCGCCGAAGGGTGGCTGAGCGATGAGCCTGCTGACCGCCGTGAGAGGCGGCCCGAACCGTTGGTTCGCGTGGCTGGACCAGCCCGGCGACCAGGGCACCTTCTACGTGAAGGCGCTGCTGTGGACGCCGCGCGCCCTGCACCGCTACCGCAAGGAGGTGCAGCGGCTGCTGTCGGAGGTCGCGTTCGGCAGCGGCGGCCTCGGCGTCATCGGCGGGACGATCGGCGTGATGGTCGCGATGACCCTCGCGACCGGCGTCGTCGTCGGCATGCAGGGCTACTCGGCGCTCCAGCAGATCGGGACGTCGGCGTTCACCGGGTTCGCGTCCGCCTACATCAACACCCGCGAGATCGCGCCGGTGGTGTCGGGCCTCGCGCTGTCGGCGACGGTCGGCGCCGGGTTCACCGCGCAGCTCGGCGCGATGCGGATCAGCGACGAGGTGGACGCCCTGGAGGTGATGGGCATCCCGAGCCTGCCGTACCTGGTGACGACCCGGATCATCGCGGGCGCGGTCGCGATCGTCCCGCTGTACGCGATCGGGCTGCTGTGCGCCTACCTCGCGTCCCGCGAGGTCACAGTGAAGGTGAACGGGCAGTCGGCGGGCACCTACGACCACTACTTCGGGCTGTTCCTGTCACCGACGGACGTGGTGCTGTCGTTCCTGAAGGTGCTGGTCTTCAGCGTCCTGGTGATCCTGTCGCACTGCTACTACGGCTACCGCGCGGCCGGCGGTCCCGCGGGTGTGGGCAAGGCCGTCGGCCGCGCGGTCCGCACGTCGATCGTGCTGATCAGCGTCAGCGACTTCTTCTTCAGCCTCGCGGTGTGGGGCACCAACACGACGGTGAAGGTGGCCGGATGAGCGCCCGGCGGGAGGCCCGCGGGCGGCGCCGGGCGGGCGGCGAGGCGGTCGCCGGGCGGCGGCTCGCCGGGGTCGCGTTCCTGCTGGTGCCGGCGCTGCTGGTGTGGCTGTGCATCGCGGTCTACGACAAGGTGTTCACCAAGGTCAGCTGGGTGACGCTGCGGACGGCGAGCGCGGGCAGCGAGATGCACCCGCACGCGGACGTGAAGCTGCGCGGCGTCGTCGTCGGCGAGGTGCGGACGGTGACGTCCAACGGCGGGACCGCGACGCTGAAGCTGGCGATCCAGCCGGACAAGGTGAAGCTGCTGCCGCGGAACGTGTCGGCGCAGCTGCTGCCGACGACGCTGTTCGGGCAGCGGTTCGTCGCGCTGATCCCGCCCACGCAGCCGAGCCCTGCCCGGCTCACCGGGGGCAGCGTGATCAGCCAGGACCGTTCGTCCAACGCGATCGAGCTGCAGCGGGTGATGGACAACCTGTACCCGCTGCTCACCGCGGTGCAGCCGGCGCAGCTGTCGGCGACGCTGACCGCGGTGTCGCAGGCGCTGGACGGCCGCGGCGAGCAGCTCGGGAAGACGCTCGTGGAGCTGGACGCCTACCTGAAGAAGATCAACCCGAGCCTGCCCGCGCTGAACCGGGACATCCGCGAGCTCGTCGCGGTCAGCAACGACTACGCGCAGGCGGCGCCCGACATCCTCCAGGCGCTCAACGACTTCAGCTACACGACGCGCTCGATCGTCCAGCAGAAGGACGACCTGAGCCGGCTGTACGCGACCGTCACCGGCGCCTCGCAGGACATGGCGGACTTCCTGCACGAGAACTCGTCGAACTTCATCGCGCTCGCCGCCGACAGCCGCACCTCCCTGCAGGTGCTGCAGAAGTACTCGCCGGAGCTGCCCTGCACGCTGCGGATGCTGAACGACTTCATCCCGCTGATGGACAAGGTCCTCGGCAAGGGCACCAAGCGTCCCGGCCTGCACGTGGACGTGACGACCGTGCAGAACAAGGGCCGCTACGTCCCGGGCAAGGACACGCCCCGCTACACCGACAAGAGCGGCCCGCACTGCTACCCGGTCGGCGGCTCCGCCGCCGTGAAGTCGGCGCCGCCGAACGCGGCGACCCCGGTCGCGGTCGCGCCCGGCGCGCTCGGCCTGCCGAACTCCCCGGAGGAGAACCGGCTGGTCAACGAGCTGCTGGCGCCCGGCCTCCAGGAGGTCCCCGAGGACCTGCCGGACTGGACCAGCGTGCTCCTCGGCCCCGTCTACCGCGGCACGGAGGTGAGGATCAAGTGAACCGCAGGGGGCTGCTCGGGCCGCTGCTGAAGTCGCTGGCGTTCGTCGCGGTGACGGTCGTCGCGACCGCGATGCTGGCGCTCAGCATCACCCAGACCGGCGGCGGGAACACCGTCAGCTACAAGGCGCGGTTCACCGACGCGTCCGGGCTGCGCGACGGCGACAGCGTGCGGATCGCGGGCGTCGAGGTCGGCCGGGTCGGCGGCATCCGGGTCGTCGGGCGGCGGCAGGCGCTGGTGACGTTCAGCGTCGGCCGCGGCCACCGGCTGCCCGCCGCGTCCACCGCGACGATCAAGTACCTGAACCTGATCGGGCAGCGGTACGTCGAGATCGGGCGGGGCGCCGGCGGCGCCGGCGACCTGCGGCCCGGCGCGACGATCCCGGTCGAGCGGACCGCCCCGGCGCTGAACCTGACGCAGCTGTTCAACGGCTTCCAGCCGCTGTTCCAGGCGCTGTCGCCCAAGGACGTCAACCAGCTCGCCGGGTCGATCGTCCAGGTGCTGCAGGGCGAGGGCGGGACGGTCGAGGGCCTGCTGTCCACGGTCGGGTCGCTGACCAGCGGAATCGCCGACAAGGACCAGGTGATCGGGCAGGTCATCGACAACCTCAACGCCGTCCTCGACACGATCAACTCGCGCCGCGACAACCTGTCGAGCCTGATCACCACGCTGCGGCGCCTCGTGTCGGGCCTCGCCGGCGACCGGACGTCCATCGGCACCGCGATCAGCGCGCTCGACGACCTCGCCGACGCCACCACCGGACTCCTCCAGGAGGGGCGCGCGCCGCTCAAGCAGGACATCGCGCAGCTCGGGCGGCTGTCCACCAACCTCAACGACGACTCCCCGACCATCGACAGGTTCCTGCGGACGCTGCCGGTGAAGATGGCGGCGATCGGCCGGATCGGCTCGTACGGGTCGTGGATGAACTTCTACATGTGCGAGGCGTCCGTGACCGGGGTGACCTACAAGCAGTACCCGGGGGAGACGCATCCGGCGCCCACCGGCGTGCACTCGGACGCGGCGAGGTGCGGGTCATGAGGCGGCCGCGGCTGAAGCCGGTCCGGGAGCGCAACCCGGTCCTCGTCGCGATCGTGTCGATCACGCTGATCGTCGCGGCCGGGCTCGCGGCGTTCAACGCCAAGAACCTGCCGCTGATCGGCGGCGGCACCCGCTACAGCGCCGACTTCGGCGAGGCCGCCGGGCTGCGGTCCGGCAACGAGGTGCGGGTCGCGGGCGTGAAGGTCGGCGAGGTCACCGGCGTCCGGCTGGCCGGCGCGAAGGTCCGGGTGTCGTTCCGGGTGAAGGACGCCTGGGTCGGCGACGCCAGCACCGTCGCGATCGCGATCAAGACGCTGCTCGGCGACAAGTACCTCGCCGTCGACCCGCTCGGCCCGCGCCGGCAGGACCCCGGCCGGACGATCCCGATGGACCGCACGACGTCGCCCTACGACGTGACGCAGGCGTTCCAGGACCTCGCCACCACGACCGGGCAGCTCGACTCCAAGAAGCTCGCGGAGAGCCTCGACGCGATCTCCGGCGCGTTCGCGCACACCGCGCCGAGCGTCCGGCAGGCCCTCACCGGCGTGTCCGCGCTGTCGAAGACGATCTCGTCGCGGGACTCGCAGCTGTCCCGGCTGCTGGCCAACACCCGGCAGGTCACCGGGACCGTCTCCGACCAGACGCAGGACGTCCAGGCGCTGCTGCGCGACGGCAACCTGCTGCTGAACGAGATCGGCCGGCGCCGCCAGGCGATCCACGGGCTGCTCGTCGGCACGCAGTCGCTGTCGCAGCAGATCAGCGGGCTCGTCGACGACGAGCAGGAGCAGCTCGACCCGACGCTGCGCGCGCTCGGCCGCGTCACCGACCTGCTCCAGAAGAACCAGGACAACCTCGACCGCGCGCTGAAGACCGCCGGCCCGTACACGCGGCTGCTCGGCAACACGATGGGCAACGGCCGCTGGATGGACGGGTACCTGTGCGGGCTCGTCCCGAAGGAGTACGCGCCGGCGACCACACCGGACAAGGGCTGCATGCCGCCCAGGAAGGGCGGGCACTGATGCTGCGCAAACTGGCCGGCCCGGCCACGATGGTCGCCGCGGGGCTCGTCCTCATCGTCGGGGCCGCCGCCGCGTTCCTCGTCCTGCGGCCCCCGGCGGGCACCCGCGTCACCGTCTACTTCCACGACGCCGTCGGCATCTACAAGGGCTCGGACGTGCGGGTCCTCGGCGTGAAGGTCGGCACGGTGAACTCCGTCCGGGCGCAGGGCACGCAGGTCAGGGCGGTGATGACCGTCGACCACGGGATCGACGTCCCGGCGGGCGCGAACGTCGTCGCGATCGCGCCGAGCCTGGTCGCCGACCGGTACGTGCAGTTCACCCCCGCCTACACCGGCGGCCCGAAGCTGGCGTCCGGCGCGACCGTCCCCGCCGACCGGACGGCGACGCCCGTCGAGCTCGACCAGATCTACGACGACATCCGCAAGCTGTCGGACGAGCTCGGCCCGAACGGGGTGAACAAGGACGGCGCCCTGTCGCGCGTCCTCGGCACCGGCGCGCAGAACCTCCAGGGCAACGGCCAGGACATCCGCACCACGACCGAGCGGATGGCGCAGGCCGCCAAGACCCTGTCCGGCTCGCAGAAGGACCTGTTCTCCACCATCGCGAACCTGTCGAAGTTCACCTCGATGCTGAAGACGAACGACGGGCAGGTCCGGCAGGCCGAGCAGCAGCTCGCGGACGTCTCCGGGTTCCTCGCCGACGACCGGCAGGAGCTCGACGCGGCGCTGAAGGCGCTCGCCGCCGCGCTCGCCAAGGTGAAGGCGTTCATCCACGACAACCGGGAGCAGATCCGCACGAACGTGCAGAAGCTCTCGAAGATCACGCAGCTGCTGGTGGACCAGCGCCGGTCGCTGGCCGAGGCGCTCGACGTGCAGCCGCTCAACGTCACGAACGTCCTGAACGCCTACGACCCGCGGACCCGGACGCTGATGGGCCGCGGCGACCTCAACGAGATGAGCCTGCCGCTGCCGACGGCCGGCCAGGCCGCGCCCGCCGGCGGCGCGGCGGCGAAGGGAGCGCCATGACCCGCTTCGACAGGCGGCGGGCCCGGAGCGCGGCCCTGGCCGCGGCGCTCGCCGCCCTCGCCCTCGGCGGCTGCGGTCCCGCCGGGCTCGGCCGCGGCGTCCAGGACCTGCCGCTGCCCGGCGGCGCCGACCTCGGCGGCCACCCGTACACGGTGAAGGCCGAGTTCGCGAACGTGCTGAACCTCGTCCCGCAGTCCGCGGTGAAGGTCAACGACGTCGCGGTCGGCCGGGTCGAGAAGGTGTCGCTGCCGGACGGCGGCTGGACCGCCGAGGTCACCATGAAGATCAACGGCGACGTCCGGCTGCCCGCCGGCGCGTACGCGCAGCTGGAGCAGTCGAGCCTGCTGGGCGAGAAGTTCGTCCAGCTCAGCGCCGCCCCCCAGGACACCGGACTCCCGGGTGGTACCGCCGCGCCGGGTGGTGCCGCGCCGGGCGGGCCCGCGCCGTCCGCGAGCACGGGAAGGCTCGCGGACGGTGCGGTGATCCCGGTGTCGCGCACCAACCGCAACCCCGAGGTCGAGGAGGTGTTCGGCGCGCTGTCGATGCTGCTCAACGGCGGCGGGATCGCGCAGCTGCACACCATCACCACCGAGATGAACAAGGCCCTGGACGGCAACGAGCCGCAGATCCGCTCGCTGCTGGAGCAGGCGCGCAAGCTCGTCGGCGACCTCGACGCCAACAAGAAGGGCATCACCGACGCCCTCGACGGCATCAACCGGCTGTCGGGGACGCTGCGCGCGCGCCAGGGGCAGATCGGCGTCGCGCTCGACGACATCGAACCCGGGCTGAAGGTGCTGGAGGAGCAGCGCGGCGCGCTCGTCCGGATGCTGAACTCGCTGAACGACCTGTCCGGTGTCGCCGTCACGACCATCAGGCAGAGCAAGGCCGACCTCGTCGCCGACCTGAAGTCGCTCGAACCGACGCTGCGCAAGCTGTCGGACGCGGGGCACGACCTGCCGAACGCGCTGCAGGTGATGCTCACCTACCCCTTCACCGACGCGGTGCTGCCCGCGGTCAAGGGCGACTACCTCAACGTGTATCTCCAGGTCACCGCGCAGCCGGGGACCCAGATCGTGCCGCCGGTGGCGCCGCTGCCCACCAGCGGCGACGGCAAGCCGGGCGACGGGAAGCCGGCGGGCGGCGGCCCGGCGGGGCAGGGGGGCTGACCGCGATGCTGACCATCGGGACCAGGATCAAGAACATCGCGTTCCTCATCGTCGGGGCCATCGCGATGTGCTACGTCGGCCTCAACTACGCCGACCTCGGCGGATACGTCGGGCTGCGGAACTACTACGTCGTGAAGGTCGACCTGCCGCAGGCGGGCGGGCTCGCCGAGAACGCCGACGTCACCTACCGCGGCACCTCCATCGGCCGCGTCGGCGCCCTGGACCTCACCGGCGACGGCGTCATCGCCGACCTGCGGATCCGCAAGTCGGCGCCCAAGGTGCCGGAGAACACGCAGGCCGTCGTCGCGAACCGGTCCGCGATCGGCGAGCAGTACATCGACCTGCGGCCCCGCACCGGCGGCGCCCCCTACCTCGCCGCGGGGTCGGTCATCCCGCGCTCGTCGTCCACCACCCCCGCCCCCGTCACCGACCTGCTGACCAGCGTCAACAACCTCGCCGCGTCCGTCCCGACGGACTCGCTGCGCACCGTCGTCGCCGAACTCGGCCGGGCGTTCGCCGGCGAGGGCCCGAACCTCCAGGTCCTGCTGGACGAGAGCCACACCTTCACCGAGGCCGCCGACCGCAACATCGCGCCGACCCGCTCCCTCATCGGCGACGGCCAGACCGTGCTGCGCACCCAGGACGAGGAGTCCGGCGCGCTCAAGGCGTTCGGGCACAACGCCCGGCTGCTGTCGCAGCAGCTCCGCGCCTCCGACCCCGCGTTCCGCAGGCTCGTGTCCACCGCGCCCGACGCCGCCGGCGAACTCCAGGGCCTCGTCCGCGACCTCGACCCGTCGATGAGCGTCCTCGTCGCGAACCTCCTCACCACCTCCCGCGTCCTCCAGCCGAGGACGGACGGCCTGGAGCAGCTCCTCGCCAAGCTCCCCGCCGCCGTCGCCATGGGCACGACCGTCGCGCGCGGCGGCCACCTCAACTTCGGGATGGTCAACACCTTCTTCAACCCGCTGCCCTGCACGTCCGGCTACGGCGGGACGAAGTACCGCAACGGCCTCGACACCTCCGCAGGGCCCGCCCTCAACACCGCGGCCCGCTGCGCCGCCCCCGCGTCCAGCGGCGTCAACGTCCGCGGCGCCGCCAACGCCCCGCACGGACCCGTCCCCGACGCGGCGCGCCCCGGATCCGTCCTCGGCGGCGGGACGGCGACCGGCGCATCCGCGAACACCGGCCTGCCCGGCGCGCTCGCGCTGCCCGGCGTCGCGCCCGGACCGTCCGGGATGAGCGCCCTGCTCGGCCTGAACGGAGGGCACTGATGGCCGCCACCGTGAAAGCCGAACCCCGCACCCGGCCCCGTCCCAAACGCCGGCCGCTGCTCGCCGGATGGGGCCTCATCGGCTGGACCGCGATCCTCGCGGCCGCCGCGTTCCTCGGCTGGACGACCTGGACCCTCCTCCACGGCCCCGCCGGGCACCGCGCCACCGGACCCGAAGCCGAACGCGACCTCGTCCTGCGCAGCGGCAGCCGCGAGATCGCCGCGCTCAACACCATGGACCGCACCGACCCGGCCGCCGGGCTCAAAGCCTGGCTCGACGCGTCCACCGGCGCCCTGCACGACCAGCTCCAGCGCGACGAACCGCAGAACCGCGCGAAGATCGGCACGTCCCGGACCAGCGCGTCCGCCACCGTCACCGGCGCCGCCGTCACCTCCCTCGACACCGCCGCCGGAACCGCCCAGATCATCGCGTCGGTGCAGGTCAAGCTCGTCCCGGCGAGCGGCGCGCCGACGCTGCAGCGCAAACGCTTCCAGGCCGGCGCCGTCCGGACCGCGGCCGGCTGGAAACTCGAATCGCTCACCTCGATCCCGGCCGGTGCCCGATGAGCCGCCTCCTCGGCCTGTACAAGCCGTTCGGCGTCGCGCTCGGGCTCGTCCTCGTCGCGCTGCTGCTGCACCCGATCGCCGGACGGCTCCGCGACGACGGCACCCCCCGCGACCGGGCCGTCCTCGACGGCGTCGCCACCACCGACGTCACCGGCGACGTGTCCACCGCCCTCAGCCGCATCTTCAGCTACACCCCCGCCGACGTGTCCACCGCGCAGCGCACCGCGGCGGACGTCCTCACCGGCGCCGCCGCCCAGCAGTACCGGCAGATCTTCGCGCAGGTGCAGCGGCAGGCCCCCGCCCAGCGCGTCGCCCTCACCACCCGCGTCACCCGCGCCGGCGTCATCTCCCTCGTCGGCGACACCGCGCGGCTGCTCGTCTTCCTCGACCAGACCGCCACCCGCGCCGGGAGGCCCGACGGCACCCCCGCCGCCGCCCAGCTCACCGTCACCGCGCACCGCGACGACGGCCACTGGCGCATCACCGAGCTCAAGTCCGCGTGACCCGGAGGCCCGACATGCCGGAAACGGACGCCCTGCAGCGGACCGCCGCCTGCCTCGCCGTCCTCGCCGCCCTCTTCGCCGCCTGGGCCGGCCAGAACTGGTACACCGCCGCCCACGACGGCGCGCACGCCTACTCCCGCACCCGCGACGCCGTCCTGCAGAGCGCCGAGCAGGGCGTCCAGAACCTCAGCACCCTCGACTACCGCGACGTCGACACCGGCCTGGCGACCTGGCTCGACTCCACCACCGGCGACCTCCACCAGCAGATCGCGCAGGGCCGCACCGGGTTCACCGACCAGGTCCGCAAGGCCCGCACCGTCACCACCGCGAAGATCCTCGACGCCGCCGTCTCCGAACTCGACGAACGCTCCGGCAAGGCGAGCGTGCTCGTCGCCGTCGAGACCACCGTCACCCCGCCCGGCGGCACCCCCGTCACCAAGCAGAACCGCCTCGAAGGACGCCTCGCCCGCACTCCCGGCGGCTGGAAGCTCAGCGACCTCGGCCAGGCCCCGGCCGGCACCACGTGAGAGGACGGCCCGCCATGGCCGCGCACACCACCCGCATCCTCGGCGGCACCCGCTGGAAGGCCGCCGCGGCGTCGCCCGCCGTCCTCGGCCTCCTCGCGGTGCTGCTCGCCGCGTCCGGCATCTGGATGTACCGGCAGGCCCGCGACCTGCGCACCGACCCCGCCGCCCGCAACGCCGCCCTCACCGACAACGCCGCCACCAGCGAGGCCAAGGGCGCGGTCGCCGACATGCTCGGGAAGCTGTTCTCCTACAACTACACCGATCCCGGACGCACCGACGCCGCCGCCCGGACGTATCTGACGGGCGCCGCCGTCCGCCAGTACGCCGCCCTCATGACCGGCGTCCGCAGCGACGCCCCGCGGCAGAAGACCGTCCTCAGCACCAAGGTCACCGACAGCGCCGTCATCAGCCTGCGCGACGGCCGGGCGCGGCTGCTCGTCTACGCCGACCAGCAGACGACCCGCACCAGCGACGGGAAGGGCACGACGTCGCCCGCCATGCTCGCCGTCACCGCCGCCCGCCACTCCGGCAAGTGGCGGATCACGGGCATCAACACTTTCTAGCCCACCGGGCGCGGGGATGCGGGTGGACGGCGGAAATGGTCTGTCCGGACGCGGGCGAGGTGGCGATTTCGTTGGGCATTCTAGAAATGCGAAACGTGCTCGTCATCCGGTTCGAGGTTTTGTCATTCGACTCCATGAAAGGCCCCTGAACGGTTTATTCCAGCGACAATCGGAATAGGGGTCCGATCCGCGATCCTGGGAGCGCCGCCGACCGGCGGGCCTGGGACAGGGGGATCGACGAGTGGTGCGAACAGGGTTGGACGTGCGGGCGTTCGAGGCCGTCCCGGGGTGGGTGGCGCGGCGGCTGCGGCCGCACGTCGACCGGGCGGCGGACGAGGTGCTGAACGAGTTGCGGCGCGGCGATCCGCCGGTCGGCGGGGAGGAGGCCGGCCGGGCGCGGGCCGGGATCGTCGCCGGGATCCGGCACTTCTGCGACCTGGTCGAGGACCCGGGCGCCGGATGGGAGCGGGTGTCGGCGTTCTACCTGCGGGTCGGCCGGCACCTGGCCCGGGACGGGCGGGACCCGGTGGAGGTGCAGCAGGCGCTGCGGCGGTCCGCGCTGGCGGCGTGGCGGACGCTCGCGGCCGTCCCGGGCGGCCTCGACCTGGACCTGGAGGCGCTCAGCCTGGTCGTGGACGCCCAGTTCGGCTACATGGACGCGGTGTCGGAGGTGATCGCGGCGGGGTACGCGGCGGAGGTGGCGGCGCGGGCGGACGGCGCGGCGGACCTGGCCGAGCGGCGGCGCCGGGCACGGCTGCTGCACCTGCTGCTCGCGGACCCGCCCGCGGACGAGGCGCGGGTGGCGTCGCTGGCCGCGGAGGCCCGCTGGCCGCTGCCGGTGACGGTCGCGGTCGCGGTGGCGCGGCAGCGCACCGAGGGCGGCGGCCGGACGCCGGTCGTCGCCGCGGACGGGCTGCTCTGCGACTTCGGGGCGCCTGAGCCGTGCCTGCTGGTCCCCGACCCGGACCGGCCGGGCCGGCCGCGGCTGCCGGAGGCGCTGCTGCGCGACTGGGCGGTCGCGGTCGGGCCGGCGGTGCCGCTCGCGCGGGCGGCGGACTCGCTGCGGTGGGCGCGCGAGACGCTGTCGCTGGCGGCCCGCGGGGTGATCCCGGACGGCGGGCTGATCCGCAGCGCCGAGCACGTCCCGGCGCTGGTGATCTCGCGGGCGGGGGAGCTGATCGACGACGCGGCGGCGACCCGGCTGGCGCCGCTCAGCGCGGTCCCGCCGGCCCGCCGGGAAAGGCTCGCCGAAACGCTGCTGGCCCTGCTGGAGCACAATTTCAACGCGGCGGACGCGAGCCGCCGGCTGCGCGTCCATCCGCAGACGGTGCGCTACCGGCTGCGCCATTTGCAGGACCTCTTCGGCGACGATCTGCGGGACCCGCGGCGCTGCCTGGAGATGGAGCTGATCCTGCACGCCCGGCTCGTCAACCGGGGCGCGGCGCGCTGACGCGGTTCTTGTCAGCCGGGTGACAAACGCGCCGCCGAATCGTTGCGCCGCGTGCATGGTGCGCGACGGAGCGCGGCGCCATAGTCGGGGACCCCATGCCCTGATCAGTGAGGTGGTGCTCCGATGTCCGGTGGCGCGTTCGACTTCGACGTGATCGTGGTCGGGTCCGGGTTCGGCGGCAGCGTGTCGGCGCTGCGGCTGGCGGAGAAGGGGTACCGGGTCGCGGTGCTGGAGGCGGGCCGCCGCTTCGACGAGCGGACGCTGCCGAAGACGTCGTGGCGGCTGCGCAAGTACGTGTGGGCGCCGCGGCTCGGGATGCGCGGGATCCAGCGGATCCACCTCGTCGGCGGCAAGGCCGGCGTGCTGGTCCTCGCGGGCGCCGGCGTCGGCGGCGGGTCCCTCGTCTACGCCAACACCCTGTACGTCCCGCCGGAGCCGTTCTTCAAGGACCGGCAGTGGGGGCACATCACCGACTGGCAGGACGAGCTGAGGCCGTACTACGAGCAGGCGCAGAAGATGCTCGGCGTCACCGTGAACCCGCTCGTGACCCCGGCGGACGAGGCGATGAAGCGCGTCGCGGACCGGATGGGCGTCGGCGACACCTACCATCCGACGCCCGTCGGCGTGTACTTCGGCGACAAGCCCGGCGAGGACCACGACGACCCGTTCTTCGGCGGCGCCGGCCCGCGCCGCACGACGTGCACCGCGTGCGGCTCCTGCATGATCGGCTGCCGGGTCGGGGCGAAGAACATGCTCACCAAGAACTACCTGTACCTCGCCGAGCAGGCGGGCGTGCAGGTGCTGCCGGACACGACGGTGACGGCGGTCGCGCCGCTGCCGTCCGGCGGGTACCGGGTGGAGATGCAGCGGGCGATGGCGCCGTTCAAGCGGCGCCGGACGCTGACCGCCGAGCACGTGGTGTTCGCCGCGGGCACCTACGGCACGCAGCGGCTCCTGCACCGGATGCGCGCGACCGGACGGCTCCGGCACCTGTCGCCGCGGCTCGGCGAGCTGACCCGCACGAACTCCGAGGCGCTCCTCGGCGTCGAGCGGATGACGGTGTGGCACCGCAAGAAGGACGTCGACCACAGCACGGGCCTGGCGATCACGTCCTCGTTCCACCCCGATGACAAGACGCACATCGAGCCGACCCGCTACGGCGCCGGCAACAACCTGATGGGGTTCATCCGGACCCTCCTCGTCGACGGCGGCGGCGCGCCCCGCTGGCTGAAGTTCCTCGGCCAGGCGGCCCGGCACCCCACCATCATCCTGCGCGGCCTCTCACTGAAGGACTGGGCGAAGCGCACCGTCATCGCCCTCGTCATGCAGACCGCCGACAACTCCATCACCGTCACCGAGAAGCGCGGCCTGCTCGGGCGCCGCCGCCTGTCCGCCGGGCTCGGCGAGGGCGAACCGAACCCGACCTGGATCCCGGTCGCGCACAAGGCCGTCCGGATGCTCGCCGACGAGCTGGACGCGACCGCCGGCGGCACCTGGTTCGACCTGTTCAACATCCCGACGACCGCGCACTTCATCGGCGGCTGCGTGATCGGCGAGACGGCCGACGCCGGCGTCATCGACCCCTACCACCGCGTCCACGGCCACCCCGGCCTGCACGTCGTGGACGGTTCGGCGGTCACCGCGAACCTCGGCGTCAACCCGTCGCTCACCATCACGGCGCAGGCGGAGCGGGCGATGGCGTTCTGGCCGAACCGCGGCGAGAAGGACCCCCGCCCCGAGCCCGGCACCCCCTACGAGCGCGTAGAACGCGTAGCCCCCCACTCCCCGTCCGTCCCCCCGAACGCCCCCGCCGCCCTCCCCCTCCCCTGAGCGGGCGGCGGCTGGGGCTTGGGAAGGGGACGGCCGCGCCGGTCCTTGGGGGAGCGGCGCGGCCGGGAGGGGCGTGGGGCGCGGGTCAGGCGCCCAGCGCGGTGGTGGTGACGGGCTGGCCGAGGGCGCTGCCCTGCGCCCACTTGGCGAACGGGAGCTGCCAGTAGGCCCAGCCGTTCGTCCACTGGAGCCGGCGCTTGGTGCCGGTGATCGTGACCAGGTCGCCGCGGTAGGACCAGTTGTAGAACCACTGGGCGTCGCCGCCGGGGGAGCGGACGCAGCCGTGGCTGCAGTTCCGGTTGCCCAGGCAGGTCGGGTCGTCCATGTTCTGGTGGATGTACTCGCCGCTGTTGGAGATGCGGGTCGCGAACGGGACCTGCTCGTCGTACCAGCCCGGGTCGCCCTTCTTCTTGCCGGGCGGGCGCATCCGCTCCAGGCGGCTGTGGTCCATGGTCAGGTGGATGCCGCTGGTCGTCAGCAGGTGGTCGACGCCGTCGGCCTGGACGTCGCCGCCGGCGCCGAGGCTGACGCCCCAGGTGCGGACCGTCCGGCCGTTCTTCTTCACCACGAGCCGGTCGGTCTTGGCGTTGACCTGGACGGTGTGCGAGTCGCCGATCTTGAACTTGCGGGTCACGTCCTTGGCGCCGAACACGCTGTCGCCGATCTTCAGCCCGGCGTAGTGGACGGTGAGCGCCACCTGCTGGTGCGGCGCCCACGGGTGCTTCGGACGGAACACCAGGGACGGCAGGCCGTTGAACGACTCGCCGGGCGCCAGCCACCGCCAGGCGCCCTCGGTCGGCTTGGTCGAGGAGATCTCGACGCTCTTCTCCACCGCGGCCCGCGCCTTCGCCGGGACGGCCTTGTTGAACTGGATGAACACCGGCATCCCGGTGCCGACCGTCTCGTTCGGGCTCGGCACCACGTTGTTGATCACCGTGGCGGCGGTCGCCCTGCTGGTCTTGAAGGCGCTGGTGGCGGTGGTGGCCTTGCCCTTGGGGGAGGTCGCCGTCGCCGACACCTGGTAGCTGCCGCCCGGCTGCAGCGTCCAGCTCGAATGCCACTGGGTCTTGTCGGCCGACAGCTTCCCGGGCACCTCGGCGCCCTTCAGCTTCACCGACACCTGGCCGAGCGCGCCGCCCGTGGACGTCACCGTCACGCCCTCGTCCGGGCGGGCCTTGCCGGCGCCGTTCGCCGGGGTGATCGTCACCTTCGGCGCGCCGTCCTCACCGCCCGCCGCCGTCGTGCCGCCCTCGCCGCCGCTGCCACCGCACGCCGTCGCCAGTCCCAGGACCAGAGCGACCACCGCAACCGACTTCCCTCGCACCGTTCTCCCTCATCCAGCCCACCCGAACCCGGCGGAGCGCGGACCCCGCAACGAGATCGCCGACGAACGGCCCTGTCGATCCGGCCCGCACCAGGGGGGACGGCCGGCCTTCGCGCCCGATCACATAGGACGTCCATCGTGCCCCGAAGGTTCGCCTCGTGTGGGGGGTTCTTCCTATCTTTCGCCACTCGCGCCCCATCGGTTCCCGGCGGCGGGACGGCCGGGCGGGCGCGGGCCGGCGCCGCCGGTCCGCCGCGAGGGCGGCGGCGGGGGCGGGGGCAGGCATGTCAATGCTCGCAATCGGCGCGTGGGCGGGCGAAAAGGAAAGGCGTCGTCGGCGTCGCCGGATATGTAATTGCAAGGGCGGCCGCGGGGTTCGCCTCCTTGGCGTTTCTTGGTGAAAGCGATGGCCGGCGATGGGGTCGTCTCCGCAGGTCACCTGGGTAGCACCCGGACGGTGTCGATCTTCTATTCAAGCCTGAGGCGGCCTTCGTTAAAAGCGGTGATCAGTGCCGGGACCTGCTGCGAAGCTGGATCGTGGCCGCCCGCGGACCCCATTGACGGCGGCGGGGAACGCGCGCGGCGTCGCGGCACCGCGGGCCCGGCGGAGTCACCTGCCGGTGAGGTTCTGTCAGCGAAGGGACGCGCGAGATGAGAGCCCAGGGGCTGAGCGCCTCCTCCATCGACTCCGGCGTGTCCACCGGGTCGGGGACGCCCCCCGCCGTCCCGCCGCCGCCGTTCCGCCGCCGCCGCGCCCCCTCGCTCCTCGCCGTGCTGTACCCGGCCTGCCTCGCCGTCGCGGACGGCTGGGCGATGGCCGCCGCGGTCGCCGTCGCGCGCGGCGCCGGGCCGGACGGGGCGCTGCCCGCCGCCGCGGCCGCCGCCGTCGTCGCGCTGAACGCCTCCGGCGGGCTGTACCGGGTGCGGCGCAGCCCGTCGCTGCTCGCGGACGCGCGGCCGGTGCTGGTCCGGGCGCTGGTCGTCGGGGCGCTGGCCGCCGCGCTGCTGCCCGCGCTGACGCCGGGCGCCGCGCCGTCGTGGGCGGGGACGGCGGCGTGGCTGCTGATCGCGTCCGT
Source organism: Actinomadura violacea (assembly GCF_017573465.1). Lineage (GTDB taxonomy): Bacteria > Actinomycetota > Actinomycetes > Streptosporangiales > Streptosporangiaceae > Spirillospora > Spirillospora violacea. Next base: position 20,985 of record NZ_JAGEPF010000039.1, read on the forward strand.
CGCCGGCGTCCTTGCGCTCACCGCCCGCGCGTTCGGCAACGCCGCCGCCCGCACCTACCGCTGCCGCCGGTCCCGCGCCCGCACGGCCCTCGTCGTCGGGACGGGCGCGACCAGCGACCACGTCATCGACATCCTGTGCGTGCGCGGGGAGTTCGGGCTCGCGCCGGTCGGGCTCGTCGGGGCCGGCGGGCCCGGCGCGTCGTCCGGCCTGCCGGTCCTCGGCGACACCGCCGACCTGCCCGCGCTCGTCGAGGAGCACGGCGCCGACACCGTCGTGATCGTCGCCGAGGACGTCCATCCGGAGCGGCTCGACGCGGTGCTGCGCATCTGCTTCGCGCTGCCCTGCGAGACGCTGCTCGTGCAGCCGCCGTCCGACGTGGTGCCGGTCGCGCCCGCGCGGCGCGAGTACCTCGCCGGGCTGCCGTGCGCGCGGGTCGACTGGCGGCTGCGCGGCGCGGCGCCGCGGCTCGCCAAGCGCGCCCTCGACCTGGCCGTCGCGGTGGCGGCGCTGCTGCTGGCGGCGCCGGTGCTCGCCGCGTGCGCGCTCGCGGTGCGGCTGGAGGGCGGCCCCGGCGTGCTGTTCCGGCAGCGCCGGATCGGCCGCGGCGGCGAGGAGTTCGTGCTGCTGAAGTTCCGCACCCTCAAGCCCGCCGACGAGCAGGAGTCCGACACCCGCTGGACCGTCGAGGGCGACCGCCGGATGGGGCCCGTCGGCCGGTTCCTGCGCCGCACGTCGCTGGACGAGCTGCCGCAGCTGTGGAACGTCGTCCGCGGCGACATGAGCCTCGTCGGGCCGCGCCCGGAGCGCCCGCACTTCGTCGAGCAGTTCTCCCGGTCGTGCCCCGGCTACATGCTGCGGCACCGCGTCCCCGTCGGGATGACGGGCTGGGCGCAGGTGCACGGCTTCCGCGGCGACACCTCCATCGAGCTGCGCGCTCGCCTCGACAACCACTACATCGACCACTGGACGTTCGGCTCCGACCTGCGCATCCTGCTGCTGACGGTGCGGGCGATGCTGTGCCGGGACGCCGCATGACCGAGCGGAGCGAGGGCGTGCGGCCGTCTTTGTCGGGGGGTGTGGGGGGTCGCCCCCCACAGGCTGCACGCATGACCGAGCGGAGCGAGGGCGTGCGGCCGTCTTTGCCGGGGGGTGTGGGGGGTCGCCCCCTGCAAGCCGCACGCATGACCGCCGCCGTGCCCTGGCATCACGGGACGCCGCGGACGCCGTGGACGTCGCGCCGCGTCCTCGCCGGGCTGCTCGCCCGCCCGAGCTGGCTGGTCGCCGCGACCGTCGCGTGCGTCGGCGTCCCGTCGGGCGGGGACGGCGGGGACGGCGCCGGCGTGCAGGTCACCGTCGGCGACTGCGCGAGCGTCGCCATGGTCGCGGCGGCCGTGCTGCTGGCGGCCCGGGGGCGGCTCACGCTGCCGCGCCGCGCGCTGTGGGCGTTCGCGCCGCTGGCGGCGACGCTCGGCGTGACGACGGTCGCGTCCCCCGACATCGGGTCGAGCCTGCCGGGGTTCGTGCGGGACGCGCAGATCTTCGTGCTGGTGCCGCTCGCCGTCGTGCTGCTCGTCCGGGACCGCCGCGACCTCGGCATCGTGTTCGGGTCGGTGCTCGGGCTCGGGCTCGGCGAGGCGCTGTACGGGATCTGGCAGGCGCTCAGCGGGGCGGGCGCGTCGATCGGCGGCGCGAACGTCCGCGCGGTCGGCACGTTCGGCGCCGTGGACGTCATGGCGATGTCGATCGTCGTCGGGTTCGCGTTCCTGGTGCTGACGGCGTTCGCGCTGGTCGCGCCCCGGTTCGGCGCCGCGGGAGTGCCGGTCGCGCTCGCCGGGCTGGCGGTGCTGGCGCTCGCGCTGCTGCTCGCGCTGAGCCGCGGCAGCTGGATCGCGCTCGGCGCGGGCGTCGGGCTGATGCTGGTGGTCTTCGACCGGTGGCTCGCGGTGAAGGCGGCGGTGTGCTGCGCCGCGCTCGGCCTCGTCGCGTTCGGGCTGCTCGGCGGCGGCGAGATCGTCCAGCGGTACGCGTCGATCGCCGGTTCGGTCAGCGCCCCGGACCAGTCCGTCAGCGACCGCTACAACCTGTGGGCGGCTGCCGGGCGGATCTGGACCGACCACCCGGTCACCGGCGTCGGCGTGAAGAACTTTCCCGCCTACCGCGACACCTACGCGGGCATCGAGCTGTCGTCCGGCAGCGAGACCGACGACCCCGTCCACGGCTACGCGCGGCAGCCGCTGCTGTCGCCGCACGACGAGTACCTGCTGATCCTGTCCGAGCAGGGCGCGCTCGGCTTCGCCGGGTTCGCCGCGCTGCTCGGCGCGATCGTGTGGGGGCTGTGGACGCGCCGGGACCTGCGCGACCCGTTCTGGCTCATCGGCGCCGCATTCATGACGTTCCTGCTGGTCAACTTCCTGTACGCCGACATGGGCGGGCCGACCTGCGTGCTCACCGGGGTCCTCGTCGGTGCCGCCGCCTGCCGCGCCTTCGGCCTGCGGCCGGGACGCCCCGAACCGGGCGGGGAGCCGGCGTGACGGCGCGGGACGCGGTGCCCGACGCGGTGCCCGACGCGGTGCCCGACCCGGCGCGGGGCGGCTCGGTCGGGCGGGCCGCCGCGCTGTCGGGCGTGCTCATCGCCGGCGGCACCGGCCTGGGGTTCCTGCGCGACCTCGTCATGGCGCACCGGTTCGGCGCGAGCGGCGCCACCGACGCGTTCCTCGTCGCCTGGACGATCCCCGAGACCGTCTCGCCGCTGCTCATCGAGGACGCGATGGCGCTGCTCATGGTCCCGGTCGTCACCCGGCTGCTCGCCGGGGGCGGCGGCCTGCGCGCCCTCACCGGCACGGCACTGCCGCGCATGGTCCTCGGCCTCGCCGCGGTCACGCTGACGCTCGGGATCGCCGCCCCGGCCGTCGTCGAGGTCCTCGCGCCGGGGCTGTCGGAACCGGGGCCCGCGGTCCAGTGCGTCCGGCTGACCGCGCTCACCGTCGTCACGTTCGGCGTCGCCGGGTTCATGAGCGCGACGCTGCGCGCCCACCACCGGTTCGGGCCGCCCGCCGCCATCTACCTCGCCTACAACATCGGGATCCTCGCGCTGATCGCCGGGTTCGCCGGGCTCGTCGGCATCATGAGCGCGGCGATCGGCGTCGCCTGCGGCAGCGTGCTGATGGTCGCGGTGCAGGTGCCCGCGTTCGTCCGGTGCCTGCGCGAGGACGCCGCGCGCTGCGGACCGGCGGCGGTGGACCGCGCCGACTTGCGGCTCGGCCTCGCCGCCGTCGCGCCCATCGTCGTCTACACCGTCACCCGGCAGGCGCAGGTGTTCGTCGAGCGGTTCATCGGCTCCGGCCTCGCCGCAGGGTCGATCTCGCACCTCAACTACGCGCAGAAGGTCGCGCAGGTCCCGATGGTGCTGTCGCTGCTGATCGTCACCGTGACGTTCCCGCGCCTCGCCCGCGCGTCCGCCGACGGCGACACCGGCGGCGTCGCCCGCCGCATCCGGCAGGACCTCGTCATCGCCGGCGGCCTCGTGCTCGGCGCGTCGGCGTTCCTCGTCGCGTTCGCGCCCGCCGTCATCCGGGTGCTGTTCCAGCACGGCGAGTTCACCGCCGCCGACACCCGCGACACCGCCGCCACCCTGCGCGTCTACGCGCTCGGGCTGTGGGGGCAGTCGACGGTCGGGCTCGCGGCCCGCGCGTTCTTCGCGCAGAAGCGGCCGCCGTGGCGGCCCGCCGCCGTCCTCGCCGGCGGCCTCGCGGTGACCGCCGCGGTCTGCGCCGCGCTCGCCGCCGCCCTCGGGACGGTCGCGCTGGCCGCCGCCGACGCCGCCGGCATCACCCTCGCCGCCGTCCTGCTGCTCGCCGGGCTGCGCGCGCGCGTCGCACCGATCCCGCTGCGCCGCGTCGCCGCCGACCTCGCCCGGCTCACCGTCCTCGCGTCCCTCGCCGGCGCCGCCGCCGCTCTGCTCGCCGGCGCCCTGCCCGCCGGCGCACCGCCCGTCGACGGGCTGCTCGGCGGGTCCGGCGGCGCGATCGTCCGGCTCGCCGCCGGCGGCCTCGTCTTCGCCGCCGCGTTCGCCGCGCTGATCGCCCTCGCGGGACGCGACCTCATCGCGCCATGGAGCATTCCGTGGCCCTCATGGAGGCCCGGCGCGCTCGTCCGCCGCGGCCGCACTTCTTCCGGGGGAACCAGTGACCCAGCCGACCGAACCGGCGCCGGAGGCGGCGCCGACGACCAGTCCCGCGACGACAAGTCCCGCGACGGCCGGTCCCGCGCCGACGGCCGCGAGCCCGGCACCGAGGATCAGGCCCGCCCGGCCTCCGCAGGAGGTCGAGCCGCCGCCGATGGTGCTGATGTACCACTCGATCGATCACTACGATGACGACCCGCACCTGGTGACCGTCACGCCGCCCCGGTTCGAGCGGCAGATGGCCTGGCTGCGCGCGCGCGGCCTGCGCGGCGTCGGGATGGCGGAACTGCTCGCCGAGCACGCCGAGGGACGCGCCCGCGGCCTCGTCGGCCTCACCTTCGACGACGGCTACGCCGACTTCGCCACCCGCGCCCTGCCCGTCCTCGTCCGCTACGGGTTCGGCGCGACCGTCTTCGCCGTGTCCGGGCGGGTCGGCTCCTACAACGCCTGGGACGACGGCCCCCGCAAGCCGCTCATGACCGCCGAGCAGCTGCGCACCGTCGCCGACACCGGCATGGAGGTCGCCTCGCACGGCCGCCACCACGTCCCGCTGCCCGAGGTCGACGACACCGAGCTGCGCGAGGAGCTCGAGGAGAGCCGCGCCGCCCTGGAGGACCTCACCGGACGCGAGGTCACCGGCTTCGCCTACCCGTACGGGCGCGCGGACGCCCGCGAGATCGACGCCGTCCGCGCCGCCGGCTACGACTACGCCTGCCACATCCGCCCGGACGAGCCGTCCCGGCACGCGCTCGGCCGCGCCTACATCGGCGAGCGCGACGGCGGCCTGCGGCTGCGCGCCAAGCTGGTCCGGCACCAGATGCTGTGGCGGAGCCGCATGTGACCCGCGTCCTGCACGTCATCACCGGACTGGAGCACGGCGGCGCCGAGCACCAGCTCGTCCTGCTGCTGCGCCGCCTGCCCATGGAGTGCGAGGTGGCGACGCTGACGCACGCGGGGGTGCTCGGCGAGCGGATCCGGAGCGGCGGCGTGCGCGTCCACGAACTCGGCATGCGCGGGAACCGGGACCTCGGCGCGCTGCCGCGGCTCGTCCGGCTGATCCGCGGCGGGCGGTACGACGTCGTCCACACGCACCTGTACCGCGCCTGCGTCTACGGCCGCGTCGCCGCCCGCCTCGCCGGGACGCCGCGCATCATCGCCACCGAGCACTCCCTCGGAGACGGGCACATCGAGGGGCGCCGCACCACCCGCGCCGTGCAGGCCCTCTACCGGGCGACCGAGCGGCTCGGCTCGATGACGGTCGCGGTGTCCCCGACGGTCGCGGCGCGGCTGCGCGCCTGGGGCGTCCGGCCGGACCGGATCACGGTCGTCCCCAACGGGATCGACGCGGACGCGTTCGCCTACGACCCGGGTCACCGCGCCGTGACGCGCCGCCGCCTCGGCATCCCGATGGACGCCCACGTCGCGGGGTGCATCGGACGGCTCGTCCCGACCAAGCGGTTCGACCTGCTGGTCGAGGCCGTCGCCCGGACGCCCGCCGCCCGGCTGCTGCTCGCGGGCGACGGTCCCGAGCGCGCGCGGCTCGAACGGCTCGCCGCGTCGCTCGGCGCGTCCGGCCGCGTCGTCTTCACCGGCGGGACGGACCAGGTCGCGCCGCTGCTCGCCGCGATGGACGTGTACGCCGCCCCGTCCGCGCAGGAGACGTTCGGCCTCGGCGTCCTGGAGGCGCTCGCCGCCGGGCTGCCCGTCGTCCGCGCCGCCTGCCCGGCGCTCGACGATCTGCCGCCCGGCGAGGCGCCGCACGCGACCCGGCTGCCCGCGGCGGCCGGTCCGGACGCCTGGAGCGCCGCCATCGGCCGCCGCGCCGGACGGGTCCCGGTGCCGCCAGCGGTGCGCCGCTACGCCATCGAGGAGCAGGCCGCGAAGCTCGCCCGCCTCTACGGCGGCCACGGCGGCGGCGATCCGAGCGCCGGGCGCACGCGGCCCGCCCCCGAGTCCATCCCGACCTGACGGCAAGAGAGAAGGGTCTGCCGATGTCGCAACGTGACGCCACCAAGAAATCGGCCCACGGGGAAGGGCCGCCCGGCGAGGCCGCCCGCGCGAAGAACGCCCGCACGAAGACCGACCGTGCCAAGACCGACCGTGCGAAGACCGACCGTGCGAAGACCGGCCGTGCGAAGGCGAGCCGCGCGAAGGCCCGCCGCGCCGCCGCGACGCCCGGCCGCGCCGCCGGCGCCGCCGCCGCCCGGCTGCGCGCGCCGCTCACCGCGTTCCTGCGCCGGTTCGGCCTGCTCGCCGCGCTGGTCCTCAGCGGCTTCCTCGGCGGCCTCGGCTACGCCCTGTTCGCGCCGACGACCTACACCGCCACCGCCTACGTCCTCGTCGTGGACGACGGCGACGGCGGCCAGGGCCCGGCCGCGGTCAGCTTCGCGCAGGCGTTCGGCCGGCTCGCGCCGCTGCCCGAGACCCTCGCCTACTCCTCGATCCCGCTGCCGGACGGCGCGATGGCCGCGACCCGCGACCACATCCAGTCGTCCACCTCGCCCGACACGCCGCTGATCAAGCTGGCGGGCAGCGCGGACACCCCGGCCGGCGCCGCCGCGTACGCCAACGCCGCCGCCGACGCGCTCGTCCGCTACGGCACCTCGCACCGCACCGACACCGGCGTGCGGGTCGCGCTGATGAGCATGGCCGCGACGCCGTCGGCGCCGTCCTCGCCGAACCTGCCGCTGGACGTGGCGGTCGGCACCGCGTCCGGCGTGCTGCTCGCCGGGCTCGGTGCCGCCGTGCTCAGCGGGCGGCGCGCCCGCGGCCAGCACGACGCGGGCCGCGCCCCGCGCGGCGCCGTGCCGGGCCCCGCCGCCGAACCCGTGGAGGTGCACTCGTGACGCTGTCCAGCGTGATCCGTCCGGGACGGGCCGCCGCGCCCGCCGAGGCCTGGCGGGTGGAGGTGCGCCGCGACGAGGGCGCCCTCATCGAGCTCGGCGACGAGCTGCGCGACCTGTACGAGCGCAGCCCGGAGGCGACCCCGTTCCAGTCCCACGAATGGCTGAGCGCCTGGTGGGGCTGGTACGGCATCCGGGGGCGGCTGCGGCTCGTCCTCGTCCGGTACCGGGGGCGCCTCGTCGCCGCCGCGCCGCTGATGACCGCGGGCCGCTGGGGCTTCCCCGTGCTGGTGCCGATCGCCGACGAGCAGAGCGACTTCACCGACTTCCTCCTCGACCCCGCGTACACCGACGGCGCCGTCGAGCACCTCGCGCGCGCGCTCCACGGCATGCGCGGCCGGTGCGCGATCGACCTGCGCGAGGTACGGCCCGGCTCGGTCGTCCACCAGGTGGTGCGGCGCTGGCCGGGCCGGACGTGGCCGATGCCCGCGTCGGTGTGCATGGAGCTGCCCTGCGCCGACATCGCCGACGTCATGGACCGGTTACCGCGCCGCAGCGCCGGCAAGATGCGCGCGAAGCTCCGCAAGATCGACGTGCGGGGCATCACCGCCGAGACCGTCCCGCCCGAGGAGGCCGCGGACGCGATCGGCGCGCTGCTGGAGATGCACGCCCGCCAGTGGCGCGGCCGGCCGATGAACCCCGAGCACGCCCGCGAGCGGTTCCGCCGCCACCTGGCCGAGGCGGGCGCCGCGATGGTCCGCGAGGGCCGCGCCGCCGTGCTCCGCTACCACTGGGACGGGCGGCTCGTCGCGAGCGACCTCGTCCTCATCGGGCACCGGTTCGTCGGCGCCTACCTGTACGGGGCGATCCCCGAGCTGCGCGACGGCGTGGACGTCTCGCTGATGCTCCTGCGCGAGGACCTCGCGCTCGCGCGCTCGCGCGGCCGCCAGGCCGTCAACCTGCTGCGCGGCGAGGAGCCCTACAAGCTGAAGTGGCGGCCGAGCCGGGTCCAGAACCAGCGGATCGTGCTCGGCCGTTCGTTCCCCGCGTCGCTGTTCGCGGGCCTGGCGCTCGTTCGCGCGGGCCTCGCCGCCCGCCGCCACCGCCGCCCGGCGACCGTGCCGCCGCCCGCCCCGCCGCGCGACGGCCTGCTCGGTGACGAGGCGCTGCGCGCCGCGGGCCGCGAGGACGTGCCGCTGCCCCGCCACGACGCCATGCCGGTGGACGAAGCCGTGCCGGTGGAAGACGCCGTGCCGATCCGGGACGCCGAGGCGGGCGCGCGGAAGGGCGGGCGGCCCGGGCATGGCTGAGGCCGCCGCCCCGCTGCGGGTCCTGCACGTCAGCCAGCCGAACGCGGGCGGCGTCGCCGTCTACGTCGGCCAGGCCGTCGCCGACCAGCGCCGCCGCGGCTGGGACGTCGCCGTCGCCTGCCCGCCCGGCGGCGACCTGCCCGCCCGGTGCGCGGCGGCGGGCGTGCCCTGGTTCAACTGGGACGCCCGCCGCGCGCCCGGACCCGGGACGCCGCTGGAGGCGCTGCGCCTGCGCCGCCTCATCAGGAGCTTCCGGCCCGACGTCGTCCACCTGCACTCCGCCAAGGCGGGCCTCGCCGGGCGGCTGCTCCGCCGCCCGGCCGGCGTCCCGGCGCTCTTCCAGCCGCACGGCTGGTCGTGGCTCGCGGCGACCGGCCGGCAGGACGCGGTCAGCCGGCTCTGGGAGCGGTTCGCGGCCCGCCGCGCCGACGCGCTCGTCTGCGTCGGCGAGGGCGAGCTGCGGGCCGGGATGCGCGCCGGGATCCGCGGGCCGTTCCGGCTCGTCCGCAACGGCGTGGACCGGCGCCGGTTCGGGCCCGCCGGCGCGTCCGCCCGGCTCGCCGCGCGGACCCGGCTGGGCCTGCCCGCCGCCGCGCCGCTCGCGGTGTGCGTCGGCCGGCTGACCCGGCAGAAGGCGCAGGACGTGCTGGTCGCGGCCTGGCCCGCGGTCACCGCCCGCTGCCCGTCCGCGCTGCTCGCGATCGTCGGGGACGGCGAGGACCGGGACGCGCTGCGCCGCCGCGCCGAGCCGGGCGTCCGGTTCGTCCCGGCGGTGCGGGACCCGCGGGACTGGCTGGCCGCCGCGAACGTGGTCGTGCTGCCGTCCCGCTGGGAGGGGCTGCCGCTGACCGCGCTGGAGGCGCTCGCCACCGGCCGGTCCCTCGTCGGGACGGACATCCCCGGCATCGCGGAGGTCGTCCGGCCCGGCCTCGGCGCGCTGGTGCCGGTGGACGACCCGGCCGCGCTCGCCGACGCGATGGCGGCCCGGCTGCTGTTCCCGGGCGTCGCCGAGCGCGAGGGCCGCGCGGCGGCGGACGCCGCGGCGGACTACGACCTCGCCGAGACGGTCGCGCTGCTCGCCGCCCTCACCGGGGAGGTCGCGGGACGCGGCGGCCCGGTGCCGGACGGCGTCGCCCGCGAGCTCGCGGACGCCGACGACCTGGGCGCGGACGTCCTGGCCGGCTCGGAGGCCCTCGCGATGTCGGGCGCGGGACGCGCGGGCGGCGGGTTCGCCGGCGGTTTCGCGAGCGGGGCGGGCCCGGTGCTCGCCGGCGCCGGGACCGGGGCCGGGGCACTGGACGGCGGCGGGCCGGACGGCGGCTCGGCGTTCGCCACCGAAGGCGCGGCCGACGGCGGCGCCGGAGCCGGAGCCGGAGGAGGAGGAGGAGGAGCCGATGCGGGAGCCGATGCCGGAGCGGGCGAGCCCGCGGGCGGCGTCGACGGGGGCGGCGCGATCGGCGGCGTGGCGCCGTTGCCCGGCGCCGCGGGCGACGGCGCCGCCACCCCGCCGAACAGCTCCCGGTAGACCTCCGCCGAGCGCGGGTTCGCGCCGCATTCCCACACGCCGTGCGGGCAGTAGTCCGTGATCGACTGGTAGGCCACGTTATGCGACACGATCCAGTCATGCATTCCCTGGATATATTCGGGGTTGTCGGAGTTGCGGAACAGACCCCATTCGGGAAAGGAGATCGGCTTTCCGTGCGCGGCGGCGAAGTCCGCCTGCGCCTTCATCCCGTACGGCTGGTCGATGTAGTCCTGGAAGGAGTTCCCGGGCGGCTGGTCGTAGCTGTCGGAACCGATGATGTCCACCACGTCGTCACCGGGATAGCAGTCCGTCCACGGGATGGCGTCATGCCCGCGGTTCGGCGCGAAATCGAACCGGAAACGCGCGCCGGGAACCGAGCGCATCGCCGCGACGATGCGCCGCCAGTACGTCTTCCACGCGTCCGGATCCGGCGCGCACCGGCCGCCGTAGACGTCCCCGTTCATCTCCCAGCCGAGCACGATGACCGTGTCCCCGGCGTCCAGCGACACCAGGTGCCGCGCGAGCGCCCGGTAGTGCTCGTCGAACGCGCCGGACGCGCCGCCGCGCAGCAGCGACGACAGCACCACCGGCGCCAGCCCGGCCTCGTTCGGCGTCATCATCGGCACGTTGAGCACCAGCGTCCGGCGCGGGTCGGCGGCGAGCCAGCGCGTCCACGGCTGCAGGATCTGCGGCGGGCCCTCGACGTCGTCCCAGGAGTCGCCCGGCAGGTAGGTGCGCCCGACGGTCACCGTGGAGCCGAGCCAGCGCTGGAACCGCGCCACCCGGGCGACGCCCTCCGGACCGGACCCGAGAAAGGCCCCCAACGGCACATAATTCGCCATTCTGTGGGTGGCCTGCGGCTGGAACCAGGTGACCAGTGTGGACGCCGCGAGCGCGACCAGCGCGGCCGCGGCGAGCAGCAGCGTCGGGAACGGGAAGAACGCGAAGCGCCTTTTCCGCCGCGTTTCCCGCATCCGCCGCCCGGTCGAATGGATATTCGCAGCTCGCATGCGTATCGTATGCCCTCTGGCGGCCGCAGCGAACGAATCGGCCAAGCGGCCGATCACAAAATTTACCTTGAAAGGGAAGGCGATCCCGTGCGCCAAGAACCGCCGCCGGAACCGGCCGGATGACGCGGATGATCCTCGATACTCCTGCCTCGGCGCCGCCGCTGCTGGACCCCGGACTGCCGGTCCTGCTGCTGCGCACCGACCACAATTTCTTCCACCACGGAAGCCTCGGCGCCATCCGCTCGCTCGGCCGCGCCGGGGTGCCGGTGCACGCCATCCTGGAGGGCCGCGCCAGCCCGGCGTCCCGGTCCCGCTACCTGTACCGGGGGCACCCGTGGGCACCGCCCGCCGAGCGTCCCGCCGAACTGGCCGCGCACCTGCACCGGATCGCCGAGCGGATCGGCCGCCCGGCGCTGCTGCTGCCGGTGGACGACGCCGGCGCGCTGTTCGTCGCCGAGCACGCCGAGGCGCTCGCGGCCGCGTTCGTCTTCCCGCGCCAGGACCGCGACGTCCCGCGCCGCGTCGCCGACAAGTCGCAGCTCATCGCGGCGCTGCGGGAGAGCGGCGTGCCGTGCCCGCAGAGCCGCACGCCGCGCAGCGCCGCCGACGTCGAGGACGCCGCCGCCGAGCTCGGCCTGCCGCTGATCGCCAAGTGGGCGCGGCCGTGGCGGCTGCCGCCGGGCATGCGCAGCACCACCCTCGCGCACACCCTCGACGAGGCGTACCGGCTGTTCGCGGCCGGGCTGCGGCGCGACCCGGACGGCGACGCGGGCCCGCTGATCCTGCAGCGGCGCATCCCGCAGGCCGGCGGCGACTGGTTCTTCCACGGCTACTTCGACGCCTCGCTGGACTGCCTGTTCGCCGCGACCGGCCGCAAGCACCTGGCGCACCCGCCGCAGGCCGGCCACACCATCGCCGGGCAGTGGACGGCCAACCCCGAGCTGGAGCGGCTCGCGGTGCGGACCGTCCAGACGCTCGGCTGCCGGGGCCTGGTCGACCTGGACTTCCGGTTCGACGCCGGGACCGGCGCCTACCACCTGCTCGACTTCAACCCGCGGCTCGGCGCGCAGTTCCGGCTGTTCACCGACCGGCGCGGGCTCGACCTCGTCCGCGTCCTGCACCTGGACCAGTCGGGGCGCGACGTCCCGCCGGCGCACCCGGCGTACGGCCGCCGGCTGCTGGTGGAGAACCACTACCTGCGGCAGGCGCTCGGCCGGCCGCTGCTGCGCGCGGGGACCCTCCGCCCGCTGCGCGAGGCCGACGAGCTGGCCTGGTACGCCGGCGACGACCTGCCGCCGTTCCTGGCGATGGGCGGGCAGAGCGTCCTGCGCGCCGCCGGGCGCGCGCGGGGGCGCGCGCTCCGCCCGTCCGGCCGCTGAGCCGGGCGGGCCGCACCACCACACCACCTCACCACAGTGGCGCCCGGGCACGCGGCGCCATCCCAAGCACGGACACACATCGGGGGGAACGAGAAATGACCGATTCGGTCAGCGACGTCGTCATCGCCGGCGCCGGGCCCTACGGCCTGTCGACCGCCGCGCACCTGCAGAACCTCGGGCTCGACGTGCGGATCATCGGCACGCCGATGGAGTACTGGGCCACCAGCATGCCGGAGGGCATGCACCTGAAGTCCGAGGGGTTCGCCTCCAGCCTCGGGGCGCCGCAGGACGGGCTGCGCTTCACCGACCGCCACCCGGAGTGGCGGCTCGGCCAGCCGATCCCGCTGGACACCTTCGTCGCCTACGGCCGCTGGTTCGCCGAGCAGGCGGTGCCGGGCGTCGAGCCCGGCGAGGTCGTGAAGGTGGAGCGCGGCGGCCCGGCCGGATACGAGGTGACCCTGGCCGGCGGCGAGGTGATCGGGGCCCGCGCGGTCGTGGTCGCCGTCGGCGTCGGGCCGTTCGCGCACCTGCCCGAGGAACTGTCGGGCATGCCGTCCTGGCTCGTCTCGCACAGCGGCGACCACCGCGACCTGAGCCTGTTCGCGGGCAAGGACGTCGCGGTCGTCGGGGCCGGGCAGTCGGCGCTGGAGACGGCGGTGCTGCTGGCCGACGCGGGCGCGCACCCGCACGTCCTCGCGCGGCGCGGCGAGATCGACTGGAACAGCGTGCCGAAGGAGCACCGCACCGGCGGCGAGCGGCTGCGGGAGGGCCCGCGGTCCGGGCTCGGCACCGGGTACCGGACGTGGGTGCTGGCGGAGCGGCCCGGGTTCGTCCGGTACCTGCCGGAGCGGACTCGGCTGCGGCTCGTCCGCGAGACGCTGCCGCCCGCCGGGGCGTGGTGGCTGCGCGACCGGCTGGACGAGCGGGTCCGGGTGTCGACGGGCCGGCAGCTGGTGAAGGCCGCCGCGCAGGACGACGTCATCGCGATCACCACCGTCGACCGGACGGGGCGGCGGCTGGTCGTCGAGGCCGAGCACGTGATCGCCGCGACCGGGTTCGTGCCGGACGTCGAGCGGCTGAAGCTGCTGTCGCCGGAGCTGCGGGTGCGGGTGGACAGCCGGCTCGGCGCGCCGGTGCTCAGCGCGAGCTTCGAGTCGTCGATGCCGGGCCTGTACTTCGCGGGCCTCGCGGCGGCGCCGACGTTCGGGCCGGTGATGCGGTTCGTGCACGGCGCGGGCTTCGCCGCCCACCGGATCGCCCGGCACATCGTGCACCGGACGCCCCCGGCGGCCGCGGCGGCGCGGCGGCCCGCGCCCGCCCTGGAGACGGACGCGAGGTAGCCGGGAGGAGGAATCCGCTCCCGGGGGAGGAATCCCACCGGGAGAAGGAATCTCCACCGGACGGGACGACGCCGGTGGCGCGCCGGGGCGGGCGCGCCACCGGCGCCCGCTTGTGCGGGGCCGCCGCGCACGGCGGGCGCGTGATCAGCGCCAGAGCGGGCGGGCCCGGCGCCGGACCCGTTCGACCCGCGCGGTGGCGAGCGCCCACTCGAGCCGGGAGCAGAGCGTCCAGACCCGCGTCCATTCCGGTCGCGTACGGATGAGGATCCACTCCGGCCTGCGGAAACGGCCGGGGACGCGGATGCCCTCGCGGGTGACGGAGTAGCGGACGGGGCGGGGTTCGCGGGGCCCGGCGGCGGTGCGCGGGCGCACCTGCCTGCGCGGTGACCAGGGCCAGGGGTTCGCGGGGGAGGGGGCTGGCATGCGGTCGGCTCCTCGGCTAGACGGCGACCTTGTCACCGAATGTAGCGCACCGAATACCGTGCGCCATGCTTCTCCCGGACATCGGCCCGAAACCGGGTGCCGGTGCCGCGGCCGGACCACCCGTGGAATAAGTCCCAATAAAACGGGCGAATTGCGGTTGAATCGCACTGTCGGCGGCTCTGGAAACCCGCCGGAACCCGGCTCGGGAAAAGCGAGATCCATCACCGGGTAAACGATGGCAAAGACGCGCCGACCTGCGCGGCAACGCATCGGTGAAGGCGCCCGGTGCGGTGCTACGGTCTTGCCGACCGGCCCGGAGCCGGACACCGGACGACGGCCCGACCAGGCCCGATGCGAGGAGATTCCGCAGTGCGACGCCTACCGACCCGCCACGGGGCGCACCGCCCCGATGCGCGTCGGCGCGCCCTCGGAACCGCGCTGGTACGCGTCGCGGCCATCGCCGGATTCGCCTTCGCCGGATGGCTCGCCCTCAGTTCCCTTAACCAGTCCGCCTACGCCGCACAAAGCGGCGGCGCGGGCCGCGGAACGGAGCGGGGCGGGCAGTGGAACCCGGTCCGGGACACCGCCGGCGATCCCGCCGGGATCGGCGGGCTCTCCACGCTCCGCCATTTCCGGTTCGTGGGCGGCCGCCCCACCGCGGGCACGCCCGGCGCCGTCGCCGGCGACGTCCGCGAGGCCGGCGAGCACCCGATCACCTACCTCGGCGAGCGCGGGCGCGACGCCGCCGCCGACGGCGGCCACGTCGCCCGGTCGGTGGACCGCACCGCCCGCGGCACCGTGCGCAAGACCGCCGACGCGGCCGGCGTGCCGGAGCTGCGGCTCCCGGACGTCCGGACGGGCGGTGCCGGCGTCGGCCGGCTCGTGCACGGCATGACCGGTCCGCGGACCGCGCCGCACGGCGCCCCGCGCCCCGCCGCGCACGCGCCCTCGCAGCACGCCGCCGCGGCGCACGCGGACGGGCATGGCACCGCCCATGTCCCGGGGCACATCGCTGCGGACCGCCACGCGGCCGCCAAAGCGCCGTCCGGCGCTCACCGCTCCGGCGGGCACTGCCGGATGTGCGGGGACGGGCACCGCCTGCCCGGCGGTCCCGCGATGCCGTCCGAGCAGGACGGCAACCCGCGCAGCGGGCCGCCGTCCGGCGGGCACCCGTTCGGGCCGGTCGCCGACCTCGGCACCGCCCAGCGGCTGCAGGCGCCGCACGCCGCCGGCCGCGGCGCGTTCCACCGCACCGCGCTGACCGACGAGGCCGCTCCGGGCCGCCCGTCGGTCGTCCCCGACTAGCACCCCGCTCTCCGGGCACCCGCGCGTTCCCGCGCGTTCCCGCGCGGCTCGTGCCGGAAGCCGCCCGTCCCCGCCCGCGCGACTCCCGCGCCGGCCCTCGGACGGCCGCTTCCCGCCCGTCCCCCGTCTCACACCGATCTTTTCTCCGAGCGGCACGGTCCTGGCCAGACCGCTGCCCGCTGCGCTCACCCGGACGGTGCACGCAGTGATCATCACCGATTCACCGATTCACCGAAAGAAGGAGCAACACCATGCGCATCTGGGCAAGGAACACCGGCCGCGCCGCTCTCGTCGCGGCGGGCTGCGTCGCCATGGGGGCGACCGGACTCGGCGCCCCCGCCTCCGCGGACAACCGCACCAGCGGCGACCTGTCCATCCTCGGCGGCAACCAGGTCGTCGCGCCGATCTCCGTCCCGATCGACGTCAGCGGCAACGCCGTCGGCGCCGTCGCCGGAATCGCCCAGGCCGGGTCCAAGGGCGGCGCGTCCGTCGAGCGGCGCGGCCGCGACGGCGGCGACATGCACACCTCGGGCAACCTGTCGATCGGCGGCGGCAACCAGGTCTACGCCCCGATCTCCATCCCGGTGGACGTCTGCGGCAACGCCGTCGGCGCCATCATCGGCATCGCGAGGGCCGGCTGCGAGGGCGGCGCGTCCGTCAAGAAGGGCGGGCACAAGGAGCACTCCGGCTGGCGCGCGGGCGGCGCGGCCACCGCGCCCGGCGAGCGGCAGGCGTCCGCGGCGACGGGCGCGGCCGCGCCGGCCGCCGCGCCCGCCGCCGGGAACGGCCGCATGGGCGGCTGGGACGGCGGCTGGGGCGGCCGCAAGCACGGGATGCAGACGTCCGGGAACCTGTCGATCCTGGGCGGCAACCAGGTGTACGCGCCGA
Source organism: Actinomadura violacea (assembly GCF_017573465.1). Classification (GTDB taxonomy): domain Bacteria; phylum Actinomycetota; class Actinomycetes; order Streptosporangiales; family Streptosporangiaceae; genus Spirillospora; species Spirillospora violacea. The sequence continues at coordinate 37,192 of NZ_JAGEPF010000039.1, forward strand.
TCTCCGTGCCGGTGAACGTCTGCGGCAACGCGATCTCCCTCATCGCGGGGATCACCCAGGCCGGCTGCAAGGGCGGCGCGTCCGTCCAGCGCAAGGGCGACGACACGCCGGACATGAAGACGTCCGGGAACCTGTCGATCCTCGGCGGCAACCAGGTGTACGCGCCGATCTCCGTGCCCGTGAACGTCTGCGGCAACGCGATCGGCGCGGTCCTCGGCATCGCGCAGGCGGGCTGCAAGGGCGGCGCCTCCGTCACCAGCGGCGGCCACGAGCACAAGCGGCCGCCGATCAAGCACTTCCCGAAGAAGCCGCACCACAAGAAGCACCACCACTACAAGCCGTCCAAGCACCGCCCGGCGGCCGGGCACCACAAGCTGCCGTCGACCCTGCGCGGGACCAGCGAGCGCATCGCGATGGGGCCGGACTACCGCAGCGCCGACGGCATGCCCGCCGTCCAGGACCTGCTGGGCAAGGTCACCCGGATCGCCAAGCCGGTCGCGAACGTCGCGCCGGGACAGATCGGCACGCAGCTGCCCCAGGGCAACGAGGCCCCGGTCAAGCTGGGCACCCCGCTGACCCACTGAGTCACCCGAACGCCGGGCCGCCCGGCCGCGACCGGGCCGGATGACGATCCGGCCGGCCGGCGGGCGAGCCGGAGGCGACACGGCGAAGGGGACGGCAGACGTGCCGTCCCCTTCCCGCGCCCGGGCGGCGCGGCCCTCCCGTGCGGGCCGCGCCGCCCGGGCTTCTCACCACCGAAGACGGAGACGAGGCCGAAGATGAAGATCATGTATTCGAGGCGCCCGGGACGGACGTTACGCGCGCCGGCCTGGACGCTGCCTGCCACCGCGCTGCTGGCCGCGGGGTGCGTGACCGCCGCCGGGATGCCCGCGGCGGCCGGTGCGCCGGCCGGAGCGGCCGCCCGGACCGCCGCCGCGGCGCGCGTCCACCGGCCGCGGATCGGCAAGGTGATCGCCACCATCACGATCAAGCGGATCCACCTGAAGATCAAGGTGCGGGAGGGCGTCACCGAGCGCGTCCTCAGCCGGGGCGTCGGGCACTACCCGAGGACGGCCCCGCCCGGAACCCTCGGCAACACCGTCCTGCTCGGGCACCGCACCACCTGGCTGCACCCGTTCGGCAGGCTCGACCGGCTGCGGCGCGGCGACCGGATCGTCCTCAAGGCGCACCACCGCACCTACGTCTACCGGGTGCGCGGCCGGCACATCATCACCCCGACCGACCGGCGCGCGCTCGAACCCGTCCCGTTCAAGCGCGGAAAGGCGCCGGACGGCAAGTACGTCACGCTCATCAGCTGCACCCCGAAAGGCTCCGACCGGCACCGCATCGTGGTCGTCGGCAAGATGAGGAAATGAGCGGCCGCGACATTCCGGCTAGGCGGGCGAACGAGCCCCGTAAAGGGCGATGAGCCCGTCGTAGTCGCCCTTCCCCAGGGTGGCCGGGTCGTCGTCGCAGGACGCGACGGTCGGCGCCATGGTCAGCTCGGAGTGCTGCGACCCCTCGACGTGACCGAGGCCGAGCATGTGGCCCGTCTCGTGCGTCGTGACGGCCGCCGCGTCGTAGCTGCCCGCCGGGCAGGACGAGCCGTCCTGCGGGCCCGGCCACCACTTCTTCCCCTGCGTCTGCAGCGCGGTGTCGCTCTCGATCGTCGTCGGCCCGCGGAACCAGGTGCAGGTCGCCGCGAGGACGTCCGGCTCCGCGCCCGGCATCGCCTGCCAGCCGGACACGTTCGTCCCGTCGTGCTCCCCGCAGGTCGCGTCGGCGGTCACGTTCGGCGCCGTGGTCGTCTGGCCCGCGTACTTCTGCGAGACGTCCGGCAGCGGCGCGAACGCGTGCGACGGAGTGCAGTCGGTCTTGGCGTCGAACATGTCGGTGATGCCGGTGGACACGCCCGACATCGGCAGGCCCGCCGTGCCGGGGTAGTAGTGCCACTCGATCGTGGCGCCCTTCGGCCACTTGCTCGGTTCCTGCTGGTAGGCGCCGTCCTTGCAGGCGTCCATCGGCGCGCGGAACGCGCGCGGCCGGCCCTGCGGCACCCGCGTCCCGGTGGCGGTGAGGGTGATCTCGCCCTTCGCCTCGTCCACCTCGACGCGCAGCTCGGACGCGCCGTCGGTGCGCAGCGAGTGCGCGGTCACCGAGGTGCCGTCGGACGGGACCGTCGCGGCCAGCCCGTTCTCGCCGCGGACGACCCGGCCGCGCAGGTCGCAGTCGGACAGCCTGACCTTCTGCGGCATGGCGCGCGCCCTCAGCGCCCCGCTCGCCTTGCACCAGGTGGGCGGGCGGTGCGCGGCGGCGCCGGTGCCTGTGGTGCCGGTGCCCGTGCCGGCGGTGCCCGTGGTGCCGGTGCCCGCGGTGGCGGTGCCCGCGCCCGCGGCGACCATGCAGGACAGGGCCGTGACGGCGGTGGCGCACCAGGCGCCGGTGCGCCGCCCGCGTCCGGCGGGCGAGACGTCGTCCATGCCATTTCTCCGATGTGTCGGTACGGGCTTCCACGCTCCAGCCGTCAGTCTTTCGCGACGCCGGAAAAGGCAAACCGGCACAGCCTAAAATGATCACCACGCTGCGAATATCGCCATTGCGAAATAGGCGGCCATCTGCGCATCTTCCGGAAAATGACGGCGGGCGCCCGCGGCGGCGTCCGGTCAGTATCCGGCAAATCGGTGTTCATAGTTCGGTAAACGCGTTTACCGGTGCCCGGTACGGAAAAATCAGGAGGTAATCAGGCAACTCGGGGGTGTTCAACGTGCAGACGCAGACACAGGTGCGGGAACTCATGGGCATGAGCGTGACCGACACCCACGGCACCAAGGTCGGCACGGTCAAGCAGGTCTACCTCAACGACGACTCCGGCGCGCCGGAATGGGTCACGGTGCACACCGGCTGGTTCGGGATGCGGGAGAGCTTCGTCCCGCTGTCCGGCGCCCGCAAGGCCCAGGACGCGCTGCAGGTCCCCTACGACAAGGAGACGATCAAGGGCGCGCCGAACGTCGACGCCGACGAGCACCTGTCGCACGCCCAGATCGTCGACCTCTACCGGCACTACGGCGTCCGCCCGCCGAGCGGCCGCCGCACCGAGGGCGGCGAGGGCACCGCCGAGGCCGACGCGGACCGCCGCACCGGCACCGACCGCGGGACGGGCACCGGCCGCGGCACCGACATGGGCAAGGCCGGCGACCAGGCCGAGGCCGCCGACAAGGGCGCCGACCAGGGCACCACCGGCGCGCAGGGCCGCGCCCCGTCCGGCATGGCCGGCACGTCCGGCACCGCGGGCACGCCCGGCACCGCGGGCGCCGCGGGCGCCGCCGGAATGGCCGTGCACCCCGAGCGGGGCAAGGGCGGCGAGCCGCTGCCCGCGCAGCCCGGCGCCCCGACGCGGGAGATCACCCGGTCCGAGGAGCGGCTGCGCATCGACACCGAGCGGCACGAGGCCGGCCGCGTGCACGTGCGCAAGTGGGTGGAGACCGAGATGGTCGAGCGGACGATCCCGGTCAGCCACGAGGAGATCAAGATCGACCGCGAGCCGATCGCGGACGGCCGGCCCGACATGAAGATCAACGTCACCGAGGACGACGTGGAGATCATCCTCTACGAGGAGCGCCCGGTGGTGGCCAAGGAGACCGTCCCGGTCGAGCGGGTCCGGATCCGCACCGAGCAGGTGCAGGACGAGCAGACCGTCCGCGGCGAGCTGCGCAAGGAGCGCGTCGAGGTCACCCGCGACGACGGCACCTCCGGCGAGCACGGCGGCGGGACCGGAGGCGGCGGCCGGCACCGCGGCTGACCCCGGCCGGCACCGCACCGCCGGCACCCGCACGGCACCGCTTCCGACACCGCCCCGGCACGCTTCCGGCACCGCCGCCTGGCACCTTCCGAGTGACCGGACCGTGCGCGCCCGGTCGGCCCTTCCACCCGCAGGCCGGCCGGGCGCTCCGGCGCGCTCGCCCGCTGTCCGAACGGCGCTGTCCGGAACGGCGCTGTCCGGAACAGCTGCGGGCGTACGATTCCGGACATGGCCACCGTCGCGCTCGCCGTCAGCGAAGGGATCACCCTGTTCGAGGTCGCCGCGCCCTGCGAGGTGTTCGGCGTCGACCGCGGCCTCGCCGACCCCTGGTACGACCTCACCGTCTGCGCCCCCGCGCCCGTCCGGCTCGGCGGCTGGTTCCGGGTGGACGCCGCGCGCGGGCTCGACGGCCTCGCCGCGGCGGGCACCGTGATCGTGCCGGCCTGCCGCAACGTCCTGGAGGAGCCGCCGGCCGACCTCGTCGCCGCGGTCCGCGACGCGCACGCGGCGGGGGCGCGGATCGTGTCGATCTGCACCGGCGCGTTCGTCCTGGCCGCCGCCGGGCTGCTGGACGGGCGGCACGCCACCACCCACTGGATGCACGCGGCGCGCCTCGCCGAGCTGTACCCGCAGGTCGAGGTCGACCCCGGCGTGCTCTACATCGACGACGGGTCCGTCATGACGTCGGCGGGCAAGGCCGCCGGCATGGACCTATGCCTGCACATCGTCCGCCTCGACCACGGCGCGGCCGTCGCGAACGACCTGGCGCGGCGGCTCGTCGTCCCGCCGCACCGGCCGGGCGGGCAGGCCCAGTACATCCCCGCGCCCGTCGGGCCGGGCCGCGAGCACGCCCTCGCCGGGCTGCTGCCGTGGGCGCTCGCCCGGCTGCACGAGCCGCTGACCGTCGAGGACCTCGCCCGCCGCGCCGGGATGAGCTCCCGCAACCTCGCCCGGCACTTCCACGCGGCCGCCGGGACGACGCCGCTCCAATGGCTGCACGCGCAGCGCGTCCACCGCGCGCAGGAACTGCTGGAGACCACGGACGACGGCATCGACCTGATCGCCGACCGGACCGGCATGGGCACCGCCGCCACGCTCCGCCGGCACTTCCAGCGGGCCCTCGGCGTCTCGCCGGACGCCTACCGGCGGACGTTCCGCGCATCGGCCATGCCCGGCTGATCGTCCGGCCGTCCCGTCGCGGCGATGGCGCCGGGTTCCTCGCCGCGGACCCGGCCGGTGCGGGCCAGCGCGGCGAGGGTCAGGGCGGCGAGGCCCGTCACGGCCAGCAGGAGGACGGGCGGCGAAGCGAACCGTCCGGCGGCGGCCAGTGGGAACGGCGCCGCGAAGCCGACATAGGAGACGGCCTGGTAGGCCGAGGTCAGCGCCGCGAGCCGTTCCGGGCGGGCGAGCCGCTGCACTTCCTGGAGGCCGCACACCTGGCAGCACCCGTACGCCGCGCCGAGCACGAGCGCCGCCGCGACCACCAGGACCGGGCCGGCCGCGACCCCGGCCGCCGCGGCGGCGCCCGTCGCGACGAGCATCCCGGCGGTGACCAGGCCCATCGCCGTCATGAGCAGCCGCCGCGGCGCGCGGACCCGGCGGGCGAGCGGCTGGACGGCGATCCCCGCCGCGGCGGTCAGCGTCGTCACGGCCGCGCCGTAGCCGAGCGCGTGCCCGCCGAGACGGTCGCCGACCAGGCCGGGGAGGTAGGCGAGCGCGACCGACGCCGACCCGAACACCCACGGCGCCAGCGGCACGACGACCGTCCGGAACCGGCGCTCGCGCGCCTCGGGGACCCGCAGCGCGTCCCGCAGCCGGGGCGGCGTGCCCGCCCGCCGGGCGGTCTCCGGGGCTCGCGCGGCGAGGGGGAGCGCGAGGCCGGCGAGGATCAGGTGCGGGACGTACGGCGCCGTGGTCGGGGCGGGCGCCCACTGCGCGAGGACCCCCGCGACCAGCGGTCCGAGCCCGAAACCGATGCTCATCGCGATGGTCAGGCGGCGCGGTGCCGAGCCCGCCGCGGTCGCCGACAGCTCCTTGATCCAGGCGGAGCCGGCGCTGAACGCGGCGCCGCTCGCGACGCCGGCGACGAGCCGTCCGGCGAACAGCCATCCGGGGCCCGTCCCGCCGAGGATCAGCAGGACCGTCCCGGCGGCGGACGCGGCGAGCGCCGGGACGAGCACTCGGCGGCGCCCGTGGCGGTCGGAGACCGGGCCGCCGAGCAGCAGTCCGGGGACGAGCCCGAGCACGTACATGCCGAACGTGGCCTGCACGGTCGTCGCGGAAAGGCCGAGCCTGGCCCGGTACAGCGGCAGGAGCGGTGCGAACTGCTGCGCTCCCCATCCCACCGTCGCGACGGCGAGCCCGGCTCTCCACCAGGCCCTGCCGCCGATGCCGAAGTCGTTCATGGCGCCATGCTCTGGGGCGCGGCGCACACCGCACGAGCGGCTGGAACGACAAGGTCTGCGCAGTTTCGGACAGGGTTGCGGGCGAGGTGCCCGGCGGGTGCCGGACGGGCCGGGGCGGGGCTCCGGGCGGGGCGGTCGCGGCCGGGTGTGGCCACCGTGGCGGGACGGGCGGCCGGGCCGAGCCGCGGCCGGGCAGCGCGACGGCGGGCGCGGCGCTCGTCGCCCGACCCGTCCGACCGGCTTAATTCGACCCATGATTTAAATAGTGAATTTAGTCCCCGTCAACCCCCCGGCTCCATGCTTCGACCAAGATCATCTAGATCGGGCCGGGACTGCTTGACAGGTGATCAAGGCCGGGGGAGGTTCCTGGTGACGCTGAAGCCCGCCGCAGGGGTCATGGCCGTCCGGGCGCGCCGTGACCCCGTCCACCAGCCTCCGATTGGCCCACGTGGACGAGGGCGGGCGCGCGGTCCACCGGGCCGCGCGGCGTCGTCGCCGTCACGACCCTGGAGGGACCTTGCGACACCCCTGCACCCGAACGGCCACCCGGATCGGGCGTTCGCTGATCGCGCTCGCGGTCGCCGCGTCCGCCGTGCCCGCGGCGGCCGGCCCCGCCCTCGCGGGCGCGCCCGCGTCCGCGCCGTACCTGAACCCGCGGCTGCCCGTCGCCCAGCGCGTGTCCGACCTGCTCGGCCGGATGACGCTCGAAGAGAAGATCGGCCAGATGACGCAGGCCGAGCGCGGCGCCATCGACGCCGACCCCGGCCAGATCACCTCGCTCGCGCTCGGCTCGGTGCTGTCCGGCGGTGGCTCCGTGCCGTCCGACAACACCCCGTCCGGCTGGGCCGACATGGTCGACCGGTACCAGGCCGCCGCGCTGAGGACGCGGCTGAAGATCCCGCTGCTGTACGGGATCGACTCGGTGCACGGCGACAACAACCTCGTCGGCGCGACGATCTTCCCGCACAACAACGCCATGGGCGCCACCCGCGACCCCGCGCTCGTCCGCGAGGAGGAGCGGATCACCGCCACCGAGACGCGCGCGACCGGGCCGCAGTGGGTGTTCGCGCCCTGCATCTGCGTGTCCCGCGACCTGCGCTGGGGGCGGACGTACGAGTCCTTCGGCGAGGACCCGGCGCTCGTCATCAAGATGGAGACCGCCCTGGAGGGGTTCCAGGGGCGGAGCCCCAAGGACCTCGCCGACCCGACGCACGTCCTCGCCACCGCCAAGCACTACGCGGGCGACGGTGACACCAAGTACGGGTCGTCCACCAGCGGCACCTACACGATCGACCAGGGCGTCACCATCACCGACCGCGCCCACTTCAACAAGATCGACCTGGCGCCGTACGTGCCGGCGGTGCGCAAGTACCACGTCGGCAGCGTCATGCCGTCGTTCTCCAGCGTCGACTGGACGGAGGACGGGGTCGGCAACCCCGTCAAGATGAGCGCCAGCAAGGAGCTGCTCACCGACGTCCTCAAGAAGAAGATCGGGTTCGACGGGTTCCTGATCAGCGACTGGGAGGCCATCCACCAGCTCCCCGGCGACTACGCGAACCAGGTCCGGACGGCGGTCAACGCCGGCATGGACATGTTCATGGAGCCCTACAGCGCGCCGCAGTTCGAGCAGACCCTCCTCGCCGAGGTGAAGGCCGGACGCGTCGCGACGTCGCGGATCGACGACGCCGTCAGGCGGATCCTCAAGGCCAAGTTCGAGCTCGGGCTGTTCGAGCACCCGTACACGGACCGGACCAACATCAAGTCGGTCGGCTCGCCCGCGCACCGCGCCGTCGCCCGCCGGGCCGTCGCCGAGTCGCAGGTGCTGCTGAAGAACTCCGGCCGCGTCCTGCCGCTGAAGAAGTCGCAGCGCATCTACGTCGCGGGCGTCAACGCCAACGACATGGGCAACCAGGCCGGCGGCTGGACCGTCAGCTGGCAGGGCGGCTCCGGGAACACCATTCCCGGGACGACGATCCTGCAGGGCATCCAGCAGAACGCCAAGAACGTCACCTACAGCGCCGACGCGTCCGCGCCCACGGCGGGAAGCGACGTCGGGATCGTGGTCGTCGGCGAGAAGCCGTACGCGGAAGGCGTCGGCGACGTCGGCAACGGGCACACGCTCAACCTTTCCGACGCCGACCGCGCCAACATCGACAAGGTCTGCTCCGCCATCAAGAAGTGCGTCGTGCTCGACGTCGCGGGGCGGCCGCAGATCGTCACGGACGAACTGCCGAAGATGGACGCGTTCGTGATGTCGTGGCTGCCGGGCAGCGAGGGCGCCGGCGTCTCCGACACCCTTTTCGGAAACCGCCCCTACACCGGCCGCCTGTCCTTCACGTGGCCGCGCAGCGAGTCGCAGGAGCCGATCAACATCGGCGACAAGAACTACCACCCGCTGTTCCCCTACGGGTACGGGCTCCGCACCCGGCGATGACGATCTGAAGCCTTCCGGCGCCGGGCACCGACGCGTTCCGGCGCCGGAAGGCGGATCGCGGACCCTTATCCACAGCCTGTGGACGGCACTCTGGTCGCCGCATCGTTCCCGAATGCACGGGAGGCTGCCTGCCCTCGGCGATTTGGGGCGGTTTCTCGGGGGAGGAACGGGGGGTGGTGGAGTCGGGTGACACGGCGTTCGTGCTGGGCGGCGGGGGCGTGCTCGGTGCGCACGAGGTGGGGATGCTGCGGGCGCTGGAGAAGGCGGGGGTGGTCCCGGACCTGGTGGTCGGGACGTCGATCGGGGCGCTGAACGGCGCGTTCGTCGCGGCGGACCCGGGCACGGCGGTCGAGCGGCTGACCGGGCTGTGGTCGGACGACGCGGCGCGGGAGGTGTTCGGGGCGCGGGTGTGGGAGCGGCTGTGGACGCTGGCGCGGTCGGGGACGCACCTGCATTCGGCGGAGCCGCTGCGGCGGATGCTGGACGAGCTGCTGCCGGTGCGGGAGTTCGAGGAGACGGCGGTCCCGTTCCAGTGCGTCGCGGCGGGGATCGAGACGGCGATGGCGCACTGGTTCACGCAGGGGCCGGTGATCCCGGCGGTGCTGGCGTCGTGCGCGGCGCCGGGGCTGCTGCCGCCGGTGGAGGTCGAGGGGCGGCATTACTACGACGGCGGGCTGGTGCACAGCATCCCGGTGGGGCGGGCGGTCGCGCTGGGCGCGACGACGGTCTACGTGCTGCAGGTGGGGCGGGTCGAGCGGGAGCTGGCGCCGCCGCGGCGGCCGTGGGAGGTCGGGATGGTCGCGTTCGAGATCGCGCGGCGGCACCGGTTCTTCGAGGAGATGGCGGCGCTGCCGGAGGGGCTGACGGTGCACGTCCTGCCGGCGGGCGGGCGGCAGCGGAAGGCGGGGGTCGACTACGCGCAGATGCGGTACCGGGACGTGTCCGGTATCGCGGCGCACATCGAGCGGGCCTATGCGGCGTCGATGAGGTATCTCGAAGAGCAGGTGTGAAATGGTGCCGCCCCCCATTGTCCGGCGTTTGGTCTGTACACCGGTGCTTTTTCTGCTGACGGCGCTGGTGTTGCTTCTTTTTCCGGTGGTGTGGCTTTTCGGGGTGGTGTTCGGGCGGGAGCGGAAACGGGCCGTCCGGTTCCTTTGGTTCGCGCTGGCGTGGGGGACGCGGGAATCGGCGGCGGTGGCGGAGTGCGGGTGGCTGTGGTGCACGGGCCGCGGGCACGACGTGCGGCATTACGACGTCATCCGGCGATATGTGGCGGGGCTGTACGCGGTGGCGGAGCGGCGGCTCGGGCTGCGCGTCGAGGACGAGGGCAGCTGGGACGGGACGGGCGAGGACCGGCCGCTGATCGTCCTCAGCCGGCACGCGGGACCGGGCGACGCGCTGATCCTCGTCCACCATCTGCTCAGCGGGTACGGGCGGCGTCCGCGGGTGGTGATGAAGGCGGAGCTGCAGCTCGATCCGTGCATCGACATCGCCGCCGGGCGGATGCCGAACGTGTTCGTGAAGCACGGCGGCGCGGCGGAGCGGATCGGGCGGCTGGCGGAGGGGCTCGGCCCGCGGGACGCGCTGCTGATCTTCCCGGAGGGCGGCAACTTCTCGCCGGAGCGCAGGCGCCGGGCGATCCGGCGGCTCGCGCGGCACCGGCGGCGGCGCGACGCGGTCCGGGCGGAGCGGATGCGGAACCTGATGCCGCCGCGGCCCGGCGGCGTCCTCGCGGCGATCGACGCGGCGCCCGGCGCGGACGTGGTGTTCGTCGCGCACGTGGGGCTCGACCAGATGGCGTCGGCCGGGGACATCTGGCGGCGGGTGCCGCTGACCGAGCCGGTCCGGGCGCGGTGGTGGCGGATCGCGGCGGAGGACGTCCCGCAGGGGCGGGAGGCCCGGATCAACTGGCTTTACGCGCAGTGGGAGCGGGCCGACGCGTGGATCAGCGCGAACCGGATAAGTCGTTGACGCGGTCAATAGACTCCAGGGCATGGCGGACGAGGGGACGGTGCGGGTCGATCTGTGGATCTGGTCCGTCCGGCTGCTGAAGACGCGGTCGATGGCGACGACGGCCTGCCGCGCCGGGCACGTGCGGGTGAACGACGAGCGGGCCAAGCCCGCCACCGCGGTGAAGATCGGCGACGAGGTGCGGCTGCGGCACGACGGCCGGGAGCGCATCGTGGTCGTGCAGAAGATCGTCCGCAAGCGGGTGGGGGCGCCCACGGCGGCCGAGTGCCTGATCGACAAGAGCCCGCCACCGCCGCCGCGCGAGGCGCTGGTCCCGATCGGCCGCCGCGACCGGGGCGCCGGGCGCCCGACCAAGCGCGACCGGCGCGAGCTGGACCGGCTGCGGGCGCTGAACTCGACGCTGAACCCGCCGCCCGGCGGCTGACCTCAGACGCTGACGGCCTGGGCCGCGGACCGGCCCAGCACGGTCCCGTTCCCGGCGAGCGCCTCGGCGACGACGCGGGGCGCGACCGGCATGCTCGCGGCCGTCTCGAACCCGGTGCGGCGGGAGGTCGCGGCGACGGTGAGCCGCGCCGCGTCCGCGTCGGTGAGGAACCGCCAGGCCGCGACGTCCGTGGCGCCGTTCCAGCTCGCGTGGACCCGCATCCGGCCGCCGGACACCGCCGCGACGGCGACGGACGGCGCCTCCATCGGCCGCGCCGACCAGGGCGCGCGGTACGCGCGGTACGAGCCGGCCCCGGTCATCTCCATGACCGGTTTCCGGTCCGGCCCGTACTCGATCACCGTGGCGGTCGAGCCGTAGCCGACGAGCGCGTTCCCGCCCGGCAGCATCTGCACATTCCCCATGTACTGCCCGTAGGTGCGGCCGTCGGTGTACTCCCGCAGCAGCGTCGCCTTCCGGGCCCGCTCGTCGATCTTCAGGACGAGCCCGCGGGACGGACCGTCGCCGACGTTCGTGATGTGGTTGTCGAAGAGCGAGATCGTGGTGGCGTCGAGGCGGCGGGCGTCGTGCTGCCAGGCGAACGCGGCGCGGGACCCGATCGCGAAGTCGCTGCGCCTGCCGCCGAGCCGCCACCGCACCGCGCCCGTCCGCCGGTCGACGCAGTACAGCGCGCAGGTGTCGCGCGCCGAGATCAGCAGGGTGTCGCCGTAGGCCTGCACCGAGTTGACGTGGATCGGGTCGAACGTCCTGCCCTTCGTCCCGTCGGTGTCCTTGGTCATCGGCATTCTCGTCTCGGCGATCGCGATGTGGTCGAGCGCCTTCCAGTCGAGCAGCACCTCGCCGGTCGCGACGTCGACCTCCTGGACGCGGCAGCCGTACACGTGCCCGTCGCGGGGGCCGCCGATCGGCCGGAGGTCCGCGGTGACCTCGGGATATGCGGTGATCAGTGCGGTGCCGCGGTCGGTGAGCTGGAACTCGTGCAGGTCGCCGTCCATGCCGTGCCCGGCCCGGACCTCGGCGATCTTCCGGTACGTCCGGTCGAGGAGGATCCCGCTGCCGGCGCCGTGCCCGCCGGTCAGCCGCGCGCCCTCCCAGTAGGCCAGCACCGGCTCGCCCTTGTAGGTCTGCACGCGCAGGTCCGTCACGAGGTCGTCCGAGCCGCGGAACCACACCGGTTCGCCGTCGTCGTCGACGATGAGGGCGTCGGCGTAGTCGGTGCCGCGAAAGGGCGCGACGAACAGCAGCCCCGAGGCGACCGTGCCCGTGCGGCGCACGGTCACCTTCGGTGGCTGCTTCCCGGGCAGCGTGAGGTAGCCGGACGCCGGCGCGGCGGGCTCGGTGTCGGAACCGGTGGCGGAGCGTTGGAGCGTTCCGGCGGCGCCGGCCAGCGCGGCGCCGCCGGCCAGCACCGTCCCCACCAGGAACCCGCGACGTGACAGATCCATGTCGCACGGTCTATGCGGCCCGGCTCAGGGTTCGATGAAGGAACCCTGAAAGGTTCCTGGTGGCGGCCTACCTGACCGGAAGGGTGTGGACATCGCGGGCGGTCGTCTGCCACCATGCGGGCATGATCGCTGAAAGGGGCGCTGACGCCCGCATCCGATGAGCGGAGCCGTGCAGCGGGACGCTGCCGCCATCCGCGATGAATGGCTGGGCCGGGCACTGTCCGTGCGGCCCGCCGACCGACCGGCCGCCGAGGCGGCCATCTCCGGCCTCTACCGCCTGGCCGGATTCGACTCCCCCCGGTTCCACTGGGTCCCCTCGCCGCTCGCGGCCTTCGAGACCGTCCCGCCCGGCATGCGCCGGCGCCCGGACGGCACGCAGGTCTTCGACGGCCCCGCCGCGCGCACACTCGTCGCCTCCGCGCTGAGGCTGCGGCTCGACCTCGACGACCGGATCAGGAAGCACGGCGCCCGCGTGGCCGGACTGACCGGACTGGGCTGGCATTTCCAGAAGCAGGTGCAGTTCTCGCTGGCCCGCTCGGTGCGGGGCACGCTGGGAACGGCCGCGCAGGAGGCGCACGATTGGAAGCGCGCCGCGACCACCTGGTACGACAGGCTGTGCGTCTCCTGGGTCGCCTACTACGACGTCATGCGCCGGGTGGCGGGCGTCCCGTTCACGTCCGAGCAGGCCGGGCACCTCGATCTGTGGGGGACCGCGCTGACGTCGTCCGGCTGGTGGTGGCCGTACGAGGACGTGTGCGTGGTGTCCGAGCGGCCCGCCGCCGTCCGCACCGAGCCGTGCGGCGACGACGGCGAGGTGCGCCTGCACGACCCGGACGGCCCGGCGGTCCGCTACGCCGACGGCTGGGACGTGCACGCCTGGCACGGCACGCCGGTGCCGTCCTGGGTGATCGCCGACCCGGATCCGGAGCGCATCGACCGGGAGGCGAACGTCGAGGTCCGGCGGTGCGCGATCGAGCGCATCGGCTGGCCCGCCTACATCGACGGCGCCGGCCTGCGGCTCGTCGGCGCCGCGCCCGACCCCGGGAACCCCGGCTCCGAGCTGCGGCTCTACGACATGCGGCCGGACACCCGGGTGCTGCTGGCCGTCAACGGGTCGGTCGAGCGCGACGGGCACCGCCGCCGGTACGGGCTGACCGTGCCGGGCGCGCTCGCCGACCCGGTCGCCGCGGCGGCCTGGACGTACGGGCTGTCCGCCGAGCAGTACTCCCTCCTCGCCCGCCGAACCTGAAGGTGATCACCATGGAGCAGACCCTCGCGTCCCTTTCCCTGCAGACCGGTGTCAGCGTGCTCGACCACCTGGAGCGGTCGATGCGCATCCCCGTCGTCGACGGCCTCCAGGCCCAGGGCGACCTGATCGTGATCCCGCTCCGCCTCGTCGCGCGGGCGGTGAGGCCCGGCCCCGACGAGCCGGGGTTCGGCGGTCCCGGCGCGTGGCGGGACGTCCCGCCGGAGGGCGTGGAACTGCTGCGCGCCGAGGCCGGCGGCAACACGCACTCGCTCGTCGCCGAGCCGGGCACCTGCCGCTGGACGACGAACGTCGTCGACGACACCGGCCTCGCGATCGGCGTGTTCACCGCGTCGGAGGTCGTGTACCTGCTGCATCCCGAGCACGGCGCGTCGGGCTGCGCGCCGGGGACCTACGCCGTCCGGCGGCAGCGCGAGCACGACCGGCGCCGCGGCGGGATGCGCTTCGTCGCCGACTGACGCGCGCGGGGGAACGGCGGTCAGCGGAAGTCGAGGCCCTCGAACGTCCCGGACGAGCGCCACCGCTCCAGGTAGGAGAAGTAGGCGGTGGCGCCCGCCGGGTAGCCGACGTTCAGCAGCGACCACGGCGACGGCGCCTGGCCTTCGTTGTTGTAGTAGCCGGGCGTGCAGTCCGGCAGGAACCGCATCGTCGGGGTCGTGGTGCGCAGCAGGTCGAGCCAGGCCTCCTCGGCCTCCCACGACGACGCCGGACGCGGTGATGCGGTCGACGCCCTTCCCGCCGGTGTCGACGAGGCGGGTGCCGGGGGCGTTGAACGCCTGCAGGTACTCGTCGTGGAAGCGGGGCCGCTTGCACAGCTGCCGGTACCAGGCCTTGAGTCCCGCGCGGTCTCCGGCGGTGCCGCCGGTCTGGTTGGAGTTGACGTCCTCCCCCGCCTGAAGGAGGGGGATTCCAACCGTTCCTACGTCGATGCGAGGAGGTCGGGTTGAGGTTCACGGTTCACGGGCTGGGCTGCTGCCCGGCCTCCCCGCGCGGTCACCGTGCGTCCCACGGCGATGTCTCGGATATTGCATGCCGCGTTGACGTCGGCGTTGACCCGACGCCCGCAGGCGACGCATCGGAACACCGCTTGGCTCTCGCGGTTGCCCGGTGCGCAATGCCTACAGGAGCTGCAGGTCAGCGACGTATACGCGGGGTCGACTTTGACGACCCGTCCAGGAGCCTTGTCCTCCAGCCGCCGGGCAAGCGCTCCCCAGCCGGCCGCCAGGATGCCCCTGTTCAGTCCGGCTTTCTGCCGGACGTGGCGGCCGGGGTCGTCGAGGGTGCCGCGCGCGGACCGGGTCATGCCCCCGATGTTCAGGTCCTCGACCGCGATCACATCGAACTCGCGGGCCAGGCGGGTGGTGGTCTTCTCCACCCAGTCCTTGCGGCGGTCGGCCTGACGGGCCTTGAGGCGGGCGATGGCCGCCTTGATCCGGGTACGGCGGTTGGAACCCCGCTTGCAGCGCGACAGCTTGCGCAGCAGCCGCTGCAGCCGTTCGGCCTCCTTGACCGTCAGGCCGGGGACGTGGAGGAGGTCGCCGGTGGACACCGCCGCGCTGACGGTCACGCCCCGGTCCACGCCCACCGCCGCGCCGTTGCCGGGTGCGGGGATCGGGTCGGGGACGGTAGCGAACGCCACGTGCCAGCGGCCCGCGCGGTCCCTGGTCACCCGGAACGACTTGGCCCCGTCGGGCACGGGACGGGACCAGCGGAACCGCACCCACCCGACCTTGGGGACCTTCACCTCGCCGGTCTTGCGGTTCAGGCGCCGAACCTCCCAAGCCGCCCCGCGTTGGCCGACGATCCGGAACCCCTCGTACCGTCCGGCTTTCCGCCACGTGGGGCGACGGTGCGTGCCGCCCAAGAAGCTCGCCATGGCCTGCGCGAAGTCCTTGAGCGCCTGCTGCTGCACCGTCACCGACCCCGCAGCCAGCCACCGATTGGCGGCGCGGGCCTCGGTGAGCTGACGACACTGCTCAGCGAACCCCGGCACGGCCCCCCGACGCGGCGTCCACCACATGTTCTGCTCCACGGCCAGGTTCCACACATACCGGGCATGCGAGCAATGCCGCAACAGCGCCTCCTGCTGAGCAGGGGTCGGACGCAACCGGTAGCGGGACACGGCACGGAACCTACCGGCCCCCACTGACAACGTTCCGAGTTTCCTCCCGCCCTGAAGGACGCGGCATCCACGCATCAAGGGATGCGCGCCCGCCCTCGTCCCGAACAGAATGACATTCAGGAGCGTCCAAAGGCGACACTCGTGAACGAAGTTCGCAGAAAAACGATCACGTCGCGGGGCCGGATCGGGGATGCTGGCTCCGGACGGGCAGTCGGAAGGAGGCGCCGGGGTGGTCGAACGGAACGCGCCGCACACGGCCGGACGGGTCACGACGGCGCCGGCGGGGGCACCGGCACCGGCGGTGGCGGAACTCCTGGACGCCATGCACGCCATCGACGCGGACGGCTGGTACCCGGCCATCGACGTCGAGCGGCCGTGGTCGTCGGCGAATCCGCACATCACCGGGGAGTTCGCGCGGCCGAGCGCGATCCGCGAGTACCTGCGCAGGGAGCTGTCCGCGCTGATCCGGGCGGGCGCGAACGTGACCGTGCGGGCGTCGCGCCGGGCGCTGGCGTTCGACGATCCCGGGTTCTTCGCGGCGCTGGACGAGGACCACGTCGACCTGCGCGGCAAGAAGCTGTTCCTGTTCGGGCCGGAGCGGATGGCCCTGTCCCTCGACCGGCTCTGGCACTACTGCGGGACGCCCGCCGAGGCGTTCCAGCGGCACGTGCTGTTCACGAACTACGCGATGCACGTCGAGTCGTTCCGCGAGCGGTTCCCGGACGCGGAGGGCCCCGACCGCCCCGGCGTGCAGATGCCCGCCTGGCACCACCGCACCCCGGCCGGCGACGGCGTCACCCTGGTCGACATCGGCGTCGGGCCGTCCAACGCCAAGACCATCACCGACCACCTGGCGGTGCTGCGCCCCGACACCATGATCATGATCGGGCACTGCGGCGGGCTCCGGAACCACCAGCGGCTCGGCGACTACGTGCTGGCCACCGCCTACCAGCGCGCCGACCACGTGCTGGACGAGGTGCTCCCCACCGACATCCCGGTCATCCCCAACCACCGGCTCAACACGATCCTGCTCGACGGCCTCGAAGCGGCCGGGGCCGGGTACCGGCTCGGCGTCGTGCACACCACCGGCAACCGCAACTGGGAGTTCAACCAGCGGCGGACGCTCGCGGCGATGAAGGGCGCGCGGTGCATCGCCGTCGACATGGAGTCGGCGACGATCGCCGCCAACGGGTTCCGGTACCGCATCCCGAACGCGACGCTGCTGTGCGTCTCGGACAAGCCGCTGCACGCCGCGCCCAAGCTCTCGGACGGCGCGCGGTCCTTCTACGAGGCGAGCAAGCGGCGCCACCTCGACATCGCGCTGTCCGCGCTGGAACGGGTGCGCAGCGACTTCCCCGACGGCCTCCCGAACCAGGACGTCCGCGCGTCCGACGAGCCGCTGCTCGGGACCGAGACCCAGCACTGACCCGCCGCTAATCGAGCGTGATGACGACCTTCACGTCGTCCTTGCCCGCCGTGAACGCGTCCTGGAACCGCTCCAGCGGGACGCGCCGCGACACCAGCCGGCCGAGCCAGTCCGGGTCGGCCTGGGCGAGGGCGCCGGCGGCCGCCGCGTAGTGGTCCAGGTTGGCGTTCACCGACCCGACGATCACGTCGTTCTCCAGCACGATCTCCCGGTTGATGCCGCCCGCGTCGATCGTCAGCCTCCGCCCGGTCGGCGACACGCCCGTCAGGCAGACGATGCCGTACGCGCCGGTGGACGCCATCGCGCCGAACACGAGCTGCCCGACGCCGGTGGCCTCGATGACGATGTCCGGCTTGGCGTGCGCGACCGCGGCGTCCATCCCCTCGCTGTGGTACGTCGCGCCGAGGCTCTTCACCAGCTCTGGCTTCGGCCCGTCCGCCACCTGGTCGAGGACGTGCACGTCGAGCCCGCGCTGGACGCCGAGCAGCGCGGCCAGCAGCCCGATCGGCCCCGCGCCGGTGACCAGCGCGGACCTCGGCTCGTACCAGGCGCGCTCGCCGACCTTCTCGACCTGCTCCCACGCCTTCGCGACCACCGTCGTGGGCTCCATCAGCATGCCGACGTCCGCGAGCCGCGGGTCGAGCTTCACCGCGTAGTCCGCCTCGACCGTCCACGCCTGGCTGGCGTAGCCGTCGATCTCCTTGATGCCGCGCTCGGTGTATTGGCCGTTGCGGCACATGTCGAACTGGCCGTGCGCGCAGGCGCCGCACGGCTCCGGGTCGGGGCGCCGCACCACGCCGACCACCAGGTCGCCCTCGGCGAACCCGCTGCCGGACGGCGCGCGCCGCACCCGGCCGAGCGACTCATGCCCGATGACCAGCCGGTCATGCCCGGGCGGCGCCCACCCGTACTCGCCGGACGCGATCTCCCGGTCCGTGCCGCAGACCCCCACGGCCAGCCCGTCCACCAGCAGCTCGCCGTCGCCGGGCTCGGGATCGGGCACGTCCCGGACGGCCAGGGAGTCCTTCTGCCCGGGGACGACGGTCAAGGCGCGCATGCGGTTTCTCCTTCGGGTCTGCTTCGGTTCCGTCTTTACCTGTCTTCTCCGCGCCGGTCGCTCCGGCCGCCCGCGGGTCAGCCCCCGGCGCTCGCGCCGGCGGCCCGGGACGCCTCCGCCGCCGGCACCGTGCCGCTCAGATGCCGGGCGGTGTTGACCAGCCCGACGTGCGAGTACGCCTGCGGGGTGTTGCCGACCTGCCGGCCCGCCGCCGTGTCGTACTCCTCGCTCAGCAGGCCGAGGTCGTTGCGCAGGCTCAGCAGCCGCTCGAACAGCTCCGCCGCCTGCCGGCGCCGGCCGATCCCGTGCAGCGCGTCCGCGAACCAGAACGTGCAGGCCAGGAACGCGCCCTCCGACCCCGGCAGGCCGTCGACGCCGCCGTCGGCCTGCGTGTCGTAACGCAGCACGAACCCGTCCCGGTACAGCTCGCCTTCCACCGCGTCCACCGTCCCGACGACGCGCGGGTCGCCCCACGGCAGGAACCCCGTCGTCGGGATCAGCAGCAGCGCCGCGTCCACCCCCTTCGACCCGTAGAACTGCGTGAACGTGCCGCGGTCGGCGTCGTAGCCGTGCTCGCACACGTCCGCGTGGATCCGGTCGCGCAGCGCCCGCCACTTCGCCGCCGGGCCGTCCAGCCCGTGCTCCTCGACGCCCCGGACGGCCGCGTCGACCCCCGCCCACGCCAGCACCTTCGAGTGCACGAAGTGGCGGCGGTCGCCACGCACCTCCCAGAGGCTGTTGTCGGGCTCGTCCCAATGGCCCTCAAGGAAGTCGAGCAGCGCCTTCTGCACGTCCCACGCGCTCTGGATCGCGCCGATCCCGGCGTTGCGCCCGAGGTTCAGGCCGTGCAGCACCTCGCCCCACGTGTCCAGCTGGAACTGCCCGGACGCGGCGTTGCCGACCCGCACCGGCGCCGACCCCTCGTACCCGCCGAGCCAGTCGAGGGTGTACTCCGGGAGCCGCCGCGTCCCGTCGATCCCGTACATGATCTGCAGGTCGGCGGGGTCGCCGGCGATCGCGCGCAGCAGCCACTCCCGCCAGTCCCGCGCCTCCTCCACGAACCCGGTGCCGAGCAGCGCCTGCAGCGTGAACGTCGCGTCGCGCAGCCAGCAGAACCGGTAGTCCCAGTTGCGCGGCCCGCCGAGCTGCTCGGGCAGCGACGTGGTCGCCGCGGCGACGATCCCGCCGGTCGGCCGGTACGTGAGCCCCTTCAGCGTGATCAGCGAGCGGCGCACGGCGTCGTCCCAGCGGCCCTCGTAGCGGAAGCCGCCCGTCCACTCCGCCCAGAACGCCTCGGTGTCCCGCAGCGCCCGCTCCGGGTCGACGTGCCGGGGCCGCGGCTCGTGCGACGGCCTGTAGGTCATGACGAACGGGACCCGGTCGCCCGCCGCCACCGTGAACTCGGCGACGGTCGACATCCCGCGCCCCTCCAGCGCGACGGGCGTCTTCAGCCACGCCGCGTCCGGGCCCGCGACCGCCTCGAACCGGCCGTCCTGGTGCCGCACCCACGGCACGATCCGGCCGTAGTCGAACCGGAGCCGCAGCTCCGACCGGACCGGCACCCGCCCGCTGACGCCCTCCACGATCCGGACCACGTCCGCCGCCTCGCCGCGCGGCGGCATCGTGTCGATCAGCCGGACGGTGCCGTCCGGCGTCTCCCACTCGGTCTCGAGGATCAGCGTGTCCCCGCGGTAGCGGCGCCGTGTGCACATCCCGCCCGCCGCGGGCGCGATCCGCCAGAACCCGGCCGAGTCGTCGCCGAGCAGCGCGGCGAAGCAGGCCGGGGAGTCGAACCGGGGCAGGCACAGCCAGTCGATCGAGCCGTCCCCGCCCACCAGCGCCGCCGTGTGGAGATCGCCCAGCAGGCCGTAGTCCTCGATGCGCAGCGCCAAAATCCACCTCCGTGCTCGGTCTCCCGTCCCCTCTGCCCTACCCCCGGGGCCCGATCCATGTCAGGGGAACGAGTGATTCGGCACGTCACGGCCCGCATGGAGGCCGTGTTCACGGGCACTCCGGCAGAGAGGACCGGACGCAACCGGGCGGAGAGGGGACGACCATGAAGTACGGGCAGTTCATCGCGACGGTCCGCGACAACGGGGACTACAGCGGCCGCGAGGAGGCCGAGCGGGTCACCGAGGCGGTGCTGAGCGTCCTGCGGGACCGGCTCACCGAGGAGGGCGCCGACCATCTGGCCGCGCAGCTCCCCGAGCCGCTGGACGAGCTGATGCGCGACCGCGAGGACGCGCGGGCCGAGTCGTACGGGTCGGCGGAGTTCTGCCGCCGGGTCGCCGGGATGACCGGCGCCACCGAGCGCACCGCCGAATGGGACGCCGACGCCGTGCTCAGCACCCTCGCGGGCACCGTCTCCGGCGGCGAGCTGAACCACCTGCTGAGCCAGCTCCCGTCCGGGTACGCGCCGTTCTTCGGCAAGAACGAGCTCGCCGACTGATCGCGGGGGGCCGGTGCGGGCCGGGGGTGCCTTCCCCGCGGAAGGGGGAAGGACCCGGTCGGGGGAGGGGAGTGCTGGTGGACCGGAACGTGAGGTTGTTCGCGGGGGCCCTGACGGGGACGGCGCTGCTGCTGGCGGGCTGCGGCGGCGGAGGCGACGGCGGGAAGGCGCGGACGGCCGCCGCGGCGCCCTCGCCGAGCGGCGGCGGCGCCGCGCAGCTCCAGCAGGAGTACGAGCAGGTCGTCACGTCCGTGCTGCCCTCGGTCGTGAAGATCGAGACCGACCAGGGCGAGGGGTCCGGCGTCGTCTACGACGACAAGGGCGACATCGTGACGAACGCGCACGTCGTCGCGGGCGCGAAGCAGATCCGGGTGACGGCGTCCAGCGGCGGCAGCCCGCTGAAGGCCAACCTCGTCGGCTCGTTCGTGGCCGACGACCTGGCGGTCGTGAAGGCGACGGGCGGGAACCTGCGCCCCGCCACGTTCGGGGACTCCACGCAGGCCAAGGTCGGGCAGATCGTGCTCGCCATGGGCAACCCGCTCGGGCTGGCGGGCAGCGTGACGAACGGGATCGTGTCCGCGCTGAACCGGACGGTGTCCACCAAGCAGGAGGGCGCGTTCCCCGGCGCGACGATCGGCGACGCGATCCAGACCAGCGCGCCGATCAACCCGGGCAACAGCGGCGGCGCGCTCGTCACGCTGGACGGGCAGGTCATCGGCATCCCGACCGCCGCGGCGTCCGACCCGCAGATCGGCGGGGCCGCCGCCGGCATCGGGTTCGCCGCGCCCAGCGCCACCGTGAAGAAGATCGTCCCGCAGCTGATCCAGAGCGGGAAGGTGTCGCAGTCCGGGCGGGCCGCGATCGGCGCCGTGGTCCGGACGATCGTCGACCCGAACAGCGGTCAGCAGAGCGCGGTCGCCGTGGTGGAGGTGACGAAGGGCGCCGGCGCCGACAAGGCCGGGATCAAGGCCGGCGACCTGATCCTCTCGGTCAACGGAACTCCGACGCCCGACCAGACCGCGCTCGCGTCCGTCCTGGCGGGCCTGAAGCCCGGCGGCACGGTGAAGGTGCGGATCGAGGAGTCGAACGGGTCGAAGAAGGACGTGCAGGTCAAGCTCGGCGAGCTGCCCGGCGGCTGATCAGCGCCGCGCGCGGGCCTCGGACGGCGTGGTCCCGAAGCGGGCCCGGAAGTGCCGGGTGAAGTGCGCCTGGCTGGCGAAGCCCCAGCGGTGCGCGACGTCGGCGATCGTCGTCCGGGCCGGCATGCCGCCGCCGGTCAGCTCGGTGTGCGCGCGCTGGAGCCGGCGCTCCAGGATGTGCCGGGACGGCGTCGTGCCCGCCGCCTCGAAGATCCGGCCGAGGTGCCGGACGGACACGCCGAGGACCCGCGCGACCTCGCCGGGCGACAGCGACGCGTCGTGCAGGTGCCGCTCGATGTAGTCTCCGGCGACGATCAGCCGGCCCTGCAGCGCGGCGGGCGCCGGCCGGCCGCCGGACCGCTCGTCCGCCAGCATCCGCAGCACCCCGAGCACCGCCCCGCGCGTGCGCGCCGGATCGGCGGCGCCCGGCCGCGCCAGCAGCGACCGCAGCGCGACGACCAGCTCGCCCTCGCGCGCCGTCGTCCGCCCGAACAGCATCGGCGCGGGCACCCCGCCCGCCATGCACTCGCGCACGAACAGCTCGCGCGGCACGTCCACCAGGAACTGCCGCATGGCCGAGGAGAACCCGAACAGGTACGGCCGCCGCGTGTCGTAGACGACCAGGTCGCCCGCCGCCGCGGCGAGGCAGCCGTGCTCGTGCAGGAACACCGCCTCGCCCTTCACCAGCAGCGACACGAACACCGAGTCCTTCGGCGCGGACCGCGCGACCTGCGGCGTCCGCTCGATCGCATGTGCGTTCCCGCTGATGTCGGCCAGCCGGACGTCCCCGAGCAGGTAGTTCGCCTGCCGCGCGACCAGCCCCCGCTCGGCGTAGGACGTGCAGGACAGCCCGACCAGCTCCCGCCGGTTGTAGTCCTCCCAGAACCCGATCCGCTCGCGCGGGGCGACGTCCTCGGTGCTCGCGGCGGAGATCATCAGGTCGGCGGCCGGCATGGCGGGCTCCTCCCGATCGCGGCGGTCGGTCCTCCCGCGAGCCTATGCCGCCGTCCGACCGTCCCCGCCGGAGGTCAGCGGAAGAGGGAGTCGATGTAGTCCGCGCCCAGGCCGACCTTCTCGTAGTGCGTGCGGCACATGGCGATGTAGTCGTGGACGTCGAAGAAGCCGTCCGGGTCGCCGTTCTCGTCCAGCCAGATGAGCGGGCCCTTGACGATGAACAGCGTCTTCATCGGCTCGCCGGACTCGTAGGCGACCAGCGTGTGCCCCTCGCCCGGCGACTCGTAGACGAAGTCGCCGGCGGTCGCCGTCCATGGCCGCTCCAGGTACCCCCACTTGCCGGAGATCGTGTAGGCGAACACCTCGTGCGGGTGGTAGTGCCGGTTGACGAGGCCGGCCTGCTTCGCCCGCAGGACGTCCGACCAGGTGTTGTCCTTCACGTTGATCCACAGCGGCCGCGACCCGACCGTTTCGGTGAACGGCACGTAGTACCGGTCGTCGTCGGTGGCGACCTTCGGCAGGTACACCTCGGGCAGGGCGTCGGGCTTCAGCGAGTTCTCGATCGGCTTCAGGTTCTTCCAGAACTCCGAACCGGCTGCTTCGGGCATCGGGACGGCTCCTCCCGCTCGTGGTCGCGTGCGATGACCGCGAGTGAACCGCGGAGGGGCCGTCCCCGTCTTTCCCCTGCCGGACCTCACCGTTTGCCTGTTCCGGACATCCGCCCGGGGGCGCGCGGCGAGGTGCCGGTCAGCGGAGCGCTTCGCTGATCGGCGTGGACGAGTCGTAGCCGATCGACAGGATCGGCCCGTGCCCGGGCAGCCGCTCGATGTCGTTGATGCCGATGTACGCGGCGCCGCGGTCAGGGCCGTGCACGGTCGTCCACTGGCCGCCGCTGTAATGCAGGTATGTGGACGAGTGCTGGGTGAAGGCCGTGGACATCCACACGCCGCCGTGGCCGTCCGTCGTCAGACCCGCGTACGCGCCGGTCGACTCGGGGACGGGGATCTCCGTCCACGACGTGCCGTCCCAGTGCAGCAGCGTGTGCTCGGCGCCGATGATGAGGTCGGTCCGGTAGGCCCACACGTCCTCGGGCGAGACCGCGACGATTCGCTTGATGGCGCCCCAGAGCGGCTTCTGGATCCGCGCTTCGGACCACGCCGTGCCGTCCCAGTGGTAGAGGAACGGGGTGTCGGTGGTCCTGTCCATGCCGCCGAGCCACACGTCGTGGCCGGAGCGGGCCGAGATCGACAGCACCGCGAGCTCGCCGGCGGGGATGTCCTTCTTCACCCACGCGCCGTGCTCGTAGTGCAGGACGGCGGGCGCGGACGTGCCGTAGTCCTGCCCGGCGGCCCACGCCCCTCCGCCGCCGCGCGGCGCGGACACGTCGAGCCCGGTGAGCCCGGCGGGGAACGCGACCCGCTGCCAGGCCGCACCGTTCCAGTGGACGGCCGTGCCGGAGCCGTCGGCCTGCGGGTCACCGATCGCCCAGGCCGAGCGCGGGCCGGCCGCGGCGACCGCCCGCAGGCCGCCCCGCCCGACCGACGCGGGCAGCGCCTCGGTCCGCCAGGCGTGCCCGTCCCAGCGCAGCAGCGCCGGCGCGGACGGCGAGCTCTGCCCCCCGACGGCCCATGCGGCGTGCGGCCCGGCGGCGGCGATGTCGGTCATGGTGGTGGACGCGGGGAGCTGCGGGACGGACACGTCCTGCCAGACCGGTGCGGCGGCCGGTTCGGCGGCGGACGCGGCGGGAGCGGCGACGGGCGCGATGCCGAGCGCGGCGGCGGCGAGCCCGGCGGGGAGCGCCCTGCGGACGGCGGTGCCTTCGGTGAAGCGGTTCCTGATGCGGTACCTCAACGCGGTGCCTCCTCGGATGCGACGCCGCGAATATGCCAGCAATCACTGGGAAGATCAACAGTGCTGGCCGGACCCGGCTACCCGTGCTCGTCCGGCCGCGCGGCCCGCTCGCGCCGCTCCGCGCCCCTGCGCGCCGCCTCCAGGAGCACCCGCCCCACGGCGCCGAGGAACACCAGGTCGCCGAGCATCTGCACGGTCGTCAGGATCCGCGCCGCCGTCGACACGGGCACGATGTCGCCGAACCCGACCGAAGCGAACACCGTCACGGTGAAGTACATGGCGTCCACCTTCGACAGCCGCTCGGAGAAGTGCCCCGGCCCGCCGCTGTCCATCAGCCGGTACGACGAGGCGAACAGCACCAGGAACACCACGAGGGACGTCACCAGCGCCTCCAGCGCGCGCAACCACGGCGACGGCGAGCGGACGATCGCGTGCGCCTGCCAGGCGACCAGCACGCCCAGGCCCGCCAGCGACCCGAACAGCGCCAGCGTGTAGCCGGGCCCGAACCGCACGTTCAGCGGCGCCACCCCGTACAGGGCCAGCATGCAGCCGGTGGCCACCAGCATGCGCGCGATCGTCCGGACCAGCGGCCGGCGCCAGAGAGCTCCCACACCCTGTTGATCCCCACCTCACCCTCCGTGATGCTGGACGACCGCCCTCGCCGGATGCGAGGCTGCCGCACGTGCTGATCCTGGGCGTCCTGGCACTGGCCTCGCTCGCGGCCTGGCTCTACCTGGCGGCCGCCCACGGCGGCTTCTGGCGCACCCGGACCGGCCTCCCCGGCGACGCCGGTGCGGCCGATCCGCCCGCATGGCCCCACGTCACCGCCGTGATCCCGGCCCGCGACGAGGCGGACGTCCTGCCCGTGACGCTTCCGACCGTCCTCGCGCAGCGCTACCCGGGCCGCTTCGACGCCGTCCTCGTGGACGACGCCAGCACCGACGGCACCGCCGAGGTCGCCGCCGCGCTCGGCGCGTCCCGGGTCGTGCGGGCCCGGGAGCGGCCGGACGGCTGGGCGGGCAAGGTGTGGGCGATGTCCGAGGGCGTCCGCGCGGCCGGCGAGCCCGACTTCTACCTGTTCACCGACGCCGACATCGGCTACGCGCCCGGCGCGCTGGCCCGCCTCGTCCGCGCCGCGCACGACCGCGACCTCGTCTCCCGGATGGCCACGCTGAACACCGCGACCGGCTGGGAGCGGTGGATCGTTCCGGCGTTCGTGTACTTCTTCGCGCAGCTCTACCCGTTCCGCCGGGTGGCCCGGGGCCGCCGGACGGCCGCGGCGGCGGGCGGCTGCATGCTGGTCCGCCGCGCGACCCTCGAGGCCGCGGGCGGCCTGGCCGCCATCCACGACGCCCTGATCGACGACGTCGCGCTCGGCCGCCTCCTCAAGCGCGCCGGGGCCCGCTGCCGCCTCGACCTCGACCGGGACGTGGTCAGCCGCCGCCCCTACCCGCACCTGCGCGACCTGTGGGCGATGATCACCCGCAGCGCCTACCACCAGCTCCGCTACTCGCCGGCGCTGCTGCTCGGCACCGTGCTCGGGCTGCTGCTGATCTACGCGGTCCCGCCCGTCGCGGCGCTCGCCGGGCTGGCGTCCCTCAGCGCCCTGCCCGCCGCCGCCGGATTCCTCGCCTGGGCCTTGATGACCGCCACGTACGTTCCGATGCTGCGCTTCTACGGGCTCTCCCCGTTGCGCGCGCCCGCCCTGCCGGTCATCGCGCTCATGTACGCCGCGATGACCGTCGACTCCGCCCGTCTCCACGCGAAAGGCCGCGGCGGGGCGTGGAAAGGCCGCATCAGATGACGTCCGGTCACCGTGCCGCGGCATCCGCGAGCCGCTCTCCGGCGACGTCGTGTCCCGCACCGACGCCGACGGGTGACCGCTCGGGTCAGCGGGTCTCCTGGATGCGGATCAGGTTGCCCGCCGGGTCGCGGACGGCGCAGTCCCGCACCCCGTACGGCTGCTCCGCCGGCTCCTGGACGATCTCGGCGTCCGCGGCCTGCAGCCGCTTGAACGCGCCGTCGAGGTCGGGCGTGGCCAGCAGGATGATCGCGTAGGTGCCCTTCGCCATCATCTCGGCGATGGTGCGGCGCTCGTCCTCGGTGACGCCCGGGTCGGCGGCCGGCGGGTGCAGGACGACGGCCGTGCCGGACCCGCCGGGCGGCCCGACCGTGATCCAGCGCATCCGCCCGCTCCCGACGTCCAGGCGGACCTCGAAGCCGAGGACGTCGCGGTAGAAGGCCAGCGACGCCTCCGCGTCCTCGTGCGGCAGGAACGTCGAGTGGATCGCGATGTCCATGCAGATCAGGCTAACCCCGCGGGCCGCCGGACGGCGGTTCCCGGCGCCGCACCGGCCGCGTCGCGTGCCTGGTCGCGCAGGACGGCGGCTCGCCCGGCGCGCCCGCGGCGCGGCGCCGGTACACGCTGGGCGGGACGCCGACGAGCTCGGTGAACCGGGTGCTGAACGTGCCGAGCGACGAGCAGCCGACCTCGAAGCAGACGTCGGTGACGCTGAGGTCGCCGCGGCGCAGCAGCGCCATGGCCCGCTCGATGCGCCGCGTCATCAGGTACGCGTAGGGCGACTCGCCGTAGGCGGCGCGGAACGCGCGGCTGAGGTGCCCGGCCGACATGTTCGCGCCGCGGGCGAGCGCCTCGACGTCGAGGGGCCGCGCGTACTCCCGGTCGATCCGGTCGCGGACGCGCCGCAGCCGCGCCAGGTCGTGGAGGCGCTGGTCGGAGGCGGGTTTGCGGGCCACATCCGGATCGTACGCCGCACCTCCGACAATCCGCCGCGGCGTCCCTGGGCGGGCGGGCCCGGGACGCCGGCGCGGGTCGTGGGCGGGTCAGCCGCCGACGTAGGCGGCGAGGTGCTCCCCGGTGAGGGTGGAGCGGGCGGCGACGAGGTCGGCGGGCGTCCCCTCGAAGACGACCTTCCCGCCGTCGTGGCCGGCGCCGGGACCGAGGTCGATGATCCAGTCGGCGTGCGCCATCACGGCCTGGTGGTGCTCGATGACGATGACGGACTTGCCGGCGTCGACGAGCCGGTCGAGCAGGCCGAGGAGCTGCTCGACGTCGGCGAGGTGCAGGCCCGCGGTCGGCTCGTCGAGGACGTACACGCCGCCGTCCTCGCCCATGTGGGTGGCGAGCTTGAGGCGCTGCCGCTCGCCGCCGGACAGCGTGGTGAGCGGCTGCCCGATGCCGAGGTAGCCGAGCCCGACGCCGGCGAGCCGCTGGAGGATCTTGTGCGCGGCGGGCAGCCGCGCCTCGCCGGAGCCGAAGAACTCCTCGGCCTCCGTCACCGGCATCGCGAGGACCTCGCTGATGTCGCGGCCGCCGAGGTGGTAGTCCAGCACCGCCTCCTGGAACCGCCTGCCCTCGCACTCCTCGCAGGTCACGGCGACGCCGGCCATCATCGCCAGGTCGGTGTAGACGACGCCGGCGCCGTTGCAGGCCGGGCACGCGCCCTCGGAGTTCGCGCTGAACAGCGCGGGCTTCACGCCGTTGGCCTTCGCGAACGCCTTGCGGATCGGGTCGAGCAGGCCGGTGTAGGTCGCCGGGTTGCTGCGCCGCGAGCCGCGGATCGCGCCCTGGTCGATCGCCACGACGCCCGCGCCCGCCGGGATCGACCCGTGCACGAGCGAGCTCTTGCCGGACCCGGCGACGCCCGTGACGACGGTGAGCACCCCGAGCGGGATGTCGACGTCCACGTCCCGCAGGTTGTGCGTCGACGCGCCGCGGATCTCCAGCTTCCCGGACGGCTCGCGCACCGACTCCTTGAGCGCGGCGCGGTCGTCGAGGTGGCGGCCGGTGACGGTCCCGGAGCCGCGCAGCCCGTCGAGGGTGCCCTCGAAGCAGACGGTGCCGCCCGCCGTCCCGGCGCCGGGGCCGAGGTCGACGACGTGGTCGGCGATCGCGATCGCCTCCGGCTTGTGCTCCACGACGAGCACCGTGTTGCCCTTGTCCCGCAGCCTCAGCAGCAGGCCGTTCATCCGCTGGATGTCGTGCGGGTGCAGCCCGATCGTCGGCTCGTCGAAGACGTAGGTGACGTCGGTGAGCGACGAGCCTAGGTGCCGGATCATCTTCACGCGCTGCGCCTCGCCGCCCGACAGCGTGCCCGACGGCCGCTCCAGGGACAGGTAGCCGAGCCCGATCTCCACGAACGACTCGAGCGTGTGCACGAGCTTGGCGAGCAGCGGCGCGACGGACGGCTCGTCCAGGCCGCGCGCCCACTCGGCCAGGTCGCTGATCTGCATCGCGCACGCGTCCGCGATGCTGATCCCCTCGATCCTCGACGAGCGGGCCGCCTCGGTGAGCCGCGTGCCGCCGCAGTCGGGGCAGACGGTGAACGTCGTCGCCCGCGTCACGAACGCGCGGACGTGCGGCTGCAGCGAGTCGACGTCCTTGGACAGCATCGACTTCTGGATCCGCGGGATCAGGCCCTCGTAGGTCAGGTTGATCCCGTCGACCTTGATCTTCGTCGGCTCCCGGTGGAGGAGGTCGTCCAGTTCCTTCTTGGTGTACTTGCGGATCGGCTTGTCCGGGTCGAAGTACCCGCAGCCGCGGAAGATCCGCCCGTACCAGCCGTCCATGCTGTAGCCGGGGATCTTGAGCGCGCCCTCGTTCAGCGACTTGTCCTCGTCGTACAGCTCGGCGAGGTCGATGTCGGAGACCGTCCCGCGGCCCTCGCAGCGCGGGCACATCCCGCCGGTGATGGTGAAGCTGCGCTTCTCCTTCACCGTCTTCCCGCCGCGCTCGAACTTCACGGCGCCGCCGCCGCTGATCGACGCGACGTTGAACGAGAACGCCTGCGGCGAGCCGATGTGCGGGCGCCCGAGCCGGCTGAACAGGATCCGCAGCATCGCGTTCGCGTCGGTCGCGGTGCCGACCGTCGAGCGCGGGTCGGCGCCCATCCGCTGCTGGTCGACGATGATCGCCGTCGTCAGCCCCTCCAGCACGTCCACGTCCGGCCGCGCCTGCGCCGGCATGAAGCCCTGCACGAACGTGCTGTACGTCTCGTTGATCATCCGCTGCGACTCGGCGGCGATCGTGTTGAACACCAGCGAGGTCTTCCCGGAGCCGGACACGCCGGTGAACACCGTCAGCCGGCGCTTCGGGATCTCGATCCCGACGTCCTTGAGGTTGTTCTCGCGGGCGCCGTACACCCGGATCAGGTCGTGGGTGTCGGCGGCGTGCGGCGCGGGCGGTCGCGCGTCCTTGCCGGTGGTCGGGCTCATGATCTCTCCATCGGGTCGGCGGGGCCCGCGTCCGCGGGCCGCGTCGCCTTGCTCGGTCCGACAGTATGTCCGGTCCGCCGCCGCTCCGGCCCGGCCCGCGCCGCGTCCGGTACGCGGGGGCGGCGGCTACTTGTCCTGGACGAGGCCGAGGACGTTGCCGTCCGGGTCGGTGAACGTCGCCACCAGCCGGCCGCCGCCGACGTCGCGCGGGGCGTCCTGCACGGCCGCGCCCGCCGCCGTCACCTCGGCGAGCTTCGCCTCGATGTCCGGCACGTGCCAGTACGCCACCGGCGACGCCATGTCCTGCGGCCCGCCCTTCGGCACCAGCCCGATGTGCTGGCCCTCGGCGTCGTAGCCGACGTAGTACTCCGAGTCGGCCGTCGGGGCGGTGCCGAGCAGGGCGGTGTAGACGGCCTTCGCCGCCGCCAGGTCCGACACCGGGTGCAGGACGGTCCTGATGCCCAGGGTGGAAGACTCGCTCATGATCTCTCCTCGCGTCGTGGAAGGGCGCCCGGTCGGCCGGTGACGCCCATGCCGGTCACGCTAGTTCCGGCTCGGTCATCGGCGCTTCTCGATTCCTGACCGGTCTGGTCAGCCGCCCCACCTGCGACGACGTCCCGCCATGGGCGGGGGCGGGACGGTCCCGGGCGGCGTTCACCGCCCGGGACCGGCACCGCTCAGCCCCACGCGCCGGCGATCTGCCGGGTCGTGGCGTTCAGCCGGTTGAACAGGTTCGTCACGCCGATCATCAGGACGATCGCGGCCAGCTGCTTCTCGTCGAAGTAGGTGGCGGCGGCGTCCCAGATCTCGTCGCTCACGGCGTCCGGACGGTCCGCGAGGCGCGTCGCCGCCTCCGCCAGCTCCAGCGCCGCACGCTCCTCGTCGCTGAAGTACGGGGCCTCCCTCCACGCGGCGACCAGCGCCAGCCGCTCGTCGCTCAGGCCCGCCTTCCGGCCCGTCTTGAAGCCGGCGTCCACACAGGCGCTGCACCCGTTGATCTGGCTGACCCGCAGGTGGACCAGCTCCAGCGTCTGCTCGTCCACGCCACCGGAGTGGACGGCCTTGAAGACCTCCTGGATCGGCTTCATCGCGCTGGACAGGACGACCGCGGGGTTCTGCATACGGGACTGCATCTCGGTGTTCTCCCTTTTGAGCCGGTGCCCCGTTCCCTCGGGGCATGTCTCCATCACAGCCCGACGGGCCCGCCCTGACGATCCCCGTGGGACACCGTGGGACAGCCGGAACGGCGTTGACCGGGGGCGGGCCCGCAGGCAAGACTTCGGCGGGCGTGGGACAGGAAGGCGGGGGAACGGTGGTCATGGGGCGGCAGGCGACGAGAACCGACCCGCAGCAGGAGCTCGCGGAGCGGCTGCGGCTGCTCCAGGAGCTGTCCGGACGCGGCGTCCGGGCTCTCGCCCGGGACACCGGCCTCAGCTCGTCGTCCCTGTCGCGGTACCTGGCCGGCCGGACGGTGCCGCCGTGGCCCGCGGTGATCGCGCTGTGCCGGCTCGTCAAGCGCGACCCGCGCCCGCTGCGCCCCCTGTGGGAGCGGGCGTCGAACCCGCTGCCCGCGCCCCCGAAGGCCAGCCGCCAGCCGCAGCCCCCGTCGCCGCCCGCCGGCGCCCCCCGCCCGCCCCGCAACGACCTGCCGCGCGACGTCCCCGACTTCACCGGACGGGAGACCGAGCTCGCCGCCGTCCTCGGCGCCGTGGCGGGCAGCCGCGTCGCCGCCGTCGACGGGATGGCGGGCGTCGGCAAGACCAGCCTGGCCGTGCACGCCGCGTACCGGCTCGCCGGCGACTACCCCGACGCCCAGCTCTACCTCGACCTGCACGGGTTCACCGAGGGCCGCGCGCCGCTCGACCCCGACACCGCGCTGCGGGCGCTGCTCGCCGCGCTCGACGTCCCGTCGGAGAAGGTCCCGCAGGAGGGCGGCGTCGAGCCGCTCGCCGCGTGCTGGCGGTCGGAGCTGGCCGGGCGCCGCGCCGTGGTCGTCCTGGACAACGCCGCCGACGCCGAGCAGGTCCGGCCGCTGCTGCCCGGCGCGGGCCCGTCCGTCGCGCTGATCACCAGCCGGAACCGGCTGCTCGGCCTGGACGAGGTGCCGCCGGTGTCGCTGGACGTGCTGACCCCGCGGGAGAGCGCGGAACTGCTGGCCCGCGCCAGCGGCGAGGCCGCCTCCGGCGGGCGGCTCGCCCGCGAACCGGACGCCGCCGCCGAGGTGCTGCGGCTGTGCGGGCACCTGCCGCTGGCCCTGCGCCTCGCCGCGGCCCGGCTCCGGCACCGTCCCGGCTGGACCGTCGGGATCCTCGTCGAGCGGATGGCGGAGGGCGCCAGCGAGTTCGACACCGCGTTCGCCATGTCGGTGCGGCAGCTCGACCGCGCCCAGCGCCGCCTGTTCCGGCTGCTCGGGGAGCTGCCCGGCTCGTCGTTCGACGAGTACGTCGCGGCCGCGCTCGCGGACGTCCCGCCGCGCACCGCCCGCGCCATGCTGGAGGACCTGCTCGACGCGCACCTCGTCGAGCAGCCGGCCGCCGGCCGCTACCGGCTGCACGACCTCGTCCACCAGCACGCGCGCCGCGCCGCCGCCGAGCAGGACCCGCAGGCCGACCGGGAACGCGCGCTCGGCCGCGTCCTCGACTACTACGTGCACGCCGCCGCGGCCGCCGACGCGGCGATGCCGTTCCCGGCGGGCGGCCGTGCCGCCACCGCGGGCCCCGCCCCCGCCGAGCTGCCGCGGTTCGCCGACAAGAACGCGGCGCTGGCCTGGTACGACGCCGAGTACGGGAACCTGCTGGCCGCCTTCTACGCCGCGGACGCCGCCGGCGCCGACGCCCACGTGTGCGAACTGCCCCGCTTCATGCGGGCCTACTTCGCGCGCCGCTGCGGGACGACGCAGCTCAACGCCCTCTTCGAGCGGTCCCTGGACGCCGCGCGGCGCCTCGGCGACCCGCTCTGGCTCGCCGAGGCCCACAGCGACCTCGGCTTCGCGCGGTACAACGCGGGCCGGATGGCGGAGGCCGGCGCCGAGTACGAGGCCGCGGCGCCGCTGGTGTCCGAGACCGGCGACGTCCTGTCGCAGGCCGAGCTGACCATCCGCCGCGGCTACCTGATGTGGGACGAGGGCCACGTCACCGAACCCCTTGAGCTGTTCCGGACGGCCGGACGCCTGTACGAGACCGCCGGCTGCCCGATGGGCGCCGTCCACGCCACCGCCTACGAAGCGTGGGCCCTCCTGCAGCTGGGTCACCGCGACGAGGCGGCGCGCCTGGCCCGCAAGGCTTTGGAAGTCCCGCACGCCGACGCCGCGTGGCCGCCCGCGCTGACCGCCCGCATCACCCTCGGCGTGGCCATCGCCCCCGAGGAGCCCGACGAGGCCGTCCGGCACCTGCACGAGGCCCTCGACCTGGCCCGCGAGGACGGCCACAAGCACAACGAGGCGTGGTGCCTGAACTGCCTCGGCGTCGCCCTGCGCCACATGGGCCGCTACGACGACGCCCTCGACGCCCACCGGCGGGCGTTCGCCCTCCTCGACGAGCTCTTCGAGGAGCACTGGAAGATCCACTTCCTCAACGGCTACGGCGAGACCTGCCGGCTCGCGGGCCTGCCCGAGGAGGCCCTGCGGCTGCACCGCCAGGCGCTCGACCTGGCCCCCGAGGTCGGGTACCGGCACGAGGAGGCCCTGGCCCACGAGGGCATCGCCGCCGTCCTCGACGCGACGGACCCGCCCGCCGCCGCCCACCACCGCACCGCCGCCCAAACCGTCCTGCGCGACCTTAGCCCCGGGCGCGGGACGGGGGAGCGGTGAGCGCGTAGATCAGCAGGATGGACATCGCGATGGTCAGCACCGACCAGAGCGGGAACGCCCGCAGGAACGCGATGTGGCCGATCGCGGTGAGGACGGCGAACATCACGCCCACGGCGCGCGCCCACATCCGCCCGGCGATGATCCCGGCGCCGACGGCGATCTGGACGGCGCCGAGGATCAGCCAGAACCAGCCCCAGGAGGTGAAGTCGAACACCATGATCTTGTTGCTGCCGACGAGGTAGTAGTGGTCGTTGAACAGGCCGACCAGCCCGTCGATCACGTTGAACGCGCCGATCACCATGGCGAGCGTCCCGGCGAACGTCAGCCAGCCGGACGTCTGCGGAAGGTGCCGCGGAGTGCCGTGCGTCGTCCTCGTCATCGGGGGCCTCCCCAAGCTCGCAGCCGGACTTGATGTCCGAAAGGTCCCCCTTTAACCGTCAACCGCAACCGCGCCCGGCTCCCTTTTGGGACGCCCCAGACCACACCATGCCCAAAACCTGAAAGATTGCGACGATTCAGGCTTAGGTGGGAGGGGGTGTTTTGCGGGCGAGGATGAGGCGGTAGCGCGGGGCGCCGTTGTCGCGGCGGCCCAGGGACGTCAAGGGCGTGGTCGTCACGGTGAAGCCGGCCGCCGACAGGTCGTCGCGGACGGCGCTCAGGGGGCAGGTGCGGTAGTACATGACGAACGGCGGACGCCACACCGCGTTCCGGACGCGCATGACCGCGTCGAAGCCGAGGAGCGCCCAATAGGAGGCCGATGTGAGGGGCGGCGGCGCGCCGATCGGAAAGGCGAAGAGGCCACCGGGACGCAGCGCCCGGTGCACTCCGGCGAAGACCGCGGGACGTTCGGAGGGCAGCACATGTCCGAGCGCCCCGAAGGTGACGGCCAGGTCGAATTCCTCACCGAAGGAAAGGCCCCGGACATCAGCTCGGACCAACTTGGCATCCGGATGCGCCTTCTGAGCCTGCGCGAGCATTCCGGCGCTGAAATCCACGCCCGCGACCCGTTCCCGGCACACGGATTCGAGGACCTGCATGCCCGCGCCCGTGCCGCAGCACACGTCCAGGCCCCGCTCGAACGGCCCGAGCGGCCGCAGTGCGTCGGCGGTCGCGTCGAGAATGCCGTCGGGCGTGCGGAAAGGCGTGCGGTCGAACTTCGGGGCGAGCAGGTCGTACCCGCGCTCGACCGACGACAGCGCCTGAACCGCCAGCTCCCGCAACGAGGGCCCCTGATCCGAGAACACGCGCCAAGGCTACTCGGGGGCCGAGCCCTCAAAGCCGGACGTCCTCGGCGATGGTGGAGGCCGGAGTGTTGAGGACGGCGTCGAAGGCGTCGAGGACGGGGGTCCGCAAGTAGCCGCTCTGCATCCGGATGCGGTCGGGGCCTTCGCCTTCGGGGGTCTCGCGGCGTGCGCGGCGAAGGTCGGCGAGGCCAAGGCCGAGGCCAGCGTCGGCGAAGGCGGCCTCGATGCTGCCGGGTTCGGGCGGCGCCAGCGCGGTGTCGGCGAGGGTGAAACCGAAGCGGGCGTCCTCGTCGCGGCACATCTCGGCGGTGCGTCCGGTGGTGCTGGTCAGGCCGAGGGCGAAGTAGTCGTCGCCGAGGGCGTCGCGCAGGTAATGCCCCATCGGGAAGCCGGTGAGCCGCCCGTCGAACGCGATCGGGGCCTTCTGGATGTGGGCGTTGTGGGCCACGAGCACCATGCGGGCCCCGGGCCCGGCGCGGTCCAGGTGCCACCGGACGGATTCGGCCATGTAGGCGTCCCGGGCGGAGGTGTCGGCGGTGAGACCGCGTCCGGCGAAGAGGTCCGCCATGGCGCGGAAGCCGTAGTCGGCATGGCAGGCGGCTTCGACGCGACGCAGTGCGATGTCGTATTCGTGCCGGTCGCCGCGGGAGACGTACAGCGGCCGGGCGGAGCGGAACCGGACGAGCAGCCGCATCAGCGAAGCGGTGAGGGCGTCCTGGTCGGCGGCGGGCAGCCGGGCCCAGGCGGGCGCGGCGACGGCCGCGGAGCCGCCGGCGAACGATTCGGCGATCCGCATCGCCGCCTCGACGGCCGGCAGGGCCTCCGGGTCGATCCGCCGCAGGTAGTCGGCGACCGGCGCCAGGGCGGGAAGCAGGGACCCGCCCGCGGCGGGCACGTCGACGCCCGCGTAGCGCACCGGCCGCGCGGCCGTCTGGTTGTGCCTGCGGATCCAGCGCAGCGGCCCGTCGAGCCCGATGGGGATCGACGCGGCGAGGTGGGACGCGAGGTCCTCGTCCGCGCCGTCCCCCTGCGCCCAGGCATCGAGGGCGAAGCCTTCGCTGAAGCCGTGCTCGAAGGCCAGGACGGTGAACCCGCAGCGTTCGGCGAGGAACCGCAGGATGCGCTCGCGCAGGAGCGCGAACTCGCCGATGAAGTGGGAGTGCTCGCCGATCGCGACGACGCGGGCGCCGCCGATGACGGCGCGCAGCGGTTCCAGGTCGTCGAGCGGCGCCGCCGGGTCGAGATGGGTCAGCGGGACGGTGTGTTCGGTGAACGGGTCGTGCTCGGACGATGCAGGCATGCTGAGGAGGCTCGATTCCGAAGTGCGGGGGTTCAGCGGGGCGCGGCGTTCTCGAGGGCGTCGATGTCGCCGGACATGATGGTGCGGACGTGTTCGGTGATGTGGTCGAGCGGCCAGTCCCACCAGGCCACGGCGAGGAGCCGGGCGATGTCGGCGTCGTCGTAGCGGCGGCGGACGAGCCGGGCCGGGTTCCCTCCGGCGATGCCGTAGTCGGGGACGTCGTCCACGACCACGGACCCGGAGGCGATGATCGCCCCGTGGCCGATGCGGACGCCGGGCATCACCAGCGACCGGTAGCCGAGCCAGACGTCGTTGCCGATCACGGTGTCGCCGCGTCCGGGCAGGCCGGTGATGAGGTCGGCGTGCTCGGCCCACGACCCGCCCATGATCGGGAACGGGAACGTCGACGGTCCGTCCATGCGGTGGTTCGCGCCGTTCATGATGAACCGGACGCCTTCGCCGAGCGCGCAGAACCTCCCGATGACCAGCCGTTCCGGGCCGTAGTGGTACAGGACGTTGCGGGTCTCGAAGGCGGTGGGGTCGTCCGGGTCGTCGTAGTAGGAGAACTCGCCGACGTCGATCAGCGGCGACGTGACCAGCGGTTTCAGCAGGACGACCCGCGGCTGGCCGGGCACGGGGTGCAGGACGGTCGGGTCGGCGGGGACGGGCGGGGTCATGGTGGTCTTCCTTTCGGCGGCGCGTCAGGCGCAGGCGGCGGGCGCGGTGGCCGGCCGCATCATCAGGTGGGCGCCCTGCCAGCGGCGCCGGAGCCGGCGGTCGTGGCTGACGATGACGACGGCGCCGTCGTACCCGGCCAGGGCGGTTTCGAGCTCCTCGGCGAGGGCGGGCGACAGGTGGTTGGTCGGCTCGTCGAGCAGCAGGACCTCGGACGGCTCGCTGAGCAGCCGCGCGAGCGCGAGCCGCTGCCGCTGCCCGGTGGACAGCCGTCCGACCGGCACCGAGAACACCTCGGTGCGGAACAGGCCGAGGGACGACAGCCGTTCGGCGGCGTCGTCGGCCCGGCCGCCGCGGGCGAACGCCGCCAGCAGTGTTTCGTCCGGTTCGCCTGGTCGCGGCTCCTGGGGGAGGTAGCCGATCCGGCCGCGCCGGGTGACGTGGCCGCCGTCCGGCGCGAGTTCCCCGGCCAGGACGCGCAGCAGCGTGCTCTTGCCGGCGCCGTTCGGCCCCGAGATCAGCAGCCGCTCGCCCGCCGTGACCTGGAGGTTCGTCCGGTCGAGCCGGCCCGCCACGGTGACATCGGCGGCGTCGAGCACGACTCCCTCCAAGCGGCGTGACCGCAGGACGGGCGTGAAGCGCAGCGGCTCCGGCGGCGCCGGGACCGGGTCCGCCAGGAGCCGGCGCAACCGCTCCTCGGCGTTCCGCACCCGGCTGGCCAGCGACTGCTGCACCCGTCCGCCCGCCCGGTCGTAGGCCATCTTGTTGCCGTCCTTCATCGGACGGCGGGGCGCGACCTGCCGGGCGGTGGTCGCGGCGGCCTCGCGGAGCCGGTCCGTCTCGTCCCGCCACTGCTCGTGGGCCTGCGCCCACCGCCGCCGGGCCGCCGCCTTCTCGGCGAGGTAGCCGGTGTAGCCGTTGCCGTACCGGGCGACGCCGTGCCGGTCGCCGTCCACCTCCAGCAGGGCGGTGGCGACGCGTTCGAGGAACGTCCGGTCGTGTGAGACGACCACCGTGGTGCCGCGCCGGGCGCGCAGGTGGTCTTCCAGCCAGGTCAGGGCGTTCTCGTCGAGGTGGTTGGTCGGCTCGTCCAGCAGCAGCACCTCCGGCGCGGCCGCGAGGAGCGCCGCCAGCCGCAGCCTGACCTGCTCCCCGCCGGACAGGCCGCCGACGGTCCGGTCGCGGTCGACGAGCCCGAGGCCGAGCCCGTGCAGGGCGCGTTCCACGCGGGCGTCCGCGTCGTAGCCGCCGCGCAGCTCGAAGACGGTCATCAGGTCGCCGTACTCGGCGAGGCCCGACCCGTCGCCCCCGGCCATCGCCGCCTCCAGGCGTCGCAGCCGCGCCTCGACGGCGCGCAGATCGCTGAGGGCGCGGTCGATGACCTGCTGGACGGTCGCGTCCGGCGGCAGCCGCTCGTCCTGCGCGAGGTAACCGACGCCGCCGTCGGCCTGGACGACGACCTCGCCCTGGTCGGGCCGTTCGCGCCCGGCGAGCAGGCGCAGCAGCGTGGATTTGCCGGACCCGTTCTCGCCGACGATCCCCGTCCGCTCACCGGCGGTGAGCGAGCAGGTCACGGAGTCGAGGACGGTCCTGCCGTCAAAGGACTTGGCGACGGCGAGCGCGGTGATCTGTGCGGGCATGCGGGCACTCCTCGGCATTCGGGGACTGGACGGCCGGGACGGGCCGCGCGACCGGGTGAACGCTTCGGAAGAGCATCGATGACCTCACTAATGCGACGACTGGTGCGTTAAGATAGTGCCATGGCATCGTCCACCGAGCAAGCAGGGACGCCGCGGCGACGCCCGGGCGGCCGCACCGCCCGCGTCCGCGCCCAGGTTCTCGACGCTGTCCTCGCCGAACTCGGTGAGCACGGCTACGACGGGCTCACCATGGAGGCCGTCGCCGCCCGCTCCGGCGTGCACCGCGCCACGGTGTACCGGCGCTGGGGCGACATCGGCGGCCTGCTCGCCGACGTGCTGGACGCGGCGAGCGACGACGCCTGGCAGCCGCCGGACACCGGTTCCCTGACCGGCGACCTCGCCGCGCTGAACCAGGAGATCCAGGACGCCATGGCGGCACAGCCGTCGATCATGGCGGCGCTGATCGCCGCCTCGTTCCGCTCCGAGAAGGCCGAGCACGCCCAGCGGCGGCTCTGGGACGACCGCTACGCCCGCTGCGAGATCGTCGTCGCCCGCGCCGTCGAGCGCGGCGACCTGCCGCCCGGCACCGACGCCCGGCGACTCCTGATCGCCGCCACCGCGCCGCTCTACCACCAGCTCGTCCTGCTCCGCACCGCCCCCGACCCGGACCTGCCCGCCCACGCGGCCAGAACCGCCGCCCTGGCCGCCACCGCCGGCGCCTTCACCACCTCCTGACAGCGCTCTTCAGCGGGAAGGGACGCGTACGATCCACGGGCATGCTCGGAGTGCATTTCGCCCTCACCGCCGATCAGGAGCGCGCCCTGCTCTCGGCGGAGGGCGACGCGAACGTCGGGGAAGTGCTCGAGGACATCGAGGAGAACTGGGCCGAGGACGACCTCTCCGCGTCCACGGACAAAGCCTGGGACGCGATACACCGCTCCCTCGGAAACGGCAGCCTCGACCCCGACGGCGGCCGCTACCCGCTGTCGCACGCCATTCTCGGCGGGCGGCACCTGCATGAGGAGTACTACGTCGTCTACGTCACCGCAGCGGAGGCTCGCGACGTCAACACGGCACTGAACCAGGTCGACGAGGGTTGGTTGCGGCGGCGCTTCGATGCCATTGACGATCCCGACTACAACGGCCCGCAGAACGACGAGGACTTCTCGTATACGTGGCAGAACTTTCTGGGCGTACGGGTCTTCTACGAGCGCGCGGCCAACGCCGGGCGTGCCGTCCTGTTCACGGCCACGTGACACCTCACCAGGGCCGAGGCCGCCCGGCCGGCCGGGTGAGGAGACGCCGCGCCGCGTCGGCCGCCTGTACGGACGGTGTTGGGAAGGATCCGGCAAAGTTCTGAAAAGCGTCGGATAGTGCCTGCTCGTCCGAACACATCCCGGTGGGACGGGCGAGCGAAGGCGTGGACATGTCCGATGAACGGGTCATAGACCCGCAAGGCGCGTACACCTGGGACGGGTGGGGGACGTGCCTGTCGTGGTGGGCGAACACCGAGCTGGGGACGCGCGACGACTTGGCCGCCGCCCTGTTCCGCCTGGACACGGCGAAGGTGGACGCCGCCGGCCGGACGGTCGAGCTGCCCGGGCTCGGCCTGAACATCGTGCGCTACAACCTCGGGGCGTGCACGTGGACGGACGGGTCGGCGATGGTCGAGTCGCCTGCCATCGTCCGGCGCAAGCAGATCGAGACGTTCTGCGACGGCGACGCGTGGGACTGGGGCGCCGACGCTCACCAGCGGAGCATGCTGGCGAAGGCCCGCGATGCCGGAGCCGACCTCTTCGAGATGTTCTCGGTGTCGCCGCCGTGGTGGATGACGGTCAACGGGAATCCCTCCGGCGCCGAGCGGGGCGATCAGGACAATCTCGAATTCCAGTACCAGAAGGAGTTCGCGCGTTTCATCGCGGCGGTGGCCAGGCGGGCACGCGACGAATGGGGAATCAGATTCTCGTCGGTCGATCCGTTCAACGAGCCGTCGCTGAACTCCTGGCATGCAAAGCAGAACCAGGAGGGTTGTCATTTCACCCTCGGTGCGCAGGAGGCGGTCATCGAACTCCTGCGCGGCGCGCTGGACGAGCAGGGTCTCGGTGATGTGCTGATCGCTGCGTCCGACGAATGTCATTACGCGGGCGCCGCGAGGACCTGGCGGAGCTTCACCGAGGACACCAGACGCCTCGTCGGGCGCGTCAACGTGCACGCGTACGAGCGCGACGAAGGCTGCCGCAGCCGCGCTGATCTGCGCAAAGCCGTGGGCGAAGCGATGCCGGTATGGCAGTCGGAGTACTCCGAAGGGGAGCCCGACGGAATGGCGATGGCGTTGAGCATCAGCCGCGACATCAGGTTCCTCCGGCCGAGCGGATGGGTCTGCTGGCAGCCGGTGGAGGCGCTCGACTGGGGACTTCTGGACGGCGAATACGACGATCAGACCCCGAACCCGAACGGCGGTGCGAAAGGCACGCTCAAGGGCAGAGTGGGCGGCGTGAACACCAAGTACCACGTCCTGGCCCAATACACTCGCCATATCAGGCCGGGGGCGCGAATTCTCAACTCAGGGCACACGAACACCATTGCCGCACATGACGCGGCGTCCCAGCGCCTGTCCTTGGTCACCGTCAACAATGGTGCGCAACGAACTGTCACCTACGCCCTGCGGCGGCTGACCCAGGGCACCGATATTGCCCGCGTGTGGGTGACCGACGCGACCGACGCTCCGGGCGCACGCCGGTACGCGCGCGAGCCCGACGCGCGTTCGCAGGACGGGATCCTCACGCTGACCCATGGGGCCGGCACGGTCACGACGATGGAGATCGACGCGGTCTGAGCGGCGGGTGCCGTCCGGGAACGGGTGAGAGGGGCGTTGAGCTGCGGTGATGCAAGGCGGAGGCGGCTCGTCGCGCCGGCGAGGTATGCGGGTGTCGTCATAGCGGGGGAGAAATTTCTTATAGGTCCGTCATCTTTGGGCGAGCGTAGACTCCGCGGCATGCGGGCCGTCCCTCCGTGGAGGAGGGCGCCGGGGGGCAGGTCTGAGGGCCACCGCAGGACGAGCCTCCGCGGAGGGAGCATGTCGACCGTGGATACGACGACGATCTGCCTGGACGTACGAGACCTCGTGAAGGACTATCCGGTGGACGGTGCATCCGACCACCGGGCCGTCGGCGGCGTCAGCCTGACGATCGCCGAAGGCGAGATGTACACCCTGCTCGGCTCGTCGGGATGCGGGAAGTCGACGACGCTGCGCTGCGTCGCCGGGCTTGAGCGGCCGGACTCCGGGCGCATCGAACTGGCGGGCGTCCCGGTCGTCGACCAGGGCGTCTACGTGCCGACGGAGCGCCGCGACATCGGGATGGTGTTCCAGAGCTACGCCATCTGGCCGCACATGTCGGTGTTCGAGAACGTCGCGTTCCCCCTCCGGGTGGACGGGCGGCGGCGCACCAAGAAGGAGGTCCGGCGGCGCGTCGAGGAGGTGCTCGGCACCGTGCGGCTCGCCGACTTCGCGAGCCGGTCGGCGACGCAGCTGTCGGGCGGGCAGCAGCAGCGGCTGGCGCTGGCGCGGGCGCTGATCCGCGAGCCGCGGCTCCTGCTGCTGGACGAGCCCCTGTCGAACCTGGACGCCCGGCTGCGCGACCAGATGCGCGTCGAGCTGCGCGAACTGCAGCGCCGGCTGAACGTGACCGCGCTGTTCGTGACGCACGACCAGGCGGAGGCGCTGTCGATGTCCAGCCGGATCGCGGTGATGGACCAGGGGCGCATCGTGCAGGAGGGGACGCCCCGCGAGATCTACCAGCGGCCCGCCACCCGGTTCGTCGCCGACTTCGTCGGGACGGCGAACCTGCTGGACGCGGAGGTCGTCGAGCGGGCGGCGGACGGGTGGCTGCTGCGCACCGCGGCGGGCGTGGTGCGGGCGTCGTGCCCGGACGGGACGCGGGTCGGCGACCGGGTGACGATGACGTTCCGCCCGGAGGACATCCGGATGCACCTGTCGCCGCCGGACGCGGCGGCGGGCGGCGCCACGATGCTGGCCGGGACGGTGGACCGCGTCGACTTCTTCGGCGAGTCGGTGGAGTGCCAGGTGAGCTGCGGCGCGGCCGTGCTGCTCGTGCACCGGCATCCGCAGGCGGCGCCGCGGGAGGGCGACACCGTGCACATCGAGCTCGCGGCCGAGGGGTGCGCGGTGCTCACCGACCGGGGCGCGCGGCTCCCGGCCGCCGCCGGGCCGGTGGCCAAGGCCGGCTGAAACCCGTCTTCCGACCCTGACCGGAACCGGACAGGAAAGCCTCCCGCCGAAAAATTGGATTCAGAATCCAAACCATCACTCGATCACCGGCCGCTCAGGCCGGGGCAGAGGGAGAGGAGCAGACCATGAGGCGACGCTCGATCCAGGTCGGCGCCGGGCTGGCGGCGGTCTTCGTGGCCGGCCCGATCGCGCTGACCGGATGCGACGGAGGCTCCTCGTCGAGCAAGGTCGTCGGCCCGGTGAAGACCGCACAGCCGGTCAAGTGCGACGCCGAGCCGTTCGGCCCGATCACGCGCTGCAAGAACTTCTACACCGCGTACTGGCCGACGCTGAAGGCCAACATGGACGCCCTCTACAAGCACGCGCTGGAGACCGACGGCGGGCAGCTGGTCGTCTGGGACTGGTACGAGCTGAGCCCCGACCTGATCAAGGCGTTCACCAAGCGCTTCCCCGGCATCAAGGTGAAGACGCGCGGGCTGAACTACAACCTCTCGTCCGCCATCATCTCCGCGAAGGCGACCGGCGCGCGCAACACCGACGTCGTCTCCGGCTCCATCACCAGCATCACCGCCATGTACGACCAGGGGTTCTGGGAGAAGGTCGACTGGACGAAGTTCGGCGTGCCGAAGGAATGGTTCGACATCGGCGCCCCGGAGCTGCTGCCCGACAGCATCAACGGCCCGCTCGTCGCCTACAACACGGCCAAGGTCAAGAGCGTGCCGACGAGCTGGACGGACTTCCTCGCGCCGCAGTGGAACGGCAAGATCGCGATGTCGGACTACGAGGCGCAGGACTTCAGCGGCTACGGCATGAAGTACGGCAAGGACAAGATGGTCCAGCTCATCAAGGACCTGAAGGGCCGGGCCGGGCTCACCGTCACCAACAACCCGGGCACGCTGCTCGCCAACGGCGACAAGCCGGTGATGATCAACGGGCCGCTGTTCGACCCGAACCCGAAGCTCGCGGTGTCGCCGGTCGACACCGAGAACATGTACGTGCAGTTCTCCGGCGTCAACAAGTACGGCAGCAACAAGCCCGCCGCCGAACTGTTCCTGCTCTGGAACGCCTATGACCCGGACTGGCTCCGCACCCGGATGACCGACAAGCGCTTCCTGACCCTGCAGACGCCTTTCCCAGGCCTTCCCGAAAGCGTGTTCCAGCCGAGCAGCGGCGTCCTCAAACGCAACCAGGCGGCGCTGTTCACCGCGGTCCGGAACGGCTGGACGATCTTCGAGACGCAGGCCAACCGCGACAAGTACAACGAGCTCATCAAGGCGGCCGACGACGCGATGGGCAAGTGAGGCGCGTGCCCGGCTTCCGCAGCAGCGACCGCGGCAGAGACCGCCGTAGGTTCCGCGGCGGGTTCCGCGGGGGGCCCGGCGGCGGCTCCGGGATGCGGGCCGCCACCGCGGTCGCGGTCCTGGTCATGGTCTACCTGCTGGTGATCCCGCTCGCCGTGCAGGTCGTCAGCGCCGTCCGCGGCACCTACCTGCCCTTCGGCCTGCCCTCGTCGCGCTGGGGCCTGCACAACTTCGCCGACCTGTACGGCGGGCTCGGCGGCGACCTGCTCCGCACGCTGCGCGACACCGCGCTGTTCGTCGGCGGATCGACGCTGGTCGCGGTCCTCGCGGCGTGGGGGCTGGCGTGGCTGGTCGTCCGCACCGACCTGCCGGGACGCAACGTGATCACGATGGCGGTCATCGTGCCGTTCGTTATCCCGCCGATCGTCCGGGCGCAGGGCTACCTGCTGATGCTCGCGCCGAAGTCCGGCGTCCTCAACCAGATGCTGCGCGCCGCCGGCCTCGGCGGCCACGGCAGCGGTCCGATCGACCCGTTCGACTTCGCGACGATGACGGTCGTGCAGGGGCTGGCGAACGTCGCGTTCCCGTTCCTGCTGCTCATGCCGATCATGCAGAACATGGGCCGGTCGCACGAGGAGGCGGCCCGCGCCAGCGGGGCGTCGGCGTGGCAGACGTTCCGCCGCGTCACGCTGCCGATGCTGTGGCCGGGCACGCTCGGCGTCGTCGTCCTGCTGGC
The DNA here is from genome assembly GCF_017573465.1 of Actinomadura violacea. Lineage (GTDB taxonomy): Bacteria > Actinomycetota > Actinomycetes > Streptosporangiales > Streptosporangiaceae > Spirillospora > Spirillospora violacea. The sequence goes on from NZ_JAGEPF010000039.1 coordinate 82,141, forward strand.
CATGCTGCTGTTCGGCAACCTGGAGGTCCCGCTGCTGTTCGGCCAGCAGGAGGGCGGGCACATCTTCTCGCTCAAGCTGTGGAAGATCATCACGCCCAGCACGGGGGAGCTGCCCCGCTACGGGCTGGCCGCCGCGTACAGCGCGAACTTCCTGGTCATCGTCGTGCTGCTGTTCCGGGTCTACCTCTGGGCCACGCGCGGCGCCGACCGCCGGGCCGCGGTGACCGGCAAGGACTACCGGCCGGTGCGGCTGCCGCTCGGACGGTTCCGGTACGCGGCGCTCGCCCTCGTCGCGCTCTACCTGGTGCCGACGACGATCCTGCCGCTGCTCGCGCTGCTCTGGTCGGCGGTGACGCCGTACGCGATGCCGGTCACCTGGTCGAACCTGACGCACCACCTCACCGGCGGCGCGTTCTCCGCGGCGCTCGGCGACCACGAGTTCTGGGCGTCGCTCGGCCGGACGGCCGTCATCGCGGTGTCCAGCGCGACGCTCGCCGTGGCCGTCGCGATGGTGGTGGCGTACACGACCGCCCGCACGCCCGGGAAGCGGCGCCGGATGCGCGCGCTCGACGCGCTGGCGTCGTCGTCGCTGGCGATCCCCGCGACGATGGTGGGCTTCTCGGCGTTCCTGCTCTACAGCTCGCTCAACCGGTGGGTGCCGCTGATGGGGACGATCTGGGTGCTCGTCCTCGCGTACTCGTACCGGGTGTCGGTCGCCTACCGGATCTCCTACAGCGCCGTCCTGCAGATCAACCCGGAGCTGGAGGACGCGGGGTCGGCGGCGGGGGCGAGCCGGTTCGCGGTGTTCCGCCGCATCGTGGTGCCGCTGCTGATGCCGGCCGCGTTCGGCGCCTGGATCCAGATGGTGATCATGGGCGCGAACGAGTTCACCCTGCCCGCGTTCCTCGCGACGCCCGAGTCGCGCCCGCTGTCCTGGTACCTCTACAGCCGCATCGACCCGGAGTCCGCGCAGCTCTACGCGCCCGGCCAGGGCGCCGCGATGGCCGTCATCTTCACGGTGTGCGTGCTGGTCGCGGGCTACGGGCTGCGCCTGCTGACGACCCGCCGCACGTCCGCCCGCACCCTCGCGGCCACCGTCCCCGCGGCGCCCGCCGAACCCGCCGCGCCCGTGGTCACCGCCGCCTCGCCCGTCCCGGACCGGGCGGCACGATGAGAAGGAGAACCCCTATGACCGATCCCATCGCCGAGCGCAACAAGGAGATCGCCCTGGCGATCTGGGGGCGCGACATCGGCGCGGACGTCGACCCGGACGGCGAGGAGTTCGCCGAGCACTTCCGCAAGTACCACACCGAGGACTACTGGAACCGCGCCTCCGAGCCGGGCAAGGACCGTGGCTTCGAGAACGCCAAGATGGTCCGGCGCGCGTTCCAGCTGCTGTTCACCGACGCGAAGTTCGAGATCGAGTCCGCCGTCGCGGAGGGCGACATGGTCGTCCTCAGGGGCACGTTCACCGCGTACAACACCGGCGGCAGCCTGTTCGGCATCCCGGCGACGGGCCGGTTCGTGAGCCAGCCGCACGTCCACTTCCTGCGGTTCCGCGACGGGAAGATCTGCGAGCACAGCGTCGTCCGGGACGACTTCCCGATGTGGCAGCAGATGACGGAGGACGACCGGGAGGCGGGGATCGTCCGGTTCGCCGAGCAGAGCCGCACCGCGGCTGATGAGCAGAGCCGCGCCGCGGCCGATGGGCAGAGCCGCGCCGCGGCCGGCGCCGAGGAGGGCTGAATGGGGGACCTGACCCGGACCGTGGACGGGCGGGAGGTGCCGGTGCCCGGCGAGTGGGTGTTCGAGGGCGGGAACAGCTCGCTCGCGTTCGTGGTGCGGCACCTGGTGATCTCGAAGGTGCGGGGGCACTTCCGGCGGTTCGCCGGCGTCGTCACGGTCGCGGACCGTCCGGAGGACTCCGCGGTCACCGTCGACATCGAGACGGCGAGCATCGAGACCGGGATGCCCGCCCGCGACCGCGACCTGCGGGGACGCGACTTCCTCGACGCCGAGGCGCACCCGCGGATGACGTACCGGAGCACCGGCGTGCGCCCGCGCGGCGGCCACTGGCTGGTCGACGGCGACCTGACGATCGGCGAGATCACCCGTCCGGTGACGCTGGACGTCGAGTTCCAGGGCGCCGCCGCCGACGGCTGGGGGAACCGGAAGGCGGTGTTCTCGGCGGAGGCGGAGTTCGACCGGGAGGAGTGGGGCGTCACCTACAACCAGGCCCTCGAGACCGGGGGCGTGCTCATCGGCTCCAAGGTCAAGATCGAGATCGAGATCCAGGCGAAGCCGAAGGAGTGACCATGCCCGAACTGTTCGACGAGCCGCTGGAGGACCGGGTCATCGAGCGGGAGGCCGCCCGCCAGGTGGACTACACGGTGAAGGCGGAGCCCACGCCCAAACGGGTCCGCGCCTACTGCGGCGGCGTGGCGGTCGCCGACTCGTGCCGCGCCCGACTCCTCCTGGAGTCCCGGCACATGCCGGTCTACTACTTTCCCGCCGAGGACGTGCGGACCGACCTGCTCACGCCGTCCGGCAAGACGCGCGACGACCCGGTCAAGGGGAAGGCGCGGTTCTTCGGCCTGCGGGTGGGCGAGCGGGAGATCCGCGATGCCGCCTGGACGTTCGAGGACGCGCCGCCGGGCGCCCCGGGCATCGCCGGCCACATCGCCTTCTACTGGAAGACCATGGACGCCTGGTTCGAGGAGGACGACGAGATCTACGGACACCCGAGGGACCCGTACCACCGGGTGGACGTGCTGAACAGCTCGCGGCACATCGAGGTCGTGGTGCTGGGCGAGGTCGTCGCCGACACGCGCCGTCCCCGGCTGCTCGTCGAGACGAACATCCCGCCGCGCTGGTACATCCCGAAGCAGGACGTCCGGATGGACATGCTGCAGCCGTCGCCGACGTCGTCGCAGTGCCCGTACAAGGGCCGTCCGGTCTACTGGTCGGTGCGCGCCGGCGACCGGCTGATGCACGACGTGGCCTGGGCCTATCCGTATCCGATCCCGGAGTGCCCGAAGATCGAGAACCTCGTCTGCTTCTTCGACGAGCAGGTCGACGCCGTCTACGTGGACGGCGAGAAGGCGCCCCGGCCGAAGACCGCGTGGTCGCGCGCGCCGAGGATCACGACGATCGGCTGAGCGGGAACGGAAAGGGGCGCCGGCCTGCCGCCGGCGCCCCTTTCCGTTCCCGCAGGTCAGGTCGCGAAGTCGGGGTAGCCGTGCGCGGCGGCGGCCCGGCGGAAGCGTTCGACCAGGTCGGGACGGCTGATCTCCGGCACCCAGACGGCCTCCGCGAAGCTCCACAGCAGGTACGGATGCGCGCCCATCCCGTACAGCGCGCCATAGTCGCGCTCCTGGAACGCGCGCTGCTCCCGCTCGTCGAGGATCCCCCCGGAGCGGTGCTCTGAGCCGGGGCCGCGCGCCCCCGCAGCGACCCATTCGGCGGTGAATGCGGCCGGGTCGGCGACGTAGGCGCGTAGCCGGTCGGCGTCCATGTTGACCGCCCGCATGAACTTGTCGATGTCGTAAGCGCCCATCACACCGCCCACTCGAAGAACGGCGACGTGGCGAAGCGCGACACCGCGCCGTCGGCGTGCAGGGCCGGCGCGCCGCCCGCCACCCCCATCGTGACCAGGAAGTTCAGGAACTGGTGGCTGACGTTGCCCGCGGCGAGCAGCCGGTCGAACGTCAGCGACCGGACGGCCTCCTCGACGGCGCCCTTGCGCAGCAGCTCCACCGCCCAGGCGTCGAAGTCCCGGTCGGGGGAGCCGGCGAAGTGCTTCGGCCCGCCGACCTCGGTGGCGAGGTGCCCGCTGGCGACGACCGCGACCCTCCGCCCGCCGGGGAGCGCCTCGATCGTCTCCCTGACGACCTCGCCGACCCGGAAGAACCGCGCGGGCGTCGGCAGCGGCGGCGCCATGCAGTTGGTGAACACGCAGACGACCGGCAGGTCCAGGTCCGGCCGCAGGTAGAGCAGCGGGACGAGCACGCTGTGGTCGGCGGTGAACTCGTCGGACGCGGCGAAGTCCACGCCGCGCTCGATCCCGCCCGCGAGCAGCGCGCGGGCCAGCTCCGGATCGCCGCGCAGTTCCGCCTTGGGCAGCCCGAACTCGCGCTCCTCCGCCCAGAACGTCACCGGGACCCGCTCGGCCTTCCCGACCAGGAACGACGGCATGTTGTCGTAGAACCACTGGGTGAGGTGGTCGGTCGACACGGTGACGATGACGTCCGGCCGCGCCTCCGCCAGCCGTGCGCGCAGCCGCGCGAACCCGTCCGCGGTGGCGCGCAGGTCGTCGGGCAGCGGGTCGGCGGCGAGGGTGCGCCAGAGCAGCGGGTTGTGCGGGACCCCGTAGATCCCCACGATCTCGGCCATGTCAGATCCCGAACAATCCGCGGGCGTTGTCGAGCAGGATCTTGCGCCGCGACGCCTCCTTGAACTCCAGCGCGTCGAACTCCTTCATCCACCGCTCCGCGTCCAGCACCGGCCAGTCCGTCCCGAACAGCACCCGGTCGGTGACGATGCTGTTCGCGTAGCGCGCGACCTCCGCCGGCCAGTACTTCGGCGCCCAGCCCGACAGGTCGATGAAGTAGTTCGACTTGTGCCAGCAGGCAGCGAGATTGTCCAGGTGCCACGGCCACGCCGGATGCGCGCTGATCACCTTCAGCTCGGGGAAGTCGGCGGCCACGTCGTCCAGGTAGGGGACGGGACGGGCGTACTCCAGTTTGTATCCCATCCCGCCGGGCGTCCCGGCGCCGCCGCCGGGGAACCCGCCATGGAACATGACCGGCAGCCCGAGCTCCGCGCACGTCTCCCAGATCGGGTAGAAGCGCCGGTCGTTCGGATGGAACCGCTGCCGCGCCGGGTTCAGCTCGCCCACCCCGCGCACGCCGTAGGTCTCGGCGCAGCGCCGGATCTCCTCGATCGCCGCCTTCCCCTTCCACGGGTCGATGCCGCAGAACGCGATGAACACGTCCGGGTGGTCGGCCTGGGCGCGTCCCAGCAGGTCGTTGGGCGCGCCGCGGACGCCCGACTGCGTCTCGTCGTCGGAGTTGACGATGACCGCCATCATGCGGCGGTCCCGGTAGGCGTCCGCCTGCGCGGCGAACGACACCGGCCGCCGCTCCTTGCCGAAGTGCGAGCCCATCTGCGCGCGGCGGGCGCCCATCGCGGCGAGGAACTCCTCGGTCTGCGGGTGCGTGTGCACATCGATGGCCACCAGGTCGTCACGCATCGAGCACCTCCGTGTTGTGCGCCCCGAGGTCCGGGGCGGGCGCCGGCCGGTCCCGCTCCCACGCGGAGAACCGGGTGCCCGGCACCGTCTCGTGGTCGTCGATCAGGCCGAGGTGGCGGACCTGCCGGTCCTGCGCGAGGCCGGCGACGGTGTTCAGTGCGCCGTGCGGGATGTCGGCCGCGGTCAGCCGCTCGAACCACTCGTCGCGCGGGTGCTTGCCGGTCTCGGCCTTGAGGATCGCGTCGAGCGCGTCGTAGTTGCGGTAGCGCGCCTCGCGGGTCGCGAACCGCGGGTCGTCGGCGAGGTCGGGACGCTCGATGACGTCCAGCAGCCCGCGCCAGAACTTCTCCGGTACCGACATGTGGACGACGAACGGGAGGCCGTCGGAACCGACACAGCCGTACGCCTGCGCGCGCGCGGCGCGAGTGCCGGGCGCCACCACCGTGCCCGTTTCCAGGTATGTCGAGACGGCCTCGGTAAGAAAGTCGGTAAGCGCGCCGAGCATCGACACTTCCACATGCTGCCCCTCACCGGTGCTCGATCGGGCGTGCAGCGCGGCGAGGATCCCCTGCGCCGCCGACATGCCCGACAGCAGGTCGGAGAAGGCCGGCCCTACGGGACGCGGTGTGTCCAGCGGCACGAGGTGCCCGTACATCCCGCCCAACGCGGAGATGACCGTGTCATAGGCGGGCCTCTTGGCGTACGGACCGTCCGGGCCGAAACCGGTGATCGAGCAGTAGACCAGGCGCGGGTTGCGCGCGCGCAGCCGCTCCCAGCCGAAGCCGAGCCGGTCCGCGACGCCCGGACGGAAGTTCTCGATCAGCACGTCCGCGTCTCCGGCGAGCCGCAGCAGGTCCGCGAGGCCGTCCGGTGACCGCAGGTCGAGCGTGACGCCGCGCTTGCCGCGGTTGTAGGCGCCGAACTGGGGGCTGTACGGCCGGTCGCCGCCGCCCTGCCAGCGCCGCATCGGATCGCCGTCGGGCGACTCGACCTTGATCACGTCGGCGCCGAGGTCGGCGAGCAGCTTCGCCGCGTACGGCCCGGAGATGTACCGGCCGATCTCGATCACGCGGACGTCGTCCAGGGGGGCGGGCATCAACGCTCCTTCTCGGGTCGGGCACCGGGTTCCGGACGGACGCGGAGCACCACCTTGCCGAGGTGGTCCCTGCGGCCGGCGTGCGCGTACGCGGCACCGGCCTGCTCCAGCCCGTGCACGGCGGTGACCGGCGGGCTGACCCGCCCGCCCGCGAGCAGCGCGAGCCCGTCGCGCATGTCCGCGTTGTCGGCCGCGGCGCAGCCGTGCAGGGTGAGGCGGCGCGCGTAGAACGGGCGGGACTCGACGGTGACGGCGGCCCCGGGGAGCGCCGCGGCGAACACCGCATGGCCCGCCCAGCCGAGCGCGTCCAGCGCCGCCTCGATCAGCGGGCCGCTGCCGGTCGCGTCGATCAGCAGGCGCACGCCGTCCGGGACGTGCGCGCGCACGGCCCCGGGCAGGCCGGCGACCTCCCGCACGCCATAGGTGAGGACGGCATCGGCGCCCAGATCACGCAGCTCGCCGGTCGGTTCGCCCTCCAGCGCGCCGGCGATGACGCGCGCGCCGAGCGCGGTGGCCACCTGGAGCGCGGCGCAGCCCAGCGCGCCGGTCGCCCCCGTCACCAGGACGGCGTCGCCGGGCCGCACGCCGCCGCCGCGCCGGATCATGTGCAGCGCGATCGGCACGCTGTGCACGGCGGCCGCCGCGACCGGGAACGGCACGCCGTCGGGGAGCGGGAACACCGCGCGCGCCGGCACCGCCGCGTACTCGGCGGCGCCCCCGTCCCGGTGGACCCCGAGGACGGTCTGGTCCGTGCAGTCGGCCTCCCGTCCCTCGCGGCAGAACCGGCAGTCGCCGCAGGGCAGGTTCGGCTTCACCGCGACGCGGCGGCCGAGCAGCTCGTCCGCCGGCCCGCCGCCGGCGGCGACGACGACGCCGACCGGGTCGATACCGACCGTGCGGGGCAGCGCGGCGGGCTCGCCGCCCAGCCGCGCACCGGCCATCACCTGCCGTTCGAGCTGGTTGACGCCGACCGCGTGGACCTCGACCAGCACCTCGCCGGGGCCGGGCTCGGGGACGGCGACGTCGGCGACGGCGAGCGTCTCCGGCCCTCCGGTGACCCGCACCGCCCTCATGGCAGCTCCTGCGGCCCGGTTCCACGGGCGTCGCTCGTCGGCGGATCGGGGGCGGAGGCGTTCGCCATGAGTGCTCCGTTCCGGGCCCTGCCGTGCAGGCGGACCCTAGTTGGCTACGTTATTCACGCCCTCGCCAGCGCGTCAATGCCTCCGATATTCGCTTGTGACAGGCATACAAGGGCTCGTCTTGCAAGGGCCGGGCGTGATCCATCAGTCGATCGCGCCGCACCATTGACAAGGATTGGATACAAGATTCACGCTAGGCGTGCTTCGGGTCATCAGGGCCCGGCCCACACGCATGGGAAGGCGTATGCGCACCGAAGAGATCGGCTGGTACAGCGAAGGTGACCGGATCAGCGCGCTGTGGCGAACACCCGACGCCGGCGACGGCCCCTACCGCGCGATCGTGCAGGGACCCGGCTGGCTCGGGCTGAAGGACGCCAAGCTCTACGTCCGCTACCACGAGGCCCTCACCGACGCCGGCTTCGCCGTGCTCGTCTTCGACTACCGGGGCTTCGGCGACTCCGAAGGGGACCGCGGCGTGCTCTCCCCGGCCCGGCAGCTGGCCGACCTGCGCAGCGCGGTCGCCTACCTCGACAGCCGCGACGACGTCGTCCCCGACGGGATCGGCGTCTTCGGCAGCGGCGGCACCGGCGGCGGCAACGCCGTGCTCCTCGCCGCCGCCGACCCGCTCGTCCGCGCTGCGGTGAGCCAGCTCCCGGTGGCCGACGGCGCCGACTGGCTGCACCGGATGCGGAGCGAGTCGGAATGGCTCGACTTCCTGGCGAGCGTCCGCGCGGACCGGCGCGACCGGGTGCTGACCGGCAAGGGACGCACCGTCCACCCGCGCGAGGAGATCATGGTCCCGACGCGGGAGCGGCGCGCGACCAAGGTCAAGGCGGACGTGGACGGCCGGATCCCGACCGCGGTCGAGTTCGCGCCCGCCGTCGAGGAGATCCTCGCCTACCGGCCCGCCGACGCGGCCGCGGCCCTCACGACGCCGCTGCTGGTCATCGGCATCGAGGGCGACGCGACGACGCCCACCGACCACGCCGAGCGGATCCACGCCGCGGCCCGCGGCCCCAAGCAGCTGATCATGCAGCGGCACACCACCCACTACGCCGCCTACGACCGGTACTGGACGACCACGACACCGCGCATCGTCGACTGGTTCGACCGCCACCTCGGCCCCGCCCACGTCGTGATCGACACCTGCGATGACGCAGGGGCCCGCCGCGAGCTGCTCGACGTCCCGGAGGCCGCCGATGAGTGACCCCGACCTGCGGATCCGCGGCGGACGGGTGATCACCCCCGCCGGCGAGCTCGCCGCGGACGTCCTGGTCACCGGCGGCCGGATCACCGGGCTCGTCGACCGGGCCGTCCCGACGCCCGGCGCCGCGCGGGAGATCGACGCGTCCGGGAGGCTCGTCCTGCCCGGCATGATCGACGTCCACGTGCACACCCGCGAACCGGGCTTCACGCACAAGGAGGACATCGAGTCGACGGCCCGCCAGGCCGCCGCCGGCGGCGTCACCACGATCTTCGGCATGCCGAACCTCGACCCGCCGACCAGCACCGACAAGGCCCTGGAGGACGTCCTCGCCCGGTACGCCGCGTCGTCGATGGTGGACTACAACCACAACCCCGCCGCGACCCTGCCCGACGAGGTTCCCCTCATGGCCGCCCGCGGCGTCCGCGCGTTCAAGGTCTACATGGTCGTCGACACCGGACGGACCTACCCGCACCCCGCCGGAACCGGCATGCACGACCACGGCGACCTGCTCCGCATGATGGACACCATCGCGGCCACCGGGAAGCGGTTCATCATCCACCCGCACGACCAGGCGCTCATGGACTACATCGAGGGCGCCTACTGGGAGCGCGGCGAGAACACCCCCCAGGCCTACGCCCGCGCCTACGCCGAACGCGAAGGCGTCATCTGGGACACCGCGATCGACGTCGTCCTCCGCCTCGCCGAGGCCGCCCGCTGCCCGATCCACCTCGCGCACATGCAGACGCGCCGCTCCATCGACGCCGTCCGCCGCGCCAAGGCCCGCGGCGTCGACGTGACCTGCGAGGTCAACCACTGGGCGCTGTTCCTCGCCCGCTGGGACGACGTCGAACGGCTCGGCCCGTACGCGCTCTCGTACTGGGTCCCCGACGACGCGCGCGCCGCGGTCTGGGAGGGGCTCCGCGACGGGACGATCGACGTCTGCTCCTCCGACCACGCCCCGCACACCCGGGAGGAGAAGGACATCGGCTGGACGAAGATGTGGAGCGCCCACACCGGGACGCCCGGCATCCAGTACTACTACCCGCTGCTCCTCGACGCCGCCGCGCGCGGCGAACTGCCCGTCGAACGCGTCGCGCAGCTCGTCGCGGAGGCCCCCGCCCGGCACTTCGGCCTGGCCGGCCGGAAGGGCGCGCTGCTCCCCGGGCACGACGCCGACATCGTGATCGCCGACCCGGATGCGTCCATGGAGATCACCGAGGACGGCGTGCTGTCGAAATGCGGCTGGACCCCCTACGAGGGGGTCACCTGCCGGATGCGGATCGAGCGGACGCTCGTCCGCGGAACCGAGGTCTACGCCGGGGGAGACGTCGTGGGCGTCCCCGGCCACGGGAGGTTGGCGTGAAGTTCGGACTGCTGCTGCCCCACTTCGGCGAGCACGCCGACCGCGAGAAGCTGCTCGGCGGGTCCCGTCGCGCCGAGGAACTCGGATTCGACTCGGTATGGGTCCGCGACCACCTGGTCTTCGAACCGCACGGCGAGATGGAGAAGCCGAACCGCGAGTTCTACGACGCGCTGACCACGCTGACCGCGATCGGCGCCGTCACCGAGCGGATCGGGCTCGGCACCGGCTCGCTCATCCCGTTCCGGCACCCGCTGGTCACCGCGCTGATGACCGGCACGATGACGCGGCTCGTCGGGCCCCGGCTGATCCTCGGCGTCGGCGCCGGCACCTTCGACCACGAGTTCGAGGCGATCGGCTGGGGCGACCGGGACCGGGTGTCGCTCGTCCGCTCCAACGCGCACATCCTGCGCCGGCTCGCCACCGAGAACGACGTCGACTACGCCGACGAGAACTTCTCCTTCTCCAACATCACCGTCGAACCGAAGCCGCTCGGCGGGCCCGTGCCGTTCTGGTACTGCGGCGCGACGCCGCGCTCCGCGCGCCTCGCCGTCGAGTTCGCCGACGGCTGGATGCCCGGCCGGATCTCCCTCGCGACCATGGCCGAACGCGTGGAGACGATGCGCGGACTGTCCGCCGAGAAGGGCCGCCCGATGCCGACCGTCGCGGTGATCCCGCCGACGTCCGTGGAGGCCACCCGCGAGGAGGCGCTCCGCGACGTGAACGTCCCCGGCCTGCTGGCCTGGTCGAACAAGGCGAAGTTCGCGGTGAAGCCGCCGTCCGGCCGGTTCGAGACCGTTGAGGACCTCTCCGGCCAGCTCATCGCCGGTGACCCGGACGACGTCGTCGCCGAGGTGAAGAAGTTCGCCGAGGTCGGCGTCGACCACCTCGTCTTCGACTTCCGCTTCAAGTTCGCCCGCTGGTTCGAGCAGATCGAGTTCATCGGCACGCAGGTCCTCCCGCGCCTGCGCTGACGGCTAGACTGTATCCAGAATCCATGATCCATCTCTGAGGAGCGGCCGTGACCCGGCGGACGCGCGACACGGACCTCGTCGCCGACGTGGCTGAACGCTTGTCCAGCCGGTACAGCACCGTGGGCCAGATGGTCTACGAGATCATCCGCGAGTGCATCCTGTCCGGGATCCTCGCGCCCGGCGAGTGGCTGCGCCAGGAGGAGCTGGCCGAGCGCATCGGGGTCTCCCGGATCCCGGTGCGCACGGCCCTCATGCAGCTCGAGGCCGAGGATCTCGTCACCTTCCACCCGCACCGCGGCGCGGTCGTCCGCACCCTCACCGTCGAGCAGGTCAGGGAGATCTACGAGCTGCGCCGCCTCCTGGAGACGCACGCGCTGCGCAAGTCGATCGCGAGCATGACCTCCGCCCGCGCCGCGCGGCTCCGCGACCTCGGCGCCGCCCTCGACGAGAACCCGTCCGTCGACGACCGGGTCGCCTTCTACCGGGAGCTGTACGCCACCGAGGACAACCCCGTCACCGTCGAGCTCATCGAGGACCTCCGCAACCGCGTCGGCCGCTACCTGCTCACGCTCCGCGTCGAGGACCACGGCGGCGGCCACCGCGAACTGGCCCGCCAGGCCGCCCGCGGCGACACCGAGGCCGCCGAGAAGCACCTCGTCGACCACCTCGCCCAGGTCCGGCAGCGGATCGTCGAGGTCCTCTCCGAAGAGGCCGAGTCGCCCCCGAAGCGCCCCACCGGCCGCCGCTGAACGGACAAGATCAGACCGTGACCCGCTCATGGTCTTCCCCCTCTCCGATGCCGGGGACGGTGCACAAGTCGGCGCCGGGAAGGAGAGGCCATGAACCGCGCACGCAGAGCCGCCACATCAGCCGCACTCGCCGTCATGGCCGCGGCTTCGACCCTTTCCCCGGCATCCGCCGCGGACCATGAGCCCGCTCCGCCGAGGCTGCCGCGGAACTTCCACGGAAGCGGCAAATGGATCGTCCGCGACCTCGGCATCACCGTCCCGTTCACCTGGACCGGACGGAACGGCGACAGCCAGATGATCGCCGGCGGCCCGCGCTACCCGATCTGGTTCACGAACCTCATCTACCGGAACTCCCTCTACACGCTGACCTACAAATGGCCCGGTCTCAAGGACCACACATGCTCGCGCATCCCGGGCTTCAACCTGGACACCCTGAACCAGCAACTCGCCAAGTCCCGGTTCGTCGGCCGCGAGATCCTGCAACGGCACCCCGCCCGCCGCGTCGACCACTGGCGGACCGGCATCGTCGCGCCGAAACTGCCTCCGGGCAAGTACCTGCGGTTCCCCCTCGCCCTCGGCGATGTCTACGTCGACCAACGCGACCCCACGACCTTCTGGCAGGTCCTCCAGTTCGGCGTCCAGAACCTCTTCGACCCCGAGTTGGACGAGTGGCTGGTGATGAACACCTTCAAGCACACCCCGGGCAAGGTGGCCCTCCCCCGCCGGTGCCCCCGCCCCTAAACCAGGTGCGTTCCCGCTGACCATCACCGCACAATGTCGCGCGTGCTGACCGACTACTGGCCCCTGCGCGGCATCCGTCTCACGACCCCCAGGCTCGAACTGCGGCTCCCCTCGGAGGAGGAACTGGCCGAACTCGCCGACCTGGCCGCCCGCGGCGTCCATCCACCCGGCGAAATGCCATTCCTCACCCCGTGGACGGACCGCCCGCCGACCGACCGCGGCCGCTACGTCATCCAGCAGCACTGGCAGCGCCTCGGCACCTGGAGCCCCCAGGAATGGGCACTGGAACTCGCGGTCTTCCACCGGGGCCGGCCGGTCGGCGTCCAGGACATGCGAGCCCGGGATTTCGCGCTCAGACGCGAGATCACCACCGGCTCCTGGCTGGGCCTGGACCATCACGGCCACGGCTTCGGAACCGAAATGCGCGCCGCCGTCCTGCACTTCGCGTTCACCGAACTCGGATGCCTGGAGGCCACGACCGCGTCCTTCGCCGACAACCCGGCGCCCTTGAAGATCTCCCGCAACCTCGGCTACCGCCCGGACGGAATAGCCCGCGACGTCCTGAACGGCCGGACCGTCATTTCGCAACGCCTGAGACTGTCACGCAGCGACTGGCAATCAAGCCCCCGCCCACCCGTCACCGTCACCACCCCGAACAACTGCCTCCCCCTGTTCGGCATCACCTGACGAAGCGGTCCTGGCTTCTCGCTCCGGCGAGCCGGTAGGCTTCCGATCTTCGGCCGGTGAGAAGGCGCGGAGTCCCTGAAGGCGAACGCCCATGACGAGCCCTGACCGGACACCCCCCGGACCGCGACTCCAGGCCGCACTGGACGGCTTGGCCGCCGCCTTCCGCGGAATGACCGCCGCTCCCGATGAGCACAACTGCGAATGCCATTGGGGCAGCGCGAACGAACTGGCGCTTCTGAAGACGGCGGACGTCCCGCTCGATCCCGATCTGCTGCGCCGCACTTGGTGGGCTCCCGGGTGGAGCGACCACGCGTCCGTGGTGCGCCGGATCCTTCCGCAGTTCGCCGCGGCCCTGGTCGACGGCGCAGTCGAGCCCAAGATCGGCTTCGAGGACGCCGGACGTTTCCTCGCGCATGGGGAGTGGCGCCAGTGGTCCTCCGGCCAATCGTCCGCGGTCCAGTGGTTCCTCGACGCATGGTGGGCCCACACCCTCACGGCGCCCGATCCCGCGATCCCCGCATTCGAGGTCTTCGCCTTTCTCGCCGAGGCCTCGGACACTCTCACCCCGTGGCTGACCGCCTGGGAGATGTCGCGTACCCCGGCGGCCGATCGGCACCTGGCGGAGGCGATAGAGAAATGGGAGTACGACCTCCTCGGAGACGTTCTGCCATGGTGCAGTTGGGGGTCCGAAGCGTCGGCGCGCGCCGAGCTCGTGGTCTGGCTTATCCGGGAGGCCCCCGGACGCCTCCGGGGACACGACGCACTCCTCCAACGCGTCCGCCTGCTCGGCCTGAACGGCCCGGCCCGCTGGGACGACCCGCACTGGCCAGGCCATACGTACTGACCTGGACCAGCCGTGTCACCCGCACGCCCATAGGATCGGCAGCATGGCGACGCGGCTGGTGCAGATCAGCATGAAGGCCCGGGACGACTCCGCACTCGGGCGGTTCTGGGCGGATGTCCTCGGTTGGGGCGTCGCCAGCGAGGGACCCGGCGTGACCAACCTCGAACCCAAGGACTTCGCCTATCCCGACCCCTCCGCCGTCTGCATCGACGTCCTTCGCGTCCCGGACCCCAAGACCGTGAAGAACCGCGTCCACATCGACCTCGCGTCCGCTTCGGCGGACCATCAGGCGGACCTGGTCGCGCGCCTTCAGGACCTCGGCGCGACGCCCGCCGACATCGGCCAGGGCGACGTGCCGTGGACGGTCCTCGCCGACCCCGAGGGCAACGAGTTCTGCGTGCTGGAGCCCCGGTCGATCTACCGGGACACCGGGCCGATCGCCGCGGTGGTGGTCGACTGCGCGGACCCGCGGACCATGGCCCGCTTCTGGGGCGAGGCGACGGACTGGATCGTGCACGAGGCGGCCGACGATCTCGCGAGGCTGCGCTCGGCCGCCGGCATCGGCCCCTATCTCGAGTTCGTCCGCACGCCCGACGTGAAGACCGGACTGAACCGCGTCCATCTCGACGTCCGGCCCTACCCCGGCGACGATCACGCGGCGGAGGCGGCGCGCCTGCGGGCGCTCGGCGCCGCCGACATCGACATCGGCCAGGGCGACGCCCCGTGGACGGTCCTCGCCGACCCCGAGGGCAACGAGTTCTGCCTGCTCACCCCGCGCTGACGTGCCGCGATCCGCTGCTCGTGTTCGTGAGAGGGTGGTTCATGCCCTTGAGCGCGTATGAACTCAGGACTTACGTGGCCGTTTCCGACATACGGGAGGCGGTCGCGTTCTACGAAGGCAGACTCGGCCTCCGGGCTCTGCGATCCGGCCCGAGCGCGCACATCGCCGATGGCAGCCGCGTGTACGAGTCGGGTGGCGGCCCGGCGTTGAACGTGTACCAGTCGGCCACCGCCGGGGAGACCTCGGCGACACTGGCCACCTGGTACGTCGACGACATCGATCGGATCGTTGACGAACTCACCTCGTCCGGCGTCGAGTTCGTCCGCTATGACCAGTTCGAACACGACGCCAAGGGCATCAGCCCTCGGGCCGGCGGCGGACGCATCGCATGGTTCCAGGACCCGGACGGCAACACGTTCGCCCTGGAGTCCGACGTCTGACTCCCCGCTCAGCCCTGCCGGGTCGGCCGAATGGTCAGGTCGCCGATCTCGACGTCCTCGGGCTGGTCGATGGCGAAGGCGATCGCCCGTGCCACCGCCGCCGGGTCGATGCCGAGGTCGACCATGTTCCGCCTGGCCTGCTCGCGCACGGCCGGGTCGTCGACGGCGTTGTCGATGAGCTCGGTGCGGACGTAGCCCGGGGAGATCGACGTCGTCCGCAGCACCCCGTCGGTGCTCTCCTGGCGCAGGGCCTCCAGAAGGGTGCGCACCGCGTTCTTCGTCCCGGCGTACACCGCCTGAGTCGGAACGATCTTCAGGCCGGACGTCGAGACGACGGTGACCAGGTGGCCACCGCCCTGCCGGCGGAACACCGGCAGGGCCGCCGCGATCCCGTTCAGGACCCCCTTGACGTTCACGTCCACCATCGCCGACCAGCCCTCGACGTCCAGGTCGGCGACGGGGCTGATCTTGCTGATGCCGGCGTTGCCCACCAGGACGTCCAGCCGGCCGAAGCGCTCGACGGCGAGAGAGACGAGCGCCTGGAGGTCGCCGGGATCGGTGACGTCGACGCGCACCGCGGCCGCCGCGCCGCCGTCGGCCTCGATCTCGGCGACCAGCCGGTCCAGCCGGTCGGTGCGGCGGGCGCCGAGGACGACGGCCGCGCCGAGTGAGGCGAGGTGGCGGGCCGTCGCCTCGCCGATCCCGCTGCTGGCGCCGGTGACGGCGATGACCTTGCCCTGAACGGTCATGAAGACCTCCGCGGTAGAATGGGACACATGTCCGGTTACGACGACCACGATAGCGGACACATGTCCGCTTCTGTCAAAAGCAGCGCGACCCGGCGTGCCGACGCGCAGCGCAACCGCGAACGGATCCTTGAAGCAGCCCGCGAACTGGTGCGCGAACCGGGCGAGCTGAAGCTCAACGCGGTCGCGAAGGCCTGCGGCATCGGCCAGGGCACGCTGTACCGGCACTTCCCGACGCGCGAAGACCTCCTCGCCGAGGTGTACCGCCGCGAAGTGGAAGAACTCGTGGCCGAGGCACCGCGTCTGCTGGCGGCTCACCGGCCCCTCGACGCGCTGGCGGCCTGGTTCGACCGCGTCGCCGCCTACGCCCGGGTCAAGCGCGACGTGTTCGCCGCCATCGAGGCGGCGACATGGCGCGACCTCGCCGCTCACAGCCTCGGGCCGATCGGCGAAGCGGTGGAACTGCTGCTGGCCGCCGGCCGCTCGTCCGGCAGCGTCCGCCCCGACGCCGAAGCCCGCGACGTCATCGTCCTCATCAGCTGGCTGTCACGTCTCGACGACACCGAACTCGACGCCCGGGGCCCCCGCCTGCTGTCGATCCTCGTCAACGGCCTCCGCACCCCCAGCGGTGCAGGCGGCCGAAATGCCGACGGTTCTCTCCCTTAAAGATCATTGATGTCTAGACTCTCGGCGAGGCGCCGGCGAACATCCAGGGGGATTTGTCATGGGCATTGACGGAGAGTCGTCGGGGAAGCCCGCACTGCTGGTCCGGGTCGCGGCCAAGCTGAAGGGCGAAGTACGTGCGGACACCCTGGAATCGTTCCGCCGCGCGGGTGGCTTCGCCTATGGCGAGATGCAGAACGCCGAAACGCTCCGCCAGAAGCTCGCCGCCGACGGCGCGAACCTCTGGCACGTCGAGCCCGGAATCTCCAGCCAGCTGCTGTGCTCCTGGAATGCCTTCGTGCTGCAGTCCATCGGCGAACACCTGCTCGACGCCGACTACGCCGCCGATCCCAGAACGGCCGGCTACGTCCCGCCGGTGACCCACACCCAGGTGTCGGCATGCTTCGACCAGGTCGAGGCATGGACGTCACGTGCCCGGCAGGCCGCGGGCAACGACACCTTCGCGGTCGGCGAGGTCGTCAGGCTCCCGGCGGACCTGCCCGAGTGGGCGGAGGCCGACCCGTGCCCGCTGCCGCACCTGCGCGGCATGCTCGCGGCGACCCGGGCGATCAGGGAACACGCCGAGGTGGCCTTGGGGACGTTCCAGAACACCGTCCAGGACGCCGACGAGCACGGTGCCGACCTGCGCCGGCTCCGCCAGCTGGCGGCCGACGCGGCCACCGCCGCCGACTACGCCGAGGGACTGCTGGAAGCCGATCCCGAACCCGGGCTGCATGAGGCGATCGAACAGCGCCTGCAACATGCCCTGGAGTCCTATCACCATCTCGGCCAGCTCACGGCCATGCCCGCCTTGATCGCCGACTACGAGAGCGGCGAGATCGGCGCGGTCGCTCCTCAGCACGTGACCCCGAAGTCCCCGTCTTTCGACCCCTGGTGCCTGACCTCGCCGCGCGAACGCGCCAAATGGCGCAAGGACCCCCGTGCCCGCCAATCCGTCAAGGAACTCTGGGAGTTCGACCCGGCCCCGGCGGCCACCCTGCGCATCCAGGCCGAGATCGATGCCGCCAAGCAGAAGGGCGCCATCGACTACGCCAAGAATTCCAATGGCAAGCTGCTGGGCAGCTACTACTGCTGCCCCTGGGGCGCCGTTTACGTCGTGCGCCGTCCCGTGACGATCAGCGGCCGCCGTCTGCGTCAGGGCCAGCAGTTCACCTATGAGGTCGACGCCGACGAGGTGCCCAAAGGCGGCGCCTTCGTCCGGCGCCTGCTCATCGGCAAGTTCTCCCCGACCGACGACATCGAGTACTGCGACCCCGACGGCGAGCACGAGAACTAGACCCGCTTTGCGAGGCCCCGGCTGTTGCAGGCCGTCTAGGTGGCTCGGATGGAGCGGAGGAAGTGCGGGCAGGTGGTGAGGGGGGCGTGGCGGCATGCGGTGGCGTGCCGGAGGCTGTCGCGCATGGCGGTGAGTTGGGTGATGCGCTGATCGAGCTGGTCGGCTTTGGCCGCCAGCCGGCGGCGCAGGTCCCGGTCGCCGGGGCGGGCGGCCAGGAGTTCGGCGATTTCGGCGAGGGCGAAGCCGGCGGCGCGGGCGGCGCTGATGAGCGCGAGAGTGTCCAGGACGTCGGGGGCGTAGACACGGCGTAGCCCGGCGCGGTCGGCGGGGCTGATCAGGCCCTTGCGCTCGTAGAACCGCAGAGCCGATGGCGCCAGACCGGCGCGCTCGGCGACTTCGCCGATGTCCAGCAAGCGCTGACGAGCGTCGTCCATGGCGCGCTTTCCCTTCCCCGGCCCGGCCTTGACTTGAACCGCGGTTCAAGTCGCAGCCTAGCCGCATGGACCGAGCGGCGGTCCGGAAGCAGAGGAGGCAGACCATGACGACGATCCCGACCTCGGCCGAAGCCGTGCAGCCGGCGACGCTGGGACTGAACCACGTCAACCTGGTGGTGAGCGACGTGCCGGAGTCCGTGCGGTTCTACACCGAGGCGCTCGGCATGCGGATCAAGCAGGTCACCAAAGAGATCACCTTCCTGGCCACCCCTGGAGCACAGGACGTGCTGGCCTTGCAGGCCGCGGGCAGGGACCTGGACCGGGCAAGCGGCAAGACGCGCCGACCTGGAGATTCAGGGGGCGTCGACCACATCGGGTTCGACGTCGCCGACACCACCGCACTCCAGACGGTCATCGGCGCCGCTCAGGAGGCGGGCGGGGAATTGCTGATGCAGTTCACCGGCGCGGACGGGCTGCCCACCGCGTTCATCGGCGACCCCGACGGCTACGTCCTGCAACTGTCGCCGCGTCACCCCACGGACAACACCTGACCCAACGCAAAAGGCGGGCAGCCCCTCCCGACATGCTGCCCGCCTGCAGACGGCCCGACGCCGCGGTGATCTGCGATTGCGAGACGACGCTCCGAGTAGCGCCACCAGATCACCAGGTAATGGCGGGGTCGAACCGCCGACCTCGCTCTTTCAACCGCCGAACATGCCGCTCATGCTGCCCGGCGTGCCGCCGCTGGGCGCGGTCGATGACCAACGTCCGCGGGTCGGCCGCCAGCTCGTACAGTTCGACCTCGAACGGGTCGGCGTCGTACTCGATGAGACGGGCCAAGGCGTCCCGGTCCTGCTCTGCGGTCACTCGCCGGCGCACCTGGTCCCGCCAGACCCGCCCACTCGCCTCCGCCTCGTCCATACCTTCGAAGGTAACCAAGGGACGGCACAAGGAAAAGTCGACCCGTAGGGCCGCATCCACCATCATCCGAGCCGGAAGTTGCCATTAGCGGCGGGGTCAGGCTTCGAGCCCGGTCAGCAAGCGTGGCCGCCCATCCACAACCGGAAACCACTGATCTCCGTATAGCGGGAGTTGGACGGCCAGGAGCGGCCGAATCCCTCGCCGCGCCCACCCGCACCCCGCACCTCCTGGTGTTGCTAGGAGATGGAAAGGCGCTGGTACCGGTAAACGCCGTAGGCCCTGTGGCCGTTGATGTGGCTGTGCGAATGCAGGCATAGCTCCATGCCGTGCGGCGCGATGACGCCGAGGTATTCGACCATCCCTTCCTTGGACGTCGCATCGAACGACAGAACGTTGCCCTCCACCGAGTACGGACCACGGGACGCAAGGGGGTGGTCGGGGAGCAGCCACGAGGCCACCGAAACGACGGTTTCCTCCAACGGGAGATCATGCTCGACCGATGCGGCCATGCCCTCCCCTGCGGGGAAGAAGCGCAGGAACGAGGTGTACGTCTGGCCTTGCTCGGCGTACAGGCCATCGAAGTGAAGCCGCACGTGATTCCTCCAGGGGGTCGGCAATACCTTCTAACACACGGGCATGACGTACTTGCGCGCGCTGATCTCCCCGCCCACCGTCGTCCCACCTCCAGCGGACGGACGATACGAGGGCGCGGCCCTCGTCCCGACGATCGCCCGTCTGCCATCGGCCGCCTCGGGTGCTCGACTGCGACACCGGTCGTCCCCGCCGACTACGACAACCGTTCGATACGATCACAATCCGGGCGTCCGTGGCCGGTGGCAGGGTGCGAACCGGCGACCTGCTTAGGCCTCGCGCATTGGTGCTGATCGGGGCGTGACCGCAGGGGGAGACTATGTTCGTGAAGGCCGGCCGGCACCTGCTCGGTGCGGTGGTCGCCTGCGCGGCGTTCGTCGTGCAGGGCGTCGTCATCTACGCCGGTCTGCTCGCGTGCGCAGTCGTCGCCGATGCGGACACCGGCGGTCCACTTGCGGGGCCTTTCCT
Organism: Actinomadura violacea; assembly: GCF_017573465.1. Lineage (GTDB taxonomy): Bacteria > Actinomycetota > Actinomycetes > Streptosporangiales > Streptosporangiaceae > Spirillospora > Spirillospora violacea. The sequence goes on from NZ_JAGEPF010000039.1 coordinate 102,530, forward strand.
GGTGCTGCTTGCCGGCGTGGTGGGCGTCGTCTTGGTGCCGCTGCTGTTCCTGCCGGCCAGCGTTATCGCAGAGATGGCCGCGAAAAAGGGACGTCTCGTCGCCAAGTGGCTCGTCGCCTCGGCCGTTGCCGGAGCGCTTGCCATGGTCTACGTGTTTCTTGCGACCGTGGCGACCGGTATGGGCATTGCGCACTCCCTGCTGGCAAGCCTGCTCGGGGCCCTGACCGTGCTCGCTCCCACGGCGCTGTGCGTCAGCGTCCCCCACGGCGCGCTGAAACTCATGCCGAGCACGCCGAGGGCCGTCCACGAATAGGCACCTCGCAGTCCAACTCAAAGGCCCGGAACCGATCACCGCTCCGAGATGCTCTCGCTCGTCACGAGGTGTAGGCAGGGGCGGGGTCGAACCGCCGACCTTTCGCTTTCCAGAACTGGCGACCATCCGGCTCACGGGACGTCTGCCAAGGTAGACGGTGCCTCAAGGTCGGCGCAGGTGCCTGGTGTTCGAGGCGCGTACCTCCACCCGGTGAACACCTGGATGCGAACCACTGGCACCCCCGCATCTCCCACCACTGCCTCCAGGTACAGCGTGCGTCGACACGTGTTCGCTTTAGTGTCTGTGCGCTCGCGTTGCTGTACTTGCGTGCTGTACAGCTTCCCTTCAGTCAGCAACTCCGAACAGATCTCTCAAGTGGTCGGCGTACCACTGAGTTGACTGCGTCGTGGGGTGTTCCGGCCCGAGTGCAGCCAATGCGCATTGTTCAGCTCGCCTGATCGCTTCGAGCGCTTCGGCGGCCCGCCCCAAAGCGGTGTAGGTGGCGGCCAGGTTGCCCAGCCGGATGGCGACGGTGGGATGGTCGGGGCCCAGCGCCGTCTCCGTGATGGCCAACGCCCGCTCTTCCAGCGGCAGCGCTTTGGCAGCCCGTCCCAGATCGCGGTGAGTGGCGGCCAGGTTGCCCAGCCGGTTGGCGACGTCAGGGTGGTCGGGACCCAGCGCCGTCTCGGTGATGGCCAATGCCCGCTCTTCCAGCGGCAGTGCCTCGGCGGGCCGTCCCAGATCGGCGTAGGTGGCGGCCAGGTTGCCCAGGCGGACGGCGACGTCAGGGTGGTCGGGGCCCAGGACCGTCTCGGTGATGGCCAATGCCCGCTCGGATATCGGCAGTGCCTCGGCGGGCCGTCCCAGATCGGCGTAGGTGGCGGCCAGGTTGCCCAGGCGGACGGCGACGTCAGGGTGGTCGGGGCCCAGGACCGTCTCGGTGATGGCCAATGCCCGCTCGGATATC
>NZ_JAGEPF010000003.1 GCF_017573465.1 Actinomadura violacea
GAAGGTGTTCATCGTGGTGTTCATCGTTGTGCTCCTTGCGGTTCGCCTTGCGGCTCGCTCTTTCTGACATCGCAAACGCTACGTTGCCTTCAAGGTTCAGGCAACACACCTGTTGCGACTTACGAGCATTCCCACAGGTCATCTCCACAAAATCATTGCAACTGGCTCGCGGGTAACGCAACAATCCGCATTGCACTCGTTGCAGTCACCTGAAAGTGAACGCTACTTTCGGGGTGTCGAAGCCCGTGAGAAGTGCCGCTGACAGAGCAGCCTTAGTACTTGCGAGATGGCGGAGAGTGATCGTTCAGTGGTCCGGCTGTACCGCCGGGCGTCCCGTGCTCGTCAGGGCCTTTTCGGGTGCGAGGCGTCCGCCGCCCTGCCGCCTGCAGCGTCGGTGGGCTCGGGCTGCGCGAGAGCGGCGAGGAGCCGCAGCTTCTCGTCGCTGTCGCTGTCCTTGTCGGGGTAGTAGACGACGAGGATGACGTCGTCGATGGGGAGCTTGTCGCGGTGCAGCCGCAGTTCGCCGACGACGGGGTGGTGGACGGTGGTGGTGCCTCCGTCGAGGGCGCGGACGTCGTGCCGGGCCCACAGGGTGCGGAACCGCTGGCTGGACAGCGCGAGTTCTCCGACGAGTTCGACGAACCGGGGGTCGTCGGTGTCGTCCCCGATGCTGGTGCGAAGTGCGGCGACGAAGCCGGCGGCGGCTTTCGTCCAGTCCTGGTGGAAGGCTTGTTCCTCGGGATCGAGGAAGAAGGAACGAAGCCGGTTCTGGCCGGGCCGCAGGCGCGGGGAGAGCGCGACGGCCATGGCGTTGGAGGCCAGGACGTCGAACGCGCGCCCTTCGACGAACGCGGGAATCGGAAGGTGGGCGAGAAGCTGGTGCGCCCGCGCCGGTACGCGTTCGGGGCGCTTGCGGCGCGGGGCCTTGGGGCGTGCCGCCGCGAGGCCGAGCAGATACGTCCGCTCGACGTCGTCGAGACGCAGGACGCGCGCGAGCGATTCGAGGACCTGGGGTGAGGGGTTCTTGTCGCGGCCCCGCTCCAAGCGCAGGTAGTAGTCGGGGCTGATGCCGGCGAGCAGGGCGACCTCCTCGCGGCGCAGGCCGGGGACACGGCGGTGCCCGCCGGGCGGGATCCCCGCCTGCGCCGGAGATACCAGGTCACGCCGGGCGCGGAGGTAGCTGCCGAGCCGGTTGCCGGACTCCTCGTCCCTCATGTCTCCACGGTAATGCGGTGCGCGCGTCCCAGAGGGGGTCCTGCCAGGACCTGGGAAGACGGGGGCTCTGCCAGGCCCGGCGGACACCGCCGAGGCTTGTGGCATCACAGTTCGAGAAGGACAGAGATCACCGCTGGGCGGCGCCGCGGTCAAGGACGCCGCCGGTGCTCTGAACCGAAGGGACGACCTCATGGATCTCTCCAAGTGCACCGTTCTCATCGTCGGCGGGACGTCCGGTATCGGCAGGGAACTGGCCCGCCGGTTCGCCGCGGCGGGCAGCACCGTGGCCGTCGGAGGCCGCAGCGCGGAGGCGCTCGCCGAACTCTCCGGCGAAGGCATCGGCACGTTCGAGATCGACGTCACCGACGGCGCATCCGTCGCGCGTGCCCGTGACGCGGTCCTCGCCCGGTATCCGGAGCTGGACACCGTGGTGACCATGTCTGGTGTCATGCTCTTGGAGGACCTGCGCACCCCGGAGCATTTCGAGGCGGCGCAGACGACCATCGACACCAACCTGGTCGGGACCATCCGGGTGATCGACGCCTTCACCCCGCACCTGGTCGGACGCGGCGCCGGCACTTTCGTCACCGTCACCTCCGGCATCGCCTTCCTGCCGTTCCCGCCCATGCCCACCTACGCCGCCTCGAAGGCTGCCGTGCACGCCTACTCCGAGGCATTGCGCGCCCAGCTCGGCGGCACCGGCGTCGACGTCGTCGAGCTGGTCCCTCCGGCTGTGGCCACGGCGGGACAGGAGAAGGTGAACCCGCACGCACTGCCGCTCGACGACTTCGCCGCTGAGGTCATGCAGTTGCTTTCGCAGAGCCCGACTCCTGACGAGATCCTGGTCGAGCGGGTCCTCATGCATCGCTGGGCCGAGCGCGACGGCACCTACGACGACCTCGTCGCCCAGCGCTCCGGGGCCCTGGCCATGCTCCCCAGCCGCCGAACCTGACGCCCCTCCCCCACGGCCGCCATCGGGCACGGCCTAACTCGGCCGGAAAATCGATTGAGCCTGCCTTGTTCGTTCCCGTAGGTTGCCTGCGACTCGACGCAGTGGAGACAAAAGGACGGACCCGCGTGACCCCGCCTGCTCTTTAGACCTGACACCTTCTTCAGCTCACCTGTAGCCGACGCTCCCGTCGGTTCTGCCGGGCTGCCCTTGCGCGCCCGGTCATACAGCGTTTGAGGCCGCGCGCAATCGGCCTCGTGTCAGGTCCAGAGAGATCATGTCTTCACAACCTCATATCGTGCTGCCCTGGTTCGTCCGCCGGACCCGGCTGCCTCTGCTTTCGCTGCGGTGCGTGGACTGCGGGTCGGAGTCGGCCACCACCGGCGAGGGCAGGTTCCGCGTCAACTCCAACGGCAAACTGCTGCACGTGTGGCTGCTCGTCCGCTGCGTGTCCTGCGACCGGACGGGCAAGCTCACCGTGCACGGGCGAGTACCGGTCGGATCCCTCGACCCGGCCGAACTCCACGGCTACAGCGTCAACGATCCCGAACTGGTGGCGTCCACCCTGCTGGATCCGCTCTTCGCCCGGCGGAACCGCCTCACCCTGGACTGGACGGGGGCTTGGCGGCTCCACGCCCCGCCGGCACGGCTCGACGAGGCCTGGCCGGTCCGGGTGGAGGTCGCCTTCGACGATCCGGTACCGGTGCGGCCGGACCGGCTCATCGCCCAAGGGCTCGGCCTCAGCAGGAACGCGGCACTGCGCCGGATCAAGTCCGATGGTCCGCTGCGCCGTCCCACGAGTACCGGATTCACCTTCACCGTGATGCCCGAGGACTAGCGGGAGCGTAGCCGCGAAGCCGGCGCGCCCCCGCTGCCCGAGGGTTCGTCTCATCCATCCATGCGTCAGTGACTGACGCTACTTGACGCCAGCGACTGGCTCTACTTAAAGTCAGCGACTGGCGCTAAGTAGCGTCAGTCGCTGACCTTAAGGGTGGTTGCATGCATGTCTTCGTCACCGGCGGTTCCGGCCAGACGGGCCCCGCGGTCGTCGCCGAGCTGATCAAGGCCGGCCACACCGTCACCGGACTGGCGCGCTCGGACACCGCCGCCGAACGGCTGGAGACACTGGGGGCCACACCGCACCCCGGTTCCCTGGACGACCTCGACAGCCTGCGCAGTGGCGCCGAAGCCGCCGACGGCGTCCTGCACATGGCCTACGGCGGTGACTTCTCCGACCTCGACGACATGATGCGGCGCGACCGGACCGCGATCGAGGCGCTCGGCAAGCCCTTGGAGCACTCGGGCAGACCGCTCGTCGTCACCTCCGGCACGCTGGTCATGCCTGCCGGCCGCGAGGCCACCGAGAAGGACGAGCCGGACATGGCCGGGATCGCCGCCTTCCGCGTCGCGGGTGAGCGGGCCTGCCTCGGTTTCGCCGCACGGGGTGTGCGGGCAAGCGTGGTCCGCCTGGCCCCTACCGTCCACGGTCCCGAAGACCACGGTTTCATCCCGATGCTCATCGCCACAGCGCGAAAGACCGGCGTCTCGGCCTACGTCGGCGACGGCACCAACCGCTGGCCTGCGGTGCACCGGTTCGACGCCGCCGTCCTGTTCCGCCTGGCTCTGGAGCAGGCACCTGCGGGCAGCATGCTGCACGGAGTGGCCGAGAGCGGCGTCCCAATGAAGAGCATCGCAGAGACGATCGGCCGGGGCCTGGGCCTGCCCACGGCCTCGCTGACCGCCGACCAGGCCGCCACGCATTACGTCAGCCCCTTCATGGCGACCGTCTACGCCTTCGACGGGCCCGTCTCCAGCTCTCACACCCGCGAACTGCTCGGCTGGACGCCCACCCATCCGACACTGCTCGATGACCTGGAGCACGGCGACTACCTGACCGCGCCGGCCTCCTGACCGCGCCGGACGACGGTGAGGGCCTCGGTTCAGGCATCGCGATGCCGGAGCAGGAGTCCGGCGATGAGGAGCGCGGCCGCCGCCCACGCGCCGAGGACACCGAGGCCGGGCCACGGGGCGATGGGCAGGGAACCGAGGTCGGTCGTGGCTTGGCCGGCCAGCCCGGCGGTCATGGGGGCAATCTGTTCGAGGTGCCGTCGCAGCGGGTCGGTGACGGCTTGGGCGAGGATCGGGGGCAGGTAGAGCAGGGCGAGGACGGCTCCGATCGAGACGGCGGTGTCGCGGACGGCGGTGGCGACACCGAGCGCGAGCAGCGCGATGAGCATGAGATAGAGGCCCCCGCAGGCCGCGGCCCGCAGCGTTGGCCCATGGCCGATCGAGATGAGCGCGTAGCCGTGCGCCGGGTCGAGTCCGGCGCCGGGGAGCATCAGCCGTCCGACGAGCAGGCAGCCGGCGACGGCGAGCAGGCCGGCGAGCAGGGTCAGGCCGGCCACGGTGGCGGCTTTGGCTGCCAGGACGACCACGCGCCGGGGCATGGCGGTGAGGGTGAGGCGGATCATGCCGGTGCCGTACTCGTCCGAGACGGCGAGGACGGCGAGCACGGCGACGACCGCCTGGCCGAGGGTGATGCCGGTCAGGGCGAGCTTGGTGGGGTCCTGTCCGCGGTCGGAGGTCACGTGGGTGGTGGCGGCGATGCCGGCGCTGACCGCGACGGTCAGGAGGACGGCGCCGGCGAGGAGCCAGGCGGTGCTGGTGAGGGTGCGCAGTTTGGTCCATTCGGCGCGCAGCGCGTCGATCATGCGTCCCTCCGGCGGAGCGTGACGGCGGCGACGCCGAGGGCGAGGGCGGCGTAGGCGCACAGCACGGCCAGGCCGGCCCACCAGGAGAGCGGGTAGTAGCCGTTCGCCAGGGTGTAGGGGTAGTCGACCTGCGCGGATCTGGGCAGAGCGCCCAGGACGGAGAAGCCGGCGGCCGGCGTGAGGCGGAACAGCCACTGCTCGGCGCCACCGGACATCGAGGAGCCGACGATGTACGGCAGGACGAACACGACGATGCCCGCGGTGACGGCGCCGGCGCTCTTCCGGACGATGGTGCCGACAGCGAGTACGGCGATGGCGGTGACGGCGACCAGCGCGCCGGTGCCCGCGATGATGCGCACCATGGTGGAGGCGCCGGCCGGGAAGACGTAGGCGCCGTTCGCTTTGAGGACGTGCTCGCCGATGGGGACCGCGACCGCGGCGGCGAGTGTCCCGACGACGAAGGCGACGCCGCCGACGACGACCGCCTTGGCGGCGAGGACGCGATGCCGGCGCGGGGTGGCGGCGAAGGTGGTGCGGATCATGCCCCGGCGGTACTCGACGGTGATGAACATCGCGGCGACCACGATGATCGCGATCAGGCCGACGATGAGGCCGGTCAGGACGCTGCTGGAGGGGGTGGCGGTGCCGAGGAGCCCTTCGACCACCGCGGGGGCGATGTCACCGGAGCCGCGCAGGACGAAGGAGCCGCCGGTGCGGTGGTAGCCGCCGCCCGGCAGTTTCGGATAGAAGTCCTGAACGCCGATGCTCTGCTCGCGCCAGGTGCCCTGCGCGCCCCGGGCACCTTGGCTGACGTGGTCGAACGCGGCGGTGGCCTGGGTGGCGAATCCGCTGCCGGAACCCTCGAACGACACGGGCGAGGTGACGAACAGCCCGACCTGCACGGTGGAGGGAAGCCCCGCCAAGTGCGCGGTGCCGATCTTCGTCCACGCCGTGCCATCGGCGGAGTCGTAGCCGGTGAGCGTGTCACCGGTGCGGGTCAGCCGCAGCCAGCGCGGCGAGGCCACGGAGACGGTCCCGGGCCGGCCGGCCTGGTCGTGGGTGTAGTCGTACTGGAAGCGGACTCCGTGGGCGCCGGTCGCCATGACCGCGGCGTAGGGCGACCCTTGCGCGGTGCTCGGCCGCAGGAGGATCCCGGCCTTCGCCCAGGCCGCCAGGCTCGGGCGGGTGTGGGCGAGCGACGGGGCGGTGTCGGTCGAGTTGGCCGAGGTCACCCCGGTCAGCGAGCGGACCCGCACGGTGATCGTGGCGTTCCCGGTGAGGGGTTGCCCGACGAACTGGTAGCTGTCGGCGACCGCTTCGCCGTCCGGTCCGGTCGCGACGTAGGGATGACCGGACTGACACGTCGAGCCGGTGCCGGTGCAGGTGCCTTCATGGGTGCCGTTGGCGACGAGGAACGTGAACGTGGTGCAGAGCACGACGGCGATGCCCAGGCCGATCAGCCGGCCGCGGATCGTGCGGAACTTGGTCCACTCCGCCCGCAGGACCGGACGAAAGCTCTCCCGCTCGGGTCGGATGGCGGGACGTGGCGCTTCGGTGGTGGTCATCGACGCGCCTCCTGGTGCGGCGTGCCGGCCTGGTACTCGGCCTCGCCGCCGGTGAGCCGGAGGTAGACCTCTTCGAGCGTGGCCCGGTGCGCGGTGACCTCGGAGAAGGGCACGCCCGCCCGGCCGAGGACCTCCACGACGCGCTGCGCCGGCGTCCCGGACACGGTGACGGTGTAGGCGTCGGCGACGGTCGCCGCGGTCCCGGCCCGATGCAGCACCGCGGCGGCGTCGTCCGGCGCCGACGTGCGCAGCCGGACCTGGTCGTCCGAGGCGCGGGCGACCAGGTCCTCGACGCGTGCGTTGGCGAGCACCCGGCCGCGGCCGACCACCACGACGTGGTCGGCGATGCCTTGCAGCTCGCCCATCAGGTGGCTGGAGACGAGGACGGCCCGTCCCTCCGCCGCGAGGGAGCGCAGCAGCCCGCGCATCCAGATGATCCCCTCGGGGTCCATCCCGTTGAACGGCTCGTCCATGATGATCACCGGCGGGTCGCCGAGCATGGCGGCGGCGATGCCGAGGCGCTGACGCATCCCCAGCGAGTAGCCGCCGGCCTTGCGGCGTGCCGCGCGGCCCAGGCCGACGAGCTCGATCGCGGTGTCGACGTGCCCGGCGGACATGCCCTGCGAGTGGGCCAGCCACAGCAGATGGTTGCGCCCGGTGCGTCCTGGCTGCAGGGCGGCGGCGTCGACCAGCGCGCCGACGTGGTGCAGCGGGTGCGGCAGCCGCGCGTAAGGCTTCCCGCCGATCAGGGCATGGCCCTCGTCGGGGGCGTCCAGGCCGAGGATCACCCGGATGGTGGTCGATTTGCCCGCACCGTTCGGGCCGACGAAGCCGGTCACCGTGCCGGGCGCGACCGTGAAGGTCATGCCGTCGAGGGCGACGGTCGGCCCGAAGCGCTTGCGTAGGCCGCTGACGTCGATCATTGCGTCGCTCACGTGCTCGTCCGTCCTTGGCTCATGGGGATGGTCTCCGCCACAAGCTCTACGGGACGGCAGGTGTCAGCCCGGTGTCGGCGGCCGACACCGGGCTGACACCGTGGGCCTGTCATCGTGAAGAGCGACATGGCCGCTGCGGGAAGCCGAATGGAGAACGGTCGTGAGAGTGCTCGTCGTCGAGGACTTCGAGGTCCTGGCACGCTCGATCGGGACCGGCCTGCGCCGCGAGGGCATGGCGGTCGATGTCGTCCTCGACGGCCGCGACGCGCTCGAGCACCTGGCCGTCACTCGCTACGACGTCGTGGTCCTCGACCGGGACCTGCCCGGGGTCCACGGGGACGAGGTGTGCCGGCGGATCGTCGCGGAACGGTCGAACAGCCGCGTGCTGATGCTCACCGCCGCCGGCACCGTCAGGGACCGCGTCGACGGCCTCGGGCTGGGCGCCGACGACTACCTCCCCAAGCCGTTCGACTTCTCCGAGCTGGTGGCCCGCGTCCGCGCCCTCGGGCGGCGGGCCGCACCCGCGACACCACCGACCCTCCACGCCGGTGACGTCACGCTCGACCCCGGCCGCCGGGTCGCTCTCCGCTCCGGGCGGCGCCTGGAGCTGAGCCCGAAGGAGTTCGCGGTCCTGGAGTGCCTCCTCGCCGCGGGAGACCGGGTGGTCTCCGCCGAAGAGCTCCTCGAACGGGTCTGGGACGAGGCGGCCGACCCCTTCACCACCGCGGTCAAGACGACCGTCCGCCGGCTGCGGGCCAAGCTCGGCGACCCGCCCCTCATCCACACCGTCCGCGAGGCCGGCTACCGGATCGGAGAGCCGTGATGCAGCCAGTGAAGACCGTCGTGTCGCGGCTGCGCCGCCGTCCCATCCTGCGAGTGCAGCTCACGCTGCTCTACTCCGGCCTGGTCCTCGGCCTGCTCGCGGCCGTCCTGCTGGCCACCGACCTGCTCCACGGTCACAGTGCGCAACGGGCCCCGGCCGGTACCCCCGCCGCCCCCGCGACCGGCGGCCGCGCCTTCGACGTCGGTCCCGCCGTCATCGGCCTGGTCGCCGCGGTCATCGCCTTGGCCGGGGCGTGGTGGCTCGCCGGCAGATTCCTCCGTCCGCTGCGCGCCATCACCACCACGGCCCAGGAGATCTCCGCCACCAACCTGGACCGGCGCCTCGACCTCACCGGCCCGGCCGACGAGCTCACCGACCTCAGCAAGACCCTCAACGATCTCTTCGGACGGCTCCAGGCCGCCTTCGAAGCGCAGCGCCACTTCGTGGCCAACGCCTCCCACGAACTGCGCACCCCCCTCGCCGGCCAGCGCACGCTCCTCCAGGTCGCCCTCGCCGACCCCGCCGCCGGCACCGCGAGCCTGCGGGCCGCCTGCGAAGAGGCCCTCCAGCTCGGAGACCAGCAAGAACGACTCATCGAGGCGCTGCTCACCCTCGCGACCGGCGAGCGCGGCGTCGAACGCTGGGACCCGATCGACCTCGCCGAGATCACTCAGGGCGTCATCTCCGGTCACCAGAGCGAAGCGGACCGCCGCGGCGTCCGCATCGACGCCGCCCTCGACCCCGCGCCGGCCGTCGGAGACCCCCACCTGGTCACCAGCCTGATCGCGAACCTCCTCGACAACGCCCTCCGCCACAACGTCGCCGGGGGCCAGGTCACGGTCTCGACCACCTCATCGGCGGAACACGCGAACATCGCGATCAGCAACACCGGCCCGCCGGTCCCCCACCAGGACCTCGAACGCCTCTTCCAGCCCTTCCACCAAGCCGGCACGGACAGGGTGCACCGCGACGGACACGGCCTCGGCCTCGCCATCGTGCTGGCCATCGCCAAAGCACACGGCGCCGTCCTCTCCCCGCGTCCCCGCGCAGAAGGCGGGCTCGCCGTCGAAGTGAGCTTCTGGCAGAAGCGAAAGCCATACCCAGGCTGACGCGCTGCGATCACCCCTGCTGAAGCCGTCCCGGGGCCGAGCCGCCGGTGCGGGCCCCGTGATCGGCTTCGCGTCCGGTCCGCCAGCGCTCGATCAAGGCCGGCATCTCGCGGAACATGAAGCCGTAGAAGTCGCGCATCTCCGCCAGCCACCGGGCGGCCGGGCTGTCAGGCCCGGCCGCCTCGATGCCCTGGTCAGCGGCCTCGAACATCGCCTGCACCATCCCGTTCTGGGCCGACATCAATGTCGCCCACGCGCCCTCGCGGACCCGGTAGTGCTCGCGGCGGCTGCCCGGCGCGGGAGCGCGCTCGATCAGCCCGACGGTCGACAGCATCTTGATCGCCCCCGACACGCTGCCGGAACCGATGCCCAGCCGTTCGACCAAGTCCGGATCAACCTGGCCTTGCTCGCGATCCTGTTCGGCGCACTGGCCGCCGGCCTCGGCGTCGCCGCTTACGCCCTGAACGGGTTCGCCCCCCAGGTCGGCGCCGACTGGCTCCGCTACCTGACCCCGTACCACTACTACATCGGCGGCGAACCGCTCAGGAACGGGCTGGACCTCGTCGACGTCGCCGTCCTGGCCGCCGCCGCGATCATCCTGATCGCCGCCGGCGCCTGGCGGCTCAACCGCCGCGACCTGGGCTGCTGAGCAGCACCGCCCATCGAGACGGCCGCTCCACCGCCGGACGTGGTCGGCACGAACCGGGGCGGTGCGCAGTCGGTCAGGTTCGACCGGCGTCAGTCGCTGTCGAGGATGAAATCGGCTATAGCTGCAGCAACGGCTTCGGGCTGCTCATCAGGAATGAAGTGTCCAGCGTCAGGCACGACGACTCCGGTGGCGTCCTCGGCCCATGGGCTGATGGAGGCCGCCATGTCCGGGATGGAGCCGTGGCTGCTGGAGATGCCGAGGATGGGCACGGTGAGGTGCCGCTGCTTGAGCGCCTCGTGGTTCTTGCGCGCCGACTCGGCGGCGTCTCGGTAGTAGGCGAGGGAAGCGCGGAGGCCACCGTCGACGGCGACTGCCGCTGCGTAGTGGTCGAGCTCGGCGTCGTCGAACGTGTCGGGAGAGAGGGCCTTCATTTTCAGGAACCAGCCGACGTAGTCTCGTTCGCGGCCGGCAAGCAGCGTCTCGGGCAGGTCGGGCACAAGGTGGAACGCGAAATGCCAGGTCTTCCACGCCCGATCCGGGTCGGTGGGAATCGCTTCCGGGAGGGTGATGCCGGGAATCCCGGCGTCGAGCAGTGCCACCCCGTGCAGTTGGCTCTCGAATCGAAGTGCGAGAGAGAAAGCGACCCAGGCGCCGATGTCGTGGGCGACAAGCCAGTAAGTCGACACTCCGAGAGCCTTCACAGCGGCGTGGACGTGCGCGGCGACCGTGTGCGTGTCGTAGCTGCGCTCCGGACGCTCGGAGTGGCCCTGACCCGGCAGGTCGATCGCGATGACGTGGAACCGGCCGGCGAGGCTGGGCATCACCTTTCGCCAAGCCCACCAGGTTTGCGGGAATCCGGCGAGGAGGACAACGGCGGGGCCGGTCGGCTGGCCGCCTTCGATGGCATGAAGGCGGAAGCCGTCCGCGTCGACCCAGCGGTGAGTGAATCCCGCCAGGTCGTGCAGGGGCAGGTCGCGGACGGGGTTGCTTTCGCAGACGCGCCAAGCGCTGGTCGCAGGGTCGGTCACGGCGATCCTCCATCAGTGTCAGGTTGCCGGCTCGGTGCTTCGCCCAAGGGTCACGAGAGCGGCCAGCGTGGTGCTCGAAATCCGGGCCCCAACGGCCTGATCGATGAGGCCCAGTGGCAGTACGAGGACGACGAGCCCGGAATACGTCGTGCAGAACTCAGCCCGGTGGCCGGGATCGCACAGCGCGTCTAGAACGCCGAGGCCATGGCCGACAGGGTGTTCGACGTCCGCAGGACATAGAGCGGGATGGTCAAGTGTGCGGGACGCCCGGCCATGACCATGCTCGGACGCTAGCACATCTTGAACTGTTTGGTTCAAGATAAGATGGTGTGTAGCGCAGCTTGAGACATCGACACACCGGCAAGGAAGTACCCCGTGGCAGGCAAGAAGCAGTTCGACATGGACACGGCGCTCGACGCCGCGATGATCCAGTTCTGGCGTGCCGGCTACGCCGACACCTCGGTGGACGATCTGTCCCGGGCGACCGGCCTGAACCGCAGCTCGATCTACTCCTCGCTCGGCGACAAGGACACGCTCTTCCTGCGCTGCCTGGATCGCTACGCCGCGCGCTATGGCGACAAGTACGACGCCGCCCTGTCGAGTGCAGCCTCGGAGCCTCTTACTGCCGTTCGTGCGTTCTTCGACGTGACCCTTGAGCGCATCGCCGATCCCGAAGTGCCGGATGGATGCCTGCTTGCCCAATCGGCCATGATGATCCCGGCGCTGAGCCCGAACGTCGCAGCGCACGCGAAGGAGGCGCTGGGCTTCCAGCGCTTGCGTCTACGCGCCGCACTGAAAGCCGGCCGATTGGCCGACCAGGACGCCGAGGCCTTCGCTGAACACGTGACGGCCGTGAACGCGTCTCTCGCCGTCATGAGCAGGGCTGGGGCGAGCCCGGCGCAACTCCTGGCCGTAGTGGGCGTAACCGTCGACGCACTCTCGCAGGCGTTGCGCACGCGCAACTAGCACCCCAGGGCAACGTCAGCCGAGACCCGACCGAGGCCGGCGAGTCGACGCCTCCTGCCGTCCTGTCCCCGGGCGGATCTGGCGCCGTGCCGCAGACCGTTTGGCAGGCGTTACGAACGCCGCGATGCGCTGGGCGTGCGAACGCGCCGCCGCTGAGCAACTCCTTGCCCGTGGCGATGCCCCTCGGCCGCGTTCGGTGACGATGTCGCTGGCCCTGAACTCGACTCCGGGCGTTGTGGGGGCCGGACGCTTCCCACGAGGACGATGCGTTCGGCCGCCCAGACGTGGCCGATGGACCACCACAAGCCTCCCCCGGCGCGGTTCCGGCCGTGGAGTTCGGCTGGCGCCTGTGTGAATGGTCAGCGCATCTCAGGCGGGAGCCGTGCAGCGTTGTCCATGAGGGCCTGGTCGGTGACGGTGTCCAGGGCGAGCCGCAGCGTGGTGAGCACGACGTCGTACATCAGCGGGCGAAGCCGGACGACCGAGTCGCTCAGCTCCGACCAGCCGGCGGCCGGCATGCCCGACTTCAGGAACGGTTCCCAGACCTGCTCGCGGTAGACCTCGACGAGCGTGTGGGCGATCGCCTGGTTGTGCTGGGCGATGTCGGCCAGCGGCAGGAGCAGGCCCGCGAGATCGAGGCCCTGCGCGGCGAGTTGCTCCAGCGCGGTCAGCAGCCGCGGGCTGCGTACCTCGACCCGGCCGTCCGGCAGCCGCCGGACCAGGCCGATCTCGGCGAGCTCGGCCGGAAGCCCGGCGCGCTGACCGAGCCGGGCCGCCAACTCGGCCTCGGTCAGGGCGAGGGGTTCCTCCACGGTGAAGGGTTCGAGCACCGTCACGGCCATCCGCTCCAGGTCGGCGTCCTGGGCGTCCGGGTCGGAGTCGAGGATGCGGCGGATGAGGTCGAGCCGGAACCCGTCGGTCTTCAGCTTCTGGATGCGGCGGACCCGGGCGATGTGGTCCACCCCGTACATCCCGACCCGGCCGCGCCGCGCCGGCGGCGGCAGCAGTCCGAGCGCCTGCCACTCGCGGATGTTGCGCACCGACATCCCGGTGCGCTGGGCCAGCTGTTCGACCGTGAACTCCTCCGCCATCGCACCAAAATACAGTCTCCTCCGTTACAGAAAATTCTGTTACGGTCTGGCCATGAAGCTGCTGAGCCGACCCACTCCACAGCTCGGAACGCCGACGACCGGGACGGACAAGGCGCGCATCCTCGTGGCGACCACGGCCGAGATCGCGGTCACCAACGGCCGCGCGGCGATCAACGCCCGCCGGCATCAGCGTTCCCGCGGCCTGCCGCCCGGGGTCGAGCCGACCTCCTATGACCCGCTCGACCGCGCGGTGATCGCCGATCCCTACCCGGCGTACCGGCGGCTGCTGGCGGGCGGCCCGGTCGCCTACAACAAACGCCGCGACCTGTACGTGATCAGCCACTACGAGGCGGTCCGGGAGGCGGCCCGGGCCGACGGTGCCTTGTCGTCGGCCGAGGGCATCACCCGCGCCCGGGTCCGGCTGCCGATGATGATCACGATGGACCGGCCTCAGCACACCCGGCTGCGCCGCGCGGTGCTGCCGGGCTTCACCAAGCCCGCCCTGCAGCGCTGGAACCCCACCATCGATACGCTCGCCGCCGACCTCGTCGGCGAGTTGCGCGCTGCCCCGAGCGCCGACATGGTGAGCCGGCTCGCGGTGCCGCTGCCCGTACGGATCATCGCGCACGTCCTCGGCATCCCGCCCGAAGACCAGGACGTCTTCCGCACTTGGTCGGACTGGATCGTCGAGGGCTTCCAGCTCGAACTGCGGCCCGACCTCCCCAAGCGATTCAGCCGGTCGGTCCGCGGGCTGCTGCGGCTGAGCGCCTACCTGCAGCGCCAACTCGACTCAGGCCGGCTACTGGAAGGCGACGGGGTACTCGGCCGGCTCCAGCGCGACACCGCCGACGGCACGATCTCGGCCGAGGAACTGTTCTGGTTCACCTCGCTGCTGCTGGTCGCGGGTAACGAGACGACCACCAACCTGCTCTCCACGATGTTCCTTACGCTCGCCGAGCAGCCCGAGCAGTACGACCTACTGCACGAGCGGCCCGAACTCGTGACCGCGGCGGTCGAGGAGCAACTGCGGTTCAGCTCACCGATCCAGGGGTTCTACCGGACCGCGACCACCGACTACCAGATCGGCGACGCGCTGATCCCGGCCAGATCCCGGGTGC
This sequence comes from Actinomadura violacea, assembly GCF_017573465.1. GTDB lineage: Bacteria > Actinomycetota > Actinomycetes > Streptosporangiales > Streptosporangiaceae > Spirillospora > Spirillospora violacea. The sequence goes on from NZ_JAGEPF010000003.1 coordinate 14,160, forward strand.
TACTGCTGTTCGGCGCCGCCAACCGCGACCCGCGGCAATTCACCGACCCCGACGCCTTCGACGTGACGCGCCCGGCGTCCCAGCACCTGGCGTTCGGCTCCGGGATCCACCTCTGCCTGGGCGCCCACCTGGCCCGAGCCGAAGGACAGGCCGTACTCCGCCACCTCCTGGAGACCACCAAGCGCATCGAGGTCACCAGCCGGCCGGTCTGGAACACCAACAGCGCCCTGCGAGGCCTGCACCACCTCCCGGTGACGCTCCACTGACCCCTCCCCCGCCCACAGCCGACATCCTGGCCAGGAACCCGAGGCCGGCCGCACTGGTCACCGACTCCGGCACGCGCACTTTGCACGACGACTGAGACGGTACCGCCGCCCTGCCGCGGGAAGCCGCCCAGTACCCCGGCGGCAGGCCGCGCACGTCGAAGAAGCTCAGGCAGCCTTCGTAATGTTCGTCTGTTTCGGCCGAGGCGCTGATCACGTAGGGGTGAGGAGCACAAGCGGTCCGGGGCCGCGGTCGATGCCGATCTGCGGCGCGGCACGCCCATGCCGAACACGTCGTGTTCGCGGACACCCCGCATCGCGGCGAACGGCCCGTCGACGAGTCCTATCTGCGCTGGCGGAACGCGAACGCCCACCAGTGCGAAGTTCCTGGAGCCCAGTGCCACGCACGTGCCCGCATCCAGAGCGAGAAGGGCGCCCGCTGGGCCGTTCGCCCGCCGTAGACGGTGGCCTGACAGCCCAACCCAGCGCCGCTAGGAGTTGGCGGCCTTTGCCAGGACGCGGGCGAACTCGCGGGGACGGGTGACCATCGGCCAGTGGCCCGAGTCGAGATCCAGGTACTCGAGGCGGGCAGCGCGGGCGAGCTCCGGACTGTCACCGTCGGCGATCCACTCCTCGGCCTGGGCGGGGGTGAACTCGGGGCAGACGACCACGACGGGGACGTCGAAGCGGCGCTCGTCGGTCAGGTGTACGACTCCCCTGGCGACCGCCTCGGGGACGGGAACCGCGGTGGATGCGAAACGGTCCCGGCTCTGCTGGTCCAGGTCGGCGGCGTCCGCGCCCTCGAAGGGATCCCAGCCCGGGAAGGGCATGACGCCGCCCTCGATCGCGAAGTGATCGGCGTAGGCCCGCCCATCGGGGGCGGGGAAGCCGCCGACCAGGGCGACCTTGGCCACCTTCTCCGGTCGCGCGTCGGCGGCCAGCCAGGCCAGGGTCGATGCCGCGGAGTGCCCTACCACCAGCGGCTTTCCGGGCGCCGCGTCAACCGCCGCAAGTACTGCCTCGAGCTGGTCATCAAGCGTCGCGGAGGCGTCGCCGTCGCCCTGCCCCGGGAGGGCGAGCGGCACGGGGTGGTGGCCGAGCGCGGTGAGTTCGGGCACGACGTCGTCCCAGGCGGATTCGTCGAGCCACAAGCCGGCGATGAGCAGGATGTCCAAGGTGGTTCTCCCGCAGAGGAGTCGGATAAGGCTGCCGGCACGCTACCGGGAGGATCCGTCAGAGTGCGATCTTGGAAACGGCTCGCCCAGCCGAACCCGGCGAACCTGCGAGGTCACAGCGCATCGTGCGCGCCTGCGAGGTGTGAGGCGGTATGGCATCCCTGCCCTCCGCAGCGACTGGACGCGCACGACTCGCCGGGTGCGGGCCCGCCCGCCGGCACGGAACTGACCGCGGAGGCTGGGCTGGACTTGGAACAGGGCGGTTCGGCAGGGCTGGACGTGGCGGCGGACTCGGTCGCGGTGATCGACAGGGGAACGGCGAGCGGCCGAAGAGGCTGCGCGCCAAGCAGCTCAGACGCGAGGGTCCCCCTTGCACAGGAAAGGAGACGCCACCTGGTGAGGCACTTCGGGCGTAGCCGTGGGACGGTGCGGTCAGCATTGCCGCGGTTGGGCTCGCCGGTTCATCAGCAACCAAGCCGCCCATAGGGTCTGGGCACCTCCCGGGCGTCGGCATCCGCCTAGTCCGCGACCTGGGGGCGATGGGGGGCCGCGGCCGTGCCGACCAGGCGGCTCACCGACCGCGAAGCGCCGCTGAGCATTCTGGAAAGCCGCCCATCGAGGCGTTGACCGGCGCCGTCCGGTCAAAGACCGAGGTTGGCCTTGGCGCCCATGTAGGACCCGGCACCGGGGAAACCGGACTGGGCCAGTTCCACGAACTGCTCGGCGAACCCCAGCCCCACCAGGTCCGAGAGCTTCACGAACTTCACGCCGCGGATCGGCTGGGTGTCGGCGCCGTCCCTGATGTCCCCGAGTGTGCCGCCGACGCGGCGGGCCTCGAAGGTGATGTGCACGATGTGCGTGCCGCCGCTGGGCAGATGGTCACAGACGTACAGCAGCCGGCCAACGGTGACGTCGATACCGGTCTCCTCGCGTATCTCCCGGACCAGGGCGTCGGCGAGGGGTTCGCCCTCCTCGACCTTCCCGCCCGGCAGCGACCAGGACCGCCCGGTGTCGGTGTCCTGGTTGAGCAGCAGAATCTCGTCGTCCTCGATCACGACCCCGGTGACGCGAACCTTCACCCGCCGAAACTACCCGGGAGCACAGCCCGATGACCGGCGATCAGCCGACACAGGTCGTGGTGGCGGCGGGCGGGTTGGGGCACTCAACGCACTCCTGCTGAGGGGCCGATCGAGAGCTCTCCCCGTTTCTGGGACCGGGCACATGAGCTATTGGGATCTCTGCCGTGGCACGGCGCTGAGCGACCTCGCGCCCCGCTCCGAACAGGGTGGCATGTCGTGCTCGGCTCATTCCTCGTGGTCTGCTCAAAGTCGAAGAGGTCGCTGGATCTACTCGGTGCCCTGGACGACAGTCCGCTCTCGGTCGGGAACGGCGACCTCATACCGGCCAACATCCATTCTCACAGTGACTCCACGGTCGCAGCGGTACCCGACTTCGGCTTCCTGCCGACCGAGGACGGTCGGGCCTTCGATGGCGCAGTGAGCGCGAGCTTCTTCGAGATATATGGTCCCGGGCGCGCAAGATCTTCGGCGCAGTTCACGCCGTACCGGGCCGCCCGCGCTCGGCGTAGATCCCGGTCAGCGGTCAGGCAAGCATTTCCAGGGCGATGCCGTGCGTGGTGAGGGGATCGGCGAGCGCGGTCAGTTCGGTGGAGTCGCTTCATCTCGTAGACGGTGAGGATGACGCGGCGGTGTGGGGCGTGCGTCTTGATCTGCCGGCATGCCTCCAGGGCGTTCTCGAACTCGGGGCGGACCCGTACGCGGGTGGAGACTTTCTCGGCGAAGATCTTGTCGCGCGGGATGCCGGCCGCGGCCAGGGCATCGCGCTGGGACTGAAGTTCTTGGGTCAGGTGGGAGCAACGGGCCGGGCCGGTGCGGATGTCCGCGCTCGGCGTGTCCGCCGGGGATCGGCGCCGGCGGCGGGGTGCCCGGCCGCCGCGGCTGGCCTGGTCTCCGGTCTAACGGCGTCGGCTCCCGCAACTCATTGGCCAGCCGGGGCACCTTGGTGAATCGGGCGGTGTGGTAGGTGCCGGCGACCGCGCCAGAGCGGGTCCGGCACGGCGAGCCTGGCTTGACGGCGCACCGCGGGCACGGGGGCGCTCGGCCTCATCGGCATCGGGCAGGGCGGCGGTCTCCGGGGCGGGCGCTTCTCAGAATGGACCGTTTGCAAGAAGCCCGTGCCCACCGAGGCGCCTGCCCGACCCTTTGATCAGTCCTTGGCGGTCAACCGTTCTGTAGCGGGCTGGGGCCCAGGACTCTGGTGATGAAGCTCGCCAGTTGCGCCTGCATTCTTTCGCGCGGCACGCACTTTTGACCGGCCAGGTGTTCGACGAGGTCGGCTCGGGTGGCAGCGAGCAGTGCATGGGCGGTGAAGTCGCTCTCGGCCAGGCCGGGAATCTGCTTCAGCATGGCTTGGAGCAGGCTGTGCCATCGCTCGTAATGCTCTGCCTGGTAAGGGCTGGCGCTCCCAGTTTCCTCCAGGGCCAGTGCGAGGCGGCGGTTGTCGAGTTTAAAGCACAGCAGGGCGTCGAGCAGGGCGGGTATGCGCTGAAGCGGTGGGGTGGGGGGTCCTAGCGGCGGCGGACCTGTTTCGACGGCGTCCATGATCGGTTCGAGCCGTGCCTCGTACAGCGCGCGGATCAGCCCGGTGCGGTCGCCGAAGGCGCGGAAGAGCGTTCCTTTTCCGACGCCGGCCGCTGCCGCGACGTCGGCCATGGTGACGTCCTCGGTGCTCTCACAGCGAGCGAAGAGGGCGTCGGCGGCCGCGAGGACGGCCCTCCGGTTACGGACGGCGTCCTTGCGAGGCTTGCGCTCGGGCACGCGGACTCCTCCATTTGCGATGCGGACCCCGGGTCCGTATCGTGAAAGTTCCGGACCCAGAGTCCGGATTTTACGAGATGGAGGATACCCGTGTCCGCACACACCTCTCCAGCGGATCTGTACCGCAACAGCCTCCGACTGCTGCTGGACAAGAACATCCCCGCCTGGGTCGGCCTGTGGGCCGAGGACGGCATCATGGAGTTCCCCTTCGCCCCCCAGGGCTGGCCCGAGCGGTTGGAGGGCAAGGAGGCCATCGCCGCCTACATGCGCGACTACCCCGACCACATCGACCTGCACGACTTTCCTGACCTGCGGATCCACCAGACCACCGACCCGGAGACCGTCGTGGTCGAGATGCGCGGTGTCGGCCGCCTGGTGGAGACCGGCAGCCCCTTCGACATGACCTACATCGCCGTCGTAACCGTTCAGGACGGGCTCATCACCACCTACCGCGACTACTGGAACCCCCTCGTCGTCCTAGAATCCGGCACCGACTTCACTGGGAGCGCCCGATGACCGCCACAGGCACCACATTGGTCATCGGCGCCACCGGCACTACCGGCAGGCGCACCGCCGCGCAACTGACAGCCGCCGGCCACCGCGTCAAGGCGGCCAGCCGTCAGGCCACGCCGCTCCCCGGCGCGGAGCCGGTCCGCTTCGACTGGTACGACCCCGCCACCCACAGCGCTGCCCTCGACGGAGTCGACCGCGTCTATCTCATACCGCCCCTGGGCGAGTCCGACCCGGCGGCGGTCATGCTGCCGTTCCTCCATCGGGCCCGCACCGCCGGCGTGCACCGCGCGGTACTCCTCAGCTCTTCGGCCATCCCCGAGGACGGCCCGGCGGTGGGGGCGGTGCACCGGGCCCTGCCCGGCCTGTTCGAGCAGTGGGCGGTGCTGCGGCCCTCCTGGTTCATGCAGAATTTCACCGGCACGCACGGGCATGCCCTCAGCCTTCGTGAAGACGGCACTCTCTGGACCGCGGCCGGGAGCGGCCGGGTCGGTTTCGTCGACGCCGAGGACATCGCGGCCGTCGCCGTCCACGCACTGACCGACGAGCACGCTCCCAACACCGATCTCGTCCTCACCGGGCCGGAAGCGCTGAGCTACGACGACGTCGCCGTGATCATCACCGAGGTCACCGGCCGGCCCGTGGTCCACCGCCATCTGTCCTACGAGCAAATGCGCGACCGCCTCGCGGCGCTTATGCCGCCGACGTTCGCCGCGATGCTGGCCGGCATGGACCGCGCCATCGCCGAGGGCTCCGAAGACCGCACCACCGACACCGTCCTGCGCATCACAGGTCGCCCCCCGCGAACCTTCCGCGCCCTCCTTGAAAAAGAGATGCCATGGAGTAGTTGATATTCCCAGGCGATCAGCGGTTCTGGTGTCGAGACTCTGCGCAATCTCGGCTTGGCCGTCTTACGGCGGCTCGGACGTCGGTGAAGTCATCTCCACCGCCGCCCGCGTCACCTCCGGCGACTACGACAGCTGGCACGATGCCTGGCTTTCCACTGCCGAACGCCTGGAGACCGAGGCCCGCGCAAGCCACCTCATCAGCGCACGCGACGGACTCCTCCGCGCTTCCACCTACTACCGGGCAGCTGAGTTCTTTCTGCACAGCGACCCCGACGCGCCCGCAGCGGGTCCATCCGCACGCTCCCAACAGAGCACCCGGCGACCACCCGCATCCGAACCGCTAGTGGCGATATCCCGCGCCTCCACGGCTCGCTAACGCCACTGACAGTTCGGTTGCTGCTCAAGCTCCTAGGCCTGGAGGGGCTTTGTCGCTCGTGTTCCGCCGCCTACTGGTTGTTGCGGACCCAGATGTACTTCGAGCAGCCTTCCTTGGTGCACGCGTACAAGCGGATCCCGCTTCCCTTGCCCCCGTAGGCGTTCACAGACTGGTCTTCGTAGAAGTTGTAGTTCCAGGTCGCCCAGCTAAGAGGCCGGAAGCTGGAGTGAGAACCTTTTCGGTAGTACTTCCACGCTCCGGAGCGGGTTCGCAGGTAGTTGCTCCACTTCATCGACGTCGGGTTGCCGGTCGTGTAGCCCCCGTCGTACAGCGAGATCTTGTCTCCGTGCTTCACGAAGCACGCGGTCGCGTAGCTGTACTTCGCGCACTCCGTTGCTGGCAGCGGCCGTCACGCTGTGCGCCTGACTATTGACCGCCGCCTGCGAAGGCGCTAGCGGGATCATCAGTGTCGCTCCTGCGACCACCGTGCTTGCCGCCGCTACAGCGATCCGGGTACCTGCGCGCATGATCTGCCCAACTTTCCATGTCGACTGGCGCCCCCATGGGGGCGCATCTCGCGGTCAGCATGGACAGCCGCCAGCACGAGCAGAAGGCCTTTTCCATCACAGTGAAACCCTTGCAACAGACCCGACACTCGGGTCCGTGTCACCGACCCCAAGGTAGCTCTGTGTGACGATGGTGAATTTCGTGTTCTCACAAATGACCGGTTTTGCGAGCACGCACCGTCACCACCATCGCACAGAGGTACATTTCCTCCGGTCGGCTCTTGGCCCACATCACCCGCCCCGATCCAGGCCTTGACGAGGCCCTCTCTACGAACCTTCCGAGCACCCTGCAGCTTCCGCGGTTCTCTCTGACCGTCCGCCTGCGAGAAGAGTTCCTTGCCCCCGGCCGAGAGGAGGAACGCCGACGGTACGGGCCAAGTGCTGGGCAGCCGCCAGGGTCTCCTCAGCTTGTGCTGGGAGGAGGCGCGTAGAAGTCGTTCGGCACACGGTCGTGGTGGCTGCTCTGGGCGTCGGCATCGGCCGGGCGGTCGGGCGGCGGGGAGGCTTCGGCGCGCGCGGCGCGTTCGCGTTGCGTGGCGGCTTCGGCGCGGGCGGCCGCCAGGTCGGTTTCGAGCCGGTCGCAGAGCGCCTGACGGGAGGCGATCGCACTCTGCGCAGCCGCCAGTTCCTGCGCGGCCTGCCTGGCCGCTTGGTCGGCGCTGGCCTGGAGGGCTTGCTGTCGACGCTCCACGGCTTCGGCGCGGGCGGTGGCCTCGCGTCCCTGTCGTATCGCCTCATCGCGTGCCAGCTCGGCGGCCTCGGCCCTGGTCTGCTGGGCGCGGGCTTCGCCATGAGCGGTGGCCAGTGCCTCCCGTGCGGTCGCTAGCGCTGCCGTGCTGTCGGCCAGCTCGTTCTGGAGTGTCTGCAGTCGGTCGGCCTGCGCGCGGACGGCGGCCTCGAACCGGACGCGTTCCTGCTCGTGGGCGTTGCGCGTGTCGCGGAGTTCGGCGGCCTTGGCGTCGCGGGCGGCCTCGGCGGCGGCCTGAGCCTGACGGGCGGAGTCGCGGGCGCTCTGATGCGCGGCGATGGCCTCGGTGGTGTCGGCGCGGACCTGTGCCAGGTCCGCGCGGTCGCGGGCCGCTGCCTGCTCGGCGGCCCGCTGAGCGGTGCGGGCGGCCTCGGCGTCGGCGACCGCATCTTTGCGGGCCTTGTCGGCAGCCAGTGCGCGGGCGTCGGCGTCGGCTTCGGCCTGTGTGGCTGCGGTCGCCTCGGCTTCGGCCCGTTGCACCCGGGCCAGGGCTCCCTCCTGGGCCTTGTTGAGGAAGTCCTTCAGCTCGGTCAACTGGTCCTGCAAGGCGCTGATGGCCGCAGGCACCCGCTGGGCGAGCGCCTCGGCCTGGTGGAGCGGTTCGTCGACCGAGGCGGCGTCGGCGGCACGCCGGTCTCGGCTGGCCTGGTCGGCGTGGGCCTTGCTGCAGTACTTGGGGGGCCGGCCGCGGCCGCGCGCGGGTAGCGGTTCGGAGCAGCCGGCCAGGGCGCACTCCCCCGCCGTTGTAGGCGCCTGGGTGGCTGATTCGCCCTTGGCTTCCGCGCTGCGCTCAGCGTCCTCCGAGGCGGGGTCGGCCGCACCCTCCGCCAGGTCGCCGCGCTGCGCCGGTGATCCCCTCACGGCGGAGGAGCCCGCCGGAGCGGGCACGGACGGTGTGGCACCCGGCACCCCGGGGAGCTCGCCGGGAGGTTCGGTGGCCGCCGTGGTGGTCGCAGGCTCGTCGGTGGCCTCGTTCGCGCTGCTCACCGGCTCACCATAGCTCCATTTTCACTGCACGGCGCGCTTAATTGTTAACGCGACACGCGCAACGCGTAATCTCAAGAGCCTTGAGGCTCCGGGATAATGACGGTTATCCTGGTGTGCATGATCATCAGGGGCGGCCGACGCGCGATCGGCGTCGCGCGCGACGTGAGCCGAGCATGCGGCGATGCGGGGTGCGGACAGGTGGCGTCCGGGCGGGGTGCTGTGCGTGCTTCAGCGCGGCGCTCGGTGCAGATTCCGACGGTGACTCAATGCGCCAGAACTGCAGGTAGCGGCGCTGTTGCACCGAGTGCCGTAACGCCGCTTGCGAAGGGCGCGGGCGCATGACCATCCAACCGCGGCCCTCGTCGGCTCCGGATGCCCCGTTGGAAGCCACGGCGCTGCTGCCCGCAGAGGCGGTTGCGGCGGCCCGGTCGCCGGCTTCGGAGACTGCAGCGGAAGCGGCGACGACGGGGACGGGTGCGGCGGCCGATCCGATCGGGCAGGCCGTCGCGCTGCTGCCCGCGCTGCCGCCTGACGACACGGGCGACCGGTACGGCCTGCGGTTGCTGACCGCCGCCTGGCTGCGCGGCCAGGACAGCGAAGCCACCCGCCGCGGCTACTACCGCGACCTGGCCGGCTGGCTCGACTACTGCGCACGCACCGCGCTGGAACCGTGCTCGGCGCGCCGCGCCGATATCGACGACTGGTCGGCGTCCATGACCGTCAACGTCGGCGGCAACTCGCGCCCGCCCAGCGCCGCGACCCGGGCGCGGCGCCTCGCCGCCGTCTCCTCCTGGTACACCTACCTGCAGTCCAACGATGTCACCGACCGCAACCCGACGCTGCTGGTGAAGCGGCCGACCAGCGCGCAGATCACCGCGTCCGCGCGCAAGGCGCCCACCCTCAGCGTCACCGAGACCGCGCGGTTGCTCGACACCGCAGAGGGCCGCGCCATCGAGTTGGACACCGAAGCGGCCTGGCGTGACGCGGCCGTAATCACCCTGCTGTTCTACACCGCGCTGCGCGTCTCGGCGTTCACCGGCGCGGACCTGACCGACCTGGACACCGAGGCCGGTTACCGGGTGCTGTGGCACAGCGTTAAGGGCAAGGGACCTGATGGCCGCGACTATGTCCGTCTCGACGGCGAGCTCTGCCGCGTCCTGGACGCCTACCTCTCAGTCCGCGCCCGTCGCCACCCGGACCGCGTCACGCCGCCCGGACCACTTCTGGTGACCACCCCGCACCCCTACGACCGGACCAAACCCGGCGACAAACGCCTCACCCAGCGCGACGTCACCAACATCCTTCGCCGGCAGGCCGAACTCGCCGGGCTCCCCGCCGCGTCTCGGCTCAGCCCGCACAGCGGCCGCCGCACCGTCATCACCACCCTGCTCGGCAATGACGTCCCGCTCGCCAAAGTGCAGGATCTGGCCGGGCACGCCGACCCCCGCACCACCCGCGGCTACGACGACACCAACCACAAACTCGCTTCCTCCCCCGTCACCGACCTCACCCGAATCCTCGCCGGCCACCGCACCGCCACCCCAGCCAGAGCCAAGCAAGATGGCCAGGCGGCGGACCAATGACTGCTGCCGTCAGGGTGCGTCTTGGGCGAGCGATGTAGATGCCACCGTCTCCGGCTTGGCAGTCCGCGCAGCGCGCGAGCAGGCGGGGATTCCGGCGAGGCGAACACAGGCGCCGAAACCCGTCCCTGCTGACCATTGTCAGCATCGCCGGCGGCCTACAGACTCCGCCCGGCGACCTGGTGGGCGCCGCGGTCAGGTCCACTGCGCCGGACGTGCCCTTCGCCGACCTTGGCGTGCGGATGCAGTAGTCGTCTCCGGGGCGCGCCGGGAGCACCGTGCGCCCGTCGAGGTTGTCCACGTCGGCGGATGCACAGTGCTCCTCACCACTGAGCTCGGCGTTCCCGGGGTTGAGGTACGGCCTCGGGGAACATCGGTACAGCGGTTATCGGTGAGAACGATCATGATCGTCTAGCACAGTGATCCACTTTGCCGCTGGGGTTCGGTGAAACGCCTCCGGGCCCAGCCCGGGGCTGGCTACGGTCCGGCTCGTGCCGGTGGAATTTCTGAGCGATGAGCAGGCCGAGGCGTACGGGACGTTCGCCGAGGAGCCGACGCGGCCCGAGCTGGAGCGATTCTTCTTCCTGGATGACGTGGATCGGGACCTGATCGCCCTGCGGCGGACGGAGCATCACCGGCTCGGTTTCGCGCTCCAGATGTGCACGGTTCGGTACGTCGGTCTGTTCCTGGAGGACCCGCTCGCTGTGCCGTGGCCGGTGGTCGAGCACCTGGCCGTGCAGATCGGCATCGAGGACCCGTCGGTGGTCAAGCGGTACACGGAGCGGCGTCAGACGCTGTACGACCACGCGTGGGAGATTCGGGACGCCTACGGCTACCACCCCTACGAGGACGCCGAGTGGGGCCGGCGGTTCCGTACGTTCCTGCACGGGCGGGCGTGGACGCACGCCGAGGGCCCGAAGGCGCTGTTCGACCACGCGGTGGGCTGGCTGCGCAGTCACCGGGTCCTGCTGCCCGGGGTGTCGGTGCTGGCCCGGCAGGTGGCGGAGGCGCGGACGGTCGCGGAGAAGCGGCTGCACGCCACGGTCGCGGGCGCCGCCCGCCGCGCGGACCCGGCGCTGCCCGGGGATCTGGTGGCGACGCTGAAGACGCCGGAGGGCTCGCGGTTCTCGGAGCTGGAGCGGCTGCGCCGGCCGCCGACGCGGACGACGGGCACGGCGTTCGCCCGAGCGCTGGAGAGGGTGGACGAGATCGGCGCGTACCGGCTTGGACGGCTGAGGCTGTCACAGATCCCGCCGAACCGGATGGCGGCGCTGGCCCGGTACGCGCTGGGGTCGAAGGCGCCGCTGCTGGAGCGGGCGGCGGAGCCCAAGCGCACGGCGATGCTCACCGCGGTGATGCGGCACTTGGAGGCGAAGGCGATCGATGAGGCCCTGGACCTGTTCCAGGTCCTGATGGCCACCCGGCTGCTGAACACGGCGAAGCGCAAGACGGAGAAGGAGCGGCTATCGACGCTGCCGCAGCTGGAGAAGGCGTCGCGGGTGCTCGCGCGAGCGGCGAAGGTGCTGTTCGAGGAGCTGGAACTGGTCGAGGAGCAGAAGACGGACCTTGACGTGGCCGCGCTCTGGGCAGCCGTGGAGGAAGTCGCCCCGCGCGCCGCCGTGATGACCGCGGCGGCCACCGTGGTGACCCTGGTGCCCGAGGACGAGAACTCGGCCGAGGTCGCCATGCGGGCCGCGCTCGCGAACCGGTACGCCACGGTGCGCCCGTTCCTCGCGTTGCTGGGCGAGTCGAAGGCGCTGGACGCGGCGAGCGCCGGGAAACGCGTCCTGGCCGGGGTCCGGGGCCTTCCGGCGCTGGCCCGGCGGAAGGTGGGGGTCAAGCCGCTGCTGCCGCGCGAGGTGGACGACAAGCTCGTGCCGCCGGCGTGGCGCAAGGCGGTGTACGCCAACCCGGGTCTGCCGCAGGGCGCGGTGGACCGGGACGCGTACGTGGTGTGCGTACTGGAGCAGCTGCACCGTGCCCTCAACAACCGCGACGTGTTCGCCGCCCCGTCGCACCGCTGGTCCAACCGCGGGCCCGCCTGCTGGACGGGCCCGACTGGGACGCGGTCGAGGAGGACGTCCTGGCGGCCCTGAGCCTGGACATGCCCGTCCAGGAGCACCTGGCGGAGCTGGTGCGGGGCTTGGACGCCAGGTGGAAGCAGCTCGCCGAACGGCTGGAGGAGGCGGGGCCGGCGGCGAAGGTTTCCATTGAGGTGCAGGACGACGGGTGGGTGAAGCTGAACGTCGACAAGCTCGGTGCGCTCGGCGAGCCGAAGTCCCTGACCTGGCTGCGCAAGCGGGTCGAGAAGATGCTCCCGAAGATCGACCTGCCGGACCTCTTGTTCGAGGTGAACGCCTGGACCGGGTTCCTCGACGCCTTCGTTCACCTCGGCGACGGCACGACCCGGATGAAGGACCTGCCCCATCTCGGTGGTCGCGCTGCTGGTGTCGGAAGCGTGCAACATCGGCCTGGCCCCGGTGGTCAACCCCGGCTACGAGGCGCTGACCCGGGCCCGGCTCGTGCACGTCGACCAGTACTACCTGCGCGCCGACACCATCGCCGTCGCGAACGCAGCTCTCATCGCCGCCCAGGCCGACATCCCGATCGTGCGCTACTGGGGCGACGGGCTGCTGGCCTCCGTAGACGGGGCTGCGCTTCCAGGTGCCGGTGCGCACCATCAACGCCGCCCCGTCGCCGAAGTACTTCGCTTCAAGCGGGGCATCACCTGGCTCAACGCCGTCAACGACCAGGTCGCGGGCATCGGGCAGATGGTCGTGCCCGGCACCCCGCGCGACTCCCTGCACATCCTGGACGCCCTGCTGAACCTCGACGGCGGGGTCAAGCCGGAGATGGTGGCAACCGACAACGCCTCGTACTCCGACATGGTGTTCGGCCTGTTCAAGATCCTCGGCTACAACTTCAGCCCGCGGTTCCGCGACCTGGACGACCAGCGGTTCTGGCGGGCCGCCATGCCCGGCGTCGAGACGGGCACCTACGGCGCAGTGGAGAACCTGGCCCGCAACCGCGTGAACCTGAACAAGGTGATCACGCACTGGCCGGACATGCTGAAGGTCGCGGGTTCCCTGGTCACCAATCAGGTCCGCGCCTACGACCTGCTGCGGATGTTCGGCCGTGACGGCCGGCCTACCCCGCTCGGGGCGGCATTCGCCGAGTACGGGCGGATCGCCAAGACCGAGCACCTGTTGCGCGTGGTCGACCCGGTCGACGACACCTACCGGCGGCAGATGAACCGGCAGCTCACCGTGCAGGAGTCCCGCCACAAGCTGGCGAGGGACGTGTGCCACGGCAAGCGCGGCACGATTCACCAGGCGTACCGCGACGGCATGGAGGACCAGCTCGGCGCGCTCGGCCTGGTCCTCAACGCCATCGTGCTCTGGACAACCCGCTACATCGACGCCGCCGTCGCCCAGCTGAAAGCCGAGGGCCACGAGATCCGGGACGAGGACATCGCCCGGCTCTCCCCGCTCAAGCACCGCAACCTGAACCTGCTCGGCCGCTACAGCTTCACCGCCTCGACCCCGGCCGCCGGCGCCCTGCGCCCGCTGCGCGACCCAGACGCGCCGGAGCTGGACGAGGACCAGGACGAGTCGGCGGCCGACTGAAGCCGAGGCGTCAGCAGGTGGGCACCAGCGCGGCGTCGTACTGCTCGACGGCCCAAGGCAGCACCACACAGGGGAGCAGGAACCAGTCGCTAGTGCTGGGTCGGCTCCGGCAGTTCGGAGGCGATGGCGCGGATGGCATTCCGCAGCCAGCGCTGCGCCGGGTCGCCGTCGAGCCGGGGGTGCCAGGCCATCTGGTAGCCCAGTGGCCGGATTTCCTCGGGAGCGGGCAGGATGCGGATGCCGGGGTCCGGGTGTTGCTCTGCGAGCAGCCGCGCGGGCAGTGTGAGGATCAGCCGGGTGCCCGGGACCGAGCGCAGGGCCAGGGAATGGTAAGGGACGGTCAGTCCGGCCCGGCGGTGCTCTCCGAGGTCTTCCAGGCGTTGCTCGATCGCGGTCTGGCGCTCGCCGATGGTGCCGACGATGACATGGGTGGCGTCCAGGTACTCCTCCAGGGTGATCGCCGGACGTTCGGCGAGCGGGTGGTCGGCGGAGAGCACGCAGACGAACCGGTCGTCGAGGAGATGTTCGGTGTGCAGGGTGGGGAGTGGCGTTGATCTGGCGAAGAACACCAGGTCGACGACCCCCCGGTCGAGGTCCTCGTAGATGGCGTCGTGCCAGGTGCGGAAGTGCAGGGTTGAGCGCGGTGACTCCCGGAACACACGCTGGAAGATCGCGGGCGCGAACACCTGGGTGAAGTCGGTGCCCGCGACCCGGAAGGTCTCGGCGGCCTCGGCGGGGTCGAACTCCTCCGGGGCGAACAGGCTCTCCAGCCGCGGCAGGACTGCCCGCAGCTGACGCTGGACGCGCTCGGCCCGCGGGGTGAGCCGGTACCCGCCCGGCGTGCGCACCAGCAGCTCGTCGCCGAGGGTGTCCCGCAGCCGCTGCAGGGCCCGGCTCATCGCCGGCTGGCTCATTCCGGCGACTTCGGCGGCGCGCGAGACATGCCGCTCCTCCAGCAGCGCGGCCAGCGGAGCCAGCAGATTGAGGTCGACCCGTTCAATATGCACCATACGAATAATTTACATCCAAAGGATGCATTGGACAAATATTCGCAGGCGGTGGAGGGTTGATCCCGTCGCCGGGCGAATCGCCTGCGAACTCGCACAGTGCCAGGCGTCCGCCCGGACGCCGGATCAGGAGCAGTGATGAACAACGCGGTATCGCAGAACGGATCCAGCCGGCCCAGGGTGGCCGTGGTGACCGGCGGCTCGGGCGGTATCGGCGGCGCGGTTGCGCGCCGGCTGGCCGCGGACGGCATGGCCGTCGTCGTCCACTACGCAGGCCGCGTGGCGAAGGCCGAGGCGATCGTCGAGTCGGTCACCGCAGCCGGCGGCACGGCGGTGGCCCTGCCCGGCGACGTCGCCGAGCCGACGGAGATGACCAGGCTCTTCGACGCGGTGGAGGAACGTTTCGGGGGCGTCGACGTGGTCGTCAACACCGCAGGGATCATGCTGCTGGCCCCGCTCGCCGAGATGGAGCTGGAAGCCTTCGACCGTATGCACCGGGTCAATGTCCGCGGGACCTTCGTGGTCTCCCAGCTCGCGGCCCGCAGGCTGCGCCCCGGCGGCGCGCTGATCAACTTCTCCACCTCGGTGACCCGGCTCCAGCAGCCCGACTACGGCGGCTACGCGGCAACCAAGGGCGCGGTCGAGGCCATGACCCTGATCCTGGCACGCGAGCTACGCGGCCAGGATGTCACCGTCAACGCGGTGGCCCCCGGGCCGACCGCGACACCGCTGTTCGTCGAGGGCAAGAGCGAGGAGCTGATCGCCCGGATCGCCGCCGCCGCACCCCTGGAGCGGCTCGGCACCCCCGAGGACATCGCCGAGGGCGTCTCCTTCCTGGCCGGCCCCGCCGGCCGCTGGATCAACGGCCAGGTGCTGTTCAGCAACGGCGGCATCGCCTGATCCTCTCCACCACGTCCGCCTCTCTTCTCCCTCTCCGTTCCTCCCCTTCACTCCTCCGATAGGAGACCCACCATGTCGACTGTGCTCATCACGGGTGCCGCCACCGGTATCGGCAACCTGACCGCGCGAGCCCTGGCCCGGGCCGGTCACCGCGTCCATGCCTCGATGCGCGCCCCCGCAACCCGCAACGCCGCCCCCGCCGAGGAACTGCACCGCCTGGCCGAGGCCGAGCGGCTCGACCTGAACGTGATCGAACTCGACGTCGCCTCGCAGGAGTCCGCCGACCGCGCGGTGGCGGCCGTGCTCGACGATGCGGGGGCGCTCGACGTCGTCATCCACAATGCCGGGCACCTGGTCACCGGCTACGTCGAGGCGTTCACCGCCGAGGAGATCGCCCACCTGGTCGACGTCAACACCCTCGGCGCCCAACGGCTCAACCGCGCCGCGCTGCCACACCTGCGCGGGCAGGGCAGCGGCACCCTCCTCTACGTGGGCAGCACCATCCCGGTGACCACACCGCCGTTCCTCGGTCCGTACGTGGTCTCGAAGGCGGCGATGGACTCGCTGGCCCTGGTGACCTCCTACGAGGTGGCCCCGCTCGGCATCGAGACGGTGATCGTCATGCCGGGAGCCTTCACCCAGGGCACCGACCACTTCCCCAAAGCGGGACGGCCCATGGACGCCACCGGTGTCACCGCCGGCTACCGGGCACTGGACCCGCTGGTCGCTCGCAATGAGCAGGCCACGGAAAGTCTGTTCACCCCGGGCACGCAGGCAGACCCCTCGGCCGTCGCCGAGGAGATCACCAGGATCCTGTCCCTGCCCTTCGGCGCGCGCCCCTTCCGCAGCGTGGTGGACCTGACCAACTCCCTGGTCGAACAGGCCAACTCCGCCGTGCTGGAGGCGCGCGCGGACTTCGTGCGGCGCATGGGCTTCGAGGAGGTCCTGCACGTCGCCCAGGTGTAGGCCGCCCCGCACCCGTTCCGTAACCGACCACATCACCTCACCTCGCAAGGAAACGACGACATGACCCGCAGTCAGCTGGACTCGGTCTCCGACCTCTTGTTGAATTCGCCGCTGGACCTGGGCGGCGACGTGGCGAAGATGCGCCGCGTCTTCGACGAGATACTTGGCGCCGCGCCGGTGCCCGGCGACGTCCGCACCCGGACCACCGACCTGGGCGGGGTACCCGCCGTCGAGGTGCGTGCCGGCGACGCAGTGCCGACTGCCTCCACCGTGCTGTACTTCCACGGCGGCGCCTATGCGATCGGCTCCGCCGCCGCCAGCGTCGGCCTGGTCTCTGAGATCGCCCGGCGCACCGCGGCCACCGCGCTGTCCGTCGACTACCGGCTCGCCCCCGAACATCCCTTCCCGGCCGCGGTGGACGACGCGCTGGCCGCCTACCGGGCGCTGCTCGACCGAGGCGTCCCGGCCAGCTCGATCGCGGTGACCGGCGAATCGGCCGGCGGCGGCCTCGCCCTCGCTCTGCTGCTGGCGATCCGGGACGCGGGGCTGCCGCAGCCGTCGTCCGCGACCGTCCTGTCCCCATGGACGGACCTCACCCAGTCCGGCGGCACCATGATCACCCGGGCCGACGCGGATCCGGCGCTCACCCGCCGGGCCCTTCAGACCAGGGCCGCCGACTACCTCGCCGGGGCGGATCCACGCACCCCGCTGGCCAGCCCGCTGCACGCCGATCTGCGCGGACTGCCGCCGCTGCTGATCCAGGCCGGCGGCCGGGAGATCCTGCTCGACGACGCCCTGCGGCTGGCCGCCCGGGCCGCCCACGCCGACGTCCCGGTCACCCTGCGGACCTTCCCCGGAGCGCCGCACGTCTTCCAGGGCTTCGCCCCGCTCGTCGACGAGGCGGCGCAGGCCCTCGACCAGGTCGCCGCCTTCATCAACAGCCATATCCAGCCGGAGGGACGCCCGTGAAAGCCGTACGTTTCCACCGCTACGGAGACATCGACGTGCTCGGCGTCGAGGACGTCGAACCGCGTCCGCTGGGCCCACGCGACGTGCTGGTACAGGTGCGGGCCACCGGGATCAACCCGGGCGAGGCCAAGATCCGTACCGGGGCCCTGCACGAGCGGTTCCCCTCCGGACAGGGCAGCGACCTCGCCGGAACCGTCGCCGCGACCGGGGCCGCAGTGACCGGCTGGGCGCCCGGGGACCCGGTTCTCGGCTGGTCCTGGGAGCGGTCCAGCCACGCCGAGTACGTCGTCGTCCCGCACGACCAGCTCGTCCGCAAGCCCGACGGGCTCCCCTGGACCGCCGCAGGCGCCCTCTACGTCGCGGGCAGTACCGCCTGGGCAGCGGTCACCGCTGTCGATGCGAGGGCCGGCGAGACGGTCATGGTCAGCGGGGCCACCGGCGGGGTCGGCACCATCGCCGTCCAACTCCTGCGCCTGCGCAGGGCGCACGTGGTCGCGATCGCCTCCCCGCGGCACCGGGACTGGCTGGAGTCCCAGGGCGCCACCCTCGTCCACTACGGGAGTGAAGTCACCGAACGCCTCCGCCGGGCGATCGAGGACGACGGGGCCGGCACGGCGCACGCCTTCCTCGACTTCCACGGCGGCGGCTACCCGCGGATCGCGCTCTCCCTGGGGGTGCCGCCGCGCAGGGTCAACACGCTCGACTACGGCGTCGCCGCCGCGCTCGGCGCCCGGGCACAGGGCAGTGCCGAGGGCACCAGCCGGGCGGTGCTGACCGAGTTGGCCGAACTGACGGCGGCCGGCCGGATCGAGGTGCCGATCAGTCGGACCCACCCGCTGGGAGAGGTCCGGGCGGCCTTCACCCACCTGGAACACGACCACCCTCTGGGCAAGGTCGTCCTCCTCCCCAACGCCGTCCCCAACAGCATCGAGAGCAACGACGCTTGAAGTGAGACCGAGTGACGCTGACTCAGGCGGGGGCGGAGCCCTCAATGAACGACCAGTACCTTCTCCGCAGCGGCTCCGGCGAGCAACCCCCAGCATCAGGCAGCCCCGCGGCGGTATCGGGGGCCGAGTAGGAGCGGACCAGGAAACCGGTATTGCCGTCAGAAGTTTTGACAGGCCGTGATCCGAGCCGTCAGGTCGTCCTCCCCGGCTTCCCGTCTGTCGTCAAACGATCGTTTGACGACAGGGAGGCGGCGCGTCCAATGAACCCGGGAAATCTGGGGGTTCGAGGCGGCGCGAATCCAATCAGATCCGATGGTGATTGCTGACGGGGTTTGACGACAGGTAGGGTCCGATCCTCCGTACGGAAGGGGCCCCTTCGGTGGCGAACCTGGTCTACAAGCGGGTCTCGACGGACCAGCAGTCGACCGCCCGGTAGGACCTCGTCCTGGCCGAGGCCGGGATCGAGGACCCGGTCGTCTTCGAGGAGGAGCCGGGTACCTCCAGCCGTCTCCACCCGCTCCAGCGCCCGAAGTTCGGCGAGCTGCTGACGTACGCGCGGCCGGGTGACACCGTGCACATCTCCGAGATGTTCCGCCTCGTGCGCGGCAACCA
Source organism: Actinomadura violacea (assembly GCF_017573465.1). Lineage (GTDB taxonomy): Bacteria > Actinomycetota > Actinomycetes > Streptosporangiales > Streptosporangiaceae > Spirillospora > Spirillospora violacea. Next base: position 33,077 of record NZ_JAGEPF010000003.1, read on the forward strand.
GCACATCCTCGACGTGCTCGACGTCCTGCACCGCGACCGCCTCGCGCTGCGCATCCACGACGGCGCGTTCTCCGCGATGGACCTCACCGCCCGCCACCCGCGCACCGGCGAGCTGCTGTCCACCGTGAAGTTCATGGTGCAGACCCTCGCCGCCGCCGGCGAACTCCAGCGCGACCTCCAACGCGAGCTGACCTACGACGGACTGCGCGCCGCCGAGGCCAAGGGCAGCAAGGGCGGACGCCGACCCGCCGTCGCAGCCGCGCAGACCGCCGACGTACGCACCGCGTACCTGGAGGGCCGGTCCATCGCCGCCCTCGCGCGCGACCACGGCGTCAGCCGCGGCGCGATCCGCACCGCCGTCGCCGATCTCCTGCCCGAGCACACGGCTGGCGACCCGGGCGTCCCGGCCCCGGAGCTGCCGGTCGTCCTCGACATGCCCGGCAAGGTCGCCGACTACCTCCGCACCACCGAGCTGGAGCCCGCCGAGCGGGCGGCGCTCGACCAGGGCGTGACCGTACGGCGCGGCCAGGGCTACACCCTGCGCGTCGGCGCCGTCCCCGCCGTGCACCGAGGGCTCCTCGCCCGCTGCCAGCCGCTCGACGGCGTCCAGGGCGCCCCCGCCGTTCCGGCCCAGCGCAAGGCCCGCCGCGAGTACGAGAACCGGGTCAGTGCCCTCATCCCGACCGGACCATGATCCGGGTCAGCGGCTACCGCTAATTTCCGTTCGGATACTCCCCGAGGGCCGTCATGCGGATCTGCACCCGCGTCAGCGCTTCGCCTGACGCTCACACAGCGCGCAGTCGCCGAGTCTCGGTTACGGCCGTCTCCTCGACCTCGACCACATCGGCGCTCGCGGCCGTCTGCCCGGCGGCGCCCGCGGGCACCTCTTCGCGTTCGGCCTTGCGGTCGTCCAGATGGCTCTTGAGCTTCATGCCCGCGTACACCAGCCCACCGCCCACCGTCGCCGACACCGCGGCGACGCCCGCGACAACACCGGTCGCGGAGCGCAGGCCCGCGTGACCGACGATTTTGTTGCCGGTCCCGCGCAGCAGGGCTCGGAGCACGCCGGGAGTGCTCGATTCGGACAGCGCCGTCCAGTCCGGGTGCTCGACCACTTTCAGGGTGTAGCGCACACCGTCTTTGACCCAGCTCATGTCCATAGCGTCACTGTACGGACGCTCCCCCGCCTCGCGGGGCGGAACCGGGTGTTCTTCGCCGCCGTGGGAGGCGACCGGGGTGTGCGCTCGGCGGCAGCCAGGTCCTCCCCCGCAGTCCCGGCCCAGCGCAAGGCCCGTCCCGAGTACGAGAACCGCGTCAGCACCCTCATGCCCTGACCAAGATCGTTCTCACCGATAACCGCTGTACCGATGTTCCCCGAGGCCGAGGTACCTACGGACAGCCGTTGGCGCTGAGAATGATCTTGGATCAGTATCCGGTTGGAACGTTCGCTTTGTCTGGACGACGACGTCCCGCTCGTCGGTCGAGCACGGGCGTAGCCCACCCAGACGGAGGTCAAGTGGGCCGGATCATCGATGTGAGCTCTTTGAGCTCGCCGAGTCCCAGCAGGTGCGCGGTGAGAGCGTAGAGGCCGGCTCCGATTGCTGTAGCCGCGCTGATGATGGTGAGTGCGCCGGTCGGTCCTGTGCCGAAGGCGGGGCTGAGTGCCTGGGTGATGAGGGCTGCGCCGGTGGCGGCGATGGCGGCGGCGGCCAGTGTCCGGGTGTGGGTGTTCAGGAGCCGGTGCCCGTCGACGCGGCCGAGCCGGCCGCGCAGCAGCTGCGCGGTGACGGCCAGGCCGAGGGCGTAGGCGAGGGCGGTGCAGCCGGCCAGGGCGATCACCAGGTCCGGACCGTCCACGAGGTGGGCAACGATGAGGCTGGCCGCGATGGTGGTGGCGGACACGGCAGTGCTGACCAGGGCGGGAGTGCGCGTGTCTCCCAGGGCGTAGAAGACGCGCAGCATGATCTGGTACCCGGCGAACGGGACCAGGGCCAGGCCGTAGGCGGCCAGGACCGATCCGGTGAGGTGGGCCGCGGCCGGTGCGGCGTTGCCGTGGTCGAACAGCACGCCGGTCAGCAGCGGGCCGAGCACGATCAGGGCCGCGGCGACGGGGGCCATGGCCACGCTGGTCAGGCGAAGGCTCCGGGACAGATCGGCGGTGATCCGGGCGAGGTCGCGGTCGGCGGCCGCCCGGCTCATCCGCGGCAGCACGCCGGTGATGACGGTGACCGCGATGACGGCGTACGGCAGCTGGAACAGGGTGTAGGCGTTGGAGTAGATGGCGACGGCGCCTTGCCCGGCCTGGGAGGCCAGACGGGTGCTGACGATGAACACCGCCTGCGAGGCCGCCACCGAGGCGATCGTCCAACCCGCCATGACGGCGATCGCCCGGACACCGATACCGCGCGGGTCAGCGTGCAAGCGCAGCCGGAACCCGGCCCGCCGGCCGGCCACGGCCAGCACCGCCATCTGCGCGGCGACACCGCCGCTGGTGCCGATCGACAGCAGCAGCATCTGACCCGTGGTGAGCGCCTCCAGATGCCCTGTGCCGCCGATCAACAGGAAGACCAGGGCGGTCGCGGTGACGATGAGGTTGTTGGCGACCGGGGCCCACATCGGTGCGACGAAACGCGAGCGCGCGTTCAACACGGCGGCCAGGGTGGCACTCACCCCGTAGAAGAGGATCTGGGGCATGAAGAACCGGGTGAACACGATCGCCAGCTGCCGCTCGGGCGGGGTGAACCCGGGAACGTACACCTGCACGATGAGCGGGGCGGCGATGACGGTCACGATGACCACCACGCCCAGGCCGTAGACCACCAGGGACAGCAGCCGCTGCGCGAACAGGTCGCCATCGACGCTGTCGTCTGCGGCGGTGCGCACCAGCAGCGGCACGACCACGCTGGCCACCGCCCCGCCCATCACCAGCTCGTAGATCGTGTTCGGGGTGACGTTGGCCGCGGTGTAGGCATCCAGCAGCCGCGTGCCCAGCCCGAGCGCGGCGACTAGGACCATCGTGCGGACGAACCCGGTGACTCTCGACACCATGGTGGCGATCGCCATCGCCCGCCCGGTCTGCATCAAGGGTGCCTCTGCCGTCACAAGGACGCTCCCGACGGGATGGTGCCGGAGAAGCCCCGGTCGATGTAGATCAGATCCTGTGGGGCACCGAGAGCGGGGAGTTGCTCGGTCAGGACGACGACGTCCTGCTCGTCGGTGGAGCAGCGGGCGTGGCCGACCCGGACAGCGCCAGGAGCCGGGGCGTTCGCGGTGTTCACGCCCTTCAGTGTTCCGGATAAGGCCCCATCACCGGGACAGTTCGCGGAACAGCTATACGGAACACCCCGGCCTGGGGCACCGCCGGGGCTGGGCTGTGTTCCGGTGGGGATCCCCTTACGGAACGTTGCCGCCGCGGCTGCTCAGGCAGTCCCGAGCGGGTTGAGGATGGCGAGCTTCCAGCCCTCGGCTGCGTCGGCTCGGGTGACGACGTTAGTCGTGGTGCCGGTCATCGCGGGCGCTCCCGGAACGTTCGTCAACTCGAGCGTCCAGTCGATGAGCAGCAGCGCTACGTCGTCGCTGGTGAGGACGAGGCGGGGGGTGTTGTGCAGACGGGCGCCGGCGTTGATCATCCCGGCGAGATTGTCCCGGATGGCCTGCGGGTCGGTCAGGACCTCACCCTGCGGCGTCCGGCTCACCGCGTCCGTGGCGAGCAGTGAGAGCAGGCCCTCGAGGTCGCCGTCGTTCAGCCGCCTGTCGAACGCGCTTGACATGTCGATTGCGGTGTCGATCACGGTGCTCATGTGCTGCGGAACCTCTCGTTGTGGGGCAGGGCGGCGCGTATCGCCGCACGTCCACGCTAGGTTGAGGGCTGCAGAGGGAGAAGATGGGAAGTAGACGCCGACATATGGAAAAGAGACTGGGTTTTGGCGTCTGGCAGGTGCCGTACGCCCCGGCGACCAACGCGCAGCTGCCGGTGGAGCTGCTGTCCTTCGCCGAGCTCCGCGCGATGGACCCTTCGGGGCGGCGCCGGCGGCCACAGCGGCCCTCCTTCCATGTCGTCGCCGTCGTGGACCAGGGACACGGGAGTCACCGGGCCGACTTCGTCGACCATCGGCTCGAGCCGCGAACCGTCGTGCACCTGCGCCCTGGAGTGGTCCACCAGTGGAGCGACGTCGACAGCGTCGACGGACTGCTCGTCCTGTTCACCCCGGCCGCCATTGACGCCGAGCCTCACGCCGGAGACTGGTACAGCACGCGCCGGCTCAGGGAGGACGAATGGGCCCTGCTGAGCGCTGCGGCGGCGCATCTGCAGGCCGAGTACGCCAGCGCCTGCACGCCTTCGACATCAAGAAAGGGACGCGCCATCCTCAGGCACGCCCTCAGCGCGTTCGTCCTCCGAGCCGACGTCGGTGATGTTCCCGCTACCGCCGGTGAGAAGCACCAGGTGTTCCGCGCCTACAGGGGCGCCGTCGAGGAGCACTTCCAGCATTGGCGTCACGTGACCGACTACGCCACCGCGATCGGCTACAGCCCCAAGACGATTTCCCGAGCCACAATGGCGGCCGCGGGGGTCAACGCCAAGCGCTTCCTCGACCAGCGCGTCATCATCGAGGCGAAGAGGATCCTCGCGCATACCGACGTCACCGTCGGCGAGTGCTCCGCCATCCTCGGGTTCAGCCAGGCCGCCAACTTCACCACGTTCTTCACAGCGCACACCGGCCTCGCACCTCGCCACTGGCGGGAGCGGGAGCGGCAAACAATCACGCCTTCCTCACCGTGACGACCGCGTGGATGCACGACCCCTCCCGGGGAAACAGGCACGAGTCCGGGGCCCAGTCGGACCGCTGCCGCCGGTCGACGGAATGCAACGGCCGACGACGCCATGGTCATCATCATCATCGCCGTCGTGCTGCGTTCGGTTGCCCGCCGCGCCGGCGCTGATGCCGTCACCCGGCATTGGCCCGGCAGCCCCGCCAGCCTCACCGTGCCGGCTGGCTCACCCAGCCTCACCGGTCGGCCGGGGCCGGGTTGGCACGCAGCGGCCGGCCCCTCGACCCGCCGATCAGTCCAAGAACCTCGCCTCAACGCCTACCGCTAATTCCTGCACCCAGCCTCCTCGCGGGCCACCATTGCCGGAGACCCTCCGGCGGATCTGGGCGCGACCCGAGCTCGCCCTGCCGCTGTTGATCGTGACCGGGGTCGGCCTGTTCGGGTCCAACTTCGAAGTGATCCTCGCGCTGTTCACCTCGCGGGTGTTCCATCGCGGGGCCGAGACCTACGGCCTGCTGGCCGCCGCCATCGCACTCGGCGCGGTACTCGCGGCGGTGGTGCTGGCGGGCCGTCCGTCCACCTCGCTCGTCCGGATCGCCGGGGCCGCGCTCGCGCTCGGGGCCCGTCGAGGCCATCGCGGCCGCCCAGCTGCGCGTGGAAGCCGCCCTGCGCGGCCGGTCGGTGGCCGTGTTCATGCCCGCCCAAAACGGCAGCCTCGCCGCCGGCGCCGCACTGCTGGGCTGGGCCGGGCAGCAGGTCGGTCCGCGCCGGTCGGCGACGCTGGGCGGTGCGGCGTCCTGCGCCGTGACCATCACCGCGATCGCGGCGATGACCGCGGCCGGACGGCTGCGCCCCACGCTCACCAGCGGACGCCTCGCGCTGGAGACCCCACCACCAAGGAGTCCTGAATGTCCATGACACCACCAGCCTTCAGCCCGGATGAGATCCGTGTCGAGCCGGGGACAGCGACCACGCTCGCCATGGACGAGCGCTGACCCCGACAGCCGCCTGCGCGGCATCTGCCATTTGCTCCGCGGCTGAGCCGAGATGGCCGTAGGCGATGCGCGCAGCGTCGTCCCGCCGGCCCTCCACAACTGCTGCGCAGAGCCGCGCCACCTGCTCCATCAACCCGTGTACTCCGCCGCGACGATCCGTGCACATTCCCCGGGGCAGTGGCCGGCAGGCTGACCTGGGTGCTGCCGGGAATCTGCGCGGTGACGTACCGGCCGATCTCAAGGGGCGCGATGTCGTCCCGGCTGGACCCGTCCGGTGCAGGACACCGGCGCTCTGCCGCGGCCGACACGGCCCAGAGACTCGGTGGGGAACAGTGTGCTCACGGTGCCTCCTTGTTGGGCTCTTGGTCCGAGAGGGGTTCATCTCTTGGCGCGGTGTTACGGGTGTGCTCATGGATGCGGGCGAGGTGGTCGAGCAGGGCCGGCGGGCTGTGGACCTCGAAGGGGCAGTCGAGGGACAGGAGGCGGAGCGCGAGCCATTCGACGGTGTCGTAGGCGCTGCGCCATCGTGTCCGGTCGCCTTCGGGGGTGAGTGTGCCGTCGCCGAGGTGGTCCTGGAGCCGGATTATCGTTCTGGCGAGGGTGAGGTGGAGGGTCACGTCGGCGCGGTGGACCGGCGCCATGGCCAGGGTGGCCCGCGCGAGGTGGGTTTGCAGGTCTTCCTCGGACAGCTGCCGGGAGGTGCGGGCGCCCGTGCCGCGCGGAGTCTGGATGCGATCGGCTCGGAAGGTGCGCCAGGCGTGGCGGTCGATGTCGAAGGCGAACAGGTACCAGTGGTGGCGCGCGCTGACCAGCCGCTGCGGTTCGACGTGCCGGGTGGTCATCTCGCCTTCTCGGTCCCGGTAGCGCATCCGCAGCCGTTCCCCGCCCGCGACGGCGGTGGCGAGAGCGGTGAGGACGTCGGGGTCGGCGGTGCGGCCGGGAGGCATCCAGCCCGAAATCGAGCCGCCCAGGGCGCGGACGCGGTGGCGCAGGCGGGTGGGCAGCGCATTGCTCAGCTTTGCCAGGGCCCGGATCCCGGCCTCTTCCAGTTCGGGCAGCCCTTGCACGGCGACGGTGCGCAGGCCCAGCGCGACGGCGACCGCTTCGTCGTCCTCCAGCAGCAGTGGCGGCAGTGCCGAGCCCGCGATGAGCCGGTAGCCGCCGTGCGCGCCGAGGTCGGCCTCGACCGGATAGCCCATCTCGCGGAGCCGCTCGACGTCCCGCCGCACCGTGCGATGGGTGACGCCGAGCCGCTCGGCCAGTTCGCTCCCTGGCCAGGTGCGCGGCGTCTGCAGAAGTGAGAGCAGCGAGAGCAACCGCGAAGTGGGCCCGGACATAAGGCAGAGGATGCACGCCATCTAGGACCGAAACAAGCCTAGATCCCGCCTAGGTTCGTCTTCGACAGCCGAACAACCAGGGAACGGGATCGTGATGTCCGAGCAGATCAGCGCCGCCCCCGAGGGCTACACCAGCGTCGCGCCGTGGGTCGTCACCGACGACACCGGAGCCTTCCTCGACTACGTCTCCCAGGCATTCGACGGCACCGAACTCGGCCGGGTGTCCACCGAGGACGGGCTGATCGGCCACGGCGAGATCCGCGTGGGCGACACCGTCGTTCTCGCCTTCGACCGGCGCCCGGACTGGCCCGTCATGCCGAGCCTCCTGCGCGTGTTCGTGCACGACGCCGACGCGGCGTTCGCCCGCGCCGTCGAGGCGGGCGGCACCGTCGTCACCCCTGTCGCCTCCGACGCCTTCGGCCAGCGGGGCGGCCGGATCAAGGACCCCTTCGGCAACATCTGGTGGGTGGTCTCCCACATCGAGGACGTCCCCGAACAAGAGATGTGGAAGCGCCTGCAAGAGCCCGTCTACGCGGCGGGCATGCGCGTCGCCCAGGAGACATTGGACGCCGAACTCAGCGGCGGCGTCCGCGGCCGGAGCAGCGCACCGGTCCGGCTACCGGGCTGACGGGGATCGCCGAGGCCGCTCGACGCCCTCGCGGGCCGGCCACGCAACCCCTGCGCTCGCACGCTTCGAGCTCTCAACGCGACCGGCTGTTCGGAAGCAGCTTCAGCCCTGCTTTCGAGCGGACAGCCGTTGACGCTGAGTGATCTTGGTGTGTTCCGTTGGGGGACCCCGCATCGGAACACCGGCCGACCCGGACGAAACCGCGGGTCAGGGTGTCCCGCGAGCCGATGCTTCGCCCGGCATGACGGCGCGGCGTCATCGGTTCGCCGGCCGGCCCCCGGTCGAGGGCGCAGCGGACTTGCGGTGGTGGGAGGCACGGGCTTTGGCGCGGTTGCCGCAGATGTCCATGGAGCACCAGGTCCGGCGCCGGTTGCGGGAGTGGTCGTAGTAGGCCCATCGGCAACTCGGTTCCCGGCAGGCCTTGAGCCGCGTCCACGTGCCGTCCGCCACGGCCTCGGCAACGACGGCGAGCAGCCGGGCCAGCGCCGCCTCCACCGGAGCCCGGGTGCGGGCGACCAGCCGGGGCGGGGAGACGGTCACGTCGAGCATCAGCGGGAAGTCGCGTGTGAGGTCGGCGAGTTCGGCGCGGGCGGCGGGGTTGAGGCCATCCGGGCGTGGGCTGGTGACCGGCTCGGCGTTGTTCTCGGCGATCAGCGCGCGCAGTCCCTCGCGGATGCGTTCGGCGCGGCCGCGCTGCTCGGCGCTGACCACCGTCCCGGCCGGCATGAGACCGCAGGCGTGCAACCACGTCGCCAGTTGTCGCGGGGTCGCGATGTCGTCGCCGTCCCGGCGGCGGGTGTTGACGAACTCCTCGATCACACGCAGCGGCATCGGCGCGGTCCCGGTTGTGAGGTTGTCCGGCACAGGCTCGGCAGCAGGATCATCCATCACGTCTCGCACCCTACCCGACTATCTGCGATGGTAGGTTACCTAACCGGCGTAACCGATACGTCGGTTAGATAGGGAGGCTCGCTGGTGAGCATCAGCATCGGCAACATCTGCATCGACGCCAACGACCTGGCCGGTAGCACCGCCTTCTGGCAGGCGGTCACCGGCTACCAGGTCGCGTCCTCGGACGAAGGCACCACCTACCTGGAGGACGCGAACAAGAGCGGGGTCGGCCTGTCCCTGCAGGCCGTCCCCGAACGCCGGGACGGCAAGAACCGGCTCCACCTGGACCTGGTCACCGACGACCTGGCAGGCGAGGTCGACCGCATCCGGGCCGCTGGCGCGAGCGAAGTGCGGCGCTTCGACGGCTGGGTCGTGCTGGCCGACCCCGAAGGCAACCAGTTCTGCGTCGTCGCCGCGTAGACGCGCTCGCCACCGCGCGACACCGGTTCCCACCACTACGGAAGAGACGGATATGGCCTCCGTGCACAAAGAGATCATCATCGACGCGGACCCCGCGGCGGTGTGGGCGATCATCAGTGACTTCACCGACGGGCCCGCCCGGATGGCGCCGGGCTTCGTCACCGACAGCAGGCTCGACGAGCCGGACGTCAGGGTCGTCACATTCGCCGACGGAACAGTGCTGCGGGAGCGGCTCATCACACTCGACGACGAGCCGCGCCGGCTCGTCTACTCGGTCATCGGCGGCACCACGCAGCCCGAACACGACAACGCCTCGATGCAGGTCGTCCCACACGGTGAGGGCCGCAGCCGGTTCCTGTGGATCCACGACGTGCGACCGGACGACCTCACCGCCGCGATGGGCGCAGGAATGGACCACGGACTGAACATCTTCAAGCAGACGGTGGAGTCCTCCAGCGAGGACCTCGGCTAGGTCGCTCGCGCGACTCCAAGAACCCCGACTCGCCCTGGTGCTCACCATCCACCAGATGAGCAGCCTGCTCCACCAGGTCAAGACCGGCCGGCACGACCTGTAACCCAGGCCGCGCACCAGGCCAGGCGGGCCCCGACCGATCCGAGCTCGGTCGGGGCCCGCCCGCGTCCAGCATCACCTCGCCCACCTGGCATGGGTTCGGTTGGCGAGCGGCGGCGACGGCATTGCCCCCGCAGATGCTCGGACTGGCGGTCGGGTGTTCACCATCGTTCCCAGTGCAGGACCTGGTCGCGTGGGATGCGGGGCGCGGGTGAGAAGTCGGTGCCGATTGTGTAAGCGAGTGGAATGAACGCGGCGAGCATGACGTCGTTGTAGGGGACGCCCAGTGTGGCGGCGAGTTCGGGTTCGAGGGGTCCCTGGGCGGTGGTCCATGTGGTGCCGAGGCCGCGGGCGCGGGCGGCGAGCATGAAGCTCCAGGTCGCGGGCAGGATGGATCCCCATGTGCCGGATTGGATGGCCGCCGAGGCGTGATCGGTGCGCCCTTCGATGGCGGGGATGACGAACGCCGGGACGCGGTGGATGTTGTCGGTCAGGTGCCGTAGCCCGTCGAACACGCCCTGGGTGGAGCGCGGAGCGTGGTTCATGCGGCGGATGTCGTGCTCGTTCAGTGGCTGCCCCTCCGCGGCGGCGAGCGCGCGGCGAAAGATGTCGCCTACTTTGCCGCGCAGGCGCGGCTCCGTGACCACGATGAAGTGCCAGCGTTGCCGGTTGCGTCCGGTGGGCGCCTGGGTGGCCAGGTCGATGCACTCCTCGATGAGCCGGCGCGGGACGGGCCGGTCGAGGTCGAGCCGCTTGCGGACGGCCCGGGTGGTGGACAGCAGTTCGTCGGGGGTCAGGTCGAAGGTCATCGCGGTGCTCCGTCGGGCTGACCATCGCCGCGAGCAGCGCCACGCCGATGCTGGCTTCCATCTGGACGATTCCCGGCCCGGTGTCCAGCGCCGAGTACCCCAGCACGCCCTGGAGGCACAGGACGGCCGCGAACTGCCAGCCGATCGTCGCGTACGCCCAGGCCGGCGCTGCCACACCGGCGGGCCAACTGGTCTCGGTGAGTGCGTAGGCCAACAGCAGGACGCCGCTGGTGATAGCGCCGGCGTCCGCCGCGTCGAACCCTGTGCGCGGGCCGTCGGCGAACGTCGTGGTGATCAGCGACAGTGCCGTCGAGTCCAGGAACACCATCGTGCACCAGCAGAATCGGGGCCGCCGTTGCCCGGCGGTCGGAACGCATCCACCAGAACACTCCGTCTTCGAGTAGACGATCTACAACGAGACGAAACCGTATGATCACAAATCATCTGCTGTCAAACAATCGCCTGGCAGATGGTTCTGATAGTCTCGCGCGGGTCGACAGCGCAGGAGACCCATGCCTTCCAAGCCCGCCCGGCCCGCCTACTTCCCGACGCTGGCTGCCGAACGACCGGACATCGCGATGTGCCGCGCCTCGGGGTACCTGGCCCGCGCCGCCGACGCCCACGCCGCCCGGCACGGCCTCGGCGTCGGCCAGCACCTCGTACTGAAGATGCTCGACGCCGTCGGCCCTTGCTCCCAGCAGGTGCTCAGCGAGGAACTGCGGATCGACCGCAGCGTCATGGTGAATGTGTGCGACGACCTGGAACAGTCCGGTTTCGTCCGCCGCGAACGCAACCCCGACGACCGCCGCTCCTACGCCGTCACCATCACCGACGAGGGCCACGAGCGCCTCGCCGGGGCCGAGAGCACCGTCTCCTCCTACCTGGAAGAGACGTTCGCCCCTCTCACTACCAGTGAACGCACCCAGCTCACGGCGCTGGTCAGCAAGCTCATGCAGCTCTGATCGTCACCAGGACAGTGAATGGAACGGCCGACGGCCATACTCCCGGGTCAGGTCGGCCAAGGACACCTCGCCGGTGGCGTAGCGGCGGCGGATTGAGCGGCGCGCGGGCTTGGGCAGTTTGCCCTTGAGCTTGCCGTTCTTCTTGGCAAGGAGGTGGATGCTGGGGTCTGCAGCCCCCGGCAACCGGTGTTCGGTCAGCTCAGCCGGGCGTCGGTGTAGGCGGCCATGGCGTCCCGCTGGTATTCGGCCAGGCCGGCAGCGATCTGGTCGTAGGCTGCGCGCCACTGCGCATCGTCGCCGTAGGACTGCCCCAGGGCCTTGAACGCGGCCGCGTCCGGGGTCCACATCTGGCTGATGCCCTGGTAATGGGCGTCGACCTCGGCCTGCACCGCCGGGTCGGTCACCGGCGTGGCGGCCTGCATGAACTCGGCCATACGGACCATCGCCGCGGTCGCCTCATGCTGCAGCCGCTCCATCTCGGCCTCGGTGAGCGTGGCGGCGAACTGCGCCGACTGCTGCGCCTGGTCGGACCACTGCGTGCGGGCCGGCGACTCGTAGCGGGCGGTGTCGAACCCCGTGAACAGGTTCTCCGGCCTGCTGATCTTTCCCATATCGGGTGTCTCCTCGTCCTCCCCCAGTTCGGCGATGGTGCGGGCGACCGTGCGGGCGAGCACGTCGAGGCGGTCCCGCTCGGCCAGCAGCCTGCGCTGGTGCTCGCGCAGCGCGGCCACCTGGTCGACCTGGCGCTGCAGGACCTGCGCGATCTCCCGCAGCCCCACGCCCAGTTCCCGCATCAGCAGGATCTGCTGCAGCCGCAGCAGATCGGCCTGCTCGTAATAGCGATGGCCGTTGCTGCCGATGTATGCGGGAGCAAGCAAGCCGATCTCGTCGTAGTGACGCAGGGTCCGGGACGTCACCCTCGACATCCGAGCCACGTCCGCAATCGACCAGGCCACGGCCGCACCTTCCTCGCCGGGCCGGTCCCTCCGGCCTCACGAGAGACCGTAGAAGTTGGCGCAACGGAAAGCGCAAGCCGAACTGGACAGCCCCATCCGTTACGACCAATAACCGATCCGGATATGTGCCCGCGACTCGGACATCGAGTCTCGGGCTCCGTCCCGCAGTGGACGCTGCGCGTTATCGTCCTGCTGTAGGTGAAACTCTCGAGTGCGGAGCGGTCATGACGGCTCTCGGCGGCAACGTGCACATCTTCGCCCGGCCCCACCGCCGCGAGGAACTGGCCCGGTGCCTGGAGAGCGTGCTCGGCTGCGCGGTCCGGACCGTCGACTTCCCCGGCATCGCCGAGCCGATGCTCGTGGCGCGGTTCCCCGGCGGCGGTGCGCTCAGCGTCGAGTTTCTCGACGAGGCGCCCGACGACGACCGGCCTCGGCTCGGCGCGTGGCTCGAACTCCGGGCCGACGACCCGGCGGCGCTGATGCGCGCCGCGATGGACGCCGGCCTCCGCGAGGTCGAGCATCCCGGCCACCCGTACTACTTCATGCTGCCTGGCGGCCAGGTGTTCACGGTCGCGCCGGCGTAGGACGTCTTGGGCTCGGACGTGGGAGGTGTCAGCAGGGGCCGTCGGTCACGGACGTGGTGACGGTGTGGCTCCAAGGCTCGCCGTTGCCGAGGCCGAGGGCGTTGTCGACGGTGACGGTCAGGCAGACGGGGTTCCTGCCCTTGCGGTTCGTCAGCTCGTACTTGTCGCCGCCGGCGTCGCGGATCTTCACCTTGCCGTTGCCCTCGTCGTTCACGGCGGAGTAGACGCTCGACGACGCGTCGATGGCGGAGCCGAGCCCGCTGGACCTGCCGCTCTCCACGCTGCGGGCCGCCGCGTACGCGACCGAGTGGACCTGCGAGGTCGAGTAGTCCATCGACCTGTCGGCGGACTTCAGGACGAGGGCGAGGACGAGCAGGACGACGGTGCCGAAGAAGTACCCGACGCGGCTCATCGTCAGCGCGGCGTCGGACGGTTCGAGGGCCTCGGGGTTGCGGTACTGCCAGCCGCGGGTCCGCAGGTAGACCTTCCGCTGGTCCATGCAGCCGAGGACGAACATCACGACCGCCGCGATCACGACGAAGACGATCAGCGCCGTCATGGGATGGCCCTCTCGCCGGCGGTGCGATTCCCGCAGATCGGACGGCGTCGGTAGGCGCCCGGTTCCGCGGCGTGGGTTGAGGCGGACGGCGCGCTCGTACTCGGCCGCGACGCTCATACGCACCGCCATCACCGGAGCGGAGCCGGCGGCACTAGAGATCGACTGATTCGCCCACCGGGATGCGGGCGTACTCGGTCTCCTCCTCAAGCCACTCGTCGAAGTACTCCAGACCGACCTTGCTGAGCTGGATGTCGTGGATGGGGAACGCTCGGGCCGGTCGGACGCCCCGGACGAAGGTGATGGCCTCGCCGATCTTCACCCAGGGGCCGGCCGCCGGGACCAACAGGGTGTCGACCTCGTCGGTGGGGACGAAGAGGGAGTCTCCCGGATGGTAAAGGCCGTCCACGATGAAACCGAGGTTCGGGCAGCCGGGTAGCCCGTCGATGACCTCGGCGTGCACGCCGCCCACGGCCTTCACGGTGAAGCCGGCGGCGGTGAAGGTCTCGCCCGCGGCAGCCGCGGTCGCTCCCTCGCCGAGTTCTTCGGCCAGCGCCGCATGGGTGTGGACGGTCAGCGCGGGATTGTCCGCCCGGGCGGCCTTGAGCGCCTCGACGTCGATGTGGTCGGGGTGCTCATGAGAGACGAGCACGGCCGTGGCTCCGGACAGCGCCGCCTGCGCGTCGGAGAAGGTGCCCGGATCGATCACGAGCACCCGATCGCCGTCCTGGACACGTACACAGGCATGCCCGAAATGCGTCAGTCTCACCTGATCACCTTAAGTCTTGTTCGTGTTGCACGCCGGGTTCCAGTGGGAGTAGCAAGGAGGACGCTGATCGCGAAGGCAGGTCAGTGCGTATGAATCTGCGAATGGGCCTCTTCGAGAGAAGCTCCCGCCAGGAGCGCGGCGACCCCGTCGGCGAAGTTGGAGCACTCGAAGATGTCCTCGTGCGGGCAGGCCAAACCATGGGCGATGACGGTGCGTGCCACCTGAGCCTGGGCAATGCGTTGATCCAGCTCAGTGAGCTTGCGCTGGTACAACTCCCGCCAGCCGTCACCGGCAGGCGAACGAGAGGCGAGGAACGCTTTGACCTCCCGCAACGTGAAACCTGCATTTTGCAGCGCCAAGACCACACCGACCAGTCCGACCGCCGATGGCGGATACCGCCGCTGGCCCGAGACCCGGGCCGGCGCCGGTAGCAGGCCGAATTCCTCCCAGTAGCGCAGTGCGGAGGTGGCGACACCGGTGCGGCTCGCCAGTTCACCGATCGTCAACTGCTCGCTCATTTGACTTCAAGCGTACTTGAAGTCGTTGACTGGCGATCATGCAGACGGCAGGTACATCTCTCAAACAACGCGCGATCAGTTATCTGGTGCGCCAGGCCCGTCAACCGCGGGGCGTCGTCGGGTGGGCGAACGGCTGGATGTTCGCTCTTCGCCCTTCCAACCGGCAGCGCAACATCTGGGCAGTGTCGTTGCTGGACGTGCAGCCCACCGACCGGGTGCTCGAAATCGGCTTCGGTCCCGGCGTCGCCATCTCCGAATTCGCCCGCCGCGCCGCCCGGGGCCAGGTCTTCGGCATCGACCACTCCCAGGCAATGGTCCGGCATGCCGCCCGTCGCAATGCCGCCGCCATCCGCGCCCACCGCGTGCACCTCACACAAGCCTCCGTGGAGCAGTTGCCGGGCTTCGGTGATCCGCTCGATGCCATCCTGGCCGTCAACTCCGTGGGGTTCTGGCCCGACCCGGTGGAGCGGCTTCGTGAGCTGCACGGCCTGCTCCGCCCCGCAGGACGCATCGCGCTTGTCAGTCAGCCCCGTTGCCCCGGCGCCACCCGGGACACCACGGCCCGAGCCGCCCAAGAGCTCCAGGACATGCTCACGCAAGCCGGCTTCATCCACATCCGCGTCAAAACCCTCGACCTCGACCCGCCCGTCGCCTGCGTCCTCGCCACCAGCCGACCGACATGACCTGGGGGCGCCGTTCAAGCCAGGAGAGAGGAACTCGCCATACGAGGTGGCGCTCCGTTCCGGCGGGTCCGCAATGGCGGCGACGGGCTCGCCGCCGCGACACCTGAACGGGGCGCCGCACCACGGGGCCGCGGCCGCCGGGTTGCTCAGGCGGGTGGGGCGGGCTCTGTCCGCGTCGGGACTCCCAGCTTCGCGGCGAGTTCGTCGCGCAGCCTGACCAGGCGCTCGATCTCGGCGTCCAGAGCCTCCAGGCGGCGCTGGGCCACCCCGCCCGTCTGCGGGCAGACCTCCCCGCCGTAGGCGGGGAGGGTGTCTCCGTCCATGAGATGGAGGCGGTCCGCGCACATCCGGACGTCCTCGACGGTCAGTCCGAGGGCCAGCAACTGCCGGATGATGCGCACCCGGTTGACCTCTCCCACCCCGTACTCACGCTGCCCCGAGGCCGTGCGCGGCGGTGGCGAGAGCAGGCCCCGCTGCTCGTAGAACCTCAGTGCCCGCGGGGTCGTCCCGGCCGCCGCCGCGGCGTCACCGATCCGCATCCGCCCTCCCGCCTCGTCCTGCTACAGCTCCACGACGACGGTGCCGAGGTGGCGCCCGTCGATCAACTCGTGCAACGCCTGCGGCGCGCGTTCGATGCCCGCGACCCGGACGTGCGGGAACGTCAGCTCGCCGGACCGCAGCCATCCGCCGACGCGCTCGACCCAGCTCGGGCGGCCCTGCCCGTCGTCGAGGCCGGCGAAGCCGCGCATGCCGATCCGTTTGATGATCAGCTGGAAGGTGTCGATCTCGACGGGCGCGGTGGTGCCGGAGAGGCCGGGCGCCATCTGCCCCGCGAGGGTGCCGACGATCGCGAAGCGCGCGCCGGTGCGCGCGGCCCCGATGGCGGCCTGGAGCTGCTCACCTCCGACGTTGTCGACCAGGACGTCGATGCCGTCGGGGGCGGCCTTCGCGAGTTGCTCGGCGATGGGCCCGGCGCCGCGGATCACGGCCGCGTCATATCCCAGCTCGGCGACGAGGCGCTCGGCCTTCGCCGGCGAGCCCGTGCTGCCGACCACCCGTCCAGCACCGAGCAGCCGGGCGATCTGGCCCGCCATCGAGCCGACGCCTCCCGCGCCACCGGTGACGAACACGGTGTCCCCGCGGCCGATGGGCGCGTCCCTGGTCAGCGCCGTGTAAGCGATCGCGGCGGCCCCGAGGTGCGCGACGGGATCGGGCAGCGCATCGTCCACCGGCGTGCACTGCCCGGCGGGGACGGCCGCGTACTCGCGCCATCCGAGAAAGTGGCGGACAAGGTCGCCAGGCTGCAGGCCGGTGCCCGGCGGTGCTGAGACGACCTCGCCGATCGCCGCCCCGAACAGGACGTCTCCCGGACGCAGCGGTGGGAAGGGAGCACCGGGGATGCCTCCGCCGAGGAGCGTCCGCAGCGCGGGAAAGACATGGAAGAACCGGTTCCGGACAAGGACGTCGCCGTCGCCGGGCACCGGCGGCGGCGTGCGCGCGATCGTGAAGTGCTCCGGCTTCGGCAGGCCGTCGGGCAGGGCGGCGAGACGGATCTCGCGGACGGACTCCGGCAAGGTCGGCATGAATTGCTCCTCAGAACGGGACAGCCCGCGCCCAGCACGGCGCCAGGCGCGGCGCGGTGACGCTAACCCCTGACCCGCACGTCAAAGGCAAGCGCTCCCCCACCGCCGCGCCGTTCGGAAGGCGCAATTCTCATGCTGAGGGGGACCTCGATCTCCCTGCTGGCCGGCTGCCGGTGCTGATCGTTGCAGGTCACGGCGGCGAGCAGACCGGCATTGGGCGGCGGTGGAGTCCGCGTGTCATCGGTGGCAGCTTGACGGCCTTCCGGTCGCGGGGTTCCGGCCCGACACAAAGGACCCCGCTCTCGTCCGAGGACGGGAGCGGGGTCCGTGCTTGGGGGTTGATGTGGTTACCCGAGGGGCTTGGGAGTGCCCTTGGTGCCGGCGCCGTGGCCCCAGGAGATGACCTGGTACTTGACGCCCTTGAGGTGGCCGACGGAGGTGCCGGTGTCGTAGTTGCTGGCGGGCTTCTTGCCGTCGACCAGGTGGCGGAAGGTGTAGGTGTCCAGGTCGAGCATGACGCCGCGGTGGGAGGGTTCGCCGGGTCCGCGGTCGCCGACGAAGCCGGTGACGCTGCGGCCCTGGTAGGTGACCTTCACCTTGGTGTTCATGGGCCAGCTGGGGCTGGCGAACAGGCCCTTCTGCATCGGCTTGCCACTCGCGGGCGCGCCGGTGTCACCGTTCACACCCGACCCGTCGTCCCAGAAGTAGGACGCGGTGGTGCTGCCCGACAGGATCGCGCGGGTCTTCGGCGCGGCCTTCCCAGCAGCGGCCTTGGCCTTGGCGCCGGACGCGGTGTCGGCCTTGGCGGCCGCGACCTGCGCGGGCTTGGTGTCGGCGTGGGCGGAGGGGGCCAGGGAGGCGAAGCCGAACGCGCCGGCCATCGACAGGATCGCGCCGGCGGCGACGCGGGTGCCGATGCGCTTGGGCAGGGTGAAGGTACGAGCGGTCATGAGAAGGGTTCTCCTGAGGTTCTTCCAGTCCGCCTACCGGGTTAGCTGTCGGGTTCGGGCGTGGAAGTGGCCCTACCGCGACCCCGCGCATGCGGGGGGTGCGGATTCACCCCGGTGTTTCGGTGGGTCCCCGGCTCCGCAGGCCGTGATCGGCACTATGCGGACTCGGCGGAGGATCGGCCTAGAGATCGGCCGTCCTGATGATCAGGGACTCGACGCGCCCTTCATGATCTGGCCGGGCGCTGTGGACGGGCTTTCCCGTCGGTCACACATCCACAACACGGTCAAGCCACCCCATATTTCGTCAAGCACGCCCCAACACCCGCCCCGACCTGCAAAGACCACCCAAAACCGCCCCCACGCAAGGCCTCAAGCCCAGTCCACCCCAACCCAAAAAAGTTCGAAACGATCTCCAGGAGGCCGACCAGACGCGTAGAAGGCCCGGTCGCAAGGCCCCCTCAGGCGTGATGAGTACGTGCTCAGTCCCCTAGCGGCGGCGCTCCGTCAGGGGGTCTGTGGCGCCCTCGCACAACACCGGCTTGTTCAGCGCAGCTATAGGGCCGTCACTGGACGTCCGCGGCGGGAGTGAGCTACTCCCCCATCGGGCGCCAGCATTTCGGTGGCGGCGGTCTGCGTCCGTCTGGGTGGCTGTCGGGCTTGGCGGGGGCGGGATCGCCTGTGCTCGGGGCAGGTTCCTCGCACGCTCCGCAGAGCTCTGAGCGGGGCGCCTAGGGGGTCGTGTTCGTGTCTTCTCTGGTCAAGGGGGTGCTGTCGCCGGGCCCCGGAGGGCGGGGGTGGTGGCTTGAAAATGCGCTCGGTCTCTTGACCGATGGCTTTCTTTTATAAGATAGTCCCTAGCAGTGCGGTTGCTGGGAGGCGCTGATGCTGGTGGCCCGAGCGGTGGCGAGCGTTCTCGCCGGACACGGGGTGTCGTGCGTGTTCGGGGTGCTGGGCGACGGGAACCTGCCGATCGTGGACCCGCTGGTCCACGAGTACGGGGCGAGGTACGTCGCGGCGGCGCGGGAGGACGGCGCCGTCCTGATGGCGGACGGCTACGCCCGTGCGGGAGGACGGCTCGGTATCGCGACCGTGACCCACGGGCCGGCGCTGACGAACGCGGTGACGGCGCTGACCGAGGCCGCGCGGGCGCGGACCCCGATGCTGCTGGTCGCGGCCGACACGGCGCCGGGCGACCTGCGGAACCCGCAGGCGATCGATCAGGAGGACGTCGTCCGGCCGACCGGGGCCGGGGTGCAGTGGCTGCATTCGGCGGAGTCGGCGGCCCGGGACGTGGTGACCGCGATCGGCCGGGCGTTCACCGAGCGGCGGCCGATCGTCCTGAACGTGCCCACTTCCCTGCTGGGTCTTGAGGCCGGGGAGCCGGCTGGAACGTTCCGTGAGGACCGGACCCCGATGCCGGGCCCGAGGGACGACCAGGTCGCGTCGGCCGCGGAGATGCTGGCGGCCGCGGAGCGGCCGGTCATCGTCGCTGGCCGCGGCGCCGTCGGCGCTCGGGATGCGCTGGTGGCGCTGGCCGAGCGGGCGGGCGCTCTGCTGGCCACGACGTTGAAGGCCAAGGGCCTGTTCGCCGGCGAGCCGTACGACGTGGGTGTCTGCGGCGGCTTCGCGAGCACCCCGGGACGGGAGCTCATCCGCCGATCGGACCTGCTGCTCGCGGTCGGGGCGGGCCTCAACACGTTCACCACCGACGGCGGCCGGATGCTCGCGGGCGATCCGGTGATCGTGCACAACGACGTGCGGCCGGAGGCGTTCGGCCGCTGGACGCCGGTCGACCTCCGCGTCCTCGGGGACGCGGGGGCGTTCGCGGCGATGCTCGCCGAGGCCGCCGCGCCGAAGACGGGCTGGCGCACCGGCGAGGTCGCGCGCCGCCTGTCCGAGTACGAGTACGGCGACGACTATCCGGACGGGAGCGACGAAACGGGTCTCGATCCGCACACGGTCGTGGCGGCGCTGGAGAGGCTTGTCCCCCGCGAGCGGACGGTGATCGTCGAGGGCGGTCACGCGGCGCTGTCCGAGCCGTCCCGCGGACTGTCGGTGCCCGACCCGTCCGGCTTCGTGTTCCCCGTCAACTTCGGGTCGATCGGGCTGGGGCTGGCGACGGCGATCGGTGCGGCGACCGCGCGGCCCGAGCGGGTCGCGCTCGCCGTCACGGGCGACGGGGCGCTGATGATGAACCTCGCCGAGCTGGACACCGCCGTGCGGGTCGGCGCGCGCCTGGTGGTGGTCGTCATGAACGACGGGGCGTTCGGCTACGAGTACCACAACATGCTGCACCGGGGCATGGACACCGGGCTGTCGCTGATCCCGCGGCCCGACTTCGCGGCGGTGGCGCGCGCGTTCGGCGCGACCGCCGTGACCGTCCGGACGCCCGATGAGCTGGACGAGCTGAAGGGGCTGGTCGCCGATCCGGCCGGCCCGGTGCTCGTCGACGTCCGGCTGACCCGGGCGGTGCGGACCCGCTGGTTCGCCGAGCACGAGAACGGCCTCGACCCCGCCGAGCCGGACTACCGGCCGCGCTACCGCTGAGGAGGCACATGTTCACCCGAATGGACCAGGGCACCCGCGAGGAGTGGCAGCTCATCCGCCGCGAGACCCTCAAGACGCAGGACGAGGCGCCGGACCGGGTGCTGCCGATGCTGGCGGCGCTGTCGGCCTTCACCGACGGGTACGCGGTCGACCAGCTCCAGCACTCCCTGCAGACCGCGGCGCACGCCGAGGCGGCGGGCGCCGGCGACGAGATGGTCGTGGCGGCGCTCTGCCACGACATGGGCAAGGTGATCTCGACCGCGAACCACGCGGCGGTCGCCGCGGAGATCCTCCGGCCGTACGTGTGCGACGAGGTCTACCAGGTCATCCATGCGCACCAGACGTTCGAGGCGAAGCACTACGGCCACCACTTCGGGTGGGACCCGCAAGAGCGGGAGCGCTTCGCGGACCGCCCCTGGTACGCCGACGCCGTCCGGTTCGCCGACGAGTGGGACCAGGTCGCCTTCGACCCGGCCTTCGACACTCCCCCGCTGGAGCACTTCGCTCCGCGCGTCCGCCGGGTGTTCGGCGGCACCAGGACGATCACGAAATGACGGACCGATGACCATGGCGGGGACGGCGAGCGCCGTGCTGCAGCGGTCGCCTGGGTGCCTTGACCTGGTGGAGCTTCCGCTGCCGCCGGTCGGCCCGGACGACGCGCTGCTGCGGGTCGAGGCGTGCGGGATCTGCGGCACCGACGTCGAGCAGTACACCGGCGCGCTGCGCGACTCCATCGGCCCGGCCTCGCCGTTCGTCCCGGGGCACGAGCCGGTGGGGCGGATCGCGGCGATCGGCGCGCAGGCGGCGCGGCGCTGGGGCCTCGCCGAGGGCGACCGCGTCGTGGTCGAGCCGGCCCTGCCGTGCGGGGCGTGCCGGGAGTGCCGGATGGGCCGGTACGTGCTGTGCGCCGGCTGGGACCACTATCCGATGAGCTACGGGTTCGTCCCCGCGAAGATCCCGCCCGCGCTGTGGGGCGGGTTCGCCGACCACATGTACCTGCATCGCAACTCGGTCGTGCACCGGGTCTCCGACGCCGTCGACCCGTTGGCGGCGGCGACGTTCAACGCGCTCGCCGCGGGCGTCGAGTGGGCCGTCGAGGTGCCCGGGACACGGGCGGGCGACTGCGTGGTGGTGCTCGGCGCCGGGCAGCGCGGGCTGGCCTGCGTGCTGGCCGCGCGGGCGGCGGGCGCTGGAACGGTGATCGTCACCGGGCTGCCGTCCGACCGGCACAAGCTCGACCTCGCGCTGGAGCTCGGCGCGACGGCCGCCGTCGAGGCGGGCGGCGGCGACGTGCCCGAGCGGGTCCTGGCGCTGACCGGCGGATCCGGCGCGGACGTGGTCGTCGACGTCGCCTCACATGACCCGACGACCGTGACGGACGCGATGGCGATCGCGCGGCGCGGCGGGACCGTCGTCCTCGCGGGACTCAAGGGCGGCCGCCCCGTGCCGGGCTGGATCAGCGACCAGGTGGTCCTCAAGGGCCTGCGCGTCCAGGGCGTCCGCGCGGTCGGGCACACCTCGTTCCGGCGGGCGGTCGCGCTGCTCGAGGCCGACGGCGGCCCGGCGCACCGCCTGGTGACCCACACCTTCTCCCTGCCCGACGCCGCGCGGGCCATCGAGACGCTCGCCGGGAAGCATCCGGGCACCCCGCCCGTCAGCGTCGTCATCACCCCCGACCCCGTCCCCCCGCCTCCACCCCACCCCAAGGAGACACCCCATGGCTTCAACGAGGCGAAAGCGCGGCGGCGCGCCTAGAAGGACCGTCGCGCTGGCCGCCGCGGCGCTGCCCGCGCTGGCCGCCGCCGCCTGCGCGTCCGGCTCGGGCTCCGTCAAGGCCGGCGGCGACACCATCGTCATCGGCATGGACCAGGACACCTCCGGCGGCGCGGCCGCCTACGCCTCGATCGTGGGGGCGACCATCAAGGACGCCGTCGCCCAGGTCAACGACAACGGCGGCGTCGGCGGCAAGAAGCTCAAGCTGATCGTCAAGAGCGACGACAACGACGCGACGAAGGCGCCGACGGTGGTGCGGCAGCTGCTCAGCCAGGGCGCGCAGACCGTCATCATGAACTCGGGCGGTCAGTCGGTCCTGCAGGTGCAGGCGCTGCTCAAGCAGCAGAAGGTGCCCGCGATCGCGCCGGTGAACATCTCGCCGGGCATCGGCGACGGCCCGAACTCCGCCTACACCTACTCGCTGGCGAACCCGACCTCCGACTTCGGCAAGGTGTACGCCGAGGCGTTCAAGAAGGCCGGGTACAAGCGGCTCGCCCTGTTCAAGGACGACAGCGCCTCCATCGCCGGGATGGAGAAGGCGCTGATGAGCCCGATCCGCGACGCCGGGATCCAGGTCGTGGCGACCGAGACGGCCCCGGTGGACGCCAGCGACGTCACCGCGCAGGTCACCCGGATCAAGCAGGCCAAGCCGGACGCGATGCTCGTGGCGGCGCTCGGCGGGCAGATGGAGGTGCTCGTCCACAACACCGCGCACCAGCTCGTCCCGGACGTCGCCCGGTTCTCGCTCGCCTCGATCGGCAACCAGCCCGACCTGTGGGGGCAGGCCAAGCCCGGGGCCCTCGACAAGCTGGTGTTCGTCGGGTCGGTCACCGACGCCAACGACAAGACCGTCGCGCTGGAGAAGTTCCTGGCGAGCAGGCGCGGTGGAAAGGCGCAGGTCACGGCGTACGATGCGCAGGCATACGACGCCATCGGGATGCTCGCGCAGGCGATCGGCAAGGCCGGGTCCAAGGTCGACGGCGAGTCCATCAACAAGGCCCTCGAACAGGTCTCGGGCTACCCGTCCTCGTTCGGGCAGAAGGGCTACACGCTGTCGTTCCGGCAGGGGAAGCACAGCGGCACCGACGGGCTGTGCGGCCTGATCCTCATGCAGTTCACCAACAGCAAGCCGGGTCTGCAATGGCCCACCTACCAGCCGGCCTGCGGCTGAGGGAAGGGGAGACGACCGTGACACTGGAGGTCGAGCAACGGCGGGCGCCGGAGCCGGTGGCGGGCGGCGCCGCCGAATGGACGCCGCGGGTGATGCCGCCCATCGGCAGGGACCTCGACGCCCGGCAGAAGCTGGCCTGCGCGTTCCGGATCCTGGGCCGTTCGGGGTTCACCGAGAACATCGCGGGCCACATCACCGTCCGGGCGGGCGACACCGACGAGCTGTGGGTCAACCCGTGGGGGCTGTGGTGGGAGGAGATCACCGCGTCCGACATCTGCCGGGTCTCGCCCGACGCCCGGGTCCTGGCCGGCAAATGGGACGTGACGCCCGCGATCCACATCCACACCGAGCTGCATCGCCGCAGGCCGGACGTCCGCGTCGTCGTGCACAACCACCCGTACTACGCGACGGTGCTGGCGGCGCTCGGCGTGCTGCCGGAGTTCCTGCACCAGACCGGGTCGATGTTCGACGGCGACCTGGCCTTCATCGACGAGTACACCGGTGAGGTCGCCACCGCCGACCTCGGCGCCGACCTCGCCGGCCGCATCGGCGACAAGTCGGTGGTGCTGCTCGCCAACCACGGCGTCATCGTGACGGGCCCGTCGGTGGAGGAGGCGACCTACCGGGCCGCGACCATCGACCGGCAGTGCCGGCTGATGTACGACGTGCTGGTCTCCGGGCGCGACCACACGCTCGTGACGCCCGGCCTGCGCCGCAGCATGAAGGCGTCCCTCCTCGAGCGCGGAACCGACTTCTTCTGGAACGGCGCCGTCCGCGCGCTGCTCCGCGACCACCCGGAGGTGCTGGACTGATGAGCATCAACCTGGACGACCTGGCGTCCGACACCGGCTTCACCACCGGCGGCAAGGGCGCCGACGGGCCCACCTGGCTGCCCGAGCCCGAGCGCCGCGAGCGCAAGTACACCGTCATCTCGGTGGACGACCACATCGTGGAACCGCCGCACACCTTCGAGGGCCGCCTGCCGGCGAAGTTCGCCGGCCGCGCCCCGAAGGTGGTGGAGAAGGACGGCGGCGCCGAGGTGTGGGTGTACGACGGCAAGGACTTCCCGAACGTCGGCTTCAACGCGGTCGTCGGACGGCCGGTGAGCGAGTACAGCTTCGAGCCGTCCCGGTTCGACGAGATGCGGCGCGGCGCGTGGGACATCCACGAGCGCATCAAGGACATGGACGTCGCCGGGATCTACGCGTCGCTGAACTTCCCCTCGTTCCTGCCGGGGTTCGCGGGGCAGCGGCTCCAGCTCACCACGTCCGACCGCGACCTCGCGCTGGCGTCGGTGCGGGCCTGGAACGACTGGCATCTGGAGGAGTGGGCCGGCTCCTACCCGGGCCGGATCATCCCGTGCCAGATCCCCTGGCTGCTCGATCCGGAACTGGGCGCGCAGGAGATCCGCCGCAACGCCGAGCGCGGCTTCAAGGCGGTGACGTTCTCCGAGGCCCCGCAGAAGCTCGGGCTGCCGTCGCTGCACACCGGGTACTGGGACTCGATCATGCGGGCGTGCGCGGAGACCGGGACGGTCGTCAACCTGCACATCGGCTCGTCGGGGACGTCCCCGGCGACCGCCGACGACGCGCCGCCCGACACCGTCGGCGTGCTGTTCTTCGGGTACGCGATGTTCGCCGCGGTCGACTGGCTGTACTCGCTGCTGCCCGTCCGCTTCCCGGACCTGAAGATCTGCCTGAGCGAGGGCGGGATCGGCTGGGTGGCCGGGCTGATGGACCGCCTCGACCACATGCTCAGCTACCACGACATGTACGGGACGTGGACCAAGGACATCGGGCTCACCCCGGCGGAGGTCCTCAAGCGCAACTTCTGGTTCTGCGCGGTGGAGGACCAGTCGTCGTTCGTGCTGCGCGACCGCATCGGCGTGGAGAACATCCTGCTGGAGAGCGACTACCCGCACTGCGACTCCACCTGGCCGAACACGCAGGCGGTCATCGAGTCGGAGATCGGCGGGCTGCCCGCCGCGGACGTCCGCCGCTTCACCTGGCAGAACGCGTCCGAGCTGTACCGGCATCCGGTTCCGGCCGAGGTGCAGGCCGACCCGGACGCGTACTGATGGCGACGATGCGCCCGTCGGGCTCCGGCGCCTCCGGGGAGTACGACCCGTTCTCCCCGGAGGTGCTGGAGGACCCGGCCTCCGCCCATCGCACGCTGCGGGGCGAGTGCCCGGTGCACCACCACGCGGGGTTCGGCGAGAAGGGCTTCTACACGCTGTCGCGGCACGCCGACGTCGCCGGGTTCTTCGGTGACTGGCGCCTCTGGTCGTCGGAGTGGGGCCAGGGCCCGATCTACGTGCGGGAGGGTGGGCTGAAGTCCGATCCGCCGGAGCACACCGTCTACCGCAAGCCGGTGACGTCGGCGTTCACGGCCCGCCGCACCGCCGCCCTGGAGGGCTGGATCACCGCGACGGCCGGGGAGCTGATCGACGGCTTCGCCGCGGACGGCCGCGGTGACCTGTGCGCGTCGTTCGCGGTCCCGCTGCCCGTCCTGGTGATCGCCGAGATCCTCGGGGTGCCCGCGTCCGACCAGGCCGATTTCAAGAACTGGTCGGACCGGTTCATGGCGGGGCAGAACGCCGACGACCCGGCCGTCCAGGGCGCGGCGCGAGCCGAGATCGACGGCTACTTCTCCGGGATCCTGCGGCAACGGCGGGAGACGCTCGCCGCCGGCGGGCCGGAGGCGCTGCCGGACGACCTGCTCACCTCCCTCCTGACCGCCGAGCACGACGGCCGCCCGTTCACGGACGAGGAACTGCTGCCGCTGATCCTCCTCCTGCTGGTCGGAGGCAACGAGACGACCACCTCGCTGATCGCGAACGCGGTGTGGCGGCTCCTTGACCTGGGCCTATGGGAGGAGGTCCGGTCGCGTCCCGAACTGGTGGACGCGGCGGTGGAGGAGAGCCTCCGCTACGACCCGCCCGTCCTCGGCCTGTTCCGCACGAACACCCGGCCGGTCGTCCTGCACGGCGTCGAGATCCCGGAAGGCTCGAAGGTGCACGGCCTGTACGCGTCGGCCAACCGGGACCCGGAGGCATGGGACGACCCGGACACCTTCCGGCTGGACCGGGACGTCGACGACCTGCGGCGCCGCCACCTGTCGTTCGGCGTCGGGCAGTACCTGTGCCCGGGCGCGGCGCTGGCCCGCTTGGAGGCGCGGATCGCGCTGAGACTGCTCGGCGAGCGGCTGCCGGGCCTGCGCCTGGCGGGCGAGCCGACGCGCGTCGACTCGTTCATGATGTGGGGGCCGGCGACGCTACCGATCGTGTGGGACGCCCCTGCCTAGAGTGCGCGGACGGGTTCCCCGGCGTGCCGGTCAGTCGAGGACGTGGCACTGGGCGGCGGCGAGGTGGCGGTGCGCGGCGCGTTCGGCGCCCGCCGCGTCGCCCGCCGCGATCAGCTTGATCAGCCGCCGGTGCGCCTTCACGCCCTCGGCGCGCCGGTCGATGCCGGGGAACTCGCCGCGTCCGGCGGCGCCGCCGGCCCAGTCCTGCTCCGCGGCGCTCCAGAGCCGTTCGAGGGCGCCGACGGCCACCGCCATCGCGGCGTTGCCGCAGGTGAACACGAGCTGGGCGTGGAAGTCGCGGGCCGCGCGGACGAAGCCGAGCGGGTCCTCCAGGTGGTCCTCGACGGCGCGCTGCGCCGTCTCCAGCGCGGGGAGCACGCCCGTCGCCCGGTCGGGGCGTTCGGCGCACAGCCCGGCGCAGACCGGTTCCAGCCGGGCGAGGGCGGCCGCGACGTCCTCGGGCGCGGACCGCCGGGACCGCAGCACCAGGTCGATGGCCTGCGCGGCCGTCTCGGTGCGGGGGGTGTGGACCACCGCGCCGCCCTTGTTGCCGCGCAGCACGGTGATGAGCCCCTCGGACTCCAGGATGCGCAGCGCCTCGCGCAGGGTCGGCTTGCTGACCCTGAACTCGGTGAGCAGGTCGTCCTGCGGCCCGATGACCTCGCCGTCGGCCAGCTTGCCGGTCACGATCCGTTCGCGGAGCAATGAGGCGACCATGGTGGCCAGACGGGGCTGCCGGATGCGCGTGTCGCGCGTTCCCTCCACCGAGCCCCCGGTCCTGAGCACTGTGGGCCCCACAGAGGCCCCTAACCTCTAAATTTTAGCACCCGCAAGGCGGGACCCGGGCCCGCCGGCACCGCCTGCGCGGTGCCGGCGCCCGTGCACCTGTTTCAGTGGCCGAGGCGGCGGCGGATGTCGTCGCGCAACTCGCCCTTGGCGACCTTCCCGCCGGACGAGCGCGGCAGCCGGTCCAGCACGATGAGCCGCTCGGGATGCCACTCGCGCGACACGCCGCGCTCGGTCAGGTGGGCGGTGAGGTCGTCCAGGGTTAGGTCGCGGCCCGGACGCTGCTCCACGTAGACGCAGACGCGCTCGCCGAACACCTCGTCCGGCATCGCGACGGCCGCGGCGAGCGCGACCGCCGGGTGGGTCCCGACCTCCTCCTCGACGGCGGCGGCGCTGATGTTCTTGCCGCCCCGGATGATCAGGTCGCTCAGCCGGCCGACCACGCGCAGGCAGCCGTCGTCGTCGATCTCGACGATGTCGGCCATCAGCATCCAGCCGTCCGGGGTGAACAGCGACCGGTCGGCCTCCGGGTCCGCGTAGTAGCCGGGGCAGGTCGCGGGTCCCTTGCAGCCCGGCTGCCCGGGGCGTCCGCTGCCGGTGATGTCGGACCCGTCGGCCGGGTCGAACAGCCGGACCTTCATCTCCGGGATGAGCCTCCCCGCGGTGCGGAGCCGGACGTCGCGCGAGTCGTCCAGGGACGTGTAGCTGAGCGCGCCCGTCTCGTTCGACCCGTAGAACTGCAGGACCTTCGCGCCGGTGGTCTCCTCGAAGCGTGCCGCGCGCTCGTACGGGACGGCCTCGCCGCCGGTGAACATGCAGCGCAGCGAACTGAGATCGCGTTCCTTCTCCTCCTGGGCGTTCAGCAGCATGATGAACTGCGTGCTGACGCAGTGCAGGACGGTGACCCGGTGCCGCTCGATCAGGTCGAGCGCGGCGTGCGCGTCGAACCGCTCCATCAGCACGGTCGGGACGCCGAGGGCGGCGGGCGAGAAGTGCGCCGTCCAGAGCCCGAAGCCGAACGGCGAGGGGACGGCGCCCATGAACACGTCCGAGGACGTCAGCGCGCCCGCGCGGCGCGCGAGGTCGTGGAAGTAGAACCAGCGGTTCTGGGTGTGGGCCACGCATTTGGGCAGCCCGGTCGTGCCCGAGGTCGAGTTGATGATGGACAGCTCGTCCGCGCCGAGCGCCCGGCCGGCGATGCCGGCCTCGCGGGGGTCGACCGGCAGCCCGAGGCGGTCCACGACGACGCGGTCCACGACGACGTGGTGGACGAGGTCGACGCCGTCGGCGCGCAGTTCCTCGACGAGGTCCGCCGACGGCTCGCCGCGGTGGTCGGCGAGCGTCACCAACGTCCGTGAGCCGGTCCGCTCCAGCAGGAACCGCAGCTCGCGGCGGCCCGCCCGCGCGCCCACGCCGACCAGGACGAGCCCGGCCTTCTCCGCGGCGACGGCGGTCACGTGCCAGGCGGGACCGTCCGGCAGCAGCGCCGCCACCCGCTCCCCCGGCGCCGCGCCGAGCGCGGCGAGGTGCCCGGCCAGCCTCGTGGAGTGCTCGTCGTAGTCCGCCCACGAGAGCGTCGCGTCCGGGGTGACGTAGGCGGCGTCGCCGGGCCGCAGCGCGGCGTGCCGGCGGACGTGATCCGCGACGGTCTCGGTTCCCCACCAGCCGGCGGCCCGGTACGCCGAGACGGTCTCCCGGTCGAAAGGACTGGTCACAGGTGCCTCCTTGGCGTCCACGAGCTGCTCCGCAGTCAGCATTGTAATAGCTAACTTTTAAACATAAGATCCCACAAGAGCAGATCAGAAGGAGCCGGATGTCTGCGCAACTGTGGGTCTCGGTCGTTCAGATCGGGTGCTTCTTCGGGATGGTGGCCCTCGGGTACTACCTCGTCCTCGAAGGAGCGGACTTGTTCAACTTCGCCCTCGGCCCGTTCGCGATGTTCTCGGGCCTGTCGGCGTCCTGGCTGATGGCCGAGCAGGGCTGGCCGCTCGGGCTCGCCGCCGTGCTCGGCATCGTGATCGCCGCGGCGCTCGCGGTCCTCACCGAGGTCGCGCTGGTGCGGCCGATCGACGCGCGCACCGACGGCGGCGAGCTGCCCTCGCTCATCGCGGTCGTCGCCGTCCTGTTCGCGGTCGAGCAGCTGGCCGGCACCCTGTTCGGGCGTCAGCTGCGGCCCGGCCGCTCATGGCTGCCCGACACCTCGCTCGACCTCGGTCCGGCGACGGTCGACGGGCAGACCCTCATCCTCATCGGATGCACCCTCGTCTCGTTCACCGGCGTGTGGCTGTGGATGCGCCGGTCCAAGTACGGCCGGATCCTGCGGGCGGTCGGCGGCAACCGGGAGGCCGCGCGCACCCTCGGCATGCCCGTCGGACGCGTCCGGCTGGTCGCGTTCGCGCTCGCCGGCCTGATCGTCGGGCTCGCCGGGCAGCTGTTCTCGGCCAAGGCCGGCGTCAGCTTCCAGTCCGGCTTCGGGTGGGCGCTGTCGGGCTTCCTCGCCCTCGTCATCGGCGGCACCGGTTCGGTCTGGGCGCCGCTCGTCGGCGGCCTGCTCCTCGCCCTCGCGCAGACCCTCGTCCCCTACTACCTGGGGAGCGCGTCCCTCGACTACGCCGTCCTGGCCATCGCGATCCTGTTCTTCGCGCTGCGCCCCAACGGCCTGTTCGTTCGGAAGGTCCGGGTATGAACGCCGTATCGACGACACGGAAGGCGCCCCCCGGCCTGCCCGGCTGGGCCCGGTCCGCGGAGACCGGCCGGGTGCTCGGCACCCTCGCCCTCACCCTCGGCGTGATCGCCTGGGCCGGCGGCGACCTGTTCCGCCAGGACCTGGCGTTCCTCGGCGCCACCTACGCCCTGCTCGCGCTCGGCATGTACCTGCCGTTCAACCTGGCGGGCACGCTCTCGCTCGCCTACAGCGCCTACGTGGCGATCGGCGGGTACGCGGTCGGGCTCGTCGGGACGAAGACCGGCTGGCCGCTGCCCGTCGCCTACCTGCTCGGCGCCCTGGCGTCCGCCGCGCTCGCGGTCGTGCTCGGCTTCGCCACCCGCAGGCTGTCCGGCTTCTACCTGGCCGCGGTGACGATGCTGTTCGGCGTCGCGTTCCAGAGCTTCCTGCTGGACGCCAAGGACATCACCGGCGGCGCGGTCGGGATCGGCTCGATCCGCCCGCTGACGTTCTTCGGCGGCGAGCTGGACCGGCATGGCTTCATCGTCCTGACCCTGCTGATCGTGTGGCTCGTCGCGGTGGCCATCGACCGGATCCGCCGGTCACCGTTCGGGGTGACCCTGCAGAGCTCCCGCGACGTCCCCGCCGCGGTCGAGGCCGCGGGCGTCGGCGTGCCCGCGCTGCGGCTCGTCGCGCTCGGCGTCGGCGCCGCCATCGCCTCCCTCGGCGGCGGCCTGTTCACCACCGCCAACCAGACGATCGGCCCCGACACCTTCACCCTCAGCCTCGTCATGCTCGCCATCTTCATGCCGCTGCTCGGCGGCCAGGGATCGGCGTGGGGCGCGGTGCTCGGCGCCGTCCTCGTCGTCGAGCTCACCTTCAACCTGCAGATCTTCGAACGCTCCGGCTCGCTGATCTTCGGAGTGGCGGTGCTGGCCGTCCTCCTGATCGCCCCGCGCGGCATCCTCGGCTACACCGGCCAGGCCGCCCGGTTCCTGCGGGAGCGGCTCACGCGCACATCTCGAACCCCGACGGAAGGGGCCGGGCGATGACCGGGACCGTACTACTGGAGGGCACCGGGCTCGGGAAGAGCTACGGCGGCGTCCGAGCGGTCGACGGCGTGTCACTGCGCCTGTCCGCCGGGGAGGTGCTCGGGCTCATCGGCCCGAACGGCGCGGGCAAGACCACGCTCGTCGACCTGCTCGACGGCGCACAGCCCGCCGACCAGGGCACCCTGTCCATCCGGGGGCGCAAGCTCACCGGGCCGCCGTCGCGGCGCGCCCGCTCCGGCCTCGCCCGCACCTTCCAGCACCCCCACCTCGCGCTGGACCTCACCGTCCGCGAGAACATCCTGCTCGGCGCCGCCGCCCCGGCGCTCGCCGGCGTCGGCGGACTGCTCCGCGGCCTCGCCGCCGGCGCGGTCCGGCCCGCCGGCAAACGCTTCGACGCCGTGGTGCGGCAGGTGGCGCAGGCCCTGGAACTCGGCGACCTCGGCCGCCGCTGCGGCGACCTCACCCTCGGCGAGCAGCGCCTCGTCGAGGTCGCCCGCGCACTCGCGCAGCGGCCGTCGGTGCTGCTGCTCGACGAGCCGTTCGCCGGCGCCGACGCGGCCGGCATCACGGCCATCGCCGACGCGGTGCGCGCGGTCCGCGCCGAAGGGTGCGGGATCATCCTCGTCGACCACAACGTCGACGTCGTCGCCTCGCTCGTCGACCGCATCCTGCTCCTGCGCACCGGCACCGTCGTCTTCGACGGCGACCCGGCCGAGTGCATGGCCAGCGCGGAGATGCAGGACGTCTACTTCGGAACCGGTGGTGAGAACGTTGTCGCATGAACTGGCGGTGAGCGGGCTGTCGGTCCGGTACGGCGGCTCGGTCGCCGTCGCCGACGCCGGCCTGACCTTCCCCGGCGGAAAGATCAGCGCGGTCGTCGGGCCGAACGGCGCGGGCAAGTCCAGCCTGCTCCTCGCCGCCTACGGGTCCGTCCCGGCGACCGGCCGCGTCACCCTCGACGGCGAGGACGTCAGCGGGCTCGGCGCCGCCGGCCGGGCGCGCCGCGGGCTGGCGCTCGTCCCGCAGGGCCGGCAGATCTTCGCGCGCCTGACCGTCCGGGAGAACCTGCAGGTCATGGCCGACACGCTGGGGCTGCCCGGCGAGGAGGTCGAGACGGCGCTCGACCGCTTCCCGATCCTGCGCGAACGCCGGCGGGCGCTCGCGGGGGTCCTGAGCGGCGGCGAGCAGCAGATGCTCGCGGTGTCGCGCGCCCTGATGGGCTCGCCGCGGGCGCTGCTCCTGGACGAGATGTCGACCGGCCTCGCACCGCTCATCGTCGCCGAGCTGATGGACACCGCGCGCCGCCTCGCCGACCAGGGCACCGTCGTCGTGGTCGTCGAACCGTCGATCAGCGCGATCCGCGACCGCCTCGACCGCGGCTACGTGCTGCTGCGCGGCAAGGCGTCCGAGGCGATCGACGGCGGCCGCGACCTGGACGCCGAGTATCAGCGTGCGATGGGCGTCACCGCGCCCGGCCCGCGGCACGACACCGTTCCCCAGGGCGGCGCGAGATGAGATACATGTGATGGGCCTTCAACGACAGCCGAAAGGACACCGACCAGTTGGACGACAACGGCGCCGTGGAACCGCCCGCGCAGATGCGCCACCCGCGGGTGGCGGACCTGCTGGCCGACACCCTGCGGTCGCGGATTCTCAGTGGTGAGCTCCCCGACGGGACCCTGCTGCCCAAGCAGTCCGCGCTGCTGGAGGAGTTCGGCGTCAGCAAGCTGGCCGCGCGCGAGGCCCTGCGGATCCTGGAGACCGAAGGGCTCATCACGATCCGGCGCGGCAAGGCCGGCGGGTCGGTCGTGCACGCGCCCAAGCGCGACAGCGTCGCCTACATGCTCGCGCTCGTCCTGGAGTCCCGGCAGGCCGCCCTCCCGGACGTCGGGTTCGCGCTCCAGCAGATCGAGCCGTTCTGCGCCTCGCTGTGCGCGCAGCGTCCCGACCGCCACACGGCCGTCGTGCCCGAGCTGCGCCGCGCCCACGAGAGCCTGGTCGAGGCGATCGAGACGGGCGACGAGAAGCGCGCGGTACCCGCGTCGCGCGAGTTCCACGAGGCGATCGTCCGGCTCTGCGGCAACGAGACGCTTTTCGTCGTCGCCGGCGCCCTCGAGACGCTGTGGACGGCGCAGGAGAGCAACTGGTCCGAGCACGCCACCAGCGCCGGCTTCTTCCCCGAACCCGCCCTGCGCCGGCAGGCCCTTCAGGAGCACGCGGACGCCCTCGCGCTCATCGAGGCGGGCGACGCCGACGGTGTCGCCCGCCTGCTGCGCAGCCATCTGCAGACCGCGCAGCAGTACCCGATGACCGGCGTCAGCCCGGACCAGCGCGTCCAGGCGACCCTGCTGCGCCCGGTCCAGCCCACGGAAGGCGCCTGACCGCCGGCCCGCCCGGTGTTCGCTTCGTCGCGGCGCGGAGGCGCCTGCGAGAATGCCCGCGTGTCCGGCACCGCGCAGCTCCCCGACGAGGGTGAGGACGACCTGACCCGTCTCCTCGCCGCCATGCCCGGCCTGGCCTCGCTCGCCCGTACGGTAGTCGGGCTCCGTCCGCGCTGCGGCGAGCCCGGTATCCGCGACAGCCATGTCGGCGGGCCGATGCTCTGGCCGGCGGACGAGCCCTGGCCGCACTGCGACGACGCGGACCACGGGCCCGGGCGGTCGGCGCCGATGGTGTCCGTGGCCCAACTGTACGCCGGCGACGTCCCCGAGATCGCCTTTCCCGCAGGCACCGACCTCGTCCAGATCGTGTGGTGCCCGGAAACGCACGGCCTGCCGGAACCGCAGTTCACGGGCAAGCATTGCCGGGTGTTCTGGCGGCGCTCGGGCGAGGTCGTGCACGGGCCGGAGGCGCAGCCCGACCCGTGGGCGCACTGGGACGCAGCGTGGGACGAAGTCCCCCGGCCCTGCACCGTCCATCCCGAGCGGGTCGTCGAGTACCCCTGGCGGGAGGAACTGCCCGCCGAACTCCAGGAACGGTTGGAGAACTCGAAAGAGCTCCGCGACCTCTACTGGCAGGAGAGCCTCACGGGCGGCTGGAAGGTCGGCGGCAGCAAATCCTGGGCGTCCAGCGACATGCCCGAAAGCATGGACTGCCCCGATTGCGCCGCGCCTCTCGTCCTCCTGCTCCAGGTCGACTTCTACGAGGACCTGCCGCTGGTATCGGAGAACCCGCATACCTATCTGTGCACCGTAACGGGACGGCACCTGGTGTGGGGAACGGAGGAGTTCACGCTCGTCCGGGAGGCGACCGGTTTCCGCGTGGACGACG
The DNA here is from genome assembly GCF_017573465.1 of Actinomadura violacea. GTDB lineage: Bacteria > Actinomycetota > Actinomycetes > Streptosporangiales > Streptosporangiaceae > Spirillospora > Spirillospora violacea. Next base: position 67,626 of record NZ_JAGEPF010000003.1, read on the forward strand.
TCGCGGACGCCGGGATCTACATCTGCTCCGCCGATCCTCAGCACCGGGCTTTGTACTTCACCCAATAAGGCCACGGCGATGTGTGGTCGAGGCGCCGGGAGTGGGCCGGTGCCGCTGGTGTGGCTGCCCCCGGGACCCGTCACACCAGCGGCCGCACCAGCGAAAACCAAGATGGTGGATCTTCAGTGAAGATCCGACTGGACCTCGATCAGTCGACGCCTTCGACGATGCGGAAGTCGCGCTCGAACCCGTCGGGGAGGGCGACCAGTGCCTTCTGGTATGCCTCGCTCTCGTATGCCGCGACGGCCTGTTCAAAGTTATCGAACTCGATCAGAACGACGCGTTGCGTGATTCCGGCCTCGTGGGCGACGACTCGACCGCCACGGGACAGGGTGCGGCCGCCCCCAGCCTGGACAGCCGGACCGGCCAGCTTGTTGTAGGCGGTCAGCATCTCAGGGTCGGAAATGGTGGGGTAGACACTCACCCAATAGCCCTTAGCCATGGAAACCTCCTGTGTTCGGCCGGACACGTCCGACTTCGAATTGACACTCAGATCGATCGATCCCGCCGACGGCTACCGCGGCCGATTGAATCGTCATATGCGCAGGTTAGGGCTTGATGTGCGGTCGAGGGAAAGACCGGTACGGGATAGACTCAGAACGGATCGTTATCAATCGGCAGGGAGGGCACGTGGCGCCGGACACGGTGAGCCTGCGGTACTTCCTGGTGCTGGCGCAGGAGTTGAACTTCACCCGGGCGGCCGCACGGATCGGTATCGCACAGCCTGCACTCAGCGCCCGGATGCGCCGATTGGAGGCGGAACTCGGTACGCCCCTGCTGGTCCGCAACACGCGTAGCGTCGTACTGACCACGGCCGGTGCGGCTCTGGCGGAGTCCGCACCGCCCGCGCTGGCGGCGCTGGACCGGGCATGGGACACCGCCCGGAGCGCGGCGGCCGGTGAACTGGGCACGCTGCGCATCGGATACAGCCTCAGCACGGGGGCCGAGACGGCGCCGGCCCTGGTGGACAGGCTGATTCGCGGCAACAGCGGGTTCGACGTCGGCGCGGTCCCGATGGCGACACCGGAGATCTCCCCCGCGGTCGCCGACGGCCGCATCGATGCCGGGATCACCCGCGGTGAACAGCCGGGCCGTGGCGTGCGCCGGTTCCTGCTGCGGCGTGAGCGCGTCGGCGTCCAACTGGCGCAGCACCATCCGCTGGCCGAACACCCGGAGATCGAGATCGCCGACGCGGCCGCGTATCCGCTGCGGCTCCCCGGCCGTGCGGCCAACCCCGTGATCCACGATCAGCTGTCCGCACTGTTCCGAGACGTCCGACCAGACCCCCGATTCCACACGCCCGCGGTCTCTTTCGACATGTCTCAGCGCGACCTGCGCGACGGGGTCACTCTCGCCCCGGCCGGAGAAGCCGCGGTCGCGGTATCACCGGCCGGTCTCACCTGGCGACCGCTGCGGGGCGCGCCCAGCCTGACGATCCACCTGGTCCTCCCACGCGAGCAGTCGCCACTACACCGCCGCATCCGTGCCGTCGCCAAAACCCTGGCGCACGAGCTGCACTGGCTGCCGGACTGACGCACAGCAGGTCAAGCGAGACGGACGTCTGCGGTGGCGAGGCCGAGCTGGCCACGGCGGTCTCAGCGGCATCGTGTTCGGCCTGATCGAAGGAGAACGCTACGACTGGGACACCATCACCGGGCCCGTCACCATCCCCTCGGTCATCGCCCTGGGCGTCGTGCTGCTGGTGGTGTTCGTCCTGTGGCAGCGCCGGCGGCGCGACGAGCCGCTGATGCCCCCGGCCCTGTCCGGCGCGCGAAACTTCGCGGTCGGTAACGGGGTCGGGTTCGTCTTCCAGCTCGGCATGATCGGCATCATGTTCGTGCTGGTGCTGTGCCTGCAGATGGCCCGCGGGTACTCGGCGCTGGAGACCGGCCTGGTGGTGCTGCCGAACGGCGTTCTCACCGCGGCCGACTCAGCGTACGCCGGCCGGCTGTCGGACAAGTTCGGCGGCAAGTACATCCTGATGGCCGGGATGACGCTGCTGGCCGCTGGCCTGCTGGTGCTGGTCGCCATGGCCGGCCCCACCAGCAGCGTGTGGAACCTGCTGCCCGGTTTGTCCATCATCGGGATCGCCGGCGGCGCCACGTTCGCGCCATTGCAACAGGCCACCGCTGGCCGGTGCGGCCTCCGGCGTCTCCAGCACCATCCGGCAGGTCGGCGGCGTCCTCGGTACCGCCATGCTGGGCGCGCTGCTGTCGGCCCGCCTTTCCGCAGCGCGGCACTACAGTCCGTCCGCGGTGCCCGGCGGCCTGAGCCCAGCCACGACCAGCCTGTACGAGCGCCTTACAGCCGACACGTTCGCCACCGGCTTCGTCCACGCCATGCAGACCACTCTCGTGGCGTGCGCTAACAGAATGATCACTATGGCCACGTGGGGGCCGGTGCGCCGGTTTGAGCATCTTCTGAACACCACGTCCTCACCGACGGTCACGGCACCCCGCTCGCCCTCAGCCTGATCGGTGGCAACCGCAACGACGTCACCCAGCTGATGCCGCTGCCGGCGGCGGCCCGGCTGCCTGTACGCCGACCGCGGCGACGACCACGACAAGTACCGGCGCCTGGTCTGGGCCAAGGGCGTCAAACCCAAGATCGCACGGCGGGGCGCCCCGCATGGCTCCGGACTGGGCGTCCACCGCTACGTCGTGGAACGCACGATCGGCCTGCTGCACTGGTTCCGCCGCCTGCGCATCCGCTGGGAGATCCGCAACGACATCCACGAAGCGTTCATGGCCCTCGCGGCAGCGATCATCTGCCGGCGCCGACTCGTCCGCTGATCTTCGGTCAGGTCGCGAGGGCACGCAGGCCGAGCGTGGTCATCCGAACGTCGGCGCGGCCGTGCAGGTCGGGGCGACCGCTGCGGTGGACGATGCTCAGGCCGCATGCCTGGGCCAGGTCGGCCGTCTGCTGGTCGGGGATGTCGAACATGTGCCGTCCGGCGGGGATCGGTCCGTGGCGCAGGACCATGACCGCCGTACCGTTCGATGCCAACAACGCTGCCAGGCGCCGCATCGCCGGCGCGCGTCCGGCAGGGGTGAGGTGCATCCAGACGGCGGTGAGCAGGATCAGCTCGAAGCGGCGGTCTCCCAGAGACACCAGATCGGGCAGGTGATCGTCGATCCAGGTGATGTCCTGGTCGGCGTGCAACGCCTGCCCTTGCGCCCGGAGCCCTGCAGCGGGCTCCACGGCCGTGACCTGATGGCCGGCTTTGGCGAGTGCGGCGGCGTCACGCCCTGTCCCCGCCCCGATGTCCAGTACCCGGGAGGGGACGGCCGGCACGAGGTGCAATGCGTCGCCATGGACCTCCGCGAACGTGACGGCCTCATACTGAACAACAAGGTCGGCGGCGGCCTCGTCGTAACCAGCCGTCCCAGGAATTCTCACGCCACTCCCCTCACCGGACCAGACAAGAGGTCCACCGCGACCAGCTCACCAGCCGCCAACACCCGCCATGGCCGAAGACCGCCAGATCGGGCATCCGGTCACCATAGCGGTCATTCTGTTAGGAGTCTTAGGCAGATCGGATGTCTGAGCCTGTCCGGCGCCGAAACCGGGCGGACCCGCGGTCCCGCCGGCGGGTGGGGGTTGCGCTTGGGAGGTCCGCCCACACGGTCGACATTGAAGGAAAGTCCTTCGAGCTCACCCCAGAGGAAAGAAGGCTGGCCAATGATCACCACCAAGGCGCGGAGGCCGCGGGGAGTATGTCATCACTCCACCCGCCGGTTCCCCGCTCGTGGAACGTGCACCAGGTCGCGCATCACCGCACCGAGTGCTCTCGGAGCCTGCGGCAACTGCGGGGCACCACTCGTGGTGGACCCGAGTGACCCCAGCGGCAACCGATGGGTCTGCTCGGCGGGCTGCTAGGCCCGACATGACCGCCGATTGAGGCGGCGCCGAGGCCAGGGGGGACGATGCTCTCCCCTGGTCTCCTTTTCGCTCTGACAGCCAAATTCGGCAACCCACCCGCGATGCACGCGCCGACCGGTTATCCACAGAACGCCGTTCCTCTTCCGGCGGCGTCGTCATGGCGACCCGCACCACGACCCCGCGCATCATCGCGAGCACGGCCAGGAGGACGACGTCGTCCCACTGCCTGGACGGCGCCGAACTGGCCGACGTGCCGCGAGCGCTACCGGGCAGGAAGCCGTCGGCGACCGCCATTCCAGCGCTCTATGCAACATCTTCAACCGCATGCTCGGCTGCCTGTGCCACTGCCTACAGTTCCGTGTGCGGCAACTTGGCGAGCAGTGGAATCAGTGCTTGGGGATGCGTCGCGGAGCCTTTTCTCTTGCTGTTGCGGAGGCAGGCGCGAACTGCACGGCGATGGACAGGCCGCCTTCGGCGCGTGCGTTGGTGGTGAGGGTGGCGTTGTGGGCTTCGGTGACGGCGTTGACGATGGCGAGGCCGAGACCGTAGCCGTCGCCCCGGCCGTGACGATCGGGCGCGAGCTTCTGGAAGGGCTGAAAGAGACGCTGGATCTGGTCGCCGGGGATGACCGGGCCGCTGTTGACGACTCTGAAGAGCGCCTCTGAGCCGGAGGTCTGAGTAGTGATCTCCATCTGCCCGCCCGCGTTGTTGTGGCGGATGGCGTTGTCGATGAGGTTGGTGACCAGGCTTTCGATCAGTTTCGGGTCCCCGGCCGTCACTGCGGGCGTCAGATGTTCGGCGAGGTCGATGCCTCTTTCCGTTGCCCGGTCGCGGCGCGAGGCGAGCACTCCCTCGGCGACTTCTGCGAGGTCGACGGGGTCCCAGCGAGTGGCGCCGCGTTCGCTGGTGGCCAGAGCGAGCAATGCCCGGACGAGCCGTTCCTGGTGTTCGCCGAGAGCGAGGGCCTCCTGGCAGGCCGCACGCAGGGTGTCGGTGTCGGCGTTGGGGTCGGCGAGGGCGACTTCGAGGAGGGTCCGCAGTCCGGCGAGGGGGGTGCGCAGTTCGTGGGAGGCGTTGGCGACGAAGTGGCGCTGGGCGTCGAAGGAGGCTTGAAGGCGGGCGAACAGGCCGTCGAGGGTGTGGCCGAGTTCGGTCAGCTCGTCCGCGGGCTCGCCGAGGTCGAGGCGCCGGTGCAGGTCGCCGGCGGAGATGTTCCTGGCGGTGGCGGTGATGGTGCGCAGCGGGTTCAGGAACCGGCCGGCGACGAACCAGCCGAGCGCCAAGGCGACGGGAGCCAGGACGACCACGGCGACGGCGGATCCCGTCAGGGCTTGGGCCAGGCTGATCCCGCCCCCGGCTCCCGTGGTCACGCCCGATGAGGGCCGGCCTTCGGGCGTGGCCGCATCGATGCTGACGAGCGGGACGAGCACGAGGACGAGCACGACGATCCCCGCAGCGTAAACGCCCGCCGCGTAGGCGAGCGCGAGCCGCGCCTGCAGGGACTTTCTGGCGAGCTGCTGGGAGGTCATGGCGATCCGATGCGGTAGCCGCCTTCGCGGACGGTCTCGATCACGGGCGGGTCGCCGAGCTTGGCACGCAGCCGGTGCATGGTGTGCTTGACGGCGCTGGTGAACGGGTCGGCGGCCTCGTCCCAGACGCGTTCGAGCAGTTCCTCGGCGGACATGACCAGGCCGGGGTCGGCGAGCAGGCATTCGAGCAGGCCGAACTCCTTGGGGCTCAGTTCAAGGCGCCGGCCGGCCCGGAACGCGGTGCGGCGGGCCGGATCGAGGGTGAGGTCCCCGCTTTCCAGGGTGGGCGGCAAGGGAGGGGTGGCGCGGCGGGCCAGTGCGCGGACGCGGGCGACGAGTTCGGCGAACGCGAACGGTTTGGGCAGGTAGTCGTCGGCGCCGAGGCTGAGCCCGTCGACGCGGTCCTCGATCGTGTCGGAGGCGGTGAGCATCAGGACGCGGGTCTCGCAGCGGCCCTGGGCGAGGTGCCGGCAGATGTCGTCGCCGTGGACGCCGGGCAGGTCGCGGTCGAGGATCACCACGTCGTAGCGGGTGACGGCCAGACGGTCGAGGGCGGCGGTCCCGTCCAGGACGACGTCGACGGCCATGCCCTCGTGCCGCAGCCCGGTTCCGATGGAGCGGGCGAGGACCTCGAAGTCCTCGACGACGAGGACCCTCACCGCCGCGCACCGCCGGTCGTCGTGCGCGCTGCGCGGCCGCGCCGGCCGCCGGGTCGAGGTGCCATGTTCCGACGATCTCAGATCGTCGGTCTCAGCCGGGTCGCAGCCGCTGCGACCGGGCTGGAACCCGGTGCTGCGTAGAACCGTCGGCATGAGTTCGTTGCGAACAGCAGGCGCCCCGGGGATCGTCGTCGCCGGACTGCGCAAGAGGTATGGGACGGCCCTGGCCCTCGACGGCATGTCCTTCACCGTCCGGCCGGGTGTGGTGACCGGACTGGTGGGGCCGAACGGCGCCGGGAAGTCCACCACGATGCGGGTGATCCTCGGCCTGGACGCGGTCGATGAGGGCACCGCGCTCATCGGCGGGAAGCCGTACCGCGGTCTCCGGCATCCGCTGAAGCATGTCGGTTCGCTGCTGGACGCGGCGGCGCTGCACGCCGGCCGCAGCGGGCGCGACCACCTGCTGTGGCTGGCGCATTCGCAGGGGCTGGACGCGCGGCGGGTGGAGCAGGTGATCGAGCAGGTCGGGCTGACGCCGGCGGCCCGGCGCAAGGCCGGCGGCTATTCGCTGGGGATGCGGCAGCGGCTCGGAATCGCCGCGGCCCTGCTGGGCGATCCGCCGATCATCATGCTCGACGAGCCGTTCAACGGCATGGACCCCGACGGCATCGTCTGGATGCGCGGCTTCCTGCGGTCGCTGGCCGCTCAGGGACGCGCCGTGCTGGTCTCCAGCCACCTGATGAGCGAGGTGCAGGACACGGCCGACCATCTCGTCGTGGTCGGGCGCGGCAAGGCCATCGCCGACGCCGGCGTCGCCGACCTGATCGCGGCCGTCTCCGGGGACCGGGTGACCGTGCGGACCGCGGCCGGCGCGCACGCGATGAGGGTGCTTGTGCGCGCCGGCGCGACCGTGGCGGCCACCGGACGCGACACCATCACCGTTTCGGGCTGGCCCGCGGATCGGATCGCGACGCTGCTCAGCCAGAACGCTGTGCCGTTCTCCGAGGTGTCGGCGCACCGCGCCAGCCTTGAGGACGTCTATCTGGAGCTCACCCGCGAGGCGGTCGAGTTCCGCGCTGCGACGCACACGGAGGTGTCTCGGTGATTTCTGTCGTGACCTCTCGCCGAGCCGGCCAACGCGTCGGACGGGACGGCTTTCTCGAAGTGCTGCACGCGGAATGGACCAAGTTCCGAACCGTCCGCGGCCGGCTGATCGGCATGGTGGTCGCAGCGATGCTGTTGCTGCTGTTCGCGGTGCTCACCGGGGTCAGCAGCCATCAGAAGGGGGCGCCGCCCGTTCCGATCGGGCCGGGCAGTGAGCCGGTCACCGACAGCTTCTACTTCGTGCACCAGCCGGTCTCCGACAACGGCAGCATCACCGTCTCGGTCTCCGCGCTCAAGAGCAGCATCCCCAAGGGCCCCGGGGACCTGCGGCCCGGCCTCGTGCCGTGGGCGAAGGCCGGGCTCATCATCAAGCAGAGCACTCGCCAGGGTTCGCCCTACGCGGCGATCATGGTCACCGGCGCCCACGGCGTGCGGATGCAGGACGCCTACGTCAACGACACGGCCGGTCCGCCCGGCCTGGTCTCCGGCGAGTCCCCTCGCCGGCTGCGGCTGGACCGCTCGGGCGACATGATCACTGGCTACGCCTCCGCCGACGGCGCGCACTGGACCAAGGTGGGCACCGCGCGGGTGAGCGGGCTCGGACCGACCCCCCAGATCGGGGTGTTCGTCGCGTCTCCGCCCGCGCTGGACGGCATGGGGACGGCCGGCAGCGTGTCGACGGCCGTCTTTGCGGACCTTCGCGTCCAGGGAGGCCGAGCCGATGGCAGGTGGACCGGTGACCAGGTGGGGCCCCGCTCCCCCACCTTCGCCGGCTACCCGGACGGCACGTCGGGTTCGGTCACGGGATCCGACGGCAGGCTCACGGTGACCGGCGCCGGCGACATCGCCCCCGCCGTTCGCGAGACCCTGCCGACCGGCGGCACGCTCCGGGAGATCCTCACCGGCACGTTCGCCGCGCTGATCGCAGTGATCGTCGTGGGGGCGCTGTTCATCACCGCCGAGTACCGGACCAAGATGATCCGCCTCACCCTGGCCGCGAACCCGAGGCGGAGCCGGGTGCTGGTCGCCAAGGCGACCGTGCTGTGGGCCGTCACGTTCGCCGCCGGGCTGGTGGGGGCGGTCCTCGCGGCTCCGCTCGGTGAGCGGCTCGCCCGGAGCAACGGCGTCCACCTCTTCCCGGTGTCGTCCTTGACCGAGTTGCGGGTGGTGTGCGGGACCGCGGCGCTGCTCGCGACCGCCGCGGTCCTGGCCCTCTCCGTCGGCGCCATCGTCCGGCACAGCGCCGGCGCGGTCACCACCGTCCTCGTGGCCATCGTGCTGCCCTACATCCTGACCGCCCTCCCGTTCATGCCCGCGAGCGCGGCGAACTGGCTGGCCCGGGTGACGCCGGGGGCGGCATTCGCCGTCCAGCAGACGCTCGTGGACTACGACCAGGTCGCAAGCCACTACACGCCTTACAACGGCTATTACCCGCTGGCGCCGTGGGCCGGGTTCGCCGTCCTGGCCGCCTACGCGGTGGTGTGCCTGGCCGCGGCTGCCGTCCTGCTCGACAGGAGGGACGCATGAAACGCGCCTTGCACGCGGAATGGACGAAGATGCGGACCGTCGCCGGCCCGCTGTGGCTGCTGCTCGGCACCGTTGCGGCGACGGTGTCTCTGAGCGCCGTCGCGGCGTCGCTGGCGAACTGCACGGCCACCGGCTGCGGCGGCGACACGGCCAAGCTGGCCCTCGTGGGCGTGTACCTCGGCCAGGCGCCGGTCGCCATCCTGGGGGTGCTGGTCATCGGCGGGGAGTACGGCTCGGGCATGATCCGCACCACGCTGGCGGCGATGCCGCGGCGGACGACGGTCCTCACGGCCAAGGCCGTCGCGCTCACCGGTTCCGTGGCCGTCGGCGGGACCGTCGCCGTCCTCGGTGCGGTGCTCGCAGGGCGGCTCGTCCTGCCCGACGCCGGCGACCGGGCCCTGTCCCTGTCCGACGGGCCGACGCTGCGCGCGGTCTTCGGGACGGTCCTGTACCTGATCCTCATCGGCCTTCTCAGCCTCGGTGTCGCGGCCGCGGTGCGGGACTCCGCGACCGGCATCGGTGTCGTCCTCGGCCTGCTCTACGTTGTCCCGATCGTCTCCCAGACCATCAGCGACCCGGGCTGGCGGCGCCTGCTGGAGAAGATGGCGCCGATGACCTCGGGGCTCGCCGTCCAGGCCACCACCGATCTCGGAAGCCTCCCCATCGGCCCTTGGGCCGGGCTCGGTGTGACCGCCGGGTGGGCCATCGCGACGCTGCTGGTCGGCGGCCTGCTGCTCCGCACGCGCGATGCGTAGCGGCCCTTGAGGGACGTCCCCGCAGCAAGCCGTCGTCGGGCCGCGCTACTCTCGCGTGCCCATGGCGTCGATGGCTCGTCCCTGCATGGTGCGCCAGGTCGCGAGGATCGCTGCCGCTGTCGCGACGACCGTGCACACTGCTGCGGTCTGCCAGATGTCCGCCCAGGGGACGGTCAAGCGAGGGGCGGTGACGATGCGTTCGAGGGACAGCCTCTGCGTGGCGATGACGGCGGCTCCGGCGCCGAGGGCCGGCAACACGCCGGCGACGGCCGCCAGTAATGCTTCCGCGCCCACCATGCGCAGGGTCTGGGCGCGGGTGCCTCCGGCGAGGTTGAGGGCGGCGAGCTCGCGGCGGCGGCCGGCCGCCGCCATGATCAGCGTGTTGGCGACCGCGATCAGCGAGTAGCCGACCGAGATGCCCAGGATGACGGTGGCGGCCGTGGTCGTCTTGGCTGCGGACGCGTCCTTCAAGCGGGCGAAGTACGCGTCCGCCGTGACGGCCTTGACCGGTTGGTGCGCGAGTGCGGCGGCCAGCTGACGCCGGACGTCGGCGCGGTCGGTGCCGGGCTGCAGTGTCACCCAGGCGCGGGCGGCGCCCGTACGGGCGGGGGTTTGGGCGGCGGACAGGAAGGTGGCGTCTCCGTCGAGGCCGGTCTGGATGATGGCGCGGATCGTCGTTTCGCGGCGGGTGCCGTCCGGCAACCAGGTCCAGACCCGCTGGCCGAGGGCGAGGTCGTCGCCCTTGGCGGTCCTCTGGTCGATGACGAGGAAGTCGTCGTCCAGGTTCTTCAGTGAGCCCTCGACCACCTGGGGGGTGAGGACCCTGCCCAGAGCGTCGGACGGGACGGCCTGGCCGGTGAGGGTGTCGACGACCTCGCCCTTCAAGGTGCCCACGTAGATGCGGAGGGGCGTCACCGTCGTCACCGTGGTGCCGGGCACGGAACGCAGGGCCTGGACGGCCTGGTCGTTGAGGGCCGCGCCCTCTTGGGGCGTGACGACGAAGTCGGCGCGGGTCTGCTGGCGCGCCTGGTCGACCCTGGCCCGGTCGCCTGCGAGCTGGACGCACAGCATGGTGGCCACCAAGCCCACGGCGACGACGACGGGAACGACCGTGGAAACGGTGCGGCGCCGGGCGTTGAGCATGTTCTGGCGTACGAGGAGGGCAGTGGCTCCGAGGCGGGTGAGCGGCCATGTCAGCAGGTGGACGACCGGCCGGATGACGATCGGCGACAGGAGGGCGAACGCGCCCGTGTACAGCAGGGGGACCATGCCGTACTTGCGCGGGTTGACCGCGATCTCCGGGGTGCCGCGGAGCACGTAGCCGGTGATGAGCGCACCGGCCAGCATGCCGAGTCCGAGCAGCCAGCGCAGCGGGGAGAGGGCGCGGCGGTTCGCGGCGGCGTCGCGCAGTGCCTCGACGGGACGCACCCGGGAGGCGCGCCGGGCGGCGGTCGCCGCGCCGGCCAGGGCGGAGACGACACCGAGGACGAACGCGATGGCGAGGGCGAACGGATCGACGCCGATCTCGAACCAGCGCGGGGCGACGCCGTGGTCGATCATCCAGGTGTTGAGGGCGCCGGAGGCGATGGTGCCCAGGACGCAGCCCGCGGTGGCCGCCCCGGCGCCCACCAGGGCGGACTCGGCCAGCACCATGCGGCGCACCTGCCGCGGGGTGGCGCCCACCAGGCGGAGCAGGGCCAGTTCCCGCAAGCGCTGGTCCACGACGAAGGCGAAGGTGGCGATGACGATGAAGATCGCGACCGATGTGGCGATGGCCATCGTGGTACCCGCCATGGAGCTGGCGCTCATCAGCGCGTTGGCGCCGCCCGACGGGTCGGGGTCGGCGTTGACCCGGTCGTTCCCGCTGAGGACGAGCATGCCGGGGCCGGCGGCGTCCTTGATGCTCGTGACCTCGGCGCTCCCGCCGACCACCAGGGCGTTGACGGGCGGGGAGATCCGGGCCGCCTCGGTGTCGGTGAAGAACACCGCGTCCTCGAACCAGACCTGCTCAGTGACGCCGGCGACGGTGTAGGCGCGGACACCGGCCGGGGTGCGGATCTCGACGGTGCGGCCGACCTGCGAGCGGGAGCCACCGCCGATGACGACCTGGTCGTGTGCCTCCGGAGCATGCCCGGCGACCAGGCGGTAGGGCGTGAACCGGGCGACGGACCAGCCATGGCCCACGCCCACCGGGCCGCCGTCCGCCACCACCTCGAAGGTGCGGTCGGCGGTGGTCGTTGCCTCGCCGGCGATGCGCGCGACCGTGCGGGCCGGGATGGACGCGGGCAGGTGCGCGGGATCGCCGCGCGGATCGGCGGGAACCACCACGATGCCGGCCTTGGTGAAGCGCTGCGGCCCGGAGTGCGGTCTGCCCTGGGTGGCGAAGAGGGTGAGGGCCATCATCGCGGTCATGGCGGTGCCCAGGGCCAGCGCGATGAAAGCGCCCACGAAACTGACCCACCGGGTACGGACGGTGGCGATGGCGATGCTCAGCACGGCTTCGTCTCCAGGTGCGCCATGCGGGCGGCGACGCCTTCGGCCGTCGGGCCCTCGACCTCGTCCACGATCCGGCCGTCGGCCAGGAAGACCGCCCGCCCGGCGTAGGAGGCGGCGACCGGGTCGTGGGTGACCATGATGATGGTCTGGCCGCGTTCGGCGACGATCCGCCGCATCAGCGACAGCACGTCGCGGGAGGTCCGCGAGTCGAGCGCGCCGGTCGGCTCGTCGGCGAAGAGCACGTCGGGGCCGGTGACCAGCGCGCGGGCGATGGCCACGCGCTGCTGCTGGCCGCCGGAGAGCTCGCTCGGGAGATGCCTCGCGCGGTCGCCGAGGCCCACGTCCGCGAGAACCTGGTCCACGTCCCCGCCACGCGGCGGACGTCCCGCCAACCGCAGGGGCAGCTCGATGTTCTGCCGGGCGGTCAGTGACGGCAGCAGGTTGAACTGCTGGAAGACGAAACCGACCTTCTCCCGGCGCAGCACCGTCAGGGCCGTCTCGGACATCCGGGCCGGATCGGCTCCGGCCAGGAGCACCTGGCCGCCGTCCACCCGGTCCAGCCCGGCGGCGCACTGCAGCAGCGTCGACTTGCCGGATCCGGACGGTCCCATGACGGCCGTGAACGTGCCGGTGAGGAAGGACAGGTCGACTCCGTCGAGCGCGGTGACCCGGTTTCCGCCGCTCCCGTACCTCTTGTGGACCGCGGACAGACTGACGACCGCACTCTCGTTCAGGAACACTCGCTCGCCTTTTCCTAGGGCTCTCTGCGCCGCGCTCACGCTAAGAGCCCGCCAGGCGCCGACGCCTCCGGGACGACCCTGACATCCGCCCCGACCCGAACCCCGAGGATCACCCTGAGCCGGCCGGCCCCGCCGAGGTCGCCGGCCGGCGCGGAACTCAGCGCGAGTGCGGCAGGCCGTCGATCATCAGGCCGAGGGTGAAGTCGAAGCGGTCGTGGCCGGTTCCGGCGGTGAGCTCGGCGGCGTAGCGCTTGGACTCGGGAAAGGTGTCGGGCAGGGCGGCGAACCGGCGCAGCAGTTCGTCGCGGCTGACGACCCAGCCGTCGTCGCCGCGGTCGACCCGCCTGTTCACCAGGGAGACCTCAAGGCTGTAGGCGTTGACGTAGAGCGACAGCGAGTCGATCGCCCAGGCGGCGGCCTGCGGTTCGATGCCGCCCGCGAGCAGGATGGCGAGCATTCCCTCGGCGTAGCGCATCGTCTCCAGGTTGGACGGAGCGGTGGCGAAGGCGGCCTGGGAGATGCCCGGGTAACGCAGATACTGGTCGCGCAGCTGGGCGCAGACGTCGATGAGCTGCTGCCGCCAGGTCGCGGGATCCGGTTCGGGCAGGTCGATCTCGGCGCACAGGCGGCCGATGAGCAGCTCGTCCAGGTCCTCCTTGTTGACCACGTGGGCGTAGAGGGACGACGGTCCGGTCTCCAGCGCGGTGGCCAGGCGCCGCATCGTGAGGGCTTCGTAGCCCTCCACTTCCACCATGTCCAGGGCGGTGTCGATGATGACGTCGACCGTGATCGGCTTCTTGCGCCCGCCGGACGGTCCACGCCGGGCCGCCGGGGCGCTCGACCCGGTGCCGAGCTGGTGCCGCGCTGCGCGCCGTTGCTGCGGAGTCGGTGACATGCGGTCAGTCTAGCGAAGGTACGAACGGTGTTCTGCATCACTAAGAACAGTGTTCGTATTGACCAGAACACTGCTCTGACGTAGAACGGTGTTCGTGTCCACCAACCAGCGCACATCCCAAGCACCGACCACCCCCACCACGACGCTGCCCCTGCGGACCGCGTCCCTCGTCCTGGCCGTCGTGTTCCTGGCCGACCTCATGGATCTGATCGACTCCAGCGTCGCCAACCTCGCCGGCCCGTCCATCCGCGCCGACCTCGGCGGCGCCCAGGTCACGGTCCAGTGGGTGCTGAGCGCCTACACCGCCGCCTTCGCCCTCGGCCTGGTCACCTCGGGACGGCTCGGCGACCTGCTCGGACGCCGGCGGCTGTTCCTGCTCGGCATGACCGGCTTCACCCTGACCTCGCTGGCCTGCGGCCTCGCCCCGGGCGTCGTCTTCCTGATCGTCGCCCGCACCCTGCAGGGCCTGTGCGGGTCGGTCATGATCCCGCAGGGGCTGGCCATGGTGAAGGTCGTCTTCCCGCCCCAGCACCTGCGCAAGGCGCTGATCCCGATGGGTCCGATGATGGGGCTGGCCACCGTGGCCGGGCCCCTGCTGGCCGGCTGGCTGCTCCACCTCGACCTGTTCGGCAGCGAGTGGCGCTCCATCTTCCTGATCAACGTCCCGTTCGGCGTCATCGCCGCCGCGCTCGCCTGGCGGGTCATGCCCCGGCGCGGCGGGGAGGACCCGGCCGCCCGCCTCGACCTCACCGGCGTCGGCCTGCTCACCGCGGCGTCGGCGCTGCTCATCGTCCCGCTCATCCAGGGACGCGACCTCGGCTGGCCCGCCTGGACCTACGCCATGATGGCGTCCGCGGTCGTCCTGCTCGCGCTGTTCGTCGTCTCCGAACGGCGCAGCGCGCACCCGGTCATCGCGCCGTCGCTGTTCCGCAAGCGCAGCTTCGTCGTCGGCCTGATGATCGTCGGCGGGTTCTACGGGTCGCTCAGCGCGTTCGTCCTCATCATCAACCTGCTCCTGCAGCAGGGCCTGCACTGGACGCCGCTGCACACCGGTCTCGCACTGCTCCCCTGGGCCGCCGGCACCGCCGTCGCCGTCCTGCTCGCAGGCGCCGTGCTCGCCGCGAAGCTCGGACGAGCCGCCCTGCACCTGGGGCTGGCCATCGCCGTCGCCGGCCTCCTGGGCCTGTGGTGGTCCGTCGCCCACTGGGGCGCGGACATCACCGTCTGGAAGCTGGCGCCCGCGCTGCTGCTCACCGGGTTCGGCTCCGGGCTGGTGTTCGTCCCGCTCGTCGACTTCATCCTCGGCGACGCGACCGCCGAAGAGGTCGGCACCGGTGCGGGCACGCTCAACGCCGTCCAGCAGTTCGCCGGCGCCATCGGCGTCGCCGCGCTCGGCACGGTGTTCTTCGCCCGCGCCGGGCACCTGTCCGTCCACTCCTCGCTCGCCGCCGCGGAACTGGTGTTCGGCATCGCCGCGGGGCTGAACGTCCTGACGCTTCTGCTGGTGGGCCTGCTTCCCAAGCACGCCCAGCAGGCCCACGGCTGAGCCCGTGCCGGGCGGCCGGCGGCGGCCCGAGGTCCGGTCAGCCGGTCGCTTCGCGGCGGTTGCGCAGCAGTTCGGCGAACTGCCGCCAGTCCTCGCTCATCGTGACCGCGATCCAGACGACGTCCTCCAGCCAGTGCTGCGGGATCGCGTCGATGAACTCCCGCCACTCGTCGGTCTGCATCGAGCGCCGGTCCATCCAGCGCAGGAACGCCCGGCCGCCCTGGGTGTAGCGCAGCACGGGGTCGTTGGCGAGCTTGGCCGCGATCATCGGCCAGGTGAGCTGCTGGACGCCGCGGCCGCCGCCCCGGGCGGGCATGGGCAGCGGCGGCGGCACCGGCCCGCTCTGCGTGCTCTCCGTCGTTTCCGTCGCCGCCTGCTCGGGCTCGGCGCGTCCGACGGGCTCCAGACGCCCTGTGCGTTCCGCGCGTTCCGCGCAATCCCCCTGCTCGCCGGCGCGGCGGAGCCGTTCCCGGACGTCGTGCGCGGTGCCCAGCGACACGTCGGTCTCCCTGGCGACCTTGCGGAGCGACGCCTCGGGGTGGGCCTTGATGTACTCCTCGGCGCGCCGCCGCCCCTCGGCGGCCAGGATCGGACGCCGCTTCCCGTCCCGGCCGAGGCGCTTGCCGTCGGCCGGGACCTCGCCGGTCGTGCCGTTGCGCAGCGAGGCGATCGCCTTCGCGCTCAGGCCGGTGATGCTCGCCACCGCGCGGTCCGACCAGTCGGGATGGGCGGTGAGGATGCGCTTGGCGCTGGAGATGCGGTCCGCCCTGGAGAGCGGGAGGCCGTGCCGGGTGTTCGACTTGACGGCGAGGACCAGGGCCTCCACGTCGGTGCAGTCGACGAGCCGGGCGCTGATGTGCTGCTCGCCGCGCAGCTTCGCGACCTCGACCCGGTGCATCCCGTCGATGATCCGCGAACCGCGGCGCTGCACGAGGATGGAGGGGAACCGCACCGATCCGGCGGCGTCGGCCAGCAGGCGGACATGGGCGGGATCGGTGCCGGCGTGCCGCAGGTGGAATCCGGGGACCAGGGATCCGACCGGCAGCTCGACCTCGGGAGCGTGGTCGAGCAGGCTCAGCGGATCGGCGCTCTTCGGGCGGGCCATCGCGGCCTCGCCCGTTTCGGCGGCTAATTCGAGATTCACTTTCGATGCCATCGTGGTATCTCCGAGCCGTTTCCCAATGAATGCCCAGAACTCGCGTCAAAAACTCACGACCTCCGCTGGGATGCTAGCCGCGGCCCAACGGGCACACAACTCGGCTTCACCTAAGGGATATCAGGGACTCCCCTTGACACCTCCGCCGATACTCACAACAGAGCAGTCGGCGTACTACTTTCGATACCCGCGCTCGAACGATCATCGCGATAACGTGGACCGATGCAACGAGCAACCTCCTCAGCGCCCCCGAACAAGGCACCGAGACCGGCATTGGGTCTTGCCAAGGCCGTTCTCCTGACATAATGACGCACGAAACCTTTCGAACGAAGGCGCCATGACGTCGTCAGCGTCGGTGAACAGCGGATAGCACGGGTTGAACTCTTCTTTACGGATCATGATCGCGTTCATCTTGAAGATCACGAATGAACGCCATGGCCGCCCCGCGGTGCCGTGCCGGCGGTGCGGCCGGCGCGCCAGAGGACGCGGAACGATGGACGCAAGTACTTTCGCAATCCTGTGATCAGAAAGTGAACTAATCCGATTCGGAGGTCCGGCGGCCCTGGCGGGCAGGAGGCCCTGGCCGCGCCGGAGAGCTCCGCGCCCGCGCAGATGGCGCCGGGGGTGAACCAGTTCAGTGACCACCTGGTCGCTCTCTAGCGGTTTATACCGGAATTCGTTGAACCCCTCATCAGGCGGACGGTCCGAGCGGACCGGGCGCCGGCACTCGCCGGCCCACCGATGCGGCGGCTCCGCTGGCCGGCATTCATATTCGCAGGTCAGAGCGGGTGTGCGGGCGCCCGTGATTCGGACGTTGGGCAAGTGCGCCGGAGAGCGGCCCGCAGCCGATTGCGCCCCGGACTTCCGGCCGCACGCCGACCACCGGTGATTAGCGGAATGAGTATTCGCGCTCACCTGCTGTGACCGACTTGCGCGCAGGGAGCCTGCGTAGCAGATTTCACAGAGAAGTTACAGGCTCGGGCATTGACCATTTTTCCAAGAAATGATCTACAATACTGCTGCTCACTCGCACGACAAACCAGGGGCCCGCGCGTCATGCACCGGGCGGCGCCGGTCCCGGTGCGCGTGGGAGATCGGCGACGGAAGGCCAGGGCTGTGCTCACACGACCATGTCGGAATGTCAGCGGGGCGGCGCCGCGAACCGCCGTTCCCCGCCCAGGCCGCCGGCACGGACGGGCCCGGGCGATCGACCGGCGCCGCTGATGGAGCGTTGCCCCGGCGACCAGGGCGCCGCGTCCCGGCCGCCGGGGGCAAGATCAGCAGAATGCGTCACCCAGGGGGACACGTGGCCGAATACCTGGCACACGACTCAGGCCGCCCGCCTGACGAGGTCGACGGGCGACGGGAGCAATTCGCCGCGATCATCAAAGCCAAGCACGGCGAGATATTAGCCTCGTACGCGAACTTTATGCGGACATTACGCGACGCGACCGTGACCGAAAACCCGTACGCGGGTGAACGGGCACTGAAGGAAGCGTCGCAGATCATCGACCATGTCACGGCGAGCGTGCGGGGCGGCGCTCCGCCCGGCGACCGGCACCCGATGTTCACCTGGGCGACCCGGGAGACCCCGCCGGACTTATGGCTGAGCCCGGCCTACCCGCTCCGCATGATCGGCGCGTTCTTCGACGTCGCCGTGACCTGCCTCGCCGGGGCGGTCGAGGACGACCCCGGCCTGCTGCCGCACTTCGTCACCGCCGTGCTGGCGCTGAACGAGAGCCTCACCGGCCAGGTCCGCGACCTCGCCCTGGAGTACACCGGCCTGCTGCTGGAGCACGCCGACCAGGCGCACGAGGAGAAGCTGCGCCGGATCACCCGCGATCTGCACGACCGGCTCGGCGAGGGGCTCAGCGTGGCGCTCCGCCAGCTCGAGCTGCACGAGATCGACACCGCCGGCGACCTGCTGCGGCCCAGCGCCCGGATCGCGACCGCGAAGGAGTCGCTGACGGCGGCCATGGGGAACCTGCGCGCCGTCACCTCCGACCTGCGCCAGCCCCCGATCGGCAACCTGCGCAAGGCCCTGTCCCACTACGTGGAGTCGGTCGCCGCCGACGCCGAGCTGCGGCTGCGGTTCCGGGGTGACGAGAGCTGGGCCCCGCCCGCCGTCATCGACGAGGTCTTCCTGATCGTCCGGGAGGCGACCAGGAACGCGCTGAAGCACAGCGGTGCCGACTCGGTGCTGATCGAGGTCGCGTTCGCCCCGCACGGGCTGCACGCCTGGGTCCAGGACGACGGCTCCGGGACGCTGCCCGCCGGCGGCCCCGACCATCCCGCGGGCTCCCCCGCCTGCCCGGCCGGCCCGGCCGCGGGCGGCCCCGGCACGGCCGGAACCGGCCTCGTCTCCATGCGGGAACGGGCGGCCCTGATAGGAGGACGTTTGACGATCGCCAGCATTCCCGGCCAGGGCACCCACGTCGAGCTTTTCGTACCACTACCGGGGCATCGCGATGCCACCCGGGGATGACCGCACGACCATTCTCCTCGTCGACGACCACGCCCTCGTCCGCGAGGGGCTGCGCGAGATCCTCGAGACCCAGGAGGACCTGCACGTCGTCGGCGAGGCCGAGGACAGCGCCACCACGGTCGCCCTGGCCGAGCAGACCCAGCCCGACATCGTGCTGCTCGACGTGGAGATCCCCGGCGGCAAGGCCAAGAACACGGTGAGCCAGATCCGCAAGCGCTCGATCCGCTCGCGGGTGATCGTGCTGAGCATGTACGAGGGGCCGCAGCTCGTTCAGACGCTGCTCGCCGCCGGCATCCGCGGATACCTGCTCAAGAGCGTCCACTGGCAGGAGCTGGTGGCGGCGATACGCGCGGTCCGCGCGGACGGCGACCGGGTCGTGCTCGGGGTGTCCGGCGGGAGCCTGCGCTACGTCGAGCAGGGCTCGGCGGCGGACGCCCTGTCACCCCGGGAGCGCGAGGTGCTGGACCTGGTGGCCCAGGCGTTCAGCAACGGTCAGATCGCGGCCCGGCTCGATCTGACCGAGGCCACCGTGAAACGGCACCTGCGCAACATCTTCGCCAAGCTCGGGGCCGTGTCCCGGATGGACGCCGTCATCAAGGCGAACGTGTGGTGACGGCCGCGGGGCCGCACTACTGGGCCCCCTGGCGTCGGGCATCACCTCCGGTCGGGCGCGAGTCCGTGCTCACTTAACTCCGACAGTAACGGATTTCCGTCCGGGTGGAAAAGGCGCTTTCATAGTGGTCGAGGAGTGGACGAGCCCTAAAACAAAGGAGCTCCGATGGACCACATCACGCGGACCGTGCCGGCCACCGGCTCCGTCTCGGCGGTGCTGGTGGGAGGCCCGGCCAGCATCCCGCAGACGTCGCGCGACCGGATGGTCGGCCCGCACGACCAGAAGATCAAGCTCCCTCACCACGGCGGATACGAGCACTTCGAGCGGGCCGGCGATGCCGTGGACGGCGCGCCGGACCGGCAGGTCGTCTTCACCTGGACGATGCGCACCGAGATAGCCGAATAGCCGCACGGCTGAATGGCCGACAGGCCGTCGCCGGCGGGCCGGCGTTCAACTGCGGCACCGCCGCGGTTGAACGCCGCCGCACGAAATGCGGGATGATTCTCCGGTATTCACCGCACGAGGGGACTTCCATGCCTGCGCGGTCGGAAGCGGGCCGGTACGGTAAACCCATATCGCCGCATGAATGGCTCGCGCTCGCACATCCGCGCGGCCTGGTCATGGACGTCCAGCTCTGCGTCGAGGGCGAGGGCGGCATCGATCCCGAGGCGCTGCGGGCGGCCGTCGCGACCGCGTCGCAGGCGTGCCCGGGCGCGCGGCTGGTCCGGCGCGGGCAGCGCTGGGTGGACGGCGGCGTCGCTCCGGCGGTGCGGGTGGCGGACGCGGCGGACTTCGACCGCGCCCGGCTGGACTCCCCGCTCCTGCGCATGCCGCTGACCGGTGAGAAGAGCGCGAGCTGCGAGGTGGTGCTGGTCCAGGGCTCCCCCACCACGGTGGTCTTCCGGGCCAACCACGGCGTGATGGACGGCGGCGGCGCGATGCTCTGGCAGACCCAGGTCTTCCGGGCGCTGCGCGGTGAGCCCGTCGAGGGCGCCGCCTCGCCGCTGACGCTGGAGGAGGTGATGGAGCGGATCGCGGAGCGGCTGGGCGTCGAGCTCCCGCCGAGGGCCGCACCGTCGCCGCTGACCTGGCGGTCGCCGCTGGGGAACGCGCCGAAGGGGCCGCGCCGGTCGCTGTGGCGGCGGCGCACGGTCGACGGCGCCCATCCGGCCGCGACGGCGCGGATCGTCCGGCGGGTCGCGACGCACGGGCCGGCGCAGGGCCCCGTCCTGGTCCCGGTCGACCTGCGCCGGTACCTGCCCGGGCTGCGTACCACCGGGATGGTGAGCGGTGCCGTCAAGCTCGGCGTGAGCCCGGACGACGACTGGACCGATGTGCACGCCGAGCTGCTCAGGGCGCTCGGCGAGCACCGGTATCTGGCCAACCGGAACGACCCGTACCCGATGTCCATGCCGTTGCCGCTGCTGCGGTCGCTGTACCGGTGGATCGACGGCATGGCCGTGCAGAACCCCGACTTCCTGCGGGACCGCGGGTACGCCGACACCGCGGCCTGCATCTCGCATCTGGGCACGGTCGACCTCGCCGCCCTCAGCACCGACATGTTCGAGGCCACCTCGTGCTACGCGCTGGGCGGGGTCGGATTCTCGCCCGAGCTGGCCATTGTGGAGTGCCGGGGCCGGACGGAGGTGACCGTCGCCTGGCGGGACGGCCGCGGCGCGGCCGAGCGGGTCGAGGCGCTGCTGGACGAGATCGAGGAGGAGCTGTCGCCGCGCGCGTACCGCGTCCCGGCGGGTGAGGTCGCGGGGCCGCCCGTACCGCCCTGCACGCTGCCGCCCTGCACGCTGCCGCCCTGCACGCTGCCGCCCTGCACGCTGCCGGTCCTGCTCGCCGAGCAGGTCGCCCGCACGCCGGACGCCGTGGCGGTCGAGGACCCGGACGGCGCACTCACCTACGCCGAACTGGACCGGCGGGCCGGTGCCGTGGCCGCGGCTCTGCATGCGCGCGGGATCGGCCGCGGTGACCTGGTCGGCCTGGTCGCCGGGCGCTCGGCCGCCGCGATCACCGCGCTCTGGGGCGTGCTGAAGGCGGGCGCGGCCTACCTGCCGATCGACGAGAGCCATCCGGACGCGCGGATCGTCCGGTTGCTCACCGATGCCCGCGCGCGGATCTGCCTGCTGGAACCGGCCGCGGAGCGGCGCGCCTGCCTGCCGCCCGGCTGCGCGGGCCTGAGCCTGGCCGATGTGCCGTACGACGAGCCGCACACCTGGCAGGACGTGCCCGGTGAGCCCGCGGACCTGGCCTACGTCGTCTACACCTCGGGTTCGACCGGCGCGCCCAAGGGCGTCGAGATCGAGCACGGCAGCGTCGTCAACTTCGTCCGGTGGGCGACCCGTGAGTGCGGCATCGACGCGTCGACCCGGATGCTGCTGATCCCATCGATCTCCTTCGACGTGGCGGGCTACGCGTTCTTCCTGCCGCTGCTGGCCGGCGGGTGCGTGCTCCCGGTGCGCGAGGTGAACGCGGCCACGCTGCGGGCGGCGGTGGAGGACCGTGGTGCGACCGCGATGGCGGTGACGCCGTCGCACCTGGAGCTGATCGCCCAGTCGGGCGTCCGACGCTCGACCATGCAGGTGGTGATGGCGGCGGGCGAGCTGCTGCGCCGCTCCACCGCCCTGCGGGCCAGGGACGCGCTCGGATCGCAATGCCGGATCCTCAACCAGTGGGGCCCGTCCGAGGCGGCCATCGTGAACACCTCGCACGAGTTCGACCCCGCGGCCGACACCGACGCGGGGGTCCCGTTCGGGCGGCCGATGGACGGCAACGCCCTGTACGTGCTGGACGCGCGCGGCCGTTTCGTGGCGCCCGGCGAGGTCGGCGAGGCGTACGTGGGCGGTGTTCAGTTGGCCCGCGGTTACCGCGGCCGCGCCGACCTGACCCGGGAGCGGTTCGTCCGGCTCGCCGACGGGACCCGCGTCTACCGGACCGGCGACCTCGTCCGGCGGCTTCCGGGCGGCGAGCTGACCTTCGTCGGCCGGGTCGACGACCAGGTGAAGGTGGCGGGCCACCGGATCGAGCCCGCCGAGATCGCGCAGACGCTGGAGGAGCACCCGCTGGTCCGGCAGGCCGCCGTGCTGCCGCGGACGCGGCCGGGCGCGGCGCCCGCACTCTGCGCCTACGTGGTCGGCGGCCCCGAGGTCACCCCGGACGAGCTGCGCCGATTCGTCGCCGAGCGGCTGCCGCGGTACATGGTGCCGGCCGCGATCGCCCCGGTGCCGGAGATCCCGCGCACGCCCAACGGCAAGCTCGACGCCGCCCGGCTGCCCGACCCGTTCGCCGGCCTCCCCGCCGCGACCGCCGCCGCGGACCTGGACGAGGTCGCCTCAGCGGTCGCCGGAATCTGGTCGCGCACCCTGCGGCTCGATGCCGTTCAGTTGGACGAGGGGGCCGACTTCCACCAGCTCGGCGGCGACTCCCTGCTGCTGCTTTCGATGATCCGGGAGGTGTCCCGGACCGTGGTCGGGCGCGGAGAGCAGGAATTCATGGACGAACTGGTCCGGATCGTCCGCGAGCCCACCCTCGGCCGGGTCAGCGACGTCGCCCGCGAAGTGCGGGGCCGGCGCCCGGCCGGGCTCACGGAGTGAGCGAGTCCCCGGCGGAGAACTGGCCTGCGCACAGCTCGTGGTAGAGGCCGCGGCGCAGCAGCAGATCCTCGTGGGCGCCCTGCTCGACGATCCGGCCCCCGTCCATCACCACGATCACGTCGGCGTTGCTGATGGTCGACAGCCGGTGCGCGATCACGAAGCTGGTGCGGCCCGCCCGCAGCCGGGCCATCGCGTCCTGAATCAGCACCTCGGTTCGCGTGTCGACGTGGCTGGTCGCCTCGTCCAGGATCAGGATGCCGCGGTCGGCCAGGAAGGCGCGGGCGATGGTGAGCAGCTGCCGCTGCCCGGAGGAGATGCCGGACGCGTCGCCGTCGATGACGGTGGAGTACCCGTCGGGCAGGGTGCGGACGAAGTCGTCCACGTACGCCGCCTTGGCGGCCGCCATGACCTCCTCGTCGGTGGCGTCGTCGCGGCCGTAGGCGATGTTGTCGCGGATCGTCCCGGCGAACAGCCAGGTGTCCTGCAGCACCATGCCGAAGCAGCGGCGCACCTGGTCGCGGCCGAGGTCGCGGTAATCCACGCCGTCCAGCAGGATCTGCCCGGCGTCGATCTCGTAGAACCGCATCAGCAGGTTGACGACGGTCGTCTTGCCCGCGCCGGTCGGCCCGACGATCGCGACGGTCTGGCCCGGCGCCGCCTCCAGGGAGAAGTCCTCGATGAGCGGCGTGTCCGGGTGGTAGCGAAAGCACACCGACCGCAGCTCGATCCGGCCGGCCGCGCCGACCTTCTCGTCCCCCTCCCGGCCGTCGTCCAGCGCGGGCAGCGCCTCCTCCTCCGGCGCGGCGAGCAGCTCGAAGACCCGCTCCACCGATGCCAGCCCCGACTGGACCGCGTTGAGCTGCCCGGCGATCTGCGCGACCGGCGTGGTGAAGCGCTGCGAGTACTGGATGAACGCCTGCATCGCGCCGAGGGAGATCACGCCGGTGGCCACCTGGTAGCCACCGAGCACCGCGACGACCACGAAGTTCAGGTTCCCGACGAACTGGATGGCCGGCAGGATCACCCCGGACAGGAACTGGGCCCGGAAGCCCGCCTCGTACAGCCGCTCGTTCTGCTCGCGGAACTCCTCGATCGCCGGTCGCCGGCGGCCGAACGCCAGCACCAGGGCATGGCCGCTGTGGGTCTCCTCGACCAGGCCGTTCAGCCGGCCGGTCCGCTCCCACTGGGCGGTGAACCAGGGCTTGGACCGCCGGACGGCGGCGACCGTCAGCCCCATCATCAGCGGGATCCCGGCGAGCGAGACGGCGGCCGGCAGCGGCGAGATCCAGAACATCATGCCGAGCACCCCGGCCAGCATCGGCACCGAGATGAGCAGCGGGCTGAGGCCCTCGTTGAGGGTGGTGCCGATGTTGTCGACGTCGTTGGTGACCCGGCTGAGCAGGTCGCCGTGCGGGCGGCTGTCGAAGTACGACAGCGGAAGGCGGGCCAGCTTCTCCTCGACGTCCCGGCGCAGCCGGTGGACGATCCGCTGGGAGACGCCGGCGAGCAGGTAGCCCTGCGCCCAGTAGAACGCGGCGCCCAGCACGTACACCAGCGCCGCCAGGCCCAGCACCCGGCCGAGGCGGGCGAAGTCGACGCCGGCCCCGGGGACGATGTCCATGCCGGCGAGCATGTCGGCGATGTGCCCGTGGCCATGGGCCCGCAGCGACGCGATCGCCTGCGCCTTCGTCGTGCCTGCCGGGAGGCTCTTGCCGATCAGCCCGTCGAACAGGATGTCGGTGGCGCGGCCGAGGATCTGCGGGCCGGTCAGCAGGGTCGCGACCGCCAGTACGCCGAACACCGCCACGACGCTCAGCCGCAGCCGCTCCGGGCGCAGCAGCGCGGCCAACCCGCGCCCTGTGCGGCCGTTCGTCCCGTCGCTCATCGGACGGCCTCGGCGCCGAGCTGCGACGCGACGATCTCCCGGTACGGCTCGCAGCCGGCGAGCAGCCGGCGGTGCGTCCCGATCCCGGCGACGGCGCCGCCGTCCAGGACGATGATCTGATCGGCGTGCATGATCGTGCTGACCCGCTGCGCGGCGATGACCACGGCGGCGTCCCGCGTCTCGGCGCGCAGCGCGGCCCGCAGCCGGGCGTCGGTGCCGGTGTCGAGGGCGGAGAAGCAGTCGTCGAACAGGTACAGCCGGGGCCGGCGGACCAGCGCGCGGGCGATCGACAGCCGCTGGCGCTGGCCGCCGGACAGGTTGGTGCCGCCCTGGTCGACCGGGGCGTCGAGCCCTCCGGGCAGGGCGGCGACGAAGTCCCGCGCCTGCGCGACGTCCAGGGCCCGCCACAGCCGCTCGTCGGTGGCGTCCGGCATGCCGAACCGCAGATTCCCGGCGACGGTCCCGCCGAACAGGAAGGACGTCTGCGGGACCAGCCCGATGCCGGCCCACAGCGCCTCGGCCTCCTGCTCGCGCACGTCCGTCCCGTCCACCAGGACGGTGCCGGCGGTGGCGTCGAAGAACCGCGGGATGAGGTTGATCAGGGTGGTCTTGCCGCTTCCGGTGCCGCCGATGATCGCGCTGACCCGGCCGGGCCGCAGCTCGAAGGTCAGGTCGGTGAGCACCGGGCGCTCGCCGCCCGGATAGCCGAAGGCGACGCCGCGGAACTCCACGGCGCCGGTGACGCGGTCGGGGACGACCGGGCGCGCCGGGTCCCGGATGGCCGGCACGGTGGAGAGCACCTCCTGTATCCGCTCCGCCCCGGCCACCGCGCGCGGCAGCAGCACGACGACCGTCACGGCGGTCAGCGCGTACACCAGGATCTGCAGGATGTAGACCAGGAACGCGGTCAGGTTGCCGACCGGCATCGCGCCGCCGTCCACCAGCCGCCCGCCGAACCAGATGACGGCCACGCTCGACAGATTGGCGATGATCAGCACGGCGGGCATGGTCATCGCGAAGATCCGGTTGGCCCGCAGCATGGTGGCCGTCATGCCGGCGTTGGCCTCCTCGAACCGGTCCCGCTCCGCGTCCGTCCGGACGAACGCGCGGATCACCCGGACGCCGGTGATCTGCTCGCGCAGCATCAGGGTCATGCCGTCGTACCGGTCCTGCACGGAGCGGGCCAGCGGTACCAGCACCGCCAGCAGCACGCCGACGACCAGAGCCAGGACCGGAACGGTGACCGCGAGCAGCAGCGACAGCCGGGCGCTCTCCCGGACCGCCATGACCACCGCGCCCGCGCTCATGATGACCGCGACGACCAGCACGGGCAGCGACATCAGGAACAGCTGCACCTGCTGGACGTCGTTGACGTTGCGGGTGATCAGCGACGGGACGCCGAAGCGGTCCATCTCGCCGGCGGAGAACGACCGCACCCGCGTGTAGACGGCGGCCCGCAGATCGGCGCCCGCGCCCATCGACACCCGCGCGGCCACGTACACGGTCGCGATGGAGACGCCGCCGAGGGCCAGCACGATGCCGAGCATCAGGCCGCCGGCCCGCAGGATGTGGCCGACGTCGCCGTCGACGACGCCGTGGTCGATGATGTCGGCGTTCAGGTCGGGCAGGTAGAGGTTGCCGGCGGCCTGCACGGCCAGCAGGACGACGACGAGGCCCGACTGCCGGGAGTACGGCCGCAGGAACGCGCGGAGCAGCCCTGCCAGGACCGGCCGGCCCCGGGCGCCTCCCGGCGGCATGTCAGTCGGACTCGGCAGCCGCACCCGCCTTCGTCGCGGTCGCCTTCGCCGCGCCGTTCCCGGGCGCCGGCTCCTCCTCGACCACCTCGCCGACGAGCACGCCGGGCTCGCCGGGCTCCCGCGCGGCGGAGCCGCCGTCCGGGCCCTCGGCGGAGTCCGCGGCCGGCACCGCGGGGACCGTCAGCCCGGGGACGCTCAGGTCGGGCACCTTCTTCACCGCCTCCAGCGCCGACTCGATGGCCTCGGCCAGCGACGGGGACTCGGTGTCGTCGAACTCCATCTTCGTGACGGGGACGGAGGCGTCGGTCGGCAGCGAGTCGGGCCCGAACGTCGCGCAGGCGCAGCCCGCATCGCGCAGGATCGCCGATTCCTCGTCGGTTATCTCCCGGCTGAGAACGAGTGAGAATTTGTGGCCCAACGTAGGTCACCCCTTCATTGTCGGCACGCATTCCGGAGACCGCGGGGGGCACGGCGCACGGTAATCGCACCCGAGCGGGCTCAGCCGATGGCAGCGTAACCGCATCATCGGGGCCGGGCAACGGACCGTTCAACCGCTGCATTTCGCCGGTTGAGCGGCGCCCGGCGGGCACCGCTGTTGCCCGCTTTCCGAATGCTCGGCTATTTTCGGGCCGCCCGGTGCGACGAGAATTCTGGAGCGGTATGCCTTCTTCCGGTGATGATCTGTGGTGCCGGCGTTATCGGCCCGGCCCCGCCGCGACGGCCCGGCTGGTCTGCCTCCCCCACGCCGGCGGGTCCGCGCCCTTCTTCCTTCCGGTGGCGGCGGCGCTGAGCCCCGACGTGGACGTGGTGGCCGTCCAGTACCCGGGCCGGCAGGACCGCAGGGGCGAGAAGCCGATCGACGACATGAAGGAGCTCGCCGACCGCGTCCACGGCGTGCTGCGGCGGCAGCCCGAGCTGCCGGTGACCCTCTTCGGCCACAGCCTGGGCGCCGTGCTGGCGTTCGAGGTGGCGCGCCGGATGGAGGCGGACGGGCGGCCGCCGGTGCGGCTGTTCGCCTCCGGGCGCCGGGCACCGTCGTCCCACCGGGACGAGCGGGCGCACCTCAGCGACGACTCGATCATGGCGGAGGTCCGCCGGCTGGACGGCACCGCCTCGGCGCTGCTGGGCGACGCGGAGATGATGCGGGCCGCGCTGCCCGCGCTCCGCGCCGACTACCGCGCCGCCGAGACGTACCGGTGCCCGCCCGACACCGTCGTGAGCTGCCCGATCACCGTGCTGACCGGTGACGAGGACCCCAAGACGACGCTGGACGAGGCCAACGCGTGGGTGAAGCACACCACCGGGGAGTTCGACCTGCGGGTGTTCACCGGCGGCCACTTCTTCGTGTCCACCGAGGCCGACGCCGTCATGAAGGTCCTGCGGGCGCACTTCCAGGACGCGGCCGGCTGATGCGCTGACCTGCGGTGCCGCCGCGCCCCGTCCCAGGCGGGACGGGGCGCGGCGTGCTGCGGGTCAGTCCGCGAGCGCGCAGGCGGCGACGGTCAGCTCGGGCGGCAGCGGCGTCACCGACAGCACCTCGAGGCCCGCCTCGGCCGCCTCCTTGCGCAGATCGGCCTCGCTGCGCTCGCGGGTCCGGTCCTCCCCGATGACCAGCTTGATCAGCGGCCGGATCGCCGCGCCCGCGTCGTGCTCGACGAGCGGGTCGATCACCAGCAGCACCGGCCGCGCGCTCTGCTCGGCGCCGGCCCGCATCGCGTCCCGGACGCTGCTCAGGATCCGCACGGCGCTGCCGGAGCTCCAGTCGTGCAGCACGTTCTTCAGCACGTAGAGGTCGGCGCCGGGCGGGCACTCGCGGAAGACGTCGATGGGCTGGAACGTCAGCCGGTCGATGAGGTCCTGGTCCCCCGACCGGCGCAGCTCGCCCTCGGCCCGGCCGCAGACCTCGGGGCGGTCCGCGCAGATGCCGTGCAGATGCGGGTGGGCGGCCAGGATCCCCTTGAGCAGGGCGCCGTTGCCGCCGCCGACGTCGACCACGGTACGCACGCCCTCGAACGGGTAGTGCTCGGCGAGCGCCGCCGCTACGGGGCGCGCCAGGTCCTCCATGGCCCGGTCGAAGATCGCGGCGGTCTCCGGGTCGCGCTCCAGCTGCTCGTACAGGGGCACGCCGAACACGGACGGCAGCGCGGGCCTCCCCGTCCGGACCGCGTCGAACAGTCCGCCGGACGCCTGGAAATAGAGCCCGCCGGTCAGCGCGCACAAATACCGGAGCGATTGCGGATGATCGGTCCTGAGCTGTTCGGAGAGCGCCGAGTTGACATATCGGCCCTCCTCGTCCTGCCCGAAGACGCCCACCATCGCCAGCGTCCGCAACAGCGGCGGAATGGCGTCCGGATGCGCGCCCACGGCCTTGGCGAGTTCCGCGCCGGTCGCCGGACCTTCGGCGAGCGCGTCGGCGATGCCGAGCCGGGCCGCGACGCCGAGCGACGACGCGATCCAGGTCCCGACGGAAAGGCCTACCAGCGAAACTTCCATCGTGTCGTCCCTTTCCCGGGCCGCTCGGCGCGTTTTCCCCGGAGTCTGGCCGAGCGCCCGCCGCCCGACAAATGAACGGCCGATCGGTGGGGCGGCTCCACCATCCGGTTGATCCCCGAACCCACCGGACCGGCGCCGTCCGGGCGATGCGCGCAGGGTCACCCCGGTGCGACGCTCTGCTCATCGCCCATCCCGTTCGGAGAGGACGGACATGCCAGCAGTGATCGAGGTGCGGAACCTGCGCAAGACCTACGGGGAGACCGTCGCCGTCGACGACGTCTCCTTCACCGTGCAGGACGGCGAGATCTTCGGGATCCTCGGCCCCAACGGCGCGGGCAAGACCACCACCGTCGAGTGCATCGAGGGGCTGCGGGCCCCCGACGGCGGGACGATCAGCGTGCTCGGGCTCGACCCGCGCCGCGACCGGGCCGAGCTGACCCAGACGCTCGGCGTCCAGCTGCAGCACAGCGAGGTGCCGGAGAAGCTTCAGGTGGCCGAGGCGCTGGAGCTGTACAGCTCCTTCTACCGCAGCCCCGCCGACTGGCGCACGCTGATGGAGGTGCTCGGGCTCGCCGACAAGGCCAAGACCAGGTATGGGAAGCTGTCGGGCGGCCAGAAGCAGCGGCTGTCGATCGCGCTCGCCCTCGTCGGCCGCCCGAAGGTCGCGATGCTGGACGAGCTGACCACCGGCCTGGACCCGCAGGCCCGCCGCGACACCTGGCAGCTCATGGAGGACGTCCGGTCCCGCGGCGTCACGATGGTGCTGGTCACCCACTTCATGGAGGAGGCCGAGCGCCTCTGCGACCGGGTCGCCTTAATCGACGCCGGACGGGTCGTGGCGGTGGACACCCCCGCAGGGCTCGCCGAGAAGGCCCACGTGGAGCAGCGCATCCAGTTCCGCCCGTCGGTGGAGATGGACCTCGACCTGCTGGCCGACCTCCCCGACGTCACCGGCGTCACCCGCCGGGACGGCCTGGTGTTCGTCACCGGCAACAACAACGCCCTCAACGCGGTCACGTCCGTGCTGGCGCGCAACCACATCGTGGCCGAGCACCTGCGGGTCGAGCAGGCCAACCTCGAGGACGCGTTCGTGGAGCTGACCGGCCGGCGCATCAGCGGCCGGTGAACCCGGCCGTTCGGCCCGGCCCCGACCGGCAGGGACACCACCACACCAAGGAGCCAGGAGTGTCAGCCAACATCGCAACACCGCCGGCCGCGAGCCCGGGGTCCGCCCTGTGGCGGCTCAGCCGCGCCGAGTTCCGCCTCTACCTGCGCGACCGCGTCGGCCCCATCTGGGGCGTCGGGTTCCCGCTGCTGCTGCTGATCATCTTCGGCAACATCCCGTCCTTCAACCACGCCAAGCACGTCTACGGCGGCCTCACCGAACTCGACATCTACGTGCCCGTGCTGGTCGCGTTCTCGCTGGCCATCCTGTCGCTCACCGCGCTGCCCTCGACGCTGGCGGGCTACCGGGAGAAGGGCGTGCTCCGCCGGCTGGAGACCACGCCGATCGGCCCGGCCCGGGTGCTCGGCGCGCAGCTCGCCGTCAACCTCGTCACCGCCCTGGTCACGCTCGTGGTGTTCCTGGCGGTCGCCAAGCTCGCCTTCGACGTCGTGCTGCCCAAGCAGTTCGGCGGGTTCGTGCTGGCCTGGGTGCTGGCCGCCGCGCAGCTGATGGCGATCGGCCTGTTCATCGCCGCCGTCACCCCGACCCGCAGCGCCGCCCAGGCGATCGGCACCGTGCTGTTCTTCCCGATGATGTTCTTCGCCGGGCTCTGGCTGCCGATCGAGCAGATGCCGTCGATCCTGCGCACGATCAGCCACGACACGCCGCTCGGCGCGGCGGTGCGCGCGCTGAAGGACGCGAGCGGGGGACACTTCCCACCGACCGCCTCTTTGTTGATCATGGTGGGGTACGCGGTCGTCTTCGGGGTGGCCGCGGCCAGGTGGTTCCGCTGGGAATGAGCTCCGTGGTGGAAGGGGGCGCAATGGCCGGTCCGACACCGCTCACCCGCCTGGACACCCGTGAGCAGCGGCGGATGCCGATCGTCACCGTCGTGCCGTACGTGCTGCTGGCCGTCCTGACCGTCTTCACCGCGATCCTCAAGTCCTCCGACGCCGGGTCCCTGCTCGTCGACCTCGGCCTGTGCGCTCTCGCCGGCGCGTGGATGCTGTGGATGTTCACGCTGCACCCCGCCTGGCGGGAGCGCTCGACGGAGATGGCGGTGTTCTTCGTCGGGCTGCTCATGATCACCGCGGTGCTGGTGGCCCGGGACTCCTGGTTCGGTTTCTTCACCCCCGCCGCCTACATCTACGCGTTCAGCCTGCTGCGCTGGCCGTGGCGGCTGCTGGGCGTCGCGGCGGTGGCGGTCGTGGCCGGCACCGCGCAGGCGTCCGGGGTCGACAAGTCCACGCCGCTCGGCTGGGCCATCGTCACCGCCATCCTCGCGGTCAACGTGCTGATCATGTCGGCGGCGACCTGGGTCGGCTGGGTCGGCGACAAGCAGAACGACCAGCGCATCCAGGCGCTCGCGGACCTGGAGGAGGCCAACCGGCGGCTGGAGTCGACGCTCGCCGAGAACGCGGGCCTGCATGAGCAGCTCGTCAGCCAGGCCCGGGAGGCGGGGGTCCTGGACGAGCGGCACCGGATGGCCCGGGAGATCCACGACATCCTCGCGCAAGGCTTCACGGGGATCATCGCGCAGCTGCAGGCGGCGGAGCAGTCGGCCGACGACCCCGCCCGCTGGCGCCGGCACGTGTCCGCGTCGATCGCGCTGGCCAGGGAGAGCCTCACCGAGGCGCGCCGGTCGGTGCACGCGCTGCGTCCCGAGGTGCTGCGGACGGCCCGGCTGAGCGAGGCGCTGGCCGACGTCGCCGGGCGCTGGTCGGCGCTGCACGGGGTCCCGGTGGAGGTCACCACCACCGGGACGACCCGGCCGATGTCGCCCGAGGCCGAGTTCGCGCTGCTGCGCACGGCCCAGGAGGCCCTCGCGAACGTCGCCAAGCACGCGCGGGCGAACCGGGTGGGTGTGACACTGTCGTACATGGAGCATGAGGTGGTCCTCGACGTCCGCGACGACGGCGGCGGGTTCGAGCCGGACGGCCTGGGCGAGGGCACCGCCGCGCACGGCGGGTTCGGCCTGGCCGTGATGCGGCAGCGGATCGAGGACCTGTCCGGCACTCTGCAGATCGAGTCGGAGCCCGGCGCGGGCACGGGCATCTCGGCGTGCGTCCCGGCCAGCTCGGCGGGTGACCGCCGGTGACCGACGCGCCGATCAGGCTGCTGATCGCCGACGACCATCCGGTGGTGCGCGACGGGCTGAGCAGCATGTTCGCCTCGGCGCCGGGGTTCGAGGTGCTGGGCGAGGCCGCGGACGGCGCCGAGGCCCTGCGGCTCGCCCTGGACCTGGAGCCCGACGTGGTCCTGATGGACCTGCGGATGCCCGGCATGGACGGGCTGACCGCGATCGCCGAGCTGGGCCGGCGCGGCAGCCGGGCCCGCGTCCTGGTGCTGACCACCTACGACACCGACAGCCACGTGCTGCCCGCGATCGAGGCGGGCGCGACCGGCTACCTGCTGAAGGACGCGCCGCGCGACGAGCTGCTGCGGGCGGCCAGGGCCGCGGCGCACGGCGAGGCGGTGCTGTCGCCGTCGGTGGCGGCGTCGCTGATGAACCGGGTGCGGGAGCCGGCCCCGCAGCTGCTCAGCCAGCGGGAGCTGACGGTGCTGGAGCTGGTGGCGGCCGGGAACACCAACCGGGAGGCGGCGGCCCGGCTGTTCATCACCGAGGCCACGGTCAAGACCCATCTGCTGAACATCTACGCCAAGCTCGGCGTGAGCGACCGGGCGGCCGCCGTCGCCGAGGCGTTCCGGCGGGGGCTGCTCGCCTCGGGCTCCCCCTGACCGTCATCCACTTTGAGCGGCCTGGGCCTCGCGGACCCGAGCGGCCAGACCCCACGGGGTCGGTTCCTCGAACATCTCCGACAGGCCGAGCGAGACGCCGCTCAGCCGCTCCAGCTCCTGCATGGCCAAGGCGGCGAGCATCGAGTGGCCGCCGTGCTCGAAGAAGTCGGTGTCGGCGCCGACGTCGTCGCGCTTCAGCAGGGACCGCCACAGGCCGATCAGGTCCTCCAGGAGCCCGCCGTCCCCGCCGTGCACTGCCGGTCGCGGTTCGCGGCGCTGGACCGCCATCCGCTCCAGGGCCGGGTAGTCGACCTTGCCGCTGCCGTTGACCGGCAGCGGCGCGACGACGAGGACGTCGGCGGGGAGCATCGACCGCGCCAGCCGGTCCCGCGCGAGCGCCATGACGCCTTCGACGTCCACCTCACCGCCGGCCGGCTCCAGGCAGGCGACCAGCACCGCGTCCGCGCCGGGATCGCCGACCATGACGACCGCGGCGGCCCCCACCTGCGGATGCGCGAGCAGGGTCGCCTCGATCTCGCCCAGCTCGATGCGGTTTCCGCGCAGCTTGACCTGCCGGTCGCTGCGGCCGAGCAGGTCCAGGACGCCGCGGTCGCTCCAGGACGCCACGTCGCCGGTGCGGTAGTAGCGCCCGTACTCGGGGTGGACGCCGAAGCGTTCGGCGTTCAGGTCGGGACGGTCGTGATAGCCGATCGCCACGCCGTCGCCGGCGATGCACAGCTCGCCGCGCACGCCGATCGGCAGGGCGCGTCCGTGTCCATCGAGGACCAGAACCCGGGTGTTGCGGATCGGCCGCCCGACGTCGAGCCGGGATGTGGGCTCCCCCGCCACCACGGCCGACGTCGACCAGATCGTCGTCTCCGTCGGCCCGTACACGTGGTGCAGCTCGCAGCCGGCCGCGACGAGCCGCCGCGCCAGCGGGACCGGGACCGGCTCGCCGCCGCACAGCACGCTCCGGCCGCGCAGCGCGCCCTCGGCCCGGTCGATCACCAGCCGCCACGTCGTCGGCGTGGCCTGGACGAACCGCACCTCGTGCCCCTCCAGCAGCTCGCGCAGCACCCGGCCGTCGGCCCGCGCCAGGTCGGGCGCGGCGACCACCCGGCCGCCCGACGCCAGCGGCACCAGGAGTTCCAGGCCGGAGATGTCGAAGGCGAACGTCGTCGTCCATAGCGTGGTGTCGGCTGACGTCGCTCCGAGTTCGCCGATGAAGTGCGCGACCAGGTTGGCCAGCGCGGAGTGCGGGATGAGCGTGCCCTTCGGGCGGCCGGTCGAGCCGGAGGTGTACATCAGGTACGCGCAGGCGGCGGGGTCAACGGTCACTGGCTCCGCGTCCGGAACGTCATGGGCCACGGACGGGACGGGAGGCGGAGGCAGCACCCTGAGCTCGGCGCCGGCGGGACGCTCCACCTCCGCGCCGGCGAGCAGGACCTTCGCGCCCGAGTCGGTGAGCTGGTGGGCGATCCGCTCCGCGGGGTGCGCTGCGTCGATCGGCAGGTACGCCGCCCCGGCCAGCCACGCGCCCAGGACCGACGCGGCCAGCCCAGCGCCGCGCGGGAGGGCGACCGCCACCACGTCGCCGGGGCCGAGCCCGGCGGACCGGAGCCTCTCCGCGACGCCGTGCGCGGCGCTCCACAGCGACCGGTAGCTCACCTCCCGGTCCCCGTCTACGATCGCGACGGCGTCCGGCGCGTCCCGCACCCGCTGCTGGACGGCTCGCAGCACCGACGGGGCGGGTGCGGGCGCGGCGGTGTCGTTCGCGGCGTCGATGACCTGGTGGTCGCGGGCGCTCCAGAACCGCACGTCGCCGACACGACCGTCCGGGTCGGCTCCGAAGGAGCGGAGCACGGCGTCGTAGCGGTCCAACAGGAGCTCGGCGTCCTCGCGGCGCAGGATCTCCGTCCGGTGGATCGCCTGCACCTGGAACCCGTCCGCCGTGGGGGCGACGGTGAACTCCACGTCGGACTTGCTGCTCCCGCTCACCGCGGTCAGCCGTTCGGCGGCTAGTCCCGCGAGCTCGAATCCGGCCTGAGCGGCGTCGGCGTACTCGAAGACGTGCCGGAAGAGCGCGGCCCGCCGGCCGGACGGCGTCCGGAGCAGGGTGGCGGATTCGGCGTCCACGGCGACGTCCGCGTGGGCGACGGCCGCCTGCCGCCGCTCCTCGATCCTGCGCACCAGGTCGCGCACCCGCTCGCCGGGGTCGATGGCGATCCGGACCGGCACGACGGTGACGTGGTACCCGATGCTGCGGGCCGCCTCGGCGGGCCTGACGTCGACGGGCACGCCCACCACCAGGTCCGGCCCCGCGCCGTGCGCCTCCAGCAGCACGCAGTACGCGGCCAGCAGGGCGGCCGGCTCGGAAACGTCCAGCGCCCGGACGCCGGCTGCGGCCCCGTCCGACAGCCGCCGGGTGGCCCGGCCCCCGGCGAGGGTCGGACGGGCGGGTTCCGCCTTCCCGCAGGCCAGGTCGAGTGCACCGGTGTCCGCGCCGTCCAGTACCCGCCGCCAGAAGCCCAGGCTCTCCCGGCCAGGTGGTGGTTCGGTGTAGGCGGGGGCGGGCTCCGGCTCGTCGCGCCCCTCGTAGGCGGCGGCCAGTTCCTCCAGCAGGACGGTTCGGGACGGGCCGTCGAGGACGAGCTGGTGCGCCGCCACGCAGACGACGTCGGCCCGCGGATACCGCAGGACGCACGCCCGGAGCAGCGGCCGCCCGTCAAGCGGGAACGGGACGGCAAGGAAAGGGGTCAGATCGTCCTCGGACGGCTCCCCCGCCATCGATGTCACCACAACGTCCGGCTGGACCTGATCGGCGTCGAGCACTCGCTTGGTCAGCCTCGCGTTCGCCGCGTAGTAGACGGTGCGCAGCGCCTCATGCCGCCGGACCATCCGGGACAGCGCATGCTCCAGCTGGGCCGGGTCCAGCCGGCCGGCGACGGCGAACGCGACCGCGAGGTTGTTGGCCGCGGTCCCCGGCACGAACGTCTCCAGAAGCCAGAGCGCCTCTTCTTTCGGGGAGGCGGGTGCGGGCCCCTCTGCGGGTGCGGCCATCGCCGGGCCCTGCCGCGGATCCCTCATCACGGGCCCCTAAACCCCCAGCTCCCGGTCGATGAGGCTGAACATCTCGTCATCGGTCGCGACCTCCAGCTCGCGGAAGGCCGCCGCGTTGTCGCCGGTCCCGGTACGGAAGTCCTGCACGATGCCTTCCAGCCGTGAAATGATCTTGGATCGTCCGTCGCCGTCCCCCGGCATCGCGGACAGGACGGACTCGAGCCGTTCCAGCTCGTCCAGGACCGGCTGCTCGTCCGGCACGCGGTCGATGGTCCGGGAGCGGACGTAGTCGGCGAGCGCCGCCGGGGTCGGGTAGTCGAAGACGAGGCCGGCGGGCAGCCGCAGGCCGATCGCGTAGCCGAGCTGGTTGCGCAGCTCCAGCGCCATCAACGAGGTGAAGCCCAGCTCGCGGAAGGTCCGCGCCTCCGAGATCGCCTCGGGTCCCTCCATGCCGAGGACGAGGGCGGCCTGGGTGTTCACCAGCGTCCGCACCGCCTGGTCGCGATCGGAGGCCGGCAGCGCGGCCAGCTGAGCGACGAACCCGCCGCCGGACGCCGCGTCCGCCTGGGCCGCTCGACGGCGGGCGCCGTGCCGGGTCAGGCCGGACAGCAGCGGCGGCACGCCCCCGCCGTACCCGCGCATGGCGGCGAGGTCCAGGCGGACCGGCACCTGGAGCGGCTGCGGCGCGGAGGTGGCGGCGTCCAGCAGGGCCAGTCCCTCGGGGTCGGTCAGCGGGCGCAGTCCCTGGCGGCCGATGCGCTCCCAGTCGGCCTGGGTGAGCTGCCCGGCCATGCCGGCGGCCGACTCCCACGGCCCCCAGGCCAGCGACACCGCGGCCAGGCCCTGTGCGCGGCGGCGTGCGGCCAAGGCGTCCAGGAAGCTGTTGGCCGCCGCGTAGTTGCCCTGGCCCGGGCCGCCCCAGAGTCCCGCCACCGAGGAGAACAGCACGAACATCCGCAGATCCTTGGTCACCTGATGGAGGTTCCAGGCGCCCTCGACCTTGGGTCGCATCACCGCCCGCATCCGCTCCGGCGTGAGGGACCCGACGGTCGCGTCGTCCAGGACGCCCGCCGTGTGCACCACCCCGGACAGCGGCCCGGCGCCGCCGACCACGGCGGTCACGGCCGCGCGGTCGGCGACGTCGCAGGCCGCCACCACCGTCTCGACGCCCCGTCCGGCCAGCTCGGCGGCCAGCGCGCCCATCCCGTCGGCGGCCGTCCCGCTCCGCGAGAGCAGGATCAGGCGGTCCGCCCGGCCGCTGCGGGCGAGCCAGCGGGCCACCTGCCGGCCCAGGGCCCCGGACGCGCCGGACACCAACACCGTCCCGCTCCCGTCCGCTTCCGGCGGGGCCGTGAGCACGACCTTGCCGATGTGGCGGGCCTGGCTCAGGTGCCGGAACGCCTCCACCGCCTCCCGGATGTCCCAGCACGTCACCGGCAACGGCCGCAGGGCTCCATCGACGAACAGCCGCGACAGCTCCGCGAACATCTCCGCCAACCGGTCCGGGCCGGTCTCCATCAGGTCGATGGCCTGGTACGACAGGCCCTCGTGATGAGCGGTGTCCCGGACGTCGGTCTTGCCGAGTTCGATGAAGCGGCCGCTCTCGGCGGTGAGGCGCAGCGAGGCGTCCACGAACTCTCCGGCCAGCGAGTTCAGCAGGACGTCCATGCCCTGGCCGCCGGTCGCCGTCTGGAACGCCTTCTCGAACTCCAGCGTCCGTGATGAGGCGAGATGGGCGTCGTCCAAGCCGAGTGTGTGGAGGGCGCTCCACTTGCCGGGGCTGGCCGTGCCGAAGACCTCTGCGCCCAGATGCCGGGCCAGTTCGACGGCGGCCATCCCTACGCCACCTGCCGCTGCGTGAATCAGGACCTTCTCGCCCTTGCTCAGTCGGGCTTGGTCCACCAGCGCGTGGTAAGCGGTCAAGTAGGCGACGGGTGCGGCGGCGGCCTCGGCTTGCGTCCAGCCGTGTGGAACGGGCGCCACCAAACGGGCGTCCACCGTCGCGACCGGCCCGAACGCGCCGCCGGCGAACAGGCCCATGACCTGGTCGCCGGGTACGAGGTCGGACACGTCGGGCCCGACCTCCAGCACCACACCCGCGCCCTCAAGCCCGAGCGGGCCCGCGTCACCGGGATACATGTCCAGGACATCCAGGACATCCCGGAAGTTCACGCCCGCCGCGCGGATCCCGACCCGCACCTCGCCGCGCTCCAACGGCCTGGTTCCGTCCTCGGCCGGGACGAGCGCCAGATTGTCGACCGACCCACGCTCGGTGCATTCCAGCCGCCAGCCGTCTCCGGCCGGAACCGGCAGGACTTGGGCGGTGGCCGCCCGGGCCAGCCGGGGCACCCACACCTGACCGCCTCGGACTGCGAACTCCGGCTCGTCCAGTGCGGTTCCGTCCCGGAGCGGGGCGTCCGCCGAGGCCAGGTCGTCTACGTCGGCCAGCACGAACCGGCCGGGGTTCTCCGAGCTCGCCGACCGCACCAGACCCCAGATCGGCGCGCTCGCCACCTCGACCGGCGTCCCCGGCCCGGCCGCGACCGCCCGTTCCGTCACCACCACCAGCCGCGAATCCGCCAACGCGTCCTCGGCCAACCACGCCTGCACCAGTTCGAGAGCGGCGACGGCGCCGTCCGCAGCAGATTCCGTGGCAGGGAGGTGTACCGCGACCACGCCCGGCACGTCCTGGCCCGCTGCCATCGCGGTCGCCAGTTCGGCGATGTCCGCGTACGGGGCCGCCCCTGGCAGATCCAGGCCACCGTTGCCCAGCACCGCCCACCGGACCGCCTCCGTCGCGGGCGCGGGGGGAGGCACGGGCACCCACTCGACCCGGTACAGCGCCTCCTTGACCACTCGCTCCTCGCCGTTGGGCGCATCCTCGGCGCGCAGGGGCGTCAGCGACAGCGAGCCGACCGACAACACCGGGTCGCCGGCCGCGTCCGCCAGCGTCATCGACACGCCATCCCCGTCCGCCGACGCCATGATCCGGACCCGGGCCGCCGCCGCACCCGACGCGTGCACCACGACGTCGTTCCAAACGGACGGCAGCAGCAGGCCCTCCTGGGCATCCAGGTCGATCGCATGCAGCGCCGCGTCCAGCAGCGCCGGATGCACCGCGAAACCGGCCACGGACGTGCCCGCCGGCAGCGCGACCTCGGCGAACACCTCGTCGCCGCGCCGCCACGCCTTGCTCAGCCCGGCGAACACCGGCCCGAAGGTCAGTCCGCCTTCGGCTAGTTCCTCGTAGAAGCCGTCCAAGTCCACGGGGGTCGCCCCCGCCGGCGGCCACTCCGCCAGATCGGAGTTCATCTCCGGCCTGAGTGCGGCCGTCTCCGCCATCGTCGCCAGGACACCTGCGGCGTGTCTCGTCCACGGACCGTCGTCGCCTTCGGCCCGTGCGAAGATCTCCAGCTCGCGGTGGCCCGACTCGTCGTCGGCCGACACCGTGACCTGGACCTGTATCGCGTCCGCAGCCGGCAGTGCCAGCGGAACGTCGGTCCGCAGCTCCACGATCCGGCCGCTGCCGACCTCGTCCCCAGCCCGCACCGCCATCTCGACCAGCGCCGGACCGGGCACCACCACCCGGCCGGCCACGGAACGATCGCCTAGCCACGGCTGCGCCGCCAGCGACAGCCGGCCGGTCAGCACCACCCCGCCCATACCCGGCAGATCAACCGCCGCCTTCAGCAGCGGATGGTCCGGCGAGCCCAGCCCCAGATCCTCTGCCCGGCCGACTGCTTCGGTGTTCAGCCAGTAGTGCTGGTGTTGGAACGCGTAGGTCGGCAGGTCGACCCGTTCAGCTCCTTGGCCGTCGTAGAACCTGGCCCAGTCGACGGTGCCGCCTCGCACGTGAACGCCGGATACGGCCGTCAGCAGCGTGCGGACCTCGTCCCGGCCCCGCCGCATCACCGGCAACCACGCCTCATCCCGCTGGCTTTCAGGGATCTGCGGACCGAGCGCCGACAGGATTCCGTCCGGCCCCAACTCCGCAAAAACACCCACACCCGCACCGCGCATCGCATTCACCGCGTCAGCGAACCGCACCGGCTCACGCACATGCCGCACCCAATACTCCGGCTCCAGCAACTCCGCGCCCGCCAACCGGCCCGACAACCCCGACACCACCGCAACCCGCGGCGCATCGAACCGCACCGAACCCACCACGTCTGCGAATTCCGCCAACATCGGCTCCATCAACGGCGAATGAAACGCATGCGACACCCGCAACCGCCGCGTCCGCACCCCGGACTCCTTCAACCGCCCCGCAACCGCCAACACCTCCTCCTCCACACCGGAAACCACCACCGCACGCGGACCGTTCACCGCCGCCAAACCCACACCCGAACAACCCTCCAACGCCTCCACGACCCGCTGCTCAGAAGCCTCCACCGCGACCATCGCCCCACCACGCGGCAACGCCTGCATCAACCGACCACGCGCAGCCACCACCCGACACGCATCCTCCAACGACCACACCCCAGCCACACAAGCCGCCACCACCTCACCAATCGAATGACCACCCACCACATCCACACCAACACCCCACGACACCAACAATCGAAACAACCCCACCCCCACCGCAAACAAACCCGCCTGCGTAAACACCGTCTCATCCAACAAACCCTCGCCGCCGTTACCCAACACCACCGAAGCGACACTCACGCCGTCAGCTTCTTCACTCAAACCCAAAATGCGTCCCGACAAATGCCGATCCAAACCCGCACACGCCTCATCGAAAACATCCGCGAACACCGGGAACGCCTCATACAAACCACGAGCCATCCCCACCCGCTGCGCACCCTGACCCGTGAACATAAAACCCACGCCACCCGCACCCACCGAACCCGACACGACGCCCCGGGACGTCTCTCCGGCGGCGAGGCGTTTCAGGCCGGCGAGCAGTTCGTCCCGGTCGGCGCCGACGACGACGGCTCGCTGCTCCAGCGCCGTGCGGGTGGCCGCCAGAGACCAGCCGACGTCCACCACGTCCAGCCCGGGCCGGGCCTCGACGTGGTCGTGGAGCCGTTCCGCCTGTGCCGCCAGGCCGGCGTCGGATCGGCCGGACACCGCCCAGGCCACCATGGGCAGGTCACGCCGACCGGTCGGCGCCGCGGGACGCAGGTCGCCCTCGTACTCGGCCGGTGCCTGTTCGAGGATGACGTGGGCGTTGGTCCCGCCGAACCCGAACGAGGACACGCCGCCGCGCCGCGGGTGGTCGCCGTCCGGCCACGGCACCGGCGCGGTCACCACGCCAACGCCGCCGTCCGCCCAGTCCACGCGGGAGGAGGGCTCGTCGACGTGCAGCGATCCGGGGACGACACCGTGGCGCAGCGCCAGCACCGTTTTGATCACGCCCGCGACGCCCGCTGCCGCCTGCGTGTGCCCGATGTTCGACTTCACCGATCCCAGCAGCAGCGGACCGTCCGCTCCCCGTGCCCGCCCGTACGTCGCAAGCAGCGCGCCCGCCTCGATCGGGTCGCCCAGCCGGGTCCCGGTGCCGTGTCCTTCCACGACGTCCACGTCGGCGCCGGACAGTCCCGCGCCGGCCAGCGCCGCCTGGATCACCCGGGCCTGCGCCAGCCCGTTCGGTGCCGTGAGCCCGTTCGACGCGCCGTCCTGGTTCACCGCGGATCCGGAGACCACCGCGAGCACCCGGTGTCCCAGTCGGCGGGCCTCCGACAGCCGCTCAACGACCAGCACGCCGACGCCTTCGCCCCATCCGGTCCCGTCCGCGGCTTCCGCGAACGCCTTGCACCGGCCGTCGCCCGCCAATCCGCCCTGGCGGGAGAACTCCACGAAGATCTGCGGCGACGACATCACCGTCGCTCCGCCCACCAGCGCGAGCGAGCACTCCCCCAGCCGCAGCGACTGGCATGCGAGGTGCAGCGCCACCAGCGACGACGAGCACGCGGTGTCCACCGTCACGGCGGGCCCTTCCAGGCCGAGCGCGTACGCCACCCGGCCGGACGCAACGCCGCCGGCGACGCCTGTTGCGACGTATCCCTCGACTTCGCCCGGCGCCGAACCCGTGAATCCGTAGTCGTGGTAAATGACTCCAGCGAAGACCCCTACGGGCGCGCCGCGCAGTTTCGTCGC
The DNA here is from genome assembly GCF_017573465.1 of Actinomadura violacea. Lineage (GTDB taxonomy): Bacteria > Actinomycetota > Actinomycetes > Streptosporangiales > Streptosporangiaceae > Spirillospora > Spirillospora violacea. The sequence continues at coordinate 109,873 of NZ_JAGEPF010000003.1, forward strand.
ATCGAAACCGCCGTCTTCGAGCGCTTCCCAGGACACTTCCAGCAGCAGCCGTTGCTGCGGGTCCATCGCGATCGCCTCGCGCGGGGCCACCCCGAAGAACGCCGCGTCGAACGATCCCGCGCCGTCCAGGAAGCCGCCCTCGCGCACATAGGAACGGCCGACGCGTCCGCGCACCGGGTCGTACACGCCGCTCCACCGGCCGCCGCGGTCCGTCGGGAAACCGACGACGCCGTCACCGCCGTCGAGCAGGAAATCCCAGAAGCGTGACGGCGACGTCGCTCCGCCGGGGAAACGGCATCCCATGCCGACGATGGCGATCGGCTCCTGCCGTCCCTCCTCCATCCGGCGCAGGCGTTCCCGGGTCTGCGCCAGGTCGGTGGTGACCCGCTTCAGGTACTCGCGGAGCTTCTCTTCATTCGCCATCGATGACGCCTTCCAGGAAGGGACGCATAAGGACGCGCGCTTCAGATGCCGAGGTTGTCGATGAACTCGAAGACGTCGTCGTCGCTGGCCGCCTGGATCTTCTCGGCGACCGATGCGTCGGCGCCCTCCGCGGACGGGCCCAGCAGGGCGAGGATCCCTCTCAGCCGCGTCGCGAACCTCGCCCGGGCCGCCTCGTCCTCGACGATCTTCTGCACCGAGGACTCGACCGTGTCGAGCCCGGAGAAGGCCTGCTCGACCGACGCCTCCCCGTTGGGGGCGCCGCCGAGCTCCCGGCCGAGGTAGGCGCCGAGGGCGTCGGAGGTCGGGTGGTCGAAGATGACGGTGGCGGGGAGCCGCAGGCCGGTGACGGAGTTCAGCCGGTTGCGCAGCTCCAGGGACGTCAGCGAGTCGAAGCCCAGTTCCTTGAAGGTCCGGCCCGGGTCGATCGTCTCGGTGCCGGACATGCCGAGCACCATCGCCACTTGGGCGTGGACGAGGTCCAGCAGGGCGGCGCCGCGCTCCACGTCCGCCATGGCAGCGAGTTGAGCCGAGAGGGCGCCGCCGCCATCGCCGGTGCTGCGGCCGACGCTGCGCCGGGCCGTCCGGCGGACCAGGCCCGACAGCAGGGGCGGCAGCGCGTCGCCGAGGCCGCGCAGGACGGCCAGGTCGAGATGGTCGGGGACCAGCACGGCTTCGCCCGTGGCCGCGGACGCGTCCAGCAGGGCGAGGCCCTCGGCGTCGGTCAGGGCACGGGAGCCGGAGCGGCTCATCCGCCGCCGGTCGACCGCGCCGAGCTTGCCCGCCATGCCGCCGGCCTGCTCCCAGCCCCCCCACGCCAGCGACACACCGGGCAGGCCGAGCCCGCTCCGGTGCGCGGCGAGCGCGTCGAGGAACGCGTTCGCCGCGGCGTAGTTGCCCTGCCCGGGCGATCCGACGGTCCCGGCGACCGAGGAGAACAGCACGAACATCGACAGGTCGAGGCCGGCGGTCAGCTCGTGCAGATGCCAGGCGCCGTCGACCTTCGGGCGCAGCACCGCCTCGACCCGTTCCGGGGTCAGCGAGCCGAGCACGCCGTCGTCCAGCAGCCCGGCCGCGTGGATCACCCCGGTCAGCGGCGCGTCCGAGGGGATCTCCGCGAGCACGGCGGCGAGTGCGTCCCGGTCCGCGGTGTCGCACGCGGCGACCTGGACCTCGGCGCCGAGCCCGCGCAGTTCGGCGGTCAGCTCGGCCATTCCGGGGGCGTCCGGGCCGCGGCGGGACAGGAGCGTCAGGTGCCGGACGCCCCGGACGGCGACCAGGTGCCGGGCGACCAGGCCGCCGAGTGCTCCGGACGCGCCCGTGATCAGGACCGTGCCGCCGGGGTCGGGCGGCGCGGGGACGGTCAGCACGACCTTGCCGATGTTGCGGGCCTGGCTCAGGTACCGGAACGCCTCGGGCGCGCGCGTCACGCTCCACTGCGCGACGGGCAGGGGCCGCAGCACTCCGCTCGCGAACAGCTCGCCGAGCGCCGCGAACATCTCCGCCATCTTGTCCGGGCCGGTGTCCAGCAGATCGAACGCCTGGTAGGAGACGCCGTCGTGCTCGGCCGCCACCCGGGCGGGGTCTCGGACGTCGGTCTTGCCCATCTCGACGAACCGGCCGCCCTGGGCGGTCAGCCGCAGCGAGGCGTCCACGAACTCGCCGGCCAGCGAGTCCAGGACGACGTCCATGCCCCGGCCACCGGTCGCCGTCTGGAACGCCTTCTCGAACTCCAGCGTCCGCGACGAGGCCAGATGGTGGTCGTCAAGGCCGAGGGAGTTGAGGGCGCTCCACTTGGCGGGGCCGGCCGTGCCGAAGACTTCCGCGCCCAGATGCCGGGCCAGCTGGACGGCGGCCATACCGACCCCGCCGGCCGCCGCGTGAATCAGGACCTTCTCGCCCTCGCTCAGCCCGGCCAGCTCGACCAGCGCGAAGTACGCCGTCAGATACACCACGGGCGCGGCGGCGGCCTCGGCCGGCGACCACCCGTGCGGGACGGGCGCCAGCAGCCGGGCGTCGGTCACCGCCACCGGCGCGAACGCCCCGCTGAACAGGCCCATCACCCTGTCGCCGGGCGCGAGGCCGGTCACGTCGGGTCCGACCTCCAGCACCACGCCGGCGCCCTCAAGCCCGAGCAGGCCCGCGTCACCGGGATACATGCCCAGGACGTTGAGGACGTCCCGGAAGTTCACGCCGGCCGCCCGCAGGCCGACCCGCACCTGGCCCGGCTCCAGCGGGCGCGTGCCGTCGTCGGTCGTGGCGAGCGTCAGGTTGTCCAGCGTGCCGCGCTCGGTGAACTCCAACCGCCAGCCGTCCCCCGCCGGGACCGGCAGGACGGCGGCGGTGCTCGCCCGGGCCAGCCGGGGCACCCGAACCTCACCGCCACGGACCGCGAACTCCGGTTCGCCCAGCGCGGCACCGGCCACCAGCAACTCACCGGCCGCGACCAGGTCGTCTACGTCGGCCAGGACGAACCGGCCGGGATTCTCCGAACTCGCCGACCGCACGAGACCCCAAATCGGTGCGCCCGCCACCTCGACCGGCGTCCCCGGCCCGGCCGCGACCGCTCGCTCGGTCACCACCATCAGCCGCGCATCCGCCAACGCGTCCTCGGCCAACCATCGCTGGAGCACATCCAAAGTCCGTACGGTCACCTCGCGGGCCGTGGCGGCGGTGCCGCCGTGGTCGGCGGACGTTGGCAGGCAGCAGACGGCGTCGGGCACGTCCTGTCCGGCGGCGACGGCATCGGCCAGTTCGGCGACGTCCTCATATCGGACGGCGCCCGGCAGGTCGAGGCCGCACTCCCCCAGGACCGCCCAGCGTGCGGCGGATGCGGCGGGGTCGCCGGGGCGGGCGGGTACCCACTCCACCCGGAACAGCGCCTCCTTGACCGCCCTCGCGCCCTCGCCCAGTCCGCCGCCGGGCAACGCGCGCAAGACCAGCGAGCCGACCGACGCCACCGGTCCCCCGGCCGCGTCGGCCAGCGTCACCGACACGCCGTCCCCGCCCGCGTTCGGCGCGACCCGGACACGCGCCGCGGCGGCGCCGGCCGCGTGCACGACCACCTCACCCCACGCGAACGGCAGCATCGGGCCGCCCTCGTCCCCGGTCAGGCCGGGACCGAGCCCGATCGCGTGCAAGGCCGCGTCGAGCAGCGCCGGATGCACCCCGAACCCGGTGACCTGCGTCTCCTCAGGCAACGCCACCTCGGCGAACACCTCGTCGCCGCGCCGCCACGCCTTGCTCAGCCCGGCGAAAACCGGCCCGTACGCGAGCCCGCCCTCGGCCAGCCCCTGGTAGAAGCCGTCCAGCTCCACGGGCGTCGCGCCTGTGGGCGGCCACTGCTCCAGGCCGGTGCCGGTGTCCGCGCGTTCGTCCTGTGCTCCGAGAACCCCCGTGGCGTGCCGCGTCCACGGCTCGTCGTCGCCGCCGTCCTCGGCCTGGGAGTACACCGCGACGCCACGGCGGCCCTCCTCGTCGGGGGCCTCGACCGCGACCTGGATCCGGACGCCTCCCTCTCCGGGCAGGACGAGGGGCGCCTCGATCAGCAGCTCTTCGAGCCGTCCGCAGCCGGCCTCGTCCCCTGCCCGCACCGCCATCTCGACCAAGGCGGCGCCCGGCACCACCACCTCGTCCGCCACCACGTGCTCGCCCAGCCAGGGCTGCGCCGACAGCGACAGCCGGCCGGTCAGTGCCATGCCACCGGTGCCCGGTAGGCCCACCGCCGCGCCGAGCAAGGGATGGCCGGCGGCCGACTGCCCGAGCCCCGCTGCGTCCACCGCGCCGCCGTCCGCGCTCAGCCAGTAGCGCTGGTGTTGGAACGCGTAGGTCGGCAGGTCGACCCGTTCAGCTCCTTGGCCGTCGTAGAACCTGGCCCAGTCGACGGTGCCGCCTCGCACGTGAACGCCGGATACGGCCGTCAGCAGCGTGCGGACCTCGTCCCGGCCCCGCCGCATCACCGGCAACCACGCCTCATCCCCCTGGCTCTCGGGAATCTGCGGGCCAAGCGCCGACAGGATTCCGTCCGGCCCCAACTCCGCAAAAACACCCACACCCGCACCGCGCATCGCATTCACCGCGTCAGCGAACCGCACCGGCTCACGCACATGCCGCACCCAATACTCCGGCTCCAACAACTCGCCACCCGCCAACCGGCCCGACAACCCCGACACCACCGCAACCCGCGGCACATTGAACCGCACCGAACCCACCACGTCTGCGAATTCCGCCAACATCGGCTCCATCAACGGCGAATGAAACGCATGCGACACCCGCAACCGCCGCGTCCGCACCCCGGACTCCTTCAACCGCCCCGCAACCGCCAACACCTCCTCCTCCACACCAGAGACCACCACCGCACGCGGACCGTTCACCGCCGCCAAACCCACACCCGAACAACCCTCCAACGCCTCCACGACCCGCTGCTCAGAAGCCTCCACCGCGACCATCGCCCCACCACGCGGCAACGCCTGCATCAAACGACCACGCGCAGCCACCACCCGACACGCATCCTCCAACGACCACACCCCAGCCACACAAGCCGCCACGACCTCACCAATCGAATGACCACCCACCACATCCACGCCCACACCCCACGACACCAACAAACCAAACAACCCCACCCCCACCGCAAACAAACCCGCCTGCGTAAACACCGTCTCATCCAACAAACCCTCGCCGCCGTTACCCAACACCACCGAAGCGACACTCACGCCGTCAGCTTCTTCACTCAAACCCAAAATGCGTCCCGACAAATGCCGGTCCAAACCCGCACACGCCTCATCGAACGCATCCGCGAACACCGGGAACGCCTCATACAAACCACGAGCCATTCCCACCCGCTGCGCACCCTGACCCGTGAACATAAAACCCACACCACCGGCGCCAACCGAACCCGACACCACACCCGCTCGGCCCTTGCCGGAGGCAATCGCGCCCAGTCCCGCCAGCAACTCGTCCCGGTCCGCGCCGACCACGACGGCGCGTCGTGACAGGGCCGATCGGGTCGTGGCGAGGGACCAGCCGACGTCCACGGGATCGAGGTCGGGGCGGGCGGAGACGTGCTCGGCGAGCCGTTCGGCCTGCGCCGCGAGCCCTGCGGCGGATCGCGCCGAGACGGTCCATGCCGTCATCGGAGCGCGATGCGGGGCCGGTGCGTTCTCGGGCTGGGCGGCGTCGTCCGCATGGTCCGCGGCAGGGGCTTCCTCGAGGACGGCGTGCGCGTTGGTGCCGCTGATGCCGAAGGCGGAGACGCCGGCGCGGCGAGGGCGGCCGTCGGCGGCGGGCCAGGGGACGGCGGAGGTCAGCAGCCGTATCCGGCCGGACCAGTCGACGTGCGGGGACGGTTCGTCGGCATGCAGGGTGCGGGGCAGCCGCCGGTTCCGCAGGGCGAGCACCAGCTTGATGACTCCGGCGGCCCCGGCCGCCCATCCGGTGTGGCCGATGTTCGACTTGACCGAGCCGAGCCACAGCGGGCGTTCCTCGGGACGGTCTTCCCCGTAGGTGGCGAGGAGGGCGTCCGCCTCGATGGGGTCGCCGAGCGGGGTGCCGGTGCCGTGCGCTTCGACGGCGTCCACCTCGGCGGCCGGGACGCGGGCGCCGGCGAGGGCGGCGCGGATGACGCGCTGCTGGGCGGGTCCGTGCGGGGCGGTGAGGCCGTTGCTGGCGCCGTCCTGGTTGACGGCGCTGCCGCGGACGACGGCGAGGATGTCGTGGCCGTTGGCCTGGGCGTCCGACAGCCGTTCGACGAGGAGCACGGCGGCGCCCTCGGCCATGCCGACGCCGTCGGCGGAGGCGGAGAAGGACTTGCAGCTGCCGTCGGGGGCCAGGCCGCGCTGCCGGCTGAACCACAGGAACCAGTCCGCGCTGCCGAACACGGTGACGCCGCCGGCGAGCGCGAGCGACGATTCACCGGACCGCAGCGACTGGCAGGCCATGTGCAGCGCGACCAGGGAGGAGGAGCAGGCGGTGTCCACGGTGAGGGCGGGGCCTTCCAGCCCGAAGATGTAGGACACCCGGCCGGACACGACGCTGGCGGCCAGCGCGGTCTGCTTGTGCCCTTCCAGGCCGGCGGGCATGAACAGCCCGTATCCAGAGGTGGCGGCGCCGACGAAGACGCCGGTGCGGGTGCCGCGCAGCCCCTCGGGGTCGACGCCCGCGCGTTCGAGCGCCTCCCAGGACACTTCGAGCAGCAGTCGCTGCTGGGGATCCATGGCGAGCGCCTCGCGGGGGCTGACCCCGAAGAAGCCGGCGTCGAAGTCGCCGACGTCCCGGAGGAATCCGCCTCGGCGCGAGTAGGACGTGCCGGGGTGCGCGGGATCGGGATCGTAGAGCCGTTCGACGTCCCATCCGCGGTCGGCGGGGAAGTCGGAGATCGCGTCGCCGCCGGCGTCGAGGAACTCCCACAGGTCTTCGGGGCTCTGGATGCCGCCCGGCAGCCGGCAGGCCATCCCGATGATCGCGATGGGTTCGTCGGGGGCCGCCGCGCGGACGGGGGCGGCGGTGTTCGCGGCGCCGCCGAGCAGTTCCGCCCGGAGGAACTCCACGAGCGCCTTGATGGTCGGGTAGTCGAAGATCAGGCCGGTGGGCAGCCGCAGCCCGGTCGCCGCGCCGAGCCGGTTGCGCAGGTCGACGGCGGTCAGCGAGTCGAACCCGATCTCCTTGAAGGTGCGGCCCGCCTCGACGGACTCGGGCGAGGCGTGCCCGAGGATGGCGGCGGCGTGCGCCCGGACGAGGTCCAGCAGGCGCCGGGTCTGGTCGGCGGCGGGCAGTCCGGCGAGCCGCCGCCGCAGGTCCTCGCCGTCCGCGCCGGACGCGGCGCGGTGGCCTGGGCCGTCGACGGGCTGCCCGTCGGCGTTCAGCGGGCCGCCCTCGTCGCTCAGCCAGTACCGCTCGTGCTGGAACGCGTAGGTGGGCAGGTCGACGGGACGTCCCGCGGGGATCACGGCCGTCCAGTCCACGGGTACGCCGCGCACCTCGGCCTCGGCCAGCGACCGCAGGAACCGGGCGGGGCCGCCGTCGTCGCGGCGCAGCGTTCCGGTGACGACCGCGTCGCCGGCGGATCCCAGGTCCTCCAGGGTCTCGCCGATCGCGGCGGTCAGGACGGGGTGCGGGGAGACCTCGACGAAGCGGCGGTGCCCGGACCCGGCGAGGACCCGGACGGACCGGTCGAACTCGACGGGCGAGCGCAGGCTGGCATACCAGTACGCGGCGTCCAGTTCGGGCCCGTCCACGGCCTGCCCGCTCATCGCCGAGATCATCGGGATCCGGGCCGGGCGCGGGACGACGTCCGCCAGGACCTCCGAGAGTTCCGGCTCGATCTGCTCGACCTGGGCGCTGTGCGAGGCGTAGTCGACGGGCACCCGCCTGGTCCGCACGCCGTCCCGCGCGCACGCCTCGGCCAGCTCGTCCAGGGATTCGGGGTCGCCGGCGACGACCGTGGCCGCCGGGCCGTTGACCGCCGCGACGGCGAGCCGGTCGCCCCAGCGGGCCGCCAGGTCCCGGACGGTCTCCGCGGGTCCCGCGACCGACAGCATGCCGCCGCTCCCGGCCAGCCGGCCGAGCGCCCGGCTGCGCAGCGCGACCACCTTCGCCGCGTCGTCCAGCGACAGGACGCCCGCCACGCAGGCCGCCGCGATCTCGCCCTGGCTGTGCCCCGCCACCGCGTCCGGCCGGACGCCGGCGGCCTCCCATACCGCGGCCAGCGCGACCATCACGGCCCACAGCACCGGCTGGACGACCTCGGCCGCCGCGAGCGCGGGCGCGCCCTCGGCGCCGGCGAGCACGTCCTCCAGCGACCAGTCGACGTAGGGGGTGAGCGCCCGGCCGCATTCGGCGATCCGGGCGGCGAACACCGGCGACGACTCGGCCAGTTCCCGGCCCATCCCGGCCCACTGGCTGCCCTGGCCGGGGAAGACGAAGACGGTCCGGCCCGCGCCGCCGGGCTCCGCGATGCCGGTCACGGCGCCGGCCGCCGGCTCGCCCGCGGCCACCGCCGCCAGGCCCGCCAGCAGCTCGGACCGCTGCGCGCCGATGATGACGGCGCGGTGCTCGAACCGCTTCCGGGTGGTGGCCAGCGACCAGCCGACGTCCGCCGGCGCCAGACCCGGGTTGTCTGCGAGGTGCTCGGCGAGCCGCTCCGCCTGGGCTGCCAGCCCAGCGGCGGTGCGCGCCGACACCGGCCAAGCCCGCGGCCCGGACGCGAGCGCCGCCGGAGCCGCTGCCCCGCCCGCCGGCGGGGACGGATCGGGCGCGGCTTCCAGGATCGCGTGCGCGTTGGTGCCGCTGATCCCGAACGAGGACACGCCGGCCCGCCGGACCCGGCCCGCATCGGGCCACGGCCGCGCTCCGGTCAGCAGCGACACCGCGGCGGACCGGTCGACGGCGGGGGTCGGCTCGTCGATGTGCAGGGATCGCGGGAGCAGTCCGTGCCGCAGCGCCAGCACCATCTTGATCACGCCGGCGACGCCCGCGGCGGCCTGCGCGTGCCCGATGTTCGGCTTGACCGATCCCACCAGCAGCGGCCGGGCGTCCGGACGTTCCACCCCGTATGCGGCGGCCAGGGCGCGCGCCTCGGTCGTGTCGCCGAGCGGGGTGCCGGTGCCGTGCGCCTCCACCGCGTCCACGTCGCCCGGCGCGAGGCCCGCGCTGCGCAGCGCCCGCCCGATGACGGCGCGCTGGGCGGCCTCGTCGGGGGCGGTGAGGCCGTCGCTGGCGCCGTCGGAGTTGATCGCCGAGCCGCGGACCAGCGCCAGGACGGCGTGCCCGTTGCGCCGGGCGTCGGACAGCCTTTCGAGGACGACCAGGCCGACGCCCTCGGACCACACGGTCCCGTCGGCGGCGGCGGAGAACGCCTTGCAGCGGCCGTCGGGGGCCAGCCCGCGCAGCCCGCTGAACGCCACGAAGTTGCCGGGCGTCGCCATCACCGACACACCGCCCGCGATCGCCAGCTCGCAGTCGTCGCGGTGCAGCGCCTGCGCCGCGAGATGGATCGCCACCAGCGAGCCGGACGCCGAGGTGTCGACGGTGACGGCCGGGCCCCGCAGGCCGAGCGCGTAGGCGACGCGGCCCGAGATCACGCTGGTGGTCGTGCCGGTCAGCAGGTGGCCTTCGAGTCCGTCCGCCGCCTGGTGCAGCCGCGGGCCGTACTCGCGGGGCTCCGCGCCGACGAACACCCCGGTGCGGGTGCCGCGCAGGGCGTCCGGGTCGATCGCCGAGCGCTCCAGCGCCTCCCAGGACGCCTCCAGCAGCACCCGCTGCTGCGGGTCCATCGCGATGGCCTCGCGCGGGGAGACGCCGAAGAACGCCGCGTCGAAGCCGGCCGCGTCCGCGAGGAAGCCGCCGCGGTCGACGTAGGTCCGGCCGGGGGCGTCCGGGTCCGGGTCGTGGACGGCGGCCAGGTCCCAGCCCCGGTCGGCGGGGAAGCCCGAGATCACGTCCCGCTCGTCGGCGAGGACCCGCCACAGGTCCTCCGGCGACCGGACGCCGCCCGGGTACCGGCAGCTCATCCCGATGATCGCCAGTGGCTCGCCGGCCATCGCGAGTCCCTCGTCGGATGTCGGCGCCGCCGCGGGCAGCCCGGCGGGCGGTGTCTTCTCGGACTCGCTCATCCTGCGCCCCTGTGTCCATGCACCGCCCCGCACGGCGGGGGCGGGAAACGGTCGTGTGATGAGGACCCCCGGAATTCCCGGAGGGCAGTGCGCGATATCGGGACGGAAATACACCCCGGGATCCGTCGGCCGACGGGAAATCACCGGACGGCCATTCACCGGCGATTTCGCTGCATATCGATGCCGAGGTCAGGTTCCCATGGCCCGGCGCGGAGGGTAAAGGACGCCGTCCCCGTTCAACCGCGGAACGGCGTCATTTGAACGCCGCAATGGACGGTTCAGCGGGCGGCCAGCTCCGGCGAGTCGAGCCGCATCGTGGTCGGCGCGGCGCGGCGTTCGGCGGCCAGGTGGAGGCACTGGACGCCGTCGCGGCCGGTGAGCGTGCCGAGCCCGGCCAGGCACGTGCAGGCGTCGTCGGTGAAGCCCGCGAACCGGTAGGCGATCTCCATCATCCGGTTGCGGTCGGTCTTGCGGAAGTCGGCGGCGAGGTGCGCGTCCGCCCGGGCGGCCTGGTCGACCAGCCAGTTGAGGATCACCGCTCCGGCGCCGAACGCCACGACCCGGCACGAGGTCGCCAGCAGCTTCAGATGCCAGATGCCCGGACGGCGCTCCAGGAGCATCACGCCGACCGCGCCGTGCGGCCCGAAGCGGTCGGCCATGTTCACCGTGAGCACCGCGTGGGCGGGGTCGGCCAGCAGCCCGCGCAGGGCCGCGTCGGAGTAGTGCACGCCGGTGGCGTTCATCTGGCTGGTGCGCAGGGTCAGCTCCTCGACCCGGGACAGGTCCTCGTGGTCGGCGAACTTGATCGTCATCACCAGGTCCAGGGTGCGCAGGAACTCCTCGTCGGGTCCGTTGAAGGACTCCTTCTCGGCGTCCCGGCGGAAGCCGGCCTGGTACATCTCGCGGCGGCGGCGCGCGTCGACGGTCACCACCGCCGGGCTGAACTCCGGCAGGCCGGGCAGCGCGGCGATCTGCTCGGCGGGGTAGCAGCGGACGTCCGGCGCGGCGAAGTTCACCTCGGCCCGCTCGGTGGGAAGGTCGTCGATGAAGGCGATGGCGCCGGGCGCGAAGTTCAGTCGCTCGGCGATCTCCAGCACCGCGTCGGACTTGCGCCCCCAGCCGATCTGCGGAAAGACGAAGTACTCGGCCAGTCCGAGTTTCTCCAGCTGCGTCCAGGCCAGGTCGTAGTCGTTCTTGCTGGAAATGGAATGCAGGATTCCGCGCGCGTCGAGTTCGGCGATGACGTCGCGGACGCCGTCGGCGAGCTCGACGTCCGGGTCCTCCAGCAGGGTGCCCCGCCAGAGCGTGTTGTCGAGATCCCAGACCAGGCATTTCACAAGAGTCGGCTTGTCGGGCACAAGACCCTCCCCAATGCGGATTTCAGGATTCCGGCACGGCGGAAACGGGCCGGTTCAGTCGACGCCGGCCAGGGCGTGGTCGGCGAGGATCAGCCGGCAGATCTCGTTGCTGCCCTCGATGATCTCCATGAGCTTCGCGTCCCGGTACGCGCGGGCGGCGGTGTGGCCGTCCTCGGCGCCCGCCGACGCCAGCAGCTGGACGGCGGTCGCGGCGCTGCGCGCGGCGTGGCCCGCGCTGACGTGCTTGGCCAGCACCGCCTCGATGACCAGGTCGGGCGAGCCGGACTCCCAGGCCCGGCTGGCGTGCTCGCAGACCCGCGTCGAGACCTGCTCGGCCACCAGCAGGTCGGCCAGCTGCCCGGCGACGAGCTGGTGGCCGGCGAGCGGCCGGCCGGACTGCCTGCGGTGCTTGGTGTGGCCGGTCGCGCTCTCCAGGCAGGCCCGGATGATCCCGACGCAGCCCCACGCGACCGACATCCGCCCGTACGTCAGCGCCGTCGTGAACAGCATCGACAGCGGCTGCCCGCCGCCGCCCAGCACGGACGACGCGGGCAGCCGCACGCCCTCCAACCGGACGTTGGCGTGCCCGCCCGCACGGCACCCCAGCGGCGCCGCGATCGGCTCCACGTGGACGCCGGGGGCGTCGGCCGGGACCACGACGGCGGCGGCGCCGTCGCCGTGCCGGCCGAGGACGACCAGCAGGTCGGCGTAGCGGGCGCCGGTCACCCACTTCTTGCGGCCGTCGACGACCACCCCGCCACCGTCCGGGCTGATCCGGGTCCGCATCGCCGACAGGTCGCTGCCCGCCTCGGGCTCGCTGAAGGCGACCGCCGCCAGCCGCCCGCCGGTCAGGTCGGCGAGCAGGCGGCGGCGCTGCTCGCGGTCGCCGAACCGCCGCACCGTCCAGGCCGCGATGCCCTGCGAGGTCATGATGCTGCGCAGCGAGCTGCACAGGCCGCCGACGTAGGCGGTGAGCTCGCCGTTGTCGAGGCTTCCCGCACCGAGGCCGCCGAACGCCGCGGGGACCTCCGCGCACAGGATCCCCTTGGCGCCGAGCTTCTGCAGCAGTTCGACCGGCAGCTCGCCGGCCAGGTCCCAGGCGGCCGGGCGGTCGCCGACGAGCTCTCCGACGAACGCCCGCTCATCGGCCAGCGCGTCAGCCATCGCGGGCCGCGCTCAGCCGCAGCACCAGGGCGGTCATCGCCTGGACGGTCCGGAAGTTGTCGAGCTTCAGCTCCGGGCCGATGATCGCGATGTCGTAGGCCTCCTCCAGGTGCACCACCAGCTGCATGGCGAACATCGAGGAGACCAGCCCGGAGCCGAACAGGTCCTGGTCCACCGCGACCGAGGTCTTGATGCGCTCGGCCAGGAAGGCCAGCAGCGCCTCCTCCACGGCCTGCGCGGAGATCGGTGCCGCCTCGGCGGCCTGCTCGGCGGTCATGAGATCACGCTCCCGTAGTCGTAGAACCCCCGGCCGGACTTGCGGCCGAGGTCGCCGTCGCGCACCTTCCGCAGCATCAGCGCGGACGGCCGGCAGCTCTCCTCCCCGGTCCGCGCGTAGAGCACGTTGAGCGAGTCGACCAGGTTGTCGATGCCGATCAGGTCCGCGGTGCGCAGCGGCCCCGTCGCGTGCCCGAGGCAGCCCTCCAGCAGCCCGTCGACCGTCTCGGCGGACGCGACGCCCTCCTCGACGAGCCGGGCCGCACTGTTGATCAGCGGGTGCAGCACCCGGTTGATGACGAAGCCGGGCGAGTCGTTCACCACCAGCCCGTCGCGTCCGAGGAAGGCCAGCAGGGCCGTCACCGACTCCATCGTCCGCTCGCCGGTGCGCGGACCCTTGATGATCTCCACCATCGTGATGAGGTACGCCGGATTCATGAAGTGAACGCCGACGAGGTCGTCCGGCCGGGCCATGGCCTCGGCCATCTCGTCGATCGGGATGCAGGAGGTGTTGGAGATGACGGTCGTGCCGGGGCGGACGGTGCCCGACACCTCGGCCAGCACTTTCGTCTTGGTCTCCGGTACCTCGGTCACCGCCTCGATGACGACCGTGGCGTCCGCGACGTCCGGCAGCGCCGTGGTGGTCGTCAGCTCGCCCTGCGGGCGGTCCGGAAGCGCGCCCATGAGCCGGGCGTGCCGCAGCTTCTGGCGGATCGTCGTGCGCGCCTCGGCCAGCAGGGCGTCGTCGAGGTCGACCAGGACGACGGGGGCGCCGTGCCCCAGGGCCAGCGTCGCGATGTTCGTGCCCATGACCCCGCCGCCCAGGACGGCGATGCGGTAATCGGCCTGATCAGTTTCCATCGGGTCTCCTTGGCAGCTGGTCGAGCCATGCGTCGACGGCCCGCACGGTCGTCGCGGCGTGTTCTCCCATCATGGTGAAATGGTCTCCGGGCACATCGACGACGGTGAGGCTGCTCGCGAACGACCAGGAATGTCTCCGCGGTGCGCCGGCCCCGTCCGGGCCGGCCGTCGTCTCCTCGGCCCGGACCAGCAGTGTCGGTAGGGAAGTCTCCTGCATCGCACCGCCCCAGTCCAGTGCGAAGTAATGCGCCATCGCCGTGAGCCAGGCGTCGTCACCGGCCTCTTCCCGCTGCCCGATATCAGCCAGCACCCTGCCGTTCACGAGTTCTTCGAGCGCGGTGTTCATAGCCAGACCGCCCGGCGTTCCCGGGGTGCCGAGCGAATAGGTGTCCAAGAGGACCACCCCCGCCGGAACGGCCCCGCTTCCGGCCAGGTGAGCGGCCATGACGTGCGCTATGAGGCCCCCGGTCGAGTGCCCGGCCAGCACGAACGGCCCACCGTTCACGGATCTGCAGATATTGGCGACGTGCACGGCGACGAGTGCGTCGATGGAAGCGGCCAATGGTTCGCCGGCCACGAATCCCGGCGCCGGCAGGACGGACACCTCGCGGCGCCCGCCGAATGCGCCGGCGAACCGCGCGTATTCCCGTACTCCCGATCTGCCGACAAAGGAAGGGAAACAAATGAGGCCAGGCTCGGCCGATCCCCGCGCTACCGGCAAGGGGTACGGGACGTTCTTCAGTTCGGATCGAGTCGAAAATACCGGACGGAACGCGGCGAGGCCAACGATCAGCCGCAGCGCCTCCTCCGTTCTGCCGGTTCTGGCCGCCTGTTCGTACAGTGCGGCCACCGGCATTTCGGTTCTCACCGCTACGGGGCCGCTGGCGGCCACGTAGCGGCTGCGATCCGGCCGGTCGGCCCCTTCGGCTCGGCTCGATAGGCGGTCCCCCAGGGACTCCGCCAGCCGGGCCGGGGTGGGGTGGTCGAACACGGCCGTGCCGGGAAGGCGCAGACCGGTCGCGTCGGCCAGGCGGTTGCGCAGGATCACCGCGGTCATCGAGTCGAACCCCTGGCCGAGGAAGCCCGCCTCCGGGTCGACGCCGTCCGGTGAGTCGTGCCCGAGCACGAGGGCCGCCTCGCGCCGCACCAGGTCGAGCAGCAGCCGCGCCCGCTCGTCCGGGCCGGATCGGGCCAGCCGTTCGCGTAGCGGCGGGCCCGCGTCACCGGCCACCGCGGCTCGCGGACGGGCGGGCGGGCCGGCCAGGCTGTGCAGCAGCGGGGGCAGCGACCCGGTCCGCGCCGTCGAGCGCAGGAACTCCGGGTCGAGCCGCGCCGCCACCAGCAACGCCTCGTCCCCGGCCACTGCGCGGTCCAGCAGCGCCAAGCCGTCCTCCGCCGTCAGCGCGGTCATCCCGGTGCCCGCCAGGCGGGTGCTCGCCGCGGCGTCGTCCCCGTTCGGGCGGCGGGTCATGGTGCTTGGATCGGCCCACAGGCCCCACTGGACCGAGGTGGCGGGCAGGCCGGCCGCGCGCCGGCGGGCGGCAAGCGCGTCCAGGAACGCGTTCGCCGCCGCATACCCGCCCTGGCCGGTGCTGCCGACCGAGGCCGCGATCGAGGAGAACAGCACGAACGCCCGCAGGTCCAGGTCCCGGGTCAGCTCGTGAAGGTGCCACGCCCCGTACGCCTTCGGCCGGAGCACCGCCTCGACCCGCGCCGGGGTGAGCGCGCTGATCACGCCGTCATCGAGTACCCCGGCCGCGTGGATCACGCCGCTCAGCGGGACGTCCCCCGGGATGCCGGCGATGAGGCCGGCGAGCGCCGCCCGGTCGGCGGCATCGCAGGCGGCCACCTGGAGGTCGCAGCCGCGGCCGGCGATGTCCGCGGCCAGAACGGCGACGCCCGGCGCGGCCGGCCCCGATCGGCCCGCCAGCACCAGCCGGCTCACCTGCGTGGACGTCAGATGCCGCGCCACCAGGCCGCCCAGCGTCCCGGTCCCACCCGTGATCAGTACGGTCCCGTGGCCGTACCGATCTGCGTCGGCGTCGGCGGCGCGCACGGGCGGGCGCGTCAGACGGCGCCCGAGGACGGCGCCGTCGCGGATCGCCACCTCGGGTTCGGCGCTGTCCAAGGCCGCCGCCAGCGCACCCGCGAGATCGTGCGGCGCAGCGCCGTCGGGCAGGTCGACCAGCAGCAGTCGGCCTGGGTTCTCCGACTGCGCGGACCTCACCAGGCCCCACGCGGCCGCGGCGGCCATGTCCGCCACGCTCTCTCCGACACGTGCCGCGATGGCGCCGCGAGTCACCACGATCAGCCGGGACTCCGCAGGCCGGTCGCGCCGCAACCATTCCTGCACCGCTGCCAGGACATCGCTCACCGAGCGGCCGACGTCGCCCGTTTCGTTCGCGGCGGCCTGTCCGGCGCAGACGAGGACAGCGTCGGCGGTGTCCGGCATGGACTCAAAGTCGGGGAAGGTCCGCACGTCCGCGCCGGACGCCGCCAGTTCCGGCACCAGGCCGAACGGGTCGGGCCCCGCCACCGCCCATCGGTGTGTTCCTTGCCCACGTCCGTCTGAGACCGGGGTCCATTCCAGGCCGAACAGCGCGTCCTGTGGTCCGAGCCGGGCCGCCGTCAGACGTTCCGCCGTGACCGGCCGCAGCACCAGCGACCCGACCGACGCCACGGGCGAACCCGTGCCGTCGGCGGCGGTGAGGGACAGCCGATCGTCGTCGTCCCAGGTCAGCCGGACCCGCAGCACCGAAGCCCCCGACCTGTGCAGCGACACCCCGCGCCACGCGAACGGGATCCCCAGCCCGGGGCCCTCGGCGCTCGCAGGCGTGTCGGGCATCGCCAGGCGGGGGGTGTGCAGCGCCGCATCGAGAAGCGCCGGGTGCAGGACGAACCCGGCCGGGTCCTCGGTGGACGGCAGAGCGATCTCGGCGAAGATCTCCGCACCGCGCCGCCAGCCCGCCCGCAGGCCGTGGAACGCGGGCCCGTACCGGTACCCGTCCTCGGCCATCCGCTCGTAGAAGCCGTCCACCGGCACCGGGACGGCCCCCTCGGGAGGCCAGGCCCGCAGGTCCGCGGTCTCGGCGGTGTCGTGCCGCGCTCTGTCCGGGGCGAGCAGGCCGCCGGCATGGCGGATCCACGGGGTGCCCGCGGCCGCGCCGGCGGGCCTGGCGTGCACCTCGACGGCGCGGCGCCCGTCCTCCTCCGGGCTCCCGACCCTGACCTGGAGCCGGACCGCGCCGTCGGCGGCCAGCACCAGCGGCGCCTCCTGCACCAGCTCCTCGACGTGCCCGCATCCGACCTGGTCGCCGGCCCTGATCGCCAGTTCCACGAAGGCGGTGCCCGGCACCAGCACCGACCCCGCCACGACGTGGTCGGCCAGCCACGGCTGATCCCGTGCCGACAGGCGGCCGGTGAAGATCAGTCCGTCGCCCTCGGGCAGCTCGACCATCGCGCTCAGCAGCGGGTGCCCGGCGGCGGCCAGCCCTGCCGAGGCGACGTCCCCCGCCGGCCGGGCGGGACGCGGCCAGTACCGCTCGTGCTGGAAGGCGTACGTGGGCAGGTCCGTCCGTCGGCCACCGCCCAGGACCCGCGGCCAGTCGACCGCCGCGCCGCGCACATGGGCCTCGGCGAGCGCGTCGAGCACCGTCGTCCGTGCGGGCCTGTCGGGACGCAGCAGCGGAAGGAACGCGGCGTTGGCACCGGCGGGCAGAGCCGCGGGCCCGAGCGCCGACAGCATCCCGTCCGGACCGATCTCCAGGAAGACGGTCACGCCCTGGGCCGCCAGCGTCGCGACCGCGTCGCCGAACCGAACGGGTCGCCGCGCTTGCGCAGGCCAGTACCCGGGACCGGGCTCGGTCACCGGCTCGCCGGTCAGCGCCCCTGCCCATGCCAGCCGCGGCGCCTCGTATGACAACCCCTCCGCGACCTCGCGCAGGTCCGCCAGCACCGGATCCATCCGCGCCGAATGGAACGCATGGCTCACGCGCAGGCGCCGTGTCCGCCGCCCGCGCTGCCGCCACTCCTCTGCGACCCGCGTGACCGCGTCCTCGTCACCGGAGATCACGAGCGCTTCCGGTCCGTTCACTGCTGCGATGCCGACTCCCGCCCGCCCCTCCAGAGCGGCGGTCATCTCCTCTTCTCCGGCGGCCACCGCCACCATTGCTCCGCCGCCCGGCAACGCCTCCATCAACCGGCCTCGGGCGGCCACCAGCCGGCAGGCGTCCGGCAGCGACAGCACCCCGGCCACGTGGGCCGCCGCGATCTCCCCGACTGAATGCCCGGCCACCGCGTCCCGCCCGACTCCGCACGCTTCCAGCAACCGCGCCAGCGCCACCTCCATCGCGAAGAGGCTCGCCTGTGCGAACACCGTCCGATGCGCCAGCTCGGCCAGCTCGCTGGTTGGGCGGGCCAGCACCACCTCGGCGACGGGCAGACTCAGCTCCGCCTCCAGGGCGGCGCTCACCTGGTCGAACGCTTCGGCGAAGGCGGGGCTGGCCGCGTACAGGTCCCGGCCCATCCCGGCCCGTTGCGCGCCCTGGCCAGCGAAAACGAACCCGATCCGTCCGCCGGAGGACGCCGAGCCTGCCGCGACGCCGGACGCCGACTGCCCGGACGCCACCGCCGACAGTCCGGCCAGCAGACCGTCGTGGTCCGAGCCCGTCACCACCGCCCTGTGCTGGAACGACGACCTGGTGGTCACCAGCGACCATCCGACATCGCCGGGGTCCACGTCCGGGCAGGCGGAGACGAACTCGGCCAACCGCGCGGCCTGCGCTTTCAGCCCGGCCTTCGAATGCCCCGACACGGCCCAGGCCAGCGGCGGCGGAATCAGCGGCGCCGACTCGCGGTCAGGGGGTCTCCGCCCGGGCTCATCGGTGGGCGGGGCCTCCTGCAGGATGGCGTGGGCGTTGGTGCCGCCGACTCCGAAGGCCGACACTCCTGCGCGCCGTGGTCGTCCGTCGGCGGGCCAGGGGATGGGCGAGGTCAGCAGGGACACTGCCCCGGACGACCAGTCGACGTGCGGAGATGGTTCGTCCACGTGCAACGTCCGCGGCAGTTCCTGATGCTGCAGCGCCAGCACCATCTTGATGACACCAGCCACGCCTGCGGCGCACTGGGCGTGCCCGATGTTCGATTTCACCGAGCCGAGCCAAAGCGGGTTGTCTTCAGGACGGTCCTGCCCGTAGGTGGCCAGCACGGCCTGGGCTTCGATCGGGTCGCCCAGCGTGGTGCCGGTTCCGTGCGCTTCCACCACGTCGACGTCGCCGGCTGAGAGTCCCGCATTCGCCAAGGCGGATCGGATCACTCGCTGCTGCGACGGGCCGTTCGGAGCCGTGAGCCCGTTCGAAGCGCCGTCCTGGTTGACCGCACTGCCCGCCACCAGCGCTAACACCTGATGTCCGTGGCGCCGGGCATCCGACAGCCGCTCGACCACCAGCACACCGACGCCCTCAGCCCACCCGGTGCCGTCCGCCGCGCCGGCGAACGACTTGCACCGACCATCGGCCGCCAACCCCTGCTGCTTGGCGAACTCCGTGAACGCTCCGGGTGTCGCCATCACCGCGACACCACCGGCCAGCGCTAGCGAGCACTCGCCCGACCGCAGCGCCTGACAGGCCAGATGCAACGCCACCAGCGACGACGAACACGCCGTGTCCACTGTGACCGCAGGCCCCTCCAATCCGAACGCGTACGACACCCGCCCGGAGATCACGGCGGTCGCGTTCCCGGTGAGCAGATAGCCTTCGGAGCCCTCCGCCACGTCCTGGCCGACGCCGTATCCGGAGAACGCCGCCCCGGCGAACACTCCGGTCTTCGAGCCGCGCAGCGAGCGCGGGAGGATGCCCGCCCGCTCCAGCGCCTCCCACGATGACTCCAGGAACAGGCGCTGCTGCGGGTCCATGGCGAGGGCCTCGCGCGGGCTGATGCCGAAGAACCCCGCGTCGAACTCCGCCGCGTCGCGGACGAACCCGCCCAGCCGCGCGTACGACGCCTCGGGTCCGACATCCCAGCCTCGATCGGGCGGGAACGCCGAGATCGCGTCGGTGCCCGCCGCCAGAAGGTCCCACAGCCCCTCCGGGTCACGGACCCCGCCTGGATAGCGGCAGCTCATCGCCACGATCGCGATCGGATCTCCGTCCGTCGGCGCCGCTACGGCCGTGGGTTGCGCTGGGGCCTCGGGTCGCGCGCCCAGCAACTCGTCCCGGACGAGCGTCGCGACCGCGCGCGGAGTCGGGTGGTCGAAGACGAGGGTGGCGGGCAGGCGCAGCCCGGTCGCGGTGTTCAGCCTGTTCCGCAGCTCGACGGCGATGACGGAGTCGCAGCCCAGATCGCGGAAGACCCGGTCCTCTTCCACGGCGCCCGGGGAGGGATGGCCAAGGACGGCGGCGGCCTCGGCACGGACCAGGCCGACCAGCACCCGGTCCTGCTCCACGGGCGGCAGCCCGGTCAGCCGCCGGAGCAGATCGGCCCCTTCGGAGTCATCGGCCCCGGTTCCCTCGGCCGCCGCGGCGTGCAACACCTGAGCCACCTCGGGCAGCCCGGCGATCAGCGGGCTGGGCCTGCGCAGCGTGAAGACCGGCGCGAACCGCGCCCAGTCCACGTCGGCAACCGTGATCGCGCCCTCGCCCGCGTCCACCACCTGCGCCAGCGCTGCGACGGCCAGGTCCGGATCCATGACGCGCAGCCCGACACGCTGGAGCCGCGCGCCGGCGTCCCCTTCGCCCATGCCGCCGCCGCCCCACAGACCCCAGGCCACCGACGCGGCGGCCCGGCCTTCGGCCCGCCGCTTTTCAGCCAGAGCGTCCAGGTACGCGTTCGCCGCCGCGTAGGCCGGTTGCAGCGCACTCCCCCACGTCGCCGAGACCGACGAGAACAAGACGAAGACGTCCAGGTCGAGGTCGCCGGTCAGCTCGTCCAGATGGGCGGCGCCGGCCGTCTTGACGGCCAGGACCCGCGCCAGTTCCTCGGTCGTGCCGTCCTGCAACGCGGTGCCCTGCCCGACCCCGGCCGCATGAAGCACCGCGGTCAGCGGTGGTCCGCTGCGGGCGATGCCGTCCAGCAGCCCCGCGGTCTCCGCGCGCCGGGCCAGATCGGCGGCGACCACGTCCACGGTGGTCCCCGACTCCGCCAGGTCCGCGGCCAGCGCGGCCGCTCCCCGCGCGGCCGGGCCGGACCGGGTGGCCAGGACGACCCGGGGCGCGCCCCGCCCGGCCAGCCAGCGCGCCACCCGGCCCCCGATCGCCCCCGTACCGCCGGTGACCAGCGCGGTTCCCTTCGGCGTCCAGAGCGTCCCGGCGCGTGGCCGGGGCGCTCGTCCCAGCCTGCGTCCCATGATTCCGGCCGGGCGGACCGTCACCTGGTCCTCGCCGCACCCGGCCAGCACGCCGCAAAGCCGCGCGGCGGTCGCCTCGTCCAGCCCGGAGGGCAGATCGATCAAGCCGCCCCACCGTTCCGGGCACTCCAGCGCGGCGGCGCGTCCAAGGCCCCAGACCTGCGCCTGCCTCGGACTGGTCGGTGCCTCGCCAGGCACAGCGACCGCACCGCGTGTCAGCACCCACAGCGGCGCCTCGATCCCCGCGTCGCCTAGGGCTTGCACCAGCGCCTGCGTCCCCGCCAGCCCTGCCGTGACCACCGGGAAGTCCGGCACCGGTGTCTCGTCCAAGGCGAGCAACGAGAGCACGCCCGACACCGGCGCGCCTACGGTCTTCATCGCTTGGGCAAGCTGCTCGGCCAGCTGCCGCCGGTCCACCTCACCGCCGGTCTCGACCATCACGATTCGAGCGCCGTATGCAGCCAAGGATTCTCGTAACGGCTCGTCTTCCGCCGCTCCGCCAGACGTCACCACCAGCCAGTTTCCTGTCAGCGACCGCGCGGACGGTTCTGGGACGGGAAGCCAGGAGACCTCGTAGCGCCAGGAGGCGATGGCGGATTCCGGCGCTGCCGATGCGGGCGGCGCGGGCCAGAAGCGACGACGCTGAAAGGCGTAGGTCGGAAGCTCGATCTGACGCCCGGGAGGCAGGACCGTCGTCCAATCCACGCTTGCTCCGGACACGTGGGCCTCGGCCAAGGAGAGCAGCAGACGGGCCGGGCCCCCGTCGTCGCGGCGCAGCGTTCCGAGTGCCTTGATGCCGGACGGGCCGTCGCTTGGCGTGTCCTCCAGCGTCTCGGTGATCGCGGCGGTCAGCACCGGATGCGGCGAGACCTCGACGAAGACTCGGTGCCCAGCTTCGCCTAAGACGCGGACTGCACGATCGAACTCGACGGTCGCGCGCAGGCTCGCGTACCAGTAGGACGCGTCGAGTTCAGGCCCGTTGAGGAACTCGCCGGTCATCGCCGAGACCATGGGTATCTGCGCCTGTGACGGTGTGACGCCCTCCAGGACGTCCAAGATGTCCTGCTCGATGGCCTCCACCTGGGCGCTGTGCGAGGCATAGTCCACCGGCAACAACCGCGTCCGCACATCCTCCTGCGAACAGGTGGCGGCCAACTCCTTCAGGGCGTCCGGAGCACCCGACACCACCGTCGCCGCAGGCCCGTTCACCGCCGCTATCGACAGCCGCTCACCCCACGCCGACAACCGCTCCCCCACCAGCTCTGCCGGTTCAGCGACCGACAGCATGCCGCCACGACCGGCAAGAACGGTCAGCGCCTTACTTCGCAGCGCCACCACCCGCGCGGCATCCTCCAGGGCCAAGATCCCCGCCACGCAGGCAGCCGCGATCTCGCCCTGTGAATGCCCGACCACCGCATCCGGCCGAACCCCGGCCGCCTCCCACACCGCCGCCAGCGACACCATCACCGCCCACAACACCGGCTGGACGACATCGGCGGTCTCCAGACCAGGCGCGCCGTTCGCACCGAACAGCACGTCCTGCAGCGACCAATCAACGAACGGCGCCAAGGCCGCCCCGCACTCGGCCAACCGCGCCGCGAACACCGGAGACGACGCCGCCAAGTCCCGGCCCATCCCCACCCACTGCGAACCCTGACCAGGGAAAACGAACACCACCCGGCCGGCGCCGCCCACCGGAACCGCGCCGGTCACGACCTCGGCCGCAGCGCGTCGCTCCGCCACCGCCGACAGTCCCTCCAGCAGTTCCTCCCGCTCGTCGCCGATGACGACGGCGCGGTGCTCGAACGCAGACCGTGTGGTGACCAGCGACCAGGCCACGTCCGACGCCTGCGCGTCCGGCCGCGCCCGCAGGTGCGTCAGCAACCGCTCGGCCTGGGCCGCCAGCCCGCCGGTGGTGCGTCCCGAGACCGCCCAGGCCAGGCTCCTTTCGCCGGGCATACCGGTCAGGACGGGAAGGGACTGCGGCGGATCGTCGCCAGCAGGGTCGGGGACGGACGGCGGAGACGGGGGTTCTTGCAGGATGACGTGTGCGTTGGTGCCGCTGATGCCGAAGGCGGAGATGCCTGCGCGACGAGGGTGGGCGACGGTGGGCCAGGGGACGGTCTCGGTCAGGAGGCGGACGCGACCGGCGGACCAGTCGACGTGCGGGGTCGGTTCGTCGGCGTGGAGGGTGCGGGGAAGGGTCCGGTGCTGGAGCGCCAGGACGGTTTTGATCACCCCGGCCACCCCTGCGGCCTGCTGGGTGTGGCCGATGTTCGACTTGAGCGAGCCGAGCCAGAGCGGACGGTCTTCGGGACGGTCCTGCCCGTAGGCGGCCAGGAGCGCCTGCGCCTCGATCGGGTCGCCGAGCGTGGTCCCGGTGCCATGGGCTTCCACCATGTCCACCTGGTCGGCCGAAAGGCGGGCGTTGGCCAGTGCCGCCCGGATGACGCGCTGCTGGGACGGGCCGTTGGGGGCGGTCAGCCCGTTGGAGGCGCCGTCCTGGTTGATCGCGCTGCCGACCAGCACGGCGAGGACCGGGTGCCCGTTGCGGTGCGCGTCGGAGAGCCGTTCGAGCAGCAGGACGCCGGCGCCTTCGGCGAGGCCCATCCCGTCGGCCGAGGCGGAGAACGCCTTGCACCGTCCGTCGGCCGCGAGCGCTCCCTGCCGGGAGAATCCGACGAACTCTTCGGGCGCGGCCATGACCATCACGCCTCCGGCCAGCGCGAGGGAACACTCGCCGGACCGCAGCGATTGGCCCGCCAGATGCAGGGCGACCAGGGACGACGAGCACGCGGTGTCCAGGCTGACCGCGGGACCTTCGAGTCCGAGCGTGTACGACACCCGGCCGGAGATCACGCTCGGGACGTTCCCGGTGATCAGGTGCCCTTCGGAGCCGTCCAGCCCGGCGCCGTACCCGGACGGGGGTGCGCCCGCGAAAACGCCCGTCGAGGACCCTTTCAGCGAGTGCGGGTCGATGCCCGCGCGCTCCAGCGCCTCCCACGACACCTCCAGCAGGAGCCGCTGTTGCGGGTCCATCGCGAGGGCCTCGCGGGGGCTGATGCCGAAGAACGCGGCGTCGAAGTCGGCCGCTCCTGTCACGAACCCGCCGCGGCCCGCGTGCGGCGACTCTGGACGGCCGGGGTCGGCGCTGTACAGTCCCGCGATGTCCCAACCGCGGTCCGCCGGGAATCCCGAGATCGCGTCGTCGCCGGCGATCAGCAGCTCCCACAGCCGCTCGGGGCCGTCCACCCCGCCGGGGAGCCGGCAGCCCATCCCGACGATCGCGATCGGTTCCGCGGGGTCGACCGCGCCGGCCGGGACCGGAGTGGTCTCCTGCGGGGCGCCGAGGAGTTGCGCGACGATCCGCCGAGCAAGCGCCACAGCGGACGGGTGGTCGAACACGACCGTGGACGGCAGCCGTAATCCGGTCGCCGCGTTCAGCCTGTTCCGCAGCTCCACAGCGGTCAGCGAGTCGAAACCCATGTCACGGAAGGCGCGGGCCGCGTCCACCGCCTGCATGGAGTCGTGCCCCAGCACGGCCGCCGCGTGCTGCCGGACCAGGTCCGCCGCCGTCCGCTCCCGCTCGGCCTGCGGCAGCGCCCGCAGGCGGGCCGCGAGTTCACCTTCGGGTTCCTCCGCCTGCGCGGGGCCGGCCGCCGCCGGTCGGGCCACCTCGGGAATCTCGTCCAGCAGCGGCGCGGGACGGGCGGCGCTGAAGACGGGTGCGAACCTGGTCCAGTCGACGTCGGCGACGGCGACGAACGTCTCGTCGTCCGCCAGCGCTTGGCCGAGCGTCGCGAGCGCTCGGTCCGGGGCGAGGAAGCGCATGCCCTGCCGTTGCAGCCAGCGGACCATCGGCGGCAGGTCGGCTTCATCCTCGGGCGCGTCCCACGTCTGCCACACGCCCCAGGCCACCGACGTTGCCGGGAGCCCGCGGGCGCGGCGGGCGAGCGCGAGAGCGTCGAGATGGGCGTTCGCGGCCGCGTACGCGCCGTGCTCGGCGCCGCCCCAGGTCGCGGCGATCGAGGAGAACAGCACGAAGTCGTCGAGGTCCCGGTCGGCGGTCAGCTCGTCCAGCCAGCGGGCACCGGCGGCCTTGGCGCCCAGCGCCTCCGCGAGGTCGGAGGGTTCGGTGCGGTCGAGGGGCATCAGGTGCACCGCGTTGGCCGCGTGCAGCACGGTGCGAAGCGATGGACCGGTGGCCTCGAACCAGTCCAGCAGCCCGGCCACCTGGTCGCGTTCCGCGACATCGCAGGCGATCATGCTGACGCCGGTACCGGCCATGGCCAGCTCCGCCGCCAGCCCGGCGACACCGAAGGCCGCCGGGCCCGTCCGGCTGGGCAGCAGCAGATTCGGCGCGCCGCGCCCGGCCAGCCACCGCACCAGATGCGGGCCGATCGAGCCGGTGGCGCCGGTGACCAGCACGGTGCCGCGCGGCGTCCAGCCGGGGACGCCGTCGTCCCGCGCGGCCGCCCGGACCAGTCGGCGCGCCCACAGACCCAACGGCCTGACCGCGACCTGGTCCTCGCCGCATCCCGCCAGCACCTCGCACAACCGGGCGGCGGCCTGCTCGTCCAGGGCCTCCGGCAGGTCGATCAGGCCGCCCCATCGGTCCGCGTGCTCCAGGCCCGCGACCCGCCCCAGCCCCCACACCTGCGCCTGGACGGGACGGGCCGGCGCCTCGTCCGCCACGCCGACGGCCCCGTGCGTCACGGCCCACAGCGGCGCGTCGACCCCGGCATCGCCCAGCGCTTGGACCAGCCGCAGCGTCCCAGCCAGACCTACGGTCACCGCAGGCGACTCGGCCAAGGGCTCCTCGTCGGTGGCCAGCAGTGACACGACTCCCTTGATTCCGGGCGTCACGATGCCTTCTGGTGCCTGGACGGCCTCGGAGATCTGGGTAGCCAGGGCGCTACGAGACGTGCCGGTCGGGATTTCGACGGGGACGACCCGGGCGCCGTGGACGGTCAGGGCATCGGCGCAGGCATCGGTGAACTGCTGGCCGGCCGTTCCGGCAGGGACGGCCAGGAGCCACGTTCCGGTCAGCCGGGCCGGACCGGGGGCGCTCAGCGGAGACCACGAGATGCGGTAGCGCCAGCTCTCCAGGAGCGACTCTTCGGAGTCGCGGGTGCCCCACGACGCCACGATCGGCATGATCTCGCCGAGGAGCCGCTGGTCACCGGCCAGCGCGCGGAGCATTTCTTGGACGTCCGCACCCGCGGTGGTCACCGCCAGAGCGAGCGCCTGGAGACCTTGCAGCCAGTAGCGCTGGTGCTGGAAGGCGTACGTGGGGAGTTCGACCTTCTGCCCGGCGGGCAGCACGCTCGTCCAGTCCACCGACGCGCCCTGCACATGTGCCTCGGCCAGCGACGACACCAAACGGTCGGCTCCGCCGTCATCACGCCGCAACGTCCCGATGGCCACGGTCGGACCTTCGGCCCCCGAAGCCTCCAACGTGTCGATGATCGCCGACACCAGCACCGGATGCGGCGAGACCTCCACGAACACCCGATGCCCGGCCTCACCCAGAACCCGAACCGCCCGATCGAACTCCACCGTCGCGCGCAGGCTCGCGTACCAATACGACGCATCAAGCTCGGGACCGTCCAGGAACTCGCCGGTCATCGCCGACACCATCGGCACCCGCGCCCGACCAGGGACGATCCCGTCCAGCGCAGCCAGAATCTCCCGCTCGATCGTCTCCACTTGGGCACTGTGTGAGGCGTAGTCCACCGGCAGCAGACGAGTGCGCACCGCCTCCGCTTCGCACGCGACCGCCAGTTCCTGCAGCGCAGCGGGCTCTCCCGACACCACCGTCGCCGCCGGACCGTTCACCGCCGCCACCGACAACCGCCCGCCGAATCCCGCCAACCGTTCCCGTACGCGCGAAGCCGACTCGGCGACCGACAGCATCCCGCCACGACCGGCCAGAGCGGTCAGCGCTTTGCTCCGCAGCGCCACCACCTTGGCGGCATCGTCCAGCGACAGGATCCCGGCAACGCAGGCAGCCGCGATCTCGCCTTGGCTGTGCCCGACCAGCGCATCCGGGCGCACACCCACCGCTTCCCACACCGCCGCGAGCGACACCATCACCGCCCATAAGGCCGGCTGGACGACGTCGGCCGTGTCCAGACCGGGCGCACCATCGGCACCGGCGAGCACGTCCCGCAGTGACCAATCCACGTAAGGCACCAATGCCTCCGCGCACTCGGCCAACCGCGCCGCGAACACCGGAGACGACGCCGCCAGCTCACGGCCCATCCCCACCCACTGCGACCCTTGACCAGGAAAAACGAGCACCGCTCGACCCGCGCCGCCACCCGTCGGAACGGCTCCCGTCACCACCCGGGGAGAAGGTTGGCCGGACGCGACCGCCGCAAGCCCCGCCACCAGTTCGTCCCGCACACCGCCCACCACCACGGCCCGGTGCTCGAACACCGACCGCGTCGCAGCCAGCGACCAACCCACATCCACGGCACCCAACCCAGGCCGCGCCACCACGAACTCTCGCAACCGCCCCGCCTGCGCAGCCAAGCCACCAGCGGTACGCCCTGACACCAACCACACCGGAGACGCACCGGTCAGCACTGGTACCGGGCGGTCGATGACTTCGGCATGACCGGAAGGTTCATCGCCCTCGGCCATGCCGAAATCGACGTCCTGACCACCCTCTTCGTCTTCAGTAGCCGCTGAACTGGCCTCTTCGACGATCAAATGGACATTGGTTCCGCTCACCCCGAACGCCGATACGCCCATGCGACGCAGTCGGTTCTCGTCGATGGGCCACGGATGGGCATCCCGCACCAGTTCCACGCGGCCGGATGACCAATCGACCTCGGGCGTCGGCTCGTCCACGTGCAATGTCGCGGGTAACTCCTCATGCGTCAGGCACAGGACCGCCTTGATCACCCCGGCCACACCGGCGGCGCACTGCGCGTGGCCGATGTTCGACTTCACCGACCCGATCCGTAACGGCGCGGACCGACCCTGCCCATAGGTCGCCAGCAATGCCTGGGCCTCGATCGGATCGCCTAATCTCGTGCCGGTTCCGTGTGCTTCAACGGCGTCCACATCGGTGACCGACAAACGTGCGGCCGCTAATGCCGCGCGGATCACCCGTTGCTGCGAGGGTCCGTTCGGGGCGGTGAGGCCATTCGACGCGCCGTCCTGATTGATCGCAGAGCCCACGATGACGCCCAGCACCCGGTGCCCCAGGCGGCGGGCGATCGATAAGCGCTCCAGGACCAGGACGCCGGCGCCTTCGCCCCACCCGATCCCGTCCGCACCGCCCGCGAAAGCCTTGCACCGGCCATCCGACGCCAACCCGTCCTGCCGATCGAACTCCGCATACGCACCCGGCGTCACCATCACCGCCACACCACCGGCGAGCGCCATCGAACACTCCCCCGCACGCAGCGCCCCACACGCCAAATGCAACGCCACCAGCGACGACGAACACGCCGTGTCCACCGTCACCGCAGGGCCTTCCAGACCCAGCACGTACGAGACCCGGCCGGAGACGACGGCCGCCGAGTTGCCGGTGATGAGGTATCCCTGCGCCCCAGCGCCGCCGGCCAAGCTCGCGTCGTATCCGGACGAGGAGGCCCCCACGAAGACCCCGGTCGGCGAGCCCCGCAACGTCGAGGGGTCGGTTCCGGAATGCTCGATCGCCTCCCACGCCACTTCAAGGAACATCCGCTGCTGCGGGTCCATCGCAAGGGCCTCACGCGGGCTGATCCCGAAGAAGTCCGCGTCGAATCCGCCGACGTCCCGGACGAATCCGCCCTGCTGGGCGTAGGAGGATCCGCCCGTCCAGCCCCGGTCGCCGGGGAATTCGCTGATCGCGTCCGTTCCGGCGGCCAGCAGGTCCCAGAACCGATCGGGTCCGTCCGCCCCGCCGGGGAAACGGCAGCCCATCCCGACGATGGCGATCGGCTCGCGTTCGACCGCCTCCATTTTCGCCAGCCGCTCGCGCGTGTCGTAGAGGTCGGCCGTCACTTTCTTCAGATACTCGAGGAGCTTCTTATCATCCGCCATCAGAACTTCCTCTGATCGAGTGGACAATGCGGAGGCGAGCATCTGCTCAGGACATGCCGAACCCCACGTCGGGGCGGGAACCGCCGACGTGGGGAATGATTAGGGAATCAAGGCAAGCGACGCTGTGCGGCGAATCCTTGACCGGAGTATCCAGGAGACCGGTAAGGGCAGTAAAGGAACGCCTGGGCGCGGTCTATGACGCGCTGGTCGTGCCGTCTTCCGCGCGCACGTTCCGCCAGACCCCGAACAGGACGGCTCCGTCGATGACGATGATGAGGAGGATGGCGAGCCAGGCGATCCAGCTTCCGGAGGTGACGAGGGCACCGCCCTTGCCGTGGGCGAGCGCGTGGTTGAGCACCTTCGCCCGGGCGAACAGCCAGGCGAGCGGGACGGTGCCGACGAGGGCGAGGACGGTGGCGGCGACGGCGGTGCCGCGGCTCCAGCCGCGCAGCCGCACGTTCACGATGCCGAGGACGACGGCGAGCACCAGAACGGCGATGAAGTACGGCACCCAGAAGTCCCACAGCGCCGGCCTGATGATCGGTATGTCCGAGCCGGCGGAGTCGTGGACCGGTGAGACGGTGCGCTGGAGGAACAGCACGGCGATGAGCACGGCGGCCGTGACACCGACGCCGATCACGTCGCCCCAGCCGGCGGGCCGCGGTTC
This sequence comes from Actinomadura violacea, assembly GCF_017573465.1. Lineage (GTDB taxonomy): Bacteria > Actinomycetota > Actinomycetes > Streptosporangiales > Streptosporangiaceae > Spirillospora > Spirillospora violacea. The sequence continues at coordinate 139,630 of NZ_JAGEPF010000003.1, forward strand.
GGCGACGGCGGGCAGCCGGTCGGGTGTCCACGGCTCGGCGCCGGCCGCGGGTTCGGCGCCACGGTCACGGCCGCGGTCGCGGTCGACGAGGGCGAACAGCACGGTCACGCAGACGATCAGGTACATCGCGACGGTGAGCGTGACGCCGATCGGGCGGGAGATGGAGACCCAGGCGTTGTCCCCGTGGGCCCGGTAGACGATGACGAGCACGGCGGCGACGACCGGCAGCACGGTCCAGCAGACGCCGCGGAGCGCGCTGATGTAGGCGGGGTAGGTCGCCGGGCCGATGAGGGCGGTGGCCCGGCCGGCGTAGCCGGCGGCGAGGCGGGCGGGGTCGCCCAGCTCGGTGAGCGCGGCGTACTCGGCGTCGGCCGCCGGCTGACCCTGCCGGACCCGGGCGTCGATGCCGTCGCCGATCGCGGCGCGCACCTCGCGCTCGACGTCGGGTCGCCGCTTGTCGGGGACGCGGCGGAGGGTCGCCGCGACGTACCGGTCGGTCAGCGTTGCGGTCACAGTTCCGGTCCTTCCAGCTCGGGGGCCCAGCGGGGGGCGGGCAGGGGCCGGCGAGGACCACCGGGGCCGGCCGAGGCTGGGGCCGGGCCGGGGGCCGGACGCGTGGGGGCCGCCCCTATGTAACGTTCCCCGGACGGCGGTGGGTAGTGGGTCGGGGGTGTTCAACTGCGGAACGGCGGCAGCTGAACACCCGCCCGGCGCTCAGCCGGCGGCGAGCCGGGCGGCCAGCGCGACCGGGGTCTTGTGCTCGAAGATCTCGGAAAGCTCCAGGTGGACGCCGGTCAGCTCCTCGACCTCCTGCGCGAGCACGGCCGCGAGCAGAGAGTGCCCGCCCGCCTCGAAGAAGCCGGTCTCCGCGGTCGCCTCCACTTTCAGCAGCCGCGCCCACAGCTCCACCAGCCGCTGCACCAGGTCGTCGTCGGCGGGCGGCCCGGACGCGGACGGCGCGGATGCGGCTGTTCCAGCGGCCAGGCGTTCCAGCGCGAGGCGGGCGACGGCGTCGTGGTCGACCAGGCCGTCCGCGCCGCGGGGCAGGAGGTCCAGCCGGACGACGAGCCCGGGAACGCCGGCAGGCGGGCGCCACTGCGGTTCGTCCGCGGTCTCCGCGAAGGCGACGAGGGTGTCACCCGCCTCGGGATCGGCCACGACCAGCGCGGCCGCCGCGGTCACTCCGGCCTGGCCGGTCAGCGCGGCCTCCACCCGGTCGAGGTCGACCGGGGTCTCGGCGACGACGACGCGGCGGCCGAGGCGGCCGAGCCGTTCGAGGGCGCCGTCGGGTCGGCGGCGGACCAGTTCCCCGGTGCGGTGCAGGCGGCCGTACGGCGGCCGGTCCGGCGCGTCCGGCGTCACTCCGGCTCCGGCGACGCACAGTTCGCCGCGCACTCCGGTGGGCAGTTCCCGTCCGTCGGGGGCGAGGACGAAGGCGCGGGTGTTCGTGATCGGCCGTTCACCGGCCGGTCCGCCCTGCTCGTCGAGCCGTCCGGACAGCACCCAGCCGCAGGTGCGGGCGTCGCCGCGGACGGCGTGCACCTGGCAGCCGTCGTCCGCCAGCCGCCGGGCGAGCCAGGGCGGCACGTCCTCCGGCCGGGCGAGCACACGCACTCCGGACAGGCCGTCGAGAACACGGGCCGAGGCACCCGGGGAAAGCTGGACGATCTCCACCCGCTGCTCTTCGACGGTCCGCCTGAGAACGGCGGGGTCGGTCCTGGCCTCGGCCGGTGCGATGACCACTCGTCCGCCGGTGGCGAGCGGCAGGAACAGTTCCAGCAGCGAGCCACAGGAGGAGGGGGCGGCGAGGGACAGCGTGCCGGTGCCGGGACCGGCGGCCAGTTCGGCGGCGAAGTGGCCGGCGAGGTTCGCGACACCCCCATGGCTCAGCCGGACCGGTCCCGACGAAGCCGAGCCGGACGGGTCGTCAGCGGGCAACAAGCACGCGACGGCGGCCGGGGCCGTCGCAGGCTCCGGTGCGGCCGGGTCGGGGACGGCCGCACCGAGCGGCACCTCCCCCTCGCCCGCCGCCCCGGTGCCCGCTCCCACCAGCACGACCTTGGCGCCTGCGGAGGCGGCGGACGCGGCGTCCGGCAGGTAAGCGGCCCCGGCCAGCCAGATCCCGAGGACGGCCGTGACCAGATCGGGGCCGTGTGGCACGTCCACGGCCACCACGTCGCCGGGTCCGACGCCCGCGCCCTGCAGCAGGTTCCGCACCCCGGCGGCGGCCTCGCGGACCTGCCGGTACGACAGGGTGCGCGGGCCGTCGACCACGGCCGGCTCGTCCGGTGCCGTCCGCGCCCAGGACAGGAACGCCTCGGGCACGGTGCCCGGGGTGACCGGCTTCGCGGTCCGGTTGGCGGCGTCGGCGATCGCGCGGTCGGCCTCGCTCCAGCCCGCCAGCTCGCGCAGCGGCCGGTCCACGTCCCGCACGGCCTCGATCAGCAGTGCCTCGTACCGGCGCAGCAGCGCCTCCACGTCGGCGCGGTCCAGGATCTCGGTGGCGTACCGGAACCAGATCTCCGCCTTGGACGGCACCGCGAACAGTTCGAGGTCGAACTTGCTGAACGCGTTCGGGATCGTGAGCAGCCGCGCGCCCATGCCGCCGATCGCCAGGTCGCCGGAGCTGATGTCGGGAAGGAAGTTGAAGAAGTGCCGGTAGAGGGTGGTCGACCAGGACGATCCGGTGCGCGGCAGTTCGGCGGACAGGTCGTCGACCGACGCGCCGGCGTGCGACATCGCACCGAGGAAGGTGTCGCGCGCCCGCTTGGCGAGCTGCCGGAACCCCTCGTCCAGGTCGGCCTGGAGGCGGAGCGGGACCACGTTGACGTGGTAGCCCATGGCCTGCGAACGCGGGCCGCGCACGTCCAGCGGCGAGCCGACGACGAGGTCGGGTCCCGCGCCGTGGGCGGCGAGCAGCGCGAAGTACGCGGCCAGCAGCACGGCGGCGACCGGGGCGCGCACCTCGCGCTGCAGCCGCACCACCGCGGCCTGCCCTTCCGGCGACAGCGTGCGCGTCACGCTGCCGCCGGTCATCAGCGGCGTGCCGGGGCGCGGGAGCCCGCACCACAGGTCGAGCCCGGAGGGCGTGTATCCGCGCAGATGCTCGCGCCAGTACGCGAGGTCGGCCTCCATGGCCTGCGCGTCGCGGGCCACTGGCGTCGGTTCGGGCGGCTGCGGCGGCGCCGGACGGCCCGCCGACACCGCGTCGTACACCGGGACGAAGGCGCGCATGAAGGCGGCGACGGAGAGCAGGTCGCTGACCAGGTGGTGGAAGGCCAGGCAGAGCACGTCGCCGTCCGGGTGCGCGGCCAGCCCCGCGCGCAGCAATGGCCTTCCGTCGAGCTCGAACGGCCGTCCCGCGAACCCGGCCATGTCCTCTTCCAGCGGGCCGCCGGACAGTTCCAGCGGCTCGATCGCGACCCTGAACGCGGACGCGGGAATGACCTCCTTGACGAGTCCGGCGTCGCTCTCCGAAAAGACCGTCCGCAGGATCGCGTGCCGGCCCGCCACCGCGCCGATCGAGGTTTCCAGCGCCTCCGGTCGCAGCCGGCCGTCCACGTGGAGGGCGACCGTGATGTTGTTGATGCCGGTGCCGGGAACCAGTTTCTCCAGCAGCCACAAGGCCTTTTCCTTGGCGGTCGCGCCGTCCCGTCCCGGACGCACGCCCTGGCCGATGCGGGAGTCCATGGGGGTCAGAGCCGGCTCTTGTCGAGGAGCAGTTCGGCGGTCGAGTCGGCGCGCATCAGGTCGGCGTGCGTGACGTCCAGGGAGAAGCGCCGGTCGATGATCCGGGTCGCGGCCCCGACTGAGGCGTTGCCCTGCGCCTCCAGTCCGAGGTAGTCGGCGGACATGACGGCTGTGGCGCCCGCCCAGACCGGGGCCGGATCGATCTCGGCCGCCGAGGCGAGCCAGGCCATGTACGACTCGAACAGCCGGATGATCTCGTCCCGGCGGTCGTCGTTGAGGCCGAGCCGCTTGAACGCGATCGAGGCCAGGTCCCGGTAGAGGCCCACGATCGCGGTGGCGGCGTCCATCAGGTCGCCGGCGTTCGCCGCGACGATCCGCTCGGTGTCCTTCCTGCCCTGTTCGGCCTCCTCGTCGGAGAAGACCGGCCCGGCCATGCTGATGTTCTTGACCATCTCCGAGGCCAGCAGCCCGGCGTCGGTGAACTGCGGGTCGAACAGGACGACCTCGGGCATGGACCCCTGCGCGTCGGCGACGCTCCGCGCGATCGGCGCGGCGTAGACGCCCCCGACGCAGTACCCCATGACCGCCACGACCTCGTACTCGCGCCACGGGCCGTCCTGGATCCAGTGCCGCACGTAGGTGTCGCTCGACGGCCGCTCGTCGAGGCGGATGTTCGGCGGGATCGTCTGCATCAGAGAGTATCCGGACCATTCGGCGCCCATTTTCTTCATGAGGTCACCGAAATCCGCCTCGCGCCGCCCTTCCGCGGGGAAATCGACGCCGAGGATGACCTTCCCGGGATCGGCGGTCGCGACGGTGCTCCAAGGGTTCTGGTTCGGCATGTTCGTTCCTCTCCCGAGGCTTGCGCCAAGGTCGCATGTTACGGCCGGGCAATGGCTGGGCCCAGTTGAACGGAGGCCCCGTGGAAGCTCCTAGTCCTGTGCCAGGAACTCGCTCAGCAGATGGTCCGCGATCGCGGCGGGCGAATAGAGCTCGTAGACGAATCCCTCGGGCAGTTCCAGTCCGGTCTGCCCGATGAACGTCGCGCGCAGTTGCACCGCGGAAATGGAGGTGATGCCCATCTCCATGACGTCGCCGTCGGCGTCCACGGCGTCGGCCGACGCGTATCCGAGGACCGCGGCGATCTCACCGCGGACCAGGTCGAGCATCCGCTGCTCCTGCTCGGGCCCGGAGAGCTCCGCCATGGTCCGGGCCCATTCCGCGGCCTCGGGTCCGGGCCGCACCTCCTCGGTCCCATCGCCGGCGAATTCCGGTTCCGCGGCGTCCTGCCGCCGGTTGCGCTGCCGCCACGACGACAGCATCGCCAGCACGGTGCCGAGCGGCATGTCCGCGCGGAGCGGTTCGTCCGCGCCGACCATCCCGGCGAGCGCGTCGAGGTCGAAGCCCTCGACCGCGTCCCAGAAGCGCTGCTCGCCCGGCGAGGCCGCTGCCGCCGGCGCCTCAGGCCAGTACCGCTGCCGCTGGAAGGCGTAGGTGGGGAGGTCGACCCGGCGGCGCGGCGGCCCGGCGTACAGGGCCGACCAGTCCACCGGGACGCCGTGGACGTGCGCGGCGGCCAGGCCGAGGAGGAACCGGCTCAGCCCGTCGTCGTCCCTGCGCAGGGTCCCGGTGACGGTGACCGGCGCGCGTCGCCCTTCGCCGCCGGTGAACTCACCGGTCAGCATCGGGTCGGGGCTTACCTCGACGCACACGCCGTAGCCTTCCCCGATGAGCTTCTGCACGGTGTCCTGGAACGGCTCCGCGGGGTCCGTGTTCCGGGTCCAGTACGCGGTGTCCATCCGGTCGCCGTCCATCCAGGCGGCCTCCGACGCGGAGTAGACCGGCACGGTCCCGGCGCGCGGCGACACCCTGTGCGCTTCCGCCCGTCCGCACGCGATCGCCGCCGCGTCGGCCAGCATCAGCACCCCGGCCACCTGGGCGGCGGCGACCTCGCCGATCCCGTCGCCGACGACCGCGGCGGGCCTGACCCCGGCGGATCGCCACAGCGCCGCCAGCGACACCAGCACCGCGAACAGAACGGGCCGCGCGACGTCAGGCCGGTCGAGCGGCGGGGCGTCCGGCGCACCGCGCACCACCGCGAGCGGCGACCAGTCCAGATGGGTGGCCAGCGCCTTCTCGCAGTCGGCCATGCGGTCCGTGAAGACCGGCGACTCGTGCAGCAGGCGGACGGCCAGTCCGGGCCAGGCGGTGTCCGGCTCGGGGAATGCGAACAGGACCCGGCTCTCGCGCGCGGTCGCCCCGCTTACCAGGTTCGCTGCGTCCTGCCCTTCGGCGATCGCAGCCAACCCGGCCAGCAGGTCGTCCCTGGTCGTCCCGACGATCACCGCCCGGTGATTGAGGACGGATCGGGTCGTGGCGAGCGCGTGACCGACGTCGACCGGGTTCAGTTCGGGCCGCTCGGCGAGGTAGGCGCGCAGCCGCTCCGCCTGGGCTCGGAGGCCGTCACCGCCGCGTCCGGACACCACCCACGGCAGCGCGGCCAGGGCCGGCCGCTTCCCGGCGTCACCGTCCGAAACATCCGGTACGTCGGGCGCCTCCTCGACGATGACGTGGGCGTTGGTGCCGCTGATCCCGAACGACGAGATCCCGGCCCGGCGCGGATGCCCGTTGGCATGCCAGGGCGCCGGTTCGGTGAGCAGCCGGACGTGCCCGGCGGACCAGTCGACGTGCGGGGACGGCTCGTCGGCGTGCAGGGTTCGCGGCAGCTCGTCGTGCTGCAGCGCCAGCACCACCTTCATCACCCCGGCCGCACCGGCCGCGCACTGCGCGTGCCCGATATTGGACTTCACCGAGCCGAGCAGCAGCGGACGGTCCGCCGGACGGTCCTGCCCGTAGGTGGCGAGGAGTGCCTGCGCCTCGATCGGGTCGCCCAGCTCGGTGCCGGTGCCGTGCGCCTCCACCGCGTCGACCTCGGGGGCCGACAGGCCCGCGCCGGCCAGCGCCGCGCGGATCACCCGCTGCTGCGACGGCCCGTTCGGCGCGGTCAGGCCGTTGGACGCGCCGTCCTGGTTGACCGCGCTGCCCGCCACCACCGCGAGGACCCGGTGGCCGTTGCGGCGGGCGTCCGAGAGCCGCTCGACGACCAGCATCGCGGCGCCCTCGGCCATGCCCATGCCGTCGGCGGACGCGGAGAACGCCTTGCACCGGCCGTCGGCGGCCAGCGCCCGCTGCCGGGAGAACCCGACGAGGCCGCCCGGCGAGGCCATGATCGTCACACCGCCGGCCAGGGCGAGCGTGCACTCCCCCGCCCGCAGCGCCTGGCAGGCCAAGTGCAGCGCGACCAGCGACGACGAGCAGGCGGTGTCCACGGTCACCGCAGGCCCCTCCAGGCCCAGCGTGTAGGACACCCGGCCGGACACCACGCTCGGCGCGGTGCCGGTCAGCAGGTAGCCCTCCGCGCCCGGGCCCGGGTCGCCGCCGTAGCCCCACGAGGAAGCCCCGGCGAACACGCCGGTCGGCGAGCCGCGCAGCGAGTCCGGCGCGATCCCCACCCGCTCCAGCGCCTCCCACGACACCTCCAGCAGCAGCCGCTGCTGCGGGTCCATCGCGAGGGCCTCGCGCGGGCTGATCCCGAAGAAGGCCGGGTCGAACTCGGCGGCCTCGCGGACGAAACCGCCCGCCAGCACATACGCGGTGCCCTCGTGGTCGGGATCCGGGTCGTACAGGCCCTCCGCGTCCCAGCCCCGGTCGGCCGGGACCTGCGAGATCACGTCGGCGCCGGTCGCGAGCACCTCCCACAGCCCCTCCGGGTCCCGGACGCCGCCGGGGAACCGGCAGCTCATCCCGACGATCGCGATCGGCTCGCCGGACGCCGCGGCCGGACGGACGGGCGCCGCCGCCTCCCCGCGGTCGCCGAGCAGCCCGTCCCGCAGCCGGCCCGCCAGCACCAGCGGCGTCGGATGGTCGAAGACCAGCGTCGCGGGCAGCCGGAGCCCGGTCGCGGTGGCCAGCCGGTTGCGCAGCTCGACGGCGGTCAGGGAGTCGAAGCCGATCTCGCTGAACGCCCGTCCGGGCTCGATCGCCTCCGGCGCCGCGTGACCGAGCACGGCCGCGACATGCCCGCGCACCAGATCCAGCAGCATCCGGTCGCGGTCGTCTCCGGGCAGCGCGGCCAGCCGCCGCCGCAGCGCCTCCGCCGCGCCGGTTCCCCCGTCCGCCGCCGCCGTCCCGGCCCGCCGTATGGTGGGGCCGGCCAGGGTCCGCCACAGCGCCGGCACCACGGCACCGCCGGCGACGCGGGCGCGCAGCCCGGCCACGTCCAGCCTGACCGGCACCAGCACCGCCTCGTCGCGGGTGAGCGCCAGGTCCAGCAGGACGAGGCCCTCCTCGGCCGACAGGTCGGCGATCCCGCTGCGGGTGATCCGGGCCGCCAGCCCCTCGGTCAGGTTCCGGCCGATGCCCTCGCGGCTCACCCACGGTCCCCAGGCGAGCGACATCGCGGGCAGCCCGGCGGCCCGGCGGTGGCCGGCCAGCGCGTCCAGGAACGCGTTCGCCGCCACATAGCCGCCCTGGCCGGCACCGCCCAGGATCGACGCGCTGGAAGAGAACAGGACGAACGCCTCCAGGTCGAGGTCCCGGGTGAGCTCGTGCAGGTTCCAGGCCGCGTCGGCCTTCGGGCGCATCACCGTCGCGAGGCGGGCCGGGGACAGCGACTCGATCACCCCGTCGTCGAGCACGCCCGCCGTGTGCACGACCGTGCTCAGCGGGCGGTCGGCGGGGACGCGGTCCAGCAGGGCGCCCAGCGCGTCGCGCTCCCCGGCGTCGCACATCGTCACCTGGACTCCTGCGCCGCCGGCCGCCAGGTCGGCGGCCAGTCCCGCGGCCCCGGGCGCGCCGGCGCCCGACCGGCTGGCCAGCACCACGTGCCCGGCCCGCCCGGTCGCCACCAGATGCCGGGCCACCAGTCCGCCGAGCGTCCCGGTGCCGCCCGTGATCAGGACCGTCCCGGCGGGGCGGTCGGCCGCCGCCTCGTTCTCCGGGGCGGTGCCGATCGCTGGACGGGCCAGCCGCCTGCCATGAGCGGCCCCGTCCCGGATCGCGAGTTCGGGTTCGTCCGCCACCGGCACGGTTGCGAGTGCGGCCCAGTCGTCGGCGGTGGTGTCGGCCGGCAGGTCGGCCAGGACCAGGCGGTCCGGGTTCTCCGACTGCGCGGAGCGGACCAGCCCGCGCGCCGCCGCGGCGGCGACATCGCCGACGCCGTCGCCCGGACGGGCCGCGACGGCCGCACGCGACACCACCACCAGCCGCGAGGACTCCAGGCGCGGCTCGGCGAGCCAGCCCTGCAGCAGTTCGAGGACCTGCCCTGCCAGTGCCCGCGCATCCCCCGGCACGTCGCCGGCCTCCGGCACCGCGCCGGAGGCGGCGCCGCTGATTCCGGCAAGCACCACATCGGGAACCGGCGCGCCGTCCTCGACCAGCCCGTCGAGATCGGCGTGCGCGTCGATGTCCACGCCCGCCGCCGCGAGCCCGGCGGCCAGACCCAGCGGGTCGGCGCCGACCACCGCCCAGCGCGCACCGGGCCGGACGGACGGCACCGTCAGCCCGACCCACTCCTCGGCGTACAGGGCGTCCCGCGCCCCTCCCCCGGCGGCTTCCGCCCGCTCGACCGCGACCGGCCGCAGCACCAGCGAGCCGACCGACACCACGGGTGCGCCCGCCGGGTCCGCCGCCACCAGCGACAGCACGCCGTCCGAGTCCTGCCGGAGCCTGACGCGCAGCGCCGACGCGCCCGCGGCGTGCAGCGACACCGCATTCCAGGCGAACGGCATCCGTACGCCGCCCTCCGCCGCGGCCCCACCGGCCAGCGCGGTCGCCTGAAGCGCGGCGTCCAGCAGGGCCGGGTGGAGGCCGAAGGCACCGGCGTCGGCGTCGTCGGGCAGCGCCACCTCGGCGAACACGTCGTCGCCGCGCCGCCATGCGGCCCGCAGGCCCTGGAACGTCGGCCCGTACCCGTAGCCACCGGCGGCCATCGTCTCGTACAGGCCGTCCACCGGCACCGGAACGGCGCCCTCGGGCGGCCAGACCGCGAACTCGGCAGCCTCGTCCGGGTCCGCGGCCGGCACGTCCTGCGCGAGGACTCCACCGGCATGCCGGGTCCACGGTTCCGCTCCGGCGGCGTCCCCGGCGCGGGAGTAGATCCCGACCTCGTGTCGCCCATACTCGTCCGGGGCGCCTACCGTGACCTGGATCTGGACGGCACCGGACGGCGGCAGGACGAGCGGCGCCGCCAGCGCCAACTCCTCCACCCGCACGCACCCGGCCTGGTATCCGGCCCGCACCGCGAGCTCGACGAACGCGGTCGCCGGAAGCAGCACCCGCCCGCCGATCGCGTGGTCGGCCAGCCACGGCTGCTCCCGCAGCGACAGCCGGCCGGTGAAGACCGAACCCTCGCCGCCCGCCAGCTCGACGGCCGCACCGAGCAGGGGATGGCCGAGCGCGCCCAGGCCCGCGGCGGCGACGTCACCGGCCGCCGCCCCCGTGCGGCGGGGCCAGAACCTCTGGTGCTCGAAGGCGTATGTGGGCAGGTCGACCGGCTCACCGGCGGGCAGCACGGCCGTCCAGTCCACGGCCGTCCCGCGCACATGCGCCTCGGCCAGCGAGGTCAGCAGCCGGTCGGGACCGCCGTCGTCCCGGCGCAGCGTCCCGATCACCGTCGCGGCCGCGGCCCGCTCCTCCAGCGTGTCGGTGATCGGGGAGGCCAGCACCGGATGCGGCGACGTCTCGATGAACACCTGATGCCCCGCCTCGGCCAGCACCCGGATCGCCCGGTCGAACTCGACGGGTGCGCGCAGGCTCGCGTACCAGTAGGACGCGTCGAGTTCGGGGCCGTCGAGGAACTCACCGGTCATCGCCGACACCATCGGTATCTGGGCTTGACCAGGGACGATGTCGTTCAGAACGGTCAAGATCTCCTGTTGGATCGCCTCTACCCGGGCGCTGTGGGAGGCGTAGTCGACGGGGAGCAACCGGTTCCGCACCGACTCGGCCTCACAGGCAGCGGCCAGTTCGTTGAGGGCGGCCGGCTCGCCGGACACCACCGTCGCCGCCGGACCGTTCACGGCTGCGACCGACAGCCGCTCACCCCACGCCGACAGCCGCTCGCGCACCTTCGCGGCCGGCTCGGCGACCGACAGCATCCCGCCACGACCGGCCAGAACAGTCAGGGCCTTGCTGCGCAGCGCCACGACCTGGGCCGCGTCGTCCAGGCTCAGGATTCCGGCCACGCAGGCGGCAGCGATCTCGCCCTGGCTGTGGCCGACGACGGCCTCAGGCCGAACGCCTGCGGCTTCCCAGACCGCTGCGAGCGACACCATCACCGCCCACAAGACCGGCTGGACGACGTCGGCCGTCTCCAGACCAGGCGCACCATCCGCGCCGGCGAGGACGTCCTGCAGCGACCAGTCCACGTGCGGAGCCAGCGCCGCCGCGCACTCGGCCAGACGCGACGCGAACACCGGAGACGACGCCGCCAGCTCACGTCCCATCCCGATCCACTGCGAGCCCTGCCCGGGGAACACGAACACGACCCGGCCGCTGCCGCCGGCCGGCACTTCGCCGGTCACGACTCCGGACGCGGGCAGGCCGGTCGAGACGGCGGCCAGTGCGGCCGCCAACTCGCTCCGGTCCGCGCCCATGACCACCGCGCGGTGCTCGAACATCGAGCGTGTCGTGGCCAGCGACCAGCCGACGTCCGCCGGGTCGAGGCCGGGGTGGGCCAGGACGAACTCGCGCAGCCGTCCGGCCTGGGCGGCCAGGCCGGCGCCGGTGCGTCCCGACACAGGCCAGGCGATGCCGGTCGACAACACCCGGGCCGGACGGTCGTCGTCGGGGCCGGGAGCGGGAGCCGGGGCCTCCTCCAGGATGGCGTGCGCATTGGTCCCGCTGATCCCGAAGGACGACACCCCGGCGCGGCGGGGCCGTCCGTCGGTCGTCCAGTCGACCGGCCCGGTCAGCAGCCGCACCGCGCCCGACGACCAGTCCACGTGCGGCGACGGCGTCTCCGCGTGGAGGGTGGGCGGCAGCGTGCGGTGCTGGAGGGCCAGCACCATCTTCATGACCCCGGCGACGCCCGCCGCGCATTGGGCGTGCCCGATGTTGGACTTCACCGAGCCGAGCAGCAGCGGACGGTCCTCCGGACGGTCCTGCCCGTAAGTGGCCAGTAGCGCCTGAGCCTCGATCGGGTCGCCCAGCGTCGTCCCGGTCCCGTGCGCCTCGACCGCGTCGACCTCGTCGGCGCGCACTCCGGCACCGGCCAGCGCGGCGCGGATCACCCGCTGCTGGGACGGCCCGTTCGGCGCGGTGAGGCCGTTGGACGCACCGTCCTGGTTGATCGCACTGCCGCGCACCACGGCCAGGATGCGGTGCCCGTTGCGGCGGGCGTCCGACAGCCGCTCGACGACCAGGACCCCGGCGCCTTCGCCCATCCCCATGCCGTCGGCGTCGGCGGAGAACGCCTTGCAGCGCCCGTCTCCCGCCAACGCCCGCTGCCGGGAGAACCCGACGAACTCCATCGGGTCCACCATCACGGTCACGCCGCCCGCGAGGGCGAGCGTGCACTCGCCCGCCCGCAGCGACTGGCAGGCGAGGTGCAAGGCCACCAGCGACGAGGAGCAGGCGGTGTCGACGGTGACCGCGGGGCCTTCCAGCCCGAGCGTGTAGGCGACCCGGCCGGAGATGACGCTGGTCGCGGTGCCGGTCAGCAGGTACCCCTCCGTGCCCTCGGCGCCGCTGCCGTTCAGGTTCGCCGCGTAGCCGGAGAACCCGGCGCCCGCGAAGACGCCGGTCGAGGAGCCGCGCAGAGCGTCGGGACGGAGCCCGGCGCGCTCCAGCGCCTCCCACGACACCTCCAGCAGCATCCGCTGCTGCGGGTCCATGGCGAGGGCCTCGCGGGGGCTGATCCCGAAGAACCCGGGGTCGAACTCGGCCGCGTCGTGCACGAAACCGCCCGCCAGCACGTACGCGGTGCCCTCGTGGTCGGGGTCCGGGTCGTACAGGCCCTCGGCGTCCCACCCCCGGTCGGGCGGGGCCTCGGAGATCGCGTCGCGGCCCCCGATCAGCATCTCCCACAGGCCCTCCGGGTCCCGCGCCCCGGGGAACCGGCAGCTCATCCCGACGATCGCGATCGGCTCGTCCGCCGCCACCGCCGGAACCGGCGCCGGGGCCGCGGTGGCCGTTGCGGCGCCCTCGCCCACCAGGCCCGTCCGCAGGTGCGCGGCGAGCACGAGCGGCGTCGGGTAGTCGAACGCCAGGGTGGCCGGCAGCCGCAGCCCGGTCGCGGTGCCCAGCCGGTTGCGCAGTTCGACGGCGGTGAGCGAGTCGAAGCCGATCTCCTTGAACGCCCGTCCGGGCTCGATGGCCGCGGGCGAGGAATGCCCCAGGACGGCGGCGACGTGCCCGCGCACCAGGTCCAGCAGCATCCGGTCGCCGTCCGGTCCGGGGAGGGCCGCGAGCTGGCGCCGCAGCGAGTCCGCCATGCCCTCGCTCGCGGCGGCGGCGACAGACCGCCGTAGCGGAGCACCCACCAGGCCCCGCCAGAGAGCGGGCAGCACCGCGCCGCCGGCGACCTGTGCCCGCAGCCCGGCGACGTCCACCCGGGCCGGGACCAGGACCGCCTCGTCTCTCGATGCCGCCAGGTCCAGCAGCCCCAGCCCCTCTTCGTTGGACAGCGCGGCCATCCCGCCCCGGCTGATCCGCTCCCGTTCGGCCGCGGTCAGGTGGCCGGTCATGGCGCTGGAGTCCGCCCACAGCCCCCACGCCAGCGAGGCGGCGGGCAGCCCCTCCGCGCGGCGCCGGGCGGCCAGGGCGTCCAGGAAGGCGTTGGCCGCGGCGTAGTTGCCCTGGCCGGTGCTGCCGAAGGTCGCCGAGGCGGAAGAGAACAGGACGAACAGGTCCAGGTCGGCGTCCCGCGTCAGCCGGTGCAGGTTCCACGCCGCGTCGGCCTTGGGCCGCATCACCGCCGCGACGCGCGCCTGGGTGAGGGACCCGATGACGCCGTCGTCGAGCACTCCGGCCGCGTGCACGACGCCCGTCAGCGGGACGGCGGCCGTGGCGCCGTCCAGCAGCGCGGCCAGCGCGTCCGCGTCGGCGGCGTCGCAGGCGGCCACCCGGACCTCCGCGCCGCGCGCCGCGACGGCCGCCGCCAGCTCCGGAACGCCGCGCGCGGCCGGGCCGGACCGGCTGGTCAGCACCGTCCGGCGGGCCCGCCCGGTCTCCGCCAGATGCCGGGCGACGAGCCCGCCGAGCACGCCGGTGCCGCCGGTGACCAGCACGGTCCCCGGCTCGCGGGACGCCGACGGATCGGCCGGGACGGTCAGGACGATCTTGCCGACGTGGCGGGCCCGGCTCATGTGCCGGAGCGCTTCGGGGGCTCGCCTGACGTCCCAGGCCCGGACCGGAGGCATTGCCAGCTCACCGGCGCCCAGCAAGCCGACGACCTGCGCCAGGATCTCGCCCACGTGGGCGGGGCCGCTCTCGCCCGGGTTGAACGCCCGGTACCGGACGCCCGGGTACCGCCGCGCGATCTCATCGGGATCGCGCAGGTCGGTCTTGCCGAGTTCGAGGAACATCCCGCCCTGCGGCAGCAGCCGCAGTGACGCATCGGTCAGCTCGCCAGCCAGGGCGTTCAGCACGATGTCCATCCCGGCGCCCCCGGTGGAAGCGAGGAACGCCTCCTCGAACTCCGCCGACCGCGACGATGCGACGTGGTCCGCGTCCAGCCCGAGGCCCGCGAGCACCTGATGCTTGCCGGGGCTGGCGGTGCCGAAGACCTCCAGACCCAGGTACCGGCCGACCGCCACGGCGGCCATGCCCACGCCGCCGGCGGCCGAGTGGACCAGCAGCCGGCGACCGGGCCGCGCTCTCGCCAGGTCGACCAGCGCGTACCAGGCCGTCGTGAACGCGACCGGGACGGACGCGGCCGCGGTGAACGACCAGCCCGCCGGGACGCGGGCGAGCTGCCGGGCGTCGGTGACCACCACCGGCCCGAACCCGCCGGTGGCGAGGCCCAGCACCCGGTCGCCCGCCGCGAGCGCGGTCACCCCCGGGCCTGCCTCCAGCACCACTCCCGCGATCTCGCTGCCGAGCACCCCGCCGACCGGGTCGAGGTCCGGGCTCAGCATGTCCAGCGCGACCACCACGTCGCGCAGGTTGAGCCCGGCGGCGCGGACCGCGACCCGCACCTGGCCCGGCTCCAGCGGCGCCGCAGCCTCCGGGCACGGCACCAGCGCCAGCCCGTCCAGCGTGCCGCGTTCCTCGGCCGCGAGCCGCCACGGAACGCCGCCATCCGGCGGCACCAGCCCGCTGGACGGGCGGGCCAGCCGGCGAGCGTGGACGGCGTCCCGGCGGATCGCCAGCTCCGGTTCGTCCGTCGCCGAGACCGCCGCCAGCGTGGCCCAGCTCTCGGCTGTGCCGTCGGCGGGCAGGTCGACCAGCACGATCCGGTCGGGGTTCTCCGACTGCGCGGAGTAGGCCAGCCCGCGCACGGCGGCCCCGGCCAGGTCCGCGACGCCCTCGCCGGGGCCGGTCGAGACCGCGCCGCAGGTCACCAGGACCAGCCGCGAAGAGCCGAGCCGGTCCTCGGCCAGCCAGCGCTGGAGCAGCTCCAGCACCCGGCCGGTCTCCAGCCGCGCGGCCTCGGCGGCGTCCGCCGCGCCTCCGGCCGTGGCCGGTCCGCCCACTTTGATGACGACCAGCTCGGGGGGCTCGTCCGGCAGGGCGGCGAGCTCCGGATACGCCCGCACGTCCGCGCCGGCCGCCGCCAAGCCGGCGGCGACGCCCAGCGGGTCGTCGCCGACCACCGCCCACCGGCCCTCCGGCGATCCGGACGGCACCTGCACCGGCGTCCACTCCACGCTGAACAGCGCGTCCCGCAGCGCGCCGCCGGCCGCCTCGAGCTGCGCCGCGGTGACGGGCCGGAAGACCAGCGACCCGACCGAGACGACCGGCGCCCCGGCGCCGTCGGCCGCGTCCAGCGACAGCGAACCGTCCGCGGCCCACCGCAGCCGGACCCTCAGCACGGACGCGCCCGCCGCGTGGACCGCGACCCCGTTCCACGTGAACGGCAGCAGGATTCCGTCCGGCCGCTCGGGACGGCCGGCCAGCGCGATGGCGTGCATCGCGGAGTCGAGCAGCGCCGGATGCAGCCCGAATGTCCCGGTGTCGGCGTCGTCGGGCAGCGCGACCTCGGCGAACACCTCGTCGCCGCGACGCCACGCCGCCCGCAGCCCGCGGAAGAGCGGCCCGTACTCGTATCCGTTCGCCGCCAGCGACGCGTACATGCCGGTGCTGTCGGCCGGGACGGCCCCCTGCGGCGGCCACATGGCGAAGTCGGCCGCGTCCGGCAGCCCGCCGCTCGCCTCAGGCGGCGCCAGCAGACCGCTCGCGTGCCTGGTCCAAGGGGCCTCCACGGCGGCGTCCTCGCCGCGGGAGTGGATCTCGACGGCCCGCCGCCCGTCCTCGCCGGGGCTGCTCACGCTCACCTGCACCAGGTGCCCGCCCTCAGGCGGCAGCAGCAGCGGAGCGGCCAGCGCCAGCTCCTCGATCCGCGTGCATCCGGCCTGGTAGCCGGCCCTGACCGCAAGCTCAACGAACGCCGTGCCGGGCAACAGGACGGTCCCTGCCACGGCATGGTCGGCCAGCCACGGCTGGGCGCGGAGCGAAAGCCGGCCGGTGAACACCAGCCCGTCCCCCGCGGCCAACTCCACGGCCGCGCCGAGCAGCGGATGGCCCATGCTGCCGAGACCGGCCGAGCGCACGTCCCCGGCCGTGAGCGACGGCTTGGTCCAGTAGTGATCGTGCTGGAAGGCGTAGGTCGGCAGTTCAACCTTGTCGGACGTGGGAAGGATGGCCGTCCAGTCGATGTTCGTCCCGTGCACGTGTGCTTCGGCCAGGGAGGTCAGGAGCCGGTCGGCGCCGCCGTCGTCACGGCGCAGCGTCCCGATCGCGGTGGCTTCATCGTTCAGCGCGTCGGTGATCGCCGATGTCAGCACGGGGTGCGGGGAGATCTCCAGGAACGTTCGGTGTCCGGCCTCGCCCAGGACGCGGACGGCGCGGTCGAACTCGACGGTCGCGCGGAGGCTGGCATACCAGTACGACGCGTCGAGTTCGGGGCCGTCTAGGGATTCGCCGGTCATGGCCGAGACCATCGGTACCTGCGCCGGACTCGGAACCACATCTTTCAGCGCCGCCACGATCTCCGCCCGCAGACCCTCCACCTGGGCGCTGTGCGAGGCATAGTCCACCGGCAACAACCGCGTCCGCACATCCTCCTGCGCACACACAGCGGCCAGCTCGTCCAGAGCGTCCGGCTCGCCGGACACCACCGTCGCGGCCGGACCGTTCACCGCTGCGATCGACAGCCGCTCACCCCAAGCCGACAGCCGCTCCCGCACCCGGCCGGAGTCCTCAGCAATCGACAGCATCCCGCCGCGACCGGCGAGGACGGTCAGTGCCTTGCTCCGCAGCGCCACTATTTTCGCGGCATCGTCCAGCGACAAGATTCCGGCGACGCAGGCAGCCGCGATCTCACCCTGGCTGTGTCCGACCACCGCATCCGGCCGAACCCCAGCCGCCTCCCACACCGCCGCCAGCGACACCATGACGGCCCACAACACCGGCTGCACGACGTCGGCGGTCCCCAGACCGGGTGCACCCTCGGCCCCGGCCAGCACGTCATCAAGCGACCACTCCACATAGGGCGCCAGCGCCGCCCCGCACTCGGCCAGCCGCGCCGCGAAGACCGGAGACGACGCCGCCAGCTCGCGTCCCATCCCGATCCACTGCGAGCCCTGGCCAGGGAAAACGAACACGGTGCGCCCGGCAGCGCTCGCAGCCGTGCCCTGGACCACGCCCGCCGCAGGCTCACCGGTCGCCAGCGCGGACAGTCCCGCCATCAACGCGTCCCGGCCACCACCAACGACCACGGCCCGGTGCTCGAACGTCGACCGCGTCGTCACCAACGACCACGCCACAGCAGCCGGACCCAGATCCGGCCGCGCCTCCACGAACTCGCGCAGCCGCTCCGCCTGACCGGCCAGCCCCTCGGCGCTGCGTCCGGACACCGGCCAGGCCAGGATCTCTGAGGCCAGCACGGGGAGGGCTTCGTCGTCGCCGTTCTCTGTCTCGTCGTCCGCCGGGCCGCCGTCGTCGGACGCAGGAGGCTCTTCGAGGATGGCGTGCACGTTGGTGCCGCTGACGCCGAACGACGACACTCCGGCCCGGCGCGGGTGCTCGCCGTCCGTCCAGGGGACCGGCTCGGTCAGCAGCCGGACGTCGCCGGCCGACCAGTCGACCTGCGGGGTCGGCTCGTCCACGTGCAGGGTGCGGGGCAGTTCGCGGTGCTGGAGGGCCAGCACCATCTTGATGACTCCGGCGACGCCGGCCGCCGCCGAGGTGTGGCCGATGTTCGACTTCACCGAGCCCAGCCAGAGCGGCCGTCCCTCTGGGCGGTCCTGCCCGTAGGTGGACAGGAGCGCTTGCGCCTCGATGGGGTCGCCGAGGGTGGTGCCGGTCCCGTGCGCCTCGACCGCGTCCACCTCGGACGCCGACAGCCGCGCGTTCGCGAGCGCGGCCCGGATGACCCGCTGCTGCGACGGCCCGTTCGGGGCCGTGAGGCCGTTGGACGCGCCGTCCTGGTTGACCGCGCTGCCCGCCACCACGGCCAGCGCCCGGCGTCCGGCGCGGTGCGCGTCCGGCAGCCGCTCCAGGACGAGCACGCCTGCGCCTTCGGCCCATCCGGTGCCGTCGGCGGCGGCGGCGAACGACTTGCACCGGCCGTCGGCCGCCAGCCCCTGCTGCCGGGAGAACTCCGCGAACACTCCCGGCGTGGGCATGATCGTCACACCGCCGACGAGGGCCAGCGAGCACTCCCCTGCGCGCAGCGCCTGCACGGCCAGGTGCAGTGCCACCAGCGACGACGAGCATGCCGTGTCCACTGTGACGGCCGGGCCCTCCAGGCCCAGCGTGTACGAGACGCGGCCGGAGATCACCGCGGCCAGCCCGCCCGTGAGCAGGTAGCCCTCCGATCCGGCGGCGTCGGCGGTGTAACCGGAGAAGGCCGCCCCGGCGTACACCGCGGCCGGGGAGCCGCGCAGCGTTTCGGGGTCGATCCCCGCCCGCTCCAACGCCTCCCACGCGACCTCCAGCAGGACCCGCTGCTGCGGATCCATCGCCAGCGCCTCGCGGGGGCTGATCCCGAAGAATCCGGCGTCGAACTCCGCCGCGTCATAGAGGAAGCCGCCCTGCCGTGCGTACGACGTCCCGTCGTCGCCCGCGCCGTCGTCGACCTGCCAGCCGCGGTCCTGCGGGAAGTCGCCCATCGCGTCGGTGCCCGAGGCCAGCAGGTCCCAGTAGCCCTCCGGGTCCCGGACGCCGCCCGGGTAGCGGCAGCTCATGCCCACGATCGCGACCGGCACCCGCGACGCCGAGACGAGCTGCCGGTTCTGCCGCCGCAGCCGTTCCGTCTCCTTCAGCGAGGCGCGCAGTGCTTCCAGGACCTTGTCGGCGGGCATTGTCATCGCGGCCTCCACGCATTGAGCTTCATCAGATGTCCGCCTCTTCGCCGCCGAACGCCATGCGGACCAGGCTTTCGGCGTCCATCGCGTCGATGCTTTCGAGCTGCCCGTTCCCGTCCGGCGCGGGAGCGTCGTCGTCGAGTTCGGCGAGCCGCAGCAGCGCGTCCATCAGTCCCGCGTCTCTGAACCGGGACAGCGGAATGGACGCCAGCGCGTTCCTGAACCTCTCCTCTTCGGATTCGGCGGAGTCGCCGTCATCGGCGGTGAGGCTCTCGCGGAGGAGTTCGGCAATGGCGACCGGAGTGGGATGGTCGAAGATCAGGGTGGCCGGGAGCCGCAGCCCGGTCGCGGCGTTCAACCGGTTGCGCAGTTCGACGGCGGTGAGCGAGTCGAACCCGATCGAGCTGAACGCCCGGCCGGGTTCGATCGCGTTCGGCGAGGCGTGCCCGAGGACGGCCGCCACGTGCGCGTTGACGAGGTCCAGCAGAAGCCGGTTCCGCTCCGCCGCGGACAGCCCGGCGAGGCGGCGCGCCAGCGCGTGCCCATCGTCGCCGTCGCCCGACGCCGCGGCGGGCGGCGCGGTCGGTCCGCCGATCAGGTCACGCCACAGCGCGGGGACGTCCGCGCCCTGCGCCGCGCGTGCGCGCAGGCCGGACAGGTCGGGCCGCGCCGAGATCAGCACCACCTCGTCCCCGGACAGTGCCGCTTCCAAGAGCGTGCCGGCCTCCGCCTCCGTCGCGTCGGCCGGTTCCCATACCAGCGCGGTCGCTGGGAGCCCCGCCGACCGGCGTTGCGCCGCGAGCGCCTCCGCGCAGGCCGCGGTCCCGTCCCCGCCGCCGATCGTCTCGCCGGCCGACGTCACCAGCACGAACAGCTCAAGGTCATTTCCCCTGGTCAGCGCATGTAGGTTCCACGCTGTCTCATCGACGGGATCGACGGCCCCGGTCGGACGGTCGGCGGCGTGGACGACACCGGTCAGCGGCGCCTCAGCGTTCGTGAGCAGAGCCGCCAGAGCATCCCGGTCTGCGGGGTCGCAGGCTGTCACCTGCACGGCCGTGCCGCTCGCGGCCATGTCGGCCGCCAGGTGCGGCAGGCCGGTGGCGGCGGGGCCCTCGCGGCAGGCCAGCACCAGGCGGGCGGCCCGGCCGGTGGAGGCCAGCGGACGGGCGAGCGGCGCCGCACGACCACCGCTGACCAGCACGGTGCCCGGCTTGCGGGGCGCCGCCGGGTCGGGTGGGACGGTCAGGACGATCTTGCCGACGTGGCGGCCTTGGCTCAGGTATCTGAACGCCTCGGGAGCCCGCCGGACGTCCCACGCCCGCACCGGAACCATCGGCAGGTCGCCCGCGGCCAGCAACGCCACGGTGTGCGCGAGGATCTCCCCGAACCGCTCCCGTCCCGCGTCGCCGGTGTCGAAGGGCCGGTAGGTCACGCCGGGATGGTCGGCGGCGACCCGGTCGGCATCCCGAACGTCGGTCTTGCCGAGTTCGAGGAACGTCCCGCCTCGCGGCAGCAGCCGCAGTGACGCGTCGGTCAGCTCACCGGCCAGCGCGTTCAGCACGATGTCCATCCCGGCGCCGCCGGTGGAAGCGAGGAACGCCTCCTCGAACTCCGCCGTCCGCGACGACGCCACATGGTCCGCGCCCAGCCCGAGGCTCACCAGCGCTCCGTGCTTGGCCGGGTCGGCGGTGCCGAAGACCTCCAGCCCCAGGTGCCGGCCGATCGCCACGGCGGCCATGCCCACGGCTTCGGCGGCCTCGTGCACCAGCAGCCGTCCGCCGGGCCGCGCCTCGGCCAGGTCCACGAGCGCATACCAGGCCGCTGCGGCCGCCATCGGCACCGACGCCGCCTCAGCGAACGACCAGGACTCCGGGAAGCGCGCCAGCAGCCGCGCGTCGGCGACCGTGACCGGCCCGAACCCGCCCGACACGGTGCCCAGCACCCGGTCGCCGGCCGCGGTCCCGGTGACGCCGGGTCCGGTCTCCAGAACCACACCCGCGATCTCGCTGCCCATCTCCGCGGCGCCGGGGACCATGGCGAGCCCGACCAGCACGTCGGTGAAGTTCACGCCGGCGGCGCGGACCGCGACCCGCACCTGGCCCGGCTCCAGCGGCGCCGCCGCCTCCGGGCACGGCACCAGCGCCAGCCCGTCCAGTGTGCCGCGTTCCTCGGCGGCGAGCCGCCACGGTACGCGGCCATCGGGCGGCACCAGCCCTCCGGACGGACGGGCCAGCCGCCGCGCCAGCACCGCCCCGTCCCGGATCGCCAGCTCCGGCTCCCCGGCGTCCGCCGCCATCAGCCGCAGCGCGTCACCGCCGTCCGGACGGGTCGCCGCAGGGAGGTCGGCCAGGACAAGACGGCCCGGATGCATGGCCTGCTCGGCCCGCATCCGCCCCCACAGCGCGGCGCCGTCCAAGTCGGCCGCGTCCGCTCCGACCGCTCCTCGTGTCATCAGCACCAATCGAGCGGCCGCCGGCAGTTCCGCGTCCAGCCAGTCGCGCACCAGCTCGTCGACCAGTCCCGTCGGCGAGGCGCTATGCGGACACGTCAGGACAGTCTGCGGGACCTGTTCGGCGGCATCGGTCGCGGCCAGGAGGGCGGGAAGGTCCGGGTAGGTCCGCACGGTCGCGCCGGAGGCCGTCAGGCCGGCCACGAGGTCCCACGGGTCGTCGCCGATGAGCGCCAGGTCGGCGGGTGGGGCGCCCTCCGGGACGGGAACCCAGTCGAAGGTGAGGAGTGTGTCGCGGAGACCGGCGCCGGCCGCGGCCAGCTGCTCCGCCGGAACCTGCTCGAACGTCAGCGAGGCGACCGAGACGACCGGCGCCCCGGTTGGGTCGGCGGCGAGCAGAGACCAGGCACCGGAAGCGTCCTGGGACAGCCGCACCCGCAGCATTGACGCGCCGGAGGCGTGCAGGTTCACCTCGTTCCAGCCGGTGGCGAGCCGCACTTCACCGCGTCCGGTGTCGAAGGCCGGGGCTGTGGCGTGGAGGGCGGCGTCCAGCAGGGCCGGGTGCAGGCCGAACGATCCCGCATCGCAGTCCTCGGGCAGGGCGACCTCGGCGAACACCTGACCGTCCCGCCGCCAGGCCGCCCGCAAGCCCTGGAACACCGGCCCATAGCCGTAACCGGATTCGGCCGGCCTGCCGTACACGCCCTCGATGTCCATCCGGGCGGCCCCGCGCGGCGGCCAGACCGCGAGGTCGTCAACACCGGTCGGGGCGGCGTCGGCGGCCGGGGCGAGCAGGCCGCGGGCATGCTGCGTCCACGGCCCGTCCGGGACGTCCTCCGCCCGCGAGCACACCTCGACGGAACGGACCCCGTCACCATCCGGCGCGCCCACCCTGACCTGCAAGGAGAGAGCGTTGCCGGACGGGAGGACAAGCGGCGCCGACACCGCCAGCTCGCGGAGGCGCGCGCATCCGGCCTGGTGGCCGGCGCGGACGGCCAGTTCCACGAACGCCGTCCCCGGCAGCACGACCGAGCCCGCCGGCGCGTGGTCGGCCAGCCAGGGCTGCGAGCGAGTCGACAGCCGGCCCGTGAACAGCAGGCCCGTACCGTCCGCCAGCTCGACCGCCGCGCTGAGCAGCGGATGCCCGAGCGCCTCCAGCCCCGCCGAGGACACGTCACCGACCCCTGGATCGAGGCGCGGCCAGTACCGTTGCCGCTGGAAGGCATAGGTCGGCAGGGCGACCCGGCGACCCGCGGGCAGCACGGCCCGCCAGTCCACGCCCACCCCGCGCACCTGGGCTTCGGCCAGCGACAGCAGCAGCCGGTCGGGGCCGCCGTCATCGCGCCGCAGCGTCCCGGCCACCACCGGCGCCACGGGCGGCATCCCGTTGGAGCCCCCGGCCTGCGCGGTCTCCTCCAGCGTGCCGGTGATCGCCGAGGTGAGGACGGGGTGCGGCGACGCCTCGATGAACACCTGGTGCCCCGCCTCGGCCAGCACCCGGATCGCCCGGTCGAACTCCACAGGCGCGCGCAGGCTCGCGTACCAGTAGAACGCGTCGAGTTCCGGACCGTCCAGGAACTCCCCGGTCATCGCGGAGACCATCTGGATCTTGGCCTGGCCAGGGACGATGCCTTTCAGCACGTCCACGATCTCTTGCTCGATCGCCTCCACCTGGGCGCTGTGGGAGGCGTAGTCGACCGGCAGCAACCGTGTCCGCACCGACTCGGCCTCGCACGCGGCGGCCAGTTCGTCCAGGGCTTCCGGCTCACCTGACACGACCGTCGCCTCGGGGCCGTTCACCGCCGCGACCGACAGCCGCTCGCCCCGTTCCGCGAGCCGCTCCCGCACCTTGACCGCGTCCTCGGCGACCGACAGCATCCCGCCGCGACCAGCAAGAACGGTCAGTGCCTTGCTCCGCAGTGCCACCACCTTGGCGGCGTCCTCAAGCGACAAGATCCCGGCCACGCAGGCGGCGGCGATCTCACCCTGCGAATGCCCGAGCACCGCATCCGGGCGAACCCCGGCCGCCTCCCACACCGCCGCCAGCGACACCATCACCGCCCACAGCGCGGGCTGGACGACGTCGGCCGTCTCCAATCCCGGCGCGCCGTCGGCACCGTCCAGGACGTCCCGTAACGACCAGTCGACAAACGGCGCGAGCGCGTCCGCGCACTCGGCGAGGCGCGCCGCGAACACCGGAGACGACGCCGCCAACGCGCGTCCCATGCCGACCCACTGCGAGCCCTGACCGGGGAAGACCAGCACCACCTGGTCCGCTTCCTCCGCCACGCCGGTGACGACTCCGGCGGCCGGTTCGCCCGCCGCGACGGCGGCCAGACCCGACAGCAACTCGTCGCGTCCCGCACCGGTCACAACAGCCCGGTGTTCGAACGCGGAGCGGGTGGTGGCCAGCGACCACCCCACGTCGTCGACGTCCAGGTCGGGCCGGTCGAGCACGAAGTCCCGCAGGCGCGCGGCTTGGGCGGCCAGCCCGGCGGCGCCGCGGCCCGACACCGTCCACGCCGACGGCCCCGGCGACAGCATCGCCGGCCCCGCGCCTCCGGTCTCGGGCGGCGGCGTATCCGCGGCCGCTATGTCGTCGGCGTCGGCGTCTTCGGTGCCGGGGGGCTCCTCCAGGATGACGTGCACGTTCGTGCCGCTGACACCGAACGCCGATACTCCGGCGCGGCGCGGACGCCCGTTCGCCGGCCAGGGGACCTGCTCGGTCAGCAGCCGCACGTGCCCGGCGGACCAGTCGACGTGCGGGGACGGCTCCGCGGCGTGCAGGGTCGGGGGCAGCACCTCGTGCCGCAGCGCCAGCACCATCTTGATCACACCGGCCATGCCCGCGGCGCACTGGGTGTGGCCGATGTTCGACTTCACCGACCCCAGCCACAGCGGCCGGTCGGCGGTCCGGCCCTGCCCGTAGGTCGCGAGCAGCGCCTGCGCCTCGATCGGGTCGCCCAGCGTGGTTCCGGTGCCGTGCGCCTCGACCGCGTCCACCTCGGCGGCGGCGAGCCGGGCATTGTCCAGCGCGGCCCGGATGACCCGCTGCTGCGACGGCCCGTTCGGCGCAGCGAGACCGTTGGACGCGCCGTCCTGGTTGACCGCGCTGCCCCGGACGACCGCGAGGACCTCGTGCCCGTTGCGGCGGGCGTCCGACAGTCGCTCCAGGAGCAGCGTCCCCGTCCCCTCGCCCCATCCGATGCCGTCCGCGTCGGCCGAGAACGCCTTGCACCGGCCATCGGCGGCCATGCCGCGCTGCCGGGAGAACTCCGCGAACGCGCCGGGAGTCACCAGGACCGCGACGCCGGCCGCCAGCGCGAGTTCGCACTCGCCGGCCCGCAGCGACTGGCACGCCAGATGCAACGCCACCAGCGACGACGAGCACGCCGTGTCCACCGTGACGGCCGGCCCTCCGAGACCGAGCGTGTACGACACCCGGCCGGAGATCACCGCCGTCAGCCCACCGGTCAGCAGGTAGCCTTCCGCGCCCTCGGCGCCGTCCGCGGTGTACCCGGAGTAGGTCGCCCCGGCGAACACCCCAGTCGGGCTCCCGCGCAGGGACCCGGGCGCGATGCCCGCCTGCTCGAACGCCTCCCAGGCGGCCTCCAGCAGCAGCCGCTGCTGGGGGTCCATCGCCAGCGCCTCGCGCGGACTGATCCCGAAGAAGCCCGCGTCGAACTCGGCGACGTCCTCGATGAACCCGCCCTGGCGCGCATAGGAGGAGCCGTCGCCGCGGGAGTCCGCGCCGGCCATGCCTTCGAGCACGTCCCAGCCGCGGTCCCCCGGGAAGCCGGAGATCGCATCGCGTCCCGACGCGACCAGGTCCCACAGGTCCGCGGGCTCGCGGACGCCGCCGGGGTAGCGGCAGCCCATGCCGACGATCGCGATCGGCTCCCGGTCCCGCTCCCGCATCTCGCGGAGGTGCTCGCGGGTCCGGCGCAACTTGGCGGTCACCTGCTTCAGGTAGTCGCGAAGCTTGTCCTCTTGCTCCATTTACCTCAGCCGTCTCCTGGCTAGTCGAAGTCGGAGGTGCCCAGTTCCTTTTCGACGAGGTCGAACATCTCCTCGTCGGTCGCCGTTTCCAGTTCGTCGTCGACCGGTTCGCCTGATGTCTCGCCGTCCCGCAGTCCCTGAGCGATGGCCTCCAGCCGAAGCGCGATGTCGAATCGGCTCACGCCGTTCCCGCCCAGGGACGAGAGAATGGATTCCAGCCGGTCGAGTTCCGCCGGGACCGACGATTCCGCGCTGTCATCACCGAACATCTCGGCGCGGAGGCGGCCGGCGAGGGCGGCCGGGGTCGGGTGGTCGAAGACCACGGTGGCCGGCAGTCGCCGCCCGGTCGCGGCGGTCAGCCGGTTCCGCAGCTCGACGGCGGTGAGCGAGTCGAAGCCCAGATCGCGGAACGCCCGGCCGGGCGCGACGGCGTCGGACGAGCGGTGCCCGAGGACGGCGGTGGCCTCGGCGCGGACCAGGGTGACCAGCGCGCGCTCCTGCTCGGCGCGCGGCCGTCCTGCCAGCCGCTCGGCGAGCGCCGCGCCGGCCCCATCGCCGCCGTGTTCCGGTTCCCCCTCGGCGGCGACGAGGGTCCAGGCGACCTCGGGCAGGTCGGCGATCAGCGGGCTGGGCCGGTGCAGGGTGAAGACGGGGGTGAACCGGGTCCAGTCCACGTCGGCGACGGTCACCGGGCCTTCGTCGGCGTCCAGCACCTGCCCTAGGGCGCCTACGGCCAGGTCGGGGTTCATGACCCGCATACCGAGGCGTTGCAGCTGGTCTCCGCCTTCACCAGAGCCCATACCGCCGCCGCCCCACAAACCCCACGCCACCGACGACCCGACCAAACCCCTCGCACGCCGGGCCTCTGCCAGAGCGTCCAGGAACGCGTTGGCCGCCGCGTAAGCGGACTGACCACCACTGCCCCAGGTCGCCGCGCCCGAGGAGAACAGCACGAACGCATCCAGATCCAGTTTCGACGTCAGCTCGTCCAGCAGCGCCGCACCCGTGGCCTTCGCCGACAGCACGGCGGCGAGTTCCTCTCGGTCAAGATCGCGCAGTGGGGTCGCCTGTCCGCTGCCCGCCGCATGCAGGACCGCGCTCAGCGGCGGGCCGTCCGCCGCGATCCGGTCCAGCAGCCCGGCCAGTTCGTTGCGCCGTCCGGTATCACCGGCCACGACCTCGGCCCGGACGCCTCGCTCGGCCAGCCGGGCCGCCAGCTCCGCTACCCCGGCCGCCGCCGGCCCTGACCGGCTCACGAGCACCACCTTCGAGGCACCGCGCCCGGCCAGCCACCGGGCGACGTGCCCGCCGACCCCGCCCGTTCCGCCGGTCACCAGGACGGTGCCGCGCGGGCTCCAACGGCGGCCGTCGTCGCGCGGCCGCGGAGCGCGGGTCAGGCGGCGGGCCATGCTTCCGGAGGCCCGGATGGCGAGCTGATCCTCCCCGGCCCCGGCCAGCGCGGCGCAGAGCCGCGCGGCGACCCGCTCGTCCCACACCGGCGGCATATCGACCAGACCGCCCCAGCGGTCCGGATGCTCAAGGCCCGCGACCCGGCCAAGCCCCCACACCTGCGCCTGCACCGCGCTCTCCACCGGCTCGTCGCTGGCGGAGACCGCGCCGCGGGTGACCGCCCACAGTGGCGCGTCGATCCGGAGGTCGCCGAGCGCCTGGACGAGCGCGACCGTCCCTGCCAGCCCCCCGGCCACGACCGGGAACCCCGGCAGCGGAGCCTCCTCCAGTGCCAGCAGCGACACCACTCCTGCGACGTCCGGACGCCCATCGGCCTCCAGCACCCGGTCGATCAGCCCGGCGAAGACGGCGCGGTCCGCATCGTCCGGGGCCGCCTCGACCACCACGACTCGGGCACCCCGGTCCGACATCGCTTGGACGGTCCCGTCCAGGAGTTCAAGGGTCGGCGCATGTGTCGGGGCGATCAGGAGCCACGTGCCGGACAGGACGACGGGCTCGGATTCAGGGACCGGTACCCAGGAGACCCGGTAGCGCCAGCCAGATACCGCAGCTGCATCTCGCTCCTGCCGTCGCCAGGACGCGAGTGCTGGGAGTACCTCGCTCAAGCGCTGGTCGTCGACCGCCAATGCCTCAGCGAGGCCGGTCACGTCTCCGTCTTCGACTGCTGCCCAGAAGTCGGCCTCGGCGCCCTCACCACCTCCAGCGGTCGGCTCGGGCGTGATGGGCTCTGGCCAGAAACGCTCGCGCTGGAACGCATACGTCGGCAGATCGACCCGTTCACCGGCGGGAAGGACGCTTGTCCATTCCACGCTGGCGCCGGCCGTGTAAGCCTCTGCCAGCGAGGTCAGCAGCCGGTCGGCGCCGCCATCGTCGCGCCGGAGTGTCCCGATCGCGGTCGTCGAGGCCGGGTCGGACGTCACCGCCTCCAGGGTCTCGATGATCGGGGCGGTCAGCACCGGATGCGGCGAGGTCTCGATGAACATCCGGTGGCCCGCCTCGGCCAGCACCCGGATCGCCCGGTCGAACTCCACGGGCGCGCGCAGGCTGGCGTACCAGTAGGACGCGTCGAGTTCGGGACCGTCCAGGAACTCCCCGGTCATCGCCGACACCATCGGCAGACGCGTCCGACCAGGCGCGATGTCCTTGAGAACGTCCCGGATCTCTTGTTCGATCGCCTCCACCTGCGCGCTGTGGGAGGCGTAGTCGACCGGCAGCAATCTGTTCCGTACCGACTCGGCCTCACAGGCGGCGGCCAGTTCCTGCAAGGCGTTCGGCTCGCCGGAAACGACCGTGGCCGCGGGTCCGTTCACCGCCGCGACCGACAGCCGGTCGCCCCAGGCCGACAGCCGCTCCCGTACCTTGCCGGCGGGTTCGGCGATCGACAGCATCCCCCCACGACCGGCCAGGACGGTCAGCGCCTTGCTGCGCAGCGCCACGACCTTGGCCGCGTCTTCCAGGCTCAGGATCCCGGCCACACAGGCGGCAGCGATCTCACCCTGAGAGTGCCCGACCACCGCATCCGGCTGGACGCCCGCCGCTTCCCACACTGCGGCCAGCGACACCATCACCGCCCACAAGACCGGCTGCACGACATCGGCCGTCTCCAGACCAGGGGCCCCATTCACGCCGGCCAGCACGTCCTGCAACGACCAGTCGACGAATGGCGCGAGGGCCGCTGCGCATTCGGCCAACCGTGCTGCGAACACCGGAGACGAGGCCGTCAACTCCCGGCCCATCCCGATCCACTGCGAGCCCTGGCCCGGGAAGACGAACACCACCCGGCCTGCTTCGCCCGCAAGGCCGCTGACCGCCCCGGCGGCGGGCTCGCCCGCCGCGACCGCTGTCAGCCCGGCCATCAGCTCGTCGGGGTCGTCGCCGGTGACGACGGCTCGATGCTCGAAAGCCGAACGCGTCGTGACCAGCGACCAACCAACGTTCACCGGGTCCAGGTCAGGCCGCGCCATCACGAACTCGCGCAGTCGACCTGCCTGCGCCGCCAACCCGCCAGCAGTACGCGCCGACAGCGGCCATACCACCGGCCCGCCCATCAGCACCGGCACCGGGCTCTCCTCCGGAACGTCCGCCAGGCTCTCCGCCGGGGCGGGGGGCTCCTCGAGGATGATGTGCGCGTTCGTCCCGCTGATTCCGAAGGCGGAGACTCCGGCGCGGCGCGGCGCCCCCTCCGTGGACCACTGCATGGCTTCGTTCAGCAGCCGCACCGCACCGGACGACCAGTCCACATGCGGTGTCGGCTCGTCCGCGTGCAGGGTGCGGGGCAGCAGCCCGTGGCGCAGTGCGAGCACCATCTTGATGATTCCGGCGACTCCGGCGGCGGCCTGGGCGTGCCCGATGTTGGACTTGATCGACCCGAGCCACAACGGTCTGTCGTCCGGACGGTCCTGCCCATAGGTCGCCAGCAGGGCTTGCGCTTCGATGGGGTCGCCGAGTTCGGTGCCGGTGCCGTGGCCTTCCACGGCATCGACCTGGTCGGCGGTGAGCCGGGCGTTGGCCAGGGCGGCGCGGATGACTCGCTGCTGCGACGGCCCATTGGGAGCGGTCAGCCCGTTGGACGCACCGTCCTGGTTGATCGCACTGCCCCGCACGACCGCCAGCACCGGATGCCCATTGCGGAGCGCGTCCGACAGGCGCTCCACCAGCACCATGCCCGCGCCCTCAGCCAACCCCATCCCGTCCGCCGACGCACCGAACGCCTTGCAACGCCCATCGGCCGCCAACACCCGCTGCCGCGAGAACCCCACGAACTCCGCCGGATCCGCCATCACCGCCACACCACCGGCCAGAGCCATCCCGCACTCCCCCGAGCGCACCGCCTGACACGCCAGATGCAACGCCACCAGCGACGACGAGCACGCCGTGTCCACCGTGACCGCAGGGCCTTCCAGGCCCAGCACATACGACACCCGACCGGAGATCACGCTGCCGGAGTTGCCGGTGACGAGATGTCCTTCCGCACCTTCCATCCCGGCGCCGCGGCCCAGGTAGCCGGACGAGGATGCTCCGGCGAACACTCCGGTCGAGGTGCCGCGCAGCGACAGCGGATCGATGCCCGCACGCTCCAACGCCTCCCACGCCGTCTCCAACAGCAACCGTTGCTGCGGATCCATCGCCAAGGCCTCACGTGGACTGATCCCGAAGAACCCCGGATCGAACTCGGTGGCCCCGAGGACGAACCCGCCGCGGCTCGTGTAGGAGGTCCCGGCGCGGTCCGGGTCGGCGTCGATCAGCCCGTCGAGCTCCCAGCCGCGGTCCACGGGGAAGGGGGACGTCGCGTCCGACTCGCGGGCGAGCAGGTCCCAGAGGCGGTCGGGGTCGCCGGCGCCACCTGGGTAGCGGCAGCCCATGCCGACGATCGCGACGGGCTCGTCCGTTGCGGCCACCGGACGGGCCGGGGCCGAGGCGGTCTCGGCCGGAACCCCCAGCAGCTCGGTGATCACCTGCCGGGCGAGCACTTGCGGGGACGGGTAGTCGAACACGGCCGTCGAAGGCAGCTTCAGGCCCGTCTCGGCGTTCAGCCGATTGCGGAGCTCGACGGCGGTGAGCGAGTCGAACCCCATATCGCGGAACGCCCGCGTCGCCCCCACCTCGTCCGGCGACGCATGCCCCAACACCGCCGCCGCATGCACCCGAACCAGGTCTGCGACCACCCTTTCCCGTTCCGCCGGAGTGACCGCAGCGAGGCGGGCGGTCAGCTCCCCGGCCTCACCGGAGGTGTCCGGGCCGGTGGCGTCCGCCACGGCGAGCCGCTTCACCTCGGGGAGGCCGTCCAGCAGCGGCCACGGCCGGGCGGCGGTGAAGACGGGTGCGTACCGGGTCCAGTCGACGTCGGCGACGGCGAGGAAGGTCTCGTCGTCGGCGAGCACCTGGCCGAGTGCGGTGAGCGCGGGCGCCGGGTCGAGGAATCCCATGCCCTGCCGGAGCAGCCAGGTCACGATCGGCGGCAGTTCGGCGTCGAGGTCTTCGGGCTCGCGGGTGTCCCAGACGCCCCACGCCACCGACGTCGCGGGCAGCCCACGGGACCGCCGCTCCATGGCCAGCGCATCCAAGTGGGCGTTGGCCGCGGCATAAGCGCCGTGGTCGCTGCCGCCCCAGGTCGCGGCGATCGAGGAGAACAGTACGAACGCGTCCAGGTCCTGGTCGGCGGTCAGCTCGTCCAGCCAGCGCGCGCCATCGACCTTCGCGCCGAGCGCTTCGGACAGTTCATGCAGGTCCACGCCGTCCAGCGGTGTGAGGCGGAGGGCGACCGCCGCGTGCATGACCGTGCTCAGCGCCGGACCGGTGGCGTCGACCCAGTCGAGCAGGCCCGCCACCTGGTCGCGTTCGGCGACGTCGCAGGCGACGATGCCGACGGTGGTCCCGGCCGCCGCCAGTTCCGCGGCGAGCCGCGCGCCGCCCTTTATGTCCGTGCCGCGCCGGCTGGTCAGCACGACGTTCGGCGCGCCGCACCGGGCGAGCCAGCGGGCGAGGTGCGGTCCGATCGCGCCGGTCGCACCGGTTACCAGGACGCTGCCGCGCGGCGTCCACCGGTGGTCGCCGTTGCGACGCGGCGTGGCGCGGACCAGCCGGCGGGCCAGGATCCCCGACGGCCGCACCGCGACCTGGTCCTCACCACAACCTGCCAGCACCGCGCACAACCGAGCAGCCGCCCGATCGTCCAAGACCGACGGCAGATCGACCAGCCCACCCCAACGGTCCGGGTGTTCCAGACCGGCGACCCGTCCCAGACCCCAGGCCTGCGCTTGGACAGGGCTGACCGGGACCTCGCCCGGGCCAGCGGCCACGGCACCCGACGTCACCACCCAGAGCGGCGCTTCGATTCCGGCGTCGCCCAGTGCCTGCAGCAGGACCAGCGTCCCGGCCACGCCAGTGGTCACCGCGCGGTGGCCGGTCAGCGGGGTCTCATCCAGCGGCAGCAGCGACATGACTCCGGCCACCCGCGCGCCGTTTGCCTCAGCGGACGAGCGGGCGATCCGTTCCGCCAGCGCCGCCCGGTCCGGTGCGTCCGGGCCGGTCTCGACTACGAGGACGTCGGCGCCGCTGTCGTTCAGTGCCTGCACGCACGCGCCCGGCAGGTCACCTGCCGTCGCGCCGGCCGGGAGTACGGCCAGCCAGGTGCCCGGCAGGACCGGCCGCCCCGGGTCGGTCACTGGGGTCCAGGAGATCTGGTAGCGCCAGTCCCGCAGGAGGGACTCGTCGCGTTCCCGCCGCCGCCAGGACGCCAGGACGGGGAGCATGTCGCGGAGCCGCCGGTCGTCGACGGCCAGGGTGTCGGCGAGGGCCCGGACGTCCTCGTTCTCCACCGCCGTCCAGAACCGGGCCTCGGACGCGGTGCCCGCTCCTTCCCCGTCGCCCGTCGACGCCGGGGCCGGGTCGGGCTGCGGCCAGAACGTCCGGTGCTGGAAGGCGTACGTCGGCAGGTCCACCGTGCGCCCGCCGCCGAGGACCGCCGTCCACTCCACCTCGATGCCGGACGTGGACGCCTCGGCCAGCGAGGTCAGCAGCCGGTCCGTCCCGCCGTCGTCGCGCCGCAGCGTGCCGAGGACCGCGGACCGCCCGCCGTCCGCCGCGGCGGCTTCCAGCGTGTCGGTGATCGCGGTGGTCAGCACCGGATGCGGGGAGACCTCCACGAACGCCCGGTGCCCGGCCTCGCCCAGCACCCTGATCGCCCGGTCGAACTCGACCGTCGCGCGCAGGCTCGCGTACCAGTACGCGGCGTCCAGCTCGGGGCCGTCCAGGAACTCGCCGGTCATCGCCGACACCATCGGCACCCGCGCCGGGCCCGGGGTGATCCCGGCGAGGACGGCCGGCACCTCCCGTTCGAGCCGCTCCACCTGCGCGCTGTGGGAGGCGTAGTCGACCGGCAGCAGCCGGGTCCGGACGCCGTCGGACGCGCACGCGGCGACCAGTTCCTCCAGCGCGGCAGGCTCACCGGACACCACCGTGGCCGTAGGCCCGTTCACGGCGGCGATCGACAGCCGCTCGCCGAACGCGGCCAGCCGGTCCCGAACCTGCTCCGCGGACTCTGCGACCGACAGCATCCCGCCGTGCCCGGCGAGGACGGTCAGCGCCTTGCTCCGCAGCGCCACGACTTTCGCCGCGTCCTGCAGCGACAGGATCCCGGCCACGCAGGCGGCGGCGATCTCGCCTTGCGAATGCCCGACCACGGCGTCCGGCCGAACCCCGGCCGCCTCCCACACCGCCGCCAGCGACACCATGACCGCCCACAGCGCGGGCTGGACGACGTCGGCCGTTTCCAGGCCGGGCGCACCATCGGCCCCGGCCAAGACGTCCTGCAACGACCAGTCCACGTGCGGAGCCAGGGCCGCCGCGCACTCGGCCAGCCGTGCCGCGAACACCGGCGACGACGACGCCAGCTCGCGCCCCATGCCGATCCACTGCGAGCCCTGCCCCGGGAACACGAAGACCACCCGGCCCGCGTCCCCTGCCACCCCTGACACGACCCCGGCGGCAGGCTCGCCTGCCGCCACCGCGGTCAGCCCGGTCAGCAACTCGTCGTGGTCCGCGCCTGTCACCACGGCGCGGTGATCGAACATCGACCGCGTCGTGACCAGCGACCACGCCACGTCCGCCGGGTCCAGGTCTGGGCACGACGCCACGAACTCGCGCAGTCGTCCTGCCTGCGCCGCCAGCGCGCCAGGGGTCCGCGCCGACACCATCCAGGCTGTTCTGCCACCGGCCAGCGGCTCGGGAGGCTGCGCGGACGCTCCGCCGGGCCGCGCATCGGCCGGCTCGTCGGCGGGCGGCTCTTCGAGGATGGTGTGCGCGTTGGTGCCGCTGAACCCGAAGGAGGAGATCCCGGCGCGGCGGGGACGGTCCCCGGCGGGCCACGGGACGGGCTCGGTGAGCAGCGACACCGCGCCCGCCGACCAGTCCACGTGCGGGGACGGCTCGTCCGCGTGCAGGGTCGCGGGGAGTGTCCGGTGCCGCAGCGCCAGCACCATCTTGATCACTCCGGCGACGCCGGCCGCCGCCTGGGTGTGGCCGATGTTCGACTTCACCGAGCCCAGCCAGAGCGGCCGGCCGTCCGGACGGTCCTGCCCGTAGGTGGCGAGCAGCGCCTGCGCCTCGATCGGGTCGCCGAGCGTGGTTCCGGTGCCGTGCGCCTCGACGGCGTCGATGTCGGCGGCGGACAGCTCCGCGCCGTCCAGCGCGGCCCGGATGACCCGCTGCTGCGACGGCCCGTTCGGAGCCGTCAGCCCGTTGGACGCGCCGTCCTGGTTGACCGCGCTGCCGGTCACCACGGCCAGGACCCGATGGCCGTTGCGGCGGGCGTCCGAGAGCCGCTCCAGCACGAGCATCCCCGCGCCCTCGGCCATGCCCATCCCGTCGGCGGAGGCGCCGAACGCCTTGCACCGGCCGTCCGCCGCGAGGCCGCGCTGCCGGGAGAACCCGACGAAACCGGCGGGCGACGCCATGACCATCACGCCGCCGGCGAGGGCCAGCGAGCAGTCACCGGACCGCAGCGACTGCGCGGCCAGGTGGAGCGCGACCAGCGACGACGAGCACGCGGTGTCCACGGTCACGGCGGGCCCCTCCAGCCCGAGCAGGTAGGAGACCCGGCCGGACAGCACGCTGGACGCGGTGCCGGTGAGCAGATGACCGGCGAGCTCGTCCTGCAGGCCGGCGCCGTACCCGGCGAAGGCGGCGCCGACGAACACGCCGGTCGGCGAGCCGCGCAGCGATCCCGGGACGATCCCGGCCCGCTCCAGCGCCTCCCACGACACCTCCAGCACGAGCCGTTGCTGCGGGTCCATGGCGAGGGCCTCGCGCGGGCTGATGCCGAAGAAGCCGGGGTCGAAGTCGCCGGCCCCGTCCACGAAACCGCCGGCCACCGTGTAGGAGGTGCCGGGGTGGTCGGGGTCCGGGTCGTAGACCCCGCCGAGGTCCCAGCCGCGGTCGGCGGGGAAGCCGGAGATCGCGTCCCGGCCTTCGCCCAGCAGGTCCCACAGGTCGTCCGGGCTTTGGACGCCGCCGGGGAACCGGCAGCCCATCGCCACGATCGCGATCGGCTCGCCCTCGGCGGCCCGCACCGCGGGGGCCCGCGGCACCGGCGCCGCGTCCCGTCCCAGCAGTTCGGTGCGCAGCCGGCCGGCGAGGGCGGCCGGGTTGGGGTGGTCGAACACCAGCGTGGCGGGCAGCCGCAGCCCGGTCGCGGTGTGCAGCCGGTTGCGCAGTTCGACGGCGGTCAGCGAGTCGAAGCCGATCTCGTTGAAGGCCCGTCCGGGCTCGACGGCGTCCGGCGAGGCGTGCCCCAGCACGGCCGCCACATGCGCGCGGACGAGGTCGAGCAGCGTGCGGTCCTGGTCGGCGGCGGTGAGCGCGGCCAGCCTTCCCCGGAGCCGGTCGGCCGAGTCCGCGCCCCGGCCGGTCACGGCGGCGGACCGCACAGGGGCGCCGGCCAGGCCCCGCCAGAGCGCCGGGACGTCCGCGCCCCGGGCGGCCTTCGCGCGCAGCCCGGCGACGTCGAGCCGGGCCGGGACGAGATGCGCCTCGTCCCGGGACGTCGCGAGGTCCAGCAGCGCCAGCCCCTCGCCGGCGGCGAGCGCGGTCACACCGGTCCGGTTCATCCGGTCGACGTCGGCGGTGCCGAGATGCCCGGTCATTCCGGTGGCGTCGGCCCAGTAACCCCAGGCCAGCGAGACGGCGGGGAGCCCGGCGGCGCGACGGCGGGCGGCCAGAGCGTCCAGGAACGCGTTGGCCGCCGCGTAGTTCCCCTGGCCGGCGCCGCCGAAGGTCGCCGCGGCGGAGGAGAACAGCACGAACGTGTCGAGGTCGAGGCCGGCGGTGAGCCGGTGCAGGTTCCAGGCGGCGTCCGCCTTGGGGCGCATCACCGTGTCGACCCGGTCCGCGGACAGGGATCCGATCACCCCGTCGTCGAGGACCCCGGCGGCATGCACGACGCCGGTCAGCCGGTCCTCGGCGGCGACGCGGTCGAGGACCGCGGCCAGCGCGTCCCCGTCGGCGGCGTCGCAGGCCGTGACCTTGACGGCGGCGCCGCCCGCCGCGAGATCGGCGGCGAGGGCGGCCACGCCGGGTGCGGCCGGTCCCGACCGGCCGGCGAGCACGACGCCGCGCGCCCGGTCGGTGCCGGCCAGGTGCCGGGCGACGAGCCCGCCGAGCACTCCCGTTCCCCCGGTGATCAGCACCGTTCCGCCAGGGCGGGCGGCCGCGGGGTCGGGCGGGACGGTCAGGACGATCTTGCCGACGTGCCGGGCCCGGCTCATGAACCGCAGCGCCTCGGGGGCGCGCCGCACGTCCCAGGCCCGGACCGGCGGGAGGGGCAGCTCGTCCGCGGCCAGCAGCCCGGTCACGCGCGCCAGGATCTCGCCGAACCGGTCCGTCCCCGCGTCGGCGGTCTCGAACGGCCGGTACACGACGCCGGGATGGTCGGCGGCGACCCGTTCGGCGTCCCGGACGTCGGTCTTGCCGAGTTCCAGAAACGCGCCACCGCGCGGCAGCAGCCGCAGCGAGGCATCGGTCAGCTCTCCTGCCAGCGCGTTCAGCACCAGGTCCATGCCCTGGCCGCCGGTCGCGGACAGGAACCGTTCCTCGAACTCGGCCGTCCGCGACGAGGCGACGTGCGCGGCGTCCAGCCCGAGGCTTGTTAGTGCCGGGTGTTTGCCGGGGCTGGCGGTGCCGAAGACCTCCAGGCCGAGGTGCCGGCCGATCGCGACCGCGGCCATGCCGACGCCGCCGGCCGCCGAGTGCACCAGCAGCCGCTGCCCGGCCGCAGCGCCGCCCAGGTCCACCAGCGCGTACCAGGCCGTGACGAACGCGATCGGGACGGACGCGGCCGCCGCGAACGACCAGCCCTCGGGGATCGGCACCAGCAGCCGCGCGTCGGTCACCGCCAGCGGCCCGAACCCGCCGGACACCGCGCCCAGTACCCGGTCCCCGGCGGCCAGCCCGGTCACTCCGGGACCGACCTCGGCGACGATCCCCGCGACCTCGGTGCCCATCTCGCCCGCGTCCGGGTACATGTCCAGCCCGATGAGCACGTCCCGGAAGTTCAGCCCGGCCGCGCGGACCGCGACCCGGACCTGCCCGGCCGCCAGCGGCGCCGCCGCCTGCGGGGCCGGGAC
Organism: Actinomadura violacea; assembly: GCF_017573465.1. GTDB lineage: Bacteria > Actinomycetota > Actinomycetes > Streptosporangiales > Streptosporangiaceae > Spirillospora > Spirillospora violacea. The sequence goes on from NZ_JAGEPF010000003.1 coordinate 176,889, forward strand.
GAGGGCGAGGGCGTCCAGCGTGCCGCGCTCGGTGACGTCGAGCCGCCACGGGACGCCGCCGGCGGGCGGCACCAGCCCGGCGGCCGGACGGCCCAGCCGCCGCCCGTACGCGGCCCGGTCACGGACCGCCAGTTCCGGTTCAGCCGAGCCGAGCGCGGCGGCGAGCACGTCCGCGCCTCCGGACCTGGGCAGATCGGCGAGCACGAGCCGGCCAGGGTTCTCCGACTGCGCGGAACGGACCAGGCCCCACGCGGACGCGGCGGGCAGATCGGCGACGCCCTCACCGGGACGGGCCGCGACCGCGCCACGGCTCACCAGCACCAGCCGCGAGGCCTCGAACCGTTCCTCGTCCAGCCAGTTCTGCACCAGCTCCAGCGCGTCGGCCACGGCGAGGCGGGCGGCCTCGGCCGGGTCGGGGCCGTCCACTGCGGCGAGCGCGGTCAGCACCAGTTCCGGGGCCGGCTCGCCCTCATCGAGGGCCGCCGCCAGCGCGGCAAGATCCGGATGCGTCTGAACGCGGACGCCTGCCTCGGCCAGACCGGCCGCGAGGCCGAGCGGGTCGGGACCCACGACGACCCACGGGCCGTCCGGTGCCACGTCGGGGATCGGGACGGTGACCCAGTTCTCCGCGAACAGGGCGTCCTGCACGCCGCTCCTGGCCTGTTCCAGCCGCCCGGCGGCGACCGGGCGGAACACCAGCGACGCCACCGACGCCACCGGCGCACCCGTGGCGTCGGCCGCGTCGAGCGTCACCGCACCGGCGGCGTCCTGCCGCAGCCGGACGCGGAGCACGGACGCGCCCGCCGCGTGCAGCGCCACCCCGTTCCAGACGAATGGCAGCAGCACCTCGCCGGACGGTTCCGGACGGCCGGTCAGCGCCGCGGCGTGCAGCGCGGCGTCCAGCAGCGCCGGATGCAGCCCGTACGCGCCGGCGTCGGCGTCCTCGGGAAGCGCGACCTGGGCGAACACCTCATCGCCACGCCGCCAGGCGGCCCGGAGGCCCTGGAACGCCGGGCCGTAGCCGTAGCCGCCTCCGGCCAGCGCGTCGTACATGCCGGTGACGTCGACCGGTTCGGCTCCGGGCGGCGGCCAGACCGCGAACGCGTCAGCGTCGGGAACTGCGGTGGCCGGGCCGAGCCGCCCGGCGGCATGCGACGTCCACGGTCCCTCCACCGCGTCCTCGGCCCGGGAGTGCACCTCGACGGACCGGCGTCCGTCCTCGCCGGGGGCGCTCACGCTCACCTGGATCTGCACCGCGCCGCCGTCCGGGAGCACCAGCGGCTCGGCCAGCGTCAACTCCTCGACGTGCGGGCATCCGGCCTGGTAGCCGGCCCGCACCGCCAGCTCCACGAATGCCGTCCCGGGCAGCACGACGGTCTCGGCCACGGCGTGGTCGGCAAGCCACGGCTGGACACGCGGCGACAGCCGTCCGGTGAACACCAGGCCCGTGCCGCCCGCCAGTTCCACCGCCGCGCCGAGCAGCGGGTGGCCGGTCGCGCCGAGCCCGGCCGACGCGACGTCACCGGCCACCTGCAACGTCTGCGGCCAGTACCGCTGCCGTTGGAACGCGTATGTCGGCAACTCGACGCGTCGCCCGGCGGGCAGGACCGCCGTCCAGTCCACGTCCGTCCCGCTCACGTGGACCTCGGCGAGCGAGAGCAGCAGCCGCGCGGTGCCGCCGTCGTCGCGCCGCAGCGTCCCGGTCACGACCGGCGGGGCGCCGGCGCCCGGGAGCGCCTCAAGGGTGCCGGTGATCGCGGAGGTCAGCACCGGATGGGGCGACGCCTCGATGAAGACCCGGTGCCTGCCCTCCGCCAGTACTCGGACGGCCCGGTCGAACTCGACGGACGCGCGCAGGCTCGCGTACCAGTACGCGGCGTCCAGTTCGGGGCCGTCCAGGAACTCGCCGGTCATCGCCGACACCATCGGCACGCGCGCCGGGCCCGGGGTGATCCCGGCCAGCACCGCGACGATCTCCCGCTCCAGGCTCTCGACCTGTGCGTGATGCGAGGCGTAGTCCACCGGCAACAGCCGTGTCCGGACGCCGTCGGACGCGCAGGCAGCGCCCAGTTCCTCCAACGCGGCGGGCTCGCCGGACACCACCGTCGCCGCGGGCCCGTTCACGGCGGCGATCGACAGCCGCTCACCGAACGCGGCCAGCCGGTCCCGCACCCGCTCCGCATCGTCGGCGACCGACAGCATCCCGCCGCGTCCGGCCAGCGCGGTCAGCGCCTGGCTCCGCAGCGCCACCACCCGCGCCGCGTCCTGCAGCGACAGGATCCCGGCCACGCACGCGGCAGCGATCTCGCCCTGGCTGTGCCCGACCACCGCGTCCGGCCGAACCCCGGCCGACTCCCACACCGCCGCCAGCGACACCATCACCGCCCACAGCACCGGCTGGACGACGTCGGCCGTCTCCAGGCCGGGCGCGCCGTCCGCCCCGGCCAGGACGTCAGTGAGCGACCAGTCGACGTAGGGGGCGAGGGCCGCCGAGCACTCGGCCAGCCGCGCCGCGAACACCGGAGACGACGACGCAAGCTCCCGGCCCATTCCGATCCACTGCGAACCCTGGCCGGGGAACACGAACGCCACGCGGCCGGTGTCCCGGCCGGCGGGCACCGTGCCCGTCACCACGCCCGCCGCGGGACGTCCCGCCGCCACGGCCTCCAGCCCGGCCAGCAGCCCGTCCCGGTTCGCGCCGGTCACCACGGCCCGGTGCTCGAACACCGACCGCGTGGTGGCCAGCGACCAGCCGACGTCGGCCGGGTCCAGCTCGGGACGGTCCGCGAGGTGCCGGGCCAGCCGCGCCGCCTGCGCGGCCAGCCCCTCGGCGGTCCGCGCCGACACCGTCCAGGCCGGCCCGCCGATCGCCGGCGTCGCGGCGCGGCCGTCCGCCGCAGGGGCCTCCGCGTCGTCGACCTCCTCCAGGACGACGTGGACGTTCGTGCCGCTGACGCCGAAGGCCGACACCCCGGCGCGGCGCGGATACCCGTTCCTCGGCCACGGGATCTTCTCGGTCAGCAGCTCCACCCGGCCCGCGGACCAGTCGACGTGGGGGGTCGGCGCGTCCACGTGCAGGCTGCCGGGCAGCTCCCGGTGCCGAAGGGCCAGCACCGTCTTGATGATCCCGGCCGCTCCCGCCGCCGCGCCGGTGTGGCCGATGTTCGACTTCACCGAACCGAGGCGGAGCGGCCGGTCCTCCGCACGCTCCCGGCCGTAGGTCGCGAGCAGCGCCTGCGCCTCGATCGGGTCGCCGAGCGTCGTCCCGGTGCCGTGCGCCTCGACCATGTCGACCTCGTCGGCGGCGACCTGGGCGTTGGCGAGCGCGGCGCGGATGACCCGCTGCTGGGACGGTCCGTTGGGGGCGGCGAGGCCGTTGGACGCGCCGTCCTGGTTGATGGCGCTGCCTCGCACGACGGCCAAGACGTGATGGCCGTTGCGCCGCGCGTCGGACAGCCGCTCCAGCACGACCATGCCCGCGCCCTCGCCCCAGCCGATGCCGTCGGCGGCGGCGGCGAACGGCTTGCACCGGCCGTCGGCGGCCATGCCCTGCTGATGCGAGAACTCCGCGAACGCACCCGGCGTCACCAGCACGGCGACGCCGCCCGCCAGCGCCAGCGTGCACTCGCCCGACCGAAGCGACTGGCAGGCGAGGTGGAGCGCGACCAGCGAGGACGAGCAGGCGGTGTCGACCGTGACCGCCGGGCCCTCCAGCCCGAGCGTGTACGACACGCGACCGGAGATGACCGCGGTGAGGCCGCCCGTCAGCCGGTACCCGGCGGCCTCGGCGTCCTCGGTGGCGTATCCGGAGAAGGCGGCTCCGGCGAACACCCCGGTGGCCGAGCCGCGCAACGAGACCGGGTCGATCCCCGCCTGTTCGAGGGCCTCCCAGGTCGTCTCCAGCAGCAGTCGTTGCTGGGGGTCCATCGCCAGGGCCTCGCGCGGGCTGATCCCGAAGAACGCCGCGTCGAACCGCACGGCGTCCGGGACGAAACCGCCCTCCCTCGCGTAGCCGCCGCTCCCATCGGAGTCCGCGCCGTCCGGGCGCTCCAGCGCCTCCCAGCCGCGGTCCTCCGGGAACGCCGCGATCGCGTCCCGGCCCGCCGCCACCAGGTCCCAGAGCCCCTCCGGGTCGTCGACCCCGCCCGGGTAGCGGCAGCCCATGCCGACGATCGCGATCGGCTCGTCGGGAGCGGCCGCGGCCACCGGCGTGGCCGGAGACCCGGCGCCCGCCGGGCCGCCAAGCAGCTCCCGGCCGAGCAGCCGCGCCACCGCCACCGCCGACGGGTGGTCGAACACCAGCGTGGACGGCAGCGAGAGGCCGGTCGCCGCCGCCAGCCGGTTCCGCAGCTCCACCGCGGTCAGCGAGTCGAAGCCCATGTCGCGGAACGCCCGGCCCGGCTCCACCTCCTCCGACGACCGGTGCCCCAGCACCGCCGCCGCCTCGTCCCGCACCAAGTCCGTGAGCATTCGGTCCTGCTCGGCGCGCGGCAACCCGGCCAACCGCTCGGCGAGCGGCGATCCCGCCGCGCCATCCGCGCCCCGCGTCACGCCGGCGGGCGCGGCGGCCAGCGCCTGCCGGGCCTCCGGAAGGTCGCCGAGCAGCGGACTGGACCGGCGCAGCGTGAAGACCGGCGCGAACCGCGCCCAGTCCAGGTCGGCTACCACCGCGAGGGTCTCGCCGCCGTCCAGCACCTGACCGAGCGCCTTCACCGCCACGGCCGGGTCCATCGCGCGCATGCCGAGCCGCCGCAGCTGCTCGCCGCTCTTACCCGCCCCCATCCCGGCGCCGCCCCACAGGCCCCACGCCACCGATGTCGCCGGCAGACCACGGGCGCGGCGGTTCTCCGCCAGGCCGTCCAGGAAGGCGTTCGCCGCCGCGTACCCCGCCAGGCCGCCGCTGCCCCACACCGCGGCACCGGACGAGAACAGCACGAACGCGTCCAGGTCCAGGCCGACGGTCAGCTCGTCCAGATGCGCCGCGCCCATCGCCTTGGCCGCGCCGACCCTGGAGAGCAGCTCGTCCGTCGTGTCGTCGACGACCGCACCGTCACCGGCGCCGGCCGCATGGAACACCGACGTCAGCGGCTCCGCTCGGGCCGCCGTCCAGGCCAGCAGCCCGGCCACGTCGGACCGCCGCGCGGTGTCGCAGGCCACCACGTCGACCGCCGTCCCCGCGGCGGCGAGTTCGGCCGCCAGCGCCGCCGCGCCGGCCGCCCCCGGCCCCGACCGGCTGGTCAGCACCGTCCGCCGCGCCCCGCGGCCGGTCAGCCACCGGGCGACGTGCCCGCCGACCCCGCCGGTCCCGCCGGTGATCAGCACGCCGCCGCGCGGCGTCCACCGCCCAGCGCCGGTCCGCGGGCGCCGCATCCGCACCAGCCGCCGCGCCATGATCCCCGCGCCGCGGACCGCGGTCTGGTCCTCCCCGCATCCGGCGAGCACCGCCGACACCCCGGCCGCGATCCGCTCGTCCCACACCGCCGGGACGTCGATGAGGCCGCCCCAGCGGTCCGGGTGCTCCAAGGCCGCGACTCGGCCGAGCCCCCACACCTGCGCCTGCACCGGGCCGACCGCCGGCTCGTCCCCCACGGCGACGGCCCCGCGGGTCACCGTCCACAGCGGGGCACCGATCTCCGCGTCGCCCAGCGCCTGGACGAGCGCGAGCGTTCCCGAGAGACCGCCGGCCACCCCGTTCCGCTGGTCCTCGTCCACGCCGAGCAGCGACACGATCCCCGCCACCGGTCCGTCGCCGGCCGGCGAGCTTGCGGCCTCGGCGAGCCGGACGGCCAGCGCCGCACGGTCCATGCCGGGCGCGACGTCGAGGGCCGCGACGTGCGCGCCGCGATCGGTCAAAGCCTGGACACACCCTTCGGCCAGGTCGTCGGCCACCCGCCCGGCCGGAACCACGACGAGCCAGGTGCCGGACAGGACGACGGGGCCCGGCTCGCCCACCGGGATCCACGAGACCCGATAACGCCAGTTCGCGGCGGCCGACTCGACCCGGTCGCGGCGCCGCCAGGACGTCAGGGCGGGCATGACCTCGCCGAGCCTCGCCCCGTCCACCCCGAGCGCGTCGGCGAGCCCCGTCACGTCGCCGCCCTCGACCGCGGCCCAGAACCGCGCCTCGGCCACCGTCCCCGCGCCGTCGCCGCCCGCTGGCGATGCCTCGGCCGCCGCCGTGTCCGGCCAGAACCGCTGCCGCTGGAACGCGTAGGTCGGCAGATCAACCCGCTCACCGCCGCCGACGACCGCCGTCCACCGCACCGGGGTCCCACGGACGTGCACGCCGGCCAAGGCGGCCAGCAGCCGGCCGGGGCCGCCGTCGTCGCGGCGGAGGGTGCCGGTCACGGTCGCAGCGGCACCGCCGCTCGGCGTGGCCTCGTCGAGCGCGTCGGTTATCGCAGAGGTGAGGACGGGATGCGGGGAGACCTCGATGAACACCTGGTGCCCGCCCTCGCCCAGGACCCGGATCGCCCGGTCGAACTCCACGGTCGCGCGCAGGCTGGCGTACCAGTACGACGCGTCGAGTTCAGGGCCGTTGACGACGGCTCCGGTCATCGCCGACACCATCGGCACGCGCGCCCGACCAGGGACGATGCCCTCCAGTACGGACAGGATCTCGTCTTTCAGCCCTTCGATCTGGGCGTGATGCGAGGCATAGTCGACCGGCAGTAGACGATTACGGACGTCCTGGGCTGCGCAGAGCGCGGCAAGCTCTGCCAAGGCGTCCGGCTCGCCGGACACCACCGTGGCCGCCGGACCGTTCACCGCCGCGACCGACAGCCGCTCACCCCATACCGACAGCCGCTCACGCACCTTGTCGGCGGGTTCGGCGATCGACAGCATCCCGCCACGACCCGCCAGAACGGTCAGCGCCTTGCTCCGCAACGCAACAACCTTCGCCGCATCCTCCAAACTCAAGATCCCCGCCACGCACGCTGCAGCGATCTCGCCCTGGCTGTGCCCCACCACCGCATCCGGCTCGACCCCGGCCGCCTCCCACACCGCCGCCAGCGACACCATCACCGCCCACAACACCGGCTGGACCACATCAGCCGTCCCCAAGCCAGGCGCACCCTGCGCGCCGGCAAGGACGTCCTGCAACGACCAACCCACGTAGGGCGCCAACGCCTCCGCACACTCGGCCAACCGCGCCGCGAACACCGGAGACGACGCCGCCAACTCCCGGCCCATCCCGATCCACTGCGAACCCTGACCGGGGAACACGAACACCACTCGGCCCGCGTCACCCGCGATTCCCGAGACGACCCCAGCGGAGGGGGCCCCGGCCGCCACCGCGGCGAGCCCGGCCACCAGTTCGTCCCTGTCGCCGCCCAGCACGACCGCTCGGTGCTCCAGCGTCGAGCGGGTGCTGATCAGCGACCACGCCACGTCCGCCGGGTCCAGTTCGGGGCGGGCCACCACGAGCTCCCGCAGTCGCCCCGCCTGCGCCGCCATCCCACCAGCGGTACGGCCCGACACCAACCACACAGGCGGCGCACCGGTCAGGACCGGTGTCGCCGCTTCATCGCCATCGCCGGTCTCGGAGGTCTCGGCAGCGTCGAGCCCTTCCTGCCCGGGGTCCTCGCCGTTCTCGGCGTCATCCGCGGTCGGGCTCGAGGCTTCTTCGAGAATGGCGTGCACATTGGTTCCGCTCACGCCGAAGGCCGACACTCCCACCCGGCGTACTCGGTCCTTTTCGCCGGGCCAAGGCCGTGCCTCCTGAAGCACCTCGACCCGCCCAGCCGACCAATCCACCTCGGGTGTCGGCACGTCCACGTGCAACGTCGCGGGCAACACCCCGTGTGTCAGCGACAGCACCGATTTGATGACCCCGGCGACACCGGCCGCACACTGCGTGTGGCCGATGTTCGACTTCACCGACCCCACCCACAGGGGCCGGTCATCGGGCCGTTCCTGCCCGTAAGTGGTCAGCAGCGCCTGCGCTTCGATCGGGTCGCCGAGCGTTGTTCCGGTGCCGTGGGCCTCCACGGCGTCCACGTCCAGCGCGGAAAGGCGCGCATCCGCGAGCGCCGCGCGGATCACCCGTTGCTGGGACGGCCCGTTCGGGGCCGTGAGACCATTCGACGCGCCGTCCTGGTTGATCGCCGATCCGCGGACCACCGCAAGGATCCGGTGTCCTTTGCGGCGCGCTTCCGAGAGCCGTTCCAGCACCAGGACGCCAGCGCCTTCGCCCCACCCGATCCCGTCCGCGCCACCCGCGAAAGCCTTGCACCGGCCATCCGACGCCAACCCGTCCTGCCGATCGAACTCCGCATACGCCCCCGGCGTCACCATCACCGCCACACCACCGGCGAGCGCCATCGAACACTCCCCCGCCCGCAGCGCCCCACACGCCAAATGCAACGCCACCAGCGACGACGAACACGCCGTGTCCACCGTCACCGCAGGGCCTTCCAGACCCAGCACGTACGACAGCCGGCCGGAGACCACCGCGGACGCGTTGCCCGTGATCAAGTAGCCTTCCGAGCCGCCGTCCGTTTCGGTGAGGCTCGATCCGTATCCCGAGGACGCGGCCCCGACGAAAACGCCGGTCGACGAACCGCGCAGCGACAGGGGATCGATTGCGGAATGCTCGATGGCCTCCCACGCCACTTCGAGGAACATCCGCTGCTGCGGATCCATCGCAAGGGCCTCGCGCGGGCTGATCCCGAAGAAGTTCGCGTCGAAGTCCGTGGCGTCGTAGACGAACCCGCCCTGCCGGCGCGGGTCGAAATCGTCCGGCCCGTCAATGACCCAGCCCCGGTCGGCGGGGAAACCCGACACGGCGTCCGCGTCCGCGGCCATCAGGTCCCATAGGTCCTCGGGGTTCCGCACCCCGCCCGCGAACCGGCACCCCATGCCGACGACGGCGACGGGCTCCTGCTCGCCCGCCTCCATCTTCCGCAGCCGCTCGCGGGTCTCGTAGAGGTCGGCCGTCACCTTTTTGAGGTAGTCCAGAAGCTTCGCGTTCTCGGTCACCGGAGACCTTCCTCAGAGGGAGCGGGCAGCAGTTCCGCGCACATGGATCAGGACGCCCCGAACTCTTTGTCGATGAAATCGAGCACCTCGTCGGCGCTGGCCGACTCGAGCCGGTCGACGACGGCGTTCTCCTTCTCGGCGGCCTCCGCGCTCATCCATTTCGACAGGACCGTCTGCAGGCGCACGGTGACGTTGGCGCGCAGGTCTCCGTCGGCGGGGACGTCCGCGAGGGCGGCCTCGAGCCGGTCGAGTTCGGCGAGGAGCGGTTCGGTGCCGCCCTCCCCCCGGATCCGCGCCGCCAGGTGCCCGGCGAGAACCGCCGAGGACGGGTAGTCGAAGACCAGCGTGGCGGGCAGCTTGAGGCCGGTGGCGGCGGTGAGCCGGTTGCGCAGTTCGACCGCCGTCAGGGAGTCGAAGCCGAGGTCGCGGAACGCGCGGCCGCCCGGGACGGCGTCGGCGGAGCGGTGGCCCAGCACGGCGGCGGCCTCGGCGCGCACCAGGTCGGCAAGCACCCGGTCCTGCTCGGCGCGGGGCAGGCCGTCGAGCCGGGCGGCGAGGGCGTCACCCGCCTCGCCGGACGCCTCGTCGGCCTGGGCGCCGTCGGCGATGGCCCGCGCGACTTCGGGCAGGTCGGCGATCAGCGGGCTGGGCCGGTGCAGGGTGAAGACCGGGGCGAACCGCGCCCAGTCGACGTCGGCGACCGTGATCAGACTCTCGCCGCCGTCCAGCACCTGGCCGAGTGCCCGGACCGCCGGCGCCGGGTCCATCACCCGCAGCCCGAGCCGCTGCAACTGGTCGCCGGCGTCGCCTTCGCCCATCCCGCCGCCGCCCCACAGGCCCCAGGCGATCGACGTCGCGGGCAGCCCTCTGGCGCGGCGGCTCTCCGCCAGGCCGTCGAGGAAGGCATTGGCCGCCGCGTACCCGGGCAGGCGCTGGCTTCCCCAGACCGCCGATCCCGAGGAGAACAGCACGAACGCGTCGAGGTCCAGGCCCGCGGTCAGCTCGTCCAGGTGCGCGGCGCTCACCGCCTTCGCCGCCAGCAGCCCGGCCAGTTCCTCCACGCCCATGTCCTGGACGGCGGTCGTCTGACCGGTGCCGGCAGCATGGAAGACCGAGGTCAGCGGCGGCCCGCCCGCGGCGATCCGCTCCAGCAGCCCCGCCACTTGCGGCCGCCTGCCGGTGTCGCACGCGATCACCTCGACCGCCGTGCCGCGCTCGGCCAGCTCGGCGGCCAGCGCCGCCGCGCCGGACGCGCCGGGACCGGATCGGCTGACCAGCACCAGCCGGGCGGCGTCTCGTCCGGTCAGCCACCGGGCGACGTGCCCGCCGACCCCACCGGTCCCGCCGGTCAGCAGCACGCTGCCACGCGGCACCCAGCGTCCCCCGCCGGCGGCAGGCCGCGGAGCCCGCACCAGCCTGCGCGCCATGATTCCGGCGGTGCGGAGCGCGACCTGGTCCTCGGCGCCCGCGGCCAGGACCTCGCACAACCGTCCGGCCGTCCGCTCATTCCAGACCGGAGGCAGGTCGACCAGGCCGCCCCACCGGTCCGGATGCTCCAGGCCCGCGACCCGGCACAGCCCCCACACCTGGGCTTGGACCGCGCTGACCGCCGCCGTGTCCCCGGCGGCGACCGCGCCCCGCGTCAGCACCCACAGCGGCGCTTCCACCCCGAGATCCCCGAGCGCCTGGACGAGCGCCAGCGTGGCCGACACGCCGCCCGCCACTCCCTCGACGCCCGCCGCTGGCCGCTCGTCCATCGCCAGCAGCGACACGATCCCGGCCACCCCGTCTGCGGGGACGGCCTGGGCTAGCAGGCCGGCGAGAGATCCGCGGTCGGCAGAACCCGAAGCCGCTTCGGTGACGATCACTTGCGCGTCCCGATCGGTCAGGGCGCGTTCACAACCGTCGACGAGTTCACGGGGCGTTAGGTCGTCTGCTGGGGCGATCAGCAGCCATGTGCCAGGCAGAACGACGGGGCCGGATTCGGAAACCGGGACCCAGGAGACCCGGTAGCGCCAATCTGACACCGCCGCCGTGTCCCGCTCTTGCCGTCGCCAGGACGCCAGCGCGGGCAGTACCTCGCTCAAGCGCTGGTCGTCGACGGCCAGTGCCTCGGCGAGGCCGGTTACGTCTCCGTCTTCGACCGCTGCCCAGAAGCCGGCTTCGGCGCCGTCGCCGCCTGTAGTGGTCGGCTGCGTGAGGGGTTCCGGCCAGAAGCGCTCGCGCTGGAACGCATATGTCGGCAGATCGACCCGTTCACCGGCGGGAAGGACGCTTGTCCATTCCACGCTGGCGCCGGCCGTGTACGCCTCCGCCAGCGAGATCAGCAGCCGGTCGGCGCCGCCATCGTCCCGCCGGAGCGTCCCGATCGCCCTCGTCGCGGCCGAGTCGGACGTCACCGCCTCCAGAGTCTCAATGATCGGCGCGGTCAGGACCGGATGAGGCGAGGCCTCAATGAACATCCGGTTCCCTGCTTCGGCCAGCACCCGGATCGCCCGGTCGAACTCCACGGGCGCGCGCAGGCTCGCATACCAATAGGACGCGTCGAGTTCGGGCCCGTCCAGGAACTCCCCGGTCATCGCCGACACCATCGGCAGACGCGCCTGACCAGGGACGATGCCCTTCAGCAGGTCCACGATCTCTTGCTCGATCGCCTCCACCTGCGCGCTGTGGGAGGCGTAGTCGACCGGCAGCAACCGGGTGCGTACCGAGTCGGCCTCACACGCGGCAGCCAGTTCATTCAAGGCAGCGGGCTCACCGGACACCACGGTCGCCGCAGGGCCGTTCACCGCCGCGACCGACAGCCGCTCACCCCATGCCGTCAATCGCTCCCGCACTTTGCCGGCGGGCTCGGCAATCGACAGCATCCCGCCACGACCGGCTAGGACGGTCAGGGCCTTGCTGCGCAGCGCCACGACCTTGGCCGCCTCTTCCAAGCTCAGGATTCCGGCGGCGCAGGCGGCAGCGATCTCGCCCTGAGAGTGCCCGACCACCGCATCCGGCTGCACGCCTGCCGCTTCCCACACCGCCGCGAGCGACACCATGACCGCCCATAGCGCGGGCTGGACGACGTCGGCCGTCTCCAGAGCCGGAGCGCCGTCAACTCCATCTAGGACGTCTTGTAGCGACCAATCGACATAGGGCGCGAGAGCCGCTGCGCATTCGGCCAACCGTGCGGCGAACACGGGCGAAGCAGCCGCCACCTCGCGTCCCATCCCGATCCACTGCGAACCCTGACCGGGGAACACGAACACCACCCGGCCCGCGTCACCCGCCACGCCGCTCACCACACCGGCGGCGGGCTCACCCGCCGCCACCGCAGACAGCCCTCCCAGCAGTTCGACAGGGCCATCGCCGGTGACGACTGCTCGATGCTCGAAAGCCGAACGCGTCGTGACCAGCGACCAACCAACGTCCGCCGGGTCGAGGTCGAGGCTGGCCATCACGAACTCGCGCAGCCGACCCGCCTGCGCCGCCAACCCGCCACCGGTACGCGCCGACAGCGGCCACACAGCCGGCCCGCCCGTCAGCACTGGCACCGGACGTTCACTGACCTCGGGGACACCGTCTGAGGTCGGAGCGGGTGCTTCTTCGAGGATGATGTGCGCGTTGGTCCCGCTGATTCCGAAGGCGGAGACTCCGACGCGGTGCGGCTCCTCGTCGGAGTTCCACGGCACTGCTTCGCTCAGCAGCCGCACCGCACCGGACGACCAGTCCACATGCGGTGTCGGCTCGTCCGCGTGCAGCGTGCGCGGCAGTTCTCGATGCTGGAGCGCCAGGACGGTCTTAATGACCCCGGCCACTCCTGCGGCTTGCTGAGCATGCCCGATGTTCGACTTGATCGATCCGAGCCACAGCGGTTTGTCGTCCGGCCGGTCCTGCCCATAGGTCACCAGCAAGGCCTGTGCTTCGATCGGATCCCCGAGCGTGGTGCCGGTGCCGTGGCCTTCCACGGCGTCGACGTCGGTGGCCGACAGTCGGGCATTGGCCAGGGCGGCGCGGATGACTCGCTGCTGCGACGGCCCATTAGGAGCCGTCAACCCGTTGGACGCGCCGTCCTGGTTGATCGCACTGCCCCGCACGACCGCCAGCACCGGATGCCCATTGCGGAGCGCGTCCGACAGGCGTTCCACCAGCACCATGCCCGCCCCCTCAGCCAACCCCATCCCGTCCGCCGACGCACCGAACGCCTTGCAACGCCCATCGGCCGCCAACACCCGCTGCCGCGAGAACCCCACGAACTCCGCAGGATCGGCCATCACCGCCACACCACCGGCCAGAGCCATCCCGCACTCCCCCGAGCGCACCGCCTGACACGCCAGATGCAACGCCACCAGCGACGATGAGCACGCCGTGTCCACCGTCACCGCAGGGCCTTCCAAGCCCAGCACATACGACACCCGACCGGAGATCACGCTGGGCACGTTTCCGGTGATCAGGTGGCCCTCGGAGCCCTCCGTCCCGACGCTCTGCGCCAGGTAGCCGGACGGCGAGGCGCCGGCGAACACTCCGGTGGAGGTTCCGCGCAGCGACAGCGGATCGATGCCCGCACGCTCCAACGCCTCCCACGCCGTCTCCAACAGCAACCGCTGCTGCGGATCCATCGCCAAGGCCTCACGCGGACTGATCCCAAAGAACCCCGGATCGAATTCACCGGCCCCGAACACGAATCCTCCCTGGCTCGTGTAGGAGGTTCCGGGGTGGTCGGGGTCGGGGTCGAACAGCCCGGTAACGTCCCAGCCCCTGTCGGCGGGGAAGTCGCAGACGGCGTCGCCGCCGGAGGCGAGCAGATCCCAGAGCTGCTCGGGTGCGTTCACGCCGCCGGGGAACCGGCAGCCCATGCCCACGATGGCGATCGGCTCACCGGACGCCGCGGCCTGCACCGGGACGGCCGGAGCGGCGTCGGCGACCCCCAGCAGCCGGCCGGTGATCTGGCGGGCCAGCGCTTGCGGGGACGGGTAGTCGAACACGGCTGTCGAGGGCAGCTTCAGGCCCGTCTCGGCGTTCAGCCGATTGCGGAGCTCGACGGCGGTGAGCGAATCGAAACCCATATCGCGGAACGCCCGCGTCGCCCCCACCTCATCCGGCGACGCATGCCCCAACACCGCCGCCGCGTGCACCCGAACCAGGTCTGCGACCACCCTTTCCCGTTCCGCCGGAGTGGCTGAGGCCAGCCGCGCGGCCAGTTCACCCTTCGGCTCGGCGGGGGCATCGATGGCCAGTCCCGCCACTTCGGGGATCTGGTCGAGTAGCGGCCAGGCCCGTACTGCCGTGAACACCGGCGCGAACTGCGTCCAGTCGACGTCCGCGACGGCGAGGAAGGTCTCGTCGTCGGCGAGCACCTGGCCGAGCGCGGCCAGGGCGGGCGCCGGTCTCATGAACTTCATTCCTTGCCGGAGCAGCCAGGTGACGCTTCTGGGCAGGTCGAGCTCCGCGGTCACGTCTTGCCGGGTGTCCCAGACGCCCCACGCCACCGAAGTCGCGGGCAGCCCACGGGACCGCCGCTCCAAGGCCAGCGCATCCAAATGAGCGTTAGCCGCCGCATAAGCGCCGTGGTCACTGCTCCCCCAGGTCGCGGCGATCGAGGAGAACAGAACGAACGCGTCGAGATCCCGATCGGCGGTCAGCTCGTCCAGCCAGCGCGCGCCATCGACCTTGGCCGCCAAGCCTGCGGCCAGCTCCGGCAGATCGGTGCGGTCGAGCGGGAGCCGGTCGCCACCGACCGCCGCGTGGATCACCGTGCGCAGCGGCGGCGCGGCCATCTCGATCCAGTCCAGGAGGTCCACCACCTGGTCCCGTTCCGCGACGTCGCAGGCCAGTAGGCTGACTCCGGTACCGGACGCGGCGAGCTTCGCCGCCAGCCCGGCCGCGCCCGGCATGCCCGGTCCACGCCGGCTGGTCAGCACGACGTTCGAGGCTCCGGACCCGGTTAGCCACTCCGCCAAGTACGGGCCGATTCCGCCGGTCGCGCCGGTCGCCAGCACGGTTCCGCGCAGTTCCCGCCGCGTCCGGTCACGCCTGGGCACGGCGCGCACCAGCCGGCGGGCCAGGATGCCCGACGGCCGCACCGCGACCTGGTCCTCACCGCAACCCGCCAGCACAGCGCACAACCGGGCAGCCGCCCGATCGTCCAGGACCGGCGGCAGGTCGATCAGGCCGCCCCACCGGTCCGGGTGTTCGAGGCCCGCGACCCGTCCCAACCCCCAGGCCTGCGCTTGGACGGGGCTGGTCGGTGCCTCACCGGGGCCGGCGGCGACGGCACCGGACGTCACCACCCACAGCGGCGCCTCGATACCGGCGTCGCCCAGTGCCTGCAGAAGAAGCATCGTTCCGGCGAGCCCGGCGGGCACCGCCGGGTAAGCGGCGAGGCGGCGCTCTTCCAAGGCCAGCAGCGACACCACTCCGGCCGCGGGCGACTCGGGCAGCAGGTGGCCGAGACGGGCCGCCAGCGCCGCGCGGTCCAGATCGTCCGGCCCGACGTCGGCCACGGTGACCTGGGCTCCCCTGCCGGTGAGCGCCCGGACGCACCCGTTCACGAATGCGTCGTCAGTGCGCCCGGCCGGAGCGAGCAGCAGCCAGGTGCCAGAGAGCGGGGCGGCAGCCGGTTCGGTCACCGCCTGCCAGGACACCCGGTACCGCCAGTCCGCGACCGCCGCCTCGTCCCGCTCTCGGCGCCGCCACGCAGCCAGCGCGGGCAGCACCTCGCCGAGCCGCCGCCCGTCCACTGCCAGCGCATCGGCCAGGCCGGTCAGGTCGCCGCCTTCGACGGCCGCCCAGAACCGGGCCTCTCCCGCCGTCCCGGCACCGTCCGCGCCGGGCGGCCGGAGAAGGGATTGCGGAATCTCCGGCCAGTAGCGTTGATGCTGGAAGGCGTAGGTCGGCAGGCTCACGCGCCGTCCGGCGGGCAGGACGGCCGTCCAGTCGACGTGCGTCCCGCCGGTGTGGGCTTCGGCCAGCGAGGTCATCAGCCGGGACGCTCCGCCGTCGTCGCGGCGCAACGTCCCGATCACGGCGGCCTCATCGTCGAGCGTGTCGCTGATCGCGGCGGTCAGGACGGGGTGCGGCGAGACCTCCACGAAGACCTGGTGCCCCGCCTCGCCCAAGGCCCGGACGGCGCGATCGAACTCCACCGTCGTGCGCAGGCTCGCGTACCAGTAGGACGGGTCGAGTTCGGGACCGTCGAGGAATTCGCCGGTCATCGCCGACACCATCGGCACCCGGCTCTGACCAGGGGCAATGCCGGACAGTGCGCTCACGATCTCCTCGCGCAGGGTTTCGACCTGTGCGTTGTGCGAGGCGTAGTCCACCGGCAGGAGACGGGTGCGCACACCGTCGGCCGCATACACAGCGGCAAGTTCCTCCAAGGCGTCCGGCTCACCTGAAACGACCGTCGCCGCAGGTCCGTTCACCGCCGCGACCGACAGCCGCTCGCCCCATTCCGCGAGCCGCTCCCGCACCTTGCCGGCGTCGTCAGCGACCGACAGCATCCCGCCACGACCGG
Organism: Actinomadura violacea; assembly: GCF_017573465.1. Classification (GTDB taxonomy): domain Bacteria; phylum Actinomycetota; class Actinomycetes; order Streptosporangiales; family Streptosporangiaceae; genus Spirillospora; species Spirillospora violacea. The sequence continues at coordinate 193,372 of NZ_JAGEPF010000003.1, forward strand.
CGAGGACGGTCAGCGCCTTGCTCCGCAGCGCCACGACCTTCGCCGCATCTTCCAGCGACAAGATTCCGGCCACGCAGGCGGCGGCGATCTCGCCTTGCGAATGCCCGATCACGGCGTCCGGCCGGACCCCAGCCGCCTCCCACACCGCCGCCAGCGACACCATCACCGCCCATAGCGCGGGCTGGACGACGTCGGCCGTCTCCAGCCCAGGCGCACCATCGGCCCCGGCCAAGACGTCCTGCAACGACCAGTCCACGAAGGGCGCCAGCGCCTCCGCGCACTCGGCCAGCTTCGCCGCGAACACCGGAGAGGACGCGGCGAGCTCGCGTCCCATCCCGACCCATTGCGACCCTTGACCGGGGAACACGAACACCACCCGGCCAGCGTCGCCCGCCACACCCGACACCACCCCGGCAGCGGGTTCACCTGCCGCAACCGCAGTCAGCCCGGCGAGCAACCCGCCCTGGCCATCACCCACCACCACGGCGCGATGATCGAAAGCCGAACGCGTCGTGACCAGCGACCACGCCACGTCTGCCGGGTCCAGGGCAGGGCGCGACGCCACGAACTCGCGCAGCCGTCCCGCCTGCGCCGCCAACCCGCCGGCGGTACGCGCGGACACCACCCAACTCGTCGCTTGAGCGTCCGCCAGTACGGGCACCAAGTCGTCGTCCAGCCCGGGCGCAGACTCCTCGGCGGCCTCCTCGATGATCACGTGGGCGTTGGTCCCGCTGACGCCGAAGGCCGACACCGCGGCCCGTCGCGGATGGGCGTTCGCCGACCAAGGACGCGGCTCGGTGAGCAGCCGCACCTGACCGGCGGCCCAGTCCACGTGCGGGGACGGCTCGTCGACGTGAAGCGTGCGGGGCAGTCGCCGATGCCGGAGGGCCAGGACGGTCTTGATGACGCCGGCGATTCCGGCGGCCGCTCCCGTGTGGCCGATGTTCGACTTCACCGATCCGAGCCACAGCGGCCGGTCGTCGGGACGGTCCTGCCCGTACGTCGCCAGCAGCGCCTGCGCCTCGATCGGGTCGCCGAGCGTGGTGCCGGTGCCGTGGGCTTCCACCATGTCGACCTGGTCGGCGGCGACCTGGGCGTTGGCCAGCGCCGCCCGGATGACCCTCTGCTGGGACGGCCCGTTCGGGGCGGTCAGGCCGTTGGACGCGCCGTCCTGGTTGATGGCGCTGCCTCGCAAGACGGCGAGGACTTGGTGCCCGTTCCGCTGCGCGTCCGACAGCCGCTCCAGCAGGACCATGCCTGCGCCTTCGCCCCAGCCGATACCGTCGGCAGCGGCGGCGAACGGCTTGCAGCGCCCGTCGGCGGCCATGCCCTGCTGGTGCGAGAACTCCGCGAACGCGCCGGGTGTGACCAGGACGGCCACACCGCCCGCGAGGGCGAGCGTGCACTCGCCGGACCGCAACGACTGACAGGCCAGATGCAGTGCCACCAGCGACGACGAGCACGCCGTATCCACCGTCACCGCCGGACCTTCCAGGCCCAGCGTGTACGCCACCCGTCCGGAGATCACCGCCGTGAGGCCGCCGGTGAGCTGGTATCCGGCCGCTTCCGGGCTGTCGGTGCTGTAGCCGGAGAAGGCCGCCCCGGCGAACACACCGGTTGCGGAGCCTCGCAGCGACTCGGGATCGATGCCTGCCTGTTCGAGCACTTCCCAGGAGGTCTCCAGCAGCATGCGCTGCTGGGGGTCCATGGCCAGGGCCTCGCGCGGGCTGATGCCGAAGAACCCCGCGTCGAACCCGGCCGCGTCGTACACGAAACCGCCCTGGCGTGTGTACCGCACGCCGTCGGACAAGCCCGCGCCGGACAATTCCTCAAGAATTTCCCAGCCGCGGTCCTGCGGGAATCCTGAAATGGCGTCCGTTCCGTCCGCCACCAGATCCCACAAACCATCGGGGTCCGTGATGCCGCCCGGGTATCGGCAGCTCATCCCGACGATCGCGATCGGCTCATCGGATGCGGCGGCCACCACTTGTACCGAACCCGTGGAAACCGGGTCGCCCAGCAACTCGCTGCGCAGCAACCGCGCCACCGCCCGCGCGGTCGGGTAGTCGAACACGAGCGTGGACGGCAATGCCAACCCGGACACGGTCCGCAGCCGGTTCCGCAGCTCCACCGCCGTCAACGAATCGAAACCCAGCTCCTTGAACGCCCGCCCCGGCTCCACCGCGTCCGCTGAGGCATGACCCAGCACCGCCGCCGCCTCAGCCCGCACCACATCGACCAGCAACCGATCCTGATCGGTTCGAGACAGCCCCGCCAACCGCTGGGTCAACGGCGACTCCGCGCCCTCGACCACCGCCCCGGTCGACGCCAGCACTTGCCCAACCTCCGGCAAGCTGGAGATCAGCGGACTGGGCCGATGCAGCGTGAACACCGGGACGAACCGGGTCCAGTCCACATCGGCGACCACCACAGAGCACTCGCCGCCGTCCAGCACCTGCCCCAGCGCCTTCACCGCCACAGCCGGGTCCATCACGCGCATGCCGAGCCGTTGCAGTTGGTCTCCGCTCTCGCCGGAGCCCATACCACCGCCGCCCCACAAACCCCACGCCAACGACGACCCGACCAAGCCTTTTGCTCGCCGGCTCTCCGCCAAACCGTCCAGGAACGCATTGGCCGCCGCGTATCCCGCCAGCCCACCGCTTCCCCAGATGGCGGCGCCGGACGAGAACATCACGAACGCGTCCAGGTCCATGCCGGCCGTCAACTCGTCCAGCAGCGCCGCACCCGTAACCTTCGCGGACAGCACGGCGGCCAGATCGTTCACGGTGGTCTGCTCGACCAGCGCGCCGTCCCCGATGCCCGCCGCGTGGATCACCGACGTCAGTGACGGTCCGCTCCGGCCGATCCAGGCCAGCAGCTCGGCCACGTCGGCCCTGCGGGCGGTGTCGCAGGCGACCACCTCGACCGTGCTTCCGGCGGCGGCCAGTTCCGCCGCCAACATGGCGGTGCCGGACGCCCGCGCACCAGACCTACTGGTCAGCACGATTCGCCGCGCATCTCGACCCGTCAGCCAGTGGGCGACATGCCCGCCTGCCGCACCCGTTCCGCCGGTCACCAGCACGGTGCCGCCGGGCGTCCACTGCGCCCCGATCCGCGGCTGCGGAGCCCGCACCAGCCGTCGCGCCATGACCCCGGCGGGACGGATCGCCACCTGATCCTCACCGCATCCGGCCAGCAGCATGCACAGCCGGCTCGCAGCCCGCTCGTCCAGGACCTCGGGCACGTCGACCAGGCCGCCCCACCGATCGGGGACCTCCAGTCCCACGACCCGGCCGAGCCCCCATGCCTGTGCCTGTACCGCGCCGACGGGCGCCTCGTCCGTCCCGACCGTCACCGCGCCGCGCGTCACCATCCACAGTCGGCCGCCGATCTCCGCGTCGAGCAGCGCCTGCACCAGGGCCAGCGATCCCGCCAGTCCCCCGGCCACCGTCGGGAACCGCTCCACCGATCCCTCGTCCAGCGCCAGCAGTGACACCACTCCGGCCACGTCGGCTCGTGCGGTTTCGGTTCCTTCCCCTGTCGCGGCAGCGTTATCGGCCAGGGCCTTGGTGAGGCAGGCGGCGAGTGCCGTCCGGTCCAGTTCTCCGGCAGGAACCGCGACGGTCACCACGTGCGCGCCATGCGCAGTCAGAGCTTGAACGCACCCGGCGCCCACCTCTTCGGCGGCCTGTCGGGCGGGGAGCACAACAAGCCACGTGCCGGACAGGACCGCTGGAGCGGTGTCGGCGACCGGGACCCAGGAGATGCGATAACGCCAGTCCGCAGTCGCCGCCCCGTCCCTCTCCCGCCGCCACCAGGCGGCGAGGGCGGGCAGCACTTCGCCTAGCTGCTGCCCGCCGACGTCCAGCGCGTCGGCGAGACCGGACACGTCGCCGCCTTCAACGGCCGTCCAGAAACGGGACTCGGCGCCCGCCCGGTTGCCCTTCGCCGACTGCGCGAGAAGGGACGCCGAGACGTTAGGCCAGTAGCGCTGTTGCTGGAAGGCGTACGTGGGGAGTTCGACCTTCTGCCCGGCGGGCAGCACGGTCGTCCAGTCCACCGACGCGCCCTGCACATGTGCCTCGGCCAGCGACGACACCAAACGGTCGGCTCCACCGTCATCACGCCGTAGTGTCCCGACCACTGCGGCCGGGCCTTCGGCCCCTGAAGCCTCCAGCGTGTCGGTGATCGCCGAGACCAGCACCGGATGCGGCGAAGTCTCCACGAACACCCGATGCCCGGCCTCACCTAGCACCCGAACTGCCCGATCGAACTCCACCGTCGCGCGCAGGCTGGCGTACCAGTACGACGCGTCGAGTTCAGGGCCGTCCAGGAACTCGCCGGTCATCGCCGACACCATCGGCACGCGCGCCCGACCAGGGACGATGCCCTCCAGTACAGCCAGGATCTCGTCCTTAAGCCCTTCGATCTGGGCGTGGTGCGAGGCATAGTCGACCGGCAGGAGACGATTACGGACGTCCTGGGCTGCGCAGAGCGTGGCAAGCTCTGCCAAGGCGTCCGGCTCGCCGGACACCACCGTCGCCGAAGGACCGTTCACCGCCGCGACCGACAGCCGCTCACCCCATTCCGACAGCCGCTCCCGTACCTTGTCGGCGGGTTCGGCGATCGACAGCATCCCGCCACGACCCGCCAGAACGGTCAGCGCCTTGCTCCGCAACGCAACAACCTTCGCCGCATCCTCCAGACTCAAGATCCCCGCCACGCACGCTGCGGCGATCTCGCCCTGGCTGTGCCCCACCACCGCATCGGGCTCGACCCCGGCCGCCTCCCACACCGCCGCCAGCGACACCATCACCGCCCACAACACCGGCTGGACCACATCAGCCGTCCCCAAGCCAGGCGCACCATCGGCTCCAGCCAGGACGTCCTGCAACGACCAACCCACGTAGGGCGCCAACGCCTCCGCACACTCGGCCAACCGCTCAGCGAACACCGGAGACGACGCCGCCAACTCCCGACCCATCCCGATCCACTGCGAACCCTGACCAGGAAAAACGAAGACCACACGACCCGGACCACCAGCCGGAACCGCGCCCGTCACCACACCCGCAGCAGGCTGCCCGGTCGCCACCGCCGCCAGCCCCGCAACCAACTCATCCCGCTCACCACCCACCACCACGGCCCGGTGCTCGAACACCGACCGCGTCGCAGCCAACGACCAACCCACATCCACCGGAGCCAACCCAGGCCGCGCCACCACGAACTCACGCAAGCGGCCAGCCTGCGCAGCCAACCCATCGGCAGTGCGCCCGGACACCAACCACACCGGAGGCGTACCGGTCAGCACCGCGGCCGGTGCGGCGGTGTCTCCGTCGGCCGGCTCAGCGCCGGTGGGCGCCGGGTCGGGTGCCTCCTCCACGATGACGTGCGCGTTGGTGCCGCTGATTCCGAATGCCGACACCCCGGCCCGCCGGGGCTGTCGTCCGTCGCCCGGCCACGGCGTCGCCTCGGTCAGCAGCCGCACGTGACCTGCGGACCAGTTGACGTGCGGAGACGGCTCGTCGACGTGCAAGGTGGCGGGGAGCAGGTCGTGCCGTAGCGCCAGCACCATCTTCATGACCCCGGCCACGCCCGCCGCGCATTGGGCGTGCCCGATGTTCGACTTGACCGAGCCGAGAAGAAGCGGACGGTCGTCCGGACGGTCCTGCCCGTAGGTGGCGAGTAGCGCCTGCGCTTCGATGGGGTCGCCGAGCGTGGTTCCGGTCCCGTGTGCTTCCACGGCGTCCACTTGGTCGGCGCGGAGCCGCGCGTCGGCCAGCGCGGCGCGGATGACCCGCTGCTGCGACGGCCCGTTAGGAGCGGTCAAACCGTTCGATGCACCGTCCTGGTTGACCGCGCTGCCCCGCACCACGGCGAGGACGGGATGGCCGAGTCGGCGCGCGTCCGACAGTCGCTCCACCAGGAGCATTCCGGCGCCCTCGGCCCATCCGGTGCCGTCGGCCGAGGCGGCGAACGACTTGCACCGCCCGTCGGCGGCGAGCCCTTGCTGCCGCGAGAACTCCATGAACGTCGCCGGCGTGGCCATGACCGTGACGCCGCCCGCCAGCGCCAGCGCGCATTCCCCCGACCGCAGCGCCTGGCAGGCCAGATGCAGGGCCACCAGCGATGACGAGCACGCAGTGTCGACCGTGACGGCGGGTCCCTCCAGCCCAAGGACGTACGACAGCCGTCCGGAGATCACGCTGCCCGCGTTGCCGGTCAGCAGGTAGCCCTCGGCTCCGTCCGCTCCGTCGCCCAGGCCCGCTCCGTATCCCGACGCCGACGCTCCCGCGAACACGCCGGTGCGCGAGCCGCGCAGCGAACGGGGATCGATACCGGCCCGCTCCAGCGCCTCCCACGCCACCTCCAGCAGCAGCCGCTGCTGCGGGTCCATGGCGAGGGCCTCGCGCGGGCTGATCCCGAAGAAGCCCGCGTCGAAACCCGTCGCCTCCGGCACGAAACCGCCCGCCCGCACGTAGGACGCCGCCGGGTCGCCGGGCGCCGCGCCGTCCGCTTCCTCGACGGCCTCCCAGCCTCGGTCGCCGGGGAACCCGGCGACCGCGTCGCCGCCCCGGGCCAGCAGCTCCCAAAGCCGGTCGGGCCCGTCCGCGCCGCCCGGGTACCGGCAGCTCATCGCGACGATCGCCACCGGCTCCCGCTCGTCCGCCTCCAGCTTGCGCAGGCGCCTGCGCGTCTCCTGGAGTTCGGCCGACGCCTTCTTCAGGTAGTCGAAGAGCTTCTCCTGGCTTTCCACCAAAGACCCCCTAACCCGGCAGCCGGTACGTGCGGACGACGGCGATCACGGTGCACCCAGCTCTCTGTCGAGGAAGCCGAACACTTCGTCGGGCGTGGCGGATTGGAGCTCGACGTCGGAGTCCTCGGACCGTGCCTCGCCCTGCGTCTCGAGCCAGTTCGACAGCACGCCGCGCAGCCTCCGGGTGACGTCGTCGCGCAGGTCGCCGTCCGGGCCGAGCCCGGCTAGCGCGGCTTCGAGCCGATCCAGGTCGGCGAAGACCGAGGGAGGACCGGCCGCCTGGTCGGGCAGTAGCTCCGCGCGAAGGAAGCCGGCCAGGACGGCCGGAGCCGGGTAGTCGAAGACGACGGTCGCGGGAAGGTTCCGGCCGGTCACGGCGGACAACTGGTTGCGCAGCTCGACGGCGGTCAGCGAGTCGAAGCCCAGATCACGGAAGGCCCGGTCCGCCTCCACCGCCTCGGCGGACGCGTAGCCGAGAGCGATGGCCGCCTGCGCCCTGACCAGGTCGGTGAGCATCCGGTCCTGCTCGCCGCGCGGCATCCCGGAGAGCCGCTGGCGCAGCGCCGCGGCGGCGTCCTCGTCGGCTTCGCCGGCCGGGCCGTCCGCGGCGGAGAGCATCTCGGCGGCCTCCGGCAGGGTGGAGATCAGCGGGCTGGGCCGGCGCAGCGTGAAGACGGGCGCGAACCGGGACCAGTCGACATCCGCGACGGTCACGAGCCCTTCATCACCGTCCAAGACCTGGGCGAGTGCGCGGATGGCCAGGTCCGGATCCATCACCTTCACCCCGAGCCGCTGCAGCTGCCCGGCGCCCTCACCCGAGCCCATCCCGCCGCCGCCCCACAGCCCCCAAGCCACCGACGACGCTGGCAGGCCGCGCGACCGTCTGCTCTCGGCCAGCCCGTCGAGGTAGGCGTTGGCCGCCGCGTACCCCGGCTGCAGTGCGCTCCCCCACGTCGCGGAGACGGAGGAGAACAGCACGAACGCGTCCAGGTCGAGGCCATTGGTCAGCTCGTCGAGATGTGTCGCGCCCGCCGTCTTGGCCTCGGCGACGGCCGCCAACTCCTCGACGGTGGTCTCCTGCAGGGCGGTCGCCTGTCCCAGGCCCGCCGTATGCAGGACGGTGGTGAGCGGAGGTCCGTTCTGGGCGATCCTGGCCAGCGTCCCGGTGACCGCGGCGCGTTCGGTGATGTCGGCGGCGAGCACCTCGACGTCGGACCCCGCGGTGGCCAGGCCCGCGGCGATCTCCGCCGCGTCCGCTGCGTCAGGGCCCGACCTGCTGGCCAGGACGACCCGCGGCGCGCCCCTCCCAGCCAGCCAGTGAGCCACGCGGGCACCGATCGCCCCTGTGCCCCCGGTCACCAGCGCGCTCCCGCGCGGCTTCCACGTTCCGGCCTGAGGCCGCGGGGCTCGCACCAGCCGGCGGCCCATGATCCCGCCACGCCGCACCGCGGCCTGATCCTCACCGCATCCAGCGAGCAGCATGCACAGCCGCGCCTCAGCCTGTTCGTCCAGGTCGGCGGGCAGGTCGATGAGCCCGCCCCACCGGTCCGGATGCTCCAGGCCCGCGACGCGGCCGAGGCCCCACACCTGCGCCTGCACGGGACTCGCCAGCATCTCGTTCGGCCCTGCGGCGACCGCGCCCTGTGTCACCACCCACAGCGGAGCCTCGGCTCCCGCGTCCCCGAGCGCCTGCACGAGCACCTGCGTTCCGGCCACGCCCCTCGCCACCGCCGAATGCCCGGCCAGCGGCGCCTCGTCCAGCGCCAGCAGCGACACCACGCCGGCGAAAGATCGGCGGAGCTTGTCGGCCAAGTCGTCGCGATCAGGGGCAGCGTGACCGGGACGGGTCACGATGACGTCGGCGCCTCCAGCGACAAGCGCCTGTTCGACCTGCCGGGTCAGACCGTCAGCCATCCCATCGGCGGGGGCGACCAGGAGCCAGGTCCCGTCCAGCTCAGCCGCGTCGGGGTCGGGCACTGGCGTCCACGACACCCGGTACCGCCAGGCGTTGGTCACCGCGTCGGCCCGTTCCCGCTGCCGCCACGACGCGAGGACGGGAAGTACCTCGCTGAACGGGCGCTGCTCGTCCACTGCCAGCGTCTCCGCCAGCGCCCGCATGTCTCCGCCCTCGACCGCTGACCAGAACCGGGCCTCAGCCCCGCTGCTCCCTGTCCCGTCGCCAAGGTGGAGCGCTGCGGACTGCTTCGGCCAGTACTTCTGGTGTTGGAAGGCGTAGGTGGGGAGTTCTGTGGGTGTGCCGGTGGGGAGGAGGCGTGCCCAGTCGATCGGGATGCCGTGGGTGTGGGCGCGGGCGAGCGCGGTCATGAGGGTGTGGTCGGCGGGGTGTCCGGGGCGTTGGGTGGGGATGAAGACGCTCTGCTGGTCGTCGTTGAGTGCGGCTGGGCCGAGTGCCGACAGGGTGCCGTCGGGTCCGATCTCGATGAACACCCGAACACCCTGGGCAGCCAAGGTCGCTACTGCGTCGGCGTAGCGCACCGGCCGCCGTGCCTGCCCCACCCAGTACTCGGGGCCGGGCTCGGTGACCAGTTCCCCGGTCAGCGCCCCCGCCCACGGCAGAGCCGGTGGACTGTAGGTGAGTTGAGCGGCGATCTGGGCCAGCTCGTCCAGCACCGGGTCCATGCGCGGTGAGTGGAACGCATGGCTGACCCTCAGCCGCCGGACCCGCACACCCTGCTCGCGGAAGGTGTCGGTGATGTGGTCGACGGCGTCCTGGTCGCCGGAGATCACCACGGCCTGCGGGCCGTTCACCGCCGCGATCTCCGCCCCGGCCACCCCTTGCAGGGCGTTGAGCATGTCGGTTTCGCTGACGGCGACCGCGGCCATCGCGCCACCCTCAGGCAGCGCCTGCATCAAACGACCGCGTGCGGCGACCAGCCTGCACGCGTCCGGCAACGACACCACCCCGGCCGCATACGCCGCCGCGACCTCCCCCACCGAATGCCCAGCCACCGCGTCCGGCCGAACCCCACACGCCTCCAAGACGGTCAGCAGACCCGCCTGCACCGCGAACAAGCCGGCTTGAGCGAACACCGTCCAATCCGCCCGCGCCTCCGCATCCTCGCCGCGGCCAAGAACCACGTCCGCTACCGAGAACCCCAACTCCGCTTCCAGCAGGCCGCACACCTGGTCGAAGGTCTCAGCGAACACCGGACTGGCCTCATACAGGCCAGCGGCCATACCGGCACGCTGCGAACCCTGACCAGCGAACACAAACCCCACCCGCCCCGCGCCACCGGCAGGAACGACACCAGAGACCACCTCGGGCCGGGACTCCCCAGCGGCCACCGCCCCCAAGCCGGTCAGCAACTCCTCCCGCCCGGAGCCGGTCACCATCGCGCGATGCTCAAAAGCCGTCCGCGTCGTCGCCAACGACCAACCAACATCCACCGGAGCCACGCCCGGACGAGCCGATACGAACTCGGCCAGTCGCCGCGCCTGTGCCCGCAGACCAGCAGATGTCCGACCCGACACCAACCACGCCAGCGGCGCCTCGGTCAGCACCGGTATCGGGCTCTCCTCCGGGACGTCCGCAGGGTCCGGCGCGGGTGGCTCCTCGAGGATGATGTGCGCGTTCGTGCCGCTGATCCCGAAGGCAGACACCCCGGCTCGGCGCGGATGGCCGTTGGCGTGCCAGGGCATCGGTTCGGTGAGGAGCCGGATGTGTCCGGTGGACCAGTCGACGTGCGGGGAGGGCTCGTCGGCGTGCAGGGTCCGTGGCAGTTCGTTGTGCTGGAGCGCCAGTGCCACCTTCATGACGCCGGCTATGCCGGCGGCCTGCTGGGTGTGTCCGAGGTTGGATTTCACCGACCCCAGCCACAGTGGACGGTCCTCGGGCCGCTCCTGCCCATAGGTGGCAAGCAAGGCCTGCGCTTCGATCGGGTCGCCCAGCGATGTGCCGGTCCCATGCGCTTCCACCACGTCCACATCGGCAGCCGACAACCCCGCGCTCGACAACGCCGCACGTATCACCCGCTGCTGCGACGGACCGTTCGGAGCGGTGAGACCGTTCGACGCGCCGTCCTGGTTGACCGCGCTGCCGCGGATCACGGCGAGGACCGGGTGCCCCAGACGCCGCGCGTCCGAGAGGCGCTCCACGAGGAGCATCCCGGCGCCTTCGGCGAGTCCCATGCCGTCGGCGGACGCGGAGAACGCCTTGCATCGGCCGTCCGCCGCGAGCGCTCCCTGCTGGGAGAACCCGGCGAACTCCTCCGGCGCGGACATGATCATGACTCCGCCGGCCAGGGCGAGGGAGCACTCGCCGGACCGCAGCGCCTGGCACGCCAGGTGGAGGGCCACCAGGGACGACGAGCACGCGGTGTCCAAGGTGACTGCGGGACCTTCCAGGCCGAGTGTGTAGGACACTCGGCCGGAGATGACGCTCGGGACGTTCCCGGTGAGCAGGTGGCCTTGGGAGTTCTCGAATCCGGCGATGTTCCCCACGTATCCGGATGGGGCGGCCCCGGCGAACACCCCGGTCGGGGAGCCCTTCAGCGACCGAGGGTCGATGCCCGCCCGCTCCAGTGCCTCCCAGCACACTTCGAGCAGCAGCCGTTGCTGCGGGTCCATGGCGAGGGCCTCGCGCGGGCTGATCCCGAAGAAGGCCGGGTCGAACTCCGAGGCTCCCGTGACGAAGCCGCCCTGCCGCACGTGGGACGTGCCGTCCTGGGCGGCGCCGTCCAGTCCTGCCAGGTCCCAGCCGCGGTCGGCGGGGAAGCCGGAGATGGCGTCGCGGCCGGTGGCGAGCAGGTCCCAGAGCTGGTCCGGGCCGGTCACGCCGCCCGGATACCGGCAGCCCATCCCGACGATCGCGATGGGCTCTCCCGTCGCCGCGGCCTGGACGGGCACGGGTGCGGCCGCCTCAGATGTCCCGAGGAGCCTGGCCACCACTTCGCGTGCGAGCGCCAGCGTGGACGGGTGGTCGAACACGACGGTGGACGGCAGTCGCAGCCCTGTCGCGGTGTTCAGCCGGTTGCGCAGCTCCACGGCGGTGAGGGAGTCGAAGCCCATGTCCCGGAACGCCCGGCCGGGCTCCACCGCGTCGGCCGATCCGTGGCCGAGGACCGCGGCGACGTGCGCCCGTACGAGGTCGACGACCGTGTGTTCCCGCTCGGCCGGCGACGCGCCGGTCAGGCGGGCGGCGAGTTCGCCGGCTCCGCTCGCGGTCTCCTCCGGTGCGTCCGCGGTGAGCTGGACGACCTCCGGGATCCGATCCAGCAGCGGCCAGGCCCGCGCAGCCGTGAACACCGGGGCGAACCGTGGCCAGTCCACGTCCGCGACGATCAGGAACGCCTCGTCGTCGGCGAGCGCCTGTGCCAGGACGGTCAGCGCCCGATCGGGGTCGAGGAAGCGGACGCCCTGGCGGAGCAGGCGGGTCGGCGCCACGCTGCGCGGCACCTCGACGTCCAGGTCGGAGCGGTCGCCGCCGCCCCACACGCCCCACGCGACGGAGGTCGCGGGCAGGCCGCGGGCGCGGCGGTCGAGGGCCAGCGCGTCCAGGTGCGCGTTGGCCGCCGCGTACACGCCGTGGTCGCTGACACCCCAGGTCGCGGCGATGGAGGAGAACAGCACGAACGCGTCCAGGTCCCGGCCTGCGGTCAGCTCGTCCAGCCAGCGGGCACCGGCCGCCTTGGCGCCGAGGCCGTGCGCCAGCTCGTCCGGACCGGTCTCCTGGAGCGGCAGCAGGTCCACCGCGACCGCCGCGTGGAACACCGAGGTCAGCGCCGGGCCGACCGCATCGGCCCAGGCCAGGAGGCCCGCCACCTGGTCCCGTTCGGCGATGTCGCAGGCCACCGAGCTGACTCGGGTCCCGGCCTCCGCGAGCTGCGCGGCCAGGCGCGCCGCGCCTGGGACGTCCGGGCCGGAGCGGGTGGCGAGGACGACGTGCGGGGCGCCGAGCCGTCCCAGCCATCGGGTGAGGTGCGGGCCGACCGACCCGCCGGCTCCGGTCACCAGCACCGTGCCGCGTGGTGTCCAAGGCTCGCCGCGTCCCTCGCCGGGCACGGCTCGCACGAGGCGCCGGGCGGTGATCCCGGACGGCCTGACCGCGACCTGGTCCTCGCCGCAGCCCGCCAGCGCCGCGCACATCCCGGCCGCGGCGCGCTCGTCCCACACCGGCGGCAGGTCGATCAGCCCACCCCACCGGTCCGGATGCTCCAGGCCCGCGACGCGGCCCAGTCCCCATGCCTGCGCCTGCGCTGGACTGGCCGGCGCCTCGTCCGGTCCGGTTCCCACCGCGCCGCGCGTGATGACCCACAGCGGTGCGACGACGTCCGCGTCGCCGAGCGCCAGCACCAGCGCCAGCGTCCCTGCCAGGCCCCCGGTCACCGCCGACGCTCCCGGCATGATGCTCTCGTCCAGCGCGAGCAGCGACACGACCCCTGCCACCGACGGGCCGGGCTGGTCGTCGGAGGCGAGCACCTGGGTGATCTGCCGGGTGAGGGCCGCCCGGTCCGTGGTCGCGGGGTCGGCCTCGACGAGCAGGACGCTGACACCACGGTTGGTCAGCGCCTGGACGACTCCGTCCTCCGCCGCTCCAGCGGCCGTCACGACCAGCCATGTCCCGGACAGGACGGCCGGGGCAGTTCCGGTCACGGGGCTCCAGGAGATGCGATAGCGCCAGGCGGCCGTCCCCGCGTCGTCCGTTCCGTCAGGTTCGCCGTCCTTGCGGAAGGCGCGAGAGCGGCCGGGCAGGAGATCCTGCGAGACCTCCAGCCAGTACCGCTGATGCCGGAAGGCGTACGTCGGCAGATCCACCCGGCGTCCGGCGGGTATCACGGCGGTCCAGTCCACGGTCGTCCCGGACACGTGCGCCTCGGCGAGCGAGGCCAGGAACCGGTCCGCGCCGCCGTCGTCGCGGCGCAGCGTCCCGATCGCGGTCGCGGGCGCGCCGGGTGCGTCCTCGCCTGCGGCGGCCTCCAGCGTGTCGGTGATCGCGGACGTGAGCACGGGGTGCGGAGAGACCTCCACGAACGCCCGGTGCCCGGCCTCCCCCAGAACCCGGACCGCCCGGTCGAACTCGACGGGCGCCCGGAGGCTGCCGTACCAGTACGCCGCGTCGAGTTCGGGACCGTCCACGAACTCGCCGGTCATCGCCGACACCATCGGCACCCGGGACGGAGTAGGAGCGATTCCCGCCAGTTCGGCGAGAACCTCCTGCTCGATCGCCTCGACCTGCGCGCTGTGGGAGGCGTAGTCCACCGGCAACAGCCGGGTCCGCACGCCGTCGGACGCGCAGGCGGCGGCGAGTTCGTCCAGCGCCGAAGGCTCGCCGGACACCACCGTCGCCTCGGGCCCGTTCACCGCCGCGACCGACAACCGCTCGCCGAACTCCGCCAGCCGCTCCCGCACGCGGGAAGCCGACTCGGCGATCGAGAGCATCCCGCCGCGGCCGGCGAGGACCGTCAGCGCCTTGCTGCGCAGCGCGACGACCTTCGCCGCGTCCTCCAGCGACAGGATCCCCGCCACGCACGCCGCCGCGATCTCGCCTTGCGAGTGCCCGACCACCGCGTCCGGCCGGACGCCCGCCGCCTCCCACACCGCCGCCAGCGACACCATGACCGCCCAGAGCGCGGGCTGAACGACGTCGGCCGTTTCCAGCCCGGGCGCACCGTCGGCTCCGGCGAGCACGTCGTGCAGCGACCAGTCCGCGTAAGGCGCCAGCGCCGCTGCGCACTCGGCGAGCCGCGCCGCGAACACGGGTGACGACGTGGCCAGCTCCCGCCCCATCCCGGTCCACTGCGAGCCCTGGCCGGGGAAGACGAACACCACCCGGCCGTCGTCATCGCCGGACGGCACGATGCCGGTCACGGTCCCGCCTGCGGGCCGGCCGGTCGCGACGGCGGCCAGTCCCGCCGCGAGCTCGCGCCGATCGGTTCCCATCACCACGGCCCGGTGCTCGAACACCGACCGCGTGGTGACCAGCGACCATCCGACGTCCGCCGGGTCCGGCTCGGGCCGCGCCGCCGCGAACTCCCGCAGCCGGCCCGCCTGCGCCGCCAACCCGTCGGCCGTCCGTCCCGACATCACCCACGCCGTCACGCCGTTCCCGAGGACCGTCCCGGCGGGGCCGGTTTCGGGTGCCGCGATGCCGCCCGGGGCCTCCTCGACGATGATGTGGGCGTTGGTGCCGCTGACGCCGAAGGCGGAAACACCCGCTCTGCGCGGATGGCCGTTGGCGGTCCAGGGCAGCCGCTCGTTGAGGAGTTCCACGCGTCCCGCCGACCAGTCGACGTGCGGGGACGGCTCCTCCGCGTACAGGGTGCGGGGCAGTTCCTCATGCCGCAGCGCCAGCACCATCTTGATGACACCGGCTATGCCAGCAGCTGCTCCGGTGTGGCCGATGTTCGACTTCACCGACCCCAGCCACAGCGGCCGGTCGCCGGGACGGCCCTGCCCATACGTCGCGAGCAGCGCCTGCGCCTCGATCGGATCGCCGAGCGTCGTACCGGTGCCGTGCGCTTCGACGGCATCGATATCGGCGGTCGTCATCTGGGCGTTGGCCAGCGCGGCCCGGATGACCCGCTGCTGCGAGAGACCGTTGGGGGCCGTGAGCCCGTTGGACGCGCCGTCCTGGTTGATCGCGCTACCCCGGATGACGGCGAGGACTTGGTGCCCGTTCCGCTGCGCGTCCGACAGCCGCTCGACCACAACGACGCCGGCGCCCTCGGCCCATCCGATGCCGTCCGCCTCCGCGCCGAACGCCTTGCACCTCCCGTCGGCGGCAAGTCCCTGCTGTTTGGAGAACTCCGCGAACGCTCCCGGAGTCGCCAGGACCGCCACGCCGCCCGCAAGCGCCAGCGTGCACTCGCCCGTCCGAAGCGACTGGCAGGCCAAGTGCAGTGCCACCAGCGACGACGAGCACGCCGTGTCCACCGTCACCGCGGGACCTTCCAGGCCCAGCGTGTACGCCACCCGACCGGAGATCACCGCCGTCAGGCCGCCGGTCAGCAGATAGCCCTCCGACCCGCCGGCCCCGTCCACAGCACCGACGCCGTAGCCCGACGATGCGGCCCCCGCGTACACGCCGGTGGCGGACCCGCGGAGCGAACCTGGCTCGATGCCCGCCCGTTCGAGAGCCTCCCAGGACGTCTCCAGCAGCAACCGTTGCTGGGGGTCCATGGCCAACGCCTCGCGCGGGCTGATCCCGAAGAACCCCGCGTCGAACCCGGCCGCGTCGTACACGAAACCGCCTTGACGCGTGTACCCGTTGCCGTCGGACGAGCGGTACAGCTCCTCGATGACCTCCCAGCCACGGTCCTGCGGGAACCCGGAGATGGCATCGCGTCCGGTGGCGAGTAGATCCCACATTTCCTCGGGGCCACCGACGCCGCCCGGGTATCGGCAGCTCATCCCGACGATGGCGATCGGCTCGTCGGAGACCGCGGCCACTACCTGCACCGAGCCGGTGGACACCGGGTCGCCCAGCAGCTCGCTGCGCAGCAGCCCCGCCACCGCGCGTGCGGTCGGGTAGTCGAACACGAGCGTGGACGGCAACGACAACCCGGACACGGTACGCAGCCGGTTCCGCAGCTCCACCGCCGTCAGCGAATCGAACCCCAGCTCCTTGAACGCCCGGCCCGGCTCCACCGCGTCCGCTGAGGCATGGCCGAGCACCGCCGCCGCTTCAGCTCGAACCACATCGACCAGCAACCGGTCCTGATCGGCCCTCGACAAACCCGCCAACCGCTGCACCAGCGGCGACTCCGCGCCGTCGACCACCACCGCCCCGGCCGACGCCAGCACCTGCCCGACCTCCGGCAGGCTGGAGATCAGCGGACTGGGCCGGTGCAGGGTGAAGACAGGGGTGAACCGGGTCCAGTCCACGTCGGCGACGGTCACCGGGCCTTCCCCGGCGTCCAGCACCTGCCCTAGGGCGCGTACGGCCAGGTCGGGGTTCATGACCCGCATCCCGAGGCGTTGCAGCTGGTCTCCGCCTTCACCAGAGCCCATACCGCCGCCGCCCCACAAACCCCACGCCACCGACGACCCGACCAAGCCTCTTGCTCGCCGGCTCTCCGCCAGAGCGTCCAGGAACGTGTTGGCCGCCGCGTAGGCCGACTGGCCACCACTGCCCCAGGTCGCCGCACCCGAGGAGAACAGCACGAACGCATCCAGATCCAGGTTCGATGTCAGCTCGTCCAGCAGCGCCGCACCCGTGGCCTTCGCCGACAGCACGGCGGCCAGTCCTGCCGTCGTCGTGTCGTCCAGCGTCGAGCCCTGCCCGGCACCAGCGGCATGGATCACCGACGTCAGCGGCGGCCCGCTCCGGCCGATCCACGCCAGCAGCTCGGCCACGTCGGTTCGCCGCGAGATGTCACCGGCGACGACCTCCACGTCAACGCCCGCACTGGCCAGTGTTGCCGCCCGGGCCGCCATGTCCACGGCCGCCGGACCCGACCGGCTCGTCAGCACCACCCGCCGGGCGTCCCGGCCCGCCAGCCAGCGGGCGACATGCCCGCCGACCGCACCCGTCCCGCCGGTCACCAGCACGGTGCCGCCGGGCTTCCACGCGTCCCGGACGCGGGGCCGCGGAGCCCGCACCAGCCGCCGGGCCAGCACGCCGGACGACCGGACGGCGACCTGGTCCTCACCGCATCCGGCGAGCACCCCGCACAGCCGCGCGGCGACCCGCTCGTCCCACACCGGCGGCAGATCGACCAGACCGCCCCAGCGGTCCGGATGCTCAAGGCCCGCGACCCGGCCGAGCCCCCACACCTGCGCCTGCACCGGGCTGGTCAGAACCTCGTTCGCTCCGGCCGCCACGGCTCCCTGCGTCGCCACCCACAGCGGCGCTTCGACCTCGGCGTCGCCGAGCGCCTGCACCAGCGCCTGCGTTGCCACCAGCCCCGCCGTCACCGCCGGACGGCCGTCGACCAGCGCCTCGTCCAGCCCGAGCAGCGACACGACGCCTTCAACCGGGGCGGCGGTCTGCGGTTCCGTTGACGCGCCGTCGGCGGTGGCCAGGGCGAGGCGGATCTGGTCGGCGAGTAGGGCCCGGTCCGCCGTCGCGGCGGGGACGCGCACGACGGCGACGTGGGCGCCGCGGGTCGTGAGGGCTTGGACGCAAGCGTCCGGCAAGGCATCGAGAGCCGGCTCGGACGGCAGCACGGCCAGCCACGTCCCGGAAAGCGGCGACTGGGCGGCTTCGGCCACCGGCGCCCAGGTGATGCGGTAGCGCCAGCCGACGGTGGTGGACTCGTCCCGTTCGCGCCGCCGCCATGTCCTCAAGGCGGGGAGCAGGTCGGCGAGGCGCCGCTGATCGTCGACGGCCAAGGTGGCGGCCACCGCCGATACGTCGCCGCGCTCGACCGCCGTCCAGAATCGTGCCTCCGCCGCCGATCCGGTGCCGTCCGCACCGGCCAGCAGGGCGGGGGCGGCCGCGGGCACCGGCCAGAACCGCTGGTGCTGGAAGGCGTAGGTGGGAAGGTCCACCTGGCGCCCGGTGGGCAGGACCTTCGTCCAGTCCACGCTTCTTCCGGACACGTGGGCATCAGCCAAGGAGACCAGCAGACGGTCCGGGCCCCCGTCGTCGCGGCGCAGCGTAGCGAGCACTACGGGCGGCTCGCTCTCGACGTCCGACGCCGCGAAGACGTCTTCGAGCGTGTCGGTGATCGCGGCGGTCAGCACCCGATGCGGCGAGACCTCCACGAACACCCGGTGCCCGGCCTCGCCCAGGGCCCGGACGGCTCTGTCGAACTCGACGGTCGCGCGCAGGCTCGCGTACCAGTACGACGCGTCCAACTCCAGACCGTTGAGGAACTCACCGGTCATCGCCGAGACCATCGGTATCCGGGTCGGGCTCGGAACCACACCCTCCAGCGCCGCCACGATCTCCGACCGCAGACCCTCGACCTGGGCGCTGTGGGAGGCGTAGTCGACCGGCAGCAACCGTGTCCGCACCGACTCGGCCTCGCACGCGGCGGCCAGTTCGTCCAGGGCTTCCGGCTCACCTGACACGATCGTCGCCGCGGGTCCGTTCACGGCTGCGATCGACAGCCGTTCGCCCCAGGCTGCCAGCCGCTCCCGCACCTTCGCCGCGTCCTCGGCGACCGACAGCATCCCGCCACGGCCGGCGAGGACGGTCAGTGCCTTGCTCCGCAGTGCCACCACCTTGGCGGCGTCCTCAAGCGACAAGATCCCGGCCACGCAGGCGGCGGCGATCTCACCTTGCGAATGCCCGAGCACCGCATCCGGGCGAACCCCGGCCGCCTCCCATACCGCCGCCAGCGACACCATGACGGCCCACAACACCGGCTGCACAACATCAGCCGTCTCCAGGTCGGGCGCCTTGTCAGCCCCGGCCAGCACGTCCTGCAGCGACCAATCGACGAATGGCGCGAGCGCGTCCGCGCACTCGGCCAGCCGCGCCGCGAACACCGGAGACGACGCCGCCAGCTCGCGTCCCATGCCGATCCACTGCGACCCCTGACCAGGGAAAACAAAGACCACCCGGTCGCCGCCGCCGGCCGGTACCGTCCCGGACACCACTCCTGCCGCTGGGCGTCCGCTGGCCAGATCCGACAGTCCGGCCAGCAATTCCTTCCGCTCGCCGCCGAGGACGACGGCGCGGTGCTCGAACGCCGACCGCATGGTGACCAGCGACCACCCGACGTCGGCGGGATCCAGTTCCGCATGCGTCGCCATGTGCCCGGCAAGGCGCCCGGCCTGTGCCGCTACACCGGCGGGCGTGCGCGCCGACACCACCCATGCGGTGGACGCATCGGAGTCCAGCACCTTCGGCGCCTCGGACTCCGGTGACACGGAGTCGTCCCCGGACGGCTCTTCGGGCGCTTCGGCGACGATGACGTGCGCGTTGGTCCCGCTCATTCCGAACGCGGACACTCCTGCGCGCCGTGGTCGTCCGTTAGTGGGCCAAGAGGCGGGCGAGGTCAGCAGGGACACCGCTCCGGACGACCAGTCGACGTGCGGGGACGGCTCGTCCACGTGCAACGTCCGCGGCAGTTCCTCGTGCTGCAGGGCCAGCACCATCTTGATGATCCCCGCCACGCCGGCGGCCTGCTGGGCGTGCCCGATATTGGACTTCACCGAGCCGAGCCACAGCGGGTTGTCTTCGGGACGGTCCTGCCCGTAGGTGGCCAGCACGGCTTGGGCTTCGATCGGGTCGCCCAGCGTCGTGCCGGTGCCGTGCGCCTCCACCGCGTCCACATCAGACGCCGACAACCCGGCGCTCGCCAACGCCGATCGAATCACCCGCTGCTGCGACGGGCCATTCGGAGCCGTGAGCCCGTTCGACGCCCCGTCCTGGTTGACCGCACTGCCTGCCACCAGCGCCAACACCCGATGTCCGTGGCGCCGGGCATCCGACAGCCGCTCGACCACCAGCACGCCAACGCCCTCGGCCCATCCGGTGCCGTCCGCAGCCCCGGCGAACGACTTGCACCGGCCGTCGGCAGCCAACCCCTGCTGCCGGGAGAACTCCATGAACGTGCCGGGCGTGGCCATGACCGTGACGCCGCCGGCCAGCGCGAGGGAGCATTCCCCCGACCGCAGCGCCTGGCAGGCCAGATGCAACGCCACCAGCGACGACGAACACGCCGTGTCGACCGTGACGGCAGGCCCCTCCAGCCCGAACGCATACGACACCCGCCCGGAGATCACGCTTCCCGCGTTGCCGGTGGCGAGGTGCCCTTCCAGGCCGCCGGTGCCGTTACCGGCGAGCAGCAGCCCGATGTCGTACCCGGACGAGGACGCTCCGGCGAACATCCCGGTCCGCGAGCCGCGCAGCGAACGCGGGTCGATGCCCGCCCGCTCCAGCGTCTCCCAGCACACCTCCAGCAGCAGCCGCTGCTGCGGGTCCATCGCGAGCGCCTCGCGGGGGCTGATGCCGAAGAAACCCGGATCGAACTCGCCCGCATCGTGCAGGAAGCCGCCCGCCTTGACGTAGGAGTCCTCGCCCGCCCCGGAGCCGAAGGCCCCGTCGCCGTCCCAGCCCCGGTCGGCCGGAAACCCGGAAATCGCATCGCCGCCGGTGGCCAGCAGCTCCCACATGTCCTCGGGGCCGCCGATCCCGCCGGGATAGCGGCAGCCCATGCCGACGATGGCGATCGGCTCGTCCGCCGCCGCAGTGACCGCGACCACCGTGCCGTCCTGGTCGCCCAGCAGTTCGTCGCGCAGATGCCGGGCCAGGACGGCCGGGGTCGGGTAGTCGAACACCAGCGTCGCGGGCAACCGCAGGCCGGTGACGTCCTGCATCCGGTTGCGGAGCTCGACCGCCGTGAGCGAGTCGAACCCCAGGTCGCGGAAGGCCCGCTCGGCCTCCACCGCGCCCATCGAGGCGTGTCCGAGGACGGTGGCGGCCTCAGCGCGGATCAGCTCGGTCAGCAGCCGATCCTGCTCGGCGCGCGGCAGGCCGGTCAGGCGCCGGCCCAGCTCCAGGTCGGCCTCCGGCGCCGCCGGACGGTCCGCGGCGGCGGCGAGCGCCCGCCGCACCTCGGGCAGCCCGGCGATCAGCGGGCTCGGCCTGCGCAGAGTGTAGGCGGGGACGAAGCGGTCCCAGTCGACGTCGGCGACCGCGACCGGTGCCTCGTCGGCGTCCACGGCCTGGGCCAGCGCCCGTATCGCCGGCCCGGGGTCCATCGGCCGGAGCCCGAGCCGCTGCAGCTGGACGCCCGTCTCCCCGTCGCCCATGCCTCCCCCGCCCCATGGCCCCCAGGCGACGGAGGTCGCGGCGAGCCCGCGCGCCCTGCGCTTCCCGGCCAAGGCGTCGAGGTAGGCGTTGGCCGCCGCGTAGCCGGGCTGCCTGCCGCTACCCCAGGTGGCGGAGATGGAAGAGAACAGCACGAACGCGTCGAGGTCGAGGCCGTCGGTCAGTTCGTCCAGGTGCGCCGCGCCCGCCGTCTTGGCCTCAGCGACGGCCGCCAGTTCCGCGAGGTTCGTGTCCTGGAGCGCGGTGCCCTGTCCTAGGCCCGCGGTGTGCATGACCCCGACAAGCGGCGGTCCGTCCGCCGCGATCCGGTCCAGAAGCCCGGCGGCCTGGGCGCGCTGCGCGATGTCGCAGGACACCATCTCGACCGTGCTCCCCCGTCCGGCCAGCTCGGCGGCGAGCGCCGCGGCGCCGGGAGCGGCGGCGCCCGACCTGCTGGCCAGCACCAGCCGCGGAGCGCCCCGGCCGGCCAGCCAGCGAGCCACATGCCCGCCGATCGCGCCGCTTCCCCCGGTCACCAGCACGCTGCCGCGCGGAAGCCACGCGCCGCCGGAGCGCGGCAGCGGAGCCCGGGTGAGCCGCCGCGCCAGGATCCCGGCGGGCCGGATCGCCGCCTGGTCCTCGCCGCAGCCCGCCAGTAGCGTGCGCAGCCGCACGCCGGCCCGGTCGTCCAGTTCAGCGGGCAGGTCGATGAGCCCGCCCCACCGGTCCGGATGCTCCAGGCCCGCGACACGGCCGAGGCCCCACACCTGCGTCTGGGCGGGACTTCCCAGCACCTCGTCCGGCCCTGCCGCGACCGCGCCCTGGGTCAGCACCCAGAGCGGAGCCTGTACGTCCAGGTCCCCGAGCGCCTGCACCAACGCCTGTGTTCCCGCAAGCCCGTGCGACACGGCCGGGAACCCGGGCACCGCCGACTCGTCGACCGCCAGCAGCGAAACGACGCCTGCCAGACCGGTCCCGTCATCCGTCGCGTCCTCGCGGAGCACCTGGGCAAGGTGGGCGGCGATGGACTCGCGGTGCGGTTCGCCTGCGGGAATCTCAGCCCGAACGATCCGGGCGCCCCTGCCGGTGACGGCCCGTGCGCACTCGTCCGCCAAGCCCTCGGCCACCCCCGCCGGGACGACGAACAGCCAAGCACCCGACAGCGGAGCAGGATCCGGCTCGGTGATCGGCACCCAGGACGCCCGATACCGCCAGGACGCCGTCGCCGACCGGTCGCGTTCCCGCTGCCGCCACGACGCCAGGGCCGGAAGCACCTCGCTGAACGGACGTTGCTCGTCCACTGCCAGCGTCTCCGCCAGCGCCCTTGCGTCACCACCCTCGACAGCCGACCAGAACCGGGCCTCGGCCTCGCTGCTCGCGCCGTCCCCGCCGCCCTGCGTGCCTGGCAGGTAGGCCGCAAGGCCCTGCGGCCCGTCCGGCCAGTACTTCTGGTGTTGGAAGGCATAGGTGGGCAGTTCGGTGGGTGTGCCGGTGGGCAGGAGGCGTATCCAGTCGATCGGGACGCCGTGGACGTGGGCGCGGGCCAGCGCGCCCAGCAGCGTCTGGTCCGCGGGGTGTCCCGGGCGTTGAGTCGGGATGAAGAAGCCCTGGCTCTGGGTGTTGTCGAGTGCACCCGGTCCCAGTGCCGACAGGGTGCCGTCGGGCCCGATCTCGATGAACACCCGAACACCCTGGGCAGCCAAGGTCGCTACTGCGTCGGCGTAGCGCACCGGCCGCCGCGCCTGCCCCACCCAGTACTCCGCACCAGGCTCGGTGACCAGTTCCCCGGTCAGCGCCCCCGCCCACGGCAGAGCCGGTGGACTGTAGGTGAGTTGAGCGGCGATCTGGGCCAGCTCGTCCAGCACCGGGTCCATGCGCGGTGAGTGGAACGCGTGACTGACTCGCAGCCGCCGGACCCGCACACCCTGCTCGCGGAAGGTGTCGGTGATGTGGTCGACGGCGTCCTGGTCGCCGGAGATCACCACGGCCTGCGGGCCGTTCACCGCCGCGATCTCCGCCCCGGCCACCCCTTGCAGGGCGTTGAGCATGTCGGTTTCGCTGACGGCGACCGCGGCCATCGCGCCACCCTCAGGCAGCGCCTGCATCAAACGACCGCGTGCGGCGACCAGCCTGCACGCGTCCGGCAACGACACCACCCCGGCCGCATACGCCGCCGCGACCTCCCCCACCGAATGCCCAGCCACCGCGTCCGGCCGAACCCCACACGCCTCCAAGACGGTCAGCAGACCCGCCTGCACCGCGAACAAGCCGGCTTGAGCGAACACCGTCCAATCCGCCCGCGCCTCCGCATCCTCGCCGCGGCCAAGAACCACGTCCGCTACCGAGAACCCCAACTCCGCTTCCAGCAGGCCGCACACCTGGTCGAAGGTCTCAGCGAACACCGGACTGGCCTCATACAGGCCAGCGGCCATACCGGCACGCTGCGAACCCTGACCAGCGAACACAAACCCCACCCGCCCCGCGCCACCGGCAGGAACGACACCAGAGACCACCTCGGGCCGGGACTCCCCAGCGGCCACCGCCCCCAAGCCGGTCAGCAACTCCTCCCGCCCGGAGCCGGTCACCACCGCGCGATGCTCAAAAGCCGTCCGCGTCGTCGCCAACGACCAACCAACATCCACCGGATCCACGCCCGGACGAGCCGACACGAACTCACCGAGACGTCGTGCCTGCGCCGCCAGCCCACTCGCGGTCCGCCCGGACACCGTCCAGGCCCACGGCGCCTCGGTCAGCACCGGTGTCGGGCTCTCCTCCGGGACGTCCGCAGAGTCCAGGGCGGGCGGCTCCTCAAGGATGATGTGCGCGTTCGTGCCGCTGATCCCGAACGCCGACACCCCGGCCCGCCGCGAACGACCACCACCGACCCACGACACCGGCTCCGCCAGCAAACGCACCGCACCCGACGACCAATCCACATGCGGCGACGGCTCGTCCACATGCAACGTCCGCGGCAACTCCCCGTGCTGCAAAGCCAGCACCATCTTCATCACGCCGGCCACGCCAGCGGCCTGCTGGGAGTGCCCGAGGTTGGACTTGATCGAGCCCAGCCACAGCGGACGGTCCTCAGGCCGGTTCTGCCCGTAGGTGGCAAGGAGCGCCTGTGCCTCGATCGGGTCGCCCAGCTCGGTGCCGGTGCCGTGTGCCTCGACCGCGTCCACGTCGGCAGCCGACAGTCCGGCACTCGCCAACGCGGAACGGATGACGCGCTGCTGCGACGGCCCGTTCGGAGCCGTCAAACCATTCGAGGCGCCGTCCTGGTTGATCGCGCTGCCGGTCACTACGGCAAGGACGGGGTGTCCGTTGCGGCGGGCGTCGGAGAGTCGTTCGACCAGCAGCATTCCGGCGCCTTCGCCGAGTCCCATGCCGTCCGCGTCGGCGGAGAACGCCTTGCATCGGCCGTCGGCGGCCAGGACACGCTGCCGCGAGAACCCGACGAACCCGGCGGGCGACGCCATGACCATCACGCCACCGGCCAGGGCGAGCGAGCACTCGCCGGACCGCAGCGCCTGGCAGGCCAGATGCAGGGCCACCAGCGACGACGAGCACGCGGTGTCCAGGGTGACCGCAGGCCCTTCCAGCCCGAGCGCGTACGACACCCGCCCGGAGATGACGCTGCCGGCGTTTCCGGTGATCAGGTGCCCTTCGAAGCCTTCCATCCCGGCGGCATGCCCGAGGTATCCGGACGGGGACGCCCCGGCGAACACGCCGGTCTGGCTTCCCTGCAAGGTTTCGGGGGCGATGCCGGCACGCTCGAACGCCTCCCATGACAGCTCCAGCAGCAGCCGCTGCTGCGGGTCCATGGCGAGGGCCTCGCGCGGGCTGATCCCGAAGAAGCCGGGGTCGAAGTCGACGGCCTCATGCAGGAAACCGCCCTGGCTCGCGTACGAGGTGCGGGTGCGGCCGGGGTCGGAGTCGAACAGCCCCTCGGTCTCCCAGCCTCGGTTCGCGGGGAACCCGGAGATGGCGTCGCCACCGGACGCCAGCAGTTCCCACAGCCGGTCCGGGCCGGTCACGCCGCCGGGGAAGCGGCAGCTCATCCCGACGATGGCGATCGGCTCGCCGGGCGCGGCGGCGCTGACCTGGATCGGCGCGGTCTCCTGCGGCGTGCCGAGCACCTCGGTGACGATCTCGCGGGCCAGCAGCACGGCGGACGGATAGTCGAACACGACGGTGGACGGCAGCCGCAGCCCGGTCGCGGTGTTCAGCCGGTTGCGCAGCTCAACGGCGGTGAGGGAGTCGAAGCCCATGTCCCGGAAGGCGCGGTCGGCCTCGACCGCGTCGGCCGAGGCGTGACCGAGGACTGCGGCGGCGTGGACTCGCACCAGGTCGGCGACGATCCGCTCGCGCTCGGCGGGGGTGGCCCCGGCGAGCTCGGCGGCCAGTTCCCCGACCTCACCGGACACCTCCCCGGCCGCGGGCTCGGCGGTCGCGAGCCGGGCCACCTCGGGGATCTCGTCCAGCAGCGGCGCGGGACGGGCGGCGCTGAACACGGGGGCGAACTTGGTCCAGTCGACGTCGGCGACGGCCAGGAACGTCTCGTCGTCGGCGAGCACCTGGTCGAGGGCGGCCAGCGCCGGAACGGGGTTGAGGAACCCCATGCCCTGCCGCAGCAGCCACTTCACGATCTGCGGCAGTTCGTCGTCCAGTTCGCCAGGCTCGCGGGTGTCCCAGACGCCCCATGCCACGGAGGTGGCGGGCAGGCCTCGGGCGCGGCGGTCGAGGGCCAGCGCATCCAGGTGCGCGTTGGCGGCCGCGTAGGCGCCGTGTTCGCCGCCGCCCCAGGTCGCGGCGATCGAGGAGAACAGCACGAACGCGTCCAGGTCCCGGTCGGCGGTCAGCTCGTCCAGCCAGCGGGCACCGGCCACCTTGGCGCCCAGCGCAACGCCCATCTCGGCCAGGTCGGTGGCGTCCAGCGGCATGAGGTGCACCAGGTTCGCGGCGTGCAGCACCGAGCTCAGCGCGGGACCGGTCGCGTCGATCCGGTCCAGCAGTGCCGCCACCTGGTCCCGTTCGGCGACGTTGCAGGCGATCATGCTGACGGCGGAGCCGGACTCGGCCAGCTCGGCCGCGAGCCTCGCCGCGCGCGCCGAGCCGGGGCCGCGCCGGCTGGGCAGCACCACATGGGAGGCTCCCGACCGGGCCGCCCAGCGGGCCAGATACGGCCCGACGGCGCCGGTCGCGCCGGTCACCAGCACGCTGCCGCGCGGCATCCACCGGCGGTCGCCGCCGCGCCGCGGCACGGCCCGCACGAGCCGCCTGGCCATGATCCCGGACGGTCTGAGCGCGACCTGGTCCTCGCCGCAGCCCGCCAGCACCCGGCACAGCCGGACCGCGCTCCGCCCATCGAGGACCGCCGGCAGGTCGATCAGGCCGCCCCACCGGTCGTGGTGCTCCAGCCCGGCGACCCGTCCCAGGCCCCACACCTGCGACTGGACGGTGCTCGCCAGCCGCTCGCCGGGGCCGACCGCGACGGCGCCCCGGGTGAGCGCCCACATCGGCGCCCCGATCCCCGCGTCGCCGAGCGCCTGCAGCAGGGTCAGCGTGCCCGCGACGCCCGCGGTGACCGCCGGATGGGCGGGCACCGGCTCCTCGTCCAAGGCCAGCAGTGACAGGACCCCGGCCGGGGAGGTCGCGTCCGCGCCGTCCGCGCGTTCCCCGGTCAGCAGTGCGCGCAACCTGTCCGCGAGGGTGCGCCGGTCCAGGTCTTCGGCGGCGAGTTCGGTGACGATGACGTCGGCGCCACGGTCGGCCAGCGCCCGCACGCACGCGTCCGCCAGTTCCCCTGCCGCGCCTCCTGCCGGGACCACCGCCAGCCAGGTCCCCGACAGGACGGGCTTGCCGGACTCGGCCACCGGCGTCCACGACACCCGGTACCGCCAGCCCTCCAGGACCGACTCGTCCCGTTCGCGCTTGCGCCAGGACGCCAACGCCGGCAGTACCTCGCGTAGCGGCTGCCGATCGTCCACGGCGAGGGCCGCTGCCAGCGCCGCGACATCGCCGTCCTCGACGGCCGCCCAGAAGCGGGCCTCCCCCGCCGATGGCGGGGCCTCGCCGTCCGCGCCGGTTCCTGAGAACGCCGGGGACGGCTTCGTCCAGTACCGCCGCCGCTGGAACGCGTAGGTCGGCAGTTCAACCTTGTCGGACGCGGGAAGGACGGCCGTCCAGTCGATGTCCGTCCCGGATACGTGTGCTTCGGCGAGCGAGGTCAGTAGCCGGTCGGCGCCGCCGTCGTCGCGGCGCAGCGTCCCGATCGCGGTGGCTTCATCGTCGAGCGCGTCGGTGATCGCCGACGTCAGCACGGGATGCGGGGAGGCCTCCACAAACACCCGGTGTCCGGCCTCGCCTAGGACGCGGACGGCGCGGTCGAACTCGACGGTCGCGCGCAGGCTCGCGTACCAGTACGACGCATCGAGTTCGGGGCCGTCGAGGAACTCGCCGGTCATGGCCGAGACCATGGGTGTCCGGGCCTGCGACGGTGCGATGCCCTCCAGGACGTCCAAGATGTCCTGCTCGATGGCCTCCACCTGGGCGCTGTGCGAGGCGTAGTCGACGGGCAGCAACCGCGTCCGCACCGACTCGGCCTCACATGCCGCGGCCAGTTCGTCCAAGGCGTCCGGCTCGCCCGACACCACCGTCGCGGCCGGACCGTTCACCGCCGCGACCGACAGCCGCTCACCCCATTCCGCCAACCGCCCCCGCGCCTTGCCGGCGTCCTCGGCAATCGACAGCATGCCGCCGCGACCAGCAAGAACGGTCAGCGCCTTACTCCGCAGCGCCACCACCTTCGCCGCGTCCTGCAGCGACAAGATTCCGGCCACGCAGGCGGCGGCGATCTCGCCCTGCGAATGCCCGACCACCGCATCCGGCCGAACCCCGGCCGCCTCCCACACCGCCGCCAGCGACACCATGACGGCCCACAACACCGGCTGCACGACGTCAGCGGTCTCCAGACCGGGTGCGTCCTCAGTACCAGCCAGCACGTCCTGCAGCGACCAATCAACGAACGGCGCGAGCGCGTCCGCGCACTCGGCCAGCCGCGCCGCGAACACCGGAGACGACGCCGCCAACTCGCGCCCCATGCCGATCCACTGCGACCCCTGACCAGGGAAAACAAACACCACCCGGCCACTGCCGCCTGTGGCCGTGCCGTTCACTGCGCCCGCTGCAGGTCGGTCCGCCGCCAGCGCGGACAGCCCGGCCGTCAACTCGTCGCGACCGTTGCCGACGAGCACGGCACGGTGCTCGAACACAGACCGCATCGTCACAAGCGACCACGCCACAGCAGCCGGATCCAAACCAGGCCGCGCCTCCACGAACTCACGCAGCCGCTCCGCCTGGCCGGCCAGCGCCTCGGCGCTGCGTCCCGATACCACCCACGCTGACGTGGGCACATCGTCCGCCAGGACGGGCACCACGGGCTCGGCGGTGGGCTCCGGGGTGGGCTCTTCGTCTTCGGCAGGGGCAGCGTCCGGTGCGGGGGCCTCTTCCAGGATGGCGTGCACGTTGGTGCCGCTCATCCCGAACCCGGAGACGCCGGCCCGCCGGGGCGTGTCACCCGATGGCCACGGCACCGGCGTGTTCAGCAGCCGGACGTCTCCGGCCGACCAGTCCACGTGCGGGGACCGTTCGTCGGCGTGCAGCGTCCGCGGCAGTTCCTCATGGCGCAGCGCCAGCACCATTTTGATGATTCCGGCGACTCCGGCGGCGGCCTGCGCGTGCCCGATGTTGGACTTGATCGACCCGAGCCACAGCGGCCTGTCGTCCGAACGGTCCTGCCCGTAGGTCGCCAGCAGCGCCTGCGCCTCGATCGGGTCGCCGAGTTCGGTGCCGGTCCCGTGCGCCTCGACCACGTCCACCTCGGACGCCGACAGCCGCGCGTTCGCCAGCGCGGCCCGGATCACCCGCTGCTGCGACGGCCCGTTCGGCGCGGTCAGGCCGTTGGACGCGCCGTCCTGATTGATCGCGCTGCCCCGCACAACGGCCAGCACCTGGTGGCCGTTGCGGCGGGCCTCCGACAGCCGCTCCAGGACGATCATGCCGACGCCCTCGGCGACGCCCATGCCGTCGGCGGACGCGGAGAACGCCTTGCAGCGCCCGTCCGAGGCTAAGCCGAGCTGGGTGCTGAACTGGGTGAAGATGAACGGCGCGGTCAGCAGCGTCACCCCGCCGGCCATCGCGAGCGAGCACTCCTCCGACCGCAGCGACTGGCAGGCGAGGTGCAGCGCCACCAGCGACGATGAGCAGGCGGTGTCCACGGTGACCGCGGGACCCTCCAGCCCGAGGAAGTAGGCGACCCGGCCGGAGATGATGCTGGTCGCGGTTCCGGTCAGCAGATGGCCGTCCAGCTCCGGGTCCATGCCGGGCCCCCAGCCGTAACCCGACAGCGCGGCGCCGGCGAACACGCCGGTCGAGGAGCCGCGCAGCGACCGGGGATCGATGCCCGAACGCTCCAGCGCCTCCCAGCACACCTCCAGCAGCAGCCGCTGCTGCGGGTCCATCGCGAGGGCCTCGCGCGGGCTGATCCCGAAGAAGCCGGCGTCGAACTCCCCGGCGTCGTAGATGAACCCGGCCTTGCGGGCCGCGAGCTGCTCCGAGTCCGGGTGCGGCAGGTCGTCGAGGTCCCAGTCCCGGTCCTGCGGAAGGCCCGCGATCGCGTCGGTCCCGGTGGCGAGCAGCTCCCAGAGCCCGTCCGGATCGTGGACGTCACCGGGGAAGCGGCAACCCATCCCCACGACCGCGATCGGCTCGTGCCCGCGCTCCTCCACCTCGTGCAGGCGCCGCCGGGCATCGTGCAGATTGGTCGTCGCCCACTTCAGGTAGTCACGCAGAGTCTCTTCGTTTGCCACGAGAACCTCACTTGCCAACGAATCCCGGGGAGTTCCCGCCTGCCGAGCCGAGCATTCCGAGCCTTACCTGCCGAGTTCCTTGTGGATGAATTCGAAGATCTCGTCGTCGGACGCGGACTCGATTTTCTGCGCGACCGCTTCGCCGTTCTCCTGCACGCCGGTGTTGCTCCATTTCCAGAGGAATCCCTGGAGCCGGGCGGTGACCTGCTCGTGCATCGCGTCGTCCGGCGTCATCTCCGAAAGAAGCGATTCGAGCCTGTCCAGCTCCTCGATCAGCGGGACGGGGGCCGTATGCTCGGACACCTCCGCCCACAGGTACTCCGCGAGCGCCGCCGGGTTCGGGTAGTCGAACAGCAGGGTCGCGGGCAGCCGGAGGCCGGTCGCGGTGTTCAGCCGGTTCCGCAGCTCCACCGAGGTGAGCGAGTCGAAGCCCAGTTCGCTGAACGCCCGGCCCGCCTCGACGGCGTCGGGAGAGGGGTAGTCGAGGACGTCGGCGGCCTGCGCCCGGATCAGGTCGGTCAGGACCCGGTCCTGCTCGACGCGCGACAGCCCGGCCAGCCGCTCGGCGAGCGCCGCGCCGGCCTCCTCGTCGTCGTTCCCGGGCCCGGCGTCCGCGTCGGCGAGCGCCCGCGCGACCTCCGGCAGCCCTTCGATCAGCGGGCTCGGCCGGCGGAGCGTGAACGGCGGCGCGAACCGGTCCCAGTCCACATCGGCGACGGTCACCGCGCCCTCGCCGCCGTCGATGGCCTGGGACAGCGCCTTGACGGCCAGCGCCGGATCCATCAGCCGCAGGCCGCGCCGCTCCATCTGCGCCGCGCCCTCCCGGTCGGTCATCCCGCCGCCGCTCCACGGACCCCACGCCACCGAGGTGGCCGCCAGTCCGCGCGCCCGCCGGTTCTCCGCCAGCGCGTCGAGGTAGGCGTTGGCCGCCGCGTAGCCGGGCTGGAGACCGCCGCCCCACGTCGCGCCGATCGAGGAGAACAGCACGAACGCGTCCAGGTCCAGGTCGTCGGTCAGCTCGTCCAGCCAGGCGGCTGCGCCGGCCTTGGCGCCGGTCACCGAAGCCAGTTCTGGGAGCGTCGCGTCCTGGACGGCCGTTGCCTGGCCGACTCCGGCGGTGTGCATGACAGCGGTGAGCGGCGGGCCGTCGGCTGAGATTCCGGCGAGCAGTCCCTCCAGCGGCGCACGCCGGGCGAGGTCGGCGGCGACCACGTCGACGGCGGTGCCGGTCTCGGCGAGCTGGGCGGCCAGTTCCGCCGCACCGGGTGCGGCCGGTCCGGAACGGCTGGTCAGGACGAGCTTCTGTGCGCCTCGTCCGGTGAGCCAGCGGGCGACATGGCCGCCGATCGCTCCGGTGCCGCCGGTGATCAGCACGGTGCCGCGCGGTCTCCAGTCCTTGCCGTCCTTGGGACGAGAGATCCGGGTCAGCCGTCTTGCCATGATTCCGGCGGGACGGATCGCGGCCTGGTCCTCGCCGCAGCCGGCCAGCAGCCCGCAGAGCCGGACGGCGGCCCGCTCGTCCATCTCGGGCGGAAGGTCGATCAAACCGCCCCAGCGGTCCGGATGCTCCAGCCCGACCACCCGACCCAAGCCCCACACCTGCGCCTGCACCGGACTGGACAACACCTCACCCGGACCAGCGGAAACCGCGCCACGGGTCAGGACCCACAGCGGCGCGCCGATCCCCGCGTCGCCCAAGGCCTGCACCAGCGTCAGGGTGTCCGCAAGCCCCCTTTGCGGCGTCTCGCCCAGCGCCAGCAGTGACAGCACGCCCGCCACCTGAGGCGCCGCCGAGCCGTTCCCGGAGACCAAGGTCTTCTCGGTTTGTGTGAGTCGGCTCGTAAGTGCATCGCGATCGGCGGTCTCCACCGGAACCACGACGGCGTTAGCGCCGCGGGTTTGGAGGGCGTGGGTGCACTGCTCGGTGAGGTCGCTGGTGGCGTCGGCTGCTGCCGCGATCAGCCAGGTGCCTGACAGGGCCGCTTTGGCGGGGTCGGGGACTGGGGACCAGGCGACTCGGTACCACCAGCGGCTCGTGGCCGATCGGTCGCGCTCGCGCTGCCGCCACGACGCCAGGATCGGGACGACCTCGTCCAGATGCGGGTGGTGCTCAACGGCCAACGTCTCGGCAAGCCGCTCGACATCGCCGTCCTCAACCGCCTCCCAGAACCGCGCCTCGGTCTCTCCCCCGGCACCATTGACGCCATTCATCTCGGCGACGCCATCGCCGGTGCCTGTGGTGTCCGCTGAAGCCTGCAGCCAGTACTTCTGCCGTTGGAAGGCGTAGGTGGGCAGGTCGACTCGCCGGCCCGAGCCAAGTACCGTCCGCCAATCCACGGGGACTCCGGCTACGTGTGCGCGGGCCAGGACGGACAGCATGCGCGCCGCCCCCGCATCCTCACGATCCAGCGTCCCGGTCACCAACGGGGTGCCGGTCAGATCGGCATCCTCAATCGTCTCGGTGATGGGGCCGGTGAGGATGGGGTGTGGGGAGACTTCGATGTAGGTGCGGTAGCCGGCCTCTGCCAGGCCGCGGACGGCCTGCTCGAATCGGACGGTTTGGCGGACGTTGGCGAACCAGTACCCGCCATCCAGTTCCGGGCCGTCCATCCACTCGCCCGTGACCGTGGACCACAACGGCACACGGCCCGCGACAGGCTCGATATCGGCCAGTTCTTCTGCGAGGGCGTTCTGGAGTGGGTCGACTTTCGGGGAGTGTGCGACGAAGTCGGTTTCGGGGATGGGCCACCGCAGCACATGCCGCGCCGACAACTCCCGCTCCAACTCCTGCAGTGCCGTTCGGTCTCCCGACACCACCGTCGCCGCAGGACCGTTCACCGCCGCGATCGACAAGCCCTCACCGAACTCGGCCAGCAGTTCGCTGACCGCCGCGGCGGGCATCACCACCGACAACATCCCGCCCTCAGCGTCCAACCGCGACAACGCGCGCGACCGCGCCACCACGACCTTCGCCGCATCCGACAGGCTCAACATCCCGGCGACACAGGCGGCGGCGATCTCACCCTGGCTATGCCCGACCACAGCATCCGGATGGACGCCGGCCGCCTCCCACACCGCCGTGAGCGACACCATCACCGCCCACAACACCGGCTGCACCACATCAGCCGACTCAAGACCAGGCGCACCCTCCGCACCGGACAGCACATCCGCGAGCGACCAATCAACGAAGGGCGCTAAGGCTTCTGCACACTCGGCCAACCGCTCAGCGAACACCGGAGACGAGGCCATCAACTCCCGGCCCATCCCGATCCACTGCGAACCCTGACCAGGGAAGACGAACACGGTCTTCCCTGTGTCAGCTGCTGCGCCCGACACGACGCCCGGCGCCCGCTGACTCGTTGCCAACGCGGAAAGACCAGCTATCAACTCCTCGCGGTCTCCGCCGGTCACCACGGCTCGGTGCTCGAACACCGACCGGGAATGGACCAGCGACCAGCCCACGTCCACCGGGTCCAGTTCAGGGCGGCCGACCACGAACTCCCGCAAACGGCCCGCCTGACCCACAAGACCGTCAGCCGAACGACCCGACACCAACCACGCCACAGCCTCCGTCTTGAGCAGCGGCACATCGCCAGGACCGGGCTCATCGGTCGGCGCGTTGTCCTCGATCGGCGGAGCCTCTTCCAGGATCGCGTGGACGTTCGTGCCGCTCATCCCGAAAGCCGACACCCCGGCCCGCCGCGGACGGCCCTTGCCCGACCACGGAATCTCCTCATTCAGCAGCCGCACCTCGCCCGCAGACCAGTCGACATGCGGGGACGGCTCGTCGGCGTGCAGCGTTCGTGGCAGCACCTCGTGCTGCAACGCCAGCACCATCTTCATCACGCCGGCCACACCAGCGGCCGACTGCGTATGACCGATGTTCGACTTCACCGAACCCAGCCACAACGGACGACCGTCCGAACGCTCCTGCCCATATGTGGCAAGCAACGCCTGCGCTTCGATCGGATCACCCAACGTGGTTCCGGTGCCGTGCGCCTCCACGGCGTCCACCTCGGCGGCCGTCAGC
The DNA here is from genome assembly GCF_017573465.1 of Actinomadura violacea. Lineage (GTDB taxonomy): Bacteria > Actinomycetota > Actinomycetes > Streptosporangiales > Streptosporangiaceae > Spirillospora > Spirillospora violacea. The sequence goes on from NZ_JAGEPF010000003.1 coordinate 227,688, forward strand.
CGCGCGTCGGCCAGGGCGGAACGGATCACGCGCTGCTGCGACGGGCCGTTCGGGGCCGTGAGTCCGTTGGAGGCCCCGTCCTGGTTGACGGCGCTCCCCCGCACGATGGCCAGGACCGGGTGCCCCAGACGCCGGGCGTCCGACAGCCGCTCCACCAGGAGCATTCCGGCGCCTTCGCCCATGCCCATGCCGTCTGCGTCGGCCGAGAACGCCTTGCACCGGCCGTCGAAGGCGAGTCCGCGCTGCCGCGAGAAGCCCACGAAGAGCGCGGGGTTGGCGATCATCGTCACGCCGCCGGCGAGGGCCAGCGAGCATTCGCCGGAACGCAGTGCCTGGCAGGCCATGTGCAGGGCGACCAGCGACGACGAGCAGGCGGTGTCAATAGTGACCGCCGGGCCTTCCAGACCGAGGACGTAGGAAACGCGTCCCGACAGGACACTGCCCGCGTTGCCCGTGGCCAGATGGCCTTCCAGTTCGGCCGCGCCGTTCAGCGCCAGTTCCAGGCCGATCGCGTCGTATCCCGACCCGGCCCCGCCGGCGAAGACTCCGGTCTGTGAGCCGCGCAGCGAACGGGGATCGATACCGGCCCGCTCCAACGCCTCCCACGACACCTCCAACAGCAACCGCTGCTGCGGATCCATCGCCACGGCCTCACGCGGACTGATCCCGAAAAACGCCGGATCGAACTCCGCCGCCTCATAAACAAAACCACCCTCACGCACATACGACGTACCCGCATGATCAGGATCCGGATCGAACAAACCCTCCACATCCCAACCCCGATCCCGCGGAAACCCCGAAATCACATCAGCACCAGCCGCCAACACCCCCCACAACTGCTCCGGACTCCCCACCCCACCAGGAAAACGACACCCCATCCCCACAATCGCGACCGGCTCATCATCCGCGATCGCAACCGAAACCGTGGTAAGCGGGGCCGCAGTGGAGGCGCCGAGCAGTTCCGCACGAAGGTTCTCGGCCAGCACTCCCGGGCTGGGATAGTCGAAAAGCAGCGTCGCCGGCAACCGCAGTCCGGTCGCAGCGCTCAGCCGGTTCCGCAGCTCGACGGCGGTCAACGAGTCGAAGCCCAGGTCGCTGAATGCGCGACCGGGCTCGACATCGTCGGGCGACCCGTACCCGAGTACCGCCGCTGCTTCGGTCCGGATCAACCCGACCAGGATCCGGTCCTGCTCGGCGCGGGCCAGCCCGGTCAGCCGCCGGGCGAGGGCGGTCCCCGTCTCGGCGCCGGACCTGTTCTCGCCTCCGTTCTCGGCTTCGTCGGCGTCGGCGAGCACCTGCCTGACCTCGGGCAGCGCTTCGATCAGCGGACTCGGCCTCCGCAGCGTGAACGGCGGCGCGAACCGGGCCCACTCCACGTCCGCGACCGTCACCAGCCCGATCCCGCCGTCCAGCACCCGGCTCAGCGCCCGGATACCGGCCTCCGGCTCGATGAGGCGGAGACCGCGCCGCTCCAGCTGCATGCGGGCCACCGCTTCGCCGGGGCCTCCGCTCGTCCACGGACCGAATGCGATCGAGGTTGCGGGCAGTGCTCTGCCCAGCCGGTTCTCCGCCAGGGCGTCCAGGAAGGTGTTGGAGGTCGAGTAGCCGGGTTCGTGGCCGGTGCCCCAGGTGGCGGTGATCGAGGAGAACAGCACGAACGCGTCCAGGTCCAGGCCCTCGGTCAGCTCGTCCAGCCAGGCCGCGCCGGTCGCCTTCGCCGCCAGCGACGCGGCGAGCTGGCTCATTTCCAGTTTGTCCAGCGGACCGTCGTCGAGGACGTAGGCGGTGTGCATGACCGCTGTCAGCGGCGGGCCGCCGGCGGCGATCCGGGCCAGCAGCCCCGCCGCCTGGTCGCGTTCCGCAACGTCGCAGGACACCACGTCGACCGCGGTACCGGATGCCGCCAAGCCCGCCGCGAGCCCGGCCACCCCTTCCGCGCCGGGGCCCGATCGGCTCGCCAGCACGACCCTCGGCGCGTCCCGTCCAGCGAGCCAACGGGCCACATGCCCGCCCAGCGCGCCGGTGCCGCCGGTGACCAGCACGCTTCCGCGCGGCGTCCAGGGCTCGGCCGTGTCGCGTGGCTGCGGCGCCCGCTCGAGCCGCCGGGCCAGTACACCGGCCGGACGGATCGCCACCTGATCCTCGCCGCAGCCGGCCAGCACCCCGCACAGCCGCGCCGCGACCCGCTCATCCCAGACGGGCGGCAGATCCACCAGGCCGCCCCACCGGTCCGGATGCTCCAGCCCGACCACCCGGCCCAGGCCCCATGCTTGCGCCTGTACGGGCCGAGCCAGCATCTCGCCCCGTCCCGTCGAGACCGCCCCACGCGTCAGCACCCACAGCGGCGCACCGATGCCCGCATCGCCGAGCGCCTGCGTCAGCAGCAGCGTCTCCGCCAGCCCCTGCGGCACGGACGCGAATTCCTCCGATGGCGTCTCATCCAACGCCAACAGCGACACCACTCCCGACGGAAGCGTCCGCTCTCCATCTACCTGCGCCTGAGCAAGATGGGCGGCCAGGGACTCCCGATCGAGCCGCCCGGCGGGGACGTGAGTCGTGGTGACGTCGGCGCCGCGGGTTCGGAGGGCCTGCGCGCATTGGTCGGCGAGGTCGTCCGAGGCGTCGGCCGGGACCACGATCAGCCAGGTGCCTGTCAGGACGGGTTGGCCGGGTTCGGCGACGGGCGCCCACACGGTCCGGTACCACCAGTGGCCGATCGCCGAACGGTCCCGCTCGCGCTGCCGCCACGAGGCCAGGATGGGAACGATCTCGTCCAGATGATGCGGGTGATGTTCAACGGCCAACGTCTCGGCAAGTCGCTGGACATCCCCGTCCTCGACCGCCGCCCAGAACCGCGCCTCTTCACTGCCATCGACGACCGCCGCCGCAGCCTGCGCGGACGGGCTCGCCTGTTCCAGTTGCAGCCAGTACTTCTGTCGTTGGAAGGCGTAGGTGGGCAGGTCGATTCGCTGCCCCGAGCCGAGCACGGCCGGCCAGTCGATGGTGACTCCGGCGACATGTGCTTCGGCCAGGACGGTGAGGATGCGCGTGGCCCCGGCGTCTTCGCGGTCCAGCGTTCCGGTGACGACGGTGGCGGCTGTGTCGGTGTCGTCGATGGTTTCGGTGATGGGCCCGGTGAGAATGGGGTGCGGTGAGACTTCGATGAAGGTGCGGTAGCCGGCTGCGGCCAGGCCACGGACGGCGTCCTCGAACCGAACCGTTTGGCGGACGTTGGCGAACCAGTACCCGCCGCCTAGCTTTTGGCCTTCCATCCACTCGCCCGTCACCGTCGACCACAACGGCACCCGGCCCGCAACCGGGGTGATTCCGGCCAGCTCCTCGGCAAGGGCGTCTTGGAGGGGGTCGACTTTCGCGGAGTGGGCGACGAAGTCGGTTTCGGGGATCGGCCACCGCAGCACATGCCGCGCCGACAGTTCCCGCTCCAGCTCCTGCAGAGCCCCGCGGTCTCCCGACACCACCGTCGCCGCAGGACCGTTCACCGCCGCGATCGACAGGCCCTCACCGAAGTCGGAGAGTAGTTCGCCGACCGCCGCGGCAGGCATGACCACCGACAACATGCCGCCCTCGGCATCCAGTCGGGACAGCGCCCGCGACCGCGCCACCACGACCCTCGCCGCATCCGCCAAGCTCAGGATTCCAGCAACACACGCCGCCGCGATCTCACCCTGCGAATGCCCGACCACGGCATCCGGGTGGACGCCTGCCGCCTCCCAGACAGCCGCGAGCGACACCATGACGGCCCACAACACCGGCTGGACGACATCAGCCGACTCAAGACCCGGCGCACCCTCCACACCAGCGAACACATCCGCGAGCGACCAATCGACAAACGGCGCCAGCGCCTCCGCGCACTCGGCCAACCGCGCCGCGAACACCGGAGACGACACCGCCAACTCCCGGCCCATACCAAGCCACTGCGAACCCTGACCAGGGAAAACGAACGCCGTCTTGCCTGTAGCACTGGCCGTTCCCGACACCACGCCCGGTGCCTGCCGGCCCGTTGCCAGCGCGGCAAGCCCCGCTACCAGCTCCTCGTGGTTTCCGCCGGTGACCACGGCTCGGTGCTCGAAGACCGACCGCGTCGTAGCCAGCGACCAACCCACATCCACCGGGTCCAGCTCAGGCCGCCCGACCATGAACTCCCGCAACCGGCCCGCCTGCGCCGCCAAGCCGTCAGCGCTACGACCCGACACCACCCACGCCAAAGCCCCTGGCCCCACCAAGGGCGCATCGCCAGGACCGGGGTCGTCGGTCGGCGCGTCGTCCTCGGCAGGTGGGGCCTCCTCCAGAATCGCGTGGACGTTCGTGCCGCTCATCCCGAAAGCCGACACCCCGGCCCGTCGCGGACGGCCCTCACCCGACCACGGAACCGCCTCATTCAGCAGCCGCACCTCGCCCGCAGACCAGTCGACATGCGGGGACGGCTCGTCGGCGTGCAGCGTTCGTGGCAGCAATTCGTGCTGCAATGCCAGCACCATTTTGATGACGCCGACCACCCCGGCTGCCTGCTGGGCGTGCCCGATGTTCGACTTCACCGACCCCAGCCACAGTGGACGACCGTCCGGACGCTCCTGCCCATATGTGGCGAGCAACGCCTGCGCTTCGATCGGGTCTCCGAGCGACGTGCCGGTTCCGTGGGCTTCCACCACGTCGATGTCGGCCGCCGACAACTGGGCATTGGCCAATGCCTCACGGATGACCCGCTGCTGCGACGGGCCGTTCGGAGCCGTCAAACCATTCGACGCACCGTCCTGATTAACGGCACTTCCTCGTACGACGGCCAGAACGCGGTGCCCAAGACGCCGGGCGTCCGACAGCCGCTCCACCACGACGACGCCGGCGCCTTCGGCCACGCCCATGCCGTCGGCCGACGCGGAGAACGCCTTGCATCGACCGTCCGGCGCGAGTCCGAGCTGCTGGCTGAAGTCGGTGAACAGGACGGGGGCGGCGGCCACGTACGCCCCGCCGACCAAGGCCAGCGAGCACTCTCCGCCACGGAGCGACCGGCAGGCCAGGTGCAGCGCGACGAGTGCCGACGAACAGGCGGTGTCGACGGTGACCGCAGGACCCTCCAGGCCAAGGGTGTACGAGACGCGGCCGGACAGCACGCTGGTCGCGTTGCCCGTCATCAGGTGCCCGTTGAACTCCCCCTGCCGCCCCGAAAGCCAGCCGTAACCGGACGGCGAGGCGCCGGCGAACACACCGGTCTTGGAGCCGCGCAGGGCACGGGGGTCGATACCGGCCCGCTCCAGCGCCTCCCACGACACCTCCAACAGCAACCGCTGCTGCGGATCCATCGCCACGGCCTCACGCGGACTGATCCCGAAAAACGCCGGATCGAACTCCGCCGCCTCATAGACGAAGCCGCCCTCACGCACGTGATCCTGATCGGGGTCGGCGTCGTACAGCTCCTCGACGTCCCAGCCCCGGTCGCGCGGGAAGCCCGCTACGACATCGGTGCCGGACTCCAGCACGTCCCACAGCGCGTCGGGGTCGCTCGCCCCGCCGGGAAAGCGGCAGCCCATTCCGACAATGGCGATCGGCTCGCCCGCGGCCGACTCGATCTCCTGCAGACGCCGGCGGGTCTCGTGCAGATTCGCCGTGACACGGTTGAGAAAGTAGCGGAGCTTATTGTCGTCACTCACTCGTCCACCTCATCAGTAAAGCCGCCGGCGTCCTCATCAGGTCAGTAGATCCCGAGTTCTTTTCCGATGAAGTCGAAGACCTCATCGTCGGTGGAGGCCTCGAGTTTCTCGGCGACGGCGATACCACCGGTACGGTCCTGCGCTTCTTTCCACTTCGAGATGACGGCCTCGAGCCGGGCGGTGATCCGGGCGGCTTCGCCGTTCTGGGCGGGCAGGCCGGTCAGCAGCGACTCCAGCCTGTCCAGTTCCGCGAGGACGGGGTCGGGAGCCTCCGTCCCGTCCCTGGTCAAAGCGGACCGGAGATGGCCGGCGAGGTCGGCGGGCGTCGGGTAGTCGAACAGCAGGGTGGCTGGGAGCCGAAGGCCGGTGGCCGAGTTCAGCCGGTCGCGGAGCTCCACCGCGGTCAGCGAGTCGGCGCCGAGGTCGTTGAAGGCCCGGTCGGCCTGCACCGCCTCGGCCGACGAGTGGCCCAGGACCGTCGCCGCCTCCGCCCTGACCAGGTCGGTCAGCAGCCGGTCCTGGTCGTCGCGGGGCAGCTCCACGAGCCGCCGCGCCAGCGCCGTGCCGCCCTCACCGTCTCCGACCTCGGATCCGGTCTCGGCCAGCGCCTCCCGCACCTCGGGCAGCGCCTCGATCAGCGGGCTGGGACGGCGCAGCGTGAAGGGCGGCGCGAACTTGCCCCAGTCCACGTCGGCGACGGTCAGGACGTCCCCTCCGCAGTCGAGCGTTTGGGCCAGCGCCCTGACGGCCAAGTCTGGGTCCAGTAGCCGCAGCCCGCGGCGTTCCATCTGCGCAGCGTCTTCCTGGTCGGTCATTCCGCCGCCGGACCACGGGCCCCAGGCGATCGAGGTGGCGACCGCGCCGCGCGCCCGCCGGTTCTCCGCCATGGCGTCGAGGTAGGCGTTGGCCGCCGCGTAGCCGGGCTGCAGCGCGCTGCCCCAGGTCGCCGAGATGGAAGAGAACAGCACGAACGCATCCAGGTCACCGGTCAGCCGGTCGAGGCTCGATGCGCCCGCCACCTTGGCGGCCAGGACGGAGGCCAGTTCGTCGGTGGTGGTTTCGTCCAGCGATGTCGCCTGCCCGACACCGGCGGTGTGCATGACGGCTGTCAGCGGCGGCCCGTCAGCGGCGATCCGATCCAGCAACCCGGCCACCGCAGTGTCGTCGGCACTGTCGCAGGCGACCAGGTCCACCCGTGTTCCAGCGGCGGCCACCTCGGCGGCCAGGGCGGCGGCACCGTATGCGGCAGGACCGGACCGGCTGGTCAGCACGATGCGCGGCGCGCCCCGCCCGGCCAGCCAGCGCGCCACATGCCCGGCGATCGCCCCGGTCCCGCCGGTGACCAGTGCGCTGCCGCTCGGCGTCCACGTCTCGCCGCCGTCCGGCTGGGAGGCCCGCGCGAGCCGCCGTGCCAGGATCCCGGCGGGCCGGATCGCAGCCTGATCCTCTCCGCACCCGGCTAGCACTGCACAGAGCCGGGACGCGGCCCGCTCGTCGAGGACCGCGGGAAGGTCGATCAGGCCGCCACCGTGGTCCGGATGCTCCAGGCTCGCGACCCGGCCGAGGCCCCACACCTGCGCCTGTACGGGACTGGCCGGGGCCTCGCCGGGCTCCGCCGCGACAGCGCCCCGCGTCAGCATCCAGAGCGGCGCGTGCACGCTCGCTTCGATCAGCACTTGGATCAGGGCCTGCGTGCCGGCCAACCCGCGCGCTACGGCAGCGTGGTCGTCCAGCGGCGTCTCGTCCAGCGCCAGTAGCGACACCACGCCCATGATCGGTGCGGCGTCGCCCGCCGGAAGCGCCCGGCCGATCAGCGCGGCCAGCGCCGGACGGTCCGCCGCGTCGGCGGCCTCGATGACGGTGACGTCGGCGCCGCGCGCGGTCATGGCCCGCGCACACTCATCGGTCCGCTCCTGCTCGTCGGCCGGGGACACGACCAGCCAGTTCCCGCTCAGCTCAGCTGATTCAGGGTCGGGCACCGGCGCCCAGGACACCCGGTACCACCAGTTCCCGGTCGCCGAACGGTCCTTCTCACGCCGCCGCCACGACGCCAGGGCCGGCAGCACGTCACCGAGCCGCTGGTCGTCGATCGCCAAGGCCTGCGCAAGTTCCTGGACGTCCCCACCGTCGACGGCCGCCCAGAACCGAGCCTCGGCCTCGTCGCCGTCTCCATTGGTCGCAGTGTCCTGGGCGAAGGTCCGCCTGCCCTGAACGGCATCCGGCCAGTACTCCTGATGCTCGAAGGCGTAGGTGGGGAGTTCTGTGGGTGTGCCGGTGGGGAGGAGGCGTGCCCAGTCGATCGGGACGCCGTGGACGTGGGCGCGGGCGAGCGCGGTCATGAGGGTGTGGTCGGCGGGGTGTCCGGGGCGTTGGGTGGGGATGAAGACGCTCTGCTGGTCGTCGTTGAGCGCTGCTGGGCCGAGTGCCGACAGGGTGCCGTCGGGCCCGATCTCGATGAACACCCGAACACCCTGAGCAGCCAAGGTCGCTACTGCGTCGGCGTAGCGCACCGGCCGCCGCGCCTGCCCCACCCAGTACTCGGGGCCGGGCTCGGTGACCAGTTCCCCGGTCAGCGCCCCCGCCCACGGCAGAGCCGGTGGACTGTAGGTGAGTTGAGCGGCGATCTGGGCCAGCTCGTCCAGCACCGGGTCCATGCGCGGTGAGTGGAACGCATGGCTGACCCTCAGCCGCCGCACCCGCACACCCTGCTCGCGGAAGGTGTCGGCGATGTGGTCGACGGCGTCCTGGTCGCCGGAGATCACCACGGCCTGCGGGCCGTTCACCGCCGCGATCTCCACCCCGGACATACCTTGCAGGGCGTTGAGCATGTCGGCTTCGCTGACCGCGACCGCCGCCATCGCACCACCCTCAGGCAGCGCCTGCATCAAACGACCACGCGCGGCCACCAGCCTGCACGCATCCGGCAACGACACCACCCCGGCCGCATACGCCGCCGCGACCTCCCCCACCGAATGCCCAGCCACCGCATCCGGCCGAACCCCACACGCCTCCAACACGGCCAGCAGACCCGCCTGCACCGCGAACAAGCCGGCTTGAGCGAACACCGTCCAATCCGCCCGCGCCTCCGCATCCTCGCCGCGGCCAAGAACCACGTCGGCGACCGAGAACCCCAACTCCGCTTCCAGCAGGCCGCAGACCTGGTCGAAGGTCTCGGCGAACACCGGACTGACCTCATACAGGCCAGCGGCCATGCCGGCACGCTGCGCCCCCTGACCAGCGAACACAAACCCCACCCGGCCAACACCACCCGCAGGCACCACACCCGACACCACACCTGGCCGGAACTCCGCAGACGCCACCGCCGCCAGCCCGTCCGTCAGGTCGTCGCGGGCAGACCCCAAGACCACCGCGCGATGCTCGAAAGCCGTCCGCGTCGTCGCCAACGACCAACCAACATCGACCGGATCCACGCCCGGACGAGCCGACACGAACTCGCCGAGACGTCGTGCCTGCGCCGCTAGCCCACTGGCCGTACGGCCGGACACCGTCCAAGCCAACGGCGCCCCGGCCAAGACCGGGCGCTCCCCCGGGACGTCCGCTGGGCGCTCCTCTAGGGCTGGGGGCTCCTCGAGGATGATGTGCGCGTTCGTGCCGCTGATCCCGAACGCCGACACCCCGGCCCGCCGCGAACGACCACCACCGACCCACCGCATCGGCTCCGCCAGCAAACGCACCGCACCCGACGACCAATCCACATGCGACGACGGCTCGTCCACGTGCAACGTGCGTGGCAACTCACCGTGCTGCAAGGCCAGCACCATCTTCATCACGCCGGCCACCCCGGCAGCCGCCTGCGTGTGTCCGAGGTTGGATTTCACCGAGCCCAGCCACAGTGGACGGTCCTCGGGCCGGTCCTGCCCATAGGTGGCAAGCAAGGCCTGCGCTTCGATCGGGTCGCCCAGTGGCGTGCCGGTGCCGTGCGCTTCCACCGCGTCCACCTCAGAGGCCGACAGCCCCGCGCTCGCCAGAGCCGCGCGAATCACGCGCTGCTGCGACGGCCCGTTCGGAGCGGTGAGACCGTTCGACGCACCGTCCTGGTTGATCGCGCTGCCGGCCACCAGCGCCAGGACCCGATGCCCTGCGCGGCGGGCGTCAGAAAGCCGCTCGACCAGCAGCATTCCGGCGCCTTCGCCCATGCCCATGCCGTCCGCGTCGGCCGAGAACGCCTTGCATCGGCCGTCGGCCGCGAGGCCGCGCTGGCGGGAGAAGCCGACCATCTCCCAGGGGGTCGCCATGACCGACACGCCACCGACGAGCGCGAGCGAGCACTCGCCGGACCGCAGCGCCTGGCAGGCCATGTGCAGCGACACCAGGGACGACGAGCACGCGGTGTCCATGGTCACCGCGGGCCCCTCCAGGCCCAGGACGTAGGCGATCCGGCCGGAGATGATGCTGGTCGCGTTGCCGGTCACCAGGTGTCCTTCCAGTTCACCGGTGCCGTTCAGCGCGAGTTGCAGGCTGATCGTGGAGTAACCGGAGCTGTATCCGCCGATGAACACCCCGGTGCGGGAGCCGCGCAGCGACGCCGGTTCGATGCCCGCCCGCTCCAGCGCCTCCCAGGACAGTTCCAGCAGCATCCGCTGCTGCGGGTCCATGGCGAGGGCCTCGCGCGGGCTGATCCCGAAGAACCCGGGGTCGAACTCCGGGGCTTGGTGGAGGAACCCGCCCTCGCGGACGTAGGTGGTGCCGGTGTGCGCGGGGTCAGGGTCGTAGAGGCCGTCCACGTCCCAGCCGCGGTTCTGCGGGAAGCCCGAGATCGCGTCCCCGCCCGAGGCCAGCAGTTCCCACAGCCCCTCCTGGTCCTGGACCCCGCCCGGATAGCGGCAGCTCATCGCCACGATGGCGATCGGTTCGTCGTCCACCGCGCCCGCCGGGAGCGCGGGGACCGCCGCGTCACCGGCCAGAGAGCCCAGCAGTTCGGTCCGCAGATGATCCACGAGCACCAGGGGCGTCGGATAGTCGAACAGCAGCGTGGCGGGCAGCCGCAGACCGCTCACCACGCTGAGCCGGTTGCGCAACTCTACCGAGGTCAGCGAGTCGAAGCCGAGTTCGCTGAAGGCCCGGCCGGCCTCCACCGCGTCGGGCGAGGGGTAGCCAAGGACACCGGCGGCCTCGGCCTTGATCAGGTCTTCTAGCAGCCGGTCCTGCTCGGCCCTGGCGAGCCCGGTGAGCCGCGCCATCAGTTCGCCGTCGGCCTGGCCGCCGCTCGCCGCGCCCGGGGTGAGGTCGAGTTGCCGGACGTCCGGCAGGTCGCGGACGAACGGCACCTGCACAAGGTCCGCCGCGCCCGGCGCGAAGGCGAGCTGCGGCCAGTCGATGTCCATGATCGTGACCACGCCGTCCTGGCCGTCCAGCGCCCGCGCCAGCGCCCGAACCGCCAGGTCCGGGGCCATCAGCACCTCCCACCGGTTACGGCGCAGCCGCAGCCGGGTCGCCTCGCTGGCCTGCGACACGCCGTCGCCGTCCCACGGCCCCCACGCCACCGACAGCCCGGCCAGTCCCCGCGCCCGCCTGTTTTCCGCGAGGGCATCCAGGAACGCGTTGGCCGCCGCATAGTTGGCCTGCCCGCCGCCGCCGAAGGTCGCGGCGGCCGATGAGAAGAGCACGAACGCGTCCAGGTCCAGGCCCTCGGTCAGCTCGTCCAGCCAGGCCGCTCCCGCCGCCTTCGCCGCCAGTGCCGTCGCCAGCCGCGCTGTGTCCAGGTGGTCCAGCACCCCGTCGTCGAGGACGCCCGCGCTGTGCATGACCGCAGTGAGCGGCGGACCGCCGGCTGCGATCCCGGCTACTACTCCCGCGATCTGGTCGCGGTCGCCGGAGTCCGCGGCGACCACGTCGACGGCGGTGCCGGTCTCGGCGAGCTGGACGGCCAACTCGGCCGCACCAGGTGCGGCCGGTCCGGAACGGCTGGTCAGGACGATCTTCTGTGCGCCTCGTCCGGTCAGCCAGCGGGCGACATGGCCGCCGATCGCTCCGGTGCCGCCGGTGATCAGCACGGTGCCGCGCGTCCGCCACGTTTCGCCGTCGCTCGGCTGGACGGCCCGGGTCAGCCGTCTTGCCATGATTCCGGCGGGACGGATCGCGGCCTGGTCCTCGCCGCAGCCGGCCAGCAGCCCGCAGAGCCGGACGGCGGCCCGCTCGTCCATCTCGGGCGGAAGGTCGATCAGTCCGCCCCAGCGGTCCGGATGCTCCAGCCCGACCACCCGACCCAAGCCCCACACCTGCGCCTGCACCGGACTGGCCAACACCTCACCCGGACCAGCGGAAACCGCACCACGGGTCAGCATCCACAGCGGCGCCTCCACCTCGGCATCGCCTAGCGCCTGAACCAGCGTCAGCGTTCCAGCCAGTCCCCCGGACACCACCGGGAAGCCCTCCACGACCTGCTCGTCCATTCCCAGCAGTGACACCACGCCCGTCACGGCCACCCGCTCGGTCTCCGCGTCGGGAAGCGCCGTGGCTCGGACGATCTGGGTGGTCAAGGACTCACGGTCGGCTTCGGCGGGATTGGTACGGATCAGGACGACGTTGGCGCCGCGCGTTCGGAGTGCGTCGGCGCACTGCTCCGTGAGCTCGTGAGTGCTGTCGTCGGCTGGGACTGCGATCAGCCAGGTGCCTGACAGGGCTGTTTGAGCGGGGTCGGGGATCGGGGACCAGGCGACTCGGTACCACCAGCGGCTCGTGGCCGAACGGTCGCGCTCGCGCTGCCGCCACGACGCCAGGATCGGGACGACCTCGTCCAGATGCGGATGATGCTCAACGGCCAACGTCTCGGCAAGCCGCTCAACATCGCCGTCCTCAACCGCCTCCCAGAATCGCGCCTCAGCCTCTCCGCCTGCACCACTTGCCTGGGCAGCGTCGTTAACGGTGCCCGATGAAGCCTGCAGCCAGTACTTCTGCCGTTGGAAGGCGTAGGTGGGCAGGTCGACTCGCCGCCCCGACCCGAGTACCGCTCGCCAGTCGATGGGGACTCCGGCGACGTGTGCGCGGGCTAGGACGGTCAGGACGCGCGTCGCTCCGGCGTCTTCGCGGTCCAGGGTTCCGGTAACGACGGTGGCGGCGGCTGTGTCGGTCTCGTCGATGGTTTCGCTGATGGGCCCGGTGAGGATCGGGTGGGGTGAGACCTCGATGTAGGTGCGGTAGCCGGCCTCTGCCAGGCCGCGGACGGCCTGTTCGAAGCGGACGGTTTGGCGGACGTTGGCGAACCAGTACCCGCCGTCCAGTTCCGGGCCGTCCATCCACTCGCCCGTGACCGTGGACCACAACGGCACACGGCCCGCGACGGGCTCGATACCGGTCAGCTCCTCGGCCAGGGCGTTTTGGAGGGGGTCGACTTTCGGTGAGTGTGCGACGAAGTCGGTTTCGGGGATCGGCCACCGCAGCACATGCCGCGCCGACAGTTCTCGTTCCAACTCCTGCAGTGCCGTTCGGTCTCCTGACACCACCGTCGCCGCAGGACCGTTCACCGCCGCGATCGACAAGCCCTCACCGAACTCGGCCAGCAGTTCGGTGACCGCCGCGGCGGGCATCACCACCGACAACATCCCGCCCTCAGCGTCCAACCGCGACAACGCACGCGACCGCGCCACCACGACCTTCGCCGCATCCGACAGGCTCAACATCCCAGCGACACAGGCGGCGGCGATCTCACCCTGGCTATGCCCGACCACAGCATCCGGATGGACACCGGCCGCCTCCCAGACAGCCGCGAGCGACACCATCACCGCCCACAACACCGGCTGCACCACGTCAGCCGACTCAAGACCAGGCGCACCCTCTGCCCCGGCGAGCACGTCCTGCAACGACCAATCGACAAACGGAGCCAACGCCGCCGCGCACTCGGCCAACCGCTCAGCAAATACCGGAGACGACGCCGCCAACTCCCGGCCCATCCCGAGCCACTGCGAACCCTGACCAGGAAAAACGAACACCGTCTTTCCCGTCTCAGCCGCTACGCCCGAGACAACACCCCGCGTCTGCTGTCCCGTCGCCAATGCCGAAAGCCCCGCCACCAACTCCTCGCGGTTTGTCCCCGTCACGACGGCCCGGTGCTCGAACATCGACCGGGAATGAGCCAGCGACCAACCCACATCCGCCGGATCCAACTCAGGCCGGCTGACCACGAACTCCCGCAAACGGCCCGCCTGACCCATCAGACCGTCAGCCGAACGACCCGATACCAACCACGCCACAGCCCCGGACCCCGCCAAAGACGCGTCGCCAGGCCCAGAGTCATCGGTGGCTGCATCCTCCTCAGCCGGCGGGGCCTCTTCCAGAATCGCGTGTACGTTCGTGCCACTCAGCCCGAAGGCTGACACCCCGGCGCGTCGCGGCCGAACGTCATCACCCGCAGGCCACGGCGTCGCCTCGGTCAGGAGTTGAATTTCGCCTGCGGACCAGTCGACGTGCGGGGACGACTCGTCGGCGTGGAGCGTGCGCGGCAGCATCTCGTGCTGCAACGCCAGCACCATCTTCATCACACCGGCCACACCAGCGGCCGACTGCGTATGGCCAATGTTCGACTTCACCGAACCCAGCCACAACGGACGACCGTCCGGACGCTCTTGCCCATACGTTGCAAGCAACGCCTGCGCCTCGATCGGATCACCCAACGTCGTCCCCGTGCCGTGCGCCTCCACCACATCGATATCGGTGGCAGACATCCGCGCATTCGCCAATGCCGCGCGGATAACCCTCTGCTGCGACGGTCCATTCGGAGCCGTCAAACCATTCGACGCACCGTCCTGATTAACGGCAGTTCCCCGCACGACGGCCAGGACCGGATGCCCCAGACGCCGGGCGTCCGACAGCCGCTCCACCAGCAGCATCCCGGCGCCTTCTGCGACGCCCATGCCATCGGCGTCGGCGGAGAACGCCTTGCACCGCCCGTCGACGGCCAGTCCGCGCTGTCTGCTGGTCCAGACCCAGAGGTCGGGGGTGGCCGCTATGAACGCGCCGCCGGCGAGGGCCAGCGAGCATTCACCGGAACGCAGCGCCTGGCAGGCCATGTGCAGCGCGACCAGCGACGACGAGCAGGCGGTGTCCACCGTGACGGCCGGGCCTTCCAGGCCCAGCGTGTAGGACACCCGGCCGGACAGGACGCTGGTCGTGGTGCCTGCGAGCAGGTGCGCCTCCGTGCTGCCGGCCCCTTCGGGACGCGCCATCCCGTATCCGGCGAAACTCGCGCCGGCGAAGACCCCGGTCTGGGAGCCGCGTAGCGAGCGGGGATCGATACCGGCCCGCTCCAACGCCTCCCACGACACCTCCAACAGCAACCGCTGCTGCGGATCCATCGCCACGGCCTCACGCGGACTGATCCCAAAAAACGCCGGATCGAACTCCGCCGCCTCATAAACAAAACCACCCTCACGCACATACGACGTCCCCGCATGATCAGGATCCGGATCGAACAAACCCTCCACATCCCAACCCCGATCCCGCGGAAACCCCGAAATCACATCAGCACCAGCCGCCAACACCCCCCACAACTGCTCCGGACTCCCCACCCCACCAGGAAAACGACACCCCATCCCCACAATCACAACCGGCTCATCATCAGCGACCGCAACCGAAACCGCCGTAAACGGGGCCGCGGTGGACGCGCCGAGGAGTTCTCCGCGCAGATACTCGGCCAGCACTCCGGTGTTGGGGTAGTCGAAGAGCAGCGTCGCCGGCAACCGCAGCCCGGTCGCAGCACTCAACCGATTCCGCAGTTGCACGGCGGTCAACGAGTCGAAGCCCAATTCGCTGAACGCCCGGCCCACCTCGACGTCCTCCGCCGAGGCATAGTCCAGAACCGCCGCTGCTTCGGTGCGGATCAGCCCCACCAGGGTCCGGTCCTGCTCGGCGCGGGCCAGCCCGGTCAACCGCTGGGCCAGCTCAGTGCCGGGCCCTTCGGCGCCGGATCCGTCGGCGTCCCCCGCCTCGTCGACGTCGACGAGGGCTTCTCTGACCTCGGGCAGCGCCTCGATCAGCGGACTCGGCCTGCGCAGCGTGAACGGCGGCGCGAACCGGGCCCACTCCACATCGGCGACCGTCACCAGCGCGTCCGCACCATCCAGAACCTGACCCAACGCCCGAATGGCCAATTCGGGATCCATCAACTGAAGGCCGCGGCGCTCCATCTGCGCCGCGCCCGCTCCGGCGTTCATTCGCCCGTCGTTCCACGGGCCCCATGCCACCGAGGTCGCGGCAAGCCCTCGGGACCGGCGGTTCTCCGCGAGGGCGTCCAGAAAGGCGTTCGCCGCTGAGAAGGCCGACTGGAGCCCGCTGCCCCAGGTGGCGGCGGCCGAGGAGAACAGCACGAACGCGTCCAGGTCCATGTTCCCGGTCAGCTCGTCCAGCCAGGCCGCGCCATCGGCCTTGGCGCGCATGACGTGGGCCAGTTCTTCCGCCGTCGTGTCCTGCAACGACGTCGCCTGACCGACACCGGCGGTGTGCATGACGGCGGTGAGCCGCGGCCCGCTCCGGTCGATCCACGGCAGCAGCCCCGCCACCTGGTCGCGCTCCGCGACGTCGCAGGACACCACGTCCACCGCGGTACCGGACGCCGCCAAGCCCGCCGCGAGCCCGGCCACTCCGTCCGCTGCGGGCCCCGACCTGCTCGCCAAGACGACCCTCGGCGCGTCACGGCCTGCCAGCCAGCGCGCCACGTGCCCGCCGATCGCTCCGGTGCCGCCGGTGACCAGGACACTTCCGCGCGGTGTCCACCGTCCGGCGTCACCGGGGGCTTGCGTCATCCGGGTCAGCCGCCGGGCAAATACACCGGCCGGACGGATCGCCACCTGATCCTCGCCGCAGCCGGCCAGCACCCCGCACAGCCGCGCCGCGACCCGCTCATCCCAGACGGGCGGCAGATCGACCAGGCCACCCCACCGATCCGGATGCTCCAAACCAACGACCCGGCCCAAGCCCCACACCTGAGCCTGTACGGGGCTGGCCAGAACCTCGTCCGCCCCGACCGCCACCGCGCCCTGGGTCAGCATCCACAGCGGTGCGTCGATGCCGACGCCACCCAATGCCTGAACCAACGCCAACGTCCGGGCCAGTCCGTCATCTCCGCCGTCCGCAAGCAGTGACACGACGCCGGCATGGGGTTGGGAGGCGACGGCTTCTGAGTCGGTAGCCAGCGAGCTGGCCAGGTGAGCGGTCAACGAGTCGCGATCGAGGGTGCGCGGCGCCTCGATGACGACGACGTCGGCGCCGCGGGCTCGGAGTGCCTGCGCGCACTGGTCGGTGCGATCGCGGGCGGTATCAGGGGAGGTGACGATCAGCCAGGTGCCGGAAGGAAGCGACGCGGCGGGGTCGGCGACGGGCGCCCACATGGTCCGGTACCACCAGTGGCCGATCGCCGAACGGTCCCGCTCACGCCGCCGCCACGTGGCCAGCACCGGCAGCGCTTCGCCCAACCGGCGTTGGTCCTCCGCCTCCAATCCGGCGGTCAACTCCCCGACGTCGCCGTCCTCGACCGCGGCCCAGAAGCGTGCGTCCTCGTCACCACCAGACGCCGTCCCTACAGACCCCGCGGTCTGCCCAGGTCGGATCGCCAGCCCGGACTGCAGCCAGTACTTGCGCCGTTGGAAGGCGTAGGTGGGTAGGTCGACTCGCTGGCCGGAGCCGAGTACGGCCCGCCAGTCGATGGGGACTCCGGCGACGTGTGCGCGGGCTAGGACGGTCAGGATGCGTGCTGCACCAGCGTCTTCGCGGTCCAGGGTTCCGGTAACGACGGTGGCGGCGGCTGTGTCGGTCTCGTCGATGGTTTCGGTGATGGGGCCGGTGAGGATGGGGTGGGGTGAGACCTCGATGTAGGTGCGGTAGCCGGCCTCTGCCAGGCCACGGACGGCCTGCTCGAATCGGACGGTTTGGCGGACGTTGGCGAACCAGTACCCGCCGTCCAGCTCCGGGCCGTCCATCCACTCGCCCGTCACCGTGGACCACAACGGCACCCGACCCGCGACAGGCTCGATACCGGCCAGTTCCTCTGCGAGAGCGTTCTGGAGTGGGTCGACTTTGGGTGAGTGTGCGACGAAATCGGTTTCGGGGATCGGCCACCGCAACACATGCCGCGCCGACAACTCCCGCTCCAACTCCTGCAGTGCCGTTCGGTCTCCCGACACCACCGTCGCCGCAGGACCGTTCACCGCCGCGATCGACAGGCCCTCACCGAACTCCGAGAGCAGTTCGGTGACCGCTGCGGCGGGCATCACCACCGACAACATCCCGCCCTCGGCATCCAGCCGCGACAACGCACGCGACCGCGCCACCACAACCCTCGCCGCATCCGACAGCGACAACATCCCCGCCACACACGCCGCCGCGATCTCACCCTGGCTATGCCCGACCACCGCATCCGGGTGGACACCGGCCGCCTCCCACACCGCCGCGAGCGACACCATCACCGCCCACAACACCGGCTGCACCACATCAGCCGACTCAAGACCAGGCGCAACCTCCGCACCGGACAACACGTCCTGCAACGACCAATCGACGTAGGGCGCCAACGCTGCCCCGCACTCGGCCAACCGCTCAGCGAACACCGGAGACGACGCCGCCAACTCCCGGCCCATCCCGAGCCACTGCGAACCCTGACCAGGAAAAACAAAGACCACACGACCCGGACCACCAGCCGGAACCGCGCCCGTCACCACACCCGCAGCAGGCTGCCCCGTCGCCACCGCAGCCAGCCCCGCAACCAACTCATCACACTCACCGCCCACCACCACAGCCCGGTGCTCGAACACCGACCGCGTCGTAGCCAACGACCAACCCACATCCCCCGGAGCCAACCCAGACCGCGCCACCACGAACTCCCGCAGCCGACCCGCCTGCGCCGCCAACCCGTCGGCCGTACGTCCCGACACCAGCCAGGCCGATGTCTCCGCCGCCACCAGGGGCGCGCCACCGGCCCCGGTGTCATCGTCAGACGCGTTGTCCTCGATCGGCGGAGCCTCTTCCAAGATCACGTGGACGTTCGTGCCGCTCATCCCGAAAGCCGACACCCCGGCCCGCCGGGGACGGTCACCGTCCGCGCCGGATGGCCAGGGGTGCGGCGAGTTCAGCAGGCGTACGTCCCCGGCCGCCCAGTCCACGTGCGGGGTCGGGTCGTCGGAGTGGAGGCTTCGCGGCAGCACCTCGTGCCGCAGCGCCAGCACCATCTTGATCACGCCGGCCGCTCCGGCGGCGGCCTGGGCGTGCCCGATGTTGGACTTCACCGATCCCAGCCACAGGGGACGGTCGTCCGGACGCTCCTGCCCATACGTCGCAAGCAGCGCCTCCGCCTCGATCGGGTCGCCGAGGGTGGTCGCCGAGCCGTGCGCCTCCACCACGTCGATGTCGGCCGCCGACAGCTGCGCGTTGGTCAACGCGGCGCGGATCACCCGCTGCTGCGACGGGCCGTTCGGGGCCGTCAGACCGTTCGACGCGCCGTCCTGATTGACCGCGGTCCCCCGGACGACGGCCAGGACCGGGTGCCCGAGGCGCCGGGCGTCCGAAAGCCGCTCCACCACCACGACGCCCGCGCCCTCGGCCCATCCGGACCCGTCGGCCGAGGCGGCGAACGATCTGCAGCGCCCGTCCACCGACATGCCTCGCTGGCGGGAGAAGCCGACGAACACGCCCGGGGTGGCGATCACCGTGACGCCGCCGGCGAGGGCCAGCGAGCATTCACCGGAGCGCAGCGCCTGGCAGGCCATGTGCAGCGCGACCAGCGACGACGAACACGCCGTGTCCACCGTGACCGCCGGGCCTTCCAGGCCGAGCGTGAAGGCGACGCGGCCGGACAGGACGCTGGTCGCGGTGCCGGTCAGCATGTGGCCCTCGACGCCTTCGATGCCGGCGGGGAGCCCCGTTCCGTATCCGGACGAGTAGGCCCCGGCGAAGACTCCGGTCGGGGTGCCGCGCAGCGAGCGAGGGTCGATGCCCGCCCGCTCGAACGCCTCCCAGGAGATCTCGAGCAGCAGGCGTTGCTGCGGGTCCATGGCCAGCGCCTCGCGCGGGCTGATGCCGAAGAAGCCGGGGTCGAAGTCGGCCGCCTCGTACACGAAGCCGCCGTGGCGGGCGTAGGTGGTGCCCTCGTGGTCGGGGTCCGGGTCGTAGAGGGCGTCGACGTCCCAGCCGCGGTCGACGGGGAATCCCGAAATGACGTCCGCGCCGGAGTCCAGCAGTTCCCAGAGTTGTTCCGGGGTGCCGGCGCCGCCCGGGAACCGGCAGCCCATTCCGACGATCGCGATGGGCTCCCGGCTCTGTTCCTCCACCTCGTGCAGACGCCGGCGAGCCTGCCGAAGATTGGCCGTGACCAGTTTGAGGTAATCGCGCAGCTTATCTTCGTTGGACATTTATCGCCGCCGCTCCCTGGTTACCCCTGAGGCGCACCTTGAATTCGACCATCTCTCGGCGAAACAACCGGCACAGCATACTGAAACACACCGAAAACCGACCGCATGAACCCATGGCGGAGCGGCAACAAATGGACACTGATCGCGTAGCACGGTAACCAGCGCGTTCGGAGGGCGCAAGCATGCCCGGACCAGCGGGTTCCGTCATCGGCCGCAGAACGTACAGGCCGCGTGTTCAACCGCTGAATTGCACCGGTTGAACGCCCGCCGGGAAACTCCGAGACATAACGAACATCGCTGCACGCGGCAAGTGCGGCAGATGAACACCCGATAGACGCACGCCGAGCGAGGCGTCCGCCGCCGTCGACAGGCCGAGCCGGCCCGCGACAGTGCAGGCGTTCGCGTGTTCAGGGCTTTCGGTGACTATCCGGGCCGCGGCATAATCGAGGCCGCTCACCGCCTACGTCAAGCCGCCGCTGAGAACGCGGTCGAGCGCTGCGCGGCCTGCGGGGCCCCATGTCGGCTTCCCGCCGGGAAGGCCCCGGTCTCCGTTCTGGCCCATCAGCATGAGGAACAGGCTTTTCACCGCGGCCAGCCCGCGGGCGCGCCTGATCGTCGCCTCGTCCGCACGCGTGTATGCGTCGAAGAAGCGTGCGGCGGCGCCGGCAGGGAGGATCACCCATGCGGCCGCGAGGTCCCACGCCGGATCGCCCGCGAACATGTCACCGAAGTCGATGACGCCTGACAGCGTCCCGTCCGAGATGACGACGTTCGCGGGATGAAGGTCACCGTGCACCCAGACCGGCGGGCCCTCCCACTCGGGCGCCGCGACGGCGTCGTCCCAAACGGCCCGCACATCGTCGGCCATGCCGCCGGGGACAACGGCTTGGAAGAAATAGTCGAAGCCGTCCGTGCATTTCTTCGGGTGGGCGCCGCGGTCCGAACTGATCGGTGCATCAGCGGGCGCTTCCACGTGGAGTGCGCTGAGGAATCCCGCCAGGGCGTCGGCCGCGTGGTCGCCGCGGCTGATCGAGGTGTGGTCCAGCGGCTCACCAGGGACCCACGTCATGATCGTCCAGGGCTTCGGGAAGCGCGCCGACGGCTCACCGACCCGTACGGGCATCGGGACCGGGAGCGGCAGGCGCGGAGCCAGGACAGGCAGCCATCGGCGCTCCCTGCGCTGGAGCTCCGGGGCGCGTTCCGTACGCGGCATGCGCATGGCCAGCTCGTCTCCGAGGCGCCACTGCTGGTTGTCCCACCCGCCCGCGACTTCGCGGATGGCCAGCCCGGCGAGGTCCGGGTGCTGCTCCTGCAGCAGGCCATGGACCAGATCCGCAGTGATCACGATCTCGGAGTCGGTCATGCGAAGCCACGGTACTGGCGCAACACGGCGGGCACGGGGTCTGAGCCGGTCGGCCGAGGGTGTTGGCTGGTCAGGGCAGGAGTGCCAGTTTGCCCACGGTGGTCCGTGCCTCCAGTTCCGCGAGTGCTTTCGGGCCGTCGGTCAGCGCATAGGTCGTCGGCTGCACGGGGGTGAGCACTCCGGCGGCGAGGAGTTTGAACATCTCGTCCATGACCTCGCCGAAGACCTGCGGCGCGGCCTGGCTCAGGATGCCGATGTTCAGGCCGATGAGGTGGATCTGGTGCTTGTAGACGAGGTCCCAGTTGGTGATCGGGGCTTCGCCGCCGGCCAGGCCGTAGACGACGACCCGGCCGGTGACGCGTTTGACCGCGGTCAGGCTGGCTTCGAAGGTGGTGCCGCCCGCCGACTCCAGGACCAGGTCCGCGCCCGCGCCGCCGGTCAGCCGCAGCACCTCGGCGGCCAGGTCGGCGCGGCGGGAGTCGATGACGTGGTCGGCGCCCAAGGCGCTCACCACCTCGTGTTTGGCCGGCGAGGCGGCGGCGATGACCGTCGCGCCGTAGTGCTTGGCCATCTTCACCGCGTACTGGCCGGTCCCGCCGGCCGCGGCGTGGATCAGGACGGTCTGCCCGGCGGTGAGGGCGCCCAGCGGCTTGAGCGCCGCCAGTGCGGTCGGGCAGTTCACGAGCAGCCCCAGCGCCTGCTCGTCGGCCCAGCCCGCGGGCACCGGCAGCGCGGCGGCCGCGGGCAGCGCCATGTACTCGGCGAAGGCGCCGCCTCCAATGCCGACGCCGACGACATGGGCACCGGGCTCCAGGCCGGTCACCCCTTCGCCGACGGCGATGATCTCGCCGGCGCCCTCGATGCCGGCCAGGTACGGCGGCTGCGGGCCGCCCGCGAACGTGCCGCGGGACTGCGAGACGTCGACGAAGTTGACGCCCGCGGCGGTGACCCGGATCAGGACCTCGCCGGGACCCGGCGCCGGCACCGGTGCGTCGGTGATCAGGTGCAGGTCCTGCGGGCCGTGCAGGGACGTCTGCCGCAGGGCGCGCATGGTGGACGGACCGGTCACGGCGATCACTCTCCCGGGTTTGTTTATCGAACGACAAACAAACCCTGTCATGGCCGCGCCGCAGGGGTCAAGGTAAAGTTGATCGAACGACAAACAAGTACGGAGACGCATCCCGATGGGCACTCGCGGCAGGCCGCGCACCTTCGACCCGGACACCGCCCTGCGCCAGGCGCTGGAGGTGTTCTGGGAACGGGGCTACGAGGGCACCTCGCTCAACGACCTGGCGCGGGCCATGGGGATCGCCTCGGCCAGCATCTACGCCTGCTTCGGCAGCAAGGAAGAGCTGTTCCGCAAGGTCATGGCGCTCTATGGCGCGACCTCAGGCGAGCGGCCCAGGCGCGCGCTGCGCGAGCGGCCGACCGCGCGCGCCGCGGTCAACGCCATGCTGCGCGCCACCGCCGACGAGATCACCCGCTCGGACGCCCCGCACTACTGCATGCTCGTCCTCGCGGCGCCGACCGGCGCCGTGGAGAACCATGCGGTCCGGGAGTTCCTGGCCGACCTCCGCCACGGCATGCGCGCCGAGATCGGGGACCGGCTCGCCCGCGGTGTCACCGACGGCGACCTCGCCGTCCCGCCCGCGGGCCTCGACGCCGTCGCCCGCTACTACGCCACCGTGGTGCAGGGTCTTTCCGTTCAGGCCCGCGACGGCGCGACCCGCGACGAGCTGGAAGCGGTCATCACGTGCGCGATGGCGGCCTGGGACGCGCTCATGTCCGCCCCGTCCGGCCAGGTCGTCTAGTCGCTCGTCGCGGGCCGGGCGGTCAGCGCAGTGCGAGGGCGATGACCTGGGTCGGCAGGTCCGGGCCGAAGGCGCCGAAGTTGTCGTCGGCGACCAGGATCAGCGTCCGCTCCCCCGTGCGAAGCCTGGGTCCCCAGGTCATGCCCTCCACGACGCCGGCCTTGCCGAGCCCGGTGTCGGCCAGGTCGACCAGGAGCTTCTTGCGGATGGGCCGCACCCGTGCCGCGTCCGCGAGGGAGTCCACGGACGCGACATCGGTGGTTCCGCGGAGGTCGGCCTCGTAGATGCGGACATCCGTGCTGAGCTTCTGCCCCTCTCCCACTCCGACCTGGCGTTCCAGGACGAGGTAGCGGCCGGAGCCGGAGGGGTCGGCCGCGAGGATGTCGGAGACGCCGTTGGCTCCCGCCGGGGCGGACAGCGGGTCGACCGGGTAGGCGTACTGGCCGAGCACCCGCCCGCCGCGCGTCTGCACCGTGAGCCGGGCCAGTGCTCCCTTGCCCGGTGACGGCTCGGGGCCGTCCTGGAGCATGGGCGCTTCGAGAATGCTGGTCACCAGGGCGCCGGACGCCGCGAAGGTGAACCCCTCGAATCCGCGGTTCTGCCGCGGCCCCTTGTCGCCCGCGGTGATGTGCTCGTTGTCCGGCAGCGGGAGGGACCCGTCGTAGCGGCCGTCCATGCGGGCGCTGCGGATCGAGGGATCGATCAGGACGGGCGCGCCGGCGCCGGTGATGATCCGGTCGCCTTCCTGGCTCCACCACAGCCGCCGCTCCTGCGGGTCGACCCGGACGGCCTCCGGGTCGACGGGCGCCATCGCGTCGCATTCAGCGCGCGTGCTCGTGCATGGGTGCGCCTGCCAGTCCTTCATGGACGGGTAGGACGACCCGTCCGGCCTGCGGAAAGGACTGGTTCCGGTGACCTCCACGGGGCCCAGGCCCGACGGGGAGACGTCGATCCGCGCGGTGTAGAAGCGGGACGGGTCGATCTGCGAGCGGTCGTCGGAGATGAGGACGTACCGCCCGGTGCGGGGGTCGCGGTCGATGCCGGACAGTCCGCCGACGGTCGTTCCCTGGTAGGTGAGGCCGGTCGGGAGCGTCCGGACGCCGAGTAGCCGCACGCGCTCGCGGGGAGCGGCGTCCGCCGGGGCTATGCCCGCCGCGAGGGTGGCCGCCGCAATTCCGGCGGCGAGGAACGTTCGAGAAATCATGGACGGATTGCAACAGCGGTCCGCGGCCCGGCGACACGGCTTTTCCCGGTGTCCGGGAAGCCGTTCTCAAGCTTCAGGGACGCCGTCGAGCATTGTCAGATAATGGCTCAGCTGGACGGACGCATTGAGCATGGCGATTCCCTGCTCGGTGAGCTTTCGCTGCCAGCCGTCCAGGGCGGCGGCCAACGCGCCTGTGCCGCCGGCCTGCCGGATCTGCTGGACGACGGTGCTGATATGGCTCAGCGGATAGCCCCCGCGCCTCAGGAGATGGGCGAGTTCGGCGTCGCGGATATCGGCGGCGTGGAAGACGCGGTAGCCGGTGGCCGGATCGCGGGCGGGCGTGAGGATGCCGGCGCCTTCCCAGTTGCGCAAGGTCGCGGGCGTGACCTGGAGCCGGTGGGCGAGTTCGCCGACGGTGCGGACCTCGGGGCCCTCCGGCGGCCGCGGGGCGGACTCGGTGATCAGGTGATCGACCGCCTTGCGCACCGCGTCGAGGGTGTCGCGGTCGCGGAGCAGCCGGGCGTGGCGGTCGATGGTCGTCAGGGCGTCGCCGAGCGCGCCGCCGTGGACGGCGTTCATGATCCGTCCTGCGGGCGCGTGCCCGTACGCCGGGACGAGGGCGAGGTAGGCGCGCAGCGCCGACGCGTGCGCCTCGGTGTAGATCCGGTACCCGCTCGGGGTGCGTTCGGCGGGCGGGAGGAAGCCGTCCCGCTCGTAGTTGCGCACCGCCTGGGTCGAGATCCCGTGCTCGCGCGCGAGGTCGGTTGGTCGCAAGGGTCATCACCGGTTTGAGACTTTACCGGACGTTCATGCCGGATGATCCTGCAAAGTCTCCACCGAATTTTCAGAGATACGATTGCGACACATGACTCAGGACATTCGCGGGTTCGTGCCCGCGTCATGCGAGCTGCTGGGGCTCGGCGAGCCGACGCACTTCGAGCCGGCCTTCGGGCTGGTCCGCAACGAGCTGCTCGTCCAGCTGATCGACCGCGGTTTCCGGTCGGTCGCTCTGGAGACCGACCGCGTGGCCGCCCTCGCCGTGGACGACTTCGTCCGGCACGGCACCGGGACCCTCGACGCCGCGATGAGCGAGGGCTTCTCCCACGACTTCGGGGAACTGGACGCCAACCGGCGGCTGGTCGCCTGGATGCGCGAGTACAACCAGGACCGGCCGTTCGAGGAGCGTCTTGCCTTCCACGGCTTCGACGCTCCGATGGAGACGATGAGCGCGCCCAGTCCGCGCCCGTACCTCGAGTACGCCCGCGACCGCCTCGGGCTCGACCTCGACATCGCGGGGCCGGCCGGCGACGACGAACGGTGGAGCCGCACGGAAGCGGTCATGGACCCGGCCATGTCGATCGGCTCGACGCCTGAGGCTGAGAAACTGCGGTCGGTCGCCGACGACATGCTCAACCTGCTCTACGCGAGGGCACCGGAATTGATCGCGGCGAGTTCACGCGCCGAATGGCAGAAGGTCAGGGTGCATCTCACCGCCGGCCTCGGCTTGCTGCGGTATCACAAACAGTCGTCCCAGCCCTTCGAGCAGGCGGAACGTATTTCCCTTCTGGGGGCGACGCGGGACGCGCTGATGGCGCAGAACCTCCTCGACATCCGCGATGCCGAGGCCCGGCGAGGCCCGACGCTGGTGTTCTCTCACAACCGCCACCTGCAGCGGGAAATCTGCATCATGTCCATGGCGGATATGGAGACCAGATGGTTCGGTGTGGGCGCAATTCTCGGGTCCCTGATCGGCGACCGGTACGCCTTCATCGCCGGCAGCCTCGGCCGGAGCGAGACCATCGGGCTCCAGGAGCCCGCCTCGGACACCTACGAGGGCTCGCTGCAGGAGCGCGTCAGCACGTGGGGCCTGGTAGAGGCCGGTTCGGTCGCGCCGGCCCGCACCCGCACCGACTCCGCCCCGCACCATTACTTCCCCCTCGACCGCGAGACGCTCGGCACGGCGGACGCGGTGCTGCACGTCAACGACGGCGCGGCGGCCGTCCCGTCGCCGTAGAACCGGACGTCCCGTCCGGGGACGGCCCCTGCCCGGACCGGCTCGCCTTGGGGCGGGCGCGCAGGTGTGCGCGCTCGCCCTGGCTGCCGAAGAGGACGAGGAACTCGACCGGGTCGGCGTCGACGGCGCCGAACCAGTGCGGCAGCCGCGTGTCGAACTCGGCGGCCTCGCCGGGCGACAGCGTCAGGTCGTGCTCGCCGAGCAGGACGCGCAGCCGCCCGTTGAGGACGTAGAGCCATTCGTAGCCCTCGTGGGTCTGCGGCGTCGGCTCCCTGCGGTCGCTGCCTGCGGGGATGACGAGCTTGTAGGCCTGGATGCCGCCGGCGCGGCGGGTCAGCGGCAGCATGGTCATGCCGTTGCGGACGACGGGCCGCAGGTGGATCCGCGGGTCGCCGGTGGGCGGGGCGTCCACGAGCTCGTCGAGGGTGACGCCGTACGCCTTGGCCAGCGGGAACAGCAGTTCCAGCGTGGGCCGGCGGGCGCCGGACTCCAGCCGCGACAGCGTGCTGACCGAGATGCCGGTCGACGCCGACAGGTCGGTCAGCGTGATCTCCCGCTCGTGGCGCAGGGAGCGCAGGCGTGGCCCGACCGCGTCGAGCGCCTGGTCGAGGTCGTCGTCCATGCGCCCCAGTTTGCCATACCGGCAACGAGGTTTGCGGTTTCCGGCGGCGGGTTCGCATAGTGGCCGCGGAGGTGGTCAAGATGGCCGAACGGCTGAACGAAGGCTATGACGTGGTGGTCGTCGGCGGCGGAGCCGCCGGGCTGAACGGCGCCCTGATGCTCGCCCGGTCGCGGCGGTCGGTCGTGGTGCTCGACGCGGGATTCCCGCGCAACGCGCCCGCCGAGGGCGTGCACGGGCTGCTGGCCCGGGACGGGATGCCACCGGCCGAGCTGCTGGAGCGCGGCCGGGCCGAGGTCCGCCGCTACGGTGGGCAGGTCGTGGCCGGAACCGTCACCGAGGCGGCGCGCGACACCGGCGGCTTCACCGTCGGCCTGGCCGACGGGCGGACCGTCCGGGCGCGCCGGCTGCTGGTGACCACCGGCCTGGTCGACGAGCTGCCGGACGTCCCCGGGCTGCGGGAGCGGTGGGGCCGGGACGTGCTGCACTGCCCGTACTGCCACGGCTGGGAGGTCCGCGACCAGGCGGTCGGCGTCCTGGCGGGCGGGCCGATGTCGGTGCATCAGGCTCTGCTTTTCCGGCAGCTCAGCGACGATGTGACGTTCTTCTGCCACACCGCGCCGCGGCCGTCCGGTGAGCAGGCCGAGCAGCTGGCGGCCCGCGGCATCCGCGTGGTGGAGGGCGAGGTGGCGGCACTGGAGGTCGCCGGCGACCGGCTCACCGGCGTCCGGCTGGCCGACGGGACGGTGGTCGCCCGCGATGCGCTGGTGGTGGGGCCGCGGATGGCCCTCCGCGCAGGTTTCCTCGCGGGGCTCGGGCTGCGGCCGGCGGAGCATCCGTCGGGCGCCGGCGAGTACCTGCCGGCCGACGCGGCAGGCCGCACCGACGTGCCGGGGGTGTGGTCCGCGGGCAATGTGACCGACCTGTCGGCCCAGGTCGGCGCCGCCGCGGCGGCGGGCGCGATGGCCGGCGCCCAGATCAACGCCGACCTGGTCGCGGAAGAGACCCGGGACGCCGTGGACGCCGCGCGCCACGCCCCCTTCTCGGCCGAGTCCGAGGCACGCGCCTGCGAGGCGGTGGCGGGCGACAGCCGGCACGGCTTCTAGCCGGGGGACGTCAGGGTTGCGCGGAGGGACGCCTCCATGTCATCTTGAACCAGTCGTTCCAAGATGACACGGAGGCGGAGCGCGCTCGCCTCCCGGCCCCCATGAGGAGAACCGATGACCGAGTTCACCGTGTACGACGAGACCGACGCCCCGGAGGCCGCGCGCCCGCACCTGGAGGCGGCGAAGAAGCGGATGGGGTTCGTCACCACCCTGAACGGAGTGATGGCCGAGTCGCCGGAGCTGCTGGCCGGGTACAACGCGCTGTCGGAGCTGTTCGGCCGGTCGTCGCTGCCGAGGAACGCCAAGCACGTCGTGTGGATCACCGTGAGCGTGCTGAACGGCTGCGAGTACTGCGTGGCCGCCCATTCGACGCTCGCGCTGCGGTCCCGCGTCCCGGGCGAGGTCATCGAGGCGCTGCGCGGCGGGCGCGCGCTGGACGAACCGGCGCTCGAGGCGGCCCGCGTGTTCACCCGCGCGATGGTCGAGCAGCGGGGCTGGGTGGACGACGCGCAGGTCGAGGCGTTCCTCACCGCCGGATACACCCGCCGCCACGTCCTGGACGTCGTTCTCGGGGTCGGCATGAAGACGCTGTCGAACTACACCAACCACATCGCGCACACCCCGCTGGACCCTGCGTGGAAGGACCAGGAGTGGGCGGCGCCCACGACCGCCTGACGCGCGGCCGCGCCGCGGCTCAGCGCACCGACACGCTCTGGTGCGTGGCGGCCAGCAGCCGCAGCGCGGCGTGCGACGGGGAGCCCTCCTCGACGGTGTGCGCGATCAGCGCCTGGTCGGGGTCGTCGGGCAGCCGGAGGGTCTCGAAGCCGAGGTCGAGGGTGCCGACGACGGGGTGCCGGTAGACGTAGCGGCCGTGCGTCTTCTCCTTGAGCCCGTGCTCGGCCCAGATCTCGCGGAACTCGGGGCTGGCGGCCGACAACTCCTCGACCAGCGCCGCGGCGGCCGGGTCGCCGGGATGCCGGCCGACGTCCAGCCGCAGGTAGCCGACGATGTCGGCGGCCTTCCCGCGCCAGTCGGCGTACAGGCTGCGCATGCCCTCGTCCAGGAACACCATGCGGGCGAAGTTGCGCTCGGCGGGCGCCAGCGCCCCGAAGTCGGTGATCAGCGCGGCGGCCAGGTCGTTCCACGCCAGCACGTTGGTGTAGCGGCCGACGACGTAGACGGGCACGTCGGCGGTGGAGTCCAGCAGCCGCCGCAGCCCGGGCCGGACCCCTTGGGGTTCCGGCGCGGGCGCGCCGGCGGGCTCGGTGTACGGGCGGGCCAGGCGGTACAGGTGGCCGCGTTCGACGTCGTCGAGCCGCAGGGCGCGGGCGACCGCGTCCAGGACGGCCTCGGAGAAGTGCAGGGTGCGGCCCTGCTCCAGCCGGACGTAGTGGTCGACGCTGACGCCGGCGAGCCGGGCCAGCTCCTCGCGGCGCAGGCCGGGGACGCGGCGCCGGCCGCCGTAGTCGGGCAGTCCGAGTTCCTCGGGCTTCAACCGGGCCCTGCGTGAGCGCAGGAACTCGCCGAGTTCCGCTCGCCTGTCGAGTGCCATGGACCGATTATCCCGTGCCGTCCCCTCATGCCGGGGCGCCGGAACCTGGTCATGCCGTGCCTAGGCAACGGCCGCCACTGGGTAGCGCCGCGCGCGCCGACAACAGTGATCATCACGAACTTCCCCGACCGGAGGAGCAAGGGAAATGATCACAACGCGTCCGCTCGGCGGCACCGGAATGGACGTCACCACCGTCGGGTTCGGCTCCTGGGCGGTGGCGGGGCCGGGCTGGCGGTTCGGCTGGGGCGCAACGGACGATGCCGAGTCCGTCGAGGCGATCCGGCACGCGATCGGCTCCGGCGTCAACTGGATCGACACCGCGGCGGTGTACGGGCTGGGGCATTCCGAGGAGCTGGTCGGCAAGGCGATCGCCGGGCTGCCGGAGTCCGAGCGGCCCTTCGTGTTCACCAAGGCCGGCCTGGTCTGGGACCCCGCCGACCCGCAGGCCGCGCCGCGGCGGATCATGAAGCCGGCGAGCGTGCGCCGGGAGGTGGAGGACTCGCTGCGGCGGCTCGGCGTGGAGCGCATCGACCTGTACCAGGTGCACTACCCCGACACCGGCGAGTCGCTGGAGTACGCCGGCGACGGCAGCGGCCCGGTGTCGCCGAACGCCACGCCGCTGGAGGAGTACTGGCAGGTCATGGCGGACCTGAAGGCCGAGGGGAAGGTCCGCGCGATCGGGCTGTCCAACCACTCCCCCGACCTGCTGGATCGCGCGGAGAAGGTCGCGCACGTGGACGCGGTGCAGCCGCCGTTCTCGGCGATCAACCGGTCCGCGGCCGCGGAGATCGCCTGGGCGCACGCGCACGGCACCGGCGTGATCGTCTACTCGCCGCTGCAGTCGGGGCTGCTGACCGGCGCGTTCTCCGCCGAGCGGGTCGCGTCGCTGCCCGCCGACGACTGGCGCACCGCGCACCGCGACTTCACCACCGGGCTGGCGGCGAACCTGCGGCTGGCGGACGCGCTGCGGCCCGTCGCCGAACGCCGCGGCGCGACCGTCCCGGAGGTCGCGATCGCCTGGACGCTGGCCTGGCCCGGCATCACCGGCGCGATCGTCGGCGCCCGCAAGCCCGGCCAGGTGGACGGCTGGATCGGCGCCGGATCGGTCGAGCTGGCGCCCGCCGACATCGAGGAGATCGCCGCGGCGATCACCGAGTCCGGCGCGGGCGACGGCCCCGCCCGTCCCTGAGAACCCCACCCGTTGCTCGAACCGCCACACCCGCTAAGGAGAATCGCCATGTCCTTGACCGTCGTCGCCGAATGCCTCGCCTCGCCCGGCCAGGAGGACCGGCTCCGCACCGCCCTGGAGGCGATGATCGAGCCGTCCCTGGACGAGCCGGGATGCCTGGCCTACCGCCCCTACGCCGACCCGAACCGCCCCGCGCGGATGGTGGTCGTCGAGGAGTGGACGGGCCCCGCCGCGCTGGACGAGCACTTCACCACGCCGCACTTCCGGCACGTCGAGCAGGTGCTCGGGGAGATCCTCGCCGAGCCGATGACGATCCGGCGGCTCGTCCCGGCCGCCGGCTGAGCCCGCGCGGACCGGGCATGACGCGATCGCGGTTGCGTTAGTCTCGCCGTCGCGCGGAAACAAGTGGGACGAGGGGGACTATTCATGCCGCAGGGTTCGCATGCCACGATCAGGGAGTTCACCGTCACCGGCCCCGAAGCGGGCCCTTACGGAATAACCGCCGGTCCGGACGGAGCGCTGTGGTTCACGCTGGTGCATGAGGGCCGGGTCGGGCGGATGCCCCCCGGCGGCCCGGCGGACCTCCATCCGGCCGAACCCGTCGAGGCGGGGCCGATGAACATCACGGCGGGGCCGGACGGCGCGCTGTGGTTCACCGGGTTCCGCGGCGACCGCGTCGGCCGGATCGACACCGCCGGCCGGGTGACCCAGTTCGAGGTCCCGGCCGGCGGTCCGTGCGGCATCGCCGCCGGACCCGACGGCGCGCTCTGGTTCACCCTCATGCGCACCGACCGCGTCGGCCGCATCACCACCGCCGGCGAGATCACCGAGTTCCCGCTCCCGACCTCCGGCGCGATGCCGTCCATGATCACGGCCGGTCCGGACGGCGCGCTCTGGTTCACCCTCAACCAGGGCAACGCCGTCGGGCGCATCACGCCCGGCGGCGACATCGCCGTGCACGCCCTGCCGACCGAGGGCGCCGCGCCCGTCGGGATCACCGCCGGCCCGGACGGCGCGCTGTGGTTCGCCGCGATCGGCACCGGGCACATCGGCCGGATCACCACGGACGGCAAGGTCACCGAGTTCCCGCTGCCCAACCCGGCGGCGCGTCCGCACGCGATCGTCACCGGGCCGGACGAGGCGCTGTGGTTCACCGAGTGGGGCACCGCGCACATCGGCCGCATCACCCCCGAGGGCCGCATCGACGAGCATCCGCTGCCGCGGCCCGGCTGCGAGCCGCACGGCATCGCGCTCGGCCCGGACGGCGCCCTGTGGGTCGCGCTGGAGACCGGCGCGCTCGCCCAAGTCGTACCCGGCTGAGCCGTGCTCGCCTGAGCCGTGCCCGGTTGAGTCGTGCCCGCCTGACCGGGCGCCCGCGCGGGAGCCCGGGGAAGGTTCCAGCGCGGGCGAAACGTCCGCGGGACACCGTGGACGCATGAGATCGCCGACCGACTCGAACGCCCGGACCCGGCCCGAGACGACGACGCCGGTCCCCCGCCGCGGCGCCATGCTCGCCGTCCTGTGCGCCGGGATGTTCCTCGTCCTGCTCGACGTGACGATCGTCAACGTCGCCCTCCCCGGCATCGGCCGCGCGCTCGGCACCGGCCTGCCCGGGCTGCAGGGCGTCGTCGACGGGTACGCGGTCGCGATCGCCGGGCTGCTGCTCGGCGGCGGCGCGCTCGGCGACCGGATCGGGCACCGCCGGATGCTGCTGATCGGGCTCGGCCTGTTCGGGGTGGCGTCGCTGGCGTGCGGATGCGCGCCCGCCGCCGGGCCGCTGATCGCGGCGCGCGTCGTCCAGGGGGCGGGGGCCGCGCTGCTGCTGCCCGGGGGCCTCGCCGTCATCACCGCGGTGTACCCGGGACGGGCGGAGCAGGCCCGGGCGCTCGGCGTGTGGGCGGGCGTCTCCTCCACGGCGCTGCCCGCGGGACCGCTGCTGGGCGGTGCCCTGGTCGACTCCGCGGGCTGGCGGTGGATCTTCCTGCTGAACGTGCCGATCGTCGCCGCCGCGATCGCGGGGGTCCTGGCCGTCGTCCGGGAGCCGCACCGGGAACGTCCGCAAGGCGCGCGGCCGCCGCTGGACCGGGCCGGGACGGCGCTGGCGCCGCTGACCCTCGGCGGGCTGGTGTGGACGGTCATCGCCGCAGGCCACGGGCACCACGGCCAGGCGGCCGCGACGGCGGCCGGCACGATCGCCGCGGCGGCGGCGTTCGTGTGGGCCGAGCGCCGCGCGGCGGCGCCGATGGTGCCGGGCGGGCTGCTGCGCGCCCCGGCGTTCCTCGGCGCCAACGGCATCGCGCTGGCGATGAACCTGGTCACCAACGGCGTGCTGTTCGTCGCGACGCTCAGGCTGCAGCAGGCCGAGCACCACTCGGCGTTCACCGCCGGGATGCTGCTGCTGCCGATGGCGGTGCCGCTGGCGCTGCTCGCGCCGGTCAGCGGCCGGCTCACCGCCCGGTTCGGCACCCGCCTCCCGCTCGCCGCGGGCACCGCGCTCGCCGCCGCCGGATGCCTCAGCCTGCTGCGGGTCGGCGCCGGCGGCGCCTACCCGGTGCTGCTGCCGACGCTGCTGGCCATCGGGATCGGCGACGGACTCATCGTGACGGCGGTGGTCGCGGCGGCGATGCGCGCCGTCCCGCCCGCCCACGCCGGGCTGGCGGGCGGGTTCAACAACACCGCCCGCCAGGTCGGGACGGCCCTGGGCGTCGCGGTGTACGGGGCGGTCGCCGGCCCGGCGCTCCGGCCGCATTTCACCGCGGGCCTGCACGCGCTGGCATGGGTGAGCACCGGGCTGTGGCTCGCCGCGCTCGCGCTCACCCGGATCGTCCCGAACCGCTGAAATTCGGTTGGCACGACCGGACGGGTTCGTTAGAACAGTCGGCATGCTCCGCAAATACCCCCGCACCCGGCACATCGAGGGCTCCCGGCTGCAGCCGGGGGACCACGACCTGGCCGCGCGGCCGTTCTCGGCGATCGCCGGACGGTACCTGGTGGTGGAGGAGAAGCTCGACGGCGCCAACTGCGGCATCAGCTTCTCCGCCGAAGGGGAACTGCGGCTGCAGAGCCGCGGCCACTACCTGACCGGCGGGCCCCGCGAACGGCAGTTCGGGCCGCTGAAGGCGTGGGCGGCGTCCGTCCAGCACGTCCTGCGGGAACGGCTCGGCGACCGTTACGTCATGTACGGGGAATGGCTGTACGCCAAGCACACCGTTTTCTACGATGCGCTCCCCCACTATTTCTGCGAATTCGACGTCCTCGACCAGCGCGACGGGACGTTCCTGTCCACCGCGCGGCGCCGCGAACTGCTGGCGGGGACACCGGTGGTGTCGGTGCCCGTCCTGCACGAGGGGACGCTCCCGGATCTCGCCGCGCTGACGGCGTTCGTCGGGCCGTCCACGTGCCGCACCCCCGACTGGCGGGACGCGCTGCGCGCGGCGGCGCAGGCGGGCGGCGCCGATCCCGACCGGGTCGCCGCCGAGACCGACAAGTCCGACGAGATGGAAGGCCTCTACATCAAGGTGGAGGAGGACGGGGAGACCGTCGACCGCTACAAGTGGGTCCGGCCGAGCTTCCTGACCGCCATCCTCGACTCGGGTACGCACTGGCAGGAGCGTCCGATCGTCGCCAACGGCCTGGCCGACCCGGAGGTGCTGTATGCGGGTGTTCGCTGACCTGTGCCCGGCGCCGCCGCACTGGGACGTACCGTGGGACGAGATCCGCGAGGCGTTCGGTTGGGTGCGCGAGATGGCGGGCGTCCCGCAGGACGCGGTGTTCCACGGCGAGGGCGACGTCGAGGTCCACACGCGGATGGCGTGCGAGGCGCTCGCCGCCCTGCCGCAGTGGCGGGCCCGTCCGGCGGACGAGCGGGTGCGGCTTTTCACGACGGTGCTGATGCACGACATCGCCAAGCCGCACTGCACCCGCACCGAGGACGACGGCCGCATCACCGCGCGCGGCCATTCGCGCCGCGGCGACCTGATGGTCCGCCGCATCCTGTGGGAGATGGGCGCGCCCGTCGCGTGGCGCGAGCACGTCGCCGCGCTGATCCGCCACCACCAGGTGCCGTTCTGGGCGCTGGAGCGCCCCGACCTGCAGAAGATCGCGTTCCGGGTGAGCCTGCTGGCCCGCAACGACGACCTCGTGCTGCTGGCGTCCGCCGACATCCTCGGCCGGATCTGCCCCGACACCGACGAACTGCTGGAGAACGTCGCCCTGTACGGGGAGTACTGCGCCGAGCAGCGGTGCCTGGACGGGCCGCGCGCGTTCCCGTCCGACCACGCGCGGTTCTGGTACTTCCGCAAGGACGACCGCGACCCCGACTACGACGCCTACGACGACTCCCGCTGCACGGTGACGGTCCTGTCGGGCCTGCCGGGCGTCGGCAAGGACCACTGGATCGCCGCGAACCGCCCGGACGTGCCGGTGGTCAGCCTGGACCGGCTGCGCACCGAGATGGGCGTGTCCCCCGCCGGCGACCAGCGCGCGGTCGCCGCCGCGGCGCACGAGCTGGCCCGCGAGCATCTGCGCGCCGGCCGGTCGTTCGTGTGGAACGCCACGAACGTGTCGCGGACGCAGCGCGAGCAGTGCACCGGGCTCATCGCCGGCTACCGCGGCCGGGTGGAGCTGGTGGCGCTGGAGGCGCCGCCGGAGGTGCTGCGCGACCGCAACCGGGGGCGGACGGCCCCCGTGCCGGACGCGGTCGTCGACCGGCTCGTCCGCCGCTGGGAGACGCCCGACCCGACCGAGGGGCACCGCGTCGACTGGCTCACGACGGCCTGAGACCGGGCTCGTCCTCTAGAGTCCACAGGTGCGCTTGTATCTGTCCTCCTTCCGCGTCGGCCGCCACCCCGACCGGCTGCTCGGCCTGCTGCCGGCGCCGAAGGGAGCCGAGGCCGTCGTGATCGCCAACGCCCTGGACGCGCACTCCGAGGACGACCGGCGGGCCGGAGTCGGGAGCGAGATCGCCGCCCTGACCGCGTTGGGGCTGCGCCCGACCGAGATCGACCTGCGACGGTACTTCGGCCGGCCCGCCGCCGATGTCGCCGCGGAGCTGGCCCGCTTCCCACTGGTGTGGGCCCGGGGCGGCAACGCCTTCATGCTGCGCTACGCGCTGGCGCGCAGCGGCGCCGACGCCGCGCTCACCGAGCTGCTCGAACGCGATGCGCTCGTCTACGCGGGTTACAGCGCGGGCGGTTGCGTGCTGGCGCCGAGCCTGCGCGGGCTGGAGGCGTGCGACGATCCGTCCGACGTCGCCCGCGTCCACGGGGAGCCGCCGGTGTGGGAGGGGCTGGGGGTCCTCGATCACGTACTGGTCCCCCATGTCGACTCCCCTGGGCATCCGGAGTCGGAGGTGCTGACGGCCGTCGCCGCCCGCTACCGCGACGAAGGCGTCCCCCATCGGCCGCTGCGCGACGGCCAGGTCCTGGTGGTTGACGGCGCGGAGTCCCAGGTGCACTGACACTGGACGGGCAGGGGGCCGCCGGGCGATACCGGCGGCCCCCTTGGCTCAGTGCTGGGTGCGGTGGGCGTTCAGATGGCGAGCGGTGGCCAGGTGCGGCGCGGGGCTCGCCGGCGCCGGAACGGCCGATGCCGGGTTGGCACCGAAGATCCCGGTGAACAGGTCGGTGCTGTTGGTCGCGGGGCCGGTCTCGTTGGTCTCGATCACCGCGGGCTGGAACCCGTGCCCGGCGACCGCGACGCTCTCGTAGTCACCGAGGAAGTGGCCCCACCCGGCGTACGGCGCCTTCAGCCAGTCGAAGACGCGGGAGATCCGGCGCTCGGACGGGCGGTTCTCGCCGCCGCGCGGGAAGGTGAGGTACCACATGGCGGTCGGCAGCGTGCCGGTGTCGCCGGGCTGCAGGTAGCGAAGGTCGACGTAGGTGATCGCGACCGTCCCGCGGGCGTTCACCGCGATGGACGGGGTGAACGCCGGCGCCTTCGGCGCCTGGTTGATGCGCGCCGGGGCCGACCAGGTACGGCCCGCGTCGGTGGAGTGGACGAGCTGGATCTGGTCGTAGGAGCCGGTCGGGTCGGCGCCCTCGAACGTCGCGTACAGCTCGCCGGTCCGCGGGTCGACGGCGGCACTGATGAGGTTGGCGCCGCCCCGCAGCGCCTTGGCCGGGTCGTCGGGGGCGTTGGGGTCGACCTCCGGCACGGAGGTGTCGGGGGCGATCGTGACGGGCTTGCTCCACGTCCGTCCCTGGTCCTTGGAGGTGACCACGGCGAAGTGCAGGTCGACCGGCTGGGTGGCGTTGACGTCGCTGTAGGTCTGCCATTCGAAGAAGTCGTACAGGACGTCGCGCCGGGCGTCGGCGACGATGACGTTGCCGATCGTCTGGGAGTTCGGGACGACGCCGGTGTCCACGAACGGGCGCGCGGGCGTCCAGGTGCGTCCGTGGTCGCGGGTGATGGCGATGTAGGACGGCCCGGTGTAGTGCGCGCCGGGCCCCGTGGTCACCTGGTCGATGCGGTCCCACACCTGGTAGGCGGTGCCGGGGTGGCGCGGGTCGGCGGTGACGGAGTTCTTGTCGTCGACGATGGAGGGATCGGTGTCGTCGATGAGCTGAGTGGTGCGGCTCCAGGTGCGGCCGCCGTCGAAGGAGGTTGCGGCGCCGACGCCGTTGCGCGCCGTGGACACGTCGAAGTCCAGGCCGCTGGCGTAGGCGACGCCGTCGGGACCGAAGTCCACCCACGCGTCGGAGGCCCGTTCGTAGTTCAGGCCGCCGGGGGCGCACTTGCTGAACGGCAGCGGGGTCTTGGTGAAGTGCCGGCCGTCGCGGCTGTAGGAGGCGGCGACGCCCTTGGCGCCGCCGTCCGACCAGCGGTCCTGCTGGTAGACGGAGATGACCCGTCCGGGGTGGTGCGGGTCGGCGGCGATCCAGGGCTCCACTTCGGAGCCCGGGTAGACGGTGCCGTCCGGGGTGGCGCCGGCGGTGCAGGCGGCGTAGGGATCTCCGGGCGAGATCGGATGGACGGGCTGTGCGGCCGGGCCGGGGGCCGCCTGCGCCGCGGGCGCGGTGGCGAGGGCGGAGCCGAGCAGCAGCGCTGCCGCGATCGTTGTACGGGTCGTCATCGGAGGGAGCTCCTCGGGGGTCAGTGGAGCGCTGAGAGGAACGCCCTGGCGGAACGTAGATCCGCCTCAGCAGGCCCACAAGACCCGATGACCGACCCTGGACACCCGCGCCCGGTCCGGATCCGGCCAGGCGGGAACTGATCGGCGTGGTGGATCGTCAAGGCGCCGCCGTCCCGATGCGCCTGGAACATCCCGTGATGTCGGTGTTCAGCGGCGGTCATCCGTATTGTGTATTGTGAATGTCGGTTTTGACATATGAGACGCCGGGCGGGGAGGCTCGGACCGTGCCCGATCATGAGACCGGCGCCGCGCGCGCCGACCGGGTCGCCCTGGTCACCGGGGCCGGCTCGGGCATCGGCGCCGCCGTCGCGGCCGCCCTGCTGGACGCCGGCTGGCGGGTCGCGCTCGCCGGACGCCGCGCCGACCGCCTGGAAGGGACCGCCGCCAGCGCCGCCGCCGGCCGGGCGCTGCCCGTCCCCGCCGACGTCACCGACCCCGCATCGGTCGAGGCGCTGTTCGGCGCCGTCGCCGAGCACTGGGGACGGCTGGACCTGCTGGTCAACAACGCCGGGGTGTTCGGCGCGCCGCAGCCGGTCGAGGAGTTCTCGCACCGCGAGTGGCGGACCGTCCTGGACACCAACCTCACCGGCACGTTCCTGTGCGCCCAGCAGGCGTTCCGCATGATGAAGGAGCAGGACCCGCCGGGCGGCCGAATCATCAACAACGGGTCGCTGTCGGCGCACACCCCGCGTCCCCTGTCGGCCGCCTACACCGCCAGCAAGCACGCGATCACCGGCCTCACCAAGACGCTGTCGCTGGAGGGCCGCCCCTACCGCATCGCATGCGGGCAGATCGACGTCGGCAACGCCGCCACGGAGATGACCGGCCGGTTCGGGTCCGGCACCCTGCAGGCCGACGGGTCGGTGAAGGCCGAGCCGGTGATGGACGTCCGGCACGTCGCCGACGCCGTCCTCTACATGGCGGGCCTGCCGCTGGACGCCAACGTCCAGTTCATGTCGGTGCTGGCCACCGCGATGCCCTCCTTCGTCGGCCGCGGCTAGCGGCCTGGCTCGCCGCATCCCACGTTTAGCTCCCGACCAGGGGGAACGGGTCTGCCAAGCTTCGCAACCGACAGCACGCGGAGGGGGCCTGAGGCCATGAGCACCCTGCGGACACACGACGGCCGGAGCGCCGCCGAGATCACCGGGGCGTCCGGGCAGGACACCGGACGCGCCCCCGAGTTCCTCAACGGGAGCAGGCGCGACGCCGGGACGGGCGAGCTCGTCCGGCAGGCGACCCAGCAGGTGTCGGAACTGATGCGCGCGGAACTGCGGCTCGCCGTGGCGGAACTGAAGGACAAGGGCCGGCATGCCGGCACCGGCGCCGGCATGTTCGGCGGCGCGGCGCTGGTCGCCCTGTACGGGGCGGGAGCGCTGCTGGCCGCCGCGATCGCGGCGATCGCGCTGGTGCTGCCCGTGTGGGCCGCCGCCCTCATCATCGGCGGTTTCCTGGTGCTGGTGGCGGGCGTGCTGGGCCTGCTCGGCATGGCGCAGACCAAGCGGGCGACGCCCGCCAAACCCGAACGGGCGATGGACGAGGCGCGCCTGACCGTCGCGGACCTGAAGGAGAGGGCGACGCACCGATGACCACCCAGAGCAGGCACGGCGCCGACGCCGGCACCGAGGAGCTGCGCCAGGACGTCGACCGGGCCCGCCAGGAGCTCGGGGACACCGTCGAGGCGCTGGCGGCCAAGGCCGACGTCAAGGCGATGGCCCGCGACAAGGCCGACCAGGCCCGGGAGATGGCCCGCGAGCGCGCCCTGCGCGCCCGCCGGGTCGTCGCGTCCCGGCAGGCCCGCACCCGCGCCGCGCAGGGCGGCGCCGCCGTCGCGGCGGCCGGCGCCGTCGCCGCGCTGACGGTGTGGATGCGGCACCGCCGCGCCGCGCAGGCGCGGCTGAGCCACCGGCTGCGCAGGGGCCCGGTGCAGGTCCGGGTGCGCCGCGCGCAGCGCGCCCCGGTCCGCGTGCGCCGGACCGGGCGCGGACCGCTGAAACTCTGAGAGAGGATCCCCCGGCATGCGCAGGCCCGCCGCGCCCACCGATCTGCCCGTCCCCTCGTGGCGAAACGCCGCCAAGCGCGCCTTCGGGGCGTACCAGCGCGACAACCTCTCGGACCGCGCCGCGGCCCTCACCTACTACGCCATCCTGTCGATCTTCCCGGCGATGCTGGTGGTGGTGTCGCTGGTCGGGCTCGGCGGCAAGTCGGTCACCAGCGACCTCATCGACAACATCAACGGGATCGCGCCGGGCGCGGTGAAGAACGTCCTGGTCAGCGCCATCACGCAACTGCAGAACAACCGCGCCGGGGCGGGGGTCGCCGCGATCGTCGGCATCCTGGCCGCGATCTGGTCGGCGTCGGGGTACGTGGGCGCGTTCATGCGGGCGTCCAACGCCATCTACGGCATCCCCGAGGGCCGGCCGATCTGGAAGACGGTGCCGCTGCGGGTCGCCGTCACGATCGTCACGCTGGTGCTGCTGTCGGCGTCGGTCATCGCGGTGATCGTGTCCGGGCCGCTGGCCCGCAAGGTCGGCGACCTGCTCGGGCTCGGCTCGACGGCGGTGACGGTCTGGGACATCGTCAAGTGGCCCGTGATGCTGGTCGTCGTCAGCTTCCTGTTCGCGCTGCTGTACTGGGCGGCGCCCAACGCCAAGCGCGGATTCCGGTGGGTCACCCCGGGCGGCGCGCTGGCGATCCTGCTGTGGCTGGCGGCGTCGGGGCTGTTCGCGGCGTACGTGACGAACTTCTCCAATTACAACAAGACCTACGGCAGCCTCGCCGGCATCATCATTTTCCTGGTGTGGTTGTGGATCACGAACCTGGCGATCCTGCTGGGCGCGGAGATGAACGCCGAACTCGAACGCGGCCGCGCCATCGCCGCCGGACGGCCTGGGGGCCGCGAGCCCTATGTGGAATTCCGTGACACCCGCGGATTCAGCGACGAGGAGAAGCGCGAGACCGGCGTCGCGGACGGCCGGGAGCGGGACGGCCGGAACACCGGCGGCCGGGAGGGCCGGCACGGCGCGACGCGGTCCTGACCCGGGGGTGAGGCCCATGGGGCGGGTAGGCGGCCGGATGGTTACCGGGGAACCACGGGTCGCCGAACGCCGAGACGGGTGAATAGGATCGGCGCGTGCTGCGTCCCACCTTTCCCATCGAGACCGAGCGCTTGGCGCTGCGTCCGTTCCGAGAGGACGACCTGGACAGCCTGTACGCCTACCAATCCCTTCCCGAGGTCGCGCGTTTCCTGTATTGGGAGCCGCGTGACCGGGAGGAGTCGCGGTCGTTCCTGCGGGAGAAAATGGCTGCCTCGTCCCTGGAGAAGGAAGGCGACTGGCTCGTGCTGGCGGTCGAATGGCGCGAGACCGGCGACCTGGTCGGCGAGGTCAATCTGCAGTGGCGCAGCCGCGAGCACCAGCAGGGCGAGATCGGCTACATCCTGAACCCGTCGTTCCACGGCAAGGGGTTCGCGACGGAGGCGGCCGGGGTGGTGCTGCGGCTGGGGTTCGAGGGACTCGGGCTGCACCGGATCGTCGGGCGGCTGGACGGCCGCAACACCGCGTCCGCGCGGGTGCTGGAGCGGCTCGGGATGCGCCGCGAGGCGCACCTGGTGCAGAACGAGATCGTCAAGGGCGAGTGGACCGACGAGGTCGTCTACGCGATGCTGCGCGAGGAGTGGGAGGCCCGCGCCGCCGACTCCGACGGGCCGGGTGGCGAGCCCGCGCAGGACTGACGGGTTCGGCACGGGTCAGCGGCCCGCCTGCTCGTCCAGGTGTCGGGCGAGGTCGCGGACGTGCCCGCGCAGTTCGGCGGGGCGCCGGACGACGAACGGCATGCCGAGGCCGGCGAGCATGCGCGCCATGCCGTCCAGGTGCTCGGCGCGGGTCGTCATGAGCACTCCCCCGCCGGTCTCGGTGAGCGTGGCGACGGTGGCGGGGATCCGGCGGCGCGCCTGCTCAAGGGTGGTCTC
Organism: Actinomadura violacea; assembly: GCF_017573465.1. Lineage (GTDB taxonomy): Bacteria > Actinomycetota > Actinomycetes > Streptosporangiales > Streptosporangiaceae > Spirillospora > Spirillospora violacea. Next base: position 269,662 of record NZ_JAGEPF010000003.1, read on the forward strand.
CAGCAGCACCTCGACCTCGTGCGCCCACGGGACGCCGGCCAGCGACCGGGTCACGTGCCCGACGGGGTCGGCGTCGGCGGGGATCTCATAGTCGCCGGCTTCGGCGGTGCCGGTCACCGCGGTGCCGGTCTCGGCGGTGGCGGGCTCGGCGGAGGCGATGCGGTCGACGCGGAAGGTGCGGACCTCGCCGCTGCGGTGGTCGTGGCCGGTGGCGTACCAGCGTCCGGAGTGGAACACCAGGCCGTAGGGGTCCAGGTCGCGTTCGGAGTCGGCGCCCTGCCAGGACCGGTACCGCAGCCGGACGCGGCGACGTTCGCGGACGGCGGCGGCCAGGGTGAGCAGGACACCGGTGGACGGCGCGGCGGCGTCACGGGCGGCGAGCGTGAACCCGAGGGTCTCGCGGAGCGCCTGGACGCGGCCGCTCAGCGCGGCGGGCAGCACCCGCTGCACCTTGGCGAGCGCGCTCTCGGTCGCCTGCCCGGGCAGGCCGAGGCGGCGCCCGGCCAGCAGCCCGAGCACGACCGCGACGGCCTCGTCGTCGGTGAGCATCAGCGGCGGCAGCTTGTAGCCGGGCATGAGCCGGTAGCCGCCGTGCCGGCCGCGTTCGGCGACGACGGGCACGCCGAGGTCGTCGAGGCGTGCGGCGTAGCGGCGGACGGTCCGCTCGTCGACGCCGAGCCGCCGCGCCAGGTCCGTCCCGGTCAGGTGGTGGTGGGCCTGCAGCAGCTCCAGCATCGCCAGGACGCGGGTCGTCGGGTGGGACCGGCCGGGCTCGGCCGCGGGATGTGACACGGACCACTCCCAAAATCCGGGCGGGTTCTGTCCGGTATTGAGCCTAGCGTGAGGAGCACATCCGCAAGGGAAAGGGCTTTGACATGGCGACGTTCGTACTGGTTCCAGGGTTCTGGCTGGGCGCGTGGGCGTGGGAGGAGGTCGCCGCTGAGCTGCGCGAGGAGGGCCACGAGGCGCTCCCGCTGACGCTGACGGGACTGGCGGAGCGGGCGGGCGAGCTGACGCCGGAACTGGGGCTGGACGTCCACATCGCCGACGTCGTCGCCGCCGCCGAGGGCGCCGGGCCGGGGCCGGTGGTCCTGGTCGCGCACAGCGGCGCGAACATGGCGGTCACCGGCGCCGCCGACCGGGTCCCGGACCGGGTGTCGCGCGTGGTCTACGTCGACAGCGGGCCCATGCCGTCCGGGAAGGCGGGCATCGACTTCCGCTCCCCCGACGACCGCGCCGAGCTGGAGAAGACCGTGGCCGGGGAGGGCGGCGGGTGGACGATCCCGGTGCCGCCGTTCGACGCGGACGCCGACCCGGTCAACCTCGCGGGCCTCGACGAGGACCGGCTCGCGGAGATCCGGCGGCGCGGCACCCCGCAGCCGTTCGCGACCGTGACGCAGCCGCTCGAGCGGCCCGAGCCGCTGCCGGACACGCCGCGCACGCTCGTCGCGTGCACCATTCCGCTCGCGGCGGTGCGGCAGATGGCGAGCGGCGGCAACCCGGTGTTCGCGATGATGACCGGCCCCGGCTGGACGCACCGGGAGCTGCCGACCGGGCACTGGCCGATGTTCTCCAAGCCGCGCGAGCTCGCCGCGCTGCTCGCGAAGTCCGCCGCGCAGGAGTGAGGCGCGCAGGAGTGAGGCGCGCAGAGGTCCACCGCGCCTGAGTGAGGCGCGGCCGCGGTCAGGCGTCTTTCGGGGCGGGGGCGATCGGCCCGGTGCGGCGCGCTTCGCGGGCGGTCTCGCCCGGCACGACCAGGACGCGGGCGGCGCAGGCCAGCAGCGTGCCGATCCCCCACCCGGCCAGCGCGTCGGTCGGCCAGTGGTAGCCGAGCGCGACGACGGCGACGGCGACCAGCCCGGCCAGGGAGTGTGCGGCGATCGTCCAGCCGCGTCGCGCACCGGCCATCGCGGCGATGAACAGCAGGCAGGCGGCGGCGTTGGCGGCGTGCCCGGACGGGAACGACAGGTGCCCGGCGGCGAACAGCTCGTCGCGGCCGTACAGCGGCGCGGTCCGCGCGAACAGCACCTGCGCGGCGCGCACGACCAGCTCGGTGCAGGCCAGCCACACGCCGGCGCGGAGCAGCAGCGGGACGCTGCGATGCCGCCAGGCGGCGGTGAGGGCGGTGATACCGGCGAGGCTGCCGACGATCCAGTACTGGCCGCCGTTGACGATCGTGCGCCACGTCCAGTGCCAGGCGCCGGTGCGGGGCGGCAGGCCGCCGGAGAACACCCAGTGGTCCAGGTGGCGCAGGGGGCCGCCGGCGAGCACGTCCAGGACGGCCGCGGCCGTGGCGAGGGCCGCGGCCGCCGCCAGTGCCCGGGGCGGCCGGCGGCCGGCGCGGCCGCCCCCCTGCCGTCGCGCCCGCATCCCTCGATCCTGCCCCATGCGCGGGGCCGGTCATGCCGAGACGTGGCTCACACACCCGGCCGCCGCTCACCTGCCCGCTCCGCGCGGGCGGCGCGGGCACGGGGTCCCGCTAGGGTGACGCGCATGGCAGGTGAGGCGGCGCCGCGCCGGCGGCCCCCGTTCCGGCGGCTGTCCCAGGACCGCCGCCGCGAGGAGATCATCGAGGCCGCGATCGAGGCGTTCGGGCGGCGGCCCGAGCCGGAGGTGTCGATCGACGACGTGGCGCGGGAGGCGGGCACGTCCCGCTCGTCGGTGTACCGGTACTTCGAGGGCAAGCAGGAGCTGTACGAGGCGGCCGCGGACCGGGTCGGCGCGGAGCTGACCGACCGGCTGAACGAGGTCGCCGGCGGCCCGCCGTCGGTGCAGATGATGCGGCGGCTGGAGCTGTACGTCGACTTCCTGGAGCGCTACGAGGTCGGGTACGCCAGCCTGCTCGGGGTCGGGAGCCGGCAGGCGCCGGAGGCGACGCTGTCGACCGCGCAGAAGGTCCGCGACGAGATCTGCGCGCTGACGTACCGGACGCTGCGGGTCGAGGAGCCGAGCGGGACGCTGCGCTCGACCGTCCAGGCGTGGATAGCGGGCGTGGAGTGGTCGGGGACCGAGTGGCTGCGCACCCGCGAGCCGGCCCGCCCGGTGCTGGAGGCGACGATGGCGGCGCAGTTCACCGCGATGCTGGCGGCCGCGGCGGTGTTCGACCCGCTGTGCGCGGACCGGGTGGCGTGGTTGCTGCGGGTGGAGCCGCCGGACGCACCGTTCGGCGGGCTGGTGCGTGCGGTCGCGGGGACGTTCGACGTCGGCATGGTCGGAGATCTCGCCAGATTCCTCAGTCACCGCCCCATCTGACCCGTGTGTCACCGGACGCTCACAGGAGCGGCGGAATGACTCACATATCAACAGTGATCCGGATCTTTCTTTGTTACTCCGGTTTGTAGATCATTTTGCGAGGCGGCGGCACACTCGGCGGAAGTCGCGCGGCCGCGGGGGTCGGGCCTTTTCCGCAAGGTGAGCACATGACACCCTCTGTCCGCCGTCCGGTACTCGCCGTCGTCCGCTGGCGGCGCTCGGTGACGGCGAGCGCCGTCGCGACCGTCCTGGTGGCGGGGGCCAGTGCCGCGGGCGCCGGGCCGGCGCAGGCGGACACGGCCCCGGCGAAGGCGGACGACGGCGCGCAGATCACCCAGGAGACGAAGGTCGCCGACCACGAGGTGGACGTGACGATCTCCTCCCCCGCGCTCGGCAAGTCGGTGAAGACCCGGATCCTGCTGCCCAAGGACTGGAAGCGCGGGTCGGCGCAGACGTGGCCGGTGCTGTACGCCTACCACGGCGGGCAGGACAATTACACCTCCTGGACCAAGAACACCGACATCGAGGCATGGGCCGCCAAGTACGACGTCCTGGTCGTGATGCCGGAGGGCGAGAACGGCTCGTACACCGACTGGTACAACTACGGCAAGGGCGGGACCCCCAAGTGGGAGACCTTCCACACCGCCGAGGTGCGCCAGCTGATGGAGCGCAACTACGGCGCTGGAGCGGTCCGCGCGGCGATCGGCAACTCCTCGGGCGGGCAGGGCGCGTTCAGCTACGCCGCCCGGCACCCGGGGCTGTTCAAGTACGTCGCGTCGCTGAGCGGCGTGCTGTCGATGCGGTCGGCGGGGATGCCGGCGATGCTGATGTTCACCAACGCCGGCAACGGGCAGGACCCGTTCGCGATCTGGGGCATCCCGTGGGCCGACGACGCCAACTGGGCCGCCCACGACCCGTACGCGCTGGCCGGCAAGCTGCGCGGCACGCAGCTGTTCTTCTCCGCCGGGACGACCGGCCGGCCGGGCCCCGGCGACCCGGACGTGGCGCCGTGGGACATCGGCCTGCTGAGCGAGATCGCGGTCGGCGCGGACAACAAGGAGTTCAAGAAGCACCTGGACGAGCTGAAGGTGCCCTACACCTCCGACATCTACGGCGACGGCCGGCACAACTGGCCCGCGTGGATCCGCGAGTCCACCAAGATCTGGCCGTCGATCATGAAGGCGATCGGCGCCAAGCAGGTCGCGGTGACCGCGCGGCACCGCTGACCGCACCGGCCGCACCGAGCAGAGCCGAACCCGGCCCGGCCCCGAGGACGACAGCGGCTGTCGTCCCCGGGGCCGGGCCGTCGGCGTCCGGTCCCGCGTTTCAGTGCTTGTAGGTCAGCCCGTATCCGAACGGGTAGAGCGCGGTGCCGGGGTCGTCGCGGGTGGGGATGACGACGGGCAGCTTCCCGTGCGGGGCGTTCTCGCCGAACAGCGTCTTGACGGCCGAGCGCTGCGCTTCGGCGGTGTAGGAGTAGGTGGCCAGGTAGGTGGCGGCCTCGGGGAAGTAGGCGATGTCGTAGGGGTCGCGGACGGCGATGACGACGACGGGCTTGCCGGTGGCGACGAGCGCCTTGACCAGGTTCATCTGCCCGGGGCCCTGGTGGCCGGGTTCGGTGCTGACGTCCCAGGCGCGGTTGGTGACGGCGACGACGAGGTCCTGGTCCTTGGCGGCGGCGACGGCGTCGTCGATCTGCGCCTGGGTGGGGCTGAGGCCGGTGCTGCGGACGGTGGTGGCCGCGCCGTGCGCGGCGATCCCCGTGGCGAGGCCGGCGGTGCTGGAGGCGGTACCCCATCCGGCGACCAGGACCTTGCGGGGCCCGGTCTTCAGCGGGAGCAGGCCGGCGTCGTTCTTGACCAGGGTGGTGGTGCGGTCGGCGGCGCGCTGCGCGGCGGCCAGGTGCGCGCGGGTGCCGACGGTCCGTCCGACCCGGGAGGTGTCGGTGTAGGGGCTGCGGAACAGGCCGCGCTTCTGCTTGAGGGCCAGCACCCGGTACACCGACGCGTCGAGGCGCTGCTCGCTGATCTCGCCGGTCTTGACCGCGTTGACGACGGCGGCGAGCTGGCGGGAGAACACGCCGTTGCCGGAGGCGTCCGCGGGCGGTTTGAGGAGGACGTCCGCGCCGGCCTTGAGGGCGAGGACGGGGATGCGCTCGTCGCCGTACTTGTCGCGGACGCCCTGCATGTCGAGGGCGTCGGTGACGATGACGCCGCGGTAGTGCAGCTGGTCGCGCAGGATGCCGGTGAGGATCGGCTTGGACAGGGTGGCGGGGTCCTCGGAGGGGTCGAGAGCCGGGACGATGATGTGCGCAGTCATGATCGCCTCGGCACCGGCGGCGATCGCCGCGCGGAAGGGCGGCAGGTCGAGCTTCTCCCACTGGGCGCGGGTGTGGCCGATCCGCGGGACGCCGGTGTGGCTGTCGGTGGTGGTGTCGCCGTGCCCGGGGAAGTGCTTGGCGGTGGCGGTCACTCCCCCGGCCCGGTACCCGCGGATCTGCGCGGTGACCATGGACGACACCAGCGACGGGTCCGAGCCGAAGGACCGGACGCCGATGACGGGGTTGGCGGGGTTGACGTTGACGTCGGCGTCGGGCGCGTAGTCCTGGTTGACGCCGATGGCGCGCAGCTCCTGGCCGGTGATGCGGGCGAGGGCGCGGGCGTCGCCGGTGCTGCGTCCGGCGGCCAGGGCCATGCTGCCGGGCGACTGGGTCGCGGGCGGCTGGACGCGCGCGACGATGCCGCCCTCCTGGTCGGTGGCGATCGTCTCGGGGACGCGGTGCGGCTGCGCCATCGCGGCACGCTGGATGCCGTTGGAGAATCCGGCGAGCTGCGCCGGGTCGTCGACGTTGTTGGCGTAGTAGATGAATCCGCCGGGGTGGTAGCGGGCGACGACCTGTGCGGCGTTGTCGACCCCGTACAGCTTGCGGTTGGCGGCGACGTCCGCGGGGTCGGCGGTGTCGGCGCTCTTGCCGTAGACCTGCAGGACGAACAGCTGCGCGGCCTTGTCCTGCAGGCTCATCGAGCGCAGCAGCCGCGTCAGCGCCGGGTCCTTGCCGGCGTCGTGCCCGGTGGTCTGCGCTCGGGCGGCGGGCGCGGTCAGCGCGGTGGCGGCGAGCGCCGCGGCGGCCAGGCCGGCGGCGGCGCGGCGTGCGCGTCCGGTGCCGGGCGGCCGGAGGCGGGCCGACGGCCCGGGAGGACGGTGCGTGCGGGGCAGGTGCATGACGGCTCCCTCCGCCCCCGAGCTGCCAATTGATCAAGGTTCTGCTGGCACGCTAACCCGGCGGGGCGGGCTCGTCCACGGCAATGGTCGACGATGCGGTCCGGGTCCGTTCTGCTGCGGGTAAAGCCGTCCGCGCCCGCTGCCCTGAGGAGGCCCGGGGATCAGGGGCGGGTGATGAAGGCCAGGGCGGCGTCGGTGACGGCGGCGGGGTCGCGTCCGGCGTCGATGAGGCGGGCGGCGCCGTCCAGGGTGCCGAGGATGAGGGCGGCGGTCGCCTCGGGGTCGGGGTCGCCGCGGTCGGCGAGGGCCTCGCGCAGCGGCGCGACGAGGGCGCGCTGCTGCGCGGCGACCCAGTCCAGGCATTCGGCGGGCAGCCCGGCGGCGGCGATGGCGTCGGTGACGCGGCGGTCGTCGCTGCGGGCGAACTCCAGGTGGCCGCGGACGTAGGCGGCGATGCGCGCGCCGGGCCCGTCCTGTCCGTCGGCGGGGTCCGCGGCGTCGGTGGCGGCGCGCAGCCGGCCGGTCCAGGCGGCGAAGACGTCGGCGGCGAGCTGGGCGAGGATGTCGCCGGTGGAGCCGAAGTACTTGTAGACGCTGGAGCGGGCGAGGCCGGCGCGGGCGCCGACCGCCGCCGGGGTCACCGCCTGCGCGCCGTCGGCGAGCAGGATGTCGCGGGCGGCGGCCTGCAGGGCGGTGTGCCTGCGGGCGCGGTGCTCGGCGACGGTCGGGGCGGTGATCCTCGGCATGCGGTCTCCTTCCGCGGCGGGAGGGCGGTGCGGCTAGCCCATTCTGCCGTCCCGGATCCGCACGACGCGGTCGGCGCGGTCCAGCAGCCCCTCGTCATGGGTGACCAGGACGGTCGCGGTGCCGCGCGCGTGGGCCTGCTCGGCCAGCAGCGCGACGACGTCGCGGGCGCGGTGCTGGTCGAGGGCGGCGGTGGGCTCGTCGGCCAGCAGCAGCGCGGGCCGGTTCATCAGGGCGCGGGCGATGCCGACGCGCTGGCGCTCGCCGCCCGACAGCTCGTGCGGGCGCCGGGCGGCCTTGGCGGTCATCCCGACGGCGTCCAGCAGTTCGGCGGCGCGGTCGCGGTGCTCGCGGGTGACGCGCCCGGCCAGGTGCGCGACGAGCAGCAGCTGGTCGCGGGCGGTGAGGGAGGGCAGCAGGTTGGAGGCCTGGAAGACGTAGCCGATGCCGGTGCGGCGCAGTTCGGTGCGGCGCGCGGGGCCGGCGGCGGTGACGTCGGTGCCGCCGATGGCGACGGTGCCCTCGGTCGGGGCGATCAGCGCGCCGGCGACGGCGAGGAGGCTGGACTTGCCGGAGCCGGAGGGACCGGCGACGGCGACGACCTCGCCGGGTTCGACGGTGAGGTCGACGCCGTCGAGGGCGGTGACGAGGGTGTCGCCGGCGCCGTAGCGCAGGGTGACGCCGGACAGGGTGAGGCCGGTGCGGGTGGCGGTGGCGGTCATCGGCTGCCTCCGAGGGCGGTGAGGGGGTCGACGGAGGTGACGCGGCGCAGGGTGACGACGGTGCCGAGCACGCCGAGGACGATCAGCAGCACGGCGGCGGTCGCCAGCGGCGCGGCCTCCAGGGCGATGGGGACGGTGCGGGACGCGGCGTGCAGCCCGGCGGTGAGGCCGAGACCAGCGGCGGTCCCGGCGGCGGTGGCCGCGACCAGCACCACCAGCACCTGCGCGACGGCGTCGCGCACCAGGTACCAGGCGGATCCGCCGAGCGCCCGCACCAGCGCGATCTCGCTCTTGCGCTGGACCGTCCACACGACGAAGAACGCGGCGACGACCAGCATGGAGATCAGGTACAGGAACACCTTGATGAGGGTCATGGTGGCGGTCTCGGCGGCGAACCCGGGCGAGGCGGAGTAGGACTTCTGCTTGGTGATGACCTGGGCGTCCTTGGCGCCGGCGACGGAGGACGAGGCGTCCAGGGCGATGGCGGTGGCCTGGTGGTAGGCCTGTTCGGGCGGTGCGCCGGGCAGGCCGTAGTGGATGCGCTGCCACGTGCGCAGCGGCGCGTAGACGACGGCGACGTGGGTGAAGGACTGGTCGCCGACGGTGCCGACGACGGGCAGCGCGGCGCCGCTGCGCTCGACGCGGAGGGTGTCGCCGACCCGGACGCCGTCGTCGGCGAGCCGGCTGGAGATCAGCACGCCGTCGGGGACGGCGCCGAGGGGGCGGCCGGTGGCGGGGCGGGGCGCGATGAACGAGCCGGGGTCCATGCCGAACACGGCGATGTCGAGGTCCTTGCCGGTGCGGGCGTTCTTGGCGTGGGCGAGCTGGTTGCCGTAGGGGGCGGCGCGGCGGACTTCGGGGCGCGCGGCCCAGGCGGCGGCGTCGTCGGCGGAGACGGTGCTGCGCGAGTACAGGTCCCCCTCGACGCCGCGCTGGAAGGCGAAGTGGGTGACGGGCATGGCGCGCAGGGCGGACACGCCGTCGCGGACCAGCCCGGACGACAGGCCGGTGAGGACGGCGGCGAGCACCGAGATCAGCGCGATCACGGTGCCCATCAGCAGGAAGCGGCCGCGGGCGAACCGCAGGTCGCGGAGGGCGAGGAACACGGAGGGGCTCCGGGAGTAGTTGGCGACACTATGTCGCCAACCTTATGTTGGCGACAAGGTGTCACTAAAACCGGGGGTCACGTTCGGGGCCGCCGCCTCCACGGCCACCGCCGGCGGCCGCGCTTGCGCGGCGCCGTCCGGGTCAGCGCATGCTCCTCCACGGCGTAGCGGCGGACGTAGGCGCCGCCGAACGCCTGCACGCTCGCGCCGAACGGCAGCGCCACCAGCGCCCCGACCGGCCCGGCCACCGCCGCCCCGGCCAGCACCAGCCCGAACGCGACCGCGGGGTGCATGTCGAGGGTCCGGGCGGTGATGCGCGGCTGCAGCAGGTAGTTCTCGATCTGCTGGTAGCCGACGATGAACAGCAGCACCCACAGCGCGGTCGCCGGCGAGCGGGTCAGCGCGATCAGCACCGGCACGGCGCCCGCCAGGTAGGTGCCGACCGCCGGGATGAACTGCGACACCACCCCCACCCACACCGCCAGCGTCGCCGCGTACGGCACCCCCAGCCCGGCGAGCGCGAGGAAGTGCGCGACGGCGGAGAACAGCGCCAGCAGCGCGCGGGAGTAGATGTAGCCGCCGGTCTTGTCGATCGCGATCTCCCAGGCCCGCAGCACCTGCCGCTGCCGGGGCGGCGGCAGCACCGAGCACACCGTCCGGCGCAACTGCGGGCCCTGCGCCGACAGGTAGAAGGTGAACAGCAGCACCCCGAGCCCCTTGAACACCACCCCGAACGCGGTGGCGCCGATCCCCCACACGTTCTGCGCGAGGTCCGTCAGGTGCCGCGACAGCGCGCCGGTCACGGTCGGCAGCCGCTGGAACAGCGTGTCGCGCGACAGGCGGGTGCCGAACGTCGCGTTGATCCAGTCGATGACCTGCGCGACGTAGCCGGGGAACCCGTTGATCAGGTGGACGGTCTGGGTGGCCAGCAGCGACCCGATCCCGCCGAGGAACCCCGCCAGCAGCACGCCGAGCACCACGAACATCAGCGCGGTGGCGGCGCCGCGGCGCCACCCGCGGGCAGCGAGCCGGTTCACCGCCGGTTCGATCGCGAACGCCAGGAACAGCGAGACAAGCACGATCAGCAGCAGCCCGCGCAGCCGCGCCAGCAGCCACACCAGGGCCATGAACGCCAGCACGGTCACGCCGGCGAGCGCGAACGCCCGAGGCAGCCACGCCGGCATCCGCCGCGGTCCGGACGGTCCCGGCGCGTCCGGCGGGGGCGCGGGCGGTCCGGGAGGGCCCGGAGGCCCGGACGGTGCGGGGGCCGCGTCGGGCGGGACGCCGGCGGGCGCGTCCGCGGGCCTGTCGCCGGGCGTCTGCGGCATGGCGGCACGCTAACCGCGGCGGCGTCGCGTCCCCGTCCGCACGCGCCCGGCTTTGCCGAGACTTCAGCCGCCGCGCCGTCCGGCTGCACCGCCGGGGCCGGTCCGGCGGGCAAAGAAAGGTCGACCCCGTCTTGTCCGGCGATCCCGGTAGCGGCGGGCGTGCCCGGGAACGTCGGCCGGAACGCACCGACACGTCTGGGGGTTCACGCGATGGGGTTCGTCACGACGCGCGACGGCAACGAGATCTTCTACAAGGACTGGGGGTCGGGCGCCCCGGTGGTGTTCATCCACGGCTGGCCGCTGAACGCCGACGCGTGGGAGGACCAGATGAAGGCGGTCGCCGACGCCGGCTACCGCGGCATCGCGCACGACCGGCGCGGGCACGGCCGCTCGTCGCAGCCGTGGGACGGCTACGACTTCGACACCTTCGCCGACGACCTCGCCGACCTGCTCGGGACGCTCGACCTGCGGGACGTCACGCTGGTGGCGCATTCGATGGGCGGCGGGGAACTGGCCCGCTACATCGGCCGGCACGGCACCGGCCGGGTCGCCAAGGCGGTGCTGCTGTCGGCGATCCCGCCGCTGATGCTGAAGACCGACGGCAATCCCGAGGGCGTCCCCGCGCAGGTGTTCGAGGACATCAAGGCCGGGATCCTGCGGGAGCGCTCGCAGTTCTGGAAGGACAGCTCCGAGGGGTTCTTCGGCGCGAACCGCCCGGGCAACAAGGTGACGCAGGGCAACCGGGACGCGTTCTGGTTCATGGCGATGCACGAGAGCATCAAGGCGGGCGTCGACTGCACGACGGCGTTCGCCGAGACCGACTTCACCGACGACCTGAAGAAGTTCGACGTGCCGACGCTGATCGTGCACGGCGACGACGACCAGATCGTCCCGATCGACGCGACCGCCCGCAAGTCCGCGCGGATCATCCCGGACGCGACGCTGAAGGTGTACGAGGGCGGCTCGCACGGCATCGCGATGGTGCCGGGCGACAAGGAGCGCTTCAACCGGGACCTGCTGGAGTTCCTTGCCGCCTGACGGCCGCGGCGCCCGCGCGCGTCCGGCGCGGGCGGCCCGGCATGGCCGACTCGGCGCGGTCAGCTCGCGGGGGCGGTGAACTCGGGCTGGTCGAGGACGCGGAGCCAGCTGCCGTCGGGCTGGCGGCGGACGACCTGGGCGCGGGCTCCGGCGCCGTCCTTGGGCGGGGTGGAGGTGAGGGCGAGGTCGCCGCTGACAAGGGTGGGCAGCGGCTCCTCGGGCTCGAAGTGCGGGCGTCCGGCGAGCACCTTCTCCCACAGCGCACGGATCGCGTCGCGGCCGACGGTCTGCGAGCCGGGCGGGTAGGCGAGCACGGCGTCCCGCTCGTAGAGCTCGGCGACCCCGGCGGCGTCGCCGGCGTTGGACCGCTCGACGAACAGGCGGGTGATGTCCTCGGGTCGCATGGCCTTCTCGTACATGACGTCCTCCCTGGTGGTCCGGTGGTTCACCTCCCATGCTGGGCGTTCGGGAGCCAGAAGTCCAACAGATGATTCTTCTCCGCCTCAGAAGCATTTCTTATGGACTTGCGCGGTTCCCGGCGAGCCTCGCCTCCGGGTGCCGTCGCCCGCCGCGGTTGGTGTTGCGGCAGGATGTGGCGCTATGGGGCAGATCTTCAATCATCGGTTGCGGGTGCGCTACAGCGAGTGCGACCAGCAGGGCGTGGTCTTCAACGGGCACTACCTGTTCTTCTACGACGTGGCGTTGACGGAGCTGTGGCGGGCGGCGGTGTCCGGGCCGGACGAGATGGTGGAGGCGGGCTACGACCTGGTGGTGGCCGAGGCGCGGATCCGGTACCGGGAGGGCGCGCGGTTCGACGACCTGGTGGACATCGAGATGCCGGTCGCGCATCTGGGGACGACGAGCATGATCGTGCGGCCGCGGTTCCTGGTGGAGGGGCGGCTGATGGCCGACGGGGAGGTGCGGCACGTGTTCGTCGACCCCGGCTCCAAGGCCAAGCGGGAGATGCCGGGGGACGTGCGGGCGGCGCTCGCGCCCTACCTGGAGGAGACGGGACAGGCGGCCGGCACCGGGTCAGGCTCGTGATCGCTTCGCGACGTTATGAGCGTCGTGCGATCCGAACGTGGAATCCGGGTTTTCGCCTGACGGGTCCGGCTCAGTTCCCGTGGGTCCGATTCAACTGGGTGGGGGCCTCCCGGGGCAACCCCTTTTGCGGTGCGGCGCTCGTTGCGGGGCGGTCCGGGCGGCTCCGGGCCGTCCGGCGGGCGCCGTGCCGGGTCAGCGGGCGCACACCGTGCCGGGTCAGCGGGCGAATAGGGAGGCGTAGACGGCGCGGCCGCCGTCGGTGACGATCTGCCCGGCCAGGTGCGGGCTCGTGACGGTTGACAGCCGCAGGTCGAGGTAGCGTTCCTCCTCCTGCACGTCGGCGGGCTCGTCGAGTGCGGCGGTGGCGATCCGTGCGGCGATCCCGGTGAGGCGGTCGGTGCGGTCGCGGTCCAGGGCGGCGCGCAGTTCGGCGAGGGTTCCGGCGTCGTAGGGGGCGGCGGGCACGGGCCCGGGTTCGGTGCGCCAGGCGGCGACGCCGTAGGCGAAGCACGCCAGCGCGGGCCACATCTCGGCGAAGTAGCGCGGGTCGGGGCACAGTTCCAGGCCGGCGAAGCGGCCGGCGACCAGGAACAGCGCGCCGACCTGTCCGGGCTGCGGTTCCAGGCGGCTCTGGAACTGGGTGAGGACGGGCCGCTTGCGCGACAGGATCTGCTCGAGGTGGCCGCGGCGGGGCAGCCCGCAGCGGTGGTTGAGGTCGGCGATGTCGTCCCACAGCTTGGCGTAGCCGTGCACGCCGCGCAGTTGCAGGGCGCGGGCGCGCAGTTCGCCGGGCAGCACGAAGAACCACTGGTCGCGGCCGGTGAGGTAACCGCCCTGGGTCTGCTGGACGCAGCAGGCGTCCTCGAACAGCAGTTTCTGGCCGGGGCCGAGGAGCGCCGAGCGGCACAGCGCGTGGTTCTGGGCGGCGTCCTGGACGTAACCGATGTGCAGGGGGACGATCGCGACGCCGGCGGGGGCGCCGTTGCGCAGTTCGAGGCGTCCATAGCCGGTGACGCGCGACAGCTTCAGTCCGGTGCGCGGCGGCACGAAGCCGGGACGGGCGGGGCCGGAGACGGGCACCATGGTGAGCGCGCCGGCCTGCTGCGGGGTCCCGAGGCGGTGCCCGGCGAGGCTGAGCGGGCCGGGCAGGAGTGTGTCGAGCGCCGTCATCTCGGTCATGCGGTGCTCCTTTCGTTCGGGCGGGCGGCCCTCGGGCGCGACACGGGACGCATGCGGCCGCGCGCGGCCGGTGCCGCGTGGTGGTGGGCCTCGTGGTGGTGGGGCCGGATCAGGCGGCGATGGCGGTGGTGAGGTCGGCGGCCCGCCGGTCCAGGACGTCCAGGCGGGCGTGCAGGGCGGTGTCCAGCCAGGGGCTGCCCGCGTCGCAGTGCGCGAACATCCAAGGCAGCAGGGCGGTGAAGTCGTCCTGGTGCCAGAACCCGCGCTGCGGCAGGGACGGGTCGGGGCGGCGCAGCGCCAGGTCGTCGGCGGCGCTGAACAGGGCGTGGCAGAACACCACGGGGGTGGTGACGCCGGCGCGGGGCAGGGTCGCGGTGACGCGGGCGAGGTCGCCGGGGAAGCGGTTCTCGTAGCCGTCGGAGACGACGGCGACCAGGTCGGGGCCGGTGCCGAGGGCGTCCAGGACCCCGGCGGCCAGGTCGGTGGCGCCGCGCGGGGCGCGTTCGTCGCCGCCGACCTCGACGACCTCGAGCCGGTCGCACACCTGCGACAGCAGCATCCGCAGCGCCGCGGCCTGCGACAGCACGGCCCATTCGCGTTCGCCGTAGCCGCGCATGGACGCCGAGGCGTCCAGGACGAGCGCGACGGTGCCGGCGAAGCGGGGGAAGGCGCGGGCGGCGGCGTCGAGTTGGCGGCCGAGGGCGGCGTGCAGGTCCGCGGCGGGGCCGCCCCGGTACAGGTGGACGAGGGTGGCGGCGATGTCGCCGCGGTTGGTGGCGGTGACGGTCGCGGGGTGTTCGCGGGCGGTGTCGAGGGCGAGGGCGGGCCGGTCGGGTAGCGCCGGGGCGGCGCCGGGCGCCGCGCCGGCGGCGGGCGCGGGGGCGTAGAGGGCCTGGACGCGGGCGGGCGCGGCGGCGGGTGCGGCGAGGAAGCGCAGCAGCCGGCGCCGCAGGTAGTCCGAGCCGGTGTCGCCGTCGTCGATGCGGCGGGCGCAGCCGCGCGCGGCGGTCTTGCCGAGCGCGTGCTCGAAGCAGTCGAGCAGGGCGGGGCGGCGGGCGGCGATGAGCGCGTCGGCGTCGGGGTGCTCGAGCACGAACCGCAGCACGGTGCGGGTGGTGTGCTTGTGGTTGGCGCGCAGCCGCCGCAGCGCGAGCAGGACGGTGATGACGTGCGCGGGCGGCAGCGCGAGGGTCAGGACGCGGGCGAGGCGCGCGAGGGTGCCGCGGGTGGGGTCGTCGAGGCCGGCCTGGGAGGCCGCGAGGGTCTGCAGCAGGACGCGGGCGCGCTGCCAGGGCAGCGCGCCGGGCGCGAGGGCCAGCAGCGCGTAGTGCTCGGGGCCGGCGGCGTGGGCGGCGCGGTGCAGGTCCGCGTCGTCCCAGCGCAGGGTGCCGCCCCGGGGCAGGGTGAGGGCGGTGTCGTGGGTCTGCAGATGGGTGAGGAGCGTGGGGGTGTCCATGATTGTTCGCCTCCGCAATCATGGATTTTAGGAACGCCGTGGAGTGCCTCGACACTCATTTTTCCCGTGAGCGCCGCGCTATGCCTCCTCGGCGGAGCCGGCGCCCGTGCCAGACCGGGTGCCGGACGGGGTACCGGAGGCGGGTGCGACGGCGTAGTCGCCGATGCCGTGCTCCAGCATGTCGAAGACGCGGGCGGCGGAGGCGTACACGTCCTCACGCATCTCTTCGAGCGTCTCGCCGGCGCGTTTGCGGGCGGCGATCTCCTGGATCAGGGCGCCCTGGGCGGCGTAGATCATCGCGGCGGCGGCGCGGGGGGCGATGTCGTCGGGGCCGGCGCCGGTCTCCTCCGCGAGCAGGGCGGCGAGCTCGTCCTTCAGTTCCTCGCCGAGTTCGCGCATGCGGGCGGTGAGGGCGGGGCTGTCGTGGACGGTCTGCATCCAGATCTCCGAGCCCTCGTGGAACGCGGTGCGGTAGGAGCGCTCGTCCAGGCCCTCGAAGAAGCGCCGGCGGAACAGCGCGACGACGCCCTCGCCGGGGCGCCGGTCGTGGAAGGCGTCGGCGGCGGTGTCGTGGATCTCGTCCTGGCGGTCGAAGAACAGGTCCTCTTTGGTCCTGAAGTAGTTGAAGACCGTGTTGACCGAGACATCGGCGGTGCGGGCGACGTCGGCGACGGTGACGTTGTCGAAGCCGCGGGTGATGAACAGCCCGGTGGCGATGTCGGCGATGCGGCGGCGGGTCTCGCGCTTCTTGCGCTCGCGCAGCCCCGGCTCGGGTTCGGGGCGCCGGTCGATCTCCTTGCCCATGCCCCGAATCCTACCTTCGCTGACGTCACTGAAAACTTGGTGTGACTGCAAATTTGGGGTTACTCTATTGACGTCGCCCATCCCCCATCGGAGGTCAACGTGATCGAGGCGCGCGGGCTCGCCCGCACCTTCACCGGCAAGCACGGCACGGTCGAGGCCGTGCGCGGCGTGGACCTGTCGGTCGCGCCCGGCGAGATCGTCGGGTTCCTCGGCCCCAACGGCGCCGGGAAGACCACCACGCTGCGGATGCTGACGACGCTGCTCGCGCCGACCGCCGGCACCGCGACGGTGGCGGGGCACGACCTGCGCGCCGACCCGGGCGAGGTGCGGCGCCGCATCGGGTACGTCGCGCAGGGCGGCGGCACCGACCCGTCGATCCCGGCCGGCGAGGAGCTGGACCTGCAGGCCCGCCTGTACGGGGTGGACGGCCGCGCCGAGCGGATCGCGAAGCTGTGCGCGCGGCTGGAGCTGGAGGGCCTGCAGGAGCGGCCGTGCGCCGCGCTGTCGGGCGGGCAGCGGCGGCGGCTGGACATCGCGCTGGGGCTGGTGCACCGTCCGCCGCTGCTGTTCCTGGACGAGCCGACGACCGGCCTGGACCCGCAGAGCCGCGGGAACCTGTGGGAGCACATCCGCTCGATGCGCGCCGAGGACGGCACGACGGTCTTCCTGACCACCCACTACCTGGACGAGGCGGACGCGCTCTGCGACCGGCTGCTGATCATCGACCAGGGCCGGATCGTCGCGGCGGGCACGCCCGCGGAGCTGAAGCGCCGCGTCGCCGGGGACGTGGTGACCCTGGAGCTCGCCGACCCGGCGGGCGCGGCGCCGGCCCGCGAGGCGCTGTCGCGGCATCCGTCGGTGCGGGAGGCGGTGGTGGCCGCCGGCGTCGTCCGGCTGACCGTCGAGGACGGCGAGCGGCAGCTGATGGGGCTGGTGCGGGCCCTGGACTCGGCGGGGGTGGAGCTGGCGTCGCTGAATCTGGCCCGGCCCACCCTCGACGACGTGTTCCTCACCGTCACCGGCCGCTCCCTGCGCGACGCCGCCTGACCCGGCCCTGCGGGCCGGCACGAGAAGTCCGATTTCACGGAAGACGAGAGAAGGAGGACCGCGATGTCCTTGGGACGGACCGCCGCCGACACCCGGCTGGTGTTCGGCCGGTATCTACGGCAGACGCTGCGCAGCAAGGTCGCGGTGGTGTTCGGCGCGGTGCAGCCGCTGCTGTACCTGGTGCTGTTCGGGCCGCTGCTGTCGCGGCTGGTGGACGTGCGCGGGTTCGGCGCCGGCAACGCCTGGCAGGTGTTCGTGCCGGGCGTGCTGATCCAGCTGGGGCTGTTCGGCGCCGGGTTCGTCGGGTTCGGGCTGATCGGCGACCTGCGGTCGGGGGTGGTGGAGCGGATGCGGGTGACGCCGGTGAGCCGCACCGCGCTGCTGCTGGGCCGGGTGCTGCGCGACACGGCCGTCGTCGCGTTCCAGGCCGTGATGCTGGTGGCGGTCGGGCTGGCGCTCGGGCTGCGCGCGCCGGCGGGCGGCATCGCCGTCGGGCTGCTGTTCGTGGTGTCGCTGTCGGTCGCGGTCGCCTCGCTGTCGTACGTGCTGGCGATGGCGACGCGCAGCGAGGACGCGTTCGCGCCGCTGCTGTCGGCGGTGACGCTGCCGCTGATGCTGCTGTCGGGGATCCTGCTGCCGATGAGCCTGGCGCCGGGCTGGCTGGATGTGGTGTCGCGGTGCACGCCGTTCCGGTACGTGGTGGACGCGACGCGGGCGGCGTTCCTCGGCGACTACGCGACGGCGGCGGTCGCCGAGGGCGCGCTGGTCGCGGCGGTGCTGCTGGTGGTGTCGGTGTGGCTGGGCGCCCGCCGGTTCCGCGCCGAGAACGCCTGATCGCTTCTGCGGCCCGCCCCGCCGTCAGTGCCGGGCGTCGGCGGGCACCGCGCCGCCGGCGCCCGCCGCGCCTGTCCGCTCGTCCGCGGGGTCCGCGGCGAGCGGGGCGGGCGGGACGGCGGCGCGCTGGGCGATGTAGGCGCCGGCCAGGACGATCGCGCCGCCGGCCATCTGCACGGGGGCGAGGCGTTCACCGAGCGCGGCCCAGGCGATGAGGGTGGCGGCGACGGCCTCGGTGTAGCAGATGGCGCCGCCGACCTGCGCGGACAGCCGGTGCAGCCCGGCGATGCCGGTGAGGTAGGCCAGCACGGTGCTGACCAGCGCGATCCAGGCGACCAGGGCCCAGCCGGGGGCGGTGTGGCCGCCGACGGGGACGGCGGAGCCGAGCACCCGCCAGGGCAGCGCCCACGGGGTGGCGAGGGCGGCGAGCGCGGCCGCGGCGACGACACTTCCGGCGGTGGTGATGACGAGGGGGTCGACGCATCCGGCGAGGCGGTCGACCAGCAGGAAGTAGGACGCCTGGCAGGCGGCGGCGCCGAGCCCGGCGGCCAGGCCGAGCGGGTCCAGGCCGAGGCCCGTCCACACCTGGACGACCAGGGCGAGGCCCGCCATCGCGACGACGACCCCGGCGGCCGCGGTGCGGTGCACGGGGGTGCGGCGAACGAGCCGCAGCCATACCAGCACCATGACGGGGCCGGTGAACTCCAGCAGGATCGCCACGCCGACGGGCAGCCGGGACGCGGCGAGGTAGTAGCAGGCCTGGCATCCGGCGACGCCGGTCAGCCCGTAGGCGGTGAGCCGCCCGAGGTGGGGGCGCAGCTGGGCGCGCAGCGGCCGGGCGCCGCGGCGGGCCCGCGCCGCGAGGGCGATCGGGACCAGCGCCAGCGCGGACACGGTGATGCGCAGCCATACCGCCTGCAGCGGGTCCAGGCCGCCTTCGATGAGTGCCTTGCCGAACGGCCCGGACGCCCCGAAGCACACCGAGGAGAACACCGCCAGCGCGACGCCCTGGGCGCGGGTGCGCGCCGCCGCGTCGACGCCCATCGCCGCCCCCTTCTCCGGTCCAGGAGCATCGTGCCATAACGGTCATTACATGGGGAGGGCGGGGACCGTCCGGACGAACGCGACATGCCGGACACTCCGCCGGGGAGGACTACTATTCGCCGGGTGAGCTGGCAGGGGGCCGGGGCGGGACCCGGCGGAACGGGAGGCGGCCCGGGCGCGGATCTGTTCGCCGCGGTCGAGGGCAACGTGCGCGAACTGGTGGCCTCACCGTGGTGGGGCACCGCGCAGCCGCAGGACCGGGCCGGGCAGATCGCCGCGCGGATGCTGTGGGGCGCCGGGGAATGGTGGCTGTTCGGCGCGTGGGGGCGCTGGTACCGGTGCGGCCTGGACGGCGCCTGGCACCCCTGCCCTCCCCCGCCCGACTTCGAGGACCGCCGCGTCGCGGTCCCGGCGCCGCGCGGCGCCGGCACCCCGCCCGTCCCGCCGCAGCTGTACCCGACCGGCCCCGACCTGGCGGCGGGACGCGTCGCGCCGCTGGGGTTCCTCGGGCCCGTCCCCGACACCGCGGTCGTCGCCCGGATCTCCCAGGCCATCACCACCGCGCTCGCCGTCGACCCGCAGCAGTTCGCCCAGCGCGACCCGATGTTCCAGCCCGGCACGCCCAGCACCATCGCCGCCGCGTGGGGCGCGCTGCTGTGGTGCGCGGGCTCCCCGGTCGTGCTGACCGAGCACCCGCTGATCGAGTCGTTCATCCCGTTCCTGACCACCTCCGCCGACCAGCTGCACTGGATGATGCCGCCCGACTTCGGCACCCTGGCCGGCTACTACATCCACCGGCTCGGCGCCGGCGACGGCGGCGGCGCCGCGCACATCGCCCGCGTCATGTACGAGGTCGCGGCGGGCCTGCAGGCCGACCCGCGGTTCCGGCCCGGCGCCGACGCGCTCGCCGCGGTCACCGCCGCGTCGCTGCGGATGGTCAACCAGGACATGGCGACCGTCCGGTACGGGCCCGAGGCGATCGTGCAGGAGTGGCGGCGCCGCTGCCCCGCCGAGTTCGCCACCCCGATGGTCCGCGACACCGCGCCCGGCGAGTACCTGCGCCTGGCCCTGTACGACCTGGAGCAGATCGTGCACGGCCTCACCGGCCCGCGGCCGGCGCAGGGCGGCCGCAGCCACGACGAGGTCCGCCGCGCCGGGATCGCGGTGCTGGCCGCCGACCTGCAGGCCGCGCCGAGCGCGATGCCGGCGCTGCAGCGCTGGCTGGACCCCGACAGCGCCCGCACGCTGCAGGCGGTGCTGAGCGACCCCGCCAACCCGCTGCGCGCGCTGTGGCCGCGCGACGGGCGGCTGCCCGACGCGCTGCGCCGCGACGACCCCGACGCGCTCGCCGCGCTGCTGGCCACCACCTACACGATCGGGCTGACGTGGTGCCGGCTGGCGCAGGTGCCGCCGCCGGCGAGCGGGTTCGCGGTGCCGCAGGCGATCGCGACGGAACTCACCTCGCCGGCGTTGCACTCCCCGCCGTCCACCGACGAGCTGTCGGCGTGGGACATCATCAAGGCCGCCCGCGCGCACATGGCCGCCGAGCGGGCCACCTCGGGCACGGACCGGCCCGTCGCGCCGGTGCCCGAGCCGGCACAGGACGCGCCGGGGCCGCCGCCGGCCATGGCTCCGGTGGAGCCGCCGTCGGCCCCGCCGATGGCGCCTCCGATGGCACCGCCCGTGTCGCCGCCTGCGGCGCACGGGGCCGAGCCGGCCGTCCCGCCCGCGCCGCCCGCGCCGCCCGCGCCGTCTCCGGCGGTGCACGGTGAGCCGCCCGCGCCGGTGAACCCGCTGGCGTCGGACGTCCCGCCGCCGCGGATCGCGCCTCCCCCTCCCCCTCCCCCTCCCCCGCTGCCCCCGGCGCCCGAGCCCGTCCCGCAGCCGGTTCCGCCGGCTCCCGCGCCGGCGGAGGAGCCGCGGTGGCCGTCGGAGCCCGCGCAGGACGGCGCGCACGGCCCGGACGGTCCGCGGTGGCCGTCGGAACCCGCCGCGTCGGCCGCGCACGCGCCGGCGACGCAGCTGGACACCGACGCGTTCCGCACCAAGCTCGACCAGGGACCGGCGTGGCCGGGCGCGCCGATGCCGCCCGCGCCGCCCGTCCGGCAGGCCGCGCCGCAGGCGCCTCCGGTGGCGCCGCAGGCGGATCTGCCGCCGCCTCCTGTACCGGTGCCCGAGCCGGTCCCGCCGGCGCCGCCCGCGCCGGTGCCGGACTCGGCGCCGCAGACCGCCGAGGCGTACGGGATCCGGTTCCTGTGCGGCGCCGACGACATCGGCCGGGTGGTGACGGAGGTGCGGCGCCGCGGCAAGTGGGCGCGGCGGCTGCGCGGCCAGGAGGTGTCCAGCGCGTCGGCACCGGCGCTGCTGCTGATCGGCGCGCCGTCCAGCGGCCAGCGGCGCCTCGCGCGGATGGTGGCGCGGGCGCTGGCGGAGGTCGAGGCCTCCAGCGGCGAGGTGCGCTCGGTGCACGCCGAGGACCTGCGCGATGCCGGCCCCGAGGGGCTGAAGGAGGCGCTGGACCGGCACGCCGGGCATGTGCTGCTGCTCGACGGCCTGGACGGGCTGATCCTGGACGAGGCGCAGGGCGCGGCGTACGCGTCGGTGCTGTACCGGACGCGTCTGGAGGGCGTCAACGACACGGCGCTGCTGGGCACCTGCGAGCCGGACCGGGTCGGGGAGCTGTCGGCGGCGTCGCCGGAGCTGGTGACCGATCTGCGCGCGGTGCGGCTGCCGGACCTGGCCGACGGGCGGGCGCGGTCGGCGCTGGTCGGGCTGCTGGCCGAGGAGCGGTCGCTGCGGCTCGGCTCGGACGCCTGGGCGGTGGTGGAGCGCGAGGCGGGGTCGCTGCGCGGCCGCGGCCGGCTGACCGGTGCGCGGCTGGTGGAGGCGTATCTGGACCGGGCCGCGACGCGGCATCTGGGCAGCGCGGAGGCGACGCAGGCGATCGGCAGCGCGCTGACGCTGACGGCGGCGGACTTCGAGGGGCTGGCGGCCGAGCTGTCGGGCCGCTGACCCGCCTCTGGCCGACCTGCCTCTAGCTGACCCGCGTCTACACGGGCACTTCCACGTGGCCGGGCGCGCCGCGGGCCACGGCGGCGCGTCCGCCGGTGACCTGCGCCGCCCACGCCTCGAACGCCTCCACCTCCGCCGCCGGGACCGCCACGTCCGCCTCCACCGCAGCGCCGTAGCGGACGTCGGACGGCTGGACGCCGCGGCCGTGCAGATCGCCCAGGAACCGTCCAGCCAGCGCGTGCTCCAGCGTCACCGTCACCGTCAGCACCGGCCGCAGCTCCACGACCCCGACCGCGTCGATCGCCTCTGACACCGCCTGCCCGTAGGCGCGCACCAGCCCGCCCGCGCCGAGCTTCACCCCGCCGAAGTAGCGGGTCACCACTGCGACCGTGCCGGTCAGCCCGCGGCGCACCAGCACCTCCAGCATCGGGATGCCGGCCGTCCCCGCGGGCTCCCCGTCGTCGCTGCTGCGGGTGATCTCGCCGTGCTCGCCGACCACGTACGCCGAGCAGTTGTGGGTGGCGTCGCGGTGCGCGCGGCGGTGCCGCGCCAGGAACTCCATCGCCTCGGCCTCGTCGGCCGCGCGCGCCAGCGTGCACACGAACCGGGACCGGCGGACCTCCAGCTCGCGGGAGCCCCCGCCTCTGATCATGCGCATGTCGGCCCCGAGTCTAGGCGCCGCGCGTCCGCGCGGCCCGGTGTCAGCCCTTGGGGAAGGGCCACGGGTTCGGCGCGCACCCGTACAGCGACTTGGTCTGCTGCACCATCACCGGCGCCGGGCGCCCCTTGCCGGGGCACTGCCGGTGGCCGTGGCCGAGCGCGTGCCCGACCTCGTGGTTGATCACGTACTCGCGGTAGGAGGCCAGGTCGCGGCCGTAGGACGCGGCGCCCTCGCCGTAGCGCAGGGCGTTGATGACCGAGCGGTTCCCCTGCCGGCACGACAGCTCCCCGCCGGTGACCAGCGGCGCGCACATCCGGTCGGTGAGCGCCGGGCTCGACAGCGACACCCGGAACCGCACCGGCCCATGGCTCACCCGCTCGAACCGCATCGTGCCGCCGTGCCCCCAGCTGCGCGGGTCGTTGAGGACCCGCTGCACCTCCGCGGCGAACTCCGCGGGCCTGATCGGCAGTCCGCGCTCGACCTCGACGGTGTAGCGGACGAGGGTGCCGCGCGTCCCCTTCGGCACCGCCGTGCCCGGCACGACCGCGTACCGTCCGCTCGCCGACCGGGGGATCGTGACGCGGGGCGGCTGGCGGCGGCCGTTCACCACCGGGCCCCGCACAGCGGTCTTCGTGCCGTTCTTCCCGGCGGACCGTCCGGGCGCCGGCGGCGACGCCGGAGCGGTGGCCGCGCCCGAGGCCGGGTCCGCCGCGCGGGGGCGGTCGTCGTCATGGCCGAGCGTCAGCGTCGCGGCGACCGCGCCCGCGCTCAGCACCGCGGCGGCGGCGACACCGGCCGCGGCCCAGCCGAGGCTCGGGCGGCGCCGCGCCGCGCGGCGTGTCCCGCGGCGGGGCGGCAGCGGGGAGCGCGGCGGGGCGGGGTCGTCCTGAAGGTCGTGCACGGAGCTCCGCTCGGCCAGGGCACCCGGCGGCGCCCGGCGAAGGCGGCGGACGGCGGGCACCCGGCATCCCCCGCCGCGTGCCTCCGAGCCCCCGGACCAGCGCGAACGCGCCGCAGCGCGGATCGTCGATCTTGCGCAGATCGTATCGGGAAAACGCCGCTCCGCCCGAACCGGCGCCGGGCGCGCCGGTCAGACGGCGGGTCAGACGTCGATCAACTCGATCAGGTCGGCGATGGAGGGCACCACCCGGTGCGGGCGGAACGGGAAGCGGCCCACCTCGTCCTCGCGGCCCACCTCGTCCTCGCGGGTCACCCCGGTCAGCACGAGGATCGTCTCCAGGCCCGCCTCGACGCCCGCGACGATGTCGGTGTCCATCCGGTCGCCGACCATCGCGGTCTGCTCGCTGTGCCCGCCGACCACGTTCAGCGCGGTCCGCATCATCAGCGGGTTCGGCTTGCCGACGAAGTACGGCTCCACCCCGGTCGCCCGGGTGATCATCGCGGCGACGGCGCCGCAGGCGGGCAGCGAGCCCTCCTGCGACGGGCCGACCGGGTCGGGGTTGGTCGCCACGAACCGGGCGCCGCCCTCGATCAGCCGGATCGCCCGGGTGATCTGGGAGAAGCTGTAGGTGCGGGTCTCCCCGAGCACCACGTAGTCGGGCCGGATGTCGGTCAGCACGTAGTCGGCCTCGTGCAGCGCCGTGGTCAGCCCCGCCTCGCCGATCACGTACGCCGACCCCTCGGGCCGCTGGTCGGCCAGGAACCGGGCGGTCGCCAGCGCCGAGGTCCAGATCGCCTCGGCCGGGACGTCCAGCCCGAGCGCGGCCAGCCGCGCCGACAGGTCGCGGCGGGTGTAGATCGAGTTGTTGGTCAGCACGAGGAACGGCTTGCCGGAGGCGGCGAGCCTGCGGACGAACTCGGCGGCGCCGGGGACGGGGCTGCCCTCGTGCACCAGGACGCCGTCCATGTCCGACAGCCAGTACTCGATCGGCTTGCGCTCGGTCATGTCCCCATTGTCGCAGGTGGAGATCTTCGGATGGAACGGTCCGCGCGGCCGGCGGCGACCGTTGACCCGCAAGTGAGACAAATCATAGATTTGCCCCACGGCGCGCCGAACCGTGTTCGGTGTCCGGGCCGCGCGGCGGCGCGCCGATGTGGTCCGCGGGAGGCGCGCGTGCAGAGCCGCGAAAGGAACGGCCGCGAAGTGAACGGCCGCCAGGTGGACGGCCCCGAGCCGATGAGCATCGCCGAGGCCAGGGCCCGGCTGACGGCTCCAGGGCAGCTCTTCGAGATGGACGAGGTCGACATCCGCGGCGTGCGGACCCGCGTCTGGAAGAACGCCCCGACCACCCTGCGCGACGTCCTGGAGCTGTCGCGCGGGCACGGCGACGCCCCGTTCCTCGTCTACGACGGCGACCGGCTGAGCTTCGCCGAGCACCACCGGCGCGCCGCGGCGTTCGGGCGGCTGCTGGTCGAGGAGTACGGGATCGCCAAGGGCGACCGGGTCGCGATCGCGATGCGCAACTACCCCGAATGGCCGGTGGCGTTCTTCGGCGCCGCCGTC
The DNA here is from genome assembly GCF_017573465.1 of Actinomadura violacea. GTDB lineage: Bacteria > Actinomycetota > Actinomycetes > Streptosporangiales > Streptosporangiaceae > Spirillospora > Spirillospora violacea. The sequence continues at coordinate 294,619 of NZ_JAGEPF010000003.1, forward strand.
GCCGGCGCCGTCGTCGTCCCGCTGAACGCCTGGTGGAGCGCCGACGAGCTGGAGTACGGGCTGCGCGACAGCGGCGCCCGGCTCCTGGTCGCCGACGCCCAGCGCGCCGAGCGCCTCGCCGGCGCCCTGCCCGGCCTCGGCATCCCGGTGCTGGTGGCCCGACCTGACGGCGAACCGCCCGCCGGCGGCGAGGACTTCGAGACCGCCCTGGCCCGCGCGCTGGCCGACGGCCGCGACGGCCTGCCCGACGTGGAGATCGGCCCCGAGGACGACGCCACGATCTTCTATACCTCCGGCACCACCGGACGTTCCAAGGGCGCCCTCGGCACCCACCGCAACATCACCACCAACCCGGTCAGCCTCGCCTACGGGCTGCTGTCGGCCGGGGTCCGCGCCGGCGCCTCCCTAGAGCAGCTCACCCGGCCGCAGCCCCGCGTCACCCTGCTGAGCGTCCCGTTCTTCCACGCCACCGGCTGCCACTCGGTGCTGGTGTCCAGCGCCCTGCAGGGCGGCACCGTCGTGCTGATGTACAAGTGGGACGTCGGCCAGGCGCTGGAGCTGATCGAGCGGGAGCGCGTCACCGGGTTCGGCGGCGTGCCGACCATGGCCTGGCAGGTGCTGACCTCCCCCGACTTCGACAAGTACGACACCTCCAGCCTCACCGGCGTCAGCTACGGCGGCGCGCCCGCCGCGCCCGCGCTCGTCGACAAGATCAAGGAGCGGCTGCCCGAGCGGGTCCCCGGCAACGGCTACGGCCTCACCGAGACCTCCTCGGTCACCACCTACAACGGCGGCGTCAACTACCTGGAGCACCCCGACAGCGTCGGCCCGCCCGTCGCCGTCTGCGACGTCAAGGTCGTCGACCCCGCCACCGGCGATGATCTACCCGCCGGCGAGGTCGGCGAGCTGCTCATCGCCGGCCCCAACGTCATCAAGGGGTACTGGAACAAGCCGGAGGCGACCGCGCAGGCGTTCGTGGACGGCTGGTTCCACAGCGGCGACCTGGCCCGCGTCGACGCCGACGGGTTCGTCTACATCGTCGACCGCGCCAAGGACATGCTGATCCGCGGCGGCGAGAACATCTACTGCGCCGAGGTCGAGGCCGCCCTCTACGAGCACCCCGCCGTCGCCGACTGCGCCGTCATCGGCGTCCCCCATGAGGTGCTCGGCGAGGAGGTCGGCGCCGTCGTCGTGCCCCGCCCCGGCACCGCGCCCTCCCCGGAGGAGATCCAGGGGTTCCTGCGCGAGCGGATCGCCGCGTTCAAGGTCCCCGTCCACTTCTGGTTCCGCGACGAGGGACTGCCCCGCAACCCCGGCGGGAAGATACTCAAGACCCGGCTGCGCAGCGAGCTGCTCGGCTGACCCCCCGCCTCCGCGACGCCGGCGCGCCCGTCCACCCCCGGGCGCGCCGGTTAACGTGATCACGTGAGCGAACAACGATCCAACGCCGGCGGAATCCGTCAGATCAACGCACCGGGTCTGGCACCGGGCCCCGGCTACAGCCACGTGATATCGGTGGACGTCCCCGGGCGGCTCATCGTGGTCAGCGGCCAGATCGCCCTGGACGGCGAGGGGAACCTCGTCGGCCCCGGCGACCTGGAGGCCCAGACCCGGCAGGTGTTCACCAACCTGGAGGCCGCGCTCGCGGCCGCCGGGGCCCGCTGGGAGCACGTGATCCGGCTCGGCTACTTCCTGCGCGACGCGTCGAAGGTCGGCGTGGTGCGCGCCGTCCGCACCGAGATGCTGCCGGACGGCGTCGACCCGGCCGCGTCGCTGATCCAGGTGTCCGGGCTGGTCCGCGACGACCTGCTCGTCGAGGTCGAGGCGCTCGCCGTCGTCCCCGCCGGCTGACCGGCCCCGCGAACGCCGCAGGGGCGGGGCCGCCGGCCCCGCCCCTGCGCCTTCACGACGTCAGACGTTCACGCCGAAGTCGGCGGCGATGCCCGCCAGCCCCGACGCGTACCCCTGCCCGACCGCGCGGAACTTCCACTCGGCGCCGTTGCGGTACAGCTCCCCGAACACCATCGCGGTCTCGGTGGAGGCGTCCTCGGTCAGGTCGTAGCGGGCGATCTCGCCGCCGCCGGCCTGGTTCACCACCCGGATGAAGGCGTTGCGGACCTGCCCGAAGCTCTGCTGCCGGCCGTCGGCGTCGTAGATCGACACCGGGAACACGATCTTGGCGACCTCGGCCGGGACGGCCTGCAGGTCCACCTTGATCGCCTCGTCGTCGCCCTCGCCCTCACCGGTCAGGTTGTCGCCGGTGTGCTCCACCGAGCCGTCCGGGCTCTTGAGGTTGTTGAAGAACACGAAGTGCTGGTCCGACAGCACCTTGTTCTCCGCCGAGCACAGCAGCGCGCTGGCGTCCAGGTCGAAGTCGGTTCCGGTCGTCGTCCGCACGTCCCAGCCCAGACCCACCACGACCGCGGTCAGTCCGGGAGCCTCCTTGGTCAACGAGACGTTGCCGCCCTTGCTCAGACTGACTCCCACTGTGCCTACCTCCGTATCGGACCGGGCGGATGACGGTCACCCGCGGCCTGTCTAAGCAGAACGGTAGCCAGTCCCCGCCGGTTCCCCCGCCGCTTTCGTCCATGACCGGCGTGGCGTGCGGGTTCGTACCCGCGCGCCACGCCGGCACCCCGCCGGGCAGGCCGTGCCGGACCTGTGCGGCGGGTCAGCCGCCGGTGAGGAACGCCGTCGGCGCGGTGATCACCGGCGGCAGCTCGAACGCCGCGGCCAGCTCGGCGGCGCGCGGTGCCAGCTCGTCGCAGGCCCGCCGGCGCGCCGCGTGCACGTCCTGCAGCCACCCGGGCGGCACGACGCCCTCGTCGAGCAGGCCGTCGGCGCGGCGCGCCATCCAGTTCAGGGCGTGCAGGCGCAGTACGGGCCGCAGCTCCGCCGGGCCCGCCTGGGCGGCGGCCTCGCAGATCTCCAGGGTGACGCGGTCGGCGCAGGCGGTCGCGGTCCGCGCTGCCAGCGCCAGGTTGTCGTTCCAGGCGGTGAACGGGTCGGCGCCCCCGTCGGCGGCGGCCCGGACCCGTCCGGCGAGCCGGTCGCGCATCCGCCGCTCGGCCTCGCGCGCCAGGAACAGCGGCACCCGCGGCGAGTCCAGGTCGCCGCCGTCGGGCGGGCCCGCCTCCTCCTCGGGCGGGGTGTAGCGGTCAAGGTCGGCCATCGCCCGCGCGGTGTCGTACAGGATCAGCTCGTTGTCGCCGCCGGCGTTCATGTAGGCGTGGGTCAGGCCCCGGTAGGCGTTGAGGCGCTCGACGGCCGCGAACCCGGGTGCGCCCGAGTGCACCCGGCACATCGACACCGTCTCCTGCGCGGTGACGGTGGACGCCGCCTTCAGCAGCGCCAGGTCCCGGTCGACCGCCGACCACGGCGCCCACGCGGTGTCCGGGCCGCCGGCGGGCACGTCGGCGGCGGTGCGGCGGCCCTTGACGTGCGCGGCGACGGCGGTCAGCGCGTACGCCGACGCCAGCGCGCCCAGCACCGCCTCCTGCTGGTTGCGGTAGTCGGTGAGCGGGCGGCGCGGCGCGAGCCGGCCGAGGGTGGAGCGGCCCGCCGAGTGCGCCAGCAGCATCCCGGCGGACGCGCGGGTGATCGCGGCGCACGCGGAGATCACCGCGCGCCACACCGCGGGCGCGATGCCCATCGAGCGGGTCAGCCGCGCCGCCGGCGACCCGGCCGGGTCGTGGAAGGCGCCGCCGGCGTCGATGCTCGCCCCGTCGCGCAGCCACGCCTCGTAGGGGACGTGCAGCTCCTCCAGCAGCACCGCCGCGTAGTCGACCTGCAGCCCGGTGGTCTCGGGCGCCGGCACGACCCGCACCCCCGGCGGGACGGCGCCGTCGGGGCCGCGGACCGGCACCGCGAACACGAACACCCCGCGCTCCTCGCCGCCGTGCACGAGGGTGGCGTAGACGCAGGCGGTCTTGGGCAGGTCGGGGTGGGCGGTGCTGGTGGGGAACTTGGCGGCCTGCACGTCGGGGGTGTGCAGGACGAACCCGCCGGTGGCGGGGTCGTGGCGGGCGATGGTGCGCGGCGACAGGTGGCTGTTGCTGCGCCCCACCTCGGTCATCAGCAGCGCCCCGAACGAGTCCATCGACTCCAGCGCCTCGCGGGCGGTGCCCGGGCCGTCCTGCCCGGTGCCGAACCGGACGGTGGGGCCGAGCGCCAGGGTGTAGTGCAGCATCATCACGTGGAACAGCGCCGGGTCGGCGATCGCGGCGCGTTCCAGCAGCGCGCACAGCGCCGGCGGGTCGTCCAGCAGCTCCGACCCGGGCGGGGCGGCGAGCCCGGCGCGCCGCAGCCGCGCGTAGGTGATGGCCTGGTGGTCGCGGGCGGTGAGGCCGTCGGGGTAGGTGAAGAACTCCTCGGGGACGGCGTCGGCGAGCCGTTCCCGCAGCTTGGGGCCGGGGGACGCGCCGCGCACGAAACCGGCGAGGTCGCCATCGGGGGAGGTGCCCATGGACATGCCCATCGCGCTGCTCTCCTGTCGGGACGGAGTGGTCGGGCTGAACGGATCGGGCGGAGGCGGGGGGCGGGACGGGGCGGAGGCTAGGCCTGCGGGTCGGGCGTGATGCCGGGCGCGGACTTGCCGACCGGCGCGTCCTCCGCGCCGGCTCCCTCCGCCGGGGCGTCGGCGGCGCGGGGGCGCGGCGCGCCCTGCCGGGGCCGGTCGCGCAGCGGCACCAGGAAGTTCTGCGCGCCGGGGACGCTGAGGCGGGCGCACTGGCACAGCGCGTTGCCCGACCCGGCCTCGGCGAACACCGTCGCGCCGGCGGCGTGCACGGCGCGCAGCGTCTCCGGCAGCCGGACGGGCTTGACGATGCAGTCGGCCAGCGCCCGGTGCAGGTCGTCGTCGTCGCGGTAGGCGCGGCCGCGCACCGGCGAGTGCACCGGCACCTCCAGCGGCCGCTGCGGGAACGCGCGGATCATCGCGTACCACTCGTCGTCGGCGCCGGCCATCGCGGGATGGTGCGACAGGTAGGGGACGGCGAGCCGGACGCCCCGCACCCCGGACGCGCGGGCGGCCTCCAGCACCGCCTCCAGCGGCCCGTCCGGGCCGGACACGACGGTGACCGACGGGGCGTTCAGGCAGGCGACGACGACCTCGGGGGCGCCGGCGGCGCCGATGCAGGCGCGGGCGCCGTCCTCGCCGGCCTCCAGCAGCGCCATCCCGCCGCCCGCGCCGCGGCGGGCGAGGACGTCGACGAGGCTGACGGCCATCCGGGCGCCGTCGGCGACGGCGAACACGCCCGCGCAGACCATCGCGGCGATCTCCCCGAAGCTCTGCCCGACGGCGAAGCCGGGGTGCACGCCGAGCGCGCGCAGCGCGCGGTCGACGGCGACGGACGAGGCGTAGCCGGCGAGCTGGGCGACGCCGGGGGCGCGGGCCGCCGCCCGGTACCCGGCGGGGTCCTCCAGCAGGATCGCGCGCAGCTTCGGCCAGCCGTCCGGCAGGCCCTCCTGGACGGCGTCCAGGACGTCGGCGGCGGCGCGTGCGGCGGCCGGTCCGGAACGTGCCAGCGAGGGCAGGTCGGGGACGCCGGCCGATCCGGTCCCGGCGAACAGGAACGCGCAGACGTCATCGGGTTTGAGCTCCCCGGCGGGGTCGAAGGGGCCGTCCGGCTGGAAAGAGGTGTGGGACACGCGAGGTCTCCTTACCTGGAAGGAAGGCTCTCTTTTCTTTTCGGATAATGGCCGCTTATCGAGGAGTTATGGAACACAAATCCTGAAATGGGATTATTCACTCATGGAATCGGCCTGGCAACCGTCGGTGCTACGGACGGACCGCAGAGCGGTGCGCCATCCGCACCGGCCGGCGGCCGGGCCACGACCACCGGCCTCGCCGCCGGTTGGGGGGAGCGACGCATGACCTGGAGCGACCAGCAGCCCGCGCACACCCGGTGGGCGATCCGCGGCACCGGCTCCTACCTGCCCGAACGGCGCGTGCCGAGCAGCGAGGTGTCCTGCTCGCTCGGCCTGCGGGAGGACTGGATCGAGGAGCGCACCGGGATCCGCAACCGGCACGCCGCCGCACCCGGGCAGGCCGCCTCCGACCTCGCCGCGGCCGCCGCCCGCGACGCCCTGGACGCCGCCGGGCTGCGCCCCGCCGACATCGGGCTGATCGTGCTGGGCACCTCCACCCCCGACGAGCTCGGCCCCTCCACCGCCTGCCGCGTGCAGGCGCTGCTCGGCGCCCGCGGCGCCGCCGCGTTCGACGTCGCCGCCGCCTGCACCGGGTTCGTGTTCGGGCTGCAGGCCGCGCTCGGCTGGCTCGCCGCCCAGCGCGGCGCCACCCCGTACGCGCTGGTCATCGGCGTCGAGGTGTACTCGCGGTTCCTCGACCCCGCCGACCGCGGCACCGCCGCGCTGTTCGGCGACGGCGCCGCCGCGGCGGTCGTCGGGCCCGTCCGCGGCCCCGGCGGGATCGGGCCGGTGACGCTCGGCTCCGACGGCACCCGCGCCGGGGACGTGCTCATCCCCGCCGGCGGGTCGCGCCGTCCCGCCAGTCCCGCCACACTGGCCGATCTCGGCCACACCATCCACATGGACGGCCGCGCCGTCCGCGACTTCATCACCGCGGTGTTCCCCCGGCTGGTCGCCGAGGCGTGCGAGGACGCCGGGATCAAGCCCGCCGACCTCGCGCTGGTCGTCCCGCACCAGCCCAACCCGCGGCTGGTGGCCTCGCTCGCCGGGCACGCCGGGCTGGAGCCGGGCCAGCTGATGATCGCCGGGGAGGACGTCGGCAACATCGGCGCCGCCAGCCTCCCCTACGCGCTGGACCGCGCCGTGCGCACCGGCCGCGTCGCCGGCGGCGACCTGGTGCTGCTCGCCGGGTTCGGCGCGGGCCTGACCTGGGCGCACACCGTCATCACCTGGCCGGACGACTGACGCGCCCGGCGGCGCGGGACGTACGGCCGGGCGGCGGCGCGAAATCATTCCGGAACTTTTTCCCTCCGGGGTGTCCGGCGCGGTCCCGGCCGTTCGTCCTTAGGGTGAAGGCCGGCGACAGGACGCCGGCCCCGACCCAGGGAGCGGCAATGCCCACCTACATCGCCTTCACCTACACCGCCGACGTCGACTGGACCGACCCGCAGTACGGCGAGGAGATGAAGGAGTACGCGGAGTTCGGGGAGGCGGCGCAGGCGGTCATCAGGGGCGGCCACTCGCTCTACCCCACCGCGACCGCCACCACCGTCCGCACGCCCGCCGGCAAGGGCGGCGACCCGGTCGCCACCGACGGCCCCTACGCCGAGACCAAGGAGGCCCTCACCGGCTACTACGTGCTGGAGTGCGCCGACCTGGACGAGGCCGTCGCCGTCGCCGGCCGGCTGCCCGCCGCCTGGAACGGCGCGGTCGAGATCCGCCCCGTCATCGAGTTCGCCTGACGCGGCGGGCGGGGCGGGACGCCCGGATGGACGCCGTCGGCGACGCGGTGGCGCGGCTGGTGCGCGAGGAGCGCCCGCGCGTGCTGGCCACCCTGATCCGCGTCACCGGCGGCATCGATCCCGCCGAGGACGCCGTCCAGGAGGCCGCCGTGCGGGCCCTGGAGACCTGGCCGCGCGACGGCGTCCCCGACGACCCGCGCGCCTGGCTGCTGGTCGCCGCCCGGCGCCGCGCGATCGACGTGATCCGCCGCGAGGCGCGCCGCGCCGGGAAGGAGGCCGAGGCGATGGCGATCCGCGGTGCCGCCCCCGGCCCGCTCCCCGGCGACCCGCCGGGCGCCGAGACCGTCCGCGACGACATGCTGCGGCTGGTGTTCACCTGCTGCCACCCGGCGCTGTCGACGGAGGCGCAGGTGGCGCTGGCGCTGCGGACCCTCGGCGGGCTCACCACCGCCGAGGTCGCGCGCGGGCTGCTGGTGCCGGAGGCGACCATGGCCAAGCGGATCACCCGCGCCAAGCAGAAGATCGCGCGGGCCGGGATCCCCTACCGGGTGCCGCCCGCGGCCGAGCTGCCCGGCCGGGTCGCCGGCGTCGCCGCCACCCTCTACCTGATCTTCAACGAGGGGTACGCGGCGGGCGGCGGCGAGGACCTGGTGCGCGGCGCGCTCACCGGCGAGGCGGTCCGGCTGGCGCGGCTGCTGGCCGGGCTGATGCCCGACGACCCGACCGTCCTCGGCTTGCTGGCGCTCCTGCTGCTGCACGACGCCCGCCGCGCCGCCCGCACCGATCCCGCCGGGTGCCCCGTCCTGCTGCCCGACCAGGACCGCACCCGCTGGGACGCCGCGCAGATCAAGGAGGGCGTCGAGCTGGTCGGCGCGGCGCTGCGCCGCACCCCGGACCGTCCCGACCCCTACGTGGTGCAGGCCGCGATCGCCGCCTGCCACGCCCTCGCCCCGAGCTACGACGCCACGCCGTGGGAAGCGGTGGTGTCCTGGTACGACGTGCTGCTGACCGTCCGGGACGAGCCGGTCGTGCGCCTCAACCGGGCGGTGGCCGTCGCCGAACGTGACGGCCCGGCCGCCGGGCTGGCGCTGGTGGAGGACATCGGCGGGCTGGAGGGCTACCCGTGGTGGCACGCGACCCGCGCCGAACTGCTGCGCCGCGCGGGCCGCCCCGGCGAGGCCAGCGCCGCCTACGAGCGGGCCCTCGCCCTGGACCTCAGCGTCCCCCAGGCCGGCCATCTGCGCCGCCGCCTCGCCGATCTGGCGTCCTAGCCGCCGTGCGGACCGGGTCACCGGCGCGCCAGGGCGGCGACCGAGCGCAGCAGGTCGCGGGTCTCGGCACGGCGGTCCCAGCCGATCACCGCGCAGACGACGGCGAGCGCGGCGGGGAACAGCGCCCACGCGGGCTCCAGCACCAGCAGGTGGGTGAGGACGGCACCGGCCAGCAGGCCGATCAGCGCGGTCGCGGCGAGGCCGGCCAGCCGCGGCACCACCAGCCCGATCGCGCCGGCGGCCTCGACGGCGCCGGTCACGTACCGGAACCACTGCCCCCAGCCGATCCTGGTGAAGGTCTCGACGGCGTCGGCCTGCCCGGCGAACTTCGGCATCGCCGAGGCGACGAGCAGGAACGCGGCGATGAGGATCTGCGCGGTCCACAGCGCCCGGCGCAGGACGCGGCGGCGGCCCTCCACGGTGCCGGTGGCGGGGGCGGCGAGGATCTGGGTGACGGTCATGGCGGTGTCCTTCCGTGCGGTGTGCTCGTTTCCGTGCCTTCACTGACGCGTCGCACGGGGCCCCGCCGGATCGACATCCCGCCGAAGTTTTTCTCAGAAGTTTTTCGCGGCTCGCGTCATCGCAGGTCAGGGGCGGTCTGGAGCGCGGGCGCGGCTGCGGAGGACGGTGCGTTGCGGCGGGCGGCGACCGCGGCGGTGACGCGGACGAACGCCGCCAGCGCCCGCGACCGCGACTCCTCCGGCCACGCCAGCACCAGCGTCGTCGGCGGCGCGTCGGGCACCGGCACCGCCGTCAGGTCCTCGCGCAGCAGCCGCCGGTAGGAGTGCGGCAGCACCGCCACCATCCGGCCGAGCGCGATCAGCTGCATCACCTGCCCGCCCTCGGTCACCATCGGGCCGTCGCCGTCCGGCCGGGCGGGGGTCCGCGGCAGCACCTCGCCGTCCAGGTCGGCCATCGACACCTCCCGCCGGTCCGCCAGCCGGTGGGTGCGCGGCATGACGACGACCTGCGGCTCCACCACCAGCTCCTCGACGGCGAGGCCGGTCAGGTCGGCGCGCGGCGCGTACAGCAGGGCGGCGTCGGCGCGGCCGTCGTCCAGCGCCTGCCGCGCCCCGTAGCCGAACACCATCTCGACCGGCAGCGCGTCCGGCTCCCGCTCGTAGGCGGCCAGGACGTCGGGCAGCAGGCCGCCGCCGTCGCCGCCCGGCTTCATCGCCAGCAGCAGCCGGGCCTGCGCCCCGCCGGCGCGGCGGGTGCGGCGCACCGCGGCCTCCACGGCGGCGAGCGCCGCGGTGCCCTCGGCGAGCAGCGCCTCGCCGGCCGGGGTCAAGGTCACCCGGCGGCTCGTGCGCTCCAGCAGCCGGACGCCGAGCCGCCGCTCCAGCCGGGCGACCGCGCGCGACAGCGGCGGCTGCGCGATGCCGAGCCGCTCGGCGGCCCGCCCGAAGTGCAGCTCCCGCGCGACCTCCAGGAAGTAGGCGAGCTCCCTGGTCTCCACCAGATCCATACCTCAAGGGTATCGATCGCGGTCCGGTCGGTGTTGGAGTGCGGCGGGCGCCCGGTGGTGGAGTGGAGGACATGACAACGCAATCGACCGACGGCAAGGTCGCCCTGGTCACCGGGGCGAACAAGGGGATCGGGCACGCCATCGCCGGAGGGCTCGCGGCGCGCGGGATGACGGTGCTGCTCGCCGCGCGCAACCCCGAGCTCGGGGAGAAGGCGGCCGCGGCGATGCGCGACACCGGGCACGACGTCCGCTTCGTCCGGCTGGACGTCACCGACGACGCGAGCGTGCGCGACGCCGCCGGCGCCGTGGCCGCCGCGCCGGGGCGCCTCGACGTGCTGGTGAACAACGCCGGCATCTCCGGCGGCCCCCGCGACCTGCCGTCCGACGCCGACCTGGACCGCGTCCGGCGGCTGTTCGACACCAACCTGTTCGGCGTCATGCGGGTGACCAACGCGCTGCTGCCGCTGCTGCGCCGCTCCCCCGCCGCCCGGATCGTCAACGTCTCCAGCGGCACCGGGTCGCTGGCGCACATGACCGACCCGGACCACTACTTCTGGAACCTCGGCGCCGCGGCCGCCTACCCGGTGTCCAAGACCGCGCTGAACATGCTGACCGTCCAGTACGCCAAGCAGCTGCGCGACACCGGCATCCTGGTCAACGCGGTCGCGCCCGGCGCCTGCGCCACCGACTTCGCGCTCGAGCACATCCGCGCGGGCCGCACCATCACCCGCACCCCCGAGGAGGGCGCCGCCATCGCGATCCGGATGGCGACCCTGCCCGCCGACGGCCCGACCGGCGGTTTCTTCGACGACGACGGCCCCGTCCCCTGGTGAACCCGCACTCCTCCCATCCGGCGCTGCCGGTGGCGGCTCAGGCGGGCAGCGGCACGCGGGGGTGGCGGGCGCGGACCGCGTCGATGCAGACGTCCCGCGACACCGGGCCGCCGAAACGCAGCCGGTCGTAGGCGGTGAACGGCGGCTCCAGGGCGTCAAGTTCGTCGACCAGCGCGTGCAGGCGCCGCGACCAGCCGGGCGTTCCCGCGTCCGGCTCGTCCGGCGCCGCCGTGATCGCTTCCACCAGCAGTGATTTGCGCTGGATCGTCTCCGGCGACACCGACCGCAGGCACACGTACTGGCCGCTGAGGTACGCCGCCCACTCCTGCTCGCCCTCGGCCCTGTCGTCCCAGTGCCCGGTGAACCAGTCCCGCAGCGCGTCCTCGCCGCCCGCCCGGCCGGCGAGGTCGAACAGGTCGGACGGCACCATCTCGGCGCCGTCCGAGCGCAGGTAGCCCGGGATCGGCAGCCGCCCGGCCAGCATCGCCGCGCGGACGCCGTCGGGGTCCCGGCCGGCGGCGGCGCACGCCCGCTCCAGCTCGGTGTACCAGGCGTCGACGTACGCGTCGTCGGCGGGCGTCATCGGATGGTCGCCGTTGACCTCGCGGAAACGGCCGGCCAGCCGCGTCTTCAGCGCGGAAGCGGTCATGGCGGCCACGCTAGGCCCGGATCGTTTCCATGCGCGCCGAATCGTGATCGCCGGAGCGCGGTCACCAGGGTGAGAGGATCAGGGCTTGGACGGCGAGGGCCGTGGCCGCTTGCGCTGCCAGCCACCACCGGGACCCGGGTGCGCGCAGCGAGGCGGCCGCCACCAGCCACGCGGCGAACGGCACCCAGATCCGCTCGACCTCGCCCTTGGTCACGCCGGAGACGTCCAGCACGACCATGCCGAGCAGCGCCGCGCACGCGGGCAGCGCGACCGCCGCTGCGGGGGACAGCGCGCGGGTGCGGGCGGCGCGCCACAGCACGCCCGCCGTGCGCGGCAGCGCGTACGCGACCGCTGGGCCGGCCAGCAGGCCGAGCACTGCCAAGTCGCCGAACAGGAAGTAGGTGTAGGAGCGCTGCGCCGAGCCGCGGCTGATGAGGTAGGTGTCCAGGGTGGCGCGGACACCGTCCGGCCACCAGAACCCCAGCAGCGTGAACGCGGCCGGCACCACCATCAGCCCAGCGGCGACGCCTGCCAGTATTCGCGGGCGCGGGCGGGTCAGCAGGAGCACCGCCAGCGGCACCGCGAACAGCGGCAGCAGCCCGTACGACAGGTACGGCAGGGCCCCCAGCAGCAGGCCGCCCGCCGCGGCGGCGACGACGGCGCCGGGTCCGGCGCGGCGGGCCGCGAGCGCGATCAGCGCGGTCCCCCACGCCCCGACGGCGAGGAAGAACGCGTCCATCGCCGTCGCGATCCACAGCGCCAGCGGCGCCAGCACCAGGAACGGCACCGCGGCCCTCGCCGCCCGTTCGCCCGCGGCGCACCGCAGCGCGACCGCGATCGCCGCGACCGCCGAGGTGCCCGACGCGATGACGAACGCCGCGGCCCACCCGGTGCCGGGCAGCCCCGCCTTCTCCAGCAGCCACAGCGTCAGCGTCGGCAGCGGCGGATGGCCCCGCACGTGCGTGGTGTAGCCGCCGAGCCGCTCGGTGAACGTCCGCAGCCACTCCAGCGGGCCGGGGCGCACCTGCGCCAGGCCCGCGGGGTACTCGGTCGGGGCGTTCAGCGGTGCGGCGAGCGCGTCCCAGCCGTCGGCGGCGGCGAGCGCTACCGCCCACACCGCGGCGCCCGCCCACGACACCAGCAGCAGCGTCCGCCACCGCAGGCGGGACGCGGCCCGCGGCAGCACCGCCACCAGCAGCGCGGCGGCCGCGGCGGCCGGTGCCATCTGCCAGGTCAGCGGGCGTCCGCGGACTTGCGCGTGCAGCGGCGGCAGCGCGTCCTCGGTGGCGAGCCCGGCGCGCCGCAGGTACCAGCCGGTCGCGAACACCGCCGCGATCCCCGCCGCCCACACCATCACGGCGATCCATCCCAGGCGGCTTTCGCGGCGAGTGTCCGGAGTGGTGGTGCTCTGCGTTCGCGTGTCGGTGGCGGTCATCGGTCCTTCTTCGCAGGCGGCGCGGCGCGGTGCGCGCCGCCGCTCATGGGGCGGCGACGGCCGGTGAGCAGCTGCACCACCAGCGCCACCACCGCCACCGCGGCGATCGCGCCCACGACGATCGCCAGGTTGCGGCCGTAGGGCAGCGGCAGCTGCGACGGGACGTCCGGACGGCGCCCGTAGCCGAGCACGAGCGGGATCGCCACCGCCGTCACGCACGCCGCCACGACCAGCGCGCCGCGCACCACCCGCCTGTAGGCGACCGGTATCCAGCCCGTCACCAGGCCCGCGACAAGCACGGCCGGGACGAGTACCCCATCGTGCAGGACCGCGGCGCCCACGAACCAGGCCGCCCAGCGCCCGACCGGGACGTCCGCGACGATCCCGCTGAGCCCGTAGCCGATCAGCGCCAGTCCCCCCGCGTACGCCCCCGCGTGCATGAGCCTGCGCGCCTTCATTGGACCACCAGCCGGCCGACCCACTTGGTCTGCATCACGCCGGGGCGGTTCGGCGCGATGAGCCGACACGGGTAGCCGTGGTCGAGGTCGAGGGGCTCGCCGTTCACCCGCAGTGCCAGCAGCGTGAGCGGGTCGTGCCAGTGCGGCGGGCGCACCTCGGACGTGCGGTACCGGCCGTAGGGCTCCAGCGACTCGACGCGGACGCGCGCGTCGTCCTGCACGCCCGCCATCCGCAGCAGGTCCCGCAGCCGCACGCCCTCCCAGGTGGCCTCCGCGCTCCAGCCCTCGACGCACGCGATCGGAAGCCGCGCCGTCCGCATCGGCATCGCCTGCAGCTGCGCCAGCGACAGCGTCAGTTCCCGTTGGACGCGTCCGGTGACGGTGAGCCGCCATCCGGGGTCGCGGGCCAGCGCGGTGACACCGGACCCGGCGGCGGACTTGTTGACCGGCAGGCCCTGCGACCCGATCCCGGGACGGCGCGGCGCGAGCACCGCGAGCCGCGCCAGCGGCGACACCGCCTCCCCCACCGCGGTGAGCACGACCACGCCGCTCGCACCGCCGACCGTCAGCAGGAATGTGCGGCGCCTCAGCCCGTCCTGCGGGCGCGTCATCACCGTCCGGCGCGTCTTGGCCCATTCGTTGGCGATGTGGATCAGCAGCGCGCCGATGATGATGTAGGCGGTCCAGTAGTGCGCGGTGGTGAAGAAGAACCGGAACGCGTACCAGTAGTCGATGTTCATCACGCCGGTGACCAGCTGGAACAGCGACCCGCCGACGAGCACGAACACCAGCAGCCGCTCGATCGCGTGCCCGGCCGAGCGGGCGGGCGGCCACTGCAGCAGCCGCGGGTAGACCGTCCACAGTTTGGCCAGCAGCAGCGGCACGGCCGCCAGGCCGGTCATGACGTGCAGGCCCTGCGTCACCCGGTACAGGTTCACCGGGCGGGACGGCCATGTCATCCAGTTCGCCGGGTTCTGCATCAGGTGGCTGACCAGGCCGGTGCAGAACGCGACGAGGAAGCAGGCGCCGAGCGCGATGCCCAGCCACGCGGCCACCCGCTCGTCGTGCAGGCGGCTGGTGAAGCGCTCCGGCAGCGTCGTCAGCGCCGCCGGCGGCACCGGCCGCCGGGCGAGGGCCCTGGTCAGGAGCGCAGGGCGACGAACCATCGGCCGGCCTCCTCCCACCGCTCGGTGACGGCCGCCGCGCACACGGCGGCCAGCGCGCCGGCGCCGTCGGCGGAGACGTGCGCCCACGGGAACCATTCGCCGACCGCGCGGCCGGATCGCAGCCGCAGCGGCTCGGTCCGCGTCCCCGTGCCCGGCGGGTCCACCTCCACCAGCACCCGCCCGCCCGGCGCCAGCAGCGCCAGGACGCGGCGCAGCAGCGCGGCGGGGTCGCCGCCGATGCCGATGTTGCCGTCGGCCAGCAGCACCGTCCGCCACCGCCCGGCGCCGGGGACGCGTCCGAACACGTCGCGGCACAGGGCCGGGGCGCCCGCCGCGATGGTCAGCGCGACCGCGCGCGGCGCCACGTCGATGCCCAGCACCGGCAGGCCGCGACGGGCCAGCGCGGCCGTCAGCCGCCCCGGGCCCGACCCGACGTCGAGGGTGGCGCCGGCGCAGCGGTCCAGCAGCCCGGCGTCGCCGGGGCGCAGCGCCAGCCAGTCCTGCACCGGCAGGGGTCGGCGTCGGCCGTCGGCGTGCTCGATCTCCACCGGCGCGGTGCCGCGCAGCGCCTCCTCGTACAGTTCGCCGATCATGCCGGGACGGTCCTGGTCCCGAGGGCGCGGACCAGGGCGGCGAACCGGCCGCCGGGCGCCTGCGCGGCGACGGCCTCGGCGTCGGGCGGGGTGTCCACGTCGGTCAGCTCGGGCATCGTCGCGACCGTGAGGCCGGCGGCGCGCAGGCGGGCGAGCTGGAGCGTTCCGGTGTCGGGCCGCGACATCGGGACGCCCAGCAGCAGCCGCTCGTCGGGACGGCGCAGCCCCAGCAGCCAGAACCCGCCGTCGCGCGCCGGGCCGAACACCGCGTCGCGCTCGCGCAGCGCCCGGCCCGCGCGGGCCAGCAGCGCGGGCGTGACCTGCGGCGTGTCCATCCCGATGAGGACGAGCGGGCGGCCGCCTCCGGCAGCGGCGAACGCGTCGGTGAAGGCGTGCGCGAGCCGCTCGTCCAGCCCGCCGCCGCGCTGCGCGACGACCTCGAAGCCGCCGGGCAGCCACGGGCCGGGCTGCCCGGCGAGCGCGAGGACGCGGCGGCATGCGGGGGCGGTGGCGACCGCGGTGAGGGTGTCGTGCAGCGCGGCCGCGGCGAGTGCGGCGGCCTCGGCGGGCGTGTAGGCGGGGGTCAGGCGGGTCTTCACCCGGCCCGGCACCGGCTCCTTGGCGATGACGACCAGATCGGCGTCGGCGCCCTCGGGGGCGTTCACGAGGCGACCTCCGCCAGGACGCGGCGCATGTCGCGGACGGCGCGGACCGTCCCGCCGAAGGTCCCGGTCACCTTCGACTCCCCCGTGCGCGGCAGGTACGCCACCTCGATCTCACCGATCCGCCAGCCCGCGCGGGCGGCGCGCAGCACCATCTCCAGCGGGTACCCGAACCGGCGGTCCGCCAGTTCCAGGGCGAGCAGCCCGGCGCGCGGCGCGGCGCGCATCGGGCCGAGGTCGTGCAGCCGGGTGCCGGCGCGCCGGTTCAGCGACCGGGCCAGCACCGTGTTGCCGAGCCGCGCGTGCGGCGGCCACGCGCCGCGCCCGACCGGACGGCGCCGCCCGAGCACCAGCGCCGGCCCGCCGGCGGCCTCGAGCCGGTCGAGCTCGGCGACCAGCCGCGGCAGCTCGGCGGGGTCCAGCGAGGCGTCGGCGTCCATCACGCACACCACCGCGGAGGTGGCGGCCAGCAGCCCGGCATGGCAGGCCGCGCCGAACCCGCGGGTCTCTGCGGGCACCACCTCGGCGCCGTGGTCCAAGGCCACGCGCGCGGACCCGTCGGTGGAGGCGTTGTCGACCACCAGGGGCCGGAAGCCCGCGGGCATCCGCGACAGCACCCACGGCAGGGCTTCGGCCTCGTTGAGGCACGGGAGAATCACGTCGATCACGGCTCTGACGCTACTTTCGGTGACGGGCGGGCGACCCTTACAGACTGGTGACGGGCTGCCGGGCGGGCGCCGCGGCGCCCGCCGCCGGTTCCGGCGCGTCCCGGGCGAACTCGGCCATGCCCTCGCCGAACGGCACCGACGGCCGGAAACCCAGCTCGCGGCGGGCGCGGTCGGGCCGGGCGACGATGTGGCGGACGTCGCCGAGCCGGTGACCGCCGGTGACGCGCGGCGCCGGGCCGCCGAACGCGCCGGCGAGCGCGTCCGCCATCTCGCCGATGGTGCGGGGCTCGCCGCTGGCGATGTTGTAGGCGCGCAGCGCGCCCCGCCCCGGCGTGCCCGCCGCGACCCGCTCCAGGGCGAGCACGTTGGCGCGGGCGACGTCGCGGACGTGCACGAAGTCGCGCCGCTGCCCGCCGTCCTCGAACACCAGCGGCGCCTCGCCGTTCATCAGCCGCGACCGGAAGATGGCCGCGACGCCCGCGTACGGGGTGTCGCGCGGCATCCGCGGCCCGTACACGTTGTGGTAGCGCAGCGCGGCCACCGACCCGCCGGTCGCGCGCGCCCACGACGCCGCCAGGTGCTCCTGCGCGAGCTTGGTGTCGGCGTAGACGTTGCGGGGATCGAGCAGCGCGTCCTCGCCGACCTCGCCGGGCGCGAGCGGGTGCCCGCACTCGGGGCAGCCGGGTTCGTAGCGTCCCGCGCGTAGCGCCTCGGCCGGGCGCGGCGCCGGACGCACCGGCCCGTGCGTCCCGCAGGTGTAGGCGCCCTCCCCGTACACGACCATCGACGAGGCCAGCACGAGCGCGCCGACCCCGGCGCGGGCCATCTCCGCCAGCAGCACCGCGGTGCCGTGCACGTTCACCGACGCGTAGTCCGGCAGGTCCGCGACGTCCACGCCGAGGCCGACCTTGGCGGCCTGGTGGCAGACGGCGTCCGCGCCGCGCAGCCGCCGCGCCACCTCGGCGGCGTCGCGGACGTCGGCGGCGCCGCCCGGGCCGCCGGACGGGGCCGGGCCGTCCGGCCGCAGGTCCAGGCCGCGGACCCGGTGGCCCGCGGCGGTGAGCGCCTCGGCGACGTGCGAACCGATGAAACCGGCCGACCCGGTGAGCAGTACGTCCATGCCGTGGAACGGTAGGCCGCGGCGGCGGCCGGATCCGGCGTGACGGCGCTCTTCAAGGCTCCTTGTTCGAGACTTGTAAGATCTGCGGTCCTCCGGGCCGCGGACGGGCCCGGGTCAGGCGGCGACGCGGGAGGCGAGCAGCCCGGCGGCCTTGTCGGTGTCGGCCTCGGTGGTGGACAGGTGGAACGCGCAGCGCAGCCGCCCGGCCCGCACCGAGGCGGCCACGTCGTTCGCGCGCAGCAGTTCGGCGGTGCCGTCGGTGACGGGCACCGACACGATCGCCGAGTCGCCGGGCTCCAGGCCGAGCGCGATCTGGAAGCGGCGCGCGAGCGCGACGTCGTGGTCGTGGATCGCGGCGGCGCCGACCCGCTCGATCAGCTCCAGGGCGGGGGCGTGCCCGGCCCAGCACTGCCACGCCGGCGACAGGTCCAGGCGGCGCGCGTCGGTCGCCAGCCGCAGCGGCGCCCCGTAGATGGAGTCCCAGACGTCGGCGCCGGCGTACCAGCCCGCGCCGACCGGCGGCAGCGCGGCGAGCGCCTCCTCGGTGCCGGCGAGGAAGCAGGTGCCGCGCGGGCCGAGCAGCCACTTGTAGCCCGCGCACACCAGCCAGTCGACGTCGGCGGCGGGCAGCGGCAGCCATCCGGCGGCCTGGGTGGCGTCCAGCAGGATCCGGGCGCCGTGCGCGCGGGCGGCGGCGATGAGGTCGTCCATGGGGGCGATGCGCCCGTCGGCCGACTGCACCGCCGACACCGCGACCACGTCGACGCCGGGACCGGTCTCCTCGGCGATCCGTTCCAGCGGCACCTCCCGGACGTTCAGGTCGGGGCGGGCGAGGAACGGGAACAGCAGCGAGGTGAAGTCGCCCTCGGCGACCAGGACGCGGGTGCCGGCGGGCAGCGACGCCGCGACGAGGCCGGTGAAGTAGGACGCCTGCGAGCCGACGGCGACCCGGTTCGCGGGCAGGCCGAGCAGCCGCGCGAACGCCTCGCGGGACCGGGCGACGGCCTCGTCGAGGTCGGCCGGCGCGAGCAGCCCGGCGGCGCGGTCCCGCTCGGAGGCCAGCATCGCCTCGTGCGCGGCGCGCGGCGGCAGGCCGTAGGTGGCGGTGTTGAGGAAGGTGACGCCCGCGGTGAACTCGCGCTGCGCGTCGTGGATGGAAAGGGTCATGCCCCGATGGTCGTACACCGACAGCCCATAGGACAAAGTACGGTTCTCTGGATGACCCATAAGTCTCGTTGATATCTTGCCAGGATGCTGGACCTGCATCGCGGACGGATCCTGCGGGAGGTCGCCCGGCTCGGCTCGATGACGGCGGCCGCGCGGTCCCTCGCCTACACCCAGCCGGCGGTGTCGCACCACATCGCGCGGCTGGAGGCCGAGGTCGGCACGCCGCTGGTGGTGCGGCACGGGCGCGGCGTCCGGCTCACCGAGGCCGGCCGGATCCTCGTCGAGCACGTCGAGGACGTCCTGGCCCGGATGGACGACGCCGAGGAGCAGATCGCCGCGATCGCCGGGCTGCGCGCCGGGCGGGTGCGGATCGCGGTGTTCCCGACCGCCGCGGCCGCGCTGCTGCCTCCCGCCCTCGCGGGGTTGCGCGCCCGCGCGCCCGGCGTCACCGTCACCCTGATGGACACCGAGCCGCCGCGGGCGCTCGCCGCGCTGCGCGCCGGCGAGGCCGACGTGGCGGTGGTGTTCGACCACGAGCACCTGCCGCCGGGCGCCGACGCCCGGTTCCGCGAGCTGGTGCTGTGCCACGACCCGATCCGGATCGTGCTGCCCGCCGCGCACCCGCTGGCGGCGGGCCCGGTCCGGCTGGCCGACCTGGCGGACGAGACGTGGGCGTCGGGCTGCGCGCGCTGCCGCGAGCACCTGACGTGGGCGTGCGGGCGCGCCGGGTTCGTGCCGCGGATCGCGTTCGCCACCGACGACCACGTCGCCGTCCAGCGGCTCGTCGCGCACGGCCTGGCGGTCACCGCGCTGCCGGGCCTGGCGCTCGGGCTGCACTCCGAACCGGGCGTGACCGTCCCGCCGGCGCCCGACCTCGGCAAGCGCCGCATCGCCGCGCTGGTCCCGGCGGGGCCGCGCCCGCCCGCGGTCGCCGCGCTGCTGGACGAACTCGCCGCCGCGGCGCCGTCCGGCACGCCGTCCGCCGCGGTGGGCGACGCGGTCAGGACAGGTGGCGGTGCAGGTCGGTGAGGCGCGTCGCCGCCTTCAGCACCGCCTCGGTCAGCTCCGGCATCCGGTCGTCGCCGAACCGCACCGACGGGCCCTGCAGCGCGACCGCCGCGAACGTGCGGCCCGCGCCGTCGCGGACCGGCGCCGCCACCGCGCGGACGCCGGCGAGCCGCTCCTCGTCGTTGACGGAGTAGCCGCGCTCGCGGATCCGCGCCAGCTCGGCCTCCAGCTCGGCGCGGGTGGTGAGCGTGGACGGGGTGAACCGCCGGTACGGCTCGTCCATCGCGACCTGGTCGTCCTCGAACGCCAGCAGCGTCTTGCCCATCGCGCAGGTGTGGATGGGGTTGCGGTCGCCGGGCGGCTGGTCGTAGCGCAGCGGGTGCGTGGAGGGCAGGTGCAGCAGCACCGCGACCTCGTCGCCTGCGCGGACGCCGAGGCTGACGGCCTCACCTGTCCCGTCGCGCAGCGCGGTCAGCTCCGGCTGCAGCAGCGTGGTGCCCATCCGCTCCAGCGCCAGCCGGCCGAGGATCGCGGCGGTCGGGCCGAGGAAGTACCGCTCGGTCTGCGCGTCGCGGCCGAGCATGCCGGTGGCGTGCAGCGCGTGCACGATGCGGTGCGCGGTGCTCACCGACAGGCCGAGGCGGTGCGCGATCTCGGTGGGGGTCTGCCGGTCGGCGTCCTCGAAGGTGCGCAGCACCGCGACCGACCGGTCCACGGTCTGGGTGCCCGGCTTCGGCCGGTGGCCGCCCGGTTCCGGGGGTCGTTCGGGCACCGCGCTCACCCGTCCTGCGGCCGCGGCGCCCACAGGCTCGGCAGGTTGACCACGATGCCCTCCTGCGTGCTGCGGGCGATCACCACGACCGCCTCCTCGTCGCCGGACGGGTTCTCCTCGCGGTGCGGGACGTAGGGCGGGACGAACACGTAGTCGCCGGGCCCGGTCTCCACCCGGACCTCCCGGTCCCCCTCGGCGAACACGAACACCGGATGCCCCGACACCACGTAGATCGCCGTCTCGGCCTCGCCGTGGTGGTGGTCGCCCGAGCTCGTCGCCGGCGGGACGTGGGTGCGGCCCATCCACAGCCGCTCCGACCCCACGGTCGTGCCGGAGATCGCCTCGAACCGCCGCATCCCGGACGTCTGGGCGGTGTCGGAGCGCAGCTCCGTCCCCCGGACGTGCTCGATCCTCCCGTGCCAGGCCGCCGTTCCCCGCGTTTCGGTCTCGTCCGTCACGCGTCCCATCCTCGCACCGGGCCGGCCGCCGCGATGACCGGGGGCGCCCGGCCGTGCGGCACGGGCGATCGGCGGCACGGGCGATCGGGGGCGTGCGATAGTGGGCGCGTGGGATCCGCGACGTTGAGCCCGTCCACGATGATGACCCCCTCCCCGAAGGTGACCGCCCGGCACGGCGTCGGGTTCGCGATGAACCCGTGCGCGAGCCTGCTGCGGCTGTACGCCGAGCACGGCCCGGTCGTGGCGGTCGGGACGCGCCGCAAGCCGTTCGTGCACCTGTTCGGCCCGGACGCCAACGCGTTCGTGTTCGCCAACTCCGGGCTGTTCCGCTGGCGGGAGGCGTTCGACCTGCTGGTGCCGGTGAACGGGGAGACCGCGCTGATCGTCAGCGACGGCGCCGACCACCGGCGGCGGCGCCGGCTCGTCCAGCCGGCGTTCCATCACCGCCGCGTCGACGGGTACGTCGACCGGATCGCCGCCAACACCGATGCGGCGCTGGCGTCCTGGGCGCCCGGCCGCACCCTGGACGCCTACGCCGAGCTGCGGGGCGTCATCCGCCGCAGCACCGTGGAGGTGCTGTTCGGCGACGAGCTCGCCGCCGACGCCGAGGTGATCGGCCGCGGCCTGCAGGTCGCGCTGGCGGGCATCGACCGCAACTTCGTGGCGCAGATGATGCTGCGGGCCCTGCCCAACCCGTACTGGCGGCGCGTCACCGCCTCCCGCGCGGCGGTCGCCCGGCGGGTGGACGAGGAGATCGAGCGGCGGCGCCGCGAGGGCGGCGAGCACGACGACGTGCTCGGCATGCTGATGGCGGCCCGCGACGAGGACGGCTCGGGCCTGACCCGCCAGGAGCTGCAGGACCAGGTCATCAGCCTGATCTCGGCCGGGTACGACACCACCAGCGCGGCGATGGCGTGGGCGGTGTACGCGCTGCTGGTGCATCCGGACGTGGCCGAGCGGGCCCGCCGGGAGGTCGCCGAGGTGCTCGGCGGCCGCCCGCCGGAGGCCGCCGACCTGCCGAAGCTCACCTACCTGGACGGGGTGGTGCAGGAGACGCTGCGGCTGTTCCCGCCGGCGGTGCTGAGCGCCCGCGTCCCCGTCGAGGACTTCGCCTACGCCGGGCACCGGATCCCGGCGGGCGCGATGGTGCTGTACTCCCCCTACGTCACGCACCGGATGCCGGAGGTGTGGCCGCAGGCGGGGCGGTTCCGGCCCGAGCGCTGGATCCCGGGCTCGGACCTGCACCGCCCGACGACGCCTTCGACGTTCCTGCCGTTCGGCGGCGGGCCGCACCGCTGCATCGGCTCGACGCTGGCGACCGTGGAGATCAAGACGATGCTCGCCTGCCTGCTGCGCGGCCCCCGGCTGCGGCTGGTGTCGCCCGCGGTGACGCCGACCAGCGTCACCGCGATGCGGCCGCGCGGCGGGCTGCCCGTGCGCGTCCTGCCGGCCTGAACGCGCCGGGCCGCCGGCCGCCGCGCCGCCCGGCCCTACTGGCTGCGCAGGCAGGCGCAGAACGGGTGCCCGGCGGGGTCGGTGAGGACCCGCCAGCGGTCGCCGCCCGGCTGGAAGTCGGGCTTGCCGCCGCCCAGTTCGGCGACGAGCGCCTCGGCCTTGTCGAGGTCGTCGACGTAGAAGTCGAGGTGGTACTGCTGGGGCCGCTCCCCGGTCGGCCACGTCGGCGCCTTGTGGTCGGGGACGCCCTGGAAGTAGACGTTCTGCCCGCCGGGCAGGGCGACGGCCGCCGCCTCCGGGGTGTCGAAGGTGACCTCGCCGCCGGTGAGCGCCGCGTAGAACGCCGCGAGCTTCGGCGGTTCCGGGCAGTCGATGTTGATGGCGATGAATTCGGCGATACCGGACATGTATGTGCTCCCTGGTCGTTCAAGGTCGATGCATCACAGTCTTCCAGGAGAGACTGACACCTTCTGTCAGGTACCTGAAGAAGATCGTCCGGCTGGCCGCGACGCCGCCGCGCGGACCACGGCGGCGGCCAGGGCGCGGTTCTCGGGGGCGCCGCCACCGCCGCCGTAGGAGAAGCGGCGGCGGGTGTAGGCGTAGGCGACGCCGCTGCGGGGATCGGCGAACGATTGGGCGCCGACGGCGCCGCTGTGCCCGAACGCGTCGGGGTCGAGGAACGGGTAGCGGACGCCCTGCGCCTCGAAGCCGAGCAGGAAGTGGTCGCGTTCCCCGGTGACCAGGTCGGTGCCCGGCGAGTGCGGCGCGGTGAACTCCGCGAGCGTCGCGGGTGCCAGCAGCGGGGGCCGCCCGTCCGTCTCGCCGATCGCGGCGGCGTACATCTTCGCCAGGCCGCGGGCGTTGCCGACTCCGCCCGAGGAGGCCGGGCCGAGGGCGCGGACCGCGCGGGTGCGGCCGAAGGCGACCAGGTCGGTCGGCGGGTCGGCGTTGAGGTTGAACGCGATGCCGGTGAGGGTGCCGGGCGCGGGCGGCTCGTCGCGCGCGCCGGGCGGGAGCAGGACCGGCTGGACGGGCACGTAGCGGGCCTCGAGGTCTTCGGGCAGGCCGAGGTGGAAGTCCAGGTCGTAGGGGTCGCGGATCCGTTCGCGGTACAGCTCCTGGATCGAGCGGCCGGTGGCGCGGCGGACGACCTCGCCGGTGAGCGCGCCGATGACGAACGCGTGGTAGCCGTAGGCGGTGCCGGGGCGCCAGTGGGGTCGCTGCCCCGCCAGCCGCTGCGCCAGGAGCCGGTCGTCGGCGAGTTCGTCGGTGCGGAATCCGCCGTCGACGCCGATCAGCCCGGCGCGGTGCGCGAGCAGGTCCCGCAGCGTCAGCCCGTCCTTGCCCTCGGCGGCGAACTCGGGCCAGTACTCGGCGACGCGGCGGTCCAGGTCGAGCACGCCGTCCTGGACGAGCAGCGCTACGACCAGGTGCGCAGCGCCCTTGGCGGAGGAGTACAGCGACAGCAGCGAGCCGCCGTCGACGCCGTCCCCGGTCCACAGGTCGACGACGCGGCGGCCGCCGGCGTAGGCGGCGAGCTGGGCGTCCAGGCCCGGCTCCGCCGCGGCGGCGGCCTCGAAGGCGGCGCGGACGTCCTCGAAGCCGCCGGCGACCGTACCGTGGACCGTGCCATCAACGGTGCCATCAACGGTGCCCGTCGGCGTCGCGGCCGGGCCGGTCATCGGGTGCTCCCGGGCGTGGCCAGGGTGCCCTGCTCGTCGCCGACGAATTCGCCGAGGGTGGCGAAGAACGCGGCGATGCCGGGCAGATTGGCGCCCTTGGCCCGGGACGCGGCGAAGTCCTCGGGCGAGCGCCACTCCACCATGTCCAGCCATTCGCCGCCGGGCAGCCGGATCAGGCGCGCGTCCAGGAATCCCTCGCGGTCGGCACGGAAGTCCGCCAGCATCGCCGGACGGGCCGCCAGCATCGCCTCGACCTTGCCGGGGTCCACCTTGAAACGGGCCAGTTCCACGGTCGCAGCCATCTCGGCCTCCTTGATCTCGTTATGGCGGAGACGATATGGTCACCACCACAGATAGTCAACAGAGGTGATTATCACCTCAGTGGACCAAGGAGGCGGGACGTGCGGCGCAGCGAGCGCAAGGCGGTCGATCCCGACATCGGCGTGCTCACCGCGCGGCTGATGTTCGCGGTGCAGGGCGAGCTGTTCGCGACCCTCGCCGGGCAGGGGCACCCGGACCTGCGCCCGCAGCACGGCGCGGTGCTCGCCTACCTGGACCCCGAGGGCAGCCGCGCGACCGAGCTGGCGCGCCGTTCCGGGCAGCACAAGCAGGTCGTCGGGAAGGTCCTGGACGAGCTGGAGGAGCTCGGGTACGTCGAGCGGCGCCCCGACCCGAGCGACCGGCGCGCCAAGCTCGTCGTGCCGACCGCGCGGGGGCTGGACCAGATGACCCGTTCCGACGCGATCCTGGAGGCGATCGAGCGCGGGCACGCCGAGGCCGTCGGCGAAGACGCCTATGCCGCGTTCAAGCGGATGTACCGGGAGATCGTCGAGCGTCAGCGCGCCCGCCGCAAGGACGCCGCCGGGTGAGGCCCGGGCCGGCGGCGCGGGTGAGGCGGGCGCCGACGGCGGCGAGCCGCTCGGCCAGCTCCGGCGGCTCGACCACCTCGAAGTCCAGGTCGAGGTAGGCGATGCGCAGCGCGGTGTACTCCAGCGAGTCGGGCGCGGTGCGCAGCACGCAGGTGCGCTCGTCGACCGGTTCGACCTCGGCGCCGGTGACGCGGAACCGGTCGATCAGCTCCTCGGCGGAGGCGTGCACGGTCAGCACCGCGCTCCGCACCGGCCGGGAGCGGGCCAGGGACCGGGTGACGAACGCGGCGGCGTCGGCGGCGGGCAGGTCGCGGGGCGGGCAGCGCACGCCGGTCGGGTGCGGGCGGGCGACGCGGTCGACGCGGAACGTCCGCCAGTCGTCGCGTCCGGTGTCGAAGGCGACCAGGTACCAGCGGCGCCCGGCCGTCACCAGGCCGTGCGGGTCGGCGAGCCGGGACGTCTCGGCGCCGCCGGTGTCGCGGTAGGCGAACCGGACCCGTTCGCGGTCGCGGCTCGCGGCGGCCAGCACGGTGAGGGTCTCGGGGTCCACGGCGGGCCCGGCGGGCGGCCCGGTCAGCGGGGTCGTGGCGGTGTGCAGGGCGTTGACGCGGCGGCGCAGCCGGGCCGGCAGGATCTGCTCCAGCTTGGCCAGCGCCCGCACCGACGCCTCGCCGATGCCCTCGACCGCTCCACCGGCGGCGCCGCGCAGCCCGACGGCGATCGCGACGGCCTCCTCGTCGTCCAGCAGCAGCGGCGGCAGCGCGGTGCCCGCCTCCAGCCGGTACCCGCCGACCTTGCCGAGCGTGGCGTGCACGGGGTAGCCGAGGTCGCGCAGCCGCTCGACGTCGCGGCGGACGGTGCGGACGGTGACGCCGAGCCGCTCGCTCAGCTCCGGGCCCGTCCACTCGCGCCGGGTCTGCAGGAGGGACAGCAGGTGCAGCAGCCGCGCCGAGGACATGCCGCCAGTATGCCCGCCAATGAGGACCGTTCCCGACCTCTTTGCTTCGTAGCGTGGCCGGCATGCACGCCGACGACATCATCATCACCAGGGCACGGGAGAACAACCTCAAGGACGTCTCGCTGCGCATCCCCAAGGGCCGCCTCGTCGTGGTCACCGGGGTGTCGGGGTCGGGCAAGTCGTCGCTGGCGTTCGGGACGGTCGCGGTGGAGGCGCGGCGGCAGCTCGCCGAGACGTTCGGCTGGTTCGCCCGCGACCGGATGCCCAAGCACGAGCGGCCCGACGCCGACGCGATCGAGAACCTCGCCCCGGCCGTGGTCGTCGACCAGCGGCCCATCGGCGGCGGGGCGCGCTCCACGGTCGGGACCGCGTCGGAGATCAACCCGGTGCTGCGGGTCCTGTTCTCCCGCCACGGCGCCCCGAGCGCGGGCGAGGCGTCCGCCTACTCCTTCAACGACCCGCGCGGCATGTGCCCCGAGTGCGAGGGACTCGGCCGCGTCACCCGCGTCGACCTGGACCGCTTCCTCGACACGGGCAAGACCCTGAACGAGGGCGCGGTGAACTTCCCGCCGTTCGGCGTCGGCACGTTCGTGTGGCAGCTGTACGCCGAGTCGGGCCTGTTCGACCCGGACAAGCCGCTGCGCGACTTCACCGCCGAGGAGTGGGACCTGCTGCTGCACGGCAAGGGGTTCCGGGTGAAGCGGCTCAACCGGACGGGGTCGGTCGGCACCAACGCCTACGAGGGCCTCGTCGAGCGGTTCGACCGCCTCTACGTCAAGCGGGACCTCGACAGCCTGAAGGGGAATGTGCGGGAGGCGGCGCGGCGGGTCGTCCGCGAGCAGGACTGCCCCGAGTGCGGCGGGTCCCGGCTGAACGCGGCGGCGCGCGCGTCGACGATCGCCGGGCGGTCCCTCCCGGAGCTGTGCGCGATGGAGGTCGGCGACCTGGCCGCGGTGCTGGAGGAGATCACCGGGCCGGTCGCCGGGCCGGTCGCGGCGTCGGTCGCCGGCGCGGCGGCGGCGCGGCTGCGGCGGCTGGAGGAGATCGGCCTCGGCTACCTCTCCCTGGACCGGGAGACCCGCACGCTGTCGGGCGGGGAGGCGCAGCGGCTGAAGGTCGTCCGGCACCTCGGGTCGAGCCTGACCGGGATGACGTACGTGTTCGACGAGCCGAGCGCCGGACTGCACCCCAGCGACGTGGACCGGCTGGTCGCGCTGCTGCGGCGGCTGCGCGACAAGGGCAACACCGTGCTGGTGGTGGAGCACGACCCGGCGATCGTGAGCGCCGCCGACCACGTCGTCGACATGGGGCCGGGCGCGGGCGCGCGCGGCGGCGAGGTCGTGTTCGCCGGGACCGTCGCCGCGCTCCGCGACGCCGGCACCGCGACGGGCCGGGCGCTGCGCCGCGTCACGCCCGTCAAGGCGGCGGTCCGGGAACCGTCGGGGTGGCTGGCGGTGACCGGCGCGAACGCCCGCAACCTCGCCGACGTCACGGTGCGGTTCCCGGCCGGGGTGCTGACGGCCGTGACGGGCGTCGCCGGATCGGGCAAGAGCAGCCTGGTGATGGAGGAGTTCGCCGCCCGCCACGAGCACGCCATCGTGGTGGACCAGTCGGCGATCACCGCGTCGCGGCGTTCCAGCCCCGCCACGTTCCTCGGCGCGATGGACCCGCTGCGCCGCCTGTTCGCCCGCGCGAACGGCGTCGACGCCGCGCTGTTCAGCCACAACTCCGCGGGCGCCTGCCCCGGGTGCGACGGCGCCGGCGTGATCCGCACCGACCTGGCGTTCATGGACCCGGTCACGGTGCGGTGCGAGGCGTGCGGCGGCCGCCGCTACCGTCCCGAGGTGCTGGCCCTCACGCTGCGCGGCCGGTCCATCGCCGACGTGCTGGAGACCCCCGCCGAGCAGGCGGTCGCGTTCTTCACCGGTGACGACGCGGCCGAGCGGGCGATCGCCGGGCGGCTGCGCGCCCTCGTCGACGTCGGCCTCGGCCACATGGCGCCCGGCCGGCCGCTGTCGTCGCTGTCGGGCGGGGAGCGGCAGCGGGTGAAGCTGGCGGCGCGACTGCACCGCACCGGCCAGCTGTACGTGCTGGACGAGCCGACGGCCGGCCTGCACACCGACGACGTCGCGGCGCTGCTGGCGCTGCTGGACCGGCTCGTGGACGCCGGCAACACCGTCATCGTCGTCGAGCACGACCTGGCGGTGGTCAAGCACGCCGACTGGGTGATCGACCTCGGGCCGGGCGGCGGGCGCGCCGGCGGCCGGGTGATGTTCGAGGGCACCCCCGCCGGGCTCGTGAACGCGGAGGGCTCGGTCACCGCCGAATTCCTGCGCCGCTCCCTCGGCGCGCCCCCCGGACGCGCGGTCGCGAGCTGACGCGCCGCGGCCGTCCACGGTCCGCGCCGCGGGCGGCGGTCACCCGTCGCCGAGCAGCACCGTCCTGTTCGGCGACGGGGTGGGCAGGAGGTCGGCGGTGAGGACCAACGCACCGCCGTCCACCGCTTGGACGCCGTACAGGCGGCCGCGCTCGGGCAGGGGCGGGGAGACCCGGGCCAGCAGTGCCCCGGTCCGGGCGTCGTTGACGTCGACGTGGTCGGCGATCTCCCCGCCGTGGTCGCTGCTCAGCGTGTAGACGCGTCCATCGGCGACGGCAACGGGCGACCTGAGCTGCGTCGTCTCGTCGGCGCCGGGGAAGGGGAAGCTCCACAGGCGGCGGCCGGAGACGGGGTCGGTGGCGCAGATCCCCTTGCGGTGGCCGCCGGAAACGCGGATCGAGCACGGTGCGTAGCCGGCTTCGGCGTCGAAGACCTTGCCGTCGCCGTGGACGAGCTGGCGGTGCTCGCCGATCCGCGCGCCGGTCGTGGCGTCGTAGACGGCCTCGCGTTCCAGCGTCCAGACCACGATCCTGTTCCGGCTGAGGGCGTCGACGCTGACGGGGAGCTCGCGGGCGAGGCTCCTGCCGGGCCACCAGCTCGCGAAGCTCTTGCTCCACAGGCGGCGGCCGGTGGCGGAGTCGTGGCCTTCGACGAGGAGCCCGCTGTCCGGGCACATCCGCCCGACGAGCAGGGTGCCGCCGGCGGTGCCCGCCGGTGCCTGCCCGCACCGGTCGCGCAGCCGCCAGCGCGGGCGTCCCGTCGCGGGGTCCAACACGGTGAACGCCTCGGCGGGGATAACCGCCGATCGCCCGATGACGGCGGCCCCTTCCAGCGAGTCCGAACTGCTGGGGACGGTGCGGTTCCAGCGGACCTTGCCCGTCCGCACGTCGATCACCATGGCCTGCAGCGGCGCCTCGATGGTGCGCGTGTCGGGGTCCAGGTGCGCCCAGACCAGCAGGAGCCGTCCGGTGGCGGGATCGAGGTCGGCGTCGACGAGCCGGTGGTCGCGGCGGGTGAACCGCCAGTAGGTGCCGGCGGGGCGGATGCGGTGCGCCGTCACCGAGGCGGACTTCGGGGTCGCCTCGATCGCGACGCCGCGGTAGGTCAGGACGTCGAAGGGGTAGGTCGCCACCACCTTCTGCGGGTGCAGCGGGGCTTGTGCGGCGATCGGGGCGGGGAAGGCTCCGTGCGGGCCGTCGATCGTCCAGTCCGGCCGGTCGCGGTGCGCGTCCCATTGCAGCCAGAGGCCGGACGCGATCACCAGGATCCCGGCGACGATCGTCGCGGTCGCGGCCGACGGTGCGCGCATCCGGCGCCGGTGGCCCGGGCCGGTCGTCGCGTTCTCGTCTCGGGCGCGGATCGCTGCCTCGAGCCGCTCCAGGCGAACGAGCCGCCGCACCGCCGACGCCGGGGTGACGATGGCGACACCGATCCACACGATCGTGGTGCCGAGGCGCCGTTCCTCGTGCGACGCGATGAGCATGGCCGCGCTCAGGATGAGCAGCCCCACCGGCGGAAACAGGTAGATCCAGCCGTACCGGCGGATCTGGCCGCGCGTGTACGCGCTCAGCGCGAGGGCCGGCTCGTCCAGGGACGGGTCGGCGGGCGGGACGCATTTGCGGAGGGCGCGCGCTACCGCCGGACGGTCCGCGGCGGGCAGCCGCCGCACCGGTTCGGGGAGGCGGCGGCTCGTCCATCGCCGGTCGCGGACCCGGTTCAGCGGCCCGCGCTGCGGGGGTTGCGACGTGGGCGGCTGGGCTGGGCGGACCGCGGGTTCGGGCATGCCACCGTTTCCGGACGCTCGGGGGGTTCGACGCGGGGTGATCCACTTATACAGGATCGCCCCGACATCGGCCGTCAAGTCCGTCAGGACGATGGTCCGAAGGTGGCCGGGTGCGCTTCGGCCGGCGCGTCAGTCGGTGGGGGCGAGGCGGGCGGGGAAGCCGCCGGTCGCGATGGGGCCCCAGCGGTCGATGGTGACGCGGATGAGGGACTTGTCCTGGCGGCGCATCGCCTCGCGGTACTCGTCCCAGTCGGGGTGCTCGCCGGCGATGCAGCGGTAGTAGTCGACGAGGGCGTCGGCGGCGTCGGGCATGTCGATGACCTCGGCGGTCCCGTCGACCTGCACGTAGGGGCCGTTCCAGTCGTCGGACAGCACGCACAGCGACACCCGCGGGTCGCGGCGGGCGTTGCGGGCCTTGACGCGCTCGGGGTAGGTGGACACCACGATGCGCCCGCCGGGGTCGACGCCGCAGGTCACCGGCGACATCTGCGGGCGGCCGTCGGAGCGGGCGGTGGCGATCAGCGCGCGGTGGCGTGGCCGCAGGAATTCCAGCAGTTCGGAGCGTTCGACGCGGTCGGCGGTGGCGATGGAAGGAGCCATGTCCCCACCTTAGGGACGGTCCCGGGGCCGGCCGTTGTCGCCCCGCACAATGATCGCCGGGAAGTTTTGAGGGCTCACCAGTTCATCGCCGCCCGGTGGGCCTGCATGATGACGGGCGTCCTCCTCTCCCCCGCCCGAAGAGGTTCGCCATGCGCCCCCACCGCACGTCCGCAGTCCTGCTCGGCACCGCGCTGCTGGCCGGCGCGCTGACCGCGCCGCCCGCCCTCGCCGACGCCCCGCTGCGGGCGCCCGCCGCGTCCCCGCTCACGGCCGCGGCGCCGCGGCTGGCGACGGCCGCCAACTTCCGCGACCTCGGCGGCTACGCGACCGCCGACGGGCACCACGTCCGCGGCGGCGTCGTCTACCGGTCCAACTCGCTGGCGAACCTGTCGGCCGCCGACCAGCAGACGCTGCTGGGCCTCGGGATCACCCTGGACGCGGACCTGCGCAACGCCAAGGAGCGCTCCGACGACCCCGACAGGCTGCCCGCCGGGATCGCCTACAAGGTCGCCGACGTGGAGGACCTGACGCACGGGATCTCGTTCGCGAACCCGGCGCTGGGGAGCCTGCTGTACGGGTTCCTGATGGGGCTGATCACGGGGTCGTCCAACCTCGGGCAGTCCATCGCCTACCCGTTCATGGCGGACTTCGGCGGCGCGAGCCGCGCCTACCGGGACCTGCTCACCTCGATCGCCGCCAACCCGCGCGCGACGGTGTTCCACTGCACCGCCGGCAAGGACCGGACGGGGTGGGGCGCGGCGGTGCTGCTGACGCTCCTCGGCGTCCCGAAGGCGACGGTGTACCAGGACTACCTGGCCAGCAACACCTATCTCGGCCGGTCGGACGCGGTGGAGTCGTCGTGGCTGGACGAGGCGTTCCACGAGGTGGACCAGGTGTACGGGGGCTTCGACAACTACGTCCACAAGGGCCTGGGGCTCAGTGACGCGACGATCGCGGCGCTGCGGTCCCGGCTGCTGACGTCCTGACCGCGGCCCGCCGGCGCCGGAGGCCTCCGGCGCCGGCGGGTCAGGGCCGTTCGACCGGGGGCATCAGGGGCGGCCCGTCGGTCTCGGCGGCGGTGACGACCTTGCGGAGCAGGCCGGCGAGATGCGCGCGTTCGGTGCCGGTCAGCGGCGCGAGCAGCTCGTGTTCGGCGGCGGCCTGGTCGCCGATGGCGCCCTCCCATGCGGCGTGGCCCTGATCGGTGAGCGCGACCAGGAGGCGCCGCCGGTCGGACGGGTCGTGCGCGCGGGTGAGGTGCCCCGACTCCTGCAGCCGGTCGAGCCTGCTGGTGAGGGTGGCGGGGTGGGTGCCCAGCGCCTGGGCGAGCCAGGTGGGCGTGGCCTGGTAGGGCGGCCCGGCGGAGCGGAGCCGCCACAGGATGTCGTACTCCCAGCCTTTGAGGCGGCGTGCCTTGAGCGCGTCCTCGCGGCGGCGCCGCAGGAGCGCGACCAGGGTCTGCATGCGGGTGATCGCGCCCTCGACGTCGGGGTCGAGGTCCGCCAGTTCCCCGGACCAGTGGGCGATGTGCCGGTCGATCGAGTCCTCCACACCGCGAAGATACTATCTTCTCGGATAGTATGTTTTCGTAGTAACTGAGAGTGAGGACTCCCTCATGCCCCTGTGGCCCCCCGGCTTCGCCGGCCGGATCGACGAACGCACCATCGACAGCCGCCTGCTGCGCGGCAACCCCCTCGGAGACCCGCACCACAGGCCGGTGTGGGTGTACACCCCGCCCGGCTACGACGACGAACCCGGGCGCCGCTACCCGTCCGTCTACATGCTGCTCGGGTTCACCGGCACCCTCCCGGCCTGGAGCAACCAACCCGGCGCGTTCCGGACGTCGGTGCCGGTCGCCACCGACGCGCTGTTCGCCCGCGGCGAGGCGCCGCCGATGATCCTGGTGTTCGTGGACGCCTGGACGAGCTACGGCGGCAGCCAGTACGTCGACTCCGCCGGGACCGGCCGCTACCACTCCTACCTGTGCGAGGAGGTCGTCCCGTGGGTCGACGCCCACTACCGGACGCTCCCCGACCGCGACCACCGGGCGATCGCGGGCAAGTCCAGCGGAGGGCTCGGCGCGATGGTCACCTCGATGCTGCGCCCCGACCTGTTCGGCGCGTTCGCCACGCACTCGGGCGACGCGCTGTCGGAGGCCCAGTACATCCCGCACTTCCTGCGGGCCGTCCGCGACCTGCGCGCCTACGGCGGCGACGTGTTCGCCTGGTGGGACGACTTCCGCTCCCGCGTCGCGTTCACCAAGCAGGAGGATCTGCGGCTGCTGGAGATCCTCGCGGTGTCGGCGTGCTTCTCGCCCGGCGCCGACGGCACGCCGGTGCTGCCGTTCGACCCGGTCACGGGGGCGCTGCGGCCCGAGGTGTGGGAGCGGTGGCTGCGCTGGGACCCCGTGCGGATGGCTCCCGCGCACGCCGAGGCGCTGCGGTCGATGCGCGCGATCTGGATCGATGCGGGGACCAGCGACGAATGGTTCCTCGACCTCGGCGCCACGGCCTTCCGCGAGGAGGTGCGGCGGGCGGGCGTCCCGGAGGACATCGTGCGGTTCGAGCTGTTCGACGCGGGCCACGTGGCGATCGAGTACCGCCATCCCGAGGCTCTCGCCTGGCTGGCCCGCCGCCTCACGCCCTGAGCGCGCCGCCAGATCCGGGCGCCCCGTAGGCTTCCGTACATGATCGATCAAACGGCGTCGTACGTGTCCGGGCTGTTCTCGCTGGAGGGCAGGACGGCGGTGGTGACCGGCGGCAGCTCCGGGATCGGGCGGGCCATCGCGGTGGCGCTGGCGCGGGCGGGCGCGGCGGTCGTGGTCGTCGCCCGCCGCGAGCGCGAGCTCGCCGACACGGTGAAGGAGCTGGAGTCGCACGGGTGCCGGGCGGCGTCGGTCAGCGCGGACCTGTCGTCGCGCGACGGCGTCGCGGCCGCGGCGGCGAGCGCGGTGGAGCCGTTCGGGGAGCCCGACGTGGTGGTCAACGCGGCGGGGATCAACCTGCGTCCGCCGATGGACGAGCTGGGCCAGGACGTGTGGGACGCCACGATGGCGGTGAACCTGGACGCCCCGTTCCTGCTCGGGCAGCGGTTCGGGCCGGGGATGGCCGAGCGCGGGTACGGGCGGCTCATCCACATCGCCTCGCAGCAGGCGTTCCGCGCGTTCGTCACCAGCGGCGCCTACGGGGTGTCCAAGGCGGGGCTGGTGGCGCTGGCCCGCTCGCAGGCGGAGGCGTGGTCGGCGCGGGGTGTCACCGCCAACACGCTGGTCCCGGGTTTCGTGCTGACGCCGCTGAACGCGCGGCTGCAGGACGATCCGGAGCGGGTGAAGGCGCTCGCGGCGCGGACGATGACCGGCCGCAACGGCGTCGCCGAGGACTTCGCGGGCGCGGCGGTGTTCCTGGCCTCGCCGTCGGCGGCCTACGTCACCGGGCAGGCGCTGTTCGTCGACGGCGGCTTCTCCGTCCACTGACCCGCCCGCCCCGGGCGCCCCGGGGGCGGGTCAGTCCCACAGGCCGGTGGCGCGGACGGCGTCGGCGGGGCCGGTGGCGTGCGCGATCCCGGCGACGGGCCGGCCGTCCTCGTCGTGGACGAGCCAGCCGCCGAGCTGCACGACCGGGACCCGCCCGGCGCGCATCGCCAAGGCCAGCTCCGACAGCGTCCCCCAGGACCCGCCGACGACGATGACGGCGTCGGCGGCGTTGACGATCACGTTGTTGCGGGCCTGGCCGAGGCCGGTCGGCAGCACCACCGTCAGGTCGGGGCCGGCGGCGGACCGGTCGGCGGCGGGCAGCACCCCGACCACGGTCCCGCCGGCCGAGCGGGCGCCGGCCGCGGCGGCGGCCATGACGCCGCCGTGCCCGCCGCAGATCACGACGGCGCCGCGGCCGGCCAGCAGCCGGCCGGTCTCGTGGGCGCGGTCCCAGTCGCGTTCGGTGCACTCGGCGGGGCCGCACACCGCCACCTGGACGGCCACGGCCTACCGGGCGCCGTGCGCGCCGGCGATCCGGTCGATCACCGCGGCGAGGTCGAAGTCCTTGCCGGTCAGGCCGCCGGCGCTGTGCGTGGACAGCGCGAACGTCAGCGTCCGCCAGCGGATGTCGATGTCGGGGTGGTGGTCGGCGTCCTCGGCGGCGCGGGCGACCTCGTCCACCACCGCGATCCCCTCCAGGAACGACGGCGCCTTCACCTCGCGGCGGATCTCGTCGCCGTCCCTGCTCCAGTCGGGCAGGGCGCGCAGGCGGTCGGCGACGGCGGTGTCGTCGAGCGTGTCGGCCATCGGTGGTCACTCCCTGTCGTCGGGTCGCTGCGGTCTCCTTCCGAGTACATCACGGCCGGCGGCGGGTCCTGTGGCGCGGGTCACCCGGCCGCGGACGCGCCGGCCGACAGGTCGTACAGGGTGGTGCCGCCGACGGAGGCGGCGGTGAAGTTCGCGGCTACCCATGCGCTGATCTTCTGGGCGTCGTCGCTGCCGCTGCCGCTGCCGCCGCGGCCCATCATGGTCCCGCCGCCGACGAAGTAGTGGATCTTCTTTTGGCGGACGAGCCGCTGGAACTTCGCGAGGGTCGGGGAGGGGTCGGTGCCGTTGAAGCCGCCGACCGCCATGACCGGCTCGCCGGTGGCGAGCTGGTAGCCGGCGGCGGTGTTGGACCCGACCGCCGCGGCGGCCCAGGTGTAGGACGCGGCGCCGGCCTTGAGCGCCGCGGTGACCTGCGCACTGGGCGTCCCGGCGTCCAGCAGCCCGCCGGCGCCGCCGGTGCCGCCGCCGGGGCGTCCGCCGCCGAACCCGCCCGGCGCTCCGCCGCGGACCGCGCCCTGCCCGTTGCCGTTCTGGCCGGTGAAGCCGCGGCCGGGGCCGCCGGCCATGCCGGGTCCGGGCTGCCCGCCGCCCTGTGGCGGGGCGAACCCCTGGCCCCGGTTCCAGCCGCCGCCGGGGCGGCCGGGCCCGCGTCCGCCGCCCGGGCCGCCGCGTCCGGGACCGAAGCCCCCGGACGTGCGGGGACCGGCGGTGACGATGGAGCCGGTGTGCGCGGTGCCGGCGGTGTCCACCGCGTACGCGGCGGGCCCGGCGAGCGACGCGGCTGCCGCGAGGACGAGCACGGCGGCCAGCAGCGGGCCGCGCAGCAGCCGGACGCCCGCCAGCGCGGCGGCCGCGACCAGACCGGCCGCGACGATCGCCGGGCCGAGCCAGGGGTGCCAGCCGGGACTGCGGCCCAGCAGCACGTACGCCCACACGGCGGTGACGGCGACCGACACCGACAGGAACGCGGCGCCCTCGGTGGTGCGGCGCCGTTCCCACAGCAGCGCGGCGCCGGCGCCGACGAGCGCGGCGATCGCGGGGGCGAGCGCGACGGTGTAGTACTCGTGGAAGATCCCCTGCATCTCGCTGAACACCGCGCCGGTCAGCAGCAGCCACCCGCCCCACACCAGCAGCGCGGCGCGGGCCGGGTCGGTGCGGGGCGCGCGGCGGGTGACCCACAGCCCGGCGGCCAGCAGGACCAGCGCGGCGGGCAGCAGCCAGGAGATCTGGCCGCCGATCGCGGCGCCGAACATCCGGCCGATCCCGGCGTCCTGGTTGAGGTTGCCCAGCCCGCCGGTCTCGTCGCCGTTGAGGCGGCCGATCCCGTTGTAGCCGAGCGCCAGTTCCAGGACGGAGTCGTGCTGGGATCCGCCGATGTAGGGGCGGAACGAGGTGGGCACCAGCGCGACGGCCAGCACCCACCAGCCCGCCGACGCGATCAGCGCGGCGCCGGCGAGGACCAGCTGCCACAGCCGCCGCCGCACCGGCGCGGGCGCGGTGACCAGGTAGACCAGCGCGAACACCGGCACGACCAGGAACGCCTGCAGCATCTTGGCCAGGAACCCGGTGCCGACGCACGCGGCCGCGGCCAGCAGCCAGCGGGTGCTCGCGTTCTCCTGCGCGCGGATCATCGCGTAGGCGCCTGCGGTCAGCAGCAGCACCAGCAGCGCGTCGGGGTTGTTGAACCGGAACATCAGCGCGGCGACCGGGGTGAGCGCGAGCGCCGCCCCGGCCAGCAGTCCCGCCCAGGCGGGGAACCGGCGCCGGACCGCCGCGTACACGGTCGCGACGGTCGCGACGCCCATCAGCGCCTGCGGGACCAGGATGCTCCAGGAGTTCACCCCGAAGATCCGCGCGGCGATCTCCATCGGCCACAGCGCGGCGGGCGTCTTGTCGACGGTGATGGCGTTCGCGGCGTCGGAGGACCCGAAGAAGAACGCCTTCCAGCTGGTCGCGCCGGCCTGGACGGCGGCGGAGTAGAACGCGTTGGCCCAGCCGGACGCGCCGAGGCCCCACAGGTACAGCACGGCGGTCGCGGCGAGCAGGACGAGCAGGGCGGGCCGCGCCCACGCGGGGTCGGCGGCGGGTCCGCGCCACAGGCGGCGCAGGAGCCGGCGGGGACGGCCTCCCCACCCGCCCGGGGTGCGGTGGGCGGGCGGGGAGGCCTGGATCGTGGAGGTCATCGGTGGATATCCCAGGGGTCAGCCCAGCTTGTACAGCTGGGCGCCGGTGGAGCCGGACGACGAGGAGGTACCGGACGACGAGGAGCTGCCGGACGACGTGGTTCCGCCGTACTCGGCGCGCTTGACCAGGGTGCCGTTCTTCTGCACCCAGGCGGTGACGGACGCGTTCCCGCCGCCGGGGCCCATGCCGCCGCCGAGCAGGATGTAGCGCAGCTTGCCGTCCTTGACGTACTCCTGCAGTTTGGCGACGGTCATGGCGGGGTCGCTGCCGGTGAAGCCGCCCATCGCGATGACGGGCCGTCCGGTGCTGAGGATGATCGAGCTCGCGGACTGGGCGCTGGAGACCGCCAGCAGCCAGGTCGCGTCCCCCTGGTTCCTCTCCAGGTAGGTGATCATCTTGCTGTCGGCCTCGCCGCCGGGGCCGCCGCCGCCGAAGCCGCCGCGTGCGCCGCCGGGCCGCTGGGAGCGGTCGCCGCGCGTCCACGGCATCTGCCCGCCTCCGGGCCGGGCGTCCTGCCCCTGTCCGGCGGAGTTCTGCCCGCCGGGTGCGGCGCCGGGGAAGCCTTCGGGCATCTGCCCGCCGGGAGCACCGCCCGGGGCGCCGCCGGGCATCCGCCCGCCGGGGAAGCCGCCCCTGGCGCCGCCGGGCATGCCGCGCATCCCGCCAGGGCCGCCGAAGCCGGTGGACGGCCCGGCCTGCGGGTTGGTGCCGTTGGACGCGGTGGACGCGGCCGACACCGCGTACGCACCCGGCCCGGCCAGCGCCGCGACGACGGCGAACACCGCCCCGGCGACGGCCGCGCGGGTTCCGGCGCGGGGGACGAACCGTCCGAGCAGCAGCCCGGCGACCGCGAGGACGGCCGCGGCGGCGATCGTCCAGCGCAGCCACGGATGCCAGGACGGGGTGCGGTTCAGCAGCGTGAACGCCCAGGCACCGGTCGCGGCGATCGCGACCGACAGCACCAGCGGCCACACCCACGACCCGCGGGCGGCGCCCCGCCCCGCGCCGTACAGCAGCACGGCTCCGGCGCCGGTGAGCGCGGCGATCGCGGGGCCGAGCGCGGTGGTGTAGTAGGGGTGGAAGGTGCCTTCGGCGAAGCTGAAGATGACATAGTGGACGGCGAGCCAGCCGCCCCACAGCAGCAGCGCGGCGCGGGCGAGGTCGGTGCGGGGCCGCTTCCACAGCAGCACCAGGCACGCGGCCAGCGCGATGACGGCGAACGGGATCAGCCAGGAGATCTGGCCGCCGACGATGTCGTTGAACAGCCGTCCGGCGCCGGCCTGGCCGCCGAAGGAGGCGCCGCCTCCGCCGGGTCCGCCGCGTCCGCCGCCGGGGCCGTTGTTCTCGCCGAAGACGCGGCCGAGGCCGTTGTAGCCGATGACCAGGTCCCAGACGGTGCCGTCGGTGCTGCCGCCGATGTAGGGGCGGCTGCGCGCGGGGACGGCGTCGACGATCAGCATCCACCACGCCGACGACACGGCCAGGGCGGCGCCGGCGGCGAGCAGGTGAAGCAGCCGCCGCACGATCGGGGGCCGCGCGGTGATCAGGTAGACCAGCGCGAAGGCGGGGACGACGAGGAACGCCTGCAGCATCTTGGTGTTGAAGCCGCAGCCGATCAGGAACGCCGACAGCAGCAGGGGTCGCAGCCGCCCGGTCTCGACGGCGCGCTGGCACGCCCATGCGGCGGCGACCAGCAGCAGCACCAGCAGGGTGTCGGGGTTGTTGTCGCGGTCGATCGCGACGGTGATCGGGGTGAGCGCCAGGACGGCGGCGGCGATGAGCGCGGCGGGGTGCCCGAACGCGCGGCGCACGGTGGCGTGCAGGATCGCGACGGCGGCGACGCCTTCGATGACCTGAGGGAGCAGCAGCGCCGGGGTGCCGAACCCGATGACGCGGGCGAGCAGCTCCTGGGCCCACAGCGCCATCGGCGGCTTGTCGACGGTGATGTAGTTGCCGGCGTCCAGGGAGCCGAAGAAGAACGCCTTCCAGCTCTGCGAGCCGCTCTTGACGGCGGCGGAGTAGTAGGAGTTGGCGTAGCCGCCGGAGGTCAGGTCCCAGGCGTACAGGGCGGCGGCGACGGCCAGTACCGCCCAGAGTGCGGGGCGGGACCAGGCGGGGTCGCCGGGGGCGCCGAGCAGGATCCGGCGGAGCCGCCCGTGGCGTTGCGGCGCGGCGGTGCGCGCGGCGGGCGCGGGGATCGTCTGTGCCATCAGCGGGTTCCTCCGGTCTCCTCGGCGGCCGGCGCGCGGCCGTCCCCGGAGATCGTGTCGCCGGTGCGGGTGCCGGGGGCGTGCGTGCGGTCCCCGAGGCGGCGGGGGTGGAAGATCCAGGCGCGCATCAGCAGGAACCGCACCAGGGTGGCGACGGCGTTGGCGGCGATGAGCGCTCCGACCTCGACGGCGCGGGACGCACCTGGCGCGGCGGCGTGCAGCAGCGCCAGACCGCCGGTGGACAGGGCGAGGCCGAGCAGGAACGCGGCGCCGCCTTCGAGCTGCTGGCGCAGGGCGCGGCGGGTGCCGGTGACGCCGAAGGTGAAGCGGCGGTTGGCGGCGGTGTTGGCGATGGTGGTGACCACCAGCGACAGCGCGTTCGCCCACAGCGGGCCCATCGCGAGCCGCAGCAGCACGAACAGGATGAGCTGCGCGACGGTGCTGACGGCGCCGATGACGGCGAAGGCGGGCAGCTGCCGCGCCATCCCGGCGGGCAGGTCCGCGGCGCCGGCGGCGGCGGGTGTGCGGCGTCGGCCGACGGGGGCGCGGAACGCGCCGGTGAGCATGCGGCGCGCGACGCGGGCCATGCCGCGCAGGTCGTCGCGGGCGGTGCGGACGACGTCGACGCGGGAGTCGGGGTCGTCGATCCAGTCGACGGGGACCTCGTGGATGCGCAGCCCGTTGCGTTCGGCGAGCAGCAGCAGCTCGGTGTCGAAGAACCACTCCTCGTCCTCCACCGACGGCAGCAGCGCCTGCACGATCTCGGTGCGGGCGGCCTTGAAACCGCACTGGGCGTCGGAGAAGCGGGCGGCGAGGGCGGTGCGCAGCAGCAGGTTGTAGCAGCGGGAGATGACCTCGCGGCGGGGGCCGCGCACGACGGCGGACCCGCGGGTGAGCCGCGACCCGATCGCCAGGTCGCTGTGCCCGGAGATCAGCGGCGCGACCAGCGGCAGGAACGCGTCCAGGTCGGTGGACAGGTCCACGTCCATGTAGGCGACGACGTCGGCGTCGCTGGTGCCCCACACGTGCCGCAGGGCCCGGCCGCGTCCCTTCAGGTCCAGGTGGACGGCGTGGACGCGGTCCAGCGCCGCCGTCAGTTCCTGCGCGACCCGCCAGGTGCCGTCGGTGCTGGCGTTGTCGGCGACGGTGATGCGGAACGGGTAGGGGAAGGTGTCGGCGAGGTAGGCGTGCAGCCTGCGCACGCTGGCGGCCAGGACGCGTTCCTCGTTGTAGACGGGGACGACCACCTCGACCAGCCCGCCCCGCCCGCCGTGGTCGTGCGCGGGCGGGGGCGGCCCGGCGGGCGTGCCCCGTTCGGTGACAAGGTGACTCATGGGACCGAGGTTCGGGCGCGGGTGTGGGAAGGCCCTGAGCCGTTGATTAACGCGGTATGAGAAACCGGGTCCGGTCGCGGCGCGGCGGGTTCAGTCGCGGGGCGCGGCGGTGCCGGGGAGGCGGACGCGGGCCAGGGCGCCGCCGCCTTCGGCGGGTTCGAGGTCGACGCTGCCGCCCATCTCGCCGACGACGCGGGCGACGATCGACAGGCCGAGCCCGGAGCCGGGCAGGCTGCGCGCCGACGGCGACCGCCAGAACCGTTCGAACACGTGCGGCAGGTCGGCGGCGGGGATGCCTGGCCCGTGGTCGCGGACGGTCAGCTCCCCGGCGGTGAGCCGGACGGTAACGGTCCCGGCGGGCGGGGAGAACTTCACGGCGTTGTCCAGCAGGTTCACCACGGCGCGTTCGAGGGAGGCGGGGTCGCCCTGCACGTACCAGGGCTCGGTGCCGGCCTGGACGGTCAGGCCGGGGCCGCGGAGCCGGGCGCGCTGGACGGCGCGGTCGACGACGTCGTGCAGCGCGACGGTCTGGTGGACGGGTTCGGCGTCGTCGGGGCGGGCGAGCTCCAGCAGGTCCCCGACCAGGCTGGACAGCTCCTGCATCTGCGCCTTGACGCTGACGAGCAGGTTGTGGCGGGCGGCGGCGGGCAGGTCGCGTCCGGTGGCCTCGGCGCGCAGCAGCAGGTCGATGTTGGTGCGCAGGCTGGTCAGCGGGGTGCGAAGCTCGTGGCCGGCGTCGGCGATGAGCTGCTGCTGGCGTTCGCGGGACGCGGCGAGCGCACCGGTCATGGCGTTGAAGGAGCGGCTGAGCCGGGCGATCTCGTCGGTGCCCTCGGCGGGGATGCGGGTGCCGAGGTCCTCGGTGCGGGCGATGTGCTCGACCGCGCCGGTCAGCTCGTCGACGGGCCGCAGCGACGCGCGGGCGATCATGAGGCCGGCGCCGGCCGACACCAGCACGCCGAGGGCGGTGACGGCGACCAGCAGCAGCGCGAGGTTGTCCAGCGGCCCTTCGACCTCGTCCAGGGAGATCGCGACCGACACCGCGAAGGTGCCGCCGGCGGCCTGCACGGGGTAGGTGAGGATCCGCACGTCCTCGCTCTTGCCGCTCGCGTTGACGCCGGTGCCGTCGTGCAGCGCGCGGGTGCTGTCGCCGCGGGCGACCGCGGCGTCGGCGGCGGTGACCTTCAGCGACCCGGCGTCGGGGACGGTGCAGGCGCGGCCCTGCGCGTCGACGACCTGGGTGATCTCGTAGGGGCCGGGCAGGTGGCCGTCGGTGCCGCTGCTGGTGGGTGCGGACCGGCAGTACCGCAGCGCCTCCTGCAGTTCGGGCAGCATCCGCTGCAGGCGGCCCGGGGCGCCGGGGCCTCCGGGCCCGCCGGGGCCGGGCGGCCCGGCGGTGAACGCGCCGAGGCGCCGGTCCAGCTCGTGGTACAGCTGGTTGCGGGTGAGGTACCAACCGGCGGCGGCGCACACGGCGACGGCGAGCGCGACGGCGGTGGCGGTGAGCAGCGCCATCCGGGCGCGCAAGGTGAGTCGCCGTGTCATCCGGAACCGCCGCGCCGCCTGCGGGCGCTCGGGCGCGCGCGCGTCGCCGGGGCGCCGCCCGGCGGTCACGGGGACGCCGCCGTCCGCAGGACGTATCCGACGCCGCGGACGGTGTGCACCAGGCGCGGCATCCCGCCGGCCTCGGTCTTGCGCCGCAGGTACATCACGTACACGTCGAGGGAGTTGGAGGCGGGTTCGAAGTCGAAGCCCCAGACGGTCTCCAGGATCTGCTCGCGGGTGAGGACCTGGCGGGGGTGGGTGAGGAACATCTCCAGCAGCATGTACTCGGTGCGGGTGAGGGCGAGGGGACGGCCTCCGCGGGCGACCTCGCGGGTGAGGGTGTCCATCCGCAGGTCGTCGAAGGCCAGGACGTCGTCGCGGCGGGCGCCGGCGGCGGTGTCGGCGTTGATCGCGGTGCGGCGCAGCAGGGCGCGGACGCGGGCGAGCAGCTCGTCGAGCTCGAAGGGCTTGGCGAGGTAGTCGTCGGCGCCGGCGTCCAGGCCGGTGACGCGGTCGCCGACCATGTCGCGGGCGGTGAGCATCAGCACCGGCATGGTGGCGCCGGCGGCGCGCAGCCGGCGGCAGGTGGTGAGGCCGTCCATGCGGGGCATCAGCACGTCCAGCACGACCAGGTCGGGGCGGTCGGCCTCGACGCGTTCCAGGGCGGTGACGCCGTCGGCGGCCTCGGCGACCCGGTAGCCCTCGAACTGCAGGCTGCTGGACAGCGACTCGCGGACGGCGGGCTCGTCGTCGACGATCAGTATCCGGGCGGCGGGCGCCGCCTGCGGGGTGCCGGGCTCCATGTACACACGGTAAACACCGCCGGTGGGGGGCCGGTCCGGCGGCCGGGGTTTCTCATGGATCTTTCAGAAAGTTCTGAGGGGGCGTTCAGCGGGGCGGGGCGCCGCCGACGTCGTCGGTGACATCCGCCCAGGCGTCCCCGCCCGCCGCGGGTTCGGCGGTGGCGCGGACGACGACGGGCCCGGGCGCGGGCCGGGCGGCGGTGCGCGCGGGAGGCCGGGCGGCGGTGGTCCAGGTGGTGCGGGCCACGTCGACGACGACGTCGCGGGCGACGTCCAGGACCATGTC
Organism: Actinomadura violacea; assembly: GCF_017573465.1. Classification (GTDB taxonomy): domain Bacteria; phylum Actinomycetota; class Actinomycetes; order Streptosporangiales; family Streptosporangiaceae; genus Spirillospora; species Spirillospora violacea. The sequence goes on from NZ_JAGEPF010000003.1 coordinate 338,124, forward strand.
GCGCAGCACGTCCTTCATCGCGAGCTTGAGGGCTTCGCGGAGCAGTTCGGCCATCACCGCCTCGATCGCGGCGGTGGCGGCCTGCGCGGCGGCGCGGACGGCCAGGTCGCGGGCGGTGCGGGCGAACGCGCCGCCCGCGGCGGCGGCCAGCAGCCCGCCGGCGGAGCGGGCGGCGTCGCGGGCGCCGGTGCGTTCGGCCAGGTCGCGGCCGGCGCCGACGGCGGCGCCCGCGATCGGGGTGAGCTCGGCGGCGATCGCGGTGATCTCGGCGGAGCTTCGGGCGCGGTCGCGCAGCGCGGCGGCCAGGTCCCGGGCGGTCTCGCGGGCCGTCTCGCGGACGACGCGTCCGACGATGTCGCGGCCGGCGAGCAGCGCGGCGTCGACGGCCGCGTCGGCGACGGCGTCGATCGCGGCGTCCACGACGGCGCGGGTGGCGGCCTGCACGGCGGGTGAGGCGGCGGCGGTGGTCATGGTGCGGCCCGCCATGTCCAGGGCGGTGGCGGTGGCGGCGCGGGTCAGGGGGTGGCGGGCGGCGAGGCGGCGCGCGGCGACGGCCATGGGGTGCTGGGCGGCCTGCTCGGCGAGGGTCATCGCGGCGGTGGCGGCCTCGACGGCGGGCGCGGTGGCGGGGTTGGCCTCGGCGGCGGCGCGGGCCTCCCGCACGGCCTTCTCCGCGGCGGCCGACGCTGCCTTGACGGCGGTGTCGCGGGCGGCCTTCTCCACGGCGCGCATCACCGGGGTGCCGGCCATCTGCTCGACGATGCGGGCGGCGGCGAGGGACGCGGCGTCGCGGGCGGCGTGCCGGACGGGTCCGCTGACGGTGGTGGCGAGGCGGGCGGCGCCTCCGGCGACGGGCGCGAGGCCGTCCCACAGCTCTTCGAGCCGTTCGGCGGCGGCCTGGTCGGCGCGCTCGGCGAGGCGCCGCTGCCGGTCGCGGTCGCGTTCCCGGGCACGTTCCGAAGCACGTCCGGGGTCGCGGTCGGGGCCGCTTTCCCGGTCGCGCGGCCGTTCGTCCCGCCGGTCCCTTTCGTCCACGGTCACGCCCCCCATCACGGTCCGCCGCCTGAAATCACCATACTTTCCGTTTACCCAAACCACTCCCCTTCGCCCGGACCTCCCCTTCGCGGCGGCCGCGGGGCGGCGGCGCGGCGCGAGGGGGCGCGCCGTTAATCGGGTGGCCCGGGTGCGGGGCGGGCGGCTAGAGTGGGCGCCGGAACCGAAAGGGGGGTGAGGTCGCATGGCCGTCGTTGCGGTCGCTGCTGCGCGCAGCAGCCAGATCGTCCTCATCTCCCGGGCCTCCGGCTGACCCCGGTCCGCTTCGTCCGGCGCGCTCGCCGGGGCCCCTTCATCCAAAGGGTTCCATTCCGTTGTCTTCTTTCAACGGGTCTCCCCTGTCCTGCTACGGCTGGGACGAGACCCTGGAGCAGGTTTTCCTTCCGCACCGCGCGGCCGGGCTGGTGCCGGCGCGGGTCGCCGCCGTCGACCGCGGCCTGTGCGACGTGGTGACCGAGTCGGGTCCGGGCCGGGCGTCGGCCGGGCCGCTCGCCGCACCGGCCGATCCCGCGGCGGCGCCGTGCACGGGCGACTGGGCGGCGCTGCGCCCGGACGGCCCGGACGGGCGTCCGGTGCTGGCGGCGCTGCTGCCGCGCCGCACCGCGATCGTCCGGTCGTCGGCGGCGCGGGACTCGCGCGGCCAGGTGCTGGCCGCCAACGTCGACACCGTCGCGATCGCGGTGCCGGCGCCCGATCCCGATCTCGGGCGGCTCGAGCGGCTGCTCGCGCTGGCCTGGGAGAGCGGCGCGCGGCCGGTGGTGGTGCTGACCAAGGCCGACCGGGCCGCGTCGCCGGCCGACACCGAGGCGGAGGTCGCTTCGGCCGCTCCGGGCGTGGACGTGGTGGCGTGCAGCGCCGCGACCGGCGCGGGCGTCGACGTGGTCGCGGCGGTGCTGTCGGGCACGGTGGTGCTGGTCGGGCCGTCGGGTGCGGGCAAGTCCACGCTCGGCAACGCGCTGCTGGGCGGCGAGGTGCTCGCCACGGGCGCCGTCCGCGAGTCCGACGGCAAGGGCCGGCACACCACGGTGCGGCGGGAGCTGCTGCCGCTGCCGGGCGGCGGGGTCCTGATCGACACGCCGGGGCTGCGGGGCGTGGGGCTGTTCGACGCCGCCGACGGGCTGCGGCGGGCGTTCGCCGACGTCGAGGACCTCGCCGAGGGCTGCCGGTTCGGTGACTGCGCGCACATGAGCGAGCCGGGCTGCGCGGTCCTGGCGGCGGTGGCGGACGGGTCGCTGCCGCAGCGGCGCCTGGACAGCTACCGCAAGCTGCTGCGGGAGAACGCGTGGATCGCCTCGCGGTCGGACGCGCGGCTGCGCGCCGAGGAGCGCGACAAGTGGAAGGCCGTGAGCCGGTGGCAGCGGCGGATGTACAAGGAGCGGGGGTACGGCAAGTGAGCGGGACGTGGGCGACGCGGCCGGAGACGGCGGCGGACGGGCCGGCGGTGCGCCGGGTCGTGGAGGCGGCGTTCCCGACCGCCGAGGAGGCCGATCTGGTGGACGCGCTGCGCGGTGACGCGGCGTGGCTGCCGGGCCTGTCGTTCGTGGCGGAGGACCCGGCCGGGCGGGTCGCCGGGTACGCGCTGCTGACGCGGTGCCGGGTCGGCGGCGCGGACGCGCTGGCGCTGGCGCCGGTGGCGGTGCTGCCGGAGTACCAGCGGCGCGGTGCGGGCGGCGCGGCGGTCCGCGCGGCGCTGGCCGCGGCGGCGGGCCGGGGCGAGCGGCTGGTGGTGGTGCTGGGGCATCCGGCCTACTATCCGCGGTTCGGGTTCGTGCGGGCGTCGTCGCTGGGGATCTCGGCGGCGTTCGAGGTGCCGGACGAGGCGCTGATGGCGCTGGTGCTGGACGGGCCGTCCGGTGCCGGGGCGTCCGGTGCGGTGCCGTCCGGTGCGGTGCCGTCCGGTGTGATCGAGTACGCGACGCCCTTCGGGGTGTGAGCGTGCGGGCCGCGCCCCCGCGTGAGGCGGGGGCGCGGCCCGTGCCGGGTCACCGGCCGCGCCGCTGGAAGGTGCGGACCGACAGCGGCGCGAACACCGCGATCAGCGCGAGCGACCACAGCAGCGTCGCGGTGACGGGGTGCGCGAGCGGCCAGGCGAGGTCCCGGCCGCCGGTGGGGGCGCCGGGGTTGCCGAACAGCTGCCGGGACGCGGCGGTCGCGGCGCTGACGGGGTTCCAGTCGGCGATGGCCTGCAGCCAGGAGGGCATGCCGCCGGTGGGGACGAAGGAGTTGGACAGCATGGTGACGGGGAACACCAGCGGGACGAACTGGTCGGCGGTCTGCTCGTTGCGCACCACCAGCCCGAGGTAGCAGCCGGCCCAGCCGAGCGCGTGCCGCATCAGCAGCAGCAGCAGGAACGCCTCGGCGGTGGGCCAGAGGCCGCGGTGCGCGTGCCAGCCGACGATCAGGCCGGTGGCGGCCATGATGACCAGCGCGAGGATCCCGTGGATCAGGTCGGCGCCGGCCTGCCCGAACGGGACGGCCGAGCGCGCCATCGGCATGGAGCGGAACCGGTCCATGACGCCGCGGGAGGCGTCGGTGGCGACCCGCAGGGTGACGGCCATGACGGAGGTGAACGACACCATGACGAACAGGCCGGGCATCAGGTACTCGCGGTAGTTGCCGCCGCCGGGGACCTTGATGGCGCTGCCGAACACGTACCCGAACAGCACCACCATCACGGCGGGGAAGATCAGCGCGGCGATCAGCTCGCCGGGTTCCTGGCGCAGCCGCGACAGTTCGCGTCCGACGAGGGTGAGGCCGTCGGCGGCGGCCCAGCGCAGCCGCTCGGGCAGCGGCGGGCGGGCGGTGAGGGCGGGGGCGGTCATCGGACGGTCTCCTTCTGCTCGCGCGGCCCGGCGCCGGCCGGCTCACCGGGTCCGGCGTCGGGTCCGGGTCCGGGTTCGGTGTCGCGGCCGGTGAGGCGCAGGAACACCTCGTCGAGGGTGGGGCGGCGCAGGCCGACGTCCTCGGCGGTGACGCCGGCGCGGTCGAGTTCGCGGACGACGTCGGCGAGCCGGACGGCGCCGCGGGCGAGCGGCACGGTGAGGCGGGCGCCCTCCAGGGCGGGGTGGGCGCCGGCGAGGCGGGCCAGGACCTTCGCGGCCTCGCCGGCGTCGGCGGGGTCGGCGAGGGCGACGTCGAGGCGGTCGCCGATGGAGGCCTTGAGCTCGTCGGGGGTGCCGCCGGCGATGACGCGGCCGTGGTCGATGACGACGACGTCGTCGGCGAGCCGGTCGGCCTCCTCCAGGTACTGGGTGGTGAGCAGCACGGTGGTGCCGTCGGCGACCAGGCCGCGCACGGCGTCCCAGATCTCGCCGCGGCTGCGCGGGTCCAGGCCGGTGGTGGGCTCGTCGAGGAACAGCACCTGCGGCCGCAGGATCAGGCTGGTGATCAGGTCGAGGCGGCGGCGCATGCCGCCGGAGTAGCCCTGCACCTGCCGGTCGGCGGCCTCCATCAGCCCGAACCGCTCCAGCAGCTCGTCGGCGCGGCGGCGGGCCTCGCGGCGGGGCAGGTGGTAGAGGCGGCCGAACATGCGCAGGTTGCCGCGGCCGGTGAGCTTCTCGTCGACGGCGGCGTACTGCCCGGCGAGGCCGATGCGGGCGCGGACCCGGTCGGGTTCGGCGGCGACGTCGTGGCCGGCGACGCGGGCGCGGCCGGAGTCGGCGTCGGCGAGGGTCGCCAGGATCCGCACGGCGGTGGTCTTGCCGGCGCCGTTGGGGCCGAGCAGCCCGCAGACGGTGCCGGGGGCGACGGCCAGGTCGAGGCCGTCCAGGGCCTTGGTGTCGCCGTAGCGCTTGTGCAGCGCCTCGGCCGACACGATCGGTTCGTCCGGCATCTTCGCCTCCATTGGGTACGCCGTACGCGGTTGGATGACGTCAGGGTAGACAACCGAGTACGATGTACGCAACCAGACGCGTGGGACGGGCCGGGCCGCTCCCGCGGGCGGCGGAGGGAGCACGGTGGCGGACGTGGAGGCGGTCAGCATCTTCGCGGTCCCCGAACGGCAGGGGCGGGGGCCCAAGCCCGCCTACAGCCGCGCGCGGATCACCGAGGCGGCGGTGCGGGTCGCCGACGCCGACGGGCTGGAGGCGGCGTCGATGCGGCGGATCGCCGCCGAGCTCGGCACCGGCGCGATGTCGCTGTACCGCTACGTCCCCTCCCGCGACGACCTGATCGAGCTGATGTACGACCACGTCATCGGCGCCCTGGGGATCCCGGACCGGCCGAGCGGCGACTGGCGCGCCGACCTGGCGCTGGTCGCCCGCAACACCCGCGAGGTGTGGCTGGCGCACCCGTGGCTGGCCGACCTGCACCGCGCCCGCCCGACGTTCGGCCCGAACCAGCTGCGGATCCTGGAGTTCGCCTTCGGCGCGCTGGACGTCGGCATCCCGGTGGACGACATCATCACGCTGGTGACCATGCTGAACGGCTACGTCCTCACCACCGTCCGCGCCGAGATCGAACGGGAGCGCGAGCGGCGCCGCACGGGAATGACGATGCAGGACCTGATGCGCCAGAGCTCCCCCTACGTCCAGCAGCTGCTCGACGCCGGCGAGCACCCGATGTTCGCCCGGGTGGTGAAGGACGCGGCGCTGCCGCACATGGAGCCCGACGAGCAGTTCGCCTACGGGCTGGAGCGCGTCCTGGACTGCATCGCCTCCCGCCTGTGACGCCCGCGCGCGGCGCCGGCCGGCCCGGGGTCAGGGCAGGCGGTAGGCGCCGGAGGCGAGCCCGTCGGCGACGGCACGGGCGGTCTGCTCGGGGGTGAGCGCCGCGGAGTCCAGGACGTGGTGCTCGTGGTCGCCGAGGTCGGCGAACTCCTCGAACATCCGCAGGACGGGCCCGGGGTCGGTGAGCGCGCCTGGCCCGCGGCCGGTGGCGCGGGCCAGGACGGTGTCGCGGGGCGGGCGCAGCACGACGTAGTGCAGGGGGACGCCGGCGTCCGCGGCGGCGCGGCGGAACGGGTCGAGGAACCACGGGCCGACGACGCCGTCGAACACCACGTGGTAGCCGCCTTCGGCGTATCCGGCGGCCGCGGCGGCCTGGACGGCGACGACGGTCTCGTTCTGCCGCTGGGCCTCGGGCAGGTAGGGCGGGACGGCGCCCTGGGCGATGAAGGCGAAGAAGTCGTCGCCGTGCAGCCGCACGCTCGGCGCGAGCCGCGCGGCGAGCAGCCGGGCGACGGTGCTCTTGCCCGCGCCGCACGGCCCGGTCAGCACGGTGACCGTCCCGCGTTCCCGATCCGTCATCCGCTCCCCCGCGCGGTCGGTGGGTGCCGCGCCCGCCGGCCACGCTACGCCCGCGAGGGCGTCACCGGCGACCGGGTTTCCGCTCCCGCCCGGTCCGGCGCCGGGGGCGGCCGCGGCGGGGTCCGTTTGCGCCCGGGGACGCCGCATGTCGGGTCGGGCGACGGGTTCGGTGAGAATTCCACGTCCGGATCCGGCCACGCGCGCGGGGAGTATCGGCCCCGGCGCGGGGCGCCGGGCGCACGGCAGGAACTCATGGGGCGCGGGGTGCTGCGTTAAAGACGCAGCACGTTCCGTTCCCGGCCGGGAATTACCATAGGCCGGCGCGGGCGCGCAAGGTGTCGAAGCGGCCACGGTAATGCACCGGGGAAGGCGATATTGGGTGTGTGCGGTGTTTCGGTTAGGTTCTGCTGTTAGCGCGTCGCATCGCGCGTCCGCGGGGCGGTGGCCCTTCGGGCGCGCCGCCGGGCCGAAATGCCGCCGGAGCCCGCTGTGACGTGCGGTGATGTCGGGCACGAAATGGCCGCAGATCATTGGAGAATCATGACCTCGCTCGCTGGATCCGCCGTATCGGCCGACCTCCTCGCGCACGCCCGCCGAACGCTGGACGACAGCGCGTTCTTTTCCGACCTGCGGGCGGGAAAGGCGCCGATCGAAGTGGTCCGCGACGTTTTCGGGCAGTACTACCTGTGGCGGAACCAATTCCACCGGTGGCTCGGCGTGTGCGTGGTGAAGAGCCCGGCGTTCGGCACCGAGTTCGACGCCTCCCGCGTCCTGTCCGGGCTGACCGAGCACATCGAGGAGGAGGTCGGCGGGGACCACCACGGGCTGGCGGTGCGGATGCTGCGGGCGCTCGGCGTGCAGCGGCCGTCGTCGGTGTCGCCGCTGCCGGTGACCGCCGCGTACTGCGCGTCGTTCCCGGCGCGGTTCCTCGCGCCCGAGCGGGACGGCGCGGAGGCGGTCGCGGCGCTGGCGGGCCGGGAGATCGCCAGCCCCGTCCGCAACCGCGTGGTGATCGACGCGCTCGCCGGCCGGTACGGGGTGGCGTCGGGGCTGGAGTTCCTCACCCTGCACGAGACCAAGGGGCCCGGGCAGTTCGCGGCGCTGTGGGACATCCTGCTCAACGGCTACTTCGCCGACGAGGCGCTGATGCTGGGCGCGGCGCGGCGGGAGATCGCCGAGCACGTCGCGTTCTGGGACGAGGTGTACACCCACCTGTCCCCCGCCCTCACCCCGGCCTGACCCTCCGCCTGAATCGCCCCCGCGCGGCCCGGCGCCGGGCCGCGCGGGTCGTCGCGCTGCGGGTCGTCGCGTGCCGGGGCGGTCAGCGGCCGGTGGTGACGACGATCTTGCCGACCTGCGCGCCGGCCTCCAGGTAGCGGTGCGCCTCGACGATCTCGTGCAGGCCGAACAGGCGGTCGACGGCGGGGGTGAACGCGCCGGTGCGCAGGCCGGAGGCGACGAACGCCTCGGCGCGGCGCAGGCGCGCCGGGTCGGTGGTCGTCTCGTGGAGGGTGTAGGTCCGCATGTTCAGCGCGGGCATGCCGAGCGCGAACCCCGGGTAGGGGGTCGGTTCGCCGCTGAGCGCCCCGTACTCCAGCAGGGTGCCGCCTGGTGCGACGGCCCGGGCCAGGTCGAGCACGCCGGGCCCGGCGACGGCGTCGAACACCAGCTCCGCGCCGTGTCCGCCGGTCAGGTCCAGGACGCGCGGGGCGACGTCGTGCCCGCGGGTGACGATCACCTCGGCGGCGCCGGCCGCGAGCAGCGCGTCCTTCTTGGCGGGGGTGCGGGTGACGGCGATCGGGCGGGCGCCGGCGCGGACGGCGACCCGGATCGCGGCGAGGCCGACGCTGCTGGACGCGGCGGTCAGCACGGCGGTGTCGCCGGCGCGCAGCCCGCCGGTCTCCACCAGCGCCCCGTAGGCGGTCAGGTACGGCATCCACACCGCAGCGCCGCCGACGGCGTCCAGGCCCTCGGGGCGCCGCACGACGGCGGCCGCGGGGACGATCGCCTCGTCGGCGTAGACGCCGTAGTCGTTCATGGAGAAGGCTGGGACGACGCTGACCGGCTCGCCTGCGCGGAAGGCGGTGACGCCGGGGCCGGCGGCCTCGACGGTCCCGGCGGCCTCGGCGCCGAGCCGGGCGGGGAACCGCCTGACCGGCTCGATGTAGGTGCCGGCGCGGAACAGCGCCTCGGCGCGGTTGAGCCCGATCACCTCGACGCGGACCAGCAGCTCGCCGGGGCCGGGGTCGCCGGTCCGCGCGTCCTCCAGCCGCAGCACCTCGGGTCCTCCGAGTTCGTGGAACCGCACCGTGGTGGTCATCGCGCATCGCCCTTCCCGTGCCGGCGGGCGGCGCGGCGCGCCGCCCGGGAGGGATCACCCAACCCGAAAGTACGATCACTGTCAAACTTTGATGGTTGTCGTACTTTGATGGTCGTCCTAGGATGCGGTGCGGGAGGTGCGGCATGGCGGTGGTGCGCGAGGGCGGGCGGGACCGGGTCCCGCCGCATCCCGACGTGCGGGAGGTGGGGCTGCAGCGGGTGCTGGAGGCGCTGGTGGACCCGGTCCGCCGGCGGATCGTGGCCGCGCTGGACGCGGCGGGCGCCGATCTGAGCTGCGGCGCGATCGATCTGTCGGTCAGCAGGTCGACCGCGACCCACCATTTCCACGTGCTGCGCGAGGCGGGGCTCATCCGCCAGTACTACGTCGGCACGTCGCGGATGAACGCGCTGCGCCGCGAGGAGTTCGACGCGGTGTTCCCGGGGCTGCTGGACGCCGTGGCCGCCGAGCACGCCCGCACCTGACAGCCCCCTGCCCGCCGGTTTTTCGGTTGCGGGGGCCGGGGGCGCGCGGGCAGTGTCGCGGTATGGACGGCGAGGTTCTGCGCTACTACGAGCGCGGCGAGGAGGACCGGCGGCTGCGCGAGGGCAACGGCCGGCTGGAGCTGTGGCGAACGCAGGACGTGCTGCGCCGGGTGCTGCCCGCGCCGCCGGCGCGGGTCGTGGACGTCGGCGGAGGCCCGGGGGTGCACGCCGAGTGGCTGGCCGCCGACGGCCATGAGGTGGAGCTGGTGGACCCGGTCCCGCTGCACGTGGAGCGGGCCGCGGGGATCCCCGGGGTGACCGCGCGGCTCGGCGACGCCCGTGACCTGCGGCTGCCGGACGCGTCCGCGGACGCGGTGCTGCTGCTCTGGCCGCTGTACCACCTGGTGGAGCGCGCCGACCGGGTGCGGGCGCTGCGGGAGGCGGCGCGGGTGGTGCGGCCCGGCGGTGTGGTGGCGGCGGCGACGATCGGCCGGCACGCGGCGCTGCACGACATGCTCCGCACGCGCCGCTACCAGGGCGAGCGGGCGGTCGTGGACGCCTCGGTCGCGACCGGTGTGCTGCGTCCCGCGCCCGGGATGGGGTTCACGACCGCCTACCTGCACGAGGCGGACGAGCCGCCGCGCGAGTTCGCCGACGCGGGGCTGCCCGGCGCCCGCTCCTACGGGCTGGAGGGCACGGCGTGGCTGTTCGGGAACCTCGGCGAGCTGCTGGATGAGGATCGCGCGACGCTGCTGGAGGCGCTGCGCGCGGTGGAGTCGGTGCCGTCGCTGATCGGGGTGAGCGGGCATGTGGTGACGGTGGCGGCCCGCCCGGCGTGAACCGGGGGCCGCCCCTCGCCGTCCGCCGCTCCTGGCCGTGCGCCGCGGCGGGGTCAGGGGGTGGGGAAGTCACGGCGTTTGATCTTGGCTTTGGCGCAGGCGGGGTCGGCGGGGTCGCGCCAGAACACGATGCCCTCGTAGGGGTGGGCGTGCAGCCAGGCGGCCAGGCCGTCGTGGTCGCGGGGGACCTCGCCGAGGTCGTCGGCGCCGTGCGGGACGAGGGTGTGCTCGGCGGCGCCCTCCGGGTTCCCGTTGATCTTCGGGCCGATCAGCTCGTAGGTGCCGGGTGCGCGGCCGTCACCGCCGGCGGCGTCCAGGGCGGCGCGCAGGTGCTTCCAGAACGCCGACTGCTCGGCGGGCTCCCATCCGATGGTCTTGCCGGTGGCGGGGTCCTCGCTGAGGGGGACGAAGCCGGGCGGCGCGGGCCGGCCGGCCTTCACCTCGCGGCGGGCGTGCCAGCGGGCGCCGTCGAAGCGGACGCAGGTGCCGTCGTACTTGCGGGTGGCGCGGCCCTCGCCGGCCGCCACCCACGCGCAGGACGGGTCGGTGACGCGGGTGACGTGGCGGGGGTCGCCGTCCCAGTCGCGGACGAACAGTGTGGGGATCTTGCGCATGCGGGCGGTGCCTTCCCGGTGGCCGGTCGGCCGCACCGCGGCGGCGGTGCGGGGCCTCCCCGGCAGGAGTCGAACCTGCGGCGCCCGGTTCCGGAAACCGGTGCTCTGTCCTCTGAGCTACGGGGAGCGGGCCCCGCCCCCGGGTGACGTGGGGGCGGGGCGGGAGACGCCGGTGGGATTCGAACCCACATGATCCGGAGCTGCAATCCGGTGCCTGGGAACCGTTCGGCCACGGCGTCGTGGCCCGCAAGGGAGCGGGCACAGGGATCTTTCAAGGGGACCTGGACCGGGGAGAGGGCCACCGTTCCGGTCGGAAGGAGGGGCGGCCGTGACGCGCGGGACGCGCCTGGGGTCAGGGGGCCGCCCGCCGGGCGGGCCGGGAGCAGGTGCGTTCGCGGCATCGGCGCGTCATGGTCTGCTCCTTCCCGGGGGCCGGTCGATGTGATGAGTATGGGCGGCGCCGCCGGAGGGACGCAACGGGTTTTGCCCGGCGGTGGTGAGCGCGGTTTCGGCGGCGTTCGCCGCGGGAGGTTCCGTTCAGCGGAAACGCGCTGTTCCGCCGGCGGTGCGGCGCGGCGAGGCTGGGGTGACCGAGCCGCCCGCGGGCGCGGGCGCGTGTGCGAGGAGGAGCAGGCGATGGCGTTGCTGGATCCCGGGACGTGGACGGGGAAGATCTTCACCGGCGGGTGGGCGGCCGCGGACGGCGGGACGCTCCCGGTCGTCGAGCCGGCGACCGGCGCGGAGCTCGGCACGCTGGGGAACGCCTCGGCGCGCGACGTCGCCGCGTCGGCCGCGGCGGCCGCCGCCGCGCAGCGCGACTGGGCGGCCCGCACCTACGAGGAGCGCGCGGCGGTGCTGCGCCGCGCGGGCCGGCTGTTCGAGGAGCACGCCGCCGAGATCCAGGACTGGATCGTGCGGGAGGCGGGGTCGGTGCCGGCGAAGGCGGAGCTGGAGGCGCACTTCGCGGCGGGCCTGTGCTACGAGGCGGCGGCGCTGGCCTCCCATCCGCAGGGGCTGGTGCTGCCGTCGGCGCAGCCGCGGTGGAGCCTGGCGCGGCGCCGCCCCGCCGGGGTGGTCAGCGTGATCGCGCCGTTCAACTTCCCGCTGATCCTGTCGATGCGGTCGGTGGCGCCGGCGCTGGCGCTCGGCAACGCGGTGCTGCTCAAGCCCGATCCGCGCACCGCGGTGTGCGGCGGCGTCAGCCTCGCGCGGGTGTTCCAGGAGGCGGGGCTGCCCGAGGGGCTGCTGCATCTGCTGCCGGGCGGGCTGGAGGCCGGGGAGGCGGTGGTGTCGGCGCCGCAGGTGCGGGTGGTGTCGTTCACCGGGTCGACGGCGGCGGGCCGCAGGATCGGGGAGACGTGCGGGCGGCTGCTCAAGCGCGCGCACCTGGAGCTCGGCGGCAACAACGCGCTCATCGTGCTGCCGGGCGCCGACATCGGCAAGGCGGTGTCGGCGGGCGCGTGGGGGTCGTTCCTGCACCAGGGGCAGATCTGCATGACCACCGGCCGGCATCTGGTGCACGAGAGCCTGCACGAGGAGTACGTCGCCGCGCTGGCCGAAAAGGCCGACGGGCTGCCGGTCGGGGACCCCGCGGCGGGGCCGGTCGCGCTCGGCCCGATCATCGACGCGGGGCAGCTCGCGCACGTCGACGCCCTCGTCCGCGACACCGTCGACGCCGGGGCGCGCCTGGCTGCGGGCGGCACCCACGAGGGACTGTTCTACCGGCCGACGGTGCTGGCGGAGGTCACCCCCGACATGCCCGCCTACGCGCGCGAGGTGTTCGGGCCGGTCGCGCCGGTCGTGCCGTTCGCGGGGGTGGACGAGGCGGTCGCGCTGGCGCGTGACAGCGAGTACGGGCTGTCGCTGGGGATCCTCGGCGACGTGGGGCAGGCGATGGCGATCGCCGACGCGGTCCCGACGGGGCTGGTGCACATCAACGACCAGACCGTCAACGACGAGCCGGTGGTGCCGTTCGGGGGGCTGGCGGCGTCGGGGAACGGGTCGCGGTTCGGCGGCCCGGACGCCAACATCGAGGCGTTCACCGAGACGCAGTGGGTGACGGTGCGCGGGGAGATCGCCCCCTACCCGTTCTGACGCCCCGCCGGCGCCCCGCCCTGCGCGGGCGCGCCCTGCGCGGGCGCGCCCTGCGCGGGCGCGGCGGCGCCGGGCAGGACGCCGTCGAGGTACTCGGTGACGGCGGCGCGCAGGTCGCCGCCGCCGGGTTCGGGTCCGGCGCCGGCGACCGCGTCGAACAGCACGCCCTCGATGAAGGCGATCAGCCGCGGCCCGTGCCGGCCGGGGTCGGGCGACCCCGCCTGCCGCATCAGCTCGGACGCGCCGGCGCGGTACCCGCGTCCCAGCTCGTCGTATATGGCGCGCAGCGCGGGGCGGCGGGTCGCCTCCAGCGCCAGCTCGTAGCGGGCCAGTACCCAGGCGCGGTGCTCGCGCAGCTGCACCTCCAGCATCACGGCGACGGCGTCGATGAGCGCGGCGCGGCGCGGCCCGCGCAGGTCCGCGCCCGACAGGGCCTCGAACCCGGCGAAGCGGCGCCGGTCCAGCTCGGTGAGGCGCCGCAGCGCCAGCTCCAGCAGCGCGGCGCGGGTGCGGGCCAGGTTGGAGGTGGACCCGGCGGGCAGCCCCGCGGCCCGGTCGACGGCGCGGTGGGTGAGGCCGCGCATCCCGGCGGCGGCGAGCAGCGCGATGGCGGTGTCGGCGACCAGCTCGGCGCGCGGGGACGTCATACCCCGATCCTACCGCCCGCTCACTACAGGCGTAGTATCGGAACTACGGATGTAGTGAGAAAGGGTGTTCCCCCATGGCGCACGCGATCGTGATCGGCGGCGGAATCGGCGGCCTCACCGCCGCGGCGGCCCTGCACGCCCACGGCTGGACGGTGGCTCTGCACGAACGCGCCGCCACCCTCGAACCCGTCGGATCCGGCCTGGCGATCGGCCCCAACGCGCTGCGCGCCCTGGACACCATCGGCGCCGGCGACCCCGTCCGCGCCCTCCACGCCTTCCACGGCGAAGGCGGCGTCCGCCGCGCCGACGGACGCTGGCTGTCGCGCACCTCCATCCAGACCGCCGCCGACCGCTACGGCGACCCGCTCGTCGTCACGCTGCGCGCCGCCCTGGTCGACCTGCTCGCCGACCGGCTCCCCGCCGGCGCCCTGCACCTGGACTCCACCGCCGCCCTCGCCTCCCCCGGCGACGCCACCACCCCCGCCACGGTCACCACCACCGCCGGCGAGCAGACCGCCGACCTCGTCGTCGCCGCCGACGGCATCCACTCCCCCACCCGCACCGCCCTGTTCCCCGGCCGCTCCCCCATCCGCTACACCGGCCTGACCGCCTGGCGCGCCGTCACCCGCGCCCCCGCCGGCGGCCTCACCCCCGCCGAGGCATGGGGCCGCGGCCTGGTGTTCGGCATCAACCCCCTCGCCGGCGACCGCGCCTACCTGTACGCCACCGCCCCCGCCCCCGAAGGCGCCAGCGCCCCCGGCGGCGACGAGCGCGCCGAACTGATCCGCCTGTTCGGCGGCTGGTACGACCCCGTCCCCGCGCTGCTGGAGACCGTGGAACCGGCCGCGGTCCTGCGCAACGACGTCTACCACATGCCCCGGCCGCTGCCCGCCTTCCACCGCGGCCGCGCCGCGCTGCTCGGCGACGCCGCGCACCCCATGACCCCCAACCTCGGCCAGGGCGCCTGCCAGGCCATCGAGGACGCCGTCGTCCTCGCCCACCACGCCACCGCCGCGACCCGCACCGGCACCGGCACCGGCACCGGCACCGGTGACCTGCCGCGGGCACTGGCCGACTACACCGCGGCGCGGCGGCGCCGCACCACCCAGGTGATGCGGCGCTCCCACCACCTCGCCCGCCTCACCGCCCTGACGGGCGCCGTGCCGGTCGCCGCCCGCGACACCGCCGTCCGCCTCGCCGGGCTGCTCGGGCCGACCGCGCTCGTCCGGCAGGGCGACATGATCTTCCGGTGGCGGCCGCCCACCGAACCCGCCTGACCCCCGGGCCCCGCATCACCCGCCGGTCAGCGCGCGCACCAGCACCACCCACCGGTCGGGGTGGGCGTCGGCGACCAGCGCACCGGGCGCGATCCCCGCGGCGGCCAGCGCCGCGTCCACCCGCCGCCGCGGATACCGCTCCCGCAGCGACGCCCGCAGCGACCCGCCCCGCCCGGTGAACCCCAGGTCCACGCATCGCAGGTACTCGCCCATCGACGCCGCCGGCAGCAGCGGCCGCGGCCGCCGCACCAGCCGCAGCACCGCGCCGTCCACCCGCGGCACCGGCCGGAACAGCCCCCGCGGCACCCGCCCGCCCATCTCCCAGCCGAACTCCGGCCAGGTCCGCACCGTCAGCCGCGACCAGCGCCCGTACCCGCCGGTCCGCTTGCGCGCGTACTCCAGCTGCGTGATCAGCGTCGCCGACGCCAGGCCGGGCGCCGCCAGCGCCCACCCGACGATCCGCGACGTCGCGGCGAACGGGATGTTGCCCGCCAGGTGGAACGGGCCCGCCGGCGGACGCGCCGCCAGGAAGTCCCCGCTCACGCACCGCACGTTCTCCAGCGCCGCGCACCGCGCCCGCAGCCGCGCCGCGAGCCGCGGATCGATCTCGTAGGCGATCACCCGCCCGGCGCGGGCCGCCAACGCGGCGGTGATGCGGCCGTCGCCCGCGCCGGCCTCCACGACCAGCGCGCCGGACGCGGGCACCACGGCACGGGCGTACCGGGCGATCGCCGCGGAATCGGACAGGAAGTTCTGCGACAGCGCGCGCCGCGCATGCGCGCGCGAGCCGCCGTGGTGGTGCTGGTTCAGGGTCGCCGTCCTCGGCTTGCGGCCCCAGGCGGGCCGGCCGGACGGGCACCGAAGGCACCACGCAGCACGCGGCGGCATCACCGCGAGCGTGACCTGCCGACGAAAGGCGGCAAAGCGCGGCCGGGCCCGTCCGAGATGGTCAATGGACGCTCGAAAGCCCTGGACCGCAGGGGACACCGGCGACGGCGCACGGCCTCACAGACCGCCGCACCAGCACGAGAAAAAAGGCGGGACGCCTACACGGCCCCGCAGAGAAGATCAGGCGCGGGCACGCGCCCCAGGCCGGTCCAGGACGGGACGGGCCACACGCAGCCGGACATAGGCGGCGTGGCCGGTCCCCAGGACCGCGCTCTTGATGAAACAGGCCATGCCGGCGATCGTAGGAGACCACCCGCCCCGCCCCCAACAGGTTTTCCCCGGCCCCGGCCAGGCCCGGCGCGGCGGCGCCCTCGTAGGCTGGGCGGCCCGACCCCGTCCGCCACGCCGCCAGGGGGAGCCATGGGCCGCGATCCCGACTACCTGGCGTTCCTGCGCCGCCGCCTCACCGAACCCGCGCCCCCGACCGGGCCCGGCGCCGCGGATCGCGGCGACGCCCGCGCCCGCGCGATCGAAGCGGCGCGCCGCGAGCACGCCGCCGACCTCGCACGCTCCCCACGCCCGCCCGTCCCCCTCGTCCGCGACCTCACCGTCGACGGCCCCGCCGGGCCCCTGCCCGCCCGCCTCTACCATCCCGGCGGCGACCGGCCCGCGCCCGCGATGGTGTACTTCCATGGCGGCGGCTGGGTCCTCGGCGACGTCGACTCCTACGACCCCGTCGTACGGGCCCTCGCCGCCGCCAGCGGGGTCGCCTGGCTGTCGGTCGGCTACCGCCGCCCGCCCGAGGACCCCTTCCCCGCCGCGGTCGACGACTCCGTCGCCGCCGTCCGCTGGACCACCGCCCACGCCGCCCGCCTCGGCGTGGACCCCGCCCGCACCGGCGTCGCCGGCGACAGCGCCGGCGGGCAGCTCGCCGCCGCCGCCGCGAGCCTGCTGCGCGCCCCCGGACCCGCCCGCCCCGCCCTGCAACTGCTGGTGTACCCGGCGCTGGACCTGCGCGACGTCCCGCCCGCACCACCCGACCCCGACGGCCTGCCCTGGCCGCCCTCCGACGTCCGCCGCGCCCTGCGCCTCTACCTCGACGGCGCCGACCCCGCCCGCCCCGACGCGTCCCCGCTGCTGGACCCCGACCCCCGCGGCCTGCCGCCCGCGATCATCGCGCCCGCCGAACACGACCGGCTCCGCCCGCAGGCCGAACAGCACGCCGCCCGCCTGCGCGCCGCCGGCGTACCCGTCACCCTCATCCCCGGCACCGGCCTGGACCACGGCTTCCTCGGCTGGGGCTCGTTCGCGCGCCGCCCCGCCGACACCGTCGCCCGCATCGGCGCCGCCGTCCGCGCCGCCCTCACCGCCCCGCCCGCACCCGCGGAACCGCCGCCGCCCCCCGCTTGACCGGCCTTGACCGTCCCCGCCGCGCCGCCGGGACGGCCGTCGACGTCGCTTGCCCCGCCCGTTTAACCGCCTTGACGTGGGCAATCACCATACGGAGCGGGATTTTCGCCGAACCTCGCCAACGGTTGAGGAGGACCCGTCTTGAGGGCGACGCACCAGATGCGCATGGTCCGGGCCGAAGCGTCCGGGACCGAGGAATGGGCCTGCCCGACCTGCGGCCGCCGGATGCTGCTGCAATGGCCGCCCCACTACAGCAAGCAGATCCTCGACCCCGGCGACGAGAGCGCCACCCACGTCGGCTCCTCCACCGACCTGCCCGGCGAGCAACCCGCCCCCGGCACCCCGGCCTGCGACACGCCGCGCCGCTGGCTCCGCGAGACCGGCGTCGACCCCGCCGCCCCCGTCTGACCCCACCACCCGCACACCGCACCCGTCAAAGGCGCGCCAACTCCCGCCGCAGCAGATCCAGCCCCATCGGCCCCAGATCCAGCGCCCGCCGATGGAACTCCTTCAAATCGAACGCCCCGCCCGCACGGCGCCGCGCCTCCGCACGCCCCTCCAGCCACACCCGCTCCCCCACCTTGTACGCGATCGCCTGCCCCGGACACCCCAGATACCGGTCGATCTCATACGCGATCGACGCATCGGTCTCCGGCCCCGTATGCGCCCGCAGGAACCGGAAACCCAGCTCCGGCGTCCACCGCTCCCCCTCATGGAACCCCGACCCCGCCGGGATCTCCAGCTCCAGATGCATCCCGATGTCCAGGATCACCCGCGCCGCCCGGAACTGCTGACCACCCGCCAGCATCCCCAGCCGGTACGCCGGATCCCCGTAATACCCCAGCTCGTCCATCAACCGCTCCGCGTACAGCCCCCACCCCTCCGCATGCCCCGGGAACAGCTCACCCGACAACCGCTGGAACCGGTTCAGCACCCCGGTGTTCAGCGTCGTCACACCCAGCTGCAGATGATGCCCCGGCACCCCCTCGTGGAACATCGTCGCCGGCACCGTCCACGTCACGATCTCCTGGTCCGGATCCGCCACCGTCCACCACACCGTCCCCGGACGCGACAGATCCTCCGCCGGCGCCAGGTAGTACACCCCCGACTCCACCGCCGGGATCCGGCACTCCACCCGCCGCAACGGCTCCGGAATGTCGAAATGCGTCCCGTCCAGATCCGCGATCGCCCCGTCCGCCAGCTCCTGGATCCACACCCGGAACGCCTCCGCACCCCGCACCCGGTACGCCGGATCGGCGTCCAGCACCGCCCGCACCGCCGCCACCGGCTCCCCCGGACGGATCGCCGCGGCCGCCTCACCCATCTCCGCCTCGATCCGCGCCAGCTCCCGCCACCCCCACGCGTACACCTCCTCCAGATCCAGCTCCGTCCCGAGGAAGTTCCGCACCCCCAGCCGATACCGGTCCGCGCCCAGCGCATCCCGCTCCGGCGCCCGCGGCACCACCTCACCGGCCAGGAACCCCGCGAAGTCCTCCAGCGCCCGCGACGCCGCCGCCACCGCCGACTCCAACCGCCCCCGCAACGGCCCGTCCCCGTACCGCCCCGCGAACCCCGCCAAGAACCCCGGCATCTCCCGGCACTCCCGCACATTCCGCAGCACCTGCCGCCGCGCAGCGACTCCTCCAGCGACACCCGCAGCCCCGCCAACGCCCCCGCCAGCCCGCCCACCCGCGCCGCCACCGCGTCCCAGTCGGTCGCCGCCCCCCGATCCAGCAGATCCACCGCCGTCCGCAACCGCTGCACCGGACCGTCGATGGTGTCCAGCTCCCACGCCCGCACACCCGCCTCGTCCAGCGCCCGCTCGCACTCCAGACGCTCCCGCAGCACCGCCGCCGCCACCCCGCCGCCCCCCGCAGGAGCGATCCGGTCCAGCTCCGCCAGCGTCACCCGCGTCAACTCCGCACGCGCCGCCCGCCCCTCCGGCCCGAAATCGGTCAGCCGCGACTCCTGCCCCGCGATCCCCATCAACGCCGCCCGGCACGGATCCAACGCCGCGAAAGCATCCACATACCGGTCGGCCAGCGCGTCCACAGCGGTCCCAGAAGCAGTCATCGCCCCAGGCTAGGACCACCCGCCCCACAAAGCGATCAAGCAAAGGCCCCGATCACAGCGGACCCCCATCACCGCCCCCCGACCCCGTCGGCGAAGGCGACGGCGACCCCGACGACGGCGGCGGCGACGGACGCGCCGGCGTCGACGGCGCCACCGACGGCGCCTGCACCGACGGAGTCGGCTCAGGAGGCTCCGCCGGCGGATCCTTCGGCCGCGGCTGACACGCGAACAGCACCGCCATCAACAACACCAACACCACCAACGCCCCCGCCAACGCCAGCACCGCCGCCACCAGACTCCGCTCCGGCGGACGCTCCGGACCCTGCACCGGCCCACCGCCCACCGGCCTCGGCCCCGGACGCGCCAGCGCCGCCTCCGACGACCCCAGCCAATGCGGCTGGAACTGCGGACCGCGCCGCAACCCCCAACGCCGCCCACCACCCAGCAGCACCGGCTCCAAGAACCGCTCCGCACCCGGCACGTCCGCCTCGTACGAAGTCGCCACCCACGGCGCCGGACCATCCGGCTGCGCCGCCACCACCGGCGCCCCACCACCACGCGCCACACCATCAGGACCCGGCACCGCCGCCACGATCGCCGCCCGGAACCGGTCCCGCGCCGCGGCGTCCTCCGCCGCACCCCGGTTCAGCACCGCCACACTCGCGCGCCGCCCCTCACCGTCCACCCCCAGGAACACGATCCCGGCAGCGGACTCCGACAAACGCGCCGACAAACGGTACGGCCCCAGCAGCGCGGGATCGCCCGGGGGCAACGGCCTCGACATGGCCGCAACCCTAACAACCGCCCCCGGCCCGCGACCCCACCACGACCGCCCCCGCCCCCCACCGGCACCCCCACCCGCACCGGCATCCACCCCGCACGCACGGATCGCGCACGAACGGGTAAAGGTGATCGCGTAGGGTCGGAACGCGCCCGCTCACACCCGTCGCACAGTGAGGGACACCCACATGACCATCGCCGCCAACGACGTCGACGAGGCCGCCGCGCTGCTGCAGACCACCCTCGCCGAGGTCAAGAAGGTCATCGTCGGCCAGGACCACATGGTCGAGCGCATGGTCGTCGCCCTCCTCGCCCGCGGCCACTGCCTCATCGAAGGCGTCCCCGGCGTCGCCAAGACCCTCGCCGTCGGCACCCTCGCCAAAGTCGTCGGCGGCACCTTCGCCCGCCTCCAGTTCACCCCCGACCTCGTCCCCTCCGACATCGTCGGCACCCGCATCTACCACCCCTCCACCGAGCAGTTCGACGTCGAACTCGGCCCCGTCTTCGTCAACTTCGTCCTCGCCGACGAGATCAACCGCGCCCCCGCCAAGGTCCAGTCCGCCCTCCTGGAGGTCATGGCCGAACGCCAGGTCTCCCTCGGCGGCAACACCTATCCCCTCCCCCGCCCCTTCATCGTCCTCGCCACCCAGAACCCCATCGAGTCCGAAGGCGTCTACCCCCTCCCCGAAGCCCAGCGCGACCGCTTCCTGATGAAGATCGACGTCCACCACCCCTCCGCCCACGAGGAACTCCACATCCTCCAGCGGATGAGCATCGACCCGCCCGAGGCCACCCCCGTCCTGGACGCCGACCGCCTCGCCGAACTCCAGCGCGCCGCCGAAGAGGTCTCCGTCCACGAACTCGTCGCCGACTACATCGTCCGCCTCGTCATGGCCACCCGCGAACCCGAGCAGTACCGCCTGCCCGACCTGCGCCCCGTCATCGAGATCGGCGCCAGCCCCCGCGCCACCCTCGGCCTGGTCTCCACCGCCCGCGCCCTCGCCCTGCTGTCCGGCCGCGACTACGTCCTGCCCGACGACGTCCAGGCCGTCGCCCGCGACGTCATCTCCCACCGCCTCGTCCTGTCCTTCGACGCCCTCGCCGACGGCACCGACCCCGCCGAGGTCATCGACCAGATCCTCGCCGCCGTCCCCCCGCCCCGCGTCGTGTGGAACCACGGCGCCGCGGCGGTGACCACCGCATGACCGCCCCGCGCCGCGACGACGACAAACTCGCCCAGCTCGCACCCGAACGCACCCTGCGCCGCCTGGAACTCCAGGTCACCCGCCGCCTCGACGGCCTGCTCAACGGCGAGCACCTCGGCCTGCTCCCCGGCCCCGGCACCGAACTCGCCGAAGCCCGCCTCTACCAGCCCGGCGAGGACGACGTCCGGCACATGGACTGGGCCGTCACCGCCCGCACCACCACCCCCCACGTCCGCGACCTCGTCGCCGACCACGAACTCGAAGCCTGGGCCCTGGTCGACCTCACCCCCAGCATGGACTTCGGCACCGCCGGCATGGTCAAACGCGAACTCGCCGTCGCCGCCCTCGCCGCCGTCGGCTTCCTCACCGTCCGCCTCGGCGACCGCGTCGGCGCCTACCTCCAGCACCCCGGCGGCCTGCGCCGCTGGCCCGCCCGCACCGGCAAGGCCGCCCTCTACGCCCTCCTGCAGGCCGTCCTGGACGCCCGCACCGACCCCGGCACCGGCCCGCCCGCCCGCATGTCCGGCACCACCGCCACCGCCGGCGCGCCGCACGGCGACCTCGCCGCCGCCATCACCTCCCTCGCCCGCGGCCAGACCCGCCGCGGCCTGCGCGTCGTCATCTCCGACTTCCTCCCGCCCGCCGGCGCCGACCCCGTCACCGACCCGGACGAGCAACCCGCCTGGGAGAGCCCGCTGCGCCGCCTCGCCGCCCGCCACCAGGTCCTCGCCGTCGAGGTCATCGACCCCCGCGAACTCGACCTCCCCGACATCGGCCTCGTCGAGATGACCGACCCCGAGACCGGCGCCGTCCACGAGATCGTCCTCAGCCGCCGCACCCGCCAACGCTACGCCGAGGCCGCCGCCGCCCAACGCGCGCACACCCGCGCCGCCCTGCGCCGCTGCGGCGTCCACCACCTCGTGCTGCGCACCGACCGCGACTGGATCACCGACGTCGCCCGCTTCGCCGTCCGCCAGCGCCGCGCCGCCGGGCGGGCCGTCAGCACCGCGGGAGTGCGCCCATGACCTTCCTGTCGCCCGACCGCCTCTGGCTGCTGGCCCTCGCGCCGATCCTCGCCGGCCTGTACATCGTGCTGCAGATGCGGCGCCGCAACTACGCCGTCCGCTTCACCAACCTCGCCCTGCTGTCCCAGGTCGCCCCCAAGCGGCCCGGCTGGCGCCGGCACGTCGCCGCGGTGCTGTTCCTCGCCATGATCATCCTGATGATGATCGGGTTCGCCCGCCCCGCCAGCTCCGTCAAGGTGCCCCGCGACCGCGCCACCATCATGGTCGCGGTCGACGTGTCCCTGTCGATGATGGCCCAGGACGTCGCGCCGAACCGGATGGAGGCCGCCAAGGCCGCCGCCAAGAAGTTCATCCGCGAGCTGCCGTCCCGCTTCAACGTCGGCGTCGTCTCCTTCGCCGGGAACGCCAACCTGATCGCCGCGCCGTCCGCCGACCGCGACACCGCGATCGCCTCCCTCGACCAGCTCAGCCTCGCCAAGCGCACCGCGATCGGCGAGGCCGTCTTCACCTCCCTGCAGGCCATCCGCACCTTCGACACCCAGGCCGCGCACGATCCGCCGCCCGCCCACATCGTGCTGCTGTCCGACGGGGACAACACCACCGGACGGTCCGTGCAGGAGGCCGTCGACGCCAGCCGCGCCGCGCACGTCCCGGTGTCCACCATCGCGTTCGGCACGCCGTACGGCACCGTCGACATCGAAGGGGAGACCACCAGCGTCTCGGTCAACAAGGAGGCGCTGAAGACCCTCGCCACCAGCACCCAGGGCAAGGCCTACGAGGCCGCCGACGCCGGCCAGCTGCGCGAGGTGTACACCAACATCGGCAGCTCCCTCGGCTTCAAGATCGAGCACCGCGACGTCGCCGCCCGCTACACCGGCATCGCGCTGCTGTTCGCGCTGGCCGCCGGCGGGTTCTCCCTCGCCTGGTTCTCCCGCCTGCCCTGACCCCGCCCGCCGCCGGGACCGTGGCGGCGCGGGGACGTCCCGAACGCTGATACGGTCGGCCGACGTGGGGGAACACTACTTCGCCGAGCGGCCGGGAGCCGCGAGCCGCCGCCGCACCGTGGACCTGGTCCTGCCGGACCTGCACCTGCGGCTGGACACCGACAGCGGCGTGTTCTCCCCCGACCGCGTCGACGCCGGCACCCGCGTCCTGCTCGAGACCGTCCCCGCGCCGCCGCAGGCCGGCGACCTGCTCGACCTCGGCTGCGGCTACGGCCCCATCGCGCTCACCTTGGCGAGCCGCTCGCCGCAGGCGAGCGTGTGGGGTGTGGATGTGAACCAGCGAGCGCTGGAGCTCGCGGGTTTGAATGCTCAAGCCGCCGGCCTTGACAATGTAAGGTTCAGCTTGGCGGACGACGTCGACCCCGGCCTGCGCTTCGCCGCGATCTGGTCCAACCCGCCGATCCGGATCGGCAAGGCCGCCCTGCACGACCTCCTGCTCGCCTGGCTGCCCCGCCTGTCCCCCGGCGCCCTCGCCCACCTGGTCGTGCAGAAGCACCTCGGCTCCGACTCCCTCCAGCGCTGGCTGAACGACCAGGGCTTCCCCACCGAACGGATCGCCTCCCGCTCCGCCTACCGCGTCCTGCGCGTCTCGTCCCGCACGGAAGGCCACACCCGATGAGCACCACCGACTCCGCGCCCGGCCGCAGGCAGCTGCGTCCCACCGACGTCAAGCGCCTCAACCGCGACTGGCGGCGCCGCACCGAAGGCCGCCTCGGCCTGCTGGTGGAGTCGGTCACCCAGCCGTTCAACATGGGCTCGATCATCCGCAGCGCAGCGGTGTTCGGCGTCGAGCGGCTCTGGCTCGCCGGCAACGCCACGCCCCCCGACCAGCGCAACGTCGCCAAGACCGCGCTCGGCACCGAACGCCTCGTCCCCTGGGAGCACGCCGGCACGCCCGCCAAGGCCGCCGCCGCCATCCGCGAGGAGGGACTGCGCATCATCGCGATCGAGCTCACCGGCGACGCCGTCCCGCTGCACGAGGCGCCCCTGGACGGCGACGTCTGCCTCGCCGTCGGCGGTGAGGACCACGGCTGCTCCCCCGCCCTGCTCGCCGCCGCCGACGCCGTCGCCTACATCCCCCAGATCGGACGGGTCGGCTCGCTCAACGTCGCCGTCGCCACCGCCATCGCGCTCGCCGAGGCCCGCCGCCGCGAATGGTCGTCCTGACCCGCCGCACCGGGTTATGATCACCGCGTGCCGTTCCTCTTCCGTGCGTAAAGCGCCGCGCTAGCCGCCCGCCCCCAGGGCGGCCCGCGCATCCCGGCGTCCACGCACGTCCCTCCGCGCGACCACGCGGGCCCTTCAGAGGAACACCCCCATGGCACCCTCCTACACGGCTGTCCTGCGCACCCCACACGCCGGCCGCACCTTCGGCGCGGCCCTGCTCGGCCGCCTGTCCTACGGGACGATCCTCCTCTCCCTCACCTTCGCGCTCACCGCCTCCACCGGCTCCTACACCACCGCCGGCGCGCTGATGGCGGCCCTCGGCCTGACCATCTCGGTGCTGTCGCCGCTGCGGGCCCGCCTCATCGACCGGTACGGGCCGCGCGCCGCCCTGCCGCCCATGGCGGGCGCCTACGCGCTGGCGCTGCTCGGCCTCGCCGCCTGCACCTGGCGCCCCGGCGCGCCCGTCGCGCTGCTCGTGGCGCTCATCGCGGCCGCCGGCGCGTCCGCTCCCCCGCTCGGCCCCGTCATGCGGACGCTGTGGAGCGACCTCGTCCCCGGCGAAGCGCTCCGCCGGCGCGCCTACAGCCTCGACGCCGTCGCCGAGGAACTGCTGTACATCACCGGCCCGCTGCTGGCCGGGCTGGCGACCGCGGTGGCGTCCCCCTCCCTCGGCGTCGCCGCGAGCGCCGTCCTGGTCGCCACCGGGACGGTCGGGCTGGTGACCTCCCCCGCCGTCCGCCCGCACCCCGCCGGGCACCGCCCGGGACGCGGCGGCCGCGCACTGCAGTTCGCGCCCGTCATCGCCGCGGCCGCGACCGGCGCCGCCCTCGGATGCATGGACCTGCTGGCCGTCGCGTCCGCCCGGCACCACCACCACGCCACCGGCGGCGCCTGGGTGATGGCGGCGATGTCGGCCGGCAGCGCCCTCGGCGGCCTCGCCTACGGCGCCATCGGCTGGCGGCCCTCACCGCGCGTGCGGCTGGCCTTCCTGGCCGCCGCGCTCGGCACCACCATCGCCGCGGCCGGGCTCGCCCCGGGCGTCGGCGTGCTCGCCGCCGCGATGTTCGCCGCGGGCGCGTTCGTCGGACCGTCGCTGACCACCGCCTACCTGCTGGCCGACGCCGACGCGACGCCCCGCGACCGCGTCCGCGCCGGTGCCTGGGTCAACACCGCGGTGAACCTCGGCTCGTCCGCCGGGACCGGCGCGATCGGCGCCTGCCTGGACGCGCTGCCGCTGCCCGCGTGCTTCGCGGTCGCCGCCGCACCGGCCGCCGTCGCCGCCCTCGTCCTGGCGGCCCCCCGGATTTTGCGGAAACGGCAAAGGAGTTCGCCGGATCCGGTCCCGGGAACGAGCATGGCAGCGGAAACGGCCACGACACATCCCCAAGGACGCATGATGAGCGACGACGACGGCACCACCGCCGAGGAGTTCTGGGACGCCCGCTACGGCGAGAGCGACCGGATCTGGAGCGGCGACCCCAACACCGTCCTGGTCCGCGAGGCCGCGGACCTCCCGCCCGGCACCGCGCTCGACCTCGGCGCCGGCGAGGGCGCCGACGCCGTCTGGCTCGCCGGCCGCGGCTGGCGCGTCACCGCGGTCGACATCTCCCGGGTCGCCCTGGAGCGCGGCGCCCGGCATGCCGCGGACGCCGGCGTCGGCGACCGCGTCGACTGGCAGCACCACGACCTCGCCGTGTCCTTTCCCAAGGGCGAGTTCGACCTGGTGTCCGCGCACTTCCTGCACTCGCCCCGCGAGATGCCCCGCGCGGAGATTCTGCGTTCGGCCGCCGCAGCCGTCGCGCCCGGCGGCACGCTGCTGATCGTCGGCCACGCCGGGCCGCCGCCGTGGGAGCAGCCCGACCACGAGCACGCCGGCGGGCACGACCACCACCACGACATGCACCTGCCCACCCCCGACGAGGTGCTGGAGTCACTGCGGCTCCCGCAGGACGCGTGGGAGGTGCAGCACAGCGGCGAGCATGAACGCGTCCAGACCGCCCCGGACGGCGAGACCGTCACCCGCATGGACAACGCCCTCAAGCTGCGCCGCCTCGCCTGACCCCGCCTCCCGCCGCGTCCCCGGCCGCGCGCACGGCCCGGGGACGCGGCGGGGCGTCTCAGCCGGCCGAGGCGGTCTCGATGACCTCGTCCAGCACCTCCCGGGACCGGACCAGGTCGGTGATCATGCGGTCGATGCGGTCGCGCTCTGCGGTGAGATCGGCCACCAGCCGCGGCGTCGCCCGCTCCGACGGGCCGCCGTCGGCGTCGCGCATGCACGGCAGCAGCCGCGCGATCTTCTCGCTGTGCAGCCCGGCAGCGAACAGCTCCTGGATGCGGATCACCCGGTCCACGGCGCCCTCGCGGTACTCGCGGTGGCCTCCGGGCGTGCGCTCGGCCACCAGGAGCCCCTGCTGCTCGTAGTAGCGCAGCGACCGTTCGCTCACCCCGGTCCGCCGGGCCAGCTCACCGATCCGCATATCCCCGCCCTTGAACCTGACATCGATGACAACTTCGACCGTACCGGGGCGACGCACACGACACCACTCCCGGCACGCACATCGCGGTCCGCGCGGCGCAGCCACCCGATCGGCTAGCTCGCGGCTTGCCCCGCGTCCGGCACCCTCGCACCGGCCTCGTCCGCGCGGGCCCCGGGGCCGGGCGAGGGCTGCGGCCTGCCGCGCAGCGGAACCTCCTTCACCAGCAGCGCCGCGGCCAGCGAGACGGCGCACACCACCGCCCCGAGCAGGAAGATCTGGTGCGTGCCGGTGACGAACGAGTGCAGGTAGGCGTCCCTGGCCGCCGGCGGCAGTCCGGCCGGGGACGCCCCGTCCGCCGGCACCGGCCCGTGGATGGCCCGGTTGAACAGTGACCCGAACACCGCCACCCCCACCGACCCGCCGATCGTCCGGAACAGGGTGATCGCCGCCGACCCGGCCCCCATGTCGCGCATCTCGACGCTGTTCTGCGCGATCGTGGTGACCATCTGGGTCAGGAACCCGGTCCCCACGCCCACCAGCGCCATGTAGCAGCCGGTGACCGCGCGGGGCGTCGAGGCGTCCATGGTCGACAGCAGGAGCAGGCCCGCGGTCATGCACACCGTGCCGAGCACCGGGAAGACCTTGTACCGGCCGGTCGCCGACATCACCCGGCCGCCGATCTGCGAGACCACCAGGACCGGCGCCATCATCGGCAGGAGCAGCAGCCCGGAGTCCGACGCCGACGCGCCCTGGACGGTCTGCTGGAACAGCGGCAGGTACAGCGCGCACCCGAACATCGTCACCCCCGACACCAGCATCAGCACCGACATCAGCGGGAAGTTGCGGTGCCCCGTGAAGATCCGCAGGGGCAGCAGCGGCTCGGCGGCCCGCCGCTCCACCGCCACGAACGCCGCCGTCCCCGCGGCCGCCGCCGCGATCAGCGCGAGGACCTGCCACGACGTCCACGGGTAGGTGCTGCCGGCCCAGGTCGTGGCCAGCACCAGCGCGGAGACCACCGCCGTCATCAGCGTGATGCCGGCCCAGTCGATGCGGGCCTTGGCGCGGTCCGCGGGCAGCCTCAGCAGGAACCAGCACCACACCAGCGCGACCGCGCCGAGCGGCAGGTTGACGTAGAACGCCCACCGCCAGCCGGCGTGACCGGTGATGAACCCGCCGACCAGCGGGCCGCCGATCGTGCCGACGGCCATCACCGAGGCGGTCATTCCCTGGTACCGGCCCCGCTCCCGGGGCGGCACCAGCGCCCCGATCAGCGCGAACGCCAGGGCGCCGATGCCGCCCGCGCCGAGCCCCTGCACGGCACGGAACACGATCAGCTGCACCATCGACTGCGCGGCGCCCGACAGCGCGGACCCCGCCACGAACACCACGACGGCCAGCAGGTAGACGCTCTTGCGTCCGAACAGGTCGCCGGACTTGCCCCAGACGGGCGTGGACGCGGCGGTGGCCAGCGTGTAGGCGGTCACGACCCAGGAGATGTGCTCCAGGCCGCCGAGGTCGCCGACGATCGTCGGCATCGCGGTGCCGACGACCATGTTGTCCAGCATCGACAGCAGCATCGCGAGCATCACGCCCAGCAGGGCCCACCGGACGGCCCTGGGCGCGGGCGGAGACGGATCGGGTGCGGACATGGCTGATCACCTCACTCATGCGGGAATCGGGGAGCGCCGGGCCGCCTCGGGCATCGCCGCCGGGCCCGGCGCTCCCACAAAAGCACACTCGATACAAAAGTGCAACGAGTCAACTTTTCTATTGAGGCAACCGAGAGGCTAGGATGGCGGCATGACGGAGACGGAGACGATGGGCCGCCGCGAACGCAAGAAGGCCGCCACCCGCAAGGCGCTCGCCGACGCGGCGCTGCGGCTGTTCCTGGAGCACGGCTACGACAACGTCGGCATCAAGGACGTCGCCGAGGCCGCCGACGTCTCCACCACCACGCTGTTCAAGCACTTCCCCAGCAAAGAGGCACTGGTGTTCGACCTGGACGCCGACGTCGAGGCCGCGCTCGTCGCCGCCGTCCGCGACCGGCCGGCGGGCACCTCGGTACCGGCCGCGCTGCGCGCGCACGTCCTGCGCCGCAAGTTCGTCACGGGCGACCCCGCCGCGGACCGCTTCGGTCGGCTCGTCGACGGCAACCAGGCATTGCGCGACTACGCGCACCGCATGTGGATGCGCCACGAGACCGCCCTGGCCCGCGCCATCGCCGAGGACGCGGGACTCCCCGAGGACGATGCCGCCTGCGCCGCCCTCGCCCACTTCGCGCTCGAGACCGCCGCCCTCGTCCATGGCCGCGCCGACCGCCATGAGACGGTCGAGCGCGCGTTCGACCTGCTGGAGAACGGCTGGCACGCCACCGCCGGCGCCGCTCGCCCGACCGACTGACGCGGCCGGCCATGATGCCACGAACACCGAAGGGCCCGGCCGCGTCGACGCGGCCGGGCCCTTCGGTCTACGGGTGGGTTACGCGGTCTGCTCCATGAGCGCCGCGAACTCCTCCAGGGAGATCTTGCCGTCATGGTTGGCGTCGGCCGCCACGACGACCTCCACGGCCCGCGTCTCGGTGATGCCCTGCCCGAGCTTGGTCATCAGGTTCTTCAGCTCGGCCGTGGAGATGTACCCGTCGCCGTCCACGTCCACCAGCTCGAACGTCGCCCGGTACTCGTTCACGTCGGCCATGGCGCTGCTCCTCTTGCTGATCGTCTGGGGAGGCGACGTTAGCAGTCACAGTCCCGGGCCCGGCGCCTTTACGCAGTAAGGTAAGGCTGGCGGCGGGCGTCGGCCATAATCGGACGGGTGCCCCGCTCGTACGCCTTCCTCGACCATCCGGGCCCGATCCCGTTCGCCCACCGCGGCGGCGCGAGCGGCCGGCCGGAGAACTCGATGGCCGCCTTCCAGCGCGCGATCGACCTCGGCTACCGCTACCTGGAGACCGACGCCCACGCCACCGCGGACGGCGTCGTCGTCGCCTTCCACGACCGCACCCTCGACCGGGTCACCGACCGGACGGGCGCGATCGCGCGGCTGCCCTACGCCGAGGTCGCCAAGGCCCGCATCCGCGGCACCGAGCCCATCCCCCGCCTCGAGGACGTCCTGACGGCCTGGCCGGACGCCCGCGTCAACATCGACCTCAAGGACGCCCCGGTGATCGGCCCGCTCGCCGAGGTGCTGCACCGCACCGGCGCCTGGGACCGGGTGTGCATCACCTCGTTCTCCACCCGCCGGCTCGCGCAGATGCGGGCGCGCCTGCCGCTGTTCGACGCGCGGGACGTGTGCATGGCGCTGGGGCCGCGCGGGCTGATGGCGCTGCGCGCCAAGTCCTACGGCGGCCCGACCGCCAAGCTCGTCCGGCTGGCCGCGACCGGTGTCGCCTGCGCCCAGGTCCCCTACGGGCTCGGGCCCGTCCCGTTCGTCACCGAGGCGTTCATCTCCGAGGCGCACCGGCTGGGCCTGAAGGTGCACGCCTGGACGGTCAACGACCCCGCCGCGATGAACCGGCTCCTCGACATCGGGATCGACGGCATCATGACCGACGACCTGGTCGCCCTGCGCCACGTCATGGCGTCCCGCGACCTGTGGCCGCGCCCGACCCCGGCGTCCTGACCCGGGCCTCCCGGCCCTGAGGGCCGCGAGCGGGCCGCGGCGTCAGCGGCCGAAGCCCGGCGGGTGCTGCGGGCCGCCCGGGCGGTACTCCGCGGCGATCCGCAGCGGCGCGTGCTGCGGGCGCTCGGGCTGGTGGGGCGCGGCGGGGCCGGCCTGGGTGAGGTCAAGGCGCCCGGCGCGCAGGCTCTCCAGCAGCTCCAGGTCCTCCGCCGACACGAGGGCGGCCATCACCTTCCCACGGCGGGTCAGCGCCACGCGCTCCCCCGTGTAGGCGACCCGGTTCACCAGGTCGGCGAACTCCTTGCGTGCCTCCGTCACCGGCTTTTCCACGCTGTTCATCGTATAGCGAACTCCCCTGGCCCCTCCGGGCGCGCGACTGTAGGTTCACGAGATGTACAGAGCGTACGTTCCGTACAGATCAAAGAGGAGGGCGCATGTTCGAACGACCGGAAGGCGACCGCCCCGCGGGACGGGCGGAGACGTTCGCGCCGCGGACGACGGCGAAGGTGGCAGAGGCCCCGCAGTTCGCGGACGCGCAGCTGTCCGAGCGGCTGCTGGCGCAGCGGATCGTGTTCCTCGGCACGGAGATCGACGACCAGGTCGCCAACCGGGTCAACGCGCAGCTCCTGCTGCTCGCCGCGCACGACGCCCAGCGCGACATCACGATCTACATCAACTCCCCCGGCGGCGTGGTCGACGCCGGGATGGCGATCTACGACATGATGCAGTTCGTCCCGAACGACATCTCGACGGTGGCGATGGGCATGGCCGCCTCGATGGGGCAGACGCTGCTGTGCGCGGGGACGGCCGGCAAGCGGTACGCGCTGCGGCACGCCCGGGTGATGATGCACCAGCCGCACGGCGGGATCGGCGGCACCGCGTCCGACATCAAGATCCAGGCCGAGCAGTCGCTGTACCTGAAGCGGACCCTGGCCGAGCGCACCGCGTTCCACACCGGGCAGCCGCTGGAGCGGATCCAGGAGGACGGCGACCGCGACCGCTGGTTCACCGCCGAGCAGGCCCGCGAGTACGGCTTCGTCGACCACGTCATCGACAGCACGGACCGCGTCGGATCGTGACCCCGCCGGGGCGCCGCGGGGGGCGCCGCCGGACGATCGGCGGGCGCGGCACGGCACGGCCGCAAACAGCAGGGTTGGACCGGACGGGTTGCGGGAATCTTGTCACGGTCTGGAGCGTTGGTCAGGGCAAGACCGCAAGCCGTCTGGGAGGCACGTGACGATGGCCGAGCGCGCACTTCGCGGCACCCGACTCGGAGCGACGAGCTACGAGAACGATCGCAACACCGATCTGGCCCCTCGGCAAGAGGTGGACTACACCTGCACCAAGGGCCACCGGTTCACCGTGACGCTCGCAGCCGAGGCCGAGGTGCCGATGACCTGGGAATGCCGCAGCTGCGGCGCCACGGCCCTGCGGGTCGACGGGGAGCTGCCCCAAGCCAAGAAGGGGAAGCCGCCGCGCACCCACTGGGACATGCTCATGGAGCGCAGAACCGTGGAGGACTTGGAGGAGGTCCTCGCCGAGCGGCTGGAGATCCTGCGGGCGGGCCGGCGGAGATCCGCCTGACCGTCTGAGATCGGCGAAAGGCCCGCACCGGAAGGTGCGGGCCCTTTCGCATGCGCCCCGAAAAGCGAGTGCGTCAGGTGCGGGACGGGTGGTCGTCCTCCTCGACGACCTCGCCGCGCACGACCGGGCCGCGGGGCGTGCCGGCGTCGCGGGCCTCCCCGTCCGGGTCGAACGGGCCGAACCCGCCGCCCAGCGGGCCGAACCCGGGGCCGCCGGCACCGGGCGGGAAGGTCATGGACGCGCGGTCACCGGCCAGGCGCATCCGCCGGGCGGCGTACCGGGAACCGACGCGGCGGACGAGCGGCCGGGTGAACGGCAGCACGAACAGCAGGCCGAGGACGTCGGTGATGAGCCCGGGGATCAGCAGCAGGACGCCGCCGGCCATGACCAGCGCGGCGTCGCCGAGCTCCCGGTCGGGCACGGTGCCGCGGCGCAGCGTGTCCTGCAGGACGCGCCAGGCGCGGCGGCCCTCCCGGCGGACGATCCAGGCGCCGAGCAGCGTCTCGGCCGCCAGCAGCGCGAGCGTCGGCCAGACGCCGATCACCCCGCCGACCTGGACGAGCAGGACGATCTCCACGACCGGTATCAGCAGGAACGCCAGGACCAGTGCGAGCGGCAGCATGGCTCCATTTTCGGGGTTGCGAGCTTCTCCTGTACCGGTGTCAACGCCAGGACGCCCCCGAACGTTTCCCCCGGACGGCCGCCGGGCCCCCCGGGCCTCCGGGACTACCGGCGCTCGCCGCGCGTCAGCGCGTACCGTCCTGCTTGCCGGTGCGCTCGGCCATCCCCCACTGGGTGATGCGCAGCGCCGCCTCCATCATCACGTCGCGGCTCATCTTGCTGGTGCCGTGGACCCGCTCGACGAAGGTGATCGGCACCTCGACGACCCGCAGACCCTTGTGCAGCGCGCGCAGCGCGAGGTCGATCTGGAAGCAGTAGCCGCGCGAGTCCACGCCCTCCAGGCCGATCTTGTCCAGGGTGGCGGCGCGGAAGGCGCGGTAGCCGCCGGTGGCGTCGTGCAGCGGGATGCGCAGCATCAGCCGGGCGTAGGTGTTGGCGCCGCGCGACAGCGCCTCGCGCCGCTTGGGCCAGTTCTCCACCTTGCCGCCGGGCACCCAGCGGGCGCCGATGACCAGGTCGGCGTCCTCCAGCGCGGCCAGCAGCCGGGGCAGCTCCTCCGGCTGGTGGGAGCCGTCGGCGTCCATCTCGACCATGACGTCGTAGCCCTGCTCGGCGGCCCAGCGGAAGCCGGCGATGTAGGCGGGGCCGAGGCCCTCCTTGCCGGTGCGGTGCAGCACCTTGACCTGGTCGTCCGCGGCGGCCATCGCGTCGGCGGCCTCGCCGGTGCCGTCCGGGCTCGCGTCGTCCACGACCAGCACGTCCACCGACGGGACGGCCTTGCGCACCCGGCCGGTGATGCGCTCGATGTTCTCCCGCTCGTTGTAGGTCGGGATGATCACGAGCACCCTGCCGAGGTCGGCTGGGATCTCCATCGGTGTCAATTCTCCTCGTTCTTCCTGGCCGTCGTCCATGCCGCGGCGCACAGCGCCCCGATACCCACCGCGACCAGCACCCATTCCGGCACCTCGCCGACCCGGTCGGCCAGGGTGCGCTCGGTGCGCTCGGGGACGCTCGCGACCTGGATGTCGGGCACGAACTCCCTGGAGCGGTCGATCATCCGGCCGTCCGGGGCGACGATCGCGCTGATCCCGCTCGTCGCGGCAACCAAGATCGTACGGCCATGTTCGACCGCGCGCAGCCTCGACATGGCGATCTGCTGGGGCGGCAGGCTGGTGCGGCCGTAGGTGGCGTTGTTGGTCTGGACGATCAGGATCCGGCCGCGGGAGACGTCGCGGACCTCCCGGTCGTAGGCGACCTCGAAGCAGATCACGTCGCCGATGTCGACGGGCCCGAGCCGCATGACCCCCGACCGGGTGCCCTTGGCGAAGTCCCGGGGGATCAGCTCGAACCGCTTGATGATCTTGGTGAGGACGTCCCGGTACGGCAGGTACTCGCCGAACGGGACGGGGTGCCGCTTGACGTAGTAGTCGCCGGGGCCGGTCACCGGGTCCCACACGATCCCGCGGTTCTCGACCATCTTGCGGTCGGGGGTGTCGGTGAGGGCGCCGACCAGGACGGGGACGCCGACGTCCTTCACGGCGCCGTCGATGGCGCGGTAGGCGTCGGGCTCGGTGTAGGGGTCCAGGTCGCTGGAGTTCTCCGGCCACACCACCAACTGCGGCCGGGCGACCTTGCCGGCGCGGACCTCGGCGGCCAGCTCGTGGGTGGCCTTGACGTGGTTGTTCAGGACGGCCTTGCGCTGGCCGAGGAAGTCCAGGCCGAGGCGGGGCACGTTGCCCTGGATGACGGCGACGGTGACGTGCTTGCCATCGGTGGGGGTGGGGATGAGCGCGCCCGCGCCGGTGACGGCGCCGGCGACGACCAGGGCGAGGCCCGCGGAGACGGCGGCGCGGCGCCTGCCGGGGCGGCTCGCCGTGCCGCCCGTGCCCTCGCCCGTGCCTTCGTCGTCGGTGGTGCCTTCATCGGCGGCGGTGCCGCGGCGGGGCGGGCGGAGCCGCCAGGCGGCGACGGCGGCGGCGGCGAGCAGCCCGCCGAGCAGCGCGGTCAGGAAGGTGACCAGGGGCGCGCCGCCGACCGAGGCGTAGTGCGTGAGGGGCGTGGCGGTCTGGGAGAAGGCCAGCCGCGCCCACGGGAACCCGCCGAACGGCTCGCGGCCGCGCAGCGCCTCCTGGGCGACCCACAGCGCCGCCGTCCACACCGGCCAGCCGGGCAGCCGGGTGACCAGCGCGATCGCGGCGCCCATGGGGATGAAGTACAGCGCCTGGACGAGGCTCAGCGCGGCCCAGGCGTCCGGGCCGACCGGGATCAGGCCGTCGAGGGTGGGCAGGAAGAACGCGGCGCCGCCGAGGAAGCCGAGCCAGGCGCCGGTGCGGGCCCGCTGCCCGCGCAGCGCGAGGGTGAGGGCGGCGATGGCGACCGGCCCGAGCGGGGTCAGGTCGAACGGCGGGAAGGCCAGGCACAGCAGGGCGCCCGCGGCCACCGCCACGAGGGTGCGGGGCCAGCCGGCGCGCCCGCCGGTGCGCAGGAAGCGCCGAGCGGCCCGGCCGAGGCGGGCGGCGCGCCCGGGGCGCGCGGCCGCGCCGGCGTCCGCCGGTCCGCCGACCGGCGGCCGGTCCGGGAGGGTCTCCTGGGCCACGTGCACCCCTCGTTCGCTCGATCCGTCCGCCGAACGCTACCGGCCCGCGGCGGCCGGGGCGACCACGCCCCGGTCACGGTGTTCCCGCTGATGCGGCAACGGTATGCGCTCGCGGACGGCTCCGGGGCGGCACGAAGGCGGAGGGCGTGGCGGGAGAGGCTGCGGCACCGCGCGGAAAGCGGGCGCGCGGACGCGGAAGAGGGCCCGTGACATCCATCGGGCCGGAGCCGTCCCACAGGCGGTGAGAGCGGGTCTCCGTTTTCTACTGGATGTCCGGGCCCTTCCCGGGTCCAACCCCCCGCGCGATCGGGCGGCTCCGCCCGGACACCGGCCCCGGACCACCGCGCTGGCTCGGACGGGCACGGCGTCGGCCACCGGTGTGGCCCGCTCTCGCCCCGCCGCGGCGCGGTGCCCGGTGGCGACCCGGGCGGCCGATCGGTGAGTCCCGTGCTGGACTGCAGCAAAACTACCGGCTTCGCGGCCCTTGTCAACCGCCGCATGTTCTGCGGCGACTCTCTGTTCTCCCAGTTCAGCACCATGATCGCAGGTGGCGGCCAATTCCGTCCCGGACGAGCGGGTCCGGCCCCGCGGCGCGCGGCGCCGCGGGGCTCGGCAGGCCCGTCCCAGCGGCCCTGTCAGCCGCCTACCTGTCAGCCGCCTACCTGTCAGCCGCCTACCTGTCAGCCGCCTACCTGTCAGCCGCCCGCCGAGGGGACGACGACGGTGCCGGTGGCGGTGACCGCGACGATCGGCTCGGCGAGCACCTCGGCGGACGACTCGCCCTTGTCGGGGCGGCCCCGGCACACCACCCGGGCCTCGAAGTCCAGGGTGCGGCTGCGGGTGCCGACGCGGGTGACGACGGCGCTGGCCTCCAGCACGTCGCCGGCCCGGACGGGCGCGCGGAACTGCACGTCGGAGTAGGAGGCGAACAGGCCCTCGTCGCCGTCGGTGCGGATGCACACCTCCGTCGCCACGTCCCCGAACAGGCCGAGCATGTACGCGCCGTCGACCAGGTCGCCGGCGTAGTGGGCGTGGGCGTAGGGCACGTAGCGGCGGTGGGTGACGGTCAGGCCCTCGCGGGGGTCGCTCATCGTCCGTCCTCTCCTTCCTCGCCGGCCGCCTGCCGGGCGTCGTCCACGGCGTGGCCGGGCAGCAGGGCGTGGACGAGGTAGCTGGCGACCTCGGCGGGGGTGGTGCCCTTGCCGAAGATCCGGTCGACGCCGAGGTCCTCCTCGGTGACGGTGTCGAAGCGCGGCCCGCCGACGACCAGCAGCGGCCGCCCCACGCCGGCGGCGACGGCGGTCGGGTACTCGGCGTGGAACGCGGCGGCCATCTGCTTGGTGTTGTGCAGGTGCGCGTTCTTCTGCGTGACGACCTGGGAGACCAGGACGGCGTCGGCGTCCTCGGCCTTGGCGCGCTCGACGAGCTCCTCGACGGTGACCTGGGCGCCCATGTTCACCACCTGGATCTCCCGGTAGTACTCCAGGCCCTTCTCCCCCGCGAACCCCTTGACGTTGAGGATCGCGTCGATGCCGACGGTGTGGGCGTCGGTGCCGATGCAGGCGCCGACGACGACGAGCCGCCGGTTCAGCGCACCCCGGACGGCGAGGTTGACCTCCTGCGAGGACAGCAGCGGGTAGGCGCGCTCCTCGGGGACGGGGATAGAGGCGTAGTCGATGAGGTGGCCGACCCGCCCGTAGACGATGAAGTAGGTGAAGTCGGGGCCCATCGGCTTGGCGTGCACGACACTGGCGGGGTCAAGGCCCATCTTCCCGGCCAGCTGCAGCGCGGCGGCGTCGGCGCGCTTGCCCGCCGGGATGGGCAGCGTGAACGACATCTGGACCATGCCGTCGCCGGTGGTGTCGCCGTAGGGGCGGATCACCTGGCGGGTGTCGGCGGGCTGGGCCGGGGCCTGCGTCCCCCCGGTCGTCTCGACGGTCATGCGGGCACCTCCTGGCCGGAGTCGGCCGTGGCGTGGCGGGCGTGCGGGTCCTCGCCGTCGAGGATCTCGATGGCGGGGTTGTAGTAGCCGTCGGCGCGCTCGACGACGCCGTCCAGGCCCTTGCCGCCGTCGGGCGGGCGGCGGGTGACGCCGAAGGTGCCCTCGGCGATCGCGGTGAGCAGCCCCTCGTCGTTGACGCGCTCCAGCAGCTCCACCGACTCCGACAGCACCTGCTTGGCCCGCTGGACGATCATCCCGTCCGGGCGGGGCATGAAGTCCTCGGCGAGGGCGCCGCAGGCGTCGCGGACGTACCGGACGTTCTCCAGCGCCAGGTCGCGGTCCGACAGCCACGGGGTGTGGATGCCCTCGGTCATCATCCCGATCAGGATGATCGACTGCCCGGTGAGGACCCCGGCGAGGTTGAAGAAGGCGTCCAGCAGGTAGCCGGCGAAGATGTTGCCGGTCATGTGCTTGGTGGGCGGCATGTACTTCAGCGGCGCGCCGGGGAACAGCTCCCGGACGAGCTGGGCGTGCGCCAGCTCCAGCCGGAACGAGTCGGGGATCGCCGGGTTGATCTCGAAGGCGTGGCCGAGGCCGAGCTGGGCGTCGGCGAGGCCCGCCTCGTGCCCGAACCGCTCGTTGAGCAGCTGGCTGACGATCACGGTGTGCGCGGCGTCGACCGCGTCGGCGGTGGTGAGGTAGTTGTCCTCGCCGGTGTTGATGACGATGCCGGCGCGGGCGTGGATCTGCCGGGAGAAGCGCTGGTCGATGAAGGTGCGGCGGGGGTTGATGTCGCGGAAGATGATGCCGTACATGCAGTCGTTCAGCATCATGTCCAGCCGCTCCAGCCCGGCCAGCGTGGCGATCTCCGGCATGCACAGCCCGGAGGCGTAGTTGGTCAGCCGGACGTAGCGGCCGAGCTCGCGCGAGACGTCGTCCAGCGCCGCGCGCATCAGCCGGAAGTTCTCCTGCGTGGCGTAGGTGCCGGCGTAGCCCTCGCGGGTGGCGCCCTCGGGGACGAAGTCCAGCAGCGACTGCCCGGTGGAGCGGATCACCGCGACGACGTCGGCGCCCTCGCGGGCGGCGGCCTGCGCCTGCGGGATGTCCTCGTAGATGTCGCCGGTCGCGACGATCAGGTAGACGAGGGGACGCGGCGGGTCCGCGGCGTCGGGGGTCGGCAGTTGCACCAGCAGCTCGTCGCGCTCGGCGCGGCGCCGGTCGATGCGGTCCATGCCGCCGCGGGCGGCGGCGGACGCGGCCTCGCGGGCGTGCGCGGCGTCGGTGCCGGCGGGCAGCCGGAACGACGTCCGGCCGCGGGCGGCGGCCTCGGCGAGTTCGCGCAGCGTCCGGTGCGGCCCGTTCAGCAGCGCGTCCCACACCGGCAGCGCGAGGCCGTGCTCGAGGCCGACCTGGTCGCGGACGGCGTCGGCGAGGTGGTTGGCCCACGGCCGGCCCTCGTCGTCGGCGCCCGTCAGCCCGGTCAGCCGCAGCAGCGCCCGCTCAACCGAGACGGTGGTGTGGGAGCGGGCCATCCGGATGATCGGTTCCGCGGCCCGGGCGGCGAGCCGCCGGGCGGTGTCCACCACCTGCGGATCGAGGTCCAGCTTTCCCTGCGGCGCCATTGCCGTCTCCCCTCACGCTGCCGCCCCTCTCAGGCCGGTTGCCGACAATCGTCCTTCTATGCGTGTTGTCTACCGCAGATCTTCCGGCATCTGAACGGCAAATCGCAAGAACCAACAGCAGATCCCGCGGAGAGGAGCGCCGGGCACCGCCTCCCCGTCAGGCATTCCCCGCGCGCCCGGCCCGCTCCCCCGCCGCGCGAAAGCCCGGGCGGGGCCAGCCTTTGCTTCCCGCCCCGGACGGTCAGGTCACTTCCAGGTGACGGCCACGGCGAAACCATGTCCGGCCACGCTTGGTGAGCTTAGAATCACCGACAGTCGCCTGCGGGCGGGGAACCCGGCCCCGCCCCGCACGCCCGGTCCCCCCAGGAGGAACATGATCATTTATATTGCGGCCGCGGTCTGCGCCGTCATCGTCGTGATCCTCGCCAGCCGGCTCGTGCGGCGCGGGCGGCTCGGCGTCGACGACGCCGACCCCGACGGCCCCACCACCGCGCACACCGGGGCGATGCTGTCCGCGCTGTTCCTGCTCGCGTTCGCCATCGCCATCGTGGTGCCGTGGACCTCCGCCGACTCCGCCCGGTCCAACACCTACGCCGAGAGCCAGGCCGTCGTCGAGGCGTACTGGGCGGCCTCCAGACTCCCCGCCGCCGACGCCCAGCACATCCAGGCGGGCCTGAGCGACTACGTGCAGTTCGTCCGCGGTCCAGAATGGCGCCGGATGCGCGACCACGGCCGGCTCAGCGCGACCGGCTGGGCCAAGCTGGACACGCTGCGCCGCGAGGTGATCGCGGTCAACACCCCCACCGACGAGCTCCAGAACGCCCAGGGCGCCGTCCTGGACCACCTCACCGAGATCTCCGCGGCGCGGCACCAGCGGGAGATGGACGCCAAGACCACCCCGCCCGCCGGGCTGCTGGCCGTCACCGTCCTCACCGGCATCGTCGTCATGCTGCTGCCGCTGTTCGCCGGCGCCCGCCCGCGCGGGATGGCGCTGGTCCCGCTCGGGCTCATGGCGGGGCTGCTCGCCGCGGGCATCTACCTGGTCTTCGACATCGCGCACGTGTTCCGCGGCGGTCTCGCCGTCCATCCCGACGCGTTCACGGGCGCGGCGGCCGAATTGCGGCGCATCGCGGGCGGTGGCTGAGCGTGCGCCGCACGCCGCTGCTCCCCGCCGCCCTCTGCGGTGCGCTCGCCGGCGCGCTGGCCCTGCCGGCCTGCGCGTTCGCCGACCCCGCGCCCGACCCGTCGTCCTCGGTCACGGTCACCGGGGCCGGCGGGGGCGGGGTGAGCGTGTGCATCGACGGGACCGTGCACGTGAACGTCGGCCCGGGCGCCCCGGGCTGCGCGGAGCCGCCGGCCCCGTCACCGAAGCCGCCGCCCGAGCCGCCCCCGCACACGCCGCCGCCGGCGACGCACGCCCCGCCGCCGCCCGAGCCGCCCACGCCGCCGGAGACCCACCCGGCGCCGCCGCCGGCGGCGAAGCCGCCTCCGCACGCCGCACCGCCCGTGCACGTCCCGGAGGCGCCGCCGCCCGCACCGGTGCCGAGCCCGCCGGTGCCGGCGCGGCATCCCGTGCGGGCGGCGGCCCCGGCCCCGGCGGTCCCGGCCGCACCGCACCCGCGGCCGAAGAAGCCGTCGGCCTCGCCGCGCCCGGTCAACCGCGCCGCGACGTCCAAGCCGAAGACGATGCAGCGGCGCCGCAACCCGCTCAGCACCTCGCTGGTCCTGGTGGTGATCGCGGTCGTGGTCAGCGCCGGCACGGCCATCGCGTTCGCCCGCTGACGCGGTACTCGAGGGCTGACGCGGGGGCCTCGCGACCAGCGCGTCCCCGCCCGTCCCGCCGCGCCGGGGTCGGGCGGGGGCGCGCCCGCACCCGGCCGCGCCGCGCGCCGGGTCAGGGCAGCCGCGGCTTCAGGTAGGGGGCGGTGCGGCTCGCGGGCGAGGCGGCCACCTGCGCGGGCGTCCCCGCGGCGACGATGCGGCCGCCCTCGCCGCCGCCGCCCGGCCCGAGGTCGATGACGTGGTCGGCGGACGCGGCCACGTCCATGTCGTGCTCGACCACCACGACGGTGGCGCCGCCGTCCACCAGGGCGTGCAGCTGCCGGTCCAGCAGCTCGGTGTCGGCCGGGTGCAGGCCGGTGGTCGGCTCGTCCAGCAGGTACAGCACGTGGCCGCGGCGGGCCCGCTGCAGCTCGGCGGCGAGCTTGATGCGCTGCGCCTCGCCGCCCGACAGCTCCGTCGCCGGCTGGCCGAGCCGCAGGTAGCCGAGGCCGACGTCGCGCAGCGCCGCCAGGGAGCGGGCGGCGGGCGCGACCTCGGCGAGGAACCCGGTGGCCTCCTCGACCGTCATCGCCAGCACGTCCGCGATGTTCGCGCCGTGCCAGGTGATCTCCAGCGTCGCGGGGTCGTAGCGGGCGCCGTGGCACACCTCGCAGACCGCGTAGGTGGACGGCAGGAACAGCAGCTCGACCGAGACGTACCCCTCGCCCTGGCAGTTCTCGCAGCGGCCCTCCGGCATGTTGAAGGAGAACCGCCCGGCGTCGTAGCCGCGCGCCCTCGCCTCGGCGGTGGCGGCGAACCGCTTGCGGACGGCGTCGAACAGGCCGGTGTAGGTCGCCAGGTTGGAGCGGGGCGTGCGCCCGATCGGCCGCTGGTCGACCCGCACCACCCGCTGCACGTCCTCGCTCGTCTCGGCGCGCTCGGCGAGGACGTCCACGAACGTCGACTTGCCCGACCCGGACACGCCGGTGACCGCGGTGAACACCCCGAGCGGCACGTCGGCGTCCAGGCCGCGCAGGTTGTGGCGGGTGACGCCGCGCAGCTCCAGCGTCCCCGACGGCGCCCGCGACTCGCGGCGGGGACGCGTCCGCTCGCCGAACAGGAACCGGCGCGTCATCGACTCCGGGACGTCGCGCAGGCCCGCGACGGGGCCGCTGTGCAGGACGAGGCCGCCGTGCACGCCCGCGCCGGGGCCGACGTCCACGACCCAGCCGGCGCGGCGCACGACCTCCATGTCGTGCTCGATGACGAACAGGCTGTTGCCCGCCGCCTTCAGCCGCTCCAGCACCGTCATCAGCGCCTCGGTGTCGGCGGGGTGCAGCCCGGCGGACGGCTCGTCCAGCACGTACACCACCCCGAACAGCCCGGACCGCAGCTGCGTCGCCAGCCGCAGCCGCTGCAGCTCCCCCGCCGACAGCGTCGGCGCCGGGCGGGACGTGGCGAGGTAGCCGAGGCCGAGTTCCTCCAGCACTTCGATGCGGGCGGTCAGGTCGCGGGCGAGGACGGCGGCGGGGCCGTCCCCGGCCAGGTGCGGGCGCAGCACGTCCGCCAGCGCCGACAGCGGCAGCCCGGCCAGCTCGGCGATGGTGCGGCCGGCGAAGGTGACAGCGAGCGCCTCCGGCCGCAGCCGCCGCCCGCCGCACACCGGGCACACCGCCGAGACCAGGAACGACTCGGCGCGCCTGCGGCGGCTCTCGCTCTTGGAATCGGCGTAGGCGCGCAGCACCAGCCTCTTCGCGCTGGAGTAGGTGCCCTGGTAGGGGCGGTGGATGCGGTGCGCCTCGCGGACCGGGTGGACGGTCACGACGGGCTGCTCGTCGGTGAACAGGATCCAGTCGCGCTGCTCGCGCGGCAGGTCCCGCCAGGGCCGGTCGATGTCGTGGCCGAGCGCGTCCAGGATGTCGCGCAGGTTCTTGCCCTGCCAGGCGCCCGGCCACGACGCGATCGCGCCGTCGCGGACGCTCAGCGACGGGTCGGGGACCAGCGACTCCTCGGTGACCTCGTGCACCTCGCCGAGGCCGTGGCAGTTCGGGCACGCGCCTGCGGCGGTGT
Organism: Actinomadura violacea; assembly: GCF_017573465.1. Taxonomy (GTDB): domain Bacteria; phylum Actinomycetota; class Actinomycetes; order Streptosporangiales; family Streptosporangiaceae; genus Spirillospora; species Spirillospora violacea. The sequence continues at coordinate 380,539 of NZ_JAGEPF010000003.1, forward strand.
TCGGCGAGAACGCGTCCGAGTCCAGCCGCTCCGCGCCCGGCGGGTACTCCCCCGCGCGCGACAGCAGCATCCGCAGCGAGTTCGACAGGGTCGTCACCGTGCCGACCGACGACCGCGACGACGGCACCGACCGGCGCTGCTCCAGCGCCACCGCCGGCGGCAGCCCCGTCACCTCCTCGACGGAGGGCGCGGCGACCTGGTGCAGCAGCCGCCGCGCGTACGGCGCGACCGACTCCAGGTAGCGGCGCTGCGCCTCGGCGTACAGCGTGCCGAACGCCAGCGACGACTTGCCCGACCCGGACACGCCGGTGAACGCCACCAGCGCGTCGCGCGGGATCGCGGCGTCGACGCCGCGCAGGTTGTGCTCGCGGGCGCCGCGCACCCGCACGAACGGGTCGTCGGCGGCCTGCATGATCAGCACACTACCGGCCCGCCGCCGCGGCCGGCCGCCGCGGGGTCACCGCAGGTCAGGGGCGGCGGCCCACCCCGCCGAACACCAGGAACCGCTCGGGGTCGGCGACCTCGTCGCCGTCGTCGGGACGCCACAGCGGCACGTACACCAGGCCCGGGTCCAGCAGGTCCCAGCCGTCGAAGAAGCGCAGGATCTCCGCATGCGACCGCGACACCGCCGGGGAGGTCGCCCGGTCGTACAGCTTGCCGATCGCGGCGGTCTTGCCCGGCTGCGCCTCGTGCGTGAGGTGCGACAGCACCAGGTGGCTGCCCGGCGCGCCCGCGTCGCGCAGCGCCGCCGCGATGCCCGCCGGATCCTCCTCGTCCTTCACCAGGTGCAGCGCCGCCACCAGCAGGAACGCCACCGGCTTGGCCAGGTCGACGACCCGGTTCAGCTCGCCGTCGGCCAGGATCTCCGCGGGCCGGCGCATGTCCGCCTGGATCACCGTGGCGCGCTCGTTGCCCGCCAGGATCGACCGGCTGTGCGCGACGGCCACGTCGTCGTTGTCGACGTACACCACCCGCGCGTCCGGGTTGACACTCTGTGCGACCTCGTGCACGTTGCCCTGTGTGGGGATCCCCGACCCGATGTCGACGAACTGGTCGACGCCGGCCCGCGCCGCCGTGCGGACCGCGCGGCGCAGGAACGCCCGGTTCGCGTGCGCCAGCTCCCGCGCCTGCGGCTCGATCCGCAGCAGCCCGGTCGCCAGGTCACGATCGGACGCGAAATTGTGCTCTCCTCCGAGCAGGAAGTCGTACACCCGTGCGACGCTTGGTCTCTGACCGTCGACCTCGGGTGGGATCCACTCGGAGTCCATGCATCGTCTCCCTTTTCAGCCGAGGGGCGTCGTCCGCGGGGGGATTCAGCGTAACGCGAATCACACCGGGACGACCCTGGCGCAGCCGACAGTGAAGGACCGATGTCAGAGCCACTCGCAGCGCACCCCGGGCCGGTGACCGTCCTGGCGACCCCGGACGGCACGGTCACCGCCTGCAGCGACGGCGCGGCCCGCCTGTTCGGCCGCGCGGCGCCCGCCGCCGTGGGCGCGCGGCTGGCCGACCTCCTCGGGCGGGCCTGCGCCGAGCCGCTGGCGGCGGCGCTCAAGCAGGCCGCCGCGGGCCGCCCGTGGCGCGGCGCGCTGCCGCTCGACGGCGGCGCGCTGGAGGTGTCGTGCGACCCGATGGCGGCCGGTTCCGGCCGGACGCTGGTCGCGCTGACCGTCGCGCCGCCGTGGGCGGACGGCCTGGAGCTGCTGAACGAGGCCGGCCGCCGGATCGGCTCCACCCTGGACCTGCACCGCACCGCCGCGGAGATCGTCGGGGTGACGGTGCCGCGGTTCGCCGACGCGGGCGCCATCTACGTGCTGGAGGCGCTGCTGGCCGACGGCCGGCCCGCGCCGTCCGCCGCCGGACCGGGCGCGAGCTCGGCCGTGGTCCGGCGGCTCGCGGTCGCCTTCGCCGAGGACGACCCGAGCTCCTGGACCCGCGAGTTCCCCGTCAACGAGGTCATCGTCTACCCGCCCGGCACCCCGTACGCGCGGTGCGTCGCCTCCGGCCGGATGGTGGAGTTCGGCAGCGACGCCATCCCCGACACGATCCTGCACCGCACCCCCGAGACCGCCGCCGGCCTGCTGGACCACGTGTCGCTGCTGGCGGTGCCGCTGGTCGCGCGGGGCCGGGTGCTGGGGTTCGCGGTGTTCAGCCGCAAGCGCGGCCGGATGCCGTTCGCGCCCGCCGACACCGCGCTGGCCGCCGAGCTGGCCTCGCGCGCCGCGACCTGCGTCGACAACGCCTGCCTGTACCGGCGCGAGCACCGCACGGTGGCGGCGCTGCAGGCGGGCCTGAAGCCGGGCCGCGTCGCCGCCCCCGCCGGGCTGGAGATCGCGCACCGGTACGTGCCGGCGGGCGGCGACGTCGGCGGCGACTGGTACGACGTCGTCCCGCTGCCCGACGGACGGGTCGCGGTCGTCATCGGCGACTCGGTCGGGCACGGGGTGACCGCGGCCGCCGCGATGGGGCAGCTGCGGATCGCCGCGCACACCCTCGCGCGCGGCGGGCTGCCGCCCGCGCAGGTGCTGGCCCGGCTGGACGCGATCGCGCAGGGCCTGGACGCCGCGCAGTTCGCCACCTGCCTGTGCCTGGTCTGCGACCCGGTGACGATGCGCTGCGAGCTGGCGTGCGCAGGGCACCCGCCGCCGCTGCTGGCGCTGCCCGGCGGGACGGCCCGGCACTTCGCCGTCCCGCACGGGCTGCCGCTCGGGGTGTCGGATCCGGCGCACCCGGCCGAGTACGAGCAGGTCTCCGGCACCATCCCGGCGGGCGCCACCCTCGCGTTCTACACCGACGGGCTGGTGGAGAGCCGGATGCGCAACGTCGACGAGGGCATCGCGCGGCTGGCGTCCGCGCTGGTCGCCTCGCAGTCGGCGTCGCTGGACGCGACCGCCGACGGCGTCCTGACCCTGCTGGCCGACCAGCAGGGCCACGACGACATCGCCCTCCTCCTCGTCCGCGCCACCGGCCCCGGAGCCGGCTGACCGGACCGGGGCCGGGGGCCGCTACAGGCCGGGGAGCTGGTGGTTGCGGAACGCGTCGACGAAGTACTCGTGGTCGCGGCGGACGATCTCGGCGTAGCCGGTGCCGAACGCGACCATGTCCTCCACGAACGCCGACTCGTCGTCGCCGATCACCGCGTTGATGGCGTCCTCGACCTGGAACCCGACCAGGGTGTGGTCGGAGTCGGTGTCGGACACGCAGTGCACCTTCGCGGTCGCGCGGCCGAGGTCGTCCAGGACCGACAACATGTCCTCCGGCTCGGTGAGGCCGCCCCAGTCCAGGTCCTCCTCGTAGGGCGACAGCTCCTGCACCACGTAGCCGACCCCGTCGATCTGGGTGTATCCGAGCCACGGGTCGGTGTTGGCCTGCAGCGCCCGCCGCGACACCGCGGTGCGGTGCCCGTGGTGCTGGAAGTACTCGCGGATCCGCTCGTCGTCGACGACGCGGCTCGGCGCGGCGACGTTGCCCTGCTTCATCGACAGGATGACGTCGTTCTCCAGCGCCTGGGTGTTGCCCTCCACCAGGATGTTGTAGGCCGACAGCCCCGCCGACCCGATGCCGAAGCCGGACGCGCCGACGATGTCCTTCACCTGGTAGGTGAGGCTGCCGAACCGCTTCTCGCTCGGGATGGTGCGCAGGTAGTCCTGGTAGGCGGCCTCGACCTTGGCGCGCTCGGCGTCGTCGAGGCGGCGGACGCCGGCGCGGTCGCGGAACCTGCGGTCGGGCCCGTCCACGACCGTCATGCCCTCCAGCAGCCCGATGCGGGTGCCGCCCATCGCCTCGACCAGCACCTCGCGCACGTAGCCGTCGGAGTTGTCCAGGGTCAGCGCGAACTTCTCGTCGCCCTCATGCGCGGCGAACTGGCGGACCTGGTCGACGTAGGCGCGCACGTAGGCCTCGATGAGCCGCCGGATGTCGGCGTCGGAGATCGCCTTCTGCCAGGCCAGCAGCGCCAGGCTCGCCACGAGCCGCTTGACGTCCCAGGTGAAGTGCCCGACGTAGGCCTCGTCGAAGTCGTTGACGTCGAACACGAACACGCCGTCGTCGTTCATGTAGGTGCCGAAGTTCTGCGCGTGCAGGTCGCCCTGGATCCACACGCGGCCCGTCCGCTCGTCGGCCCACCGGTCGTCGTCGTGCTGGACGTCGGCGTAGAACAGGCACGCGCTGCCCCGGTAGAACGCGAACGGGTCGGAGGCCATCTTGCGGAACCGGCGGCGGAACTCGGCCGGGCTGCGCTCCATCAGGTCCGCGAACGCCTGGACCAGCACGTCCACGATCTGGGTCTGCCGCTCCTTCGGATCGCGCCCGCGCAGTTCCCCGATGACGCTCGCCATGTCTCTCCTTCGATGATCGCCCGATCCCCGCCGCTTCCGGGGGATTAGACGATCATTCTGCCGAATCCGCTCCCGCCCGGGCGGTGAACAGCGGGAGAAGGGCGGGTTCCGACCGGAGCAGGCCGAGCGCGGTCTCGGCGTGCCCCGGGACGTAGCCGTTCCCGATCAGCATGGTGACGTCGGCGGCGAGGCCCTCGGCGCCGAGCGCGGCGGCGGAGAACGAGGTCGCCATCGAGAAGAACACCACGGTCCCGCCGGGCGCGGTGGCGAGGATCGCGCCGTGCTCGCAGCCGGGCACGTCCACGCAGACCACGGTGACGTCGGCGGGCTCGCCGAGTGCGGCGGCGACCGCGACCGGGTCGCGGGCGTCGGCGCGCACCACGGCGTCGGCCAGGCCGGTCGCGGCCAGCCGCTCCTCCTCCTCGGCGGTCGGGACGAGCCCGATCGTGCGGGACGCGCCGGCGCGGCGCGCCGCGGCCAGCGACAGCGAGCCGCTCTTGCCGGCGCCGCCGAGCACCGCGACGACCGGCCGCTCGCGGGACGCGACGACCCGCTCGGTGAGCGCGGGCGCGCCGCACACGTCCATGACCGCGAGCGCGACCGGCACCGGCAGGTCGCTCGGCAGGACGGCGGCGATGGAGCGGGCGAACAGGATCGCGTGGCCGTCGGCGGGGATCTGCTCGGAGCGCCCGTCCCAGCGGGCCAGGCCGTCACTGATCGCCAGCGGGGTCAGGGTGAGGGAGACGAGGGTGGCGATGCGGTCGCCGGGCTCCAGCCCGAGCGGCGAGTCGGGCCCGGCCTCCTCGACGGTGCCGACGAGCATGCCGCCCGACCCGGTCACGGGGTTGTGCATCTTGCCGCGCTCGCCGATGATCCGCAGCACGTCGGCGCGGATCGCGTCCGGGTCGCCGCCGTGCGCGGTGTGCAGCTGCCGGTAGGACGCGGCGTCCAGGTTGAGCCGCTCCACCCGGACGCGCACCTCGTCGGGGCGGATCGCCGGGTCGGTGTCCAGCCGCGCCGCCGCCTGCGGGAGCACGCCCGCCGGCTCCAGCACCCGGTGCAGTCCCACCGCGGTCCCCGCCCCCGCCGCCGTCCCGGTTCCGCTCATGCGCGCGCCCCTCCGCCAACGTCCGTGTCCGGTGCCGTCCAATGGTGATGTCCCGGAAGATATACCGAGCACCCCTGGTTTCAGTGGAAGTCTTCCCGTAACGTCGGCTCCATACAAGACTTTTATGCGATCGATGTGACGCGAGGAGGCGGTCGACGATGACCACTGCCCTGCATCCGGACCCGGACGCGGCCGTCCGGACCCCGGTGGCCGGCCGGGACGCGGCGGGCCAGCCCTACGGCTACCGGCGCCGGCCGCTGGAGGAGCCCGACTGGCGGCGGCTGCCCGGGTGGCGCGAGGTCACGGACGCGGAGTGGGAGTCGGCGCAGTGGCAGCGGGCGCACTGCGTGAAGAACCTCCGCCAGCTCCGCGCGGTCATGGGCGACCTGCTGGACGAGTCGTTCTACGCCGACCTCGAGCGCGACCAGGCGGAGCGGGCGACGATGTCGATGCTGCTGCCACCGCAGATGCTCAACACGATGGACACCTCGTCCACCGAGGCCTTCTACGCCGACCCGGTGCGCCGCTACATGCTCCCGGTGTTCAGCGACCGGCGCACCGACTGGCCGTCGCACCCCTACGCCACGCGCGACTCGCTCCACGAGGCGGAGATGTGGGCCGTGGAGGGGCTGACCCACCGCTACCCCACCAAGGTGCTGGCGGAGCTGCTGCCGACCTGCCCGCAGTACTGCGGGCACTGCACGCGGATGGACCTGGTCGGCAACTCCACGCCGAACGTCGACAAGCACAAGTTCACCATCCGGCCGACCGACCGGCACGAGGCGATGCTGGACTACCTGCGCCGCACGCCGGGCGTCCGCGACGTCGTGGTGTCGGGCGGCGACGTGGCGAACCTGCCGTGGCCGCGGCTGGAGTCGTTCGTCGACGCGCTGCTGGACATCGACAACATCCGCGACATCCGGCTGGCGAGCAAGGCGCTCATGGGCCTGCCGCAGCACTGGCTGCAGGACGAGGTCCGCGCCGGCATGGAGCGGCTGGCGGCCAAGGCGCACGGGCGCGGCGCGCAGATCGCGATCCACACCCACGTCAACGCCGCCTCGTCGGTGACGCCATTGGTCGCGAAGGCGGCGCGGGCGATGCTCGACACCGGCATCCGCGACGTCCGCAACCAGGGGGTGCTGCTGCGCGGCGTCAACGACTCCCCCGCCGCGCTGCTCGACCTGTCGTTCGCGCTGCTCGACGAGGCCGGGATCATGCCGTACTACCTCTACATGTGCGACATGATCCCGGGCAGCGAGCACTGGCGGCTCGCCGTCTGGGAGGCGCAGGAGCTGCAGCACGCGATCATGGGGTACCTGCCCGGCTTCGCGACGCCGCGCATCGTGTGCGACGTCCCCTACGTCGGCAAGCGCTGGGTGCACCAGCTGTCGGACTACGACCGCGAGCGCGGCGTCTCCTACTGGACGAAGAACTACCGCACCGGGCTGGAGATGTCGGACCCGGACGCGCTGACGCGCCAGTACGAGTACTACGACCCGATCCACACGCTGCCCGAGCGTGGACGCGAGTGGTGGCGGGAGCGGGCCGAGGCGGCGTGACCGCCCGACGCCTTTACAATGTAGATCAGGTAGCGGGGCGTCCGGGCGGAATATCCTCGGACGGGTGACCTCTGATCCGACGTCCCGTTTCCCGATCGGCGCCGCGGCGAGCGTGGCCGAACTGGAGGACGACCCGCACCCGCTCCTCGCCCGCCTGCGCGCCGCCGAGCCCGTCTCCTGGCTGCCCGCCCTCGGCGGCTGGCTGGTGACCTCGCGCGAGCTCGCGCAGCGGGTGATGCGGGACGCGGCCGCGTTCACCGTCGACGACCCGCGCTTCTCCACGGCGCGGGTCGTCGGGCCGAGCATGCTGTCGCTGGACGGGCCCGTCCACACCCGGCACCGCGACCCGTTCGCCCGGCCGTTGCGGCCCGCGCGGACCCGCGAGCGGTTCACCGCGTTCGTCGAGGCGGAGGTCGCGCGGCTGGTCGGCGGGCTCGCGCCGGCGGGCCGCGCGGAGCTGCGCGGCGAGCTGGCCGGGCCGCTGGCCGTCGCGGTCGTCGCCGAGGCGCTCGGGCTGGAGGGCGTCGACGCCGCGACGATCCGGTCCTGGTACGGCGCGTTCGTCGACGCCGTCTCCGCCATCACCGCGGGAGGCGACGCGCCCGCGCGCGCGGACGAGGCGTACGCGCTGCTGCGCGCGGCCGTAGAGAAAGCGATCACCGCGGACGGGCCCGGGTCGCTGCTGGCCGAGGCCGCCGCCGACGAGGCGGGCCTGACCACCGCCGAGGTCGTGGCGAACGCGGCGATCCTGATGTTCGGCGGCATCGACACCACCGAGGGGATGATCGCCAACACGGCGCTGCACCTGCTCGGCCACCCCGATCAGCTGCGGCTCGTCCTGGACGACCCCGGCCTGCTGCCCGCCGCGATCGAGGAGTCGCTGCGGCTGGAGCCGTCGGCGTCGGTCGTCGACCGCTACGCCACCCGTGACACCGCGCTCGGCGGCGTCACGGTGCGCGCGGGCGACCTGGTGCGGGTGTCGCTCGCGGGCGCGAACCGCGACCCCGCCGTGTTCCCCGACCCCGACCGGTTCGACGTGCGGCGCGCCAACGCAGGCGAGCACCTGGCGTTCGCGCACGGCCCGCACTTCTGCTTCGGCGCGCATCTGGCCAGGCTGGAGGCCCGCACCGCGGTCGCCGCGCTGCTGGAGCTGCCCGGACTGCGGCTCGACCCGTCCAGCGCCCCGCGCGCGCACGGGCTGGTCTTCCGCAAGCCGCCGCATCTGCATGTCCTGTGGGACCGGTAGCGGCCGTCCGAGGACGGGCGCGGCGGGCCGGAACGGCGCCCGTTTTATGGGAGCATTCCGCTCATGATCGTGGAACGCCAGGTCGAGCTGCGCTTCGGGCTCGAGAGCCGGGAAGCCGGGACGCACACCAACCTGTCCGCCGTGCGCCAGGACGGCCGCTGCCTGTGGGTGGCGGGCGACGAGACGGCCACCATCGAGCGGCTCACCGCGACGCTCGACGCGGACGGGCTCGTCACCGGCTACGAGGGCCACACCACGGTCGCGCTCGCCGACCTGGTCGACCTGCCCGCCGGCCCCGACGAGGAGGCCGACATCGAGGGCCTGGCGCGCAGCAACGGATGGCTGTGGGCGATCGGCTCGCACAGCCTCAAACGCAAGAAGATCAAGCCGGGGCAGAGCGGCGCGAAGGCCCGCAAGCGGCTCGGCTCCGTCGTGCGCGAGGACAACCGCTTCGTGCTGGCCCGCCTCCCGCTGGCCGCCGGCGCGGACGGGCTGCCCGAGGTCGTCCGCGAGGACGGCGAGCGCACCGCCGCCGTGCTCGGGCTGCACGGCGACTCCGTCACCGACCTGCTGAAGGACGACCCGCACCTGGCGCCGTTCCTGTCGATCCCCAGCAAGGACAACGGCATCGACATCGAGGGCATCGCCGCGCACCGCGACCGGCTCTACATCGGGCTGCGCGGGCCGGTGCTGCGCGGCTGGGCCGTCCTGGTGGAGATCCGCCCGGACACCGACCCCGAGGAGCCGGGCCGGCTGCGGCTGCTGCCGGTCGGCGACGGCAGGGCGCTGTACCGCACGCACTTCCTGGACCTCGGCGGCCTCGGCATCCGCGACCTGTGCCCGCAGGGCGACGACCTGCTGATCCTCACCGGCCCGAGCATGGACCTGGACGGCCCGGCGCGGGTGCACCGCTGGCCGGGGATCGCCGCGGTCGACGCGCCCGAGATCGTCACCGCCGAGCAGCTCCCCCGGCTCGCCGACCTGCCCTACGGCGACGGCGACGACCACCCCGAGGGCCTGGCCGTCCTGGACGGCCTGCACGGGGAGGGCGCCCGGCTGATGATCGTCCACGACAGCCCGTCGGCCAAGCGGCTCACCGCGGACGGCGGCGTGCTGGCCGACGTGGTCCGGCTACCCGAATAAGCGCTCGCTTGCCCGATCTGCTTGGATGGTGGCCGCAACCTGCGGGAACCGAAAGGGCGAAGCGAGCATGATCGAGTGGTCCGAGGAAGACCTGATGATCCGGGACGCCGTGCGCGGCTGGATCGACGCGGAGGTCCGGCCGAACCTGGACGCGCTGGACTCCGGTGAGCTGCCGCCCTACGACCTGATCCGGAGCCTGTACAAGACGTTCGGGATGGACGAGATGGCGCGCTCGTCCTTCCAGGCGCGGATCGCCAAGGAGCGCGAGGGCGACGCGGGGAAGGCGGACAAGAAGGACGCCGACGGCCCCGGCGGCGGCAACGCGGCGATGGCCATGCTGCCGGTCATCGAGCTGTGCAAGGTGGCCCCCGGCATGGTCTCGGCGATGGGCGTCGGCCTCGGCCTCGCCGCCGGGACCATCATGAAGCGGGGCACGCCCGACCAGAAGGAGCGCTGGGCGCTGCCGCTGCTGACCATGGAGAAGGTCGGCGCGTGGGCGATCACCGAGCCGAACTCCGGGTCGGACGCGTTCGGCGGCATGCAGGCCACCGCCAAGAAGGTCGGCGACGAGTACGTCATCAACGGCAGCAAGACCTTCATCACCAACGGCCCCTACGCCGACACGATCGTCTTCTACTGCAAGCTCGACGACGGCCGCGAGCCCCGCGACCGCGAGATCCTGACGTTCGTCCTCGACCGCGGGATGGAGGGCCTGGAGCAGAGCAAGCCGCTGCGCAAGATGGGCCTGCACTCCTCCCCCACCGGCGAGCTGTTCCTCAACGACGTGCGCGCCGGCGCCGACCGGCTGCTGGCGTCCGGCTCGCAGGGCGGCAAGGAGTCGGCCAAGCAGAACTTCGTCACCGAGCGCGCCGGCGTCGCCGCGATGGCCCTCGGCGTCATCGAGGAGTGCCTGAAGCTGTCGGTGGAGTACGCCAAGACCCGCGAGCTGTGGGGCCAGCGGATCGGCGACTTCCAGCTCATCCAGCTCAAGCTCGCCAAGATGGAGGTGGCCCGCCTCAACGTGCAGAACCTGGTGTTCCGGCACGTGGAGATGCAGCGGACGGGCCGCACCCCGACGCTCGCCGAGGCGTCGGCGATGAAGCTGTACGCCGCGCAGGCCGCCAGCGAGGTCGCACAGGAGGCGGTCCAGCTGTTCGGCGGCAACGGCTACATGAGCGAGTACCGGGTGGAGCAGCTGGCGCGCGACGCCAAGTCGTTCCAGATCTACGCCGGCACCGACGAGATCCAGATCACCCACATCGCGCGCGACCTGCTGTCCCGCTGACCCGGCACGGCACCGGGGATCCCCGCGGCGGACGCCGCGGGGATCTTCGCTGAAAGTCCCCGAACTTCCGGCGACCGCGCGGCATCGAAAAGGTGGAGGGCGGGTGAGGGCGATCGCCCGCCCTCCACCTGACGGCCTTCTGGACAGCCGACGACGGGGACTGGATACTCACAGCCATGGACGGTCAGCCCTCTTACCCGGTGCGAGCGTCCGACACCGAGCGGGACCGGGTGCTGCGCGTCCTCAGCGACCGCGTGTCCGAGGGCCGGATGTCGCACGAGACGTTCGAGCGCCGCGTCGACCAGGTACTGCAGGCGCGCAGCCGCGCCGAGCTGGACGACATCGTGCACGACCTGCCGCCGACCAGCCGCGTCGTCGGCCGGCTCACCGGCCTGGTGGCGACCGTCTCGCAGGTGACCGCGCGGATCGAGGCGGCCTGGCGCGGCCCCCGGCTGCCGCGCTTCGTCCTGCCGCCCGCCGAGTCGACGCGGATCGTGGTCGGCCGCGCCCCCGCCTGCCAGTTCGTGCTGACGGACCTGACGGTCTCGCGCTTCCACGCCGAGCTGTACCGGGCCGAGGAGGGCTGGATGGTCTCGGACCTGGGGTCGATGAACGGCACCCGGGTGAACGGCTGGCGGCTCACCGGCCCGGCCCGGGTGCGTCCCGGCGACGAGATCGGGTTCGGCAGCGTCGGCTTCATCGTCGCCGCCCCCTGACTCACCCGCCGGCGCCTTTCCCGGCCCTCCTCGGGCTCCTGCGAACCCGCCCTGCCCGGAACCGGACCGCCTCAGGGTCTTGACGTGTTCGTTAAGAGTCCTTACTTTCTCCTCCAAGTTAGGAAACCTTCTTAACTCCGAGGAGCCGCCGTGCCCGCGCCCGTCCCCGGGACCCCGAGCCTGCTGCGCGCCATCAACGACCGCGCCGCGCTGGAGGCGCTGCTCGCCCGCGGCCCGCTGACCCGCCCGCAGATCTCCGACCTCACCGGAATCTCCAAGCCGACCGCCTCGCAGCTGCTCGCCCGCCTCGAGGAGGCCGGGCTGGTCGTGCGGGACGGCCTGCGCGAGGGGCTGCCGGGGCGGACCGCCGAGCTGTACCGGATCAACGGGGCGGCCGCGCACGTCGCCGGCGCCGACGTCACCCCGACCCGCATCAGGGCCAGTGTCGCCGACCTCACCGGGACGGTCGTCGGCGAGCACACCCTGCCCACGCCCGCCCGCACCGGCGTGGACGTCGTCGCCCGGATGTCCGAGGCGCTCGACAAGGCCGCCGCGGCGGCCGGCCTCGCCCGCACCGCGCTGCACCGGGCCGTCATCGGCATCCAGGGCGCGATCGACCCGGCCACCGGGCGGCTCGGCTACGCCGCGCACATCCCCGGCTGGCACATCCCCGACCTCGCCGGCACGCTCGCCGGCGGCCTCGGCGTCCGCATCGCCATCGAGAACGACGTCAACCTCGCCGCGCTCGCCGAGCGCGCGGGCGGGCAGGCCGCCGGAACGCGCGACTTCGTGCTGCTGTGGGTCGCCGACGGCGTCGGCATGGCCGTCGTCCTGGACGGCGCGCTGCACCGCGGCGCGACCGGCGGCGCCGGCGAGATCGGCTACGCGCCCGCGGTCGGCGCGCCGCTGATGCGCGACGTCCGCCGCACCCACACGGGCGGCGTGCACAGCCTCACCGGCGGCGCGGCCGTGCTCAAGCTGATGCGCGAGCACGGGTTCCGCGGCCGCGACGCCGCCACCGCGCTCGGCCGCGCCGCGGCGGAGGTCGGCGCCGGCCGCGCGGGGACGCGCACCGCCTCCGACGCCGGCGCGCGCGCCGAGCGCGCCCTCACCGAACTCGCGACCCGGCTCGGCGCCACTTTGGCCACCGTCGTCGCCGTCCTCGACCCGGCCCTGGTCGTGCTCACCGGCGACGTCCTGCGCGCCGGCGGCGAGCCGCTGCGCGCGCGCGTCGAGCAGCACCTGCACAGCCTGACGATCCCGCGCCCCAAGGTGCGGCTCAGCTCCCTGCAGGGCAACCCGGTCCTGGCCGGCGCCCTGCAGCAGGCGCTCCAGGAGACCCGCGACGAGGTGTTCTCCACCACCGTCCCCGACACGACCCGTTCCTGAACCGCCCCGTTCCCGACCCGCACCCATCCCACCCCCCACTCCCCCACAGCGGACGGCGGCACCGGCCGTCCCTCCCCCGAAGGAGAACCGGAGTGCGCACATCGACAACGCGCCGGCTCGCCGCGGCCCTCGCCGCCGCCGGGCTCGGCCTCACGGCCTGCACGGCCGGCGGAAGCGGCGGCGGCCCGTCCGGCGGCCCGAAGGCCGGGGAGAAGCAGACGATCGAGGTCTGGCACGGCTGGAGCGCCCCGCACGAGGTGAAGGCGTTCCAAGACGCCGTCGCGGGCTTCCACCGGCTGCACCCCAACATCACCGTCAAGCTCGTCAAGGACCAGACCGACGACCGCATCACCAACGCCATCCGCGGCGGCAACCCGCCCGACGTGGTGTCGTCGTTCACCACCGACAGCGTCGGGCAGTGGTGCCAGAGCGGCTCGTGGCAGGACCTGTCCGGCGACATATCCGGGTCCAAGCTCGACATGAACCAGTTCCCCAAGCCGGTGCAGCAGTACACCCGGTACAAGGGCCGCCGGTGCGCGATGCCGCTGCTCGCCGACGCCTACGGCCTCTACTACAACAAGGCGCTGATGAAGGGCGAGCAGCCGCCGCGCACCTTCTCCGAGCTGACGGCGCTGGCCAAGAAGCTCACCGTCCGCAACCCCGACGGGACCATCAAGGTCGCCGGGTTCATGCCGTCCGCGCAGTACTACGAGCACCAGGTGCAGCACCTCGCCACCCAGTTCGGAGCGAAGTGGCTCACGCCCGACGGGCGCGCCGACTTCGCCGCCGACCCCGCCGTCAAGGCGTACCTGCAGTGGGACAAGAGCCTCATCGACTGGTACGGCTACGACAACGTCAAGAAGTTCCTGCACTCGATGGGCCAGGAGTTCGAGTCCTCCAACCCGTTCGAGAAGGGCAAGGTCGCCATGGCCGTCGACGGCGAGTGGCGCACCAAGTTCATGCAGGAGGAGGCGCCGAAGGTCGACTACGGGACCGCGCCCGCGCCCGTCCCCGACGGGCAGGACGCCCGCTACGGCGGCGGCTTCGTCACCGGCACCGTCATCGGCATCCCGCGCGGCGCCAAGCACCGCGCCGCCGCGTGGGAGTTCATCCGGTACCTCACGACCGACACCGGCGCGCTCGTCACCTTCGCCAACGCGCTCGGCAACGTCCCGACGACGATCGCGTCGCTGTCGTCGCCGGATCTGAGGCTGCCGCCGCAGTTCAAGACGTTCCTCGACGTCTTCAAGAACCCCGCGAGCGCCACGACGCCGCCCACCCCGAACGGCAACGACTACGTCGTGAAGTTCCAGCAGTTCGTCCAGGACCAGTGGGAGCCCGGCAAGGCCGGCGACCTCGGCAAGGCGCTCGCCGGGCTCGACGGGAAGGTCGACGCGTCGCTGAAGCTGGCCGGGGGCTGACGCCGTGGCCTCCGGCTCGCTGCGCCTGCCGCTGCGGCGCGGCCGGCTCGGGACGGTGTCCCGGGCCGGCCGCCGCCGGCGGCTGCGGGTGCTGGCGTTCCTGTCGCCGTGGCTGGCCGGGTTCGGGCTGTTCTTCGCCTACCCGCTCGCCGCGACCGTCTACTTCTCCTTCACCCGCTACAACCTGTTCACGCTGAAGTACGTCGGCCTGGACAACTACAAGTACCTGCTGCACGACGACGACGCCTGGACGGCGATGCGCAACACGCTGTGGCTGGTCGCGGTGCTCGTCCCGCTGCGGGTGCTGTTCGGCCTCGGCGTCGCGCAGCTGCTCACCAGGATCCGGCGCGGCGGGAACCTGCTGCGCGCGGTGTTCTACGTCCCCTACCTGATCCCGCCGGTGTCGGCGACCGTCGCGTTCGTGTTCGTGCTGAACCCCGGCACCGGCCCGTTCCCGGTGATCGCCCGGCACCTGGGGTTCTCGCTGCCGGACTTCTTCAACGACTCCGCGTGGGCCAAGCCCGGCCTGTCGCTGCTCGGGCTGTGGGCGGTCGGCGACGTCATGATCATTCTGCTGGCGGCGCTGCTGAACGTGCCGCGGTCGCTGTACGAGGCCGCCGCCATCGACGGCGCCGGTGCCTGGGCGCGGTTCCGGCACATCACGCTGCCGACCGTCTCGCCCGTCCTGGCGTTCGCCGCCGTCACCGGCGTGATCGAGACGCTGCAGTACTTCACTCAGGCGATGGTCGCCGGGAAGGTCGCCGCCGGGCAGGCGGACCTGCCCGGCTCCCAGTTCGCCCCCGGCTACCCCGGCGGGTCGACGCTGACGTTCCCGCAGTGGCTCTACGACGAGGGATTCCGGCAGTTCAACATGGGATACGCGTGCGTGCTCGCGCTCGTCATGTTCGTCATCGCGATGGCGTTCACGCTGCTGCTGCTGCGGCGGTTCCGCGCGTTCGCCGGAGAGGAGGCGCAGTGACCGCCCCCATCGCCTACGGCGGCCGGTCCCGGCGCACGCTGATGTGGATCGCCACGCACGCCGCCGCGATCGTCCTGGCGCTGATCTTCCTGGCGCCGCTGGCGTTCATGTTCCTGACCGCGGTGATGAGCGACTCGCAGGCGCTCAGCACGTCGCTGTGGCCGAAGCAGTGGCACTTCGAGAACTTCCGCCGCGCGTTCAGCGGCGACATGGTGCGCTGGACGGTCAACAGCACCGTGTACGCGGCGCTGTCGACCGTGCTGATGCTGGTGTCGAGCGTCCCGGTCGCCTACGCGCTGGCCCGGTTCCGGTTCCGCGGCCGCAACCTCGCGCTCGTCGTCGTGATCTCGGCGATGATGCTGCCGCCGCAGGTGACGATGGTGCCGCTGTACATCGTGTGGTCCCGCTTCCACCTGACCGGGACGCTCTGGCCGCTGATCATCCCGCAGGCGTTCGGGGACGCGTTCTCCATCTTCCTGCTGCGCCAGTTCCTCGTCACGATCCCGCGCGAGTACGCCGACGCGGCGCGGGTCGACGGCTGCGGGGAGCTGCGCACCATGCTGCGGGTCGTGCTGCCGATGGCCAAGCCCGCGCTCGCGGCCGTAGCGCTGTTCCAGTTCTTCTACTGCTGGAACGACTACTACGGGCCGCTGGTGTACGCCAAGCCGGAGAACTGGACCCTCGCGATCGGCGTGGCGACGTTCCGCGCCGCGCACCACGTCGAGTGGAACCTCACGATGGCGGCGACGCTGCTGACCATCATGCCGGTGCTGGTGGTGTTCTTCCTCGCCCAGCGCGTGTTCATCCAGGGTGTGACGTTGACGGGAGTGAAGGGTTGAAGCTGACGGTCATCGGGGGCGGGTCCACCTACACCCCGGAGCTGGTCGACGGGATCGCCCGCGAGCGCGCCGCGCTGCCGGTGTCGGAGCTGGTCCTCGCCGACCCGGACGCGCGGCGGCTGGAGCTCGTCGGCGGCCTCGCCGCGCGGATGCTGGCCCGCGCCGGGCATCCGGCGAAGGTCGTCACGACGGGCGACCTCGACGAGGCCGTCACCGGCGCCGCGGTGGTGCTGGTCCAGCTGCGGGTCGGCGGGCAGGCGGCCCGGCGGGTCGACGAGACGCTGCCACTGGAGTGCGGCTGCGTCGGGCAGGAGACCACCGGGGCGGGCGGGCTCGCCAAGGCGCTGCGGACCGTCCCGGTGGTGCTGGACATCGCCGAGCGCGTCGCCGCCCGTGCACCGGACGCGTGGATCATCGACTTCACCAACCCCGTCGGCATCGTCACCCGCGCCCTGCTGGACGCCGGGCACCGCGCCGTCGGCCTGTGCAACGTCGCGATCGGCGTGCAGCGCCGCGCCGCCGCGCTGCTGGACGCGGCGCCCGAGCGGATCGCGCTCGGCCACGCCGGCCTCAACCACCTGACCTGGGTGCGCTCGCTCGAGCTGGACGGGCGCGACGTCCTGCCCGGCCTGCTGGACGGGCACGCCGCCGAGCTGGCCGCGATGGCGGGGCTGCCCGAGCCGTTCCTGCGGCGGCTTGGCGCCCTCCCCTCCTACTACCTGCGCTACTTCTACGAGCACGACCGCGTCGTGCGGGAGCAGCGCGGCGCGCCGACGCGCGCCGAGGAGGTCGCCGCGCTGGAGCGCGACCTGCTCGCCATGTACGCCGACCCGGCGCTCGACACCAAGCCCGCACGGCTGGAGGAGCGCGGTGGCGCCTACTACTCCGAGGCCGCCGTGCAGCTCGCGGTGTCGCTGCTCGCCGGCCGCGGCGACGCGCAGGTCGTCAACGTCCGCAACAACGGCGCGCTCCCGTTCCTGGACGACCGGGCCGTGATCGAGGTGCCCGCGCGGATCACCTCGTCCGGCCCGGTCCCGCTGCCCGTCCCGCCGCTCGAGCCGCTGTTCTCCGGCCTGGTCGCGCACGTGGCCGGCTACGAGGAGCTGGCGCTGGACGCGGCGCTGCGCGGCGGCGTCGGCCGGGTCGCGGACGCGCTGCTGGCGCACCCGCTCGTCGGGCAGCTCGACACCGCCGACCGGCTGGCCCGCGACCTCGTCGCCGCCAACCGCGCCCACCTGCCGTGGGCCGCCTGATGGCGGCCGCGCCGGCGCGCCGCCGGGACGGGGTGCTGGTCGCCGTCGACGGCGGCAACAGCAAGATCGACGCGGCCGTCGCGGGGACCGGCGGGGAGCTGCTGGCGACCGTGCGCGGCGCCGGGTTCCGGCCGCACGTCGCCGGGCTCGACGGCGCGCTGGACGCGCTGGCGGCCGTCATCGGCGCCGCGCTCGCCGAGGCCGGCGTCCCGCCGGGCGAGGTCGTCCACCTCGCCGCCTACATGGCCAACGTCGATCTGCCGGGCGAGGAAGAGCGGCTCGAAGGGCTGCTGCTGGACCGGGGGCTCGCGCCCACCGCGGTCGTCGGCAACGACACGTTCGCGCTGCTGCGCAGCGCGGTCACCGAGGGGTGGGGCGTCGCGGTCGTCTGCGGCGCCGGCATCAACTGCGCCGGTGTCGCCCCCGACGGCCGCACCGCCCGCTTCCCCTCGCTCGGCGAGCACACCGGCGACTGGGGCGGCGGCGGCGCGCTCGGCCGCGCCGCGCTCTGGCACGCCATCCGCGGCGAGGACGGCCGCGGCCCCGCCACCGCGCTGACCGGGGCGGTCGCCGCGCACTTCGGCGTGGACCGTGCCATCGACGTCGGGCTCGGCGTCCACCTCGGCGAGTTCGACGAGGGCCGGCTCACCGCCCTCGCCCCGGTCCTGATCGGCACCGCCGAGGCGGGCGACGCGGTCGCCCGCGGCGTCGTGCTGCGCCTCGCCGAGGAGATCGCCCTGCTCGGCTCCGTCGCGCTGCGCCGCCTCGGCCTGCTGGACGCCCCCGCCGACGTGGTGCTCGGCGGCGGCGTGCTCGCCGCCCGCCGCCCGCTGCTCATGGACGCGGTCGCCGAGCGCTACGCCGCGCTCGCGCCGCGCGCCCGGCTGATCGTCCCCGACGACCCGCCGCTGCTCGGCGCCGCGCTGCTCGGGCTGGACCACCTGGGCGCCCCGCCCGCCGCGCACGAGGCGCTGCGGAACGCGTTCCGGCGGCCGCGAGTCCGGTAGATTCGGCGCTTCGACCGAGCCGCGGCAGTGCCGTGCCGCCGCCGCCCTTGACGTTGTAAGGTGCGGCCCGACGAGGAGGAGCAACGCCGTGCAGATCGGGTTCGCGGTACCGGTGTCGGGGGCGTGGTCCACCCCGGCCAACCAGGTGCTGATCGCGCAGCGGGCCGAGGAGCTCGGCTACCACTCCCTGTGGACGCTCCAGCGCGTCGTCAACCCGGCCGGCTCGGCCGACCAGACCTACCGCAACGTGCCCGACCCGCTCGTCACGCTGGCCTACCTCGCGGGCTACACCGGCCGGGTGCGGCTGGGCGTCGCCGTGGCGAACATGCCGTTCTACTCCCCCGCCATGCTCGCCAAGCAGGCGATCACCCTCGACCACGTCACCGGCGGCCGGCTCGACCTCGGGCTCGGCAACGGCTGGATGCCCGAGGAGTTCGCCGCGGTCGGCGCGTCCATGGACCGGCGCGGCGCCCGCGCCGAAGAGTTCCTCGCCGCGCTGCGCGCGATGTGGACGGGCGAGCCCGGCGAGGTCAGCGAGTTCCACGGCGAGTTCCACGACGTCCCGCCCGTCACCATGGACCCGCGGCCGCTGCAGCGGCCCGAGCCGCCGATCCTGCTCGGCGGGGCGTCGGAGGGGGCGCTGCGCCGCGCCGGGCGGCTCGCCGCCGGCTGGGTCAGCTCCAGCCGCGCCGACCTGGCCGAGATCGGCCGCTCGATCCAGGTCGTCCGGGACGCCGCGGACGAGGCGGGCCGCGACTCGGCCGCGCTGCGGTTCGTGTGCCGGGGCGCGGTGCGGGTGCGCACCGAGGAGGCCGCGCCGCCCGAGGGCGGGCGGCGCCCGCTCACCGGCACCTACGAGCAGATCATCGCCGACTTCGCCGCACTGGAGGAGCAGGGCGTCACCGAGCTGTTCGTCGACCTGAACTTCGACCCGGAGCTGACCGGGCCGGACGCCGACCCGTGGGACTCGATGTACCTGGCCCGCGAGGCGCTGGAGGCGTTCGCCCCGCGTTCGTGAGCGCCGCGGCGCCGCGGCGGGGGCGCCGCGTGCCCGGTCACAGCGCCGGGCGGCGGCCCTCCCACGGGGTGCTGAGCACCACGGTGGTCCGGGTGGCGACGTTCGCCGCCGCCCGGATCTGCTGCAGCAGGTCCTCCAGCTCGTTGGGAGAGGCGACCCGGACCTTCAGGATGTAGCTCTCGTCGCCCGCCACCGAGTGGCACGCCTCGATCGCCTCCAGGTGGGCCAGCCGGTCGGGCGCGTCGTCGGGCGCCGCCGGGTCGATCGGCTTGATCGACACGAACGCGGTGAGCGGCAGCCCGATCTGCCCGTTGTCGAGCTGGGCGGTGAAGCCCCGGATGACGCCGCGCTTCTGCAGCCGCCGCACCCGCTGGTGCACCGCCGACACCGACAGGCCCGTCCGCTTGGCCAGATCGGTGAAGCTCATCCGCCCGTCGTCGGCCAGCAGCGCCATGATCTGACGATCGATCTCCTCCACGCGGGAAATCTAGCGTGCCGCGGCGCGTGCACGTGACCCGGGCAGATCACAGATCAGTTCTAATCACCCGCACATGGGGCGGACCGGTACCGTCCGGGCCCGCGGCGGTCACCGCCGGGAGCCGCGCAGCGCGCCGCAGCTGCCCCGCACCACCAGCTCCGTCGGCAGCAGCAGCGGCGCGCCCCGGCCGCGCCGGGCCCGGTCGCGCAGCAGCAGCTCGCAGGCCCGGTGGCCGATGTCGCGGCCCGGCCGCGCCACCGCCGTCAGCGGCGGGTCGCACAGCTCCGCCCACGCCACGTCGTCCACCATCGCGATCGACACGTCGGCGGGGACGCGCAGGTCCAGCTCGCGGGCCACCAGCACGGCGGCCTCGCCCAGCAGGTGGCCGGCGGCCAGCACGGCGGTCACGTCCGCGCGGCGCTGCAGCAGCCCCGCCGCGGCGGCGTACGCGGCGTCCCGCGCGGACCGCGCCGCGACGACCAGGTCCTCCTCCACCGGGACGCCGAGCCGGGCCAGCGCGTCGCGGAACGCCCGCTCCCGCACGCCGGGCCGCTCGCCGGGCGCGGCGCCGCCGAGGAAGGCGATCCGCCGGTGCCCGAGCCCGGCGAGGTACTCCACCAGGGACCGGACGCCGCCGGCGTCGTCGGCGAGCACCGCGGGGATCTCCGGCAGCCCGGGCAGCACCCGGTCGGCGAACACGACGCTGGAGCACACCCGGACGGCGGCGCGCCAGTCGGCCTCGTCACCGGCGGGCAGCGCGATGATGCCGTCCACCCGCTGCTCGACGAGCCGGTCGACGATCTCCGCCTCCTGCGCGGGGTCCCCGCCGGACGCCTCCACGATGACGTGCCCGCCGAGCGTGCGGGCGCTGGCCAGCACGCCCGCGACCAGCTCGGCGTGGAAGGGGTCGGTGACGCCGGGCAGCACGAGGCCGATGCCGCCGCTGCGGCGCAGCTTGAGGCCGCGGCCGAGGGCGCTCGGCCGGTAGTCCAGCTCGGCGGCGGCGGCCAGCACCCGCTCTCGGGTCGCCGGGCTGACCGAGCCGCCGGAGAACACCCGGGACACCGTCGCGATCCCGACGCCCGCCGCGGCCGCCACGTCCTTGATCGTCGCCGACCGTCCGTCCGCCACCGGTGCCCGCCCCTCCATATCCGCAGTTCTCCGACCTTATCCTGATCAACTCTCCCATGGAAACGATTCCATGTTGTTTACTCCAGCCATTGAGCGAAAGCCCTGCTGGGGCAGGGTGCGACGGAAACGTTTCCACGAAGGGGCGGGGATGGCCGAGATCAAGCTGGACCAGGTGGACAAGATCTACTCGGGCGGCGTCAAGGCGGTGGACGGCCTGGACCTGACCATCCAGGACGGCGAGTTCATGGTGCTGGTCGGGCCGTCCGGCTGCGGCAAGTCCACCGCGCTGCGGATGATCGCCGGCCTGGAGGAGATCAGCGGCGGCAAGATCTCCATCGGCGGCCAGGTCGTCAACGACCTGGCTCCCAAGGACCGCGACATCGCGATGGTGTTCCAGAACTACGCGCTCTACCCGCACATGACCGTCGAGCAGAACCTGGCGTTCGGCCTGAAGCTGCGCGGCACGCCGAAGGCGGAGATCAAGCAGAAGGTGCGCGAGGCCGCCAAGATGCTCGGCCTCGAGCAGTTCCTGTCCCGCAAGCCCGCCGCCCTGTCCGGCGGCCAGCGCCAGCGCGTGGCGATGGGCCGCGCGATCGTCCGCGAGCCGCAGGCGTTCCTGATGGACGAGCCGCTGTCCAACCTGGACGCCAAGCTGCGCGTGTCCATGCGGGCCTCGCTGAGCCAGCTGCACGAGCGGCTCGGCGTCACCACCGTCTACGTCACCCACGACCAGATCGAGGCGATGACCCTCGGCTCGCGGGTGTGCGTGCTGCGCGAGGGCAAGCTGCAGCAGGTCGACACCCCGCAGCGGCTGTTCGACAACCCCGTCAACATGTTCGTCGCCGGGTTCATCGGCTCGCCCGCGATGAACTTCGTCTCCGCGCAGCTCGTCCAGGGCGACGGCGGCGCGCAGGTCTCCTTCGCCGGCTTCACGCTGCCGGTGCCGGACGCGATCCTCGACGACCGGCCCGCGCTGCGCGACTACCTCGGCCGCGAGGTGATCCTCGGCATCCGCCCGTCGGACTTCGAGGACGCCGCGCACGCCAACCCCGACTGGGCGCCGATGTCGGTGAAGAGCAGCGTCACCGAGGAGCTCGGCAGCGAGATCAACGTCATCTTCACCATCGACGCCCCGCCGGTCGAGCACAAGGACACCGCCGACCTCGCCGAGGACGCCGCCGAGGGCGACGCCGACATGGCGATCCCGCTGGTGGACAACAAGGCGCTGTGGACCGCCCGCGTCAACTCCCGCTCGCACGTGCGGCCCGGGCAGGACATCGACCTGGCCGTGGACACCCGGCGGCTGCAGTTCTTCGACCCGGCCAGCGGCCTCGCGATCGGCCACCCGGACGCCGCGGCCGCCGTCGTGCCGGACCTGACGAAGAAGAGCGACGACTGACCGGACCGTCCGCGGATGTGAGAAGGCCCGTGCGGGGCGCGCCCCGCACGGGCCTTCTCACATCCTTTGATCGGGCTACTTCACCGAGCCGGCGAGGACGCCCTGGACGAAGTAGCGCTGGAAGGCGAAGAACACGACCAGCGGCACCAGCAGCGACAGGAACGCGCCCGGCGCGAGGATGTCGATGTTGCCGGTGAACTGGCGCATCTGCGACTGCAGCCACTTGGTCATCGGCTGCGCGCCGGTGTTGGCGAACACCAGCGCGACCAGCAGGTCGTTCCACACCCACAGGAACTGGAAGATGCCGAGCGAGGCGATCGCCGGGCCGCCCAGCGGGAAGATCACCCGCCGGAAGATCGTCCACTCCGAGCCGCCGTCCATCCGCGCCGCCTCCAGCAGATCCCGGGGGATCGCGGCGAAGAAGTTGCGCAGCAGGAAGATCGCGAACGGCAGGCCGAACGCGACGTGGAACAGCACCACGCCGGTGATCGACCCGTACATCTTGAACCCGCCGATGTCGATGTTCCCGTAGAGCTTGGCGACCGGCAGCAGCGCGACCTGCACCGGCACCACCAGCAGCGCGACGACGATCAGGAACAGCCAGTCGCGGCCGGGGAACTCCAGCCACGCGAACGCGTACGCCGCCAGCGACGCGATCGCGACCACCAGCACCGTCGCCGGCACCGTGATCAGCACGGTGTTCCAGAACGAGTCGACGAAGTCGGGCTTGTCCAGCAGCGAGCTGTAGGCGCTGGTCGTGATCTGCGACGGGTGGGAGAAGATCTTCCACCAGCCGCCGGCGCCGTTGTCCTCGGTGGAGCGCAGCGACTCCACGAACAGGCCGAACGTCGGCACCAGCCAGAACAGCGCGACCAGCACCAGCAGCACCTGCACGACGGTGCCGCCGGCCCGGCCCACCAGGCGGGACGCCACGCTCCGGCGCGGCGCGCCGGCCGCCCCGTTCGCCGCGCCGTCCTTGCCCGGCGCGGCGGCCACGGCCGCGGTGCCGGTTCCGGTGCCGCCGTCGTCCGGCGCGCCGTCGGGGGTGACGTCAGTGCCGTCCGCGGTGCTCATTTCCGCTCCTGCCGCAGTCGCCGGATGTTGAACAGCATGGCGGGCAGCACCAGCAGGAACAGCAGCACCGCGATCGCGCTGCCGGAGCCGGGGTCGTTGCCGCCGCCGAACGACTTGGTCCACATCTCCAGCGCCAGCACGTTGGCGTTCGGATCGCCGCCGCCGATGATGAACACCAGGTCGAAGACCTTCAGCACGTTGATGACGAGCGTGACCAGCACGACGACCAGCACCGGCGCGAGCAGCGGGATCGTCACCCGCCGGAACACCTGCCACTCGGTCGCGCCGTCCACCCGGGCCGCCTCCAGCGCGTCGCGCGGGATCGCGGCCAGGCCCGCGGCGATCAGCACCATCGCGAACCCGGACCACACCCACAGGTACGACCCGATGATCGCCGGGGTGATCAGGGTGGTGCCGAGCCATTCGGCGCCGCCGTAGGAGGCGGTGAAGTTGCCCTTCGGCAGCCGCAGCGTCACCGCGCCCGACGGCACCTTCTTCAGCGTGAACGTGCCGTCCTTGCCGGTGGTGGCCTTCGCGACGACCTTCCCGCCGCGCAGCGCCTCCACCTTGATGCCGGGCAGGCCGGCCTCGCCGGCGTTCGGCTTGTTCTGCTCGCCGCCGCCGCCCTTGGTGAAGTCGAACCAGACCGTCCCGGTCACCTGCCCGGCCTTCGCGGCCGGCGGCTGCGCGGCCGGCTTGGCGTCCTTCGGCAGGTACTCGGGCTTGACCTTCACCAGCGGCAGCAGCGCGGTCTGCCCCGCCGACACCGGAGCCGACCCGAGCACCGCGCCGCCCTGCTCGTGGACGAGCTGGTCGCCGCCGGTGCGCGGGCCCGCGCCCGGATAGGTGGTGCCGGACTTGAAGGTGTCGTGGATCGCGACCAGCGCCGCGTTCGCCACGCCCTGGTCGGGGTCCTGCTGGTAGACCAGCCGGAAGATGACGCCGGAGGCGAGGAACGAGATCGCCATCGGCATGAACACGACGAGCTTGAACGCCGTCGCCCACCGGATCCGCTCGGTGAGGACGGCGAAGAACAGCCCGACGATGGTGACGAGCGTGGGCGCGACCACCACCCACACCACGGTGTTGCGCACCGCGACGAGGTCGTCGTGCCCCTGGAACACCCCGGTGTAGTTGTCGAAGCCGACGAACGAGCCGCCCGAGGCGTCGAAGAAGCTGCGGATCACCGAGTACACGATCGGGTACACGACCAGGAACCCGAGCAGCAGCAGCGCGGGCAGCAGGAACAGCAGCGCCAGCCAGGACGGCGGCGTCAGCCGCTCCCGGGCGCCGCGCCGGGGCGCGGCCGGGCCGGTGACGGCGGCGGCGCCGCCGGCCGTCGCGGCCGGCGGCACCCCCTCATGCGTGGGCTTCATCCGGGGTCGTCAGCTCCCCTACTTGAAGGCCTTGGCGGCCGCGGCCTCCAGCGTGGCCTGCGTCCCCTTGACGTCGGTGGGCTTGCTCACGAACTGGCGCAGCGCCTCCCACTCGCCGGCGCCCGGCGTCGCGCCGAACGCGGCGGGCGCGAGGTCCGACATGTCGTAGCGGGCGCTGTCGCCGGCCTGCTGCATCTGCTGGATCAGCTGCTTGGCGATCGGGTCGGAGTAGGCGTCCGGCGACACCGCCTTGTTGGGCGTGAGGTAGCCGCCGAGCCCGGCCCAGACCTTCCCGGCCTCCGGGGAGGCGAGGAACTTCATCAGCGCCTGCGCGCCCTTGCCGTCCTTCATCGCGACCGCGACGTCGCCGCCGATGACCGCCGGGGCGGTGTCGCCGGCCTTCGGGAAGGCGAACACCTTGGCGTCGGTGCCGACCTTGGCCTTGGTGGTGGCGATGTTCGCCGCGGCGAAGTCGCCGCCGTAGGCCATCGCGGCCTTGTTCTGGCCGAACACCTGCGTGATCGACTCGTCGAACTTGGTCTTGGTCGCGGTGGCGACGCCGCCGTTGAGGAACTGCGGCTTGCCCCAGATCTCGGCGAGCGTCTGCAGCGCCTTGGCGACCGTCGGGTCGGTCCACTTGATCTCGTGCTTGGCCAGCTTGTCGTAGTTGTCCGGGCCGGCCTGCGAGAGGTAGACGTTCTCGAACCAGTCGGTCAGGGTCCAGGAGTCCTGCGGGCCGGCGGCCAGCGTGAACGGGGTGGTGCCCGAGTCCTGCAGGGTGCCGGCGTCCTTCACCAGGTCCGCCCAGGCGGCCGGCGGCTGCTGCACGCCCGCGTCGGAGAACGCCTGCGGCCGGTACCAGATGATCGACTTGTAGGCCGCCTTGGCGATCACGCCGTAGGTCTTGCCCTGGTAGGAGCCGAGGTCCTTCCAGTACGGCGAGAAGTTCTGCGACACCTCCGACACCACGTCGGGCTCCAGCGGCTTCAGCTGGCCCTTGGCGGCGTACTGCTGCATCAGGCCCGGCTGCGGCAGGATCGCCACGTCCGGCGGGTTGTGCGCGGCGAGCTTCGGCCCGAGGTAGGCGTCGGTGTTCTCACCGGTCGAGGCGTACTGGACGGTCGCGCCCGTCTGCTTCTCGAACGCCTGCAGGACCTTGCGGAAGTTGGTCTCCTCCGTCCCGGTCCACTTGGCGGCCACCGAGACGGTGACGCCCTTCAGCTCCGTCCCCCCGGCCGAGGTCTTCGAGCCGCCGCCCTTGTCGTCGTCGCCACCGCCGCACGCGGCCGCGGCCGACAGCAGCAGTCCCGCCGCGACGGCGGCGCCCACCGCCCGGCGGCTCGTCACGCCTCTGCTGACCCTCATCCCTCATCCTTCCTGAGCGGACCCGCCGCGGCCGATCCCCAGATCGACGCGCCGGACTCGATATCGAAGAAGTGCAGACGACCGGTGTCGACGCGGATCGCCACCGGGTCGCCCACCTTCACGCGGGTGCGGGGGCTGAACCTCGCGACGAGGTCCGTGCGGGGGCGCTCCATGTGCCCCAGCACGTCGGTCCCCGCGTCGCGGGCGAGCTCCTTGGTGTCCTCGGTGACGACCTGGGCGGCCTCGACCGCGAAATGGACCAGCACGTCCGAGCCCATCGCCTCCACGAGGTCGGCGGTGGAGGTCAGCCCGGACCCTTCGGGCGCGTCCACGAGCTCGGAGTCCTCCATGTCCTCGGGACGGATGCCGACGACGACGTCCCGCCCGAGGTAGGACGCGAGGCCGGGGCGCTCGTGCAGCGCCGCGGCCGGCAGCGTCAGGGTCTGGCCGCCGATCTCCAGGCGCGGGTTCGCCGCGTCCCCGGACAGCGTGCCGTGCAGCAGGTTCATGGCGGGTGAGCCGATGAAGCCGGCGACGAACAGGTTCGCCGGCCGGTCGTAGAGCTCCTGCGGCGGTGCCACCTGCTGGAGCTGGCCCTTCTTCATCACCGCGACCCGGTCGCCGAGCGTCATCGCCTCGGTCTGGTCGTGCGTGACGTAGATCGTGGTGACGCCGAGGTCGCGCTGGATGCGGGCGATCTCCGCGCGCATCTGGACGCGCAGCTTGGCGTCGAGGTTGGACAGCGGCTCGTCCATCAGGAACGCCTGCGGCTCGCGGACGATCGCGCGGCCCATCGCGACCCGCTGCCGCTGGCCGCCCGACAGGTTGCGCGGCTTGCGGTCCAGGTGGTCGGTGAGGCCGAGGATCTGCGCGGCGTGGTCGACCTTCTCGCGGATCTCCCGCTTCGGCATCTTGCGCAGCGACAGCCCGAACCCGATGTTGTCGCGCACCGACAGGTGCGGGTAGAGCGCGTAGCTCTGGAAGACCATGGCGACGTCGCGGTCGCGGGCGGGGACCCGGTTGACGGCGCGGCCGCCGATCGTGACGGTGCCCTCGGAGATGTCCTCCAGGCCGGCGACCATCCGCAGCGCGGTGGTCTTGCCGCAGCCGGACGGCCCGACCAGCACCAGGAACTCGCCGTCGGCGATGCTGAGGTTCAGGTCGGTCACGGCCCGCGTCCCGTCGGGATAGACCTTCCCGACGCTGGTCAGGTCGACCTCTGCCACGGCGTCTCCTCTGCTTGACAAGCACTACCCCGGCGTAACTTGAAACAAGGTGGTACAGGGCGGGAAGGCCGGACCGCAATACGCGCGGCACCGGCTGGCGCATTTAGTACAGAGATCGTTACCGACCCGTTTCCGGGTCATTTTTCGCCGACCGAAAACAAGCGGAAGGCGCGGACGAAAAACGCCCACGCCTTCGCGCCCTTATGCCCCGGAGGCCCGGGGGCCGGATGTTCAGCCGACGACCACCAGGCCCCGCTCGGTCACGTTCATCGGCTCGTGGCCGTCCTCGGTGCACACGACGATGTCCTCGATGCGCGCGCCGTGCGGGCCCGGGTAGATGCCCGGCTCGATCGAGAACGCCATCCCCGGCTCCAGCGGCTCGCGGTTGCCCGCCACGATGTAGGGGTCCTCGTGCGACTCCAGGCCGATGCCGTGCCCGGTGCGGTGGAAGAAGTGCTCGCCGTGCCCCGCCGCCGCGATGACGTCGCGGGCCGCCGCGTCCACCGCCTCCGGCGTCACGCCCGGGCGGACCGCCTCCCGCGACAGCCGCTGCGCCTCCTCCAGCACCGCGAAGTACGCGGCGTACTCGGCGGGCGGCTCCCCCACGCAGTAGTTGCGCGTGGAGTCCGAGCAGTAGCCGCTCGGCATCGTCCCGCCGATGTCGACCACCACCGGCTCGCCCTCGCCGATCACCCGGTCCGACAGCTCGGCGTGCGGGTTCGCGCCGTTCGGCCCGGACCCGACGATGACGAAGTCGACGACCTCGTGGCCCTCGGCGATGATCGCGTCGGCGATGTCCCGGCCGACCTCGCGCTCGGTCCGGCCGGCGCGCAGGAACTCCGGGACGCGCCGGTGCACCCGGTCGATCGCCGCGCCCGCCTCGCGCAGCGCCGCCACCTCCGCCGCGCTCTTGCGCATCCGCAGCTCCCGCAGCACGCCGCCCGCGGCGACCTGCTCGGCGCCCGGCATCGCGGCACGGAACCGCAGCGCCATCACCGCCCACATCCGGTCGGCCACCCCCACCGACGCCGGGCCGCCCGGCAGGCGGCGGGCGACCAGCGCGTACGGGTCGTCGGTCTCGTCCCACGGGACCAGCTCGACGCCGAGCGAGCCCGCGGGCGACTCCTGCGCCGCCGGCAGCTCCAGCCGCGGCACGACCAGGAACGCCTCGCCGTCCGCCGGCACCACCAGGCAGGTGAGCCGCTCGAGCTGCTTGGCGTCGTACCCGGTGACGTAGCGCAGGTCCGGGCCGGGCGTCAGCAGGACCGCGCCGAGGCCCGCCTTCGCGGTCGCCTCGCGCACCCGCCCCAGCCGCTCGCGCGGATACAACTCCGTTGTCACATCCGTCTCCATACCGGTCGCGGTGCCGGGCCGCCCCGCCGCCGGGCGTGGGCCGCGCCGCGGATCACCGCTTCCTCCTCCCCTGTGACCTGCTCCTGTTACATTCTGTCCGTGCTCCGACACAGTTCGCACCGCCTCGGATACCGCACCAGGATCCCAACAGCGCCGTCCCGGCGCCGCCCCGGCCCGCCCGCGCCGGTCCGCCGCGGCTGAGCCGATGCGGCGCACCCGAGACACCGCCGGACGCGAGGATACGGCGATTGCCCAGGTCCCCGCCGCGGCGGCGCCCGCCGAGCACGCGCGGGCGGCCGTCGAGCAGGCGAAGGGCGTGCTGGCCGAGCGGTTCGGCTGCGACGTGGAGACCGCCTACGACCGGCTGCTGGAACTCGCCGCCGGAGCCGGGGTCGAGCCGGAGGCGGCCGCCGCGCTGCTGCTCGGCGCCACGCCCGAGACGCCCGAGCGCGCGCGCCCCGGGTCCGCGGCGGAGGGCAGCGACGTGCCGCGCCCGCGCCCGCCGGACCGCGACGACGACGGCCCGCCCGGCCCCGCCGCGCAGCTCGCGCAGATGGAGCGCCTCGGCGGCCTCGGCTGGGGCCGCTGGGACCTGGCCACCGGCGAGGCACGCTGGTCCGCCGGGCTGTACGCGCTGCTCGGGCGGGACCCCGCCGCCGGTCCCGCGCCGCTGGACCGGCTCGCCGAGCAGGTCGTCGGCGCCGACCTGCCGCACGCCCGGCACTTCCTGCGCGTCCTGCTCCGCCGCCGCGAACCCGCCGACGCCGGGCTGCGCGTCCGCGCCGGCGGCGCCGTCCGGCACCTGCGGGCGATGGCCGAGCCCGTCCTGGACGCCCGCGGCGAACCGGTCGCGGTCCAGATCGTCTTCCAGGACGCCTCGCGCGGGCGCGGCGACGAGCTGCTCGCCGCGACCCGCCTGCAGCTGATGCGGCAGCGCCGCCGCATCGCCGAGGAGCGGCGCACCGCCGTCGAACTGCAGCGCGCGCTGCTGCCGCTGCCGCGCGGCCCCCGCGACCTTCCGGGGCTGCGCGCCGCCGTCCGCTACCTGCCCGCGTGCGGCGGGACGCGGGTCGGCGGTGACTGGTACGAGGCGACCGCGCTGTCGGACGGCGAGGTCTTCCTGGCGATCGGCGACGTCGCCGGGCACGGGCCGCCCGCCGCGGCCGGGATGGCGCGCGTCCGCAACGCGCTGAGCGGCCTGGCCTGCACCGGCGCCGCGCCGGACCGGATGCTGGCGGCGCTGAACCGGATGCTGCTCAGCCCAGAGCCGCTGGAGGCGCGCGGGCGCGGCCCGGCACCGACCGCGGGCGCGGTCGCGGCCCGCTACGACCCCGGTCCCCGCGTGCTGACGTGGGCGCGGGCCGGGCACCCGCCGCCGCTGCTGGTCCGCGACGGCGCCGCCGCGCTGCTGGAGGCGCCCGAGGGCGTGCTGCTCGGCGCGGTCGACGCACCGGACCTGGAGTCGGTCATCACCCGGCTGCACCGCGGCGACCTGCTGCTGTTCTACACCGACGGGCTCGTCGAGCGGCGCGACCGCGACCTCGCCGACGGGTTCCGGATGCTGCTGACCACCGCCGCGGAGCGCCCGGGTGCCGGGCCCGACGCGGTCGCCGACCACGTGCTGCGCTCGCTCGGCGGCGCCAACCCCGACGACGACACCTGCGTCCTGGCCGTCCAGGTCGTCTGAGCCGTCGCGGGCGGGCTGCCGTGGCTCCGCCGGGATGTCGGGGGCGCGTGGGAGCATGAGTCCATGAGCGGGCTGATGCTGCTGGACACGCCGTCGTTGTACTTCCGCGCCTTCTACGGGGTGCCCGAGTCGGTGACGGCGCCGGACGGCACGCCCGTGAACGCCGTCCGCGGCCTCATCGACATGATCGCCCGGCTCGTCCAGGACCGCTCCCCCGACCGCCTCGTCTGCTGCATGGACGCCGACTGGCGGCCGGCGTTCCGGGTCGAGGCGCTGCCGTCGTACAAGGCGCACCGCGTCGCCGAGGACGGCGGCGACCAGACCCCCGACGCGCTGGAGGCGCAGCTCCCGGTCATCGACGAAGTGCTGGACGCGTTCGGGCTGGCCCGCGTCGGCGTCGCCGGCTACGAGGCCGACGACGTCATCGGCACGCTCGCGGTACGCGGCGCGGCGGACGGCCCGGTCGACATCGTCACCGGCGACCGCGACCTGTTCCAGCTCGTCGACGACGCCGGGCCGGTGTCGGTGCTGTACACCGCGCGCGGCATCCGGAACCTGCAGATCATGGGCGAGGCGGAGGTGGCGGCCAAGTACGGCATCCCCGGCCGCGGCTACGGCGACTACGCGACGCTGCGCGGCGACCCCAGCGACGGGCTGCCGGGCGTGCCGGGCGTCGGCGACAAGACCGCCGCCGCGCTGATCACCCGGTTCGGGTCGGTCGACGGGATCCTGGCGGCGCTGGACGCGGGGATCACCGACGGATTCCCGGCGGGCGCCCGCAAGCGGATGGAGGCGGCGCGCGAGTACCTGGCGTCCGCCGAGACGGTGGTCCGGGTCGTCACCGACATCGACGCGCCGGAGCTGGCGAAGCTGGACGACCGGCTGCCCGCCGAGCCGCGCGACGCCGGGGCGCTGGTGGAGCTCGCCGACGCCTGGAACCTGTCCAGTCCCGTCAACCGGCTGCTGAACGCCCTCGCCCGCTAGCCCGGCGCTCGCGGGTCCGGGGCGGAACGAAATTGCGCGCCGGGCCTTGGCCGCCGGTGATTCCGAGCTGCAATTTTCCGCGAAAGTGTCAGATGACGCAGACGCGGTGCGCCCGCGCGCGCAGCATGTGGATCAATGAGGGGTTCTCCTAGGGACATGCGGAGAGCACGCACGCCGCCGCGGGACGGGCGATGACGGCCGTCGACCGGGCACCGGGTCCGGCCGCGGCGGCCGCACGAGCGGACCGGTATCCGCGGCACTGGGCCTCACCGCCCCACTCCCCCCATCTGCCGCGGGTACCGGTTCACCAGCCGGCGCGCACCGGCGCGCGCCCGTCCGTCCCGACCCGTGAGCCCCGCGGGGCTCGGAAAGCCGGCACCCCGTGAACACCAGGACCCCACCGCGCGGCGGTCTCGCCGCGCCGTCCGCGCCCGGCGGCGACGGCTTCTGGACCGAGCTCGATCCGGCGCAGCGCGTCGCGCTGGAGGCGGCGGCCCGCCCGCGCAACTACGCCCCGCGGGCGCCCCTGTGCTACCAGGGCGAGGACTCCGACCACATCATCGTCATCCGGTCGGGCTGGGCGAAGGTGACGTCCACGACGCCGGACGGCCACGAGGTGGTGCTGGCCGTGCGCGGCCCGGGCGACCTGGTCTGCGAGAGCGCGGTGCTCGGCAGCCGGCACCGGTCGGCGACCGTCACGGCGCTCACCCCGGTCCGCGGGCTGGTGGTCCCGGCGGGCCGCTTCACCGCGTTCCTGGACGCCCATCCGGCCGTGTGGCGGCTGGTGAGCGGCATGTTCGTGCGGCGGCTGGACGACGCGGGCCGGCGGGTGCAGGCGAACGTGTCGGCGCAGGGCGCGCGGCGGCTGGCGATGCTGCTGGCGCATCTGGCCGAGCTGTCGGCCGCGTACGCGCCGCCGGCCGCGGACGGGTCGGTGGACATCGGCCCGCCGCTGTCGCAGGAGGAGCTCGGCAGCTGGATGGACGCCTCGCGCGAGACCGTCGCCCGCGCGCTGGCGGTGCTGCGCCGCGCGGGCCTGGTCCGGACGGGCCGCCGGCGGATCACCGTGGTGGCGCCGGGCGCGCTGCGCGCGTTCGCGCGCGACCCCGCCGCGTGACCGGCCCGTCGCCTTTACATTGTAGATCACGAACGCGCGGCCGTGGCGGCCGCGGAACGGCCCCACGGCGGTGCGGCGGGCGAAGACGGGGCGTGGTCAGCGGCGCCGCCGGCGGCGGGTGTAGTGGCGCCAGTCCCGGCCGGTGCCGACGCCCGCGAAGTGCAGCGACAGGAGCAGCAGCCCGAGGACGGTCAGCGTCCCGTTGTTGATGGCGTCCGACGACACGTCGGCGAGGTCGAAGAGCAGGGCGAGGGCGAAGACGATCGCGGCGACGATCGCGAGCATGGCGTCCTCCGAGGGGGTTCGGGACGCGCCGGGCGCCCCGCGGGTACCGTCCCGATCACCGTTCGCGCGCCCGCGAAACGGCGTCCCGGTTTCGGACGCCCGAATCAGCCGCCGGAGGCCTGTCCCGAGCCGGTGCCCTCTCCGGAGCCGGTGTCCCGCCCGGAGCCGAAGTCGTCCGCGATGCCGGGGTACACGCGCATCGCGTTGCCGCCGAGGACGAGGGAGACGATCTCCTCGTCCAGCCCGAGGCCGGCGACGGCCCGCGCGTTGCGGGCGATGCCGGGGACGCCGGGCCAGTCGGTGCCGAAGACGAACTTGCGGGCCAGCCGCTTCAGGTCGTACCGGGCGTAGTACTCGGGGAGGCGGCGGGGCGGCAGCCCCGACAGCTCGATCCAGACCTCCTCGCGGGACAGCGCGAGGAACGCGGCGGCGTCGTACCACCAGCCGCGCCCGCCGTGCGCCAGCACGAACGTCAGGCCGGGGAACAGCCGGAGCACGTCGTCGATCGGGGTCGGGTCGGCGTACCGGTTGGCGGAGCCGGGGAAGGAGCTGGTGCCGCAGTGCACGACGACCGGGATGCCCGCATCCCGGCACAGCGCGTACGCCGGGTACAGCTCGGGGTCGGCGACGGAGAACCCGCCGTGGACCGGGTGCAGCTTCAGCGCGACGGCGCCGAACCCGAGCTGGCGCTCCAGCTCGGCGTCGATCGGGTAGTGCAGGTGCGGGTTGAGGTTGGCGACCGGCTTGAAGCGGCGCGGGTTGTGCTTGACCAGCGGCACCAGATCCTCGATGGGCTGGTACCCGGTGGTCTTCGGGCTGTACTCGCACAGCAGCAGCGCGACGTCCACGCCCTCGGCCTCGAAGTAGGCGTCGACGCGGTCGGGGACGAGGGCGCCGGAGTCGTCGTAGAGGTCCTGCCAGGGGTGCGCGGAGCCGAACTCCTCGGCCCACTGCCGCCACGCCGGGGGCAGCGTCGGCAGCCGCGCGGTGTGGACGTGGGCGTCGACCAGCGGACGTCCGTCGAGCATGTGCGCCTCCCCCGCGTCAGTCCCGGATCCGCTTCAGCTCGGCCGCGTAGCGGCGGCCGTTGGCGACGTACATCGCGACCGCCTCGGCGTGCCACTTCTCGTCGATGCCGCCGGGCCTGGGCTTGGCGGGGATACCGAGCGCGGTGTGCCCGGACGGGACGACGGCGCCCTCGGTGACGACGGCGCCCGCCCCCACGACGGCGCGGGTCTCGACGCGGACGCGGTTGAGCACGACGGACCCGGAACCGATGAGGCAGCGGTCCTCGACCACGCAGCCCTCGAGGTGGACGTTGTGGCCGACGACGCAGTCGGCGCCGATGACGGTCGGCCACTCCTCTGTGGTGTGCACTACGGTGCCGTCCTGCACCGACGTGCGGGCGCCGACGGTGATCGTCCCGTAGTCGCCGCGCAGGACGGCGCCGGGCCAGACGGTGGCGCCCTCGCCGAGGACCACCGACCCGATGACGGTCGCGCCCGGATGGACGTACGCGGTCGGATGGATGTCGGGGACCTGGTCTCCCAGCGCGTAGACGGCCATGCGGCGGAGCCTACCGGCCGGTCCCCGCCGGTCCGCCGCCGAGGGCGCCCATGATCGTCGCGACCAGCGTCTCCGCGGCCTCCGCGGCGTCCAGCCGCCCCTCGTCCACCTCCTGCGCGGCGGCGTGCATCAGCGTGTAGACGGCGGTGGCCTGCCATCCGGGCGGCGCGTCCGCGAAGACGCCCTCGTCACGGCCGCGGCGCAGCAGGCGCTCGACGCGGGCGAGGACGGCGGCGTGCCGGTCGCGGACCCGCTCGGGGCCGAGCACCCGCAGCGCGACCGTGAGCACGGTCCGCTGCCGGTCCAGGACGCGCCAGGACGAGCGGACGAGGCGGGCGAGGGCCTCGTCCGCGCGCCCGGCGTCGACGTCGACGGCGCCGAGGACGGTGCCGGCGTCGGCCAGCGACCGGTCGAACAGGGTGTCCACGAGCGCCTCGCGGGACGGGAAGTGCCCGTAGAGGGTGACCCGCCCGACCCCCGCGGCCTTGGCGATCTCGGTCATGCTGGCCGAGGGGTCGCGGCCGAGGCGGGTGAGGGCGGCGTCGAGGATGGCCTCGATGTTGCGCTCGGCGTCGGCGCGGCGGCGGGTCGCGGAGGTCATGGGATCCAGCGTAGGGGCCGGTCAGTGGGCGAACACCGGGCCGTCGCCGAGGTCCGGGCGTCCGCGTGGCACGAGGACGAGCGCGAGCAGCGCGACGGCGGCGGCGGCGACGCCGAAGGCCGTGAACGCGGTGTGGAACCCGCCGGCGGTGCGCCCGCCGATGCTCGCGCCGGCGAGGGCGGTGGCGAGCGCGACGCCGAGGGCCCCGCCGATCTCGTGGCCGGTGCTGACGACGCCGGACGCGAGGCCGGCCTCCTCGTGGCCGATCCCGCTCATCGCGGTCGTGGTGGCGCAGACGAACCCGGCCCCCGCGCCGAGGGCCAGCAGGACGAACCCGGGCAGCACGTCGGGCAGGACGTGGCCCGCCGCGGGCGCCCGCGACAGCAGCAGCGCCCCGGCCGCGGCGGCGAGGAAGCCGGCGGCCGCGACGGGCCGGGTGCCGGTCCTGCCCGCCAGGTGCGAGGCGAGGTGGGCGCCGGCGATCGTCGCCGCGGCGGCCGGCAGGAACGCCAGCCCGGTCTCGACCGCGGAGAACCCCAGCAGGTTCTGCAGGTACTGCGAGCACAGGAAGAACCCCGACAGCAGCAGCGCGGACGCGGCCGGCATGAGCACGTTGCCGGACGCGATGGTCCGGCGCCGCAGCAGGGCGGGCGGGACGAGCGGTGTCCGGACGGCCCGCTCGA
The DNA here is from genome assembly GCF_017573465.1 of Actinomadura violacea. Taxonomy (GTDB): domain Bacteria; phylum Actinomycetota; class Actinomycetes; order Streptosporangiales; family Streptosporangiaceae; genus Spirillospora; species Spirillospora violacea. The sequence goes on from NZ_JAGEPF010000003.1 coordinate 416,164, forward strand.
TCAGGAGGAACGCGAGGGCGAGGACGACGGCGGCGGCGAGCGGGATCAGCGCCCGCGCCGAGCCCCACCCGTGCTCCCCCGCCTGGACCAGGCCGTAGATGAGCGCGGCGGCGGCGAGGGTGGCGGTGACGGCGCCGCCGGGGTCCAGCGGGCGGCGCACCGGCGCGACGGGCGGCACGGCCGCCGGCAGCAGCGCGAGCACGGCCAGCCCTACCGGGACGTTGACGAAGAACACCCACTCCCAGCCGGGTCCGCTGGTGAGCAGCCCGCCGGCCAGGACGCCGACGGCGGCGCCGGTGCCGCCGATGGCCGCCCAGACGCCGAGGGCCCGGTTGCGCTCGGCGCCGTGGAACGTCGTGGTGACGATCGACAGGGCGGCCGGGGACAGCAGCGCCGCGGCGACGCCCTGGGCGGCGCGCCCGGCGATGAGCACGCCGCCGGTCGCGGCGAGGCCGGAGATGAGGGACGCGGCGGTGAACAGCGCGAGGCCGAGCAGGAAGGCGCGCCTGCGGCCGAGCGCGTCGGCGAGCCGGCCGCCGAGCAGCAGCAGGCCGCCGAAGCACAGCGAGTAGGCGGTGACGACCCAGGTCTGGCCGCCGCGGCCGAGGTGCAGGTCGGCGGCGACGGAGGGGAGGGCGACGTTCACCACGGTGATGTCGATGATCAGCATGGACTGGGCGGCGCACAGCAGGGCGAGGGCCCGCCACCGGCGGGGGTCGGCGGGCGGGGCGGGCGGGTGCCCGTGCGGCGGGTGCGCGGGGGACGGCGCGGTCGCGCGGTCGTGCATGACGGCTCCTAACTCGAACATCATTGTTCGGGTTAGCGTAGCTCGCGATCTCGATAACTTGAACACCTTTGTTCAAGTTCATGCTTTAGGCGTCCACCGACTCCTGCTCGTCCAGCCAGGACACGATCCCCTCCAGCGCGTCGCGGCAGCTCCCGCAGCCGGTCCCCGCACGGGTCCGCCGGGAGACCTCGCCGGCGGTGCGGGCGCCGTCCTGCCAGCAGGCGCGGATCTGCCCCTTGGTGACGTTGTTGCAGGTGCAGACCGTCGCCGCGTCCGGCATCCGCACCGGCGAGGCGGCCTCGGCCGCGCCGCCGAGCCCCGGGAACAGCAGGTCGAGGCGCTCGGACGGCAGCGGCGAGGCCCGGTCGTAGAGCTGGGTGAGCGTCCCGGCGGCGGACGTCTCGCCGAGCAGGATCGCGCCGATCAGCCGGCCGTCCCGGATCACCGCCTTCTTGTAGGTGCCGCGCGCCGCGTCGGTGAACCGGACGACCTCCACGCCGTCGTCGTCGTCGCCGAAGTGCGTCTCCCCCATCGACGCCAGCTCGATGCCGGCCGCCTTCAGCCGGGTGATCTGCCGGGCGCCGGTGAACCGCGCGGCGGGGTCGGTCCCGGCGAGCAGCCCGGCCAGCACCGTCGCCTGCTCCCACGCGGGCGCGACCAGGCCGTACACCTCGTCGCGGTGCTCCGAGCACTCCCCGATCGCGCGGACGGACGGGTCGGTGACCGACCGCAGCTCGTCGTCCACGATCACCGCCCGGCCGATCGCCAGGCCGGCGTCGCGGGCCAGCGACACCTCGGGCCGCACCCCGCAGGACAGGACGACCAGGTCGGTGTCGAGGACCTCCCGCCCGCCGTCCGGCACCGCCAGCTCGACGCCGGCCACCGTCCGGTCCTCGCCGGTGCCGGTGGTGCGCAGGCCGGCGACGTTCGCCTGCACGCGGGTGCCGATGCCGAGCCTCGCGAGCGTCCGCGCGAGGACCTTGCCGGCGGCCGGGTCGAGCTGGCGTTCCATCAGGTGCCCGGCCAGGTGCAGCACCGTCACCTCCAGCCCGCGGCCCGCCAGCCCGCGCGCCGCCTCGATCCCGAGCAGCCCGCCGCCGACGACCACGGCCCGCTTCGCCGAGTCGGCCAGCTCGGAGATCCGGCGGCAGTCGTCGAGCGTGCGGAACACCAGCGCGCCGCGCGGCAGCCCGTCCTCCAGGCCGGGCATCGGCGGGACGAACGCGGTGCTGCCCGTCGCCAGGACGAGCGTCCCGTAGCGGGTGACGGTGCCGTCGGAGGCGTGCACGGCGCGCGCCTCCCGGTCGATGCGGACGGCCTCGACGCCGAGCCTGGCGTCCACGCCGTGCGAGGCGTACCAGGCCGCGTCGACGAGGCTGATGTGGTCGGGCCTGGTCACCCCGGCGAGGACGTTCGACAGCAGCACCCGGTTGTAGGGCCGCTGCGTCTCCGCCCCGAACACCGTGACCGGCACGGCCGGGTCGCGGGAGCGCAGCTCCCCGACGAGCCGGGCCCCGGCCATCCCGTTCCCGACGACGACGATCCGTTCGCGGTTCACCTGACCTCCAGCGGCAGGAGCACGGGCTTGATCTGCTCGCGCTCGACCTCGAACTCGATGCTCGGGTCGGGGGTCTTCGGCGCGTTGACGAACGAGACGAACCGGCGGAGCCGGTCGGGGTCGGCGAGGGTGTCGCGCCACTCGTCGGAGTAGGCGGCGACGTGCCGCTCCATCGCGTCGTCGAGGTCGGCGCAGATGCCGAGCCGGTCGTCGACGATCACCTCGCGCAGGTAGCCGACGCCGCCGTCGAGGGCCTCCAGCCAGCTCGCGGTGCGCTGCAGCCGGTCGGCGGTGCGGATGTAGAACATCAGGAACCGGTCGATGGTGCGGACGAGCTCCTCGTCGGTCAGGTCGGTGGCGAACAGGTCGGCGTGCCGGGGCCGCATGCCGCCGTTGCCGGCGAGGTAGAGGTTCCAGCCGTTCTCGGTGGCGATGACGCCGAAGTCCTTGCTCTGCGCCTCCGCGCACTCGCGGGCGCAGCCCGACACCGCCGACTTCAGCTTGTGCGGGGCGCGCAGCCCCCGGTACCGCAGCTCCAGCCGGATCGCCATCGCGACCGAGTCCTGCACGCCGTAGCGGCACCAGGTGGAGCCGACGCACGACTTCACCGTCCGCAGCGCCTTGCCGTAGGCGTGCCCGGACTCGAACCCGGCGTCGACGAGCCGCTTCCAGATCTCCGGGAGCTGCTCGACGCGGGCGCCGAACAGGTCGATCCGCTGCCCGCCGGTGATCTTGGTGTAGAGGCCGAAGTCGCGCGCCACCTCCCCGATCACGATCAGCTTCTCCGGGGTGATCTCCCCGCCGGGGACGCGCGGGACGACCGAGTACGTGCCGTTCTTCTGCAGGTTGGCCAGGAAGTGGTCGTTGGTGTCCTGCAGCGCGGCCTGCTCGCCCTCCAGGATGTGCCCGGTGCCGAGGCTCGCCAGGATGGACGCGACCGCCGGCTTGCAGATGTCGCAGCCCCGGCCCCGGCCGTGCTCCTCGATGAGCCGCGTGAAGCTGGTGACCCGGCCGGCGCGGACGATGTCGAACAGCTCGGCGCGGCTGTAGTCGAAGTGCTCGCAGATCGCCTTGCTGACCTCGATGCCGGCGGCGGTCAGCTCCGCGTCCAGGATCCGCTTGACCAGCGGGACGCAGCTGCCGCAGCTCGTCCCGGCCTTCGTGCAGCCCTTCACCGCGCCGACGTCGGTGAGGGAGTCCTCCGCGATCGCGCCGCGGATCGTCTCGGCGGTGACGTTGTTGCAGGAGCATATGACGGTGGCGCCCGGCAGGTCGCCGCCCGCCGCCTCGGTGCCGCCGAACAGCATCTGCTCGGGCGCGCCGGGCAGGTTCCCGCCGACGTAGGCGCGCAGCGTCCCGTACGACTCGGCGTCGCCGACCAGCACGCCGCCGAGCAGCGTCGCCGCGTCGTCGCTGACGACCAGCCTCTTGTAGACGCCGGCGACCGGGTCGGTGTAGGTGACGCCGAGCGCACCCTGCTCCGGGCCCGCGAACGGGTCGCCGAAGCTGGCGACGTCCACGCCCATCAGCTTCAGCTTCGTCGACATGTCGGCACCCTCGAACACCGCCGTGCTCGCCGGGTTCAGCAGCCGGTCGGCGACGGTCTCCGCCATCGAGAAGCACGGCCCGACCAGCCCGTACACCGTCCCGCCGATGAGCGCGCACTCGCCGATCGCCCAGATCGCGGGGTCCTCGGTGCGGCAGGCGGCGTCCACGACGATCCCGCCGCGCTCCCCCACCGGCAGCCCGCAGCCGCGGGCCAGCTCGTCGCGCGGCCGGATGCCCGCGGAGAACACCACGACCTCCGCGCCGATCCGCTCCCCGCCGGCGAGCGCGATGCCCGCGACGGCGCCGTCCGCGCCCGCCTCGAGCCGCTCCATCGGCGCGCCGGCGTGCACGGCCATGCCGAGCGCCTCGATGTGGCGGCGCAGCATCGCGCCGCCGCCCTCGTCCAGCTGGCGCGGCATCAGCCACGGCGCGACCTCCACGACCCCGCTGCGCAGGCCGAGGCCCTGGATCGCGCGGGCCGCCTCCAGGCCGAGCAGCCCGCCGCCGACGACCGCGCCGGTCTCCCGGCCGCGCGCGTAGTCGCGGATCGCGTCCAGGTCGTCGATGGTGCGGTAGACGAACACGCCGGGCAGGTCCCGGCCCTCCACCGGCGGCACGAACGGCGCCGACCCGGTGGCCAGCACCAGCGCGTGGTAGCCGACGGTGCGTCCGGCCGAGGTCGTCACGGTACGGGCGGCGCGGTCGATCGCGGTGACCTGCTCGCCGGTGATGACGGAGACCCCCGCGCCGTGCGCGGGGTAGGCGAGGTCGGCGCCCTCCAGGTGGGTGGTCAGCGCCACCCGGTCGTAGGCGGTGCGCGGCTCCTCGCCGATGACGGTGACCGTCCACGTCCCGGCGGCGTCGCGCTCGCGCAGGGCCTCCACCAGGCGGTGCGAGGCCGGGCCGTGGCCGACCACGACCAGGTGCGTGTCCGGTTCGTTGCGGGCTTCCATGCCTTGATCCTCGGAGAGCCTTATTTCCCGTATGGGTCCCGAACGTCACCCCCGCGTTAACTGCCCCTCACACCCCGTGCGGGGGCCTGCGGGCGTCGCCCGGGCGGCGGCGTCGCGCCCCGTCGCCGGGCACAAACCCCGGCGGCCGGCGGTGGGCGGCCGCACAAATTTTCGCTTTCCCGAGCGCATGCATTCATTTCGCCGCCTTCTTGGCGGACGATGTGCGGACCGGGCACCGGCCCGGTGGTCGGGGGCGGGGAGCCGGGAACGACGAGGAGGCGGCATTGCGCAACGTCATCGGCATGGTGCTCACGGGTCTGGGCGCGTTCCTCCTGATCATGGCCGTGCTGGTCCGCTTCTACGTCGCCCCCCGGCTGATCGCGGCGCCGACGGACGTCTACCAGGTCACGCGGCTGCGCGCCGACAACGCCACCTACTTCGACGCAAAGTCCGTCAAGCAGGTGACCGGCGCGACGGTCGTCGCCACCAACACCGTCCGCGGGGACGTGACGTCCTCGCACGGCGACATCGCCGTCTGGGACTCGGCGACGATGATCCAGGACGTCACGCGCGGCACCACGATCGAGATCCAGAACCAGCGGGTCGCCTTCGACCGCCGGACCGCGCGCCTCACCACCTGCTGCGGCGCCTCGGTCGACGGCGACGTGTCCGCGCCGCAGTCGGGGGTCGGGCTGTTCTGGCCCGTGAACGCCACCAAGAAGAGCAAGCAGGTCTACGACCCCGCGACGCGCCGGGCCTGGCCCGCGGTCTATGCGGGCCAGGAGCGCGTGCACGGGATCCTCGCCTGGCGGTTCGTGCAGCACATCCCGTACACCAAGGTGGAGGGGACGCAGCTTCCTGACGTGCCCGGGGATCTGCTCGGGCGCGGCAAGGGCGGCCCGGCGGTCCCCGTCGACCGCTACTACCAGGCGGACGCGACGTACTGGGTGGACCCGCGCACCGGCGCGCCGATCGACCAGGAGCAGAAGGTACTGTCCACCCTTCAGCCGAAGAGCGGCCCGGGCCGCCTCGTCGTCGGGCAGATGGACCTGCGGATGACGCCGGAGTCGCAGCGGTCGCTGCGGCACACCTCCTCGGACGGCGCGGCGAAGATCGACCTGCTGCGGACCGCCGTCCCGATCGGGACCGCGGCGGTGGGCGCGGTGCTGCTGGCGGCCGGGGCGTTCGCCGGACGGGCCCGGCGGCGGCGCCCGCCGGGGAGCCCGCAGCGCGGCGAGCCGCTCGCCACCACCCGCTGACCTGCCCGTTAAGCCTGAAATGTATGGGTACGTCCTCCTGAGCGCCCGGGCCGGCCCGGTCCGCGGCGCCGAACGCACGAGCGAAGAGGGGGACCCCGATGGGCGGGCAGAACCACCCGATCCGCGGCGAGCACAAGTACGACCGGCGGATCACCTCACCGGACCAGCACGAGCAGCGCCCCGGCCAGAGCCTGGTCACCACGGACCACGACGTGATCCGCCAGTGGGCCGACGAGCGCGGCGCGGCGCCGTCGAGCGTGCCCGGCAGCGACTACGGGGGCAGGCCCGGCCGGCTGCTGTTCGACTTCCCCGGGTACGGCGGGGAGAACCTGGAGCACATCTCCTGGGACGCCTGGTTCCGCACCTTCGACGACCGCGAGCTCGACTTCATCTACCAGGAGCACAAGAAGGACGGGGCGCAGAGCAACTTCTTCCAGCTGGAGAACCCGGGACGCGGCTCCGGCGGCTGACCTGGCACGACGCGCAGGGGGACGCCTGCCGGCGTCCCCCTGGCCGCACGGGTCGCGCCGCAGGCGGAGATCACCGGATCTGAGTGGATCTTCAGCGGCCTTCCAGGCGTCTGAGCCGCGTGAGAACACCGATGAAGAGCCGCACCACCGCGCTGGCGCTGGCGGGCCTCGCGCTGGGCGCGACGCTCACCGGCTGCAAGGTGAGCGGAACGAGAACGAACCCCGGCGGGTCCGGGGCGACCCCGGGAGCCGCGGCAGGCGACGGCGGAGGCGCCGCACAGGGGGCCGGCGGCGGGCAGGGAACAGGCGGGGGCGCAGGGGCGCTCGACCGCTGCCACACCGCCGGCCTCTCGGCGCGGCTCGGCCGCCTCGACGGGGCCGCCGGATCGCGCTCGTCCACGATCGTCCTGACCAACACCTCCGGCCGCGCGTGCCGGGTCTACGGGTATCCGGGCGTCGGCATCGCCGTCGAGGACGGCTCGGCGCTGCCGAGCAGCGACCAGAGGGTGGGCGGCCCGCCGCCGCACCTGGTGCTCAAGCCGGGCGGGAACGCCTACGCCGAGATCGACTGGGCCGCGCCGGGCGGCGCCGACCCGCAGTCGCAGTCCGAGGCGGCCCTGCCCCGCCTGCTGACGGTCATACCGCCGGACGAGACGCGGGCACTGCGCGCCCCGTGGAGCTTCGGGAAGGTCGCGGAGCAGGGGAACTTCCGGGTCTCGCCCCTCAAGCCGGGCGCCGGACCGGCCTGATCCCCGCGGCCCTCGCCCCGGGATCCGCCGTCAGGCGGGGGTGAGGACGAGCGCGGCGTCGTGGCCGCCGAACCCGAACGAGTTCGACAGCACCGGCGCCGCCGCCGCAATCGCGCGCGCCTCGCCGTGCACCACGTCGATCAGCCTGGTCTCCGCGTCGGCGCCGGCGAAGTTCGCGGTCGGCGGGACGAGCCCGGCGGCGGCGCAGCGCAGCGCGACGATCGCCTCCACCGCGCCGCCCGCGCCCAGGATGTGGCCGGTGACGCCCTTGGTGGCGGTGACGGGCGGGGCGTCGCCGCCGAAGCAGCGGTCGATCGCCAGGGCCTCGGCGCCGTCGTTGCTCCGGGTGCCGGTGGCGTGCGCCGAGACGTGCCCGACGTCGCGCGGGCCGAGGCGCGCGTCGGCGAGGGCGGCGGTCATGCAGCGGGCGGCGACGCGGCCGTCCTTGCGGGGCGCGACGATGTGCGCGGCGTCGCTCGCGGCGGCGTACCCGGCGATCTCGCCGTGCACCCGGGCGCCGCGCGCGGCGGCGCGGTCGGCGCGCTCCAGCACGAGGAACGCGGCGGCCTCCCCGACGACGAACCCGTCCCGGCCGGCGTCGAACGGGCGGCTCGCGGTGTGCGGCGCGTCGTCGCGGCGGGCGAGCGTGCCGATGCGCGCGAACGCCGCCATCACGAACGGCGTCAGGATCGCGTCGACGCCGCCCGCCACGGCGGCGTCGATCCGGCCGGCGCGGATCGCGAGCGCGGCCTCCCCGATCGCGGTGGCGCCGCTGGCGCAGCCGGTCGAGTACGTCGGGCACGGGCCCTCGCAGCCGTGCCGGATGGAGATGTTCGCGGCGGTCGCGTTCGGCATGATCATCGGCACGGCGGGGACCGGGACGCGGTGCAGCGTCCCCGCGTGCTCGTGCCCGCCGAGCGCGACCACCGACGCGAGGTTCGCGGCGGCGGTCCCGACGTACACGCCGCGCCGCCCCGGCTCGGGGGCGTCCGGCCCGCACAGGTCCGCGTCGGCGATCGCGTCCTCGGCGGCGGCGACGCCGAGCCGCGTCATGCGGTCGAGCCGCCGCAGCTCGGCCCGGGTGAAGTAGCGCTCCTCGTCGAACGGCTGCGCGGGGCATCCGTAGGAGACGGACGTCCCCGCCTCCAATAACTCCTGGACGTGGACGGCCTGCGACTTCCCGGACAGGACGGTGGCGAGGAGGTCGTCCACGGTGCCGCCCGCCGGGCTCTTCACGCCGAACCCGGTCACCACCACCCGGGGAGTTCCGTCGGTCCGGCGCGCTGCTGTCATCCGTCACCTCGCGGTCGTCTCGGAAACGCAAGGATTGGAAGCTAGCGGCCGCCCGCGCGCCGCCACTTGCCCCTCAGGGCACATTTCCCGCAGGCGTTTTTGTCACCACCACGCGAGAACAGGGAAAAGGCCTTCACGGTGCTCCGAATGAGGGGACGCTTGTCCTTTTCCCGATTCTCCCCGCGACGGGCGAGGTCACGTCACCGTTCGCGGCCGGCGGCCGAGGTCATCGGCAGCCGCGGGTCGTGCCTCTCGTCGGCCCAGGTGCCGCGCACCCAGGCGTGCGCGGGGTCGTCGCAGATCCGCCAGGCCCGCTCCTCCCCCGGGCCCGCCATCACGTTCAGGTAGTACAGGTCGTAGCCGGGCACCGCCATCGACGGGCCGTGCCAGCCGTGCGGGATCAGCACGACGTCGCCGGTGCGGACCTCCTCCAGCACGTCGACCGGGCGGTCCGCGGTGCCGTACACGCGCTGGTACCCCATGCCGGGACGGCCGCCCGGGCCGTCCGCGACCTCGAAGTAGTAGATCTCCTCCAGCACCGACTCGGTGGCCGTCGGCTCGTCGTGCTTGTGCGGCGGGTAGGACGACCAGTTCCCGCCGGGCGTCAGCACCTCGCAGGCGATCAGCCGGTCCGCCTCGAACGCCTCCGGGGTGCAGAAGTTGTTCACCTGCCGGCTCGCCGAGCCGGCGCCGCGCAACTCGACCGGCACCCCTTCGGCGGGGCCGTAGCGCGGCGGCAGGCGGCGCTCGCAGCGGGCCGACGGCAGCGCGAACCGGCCGCCGTCCCGCGACGACACGACCACCGTGGCGTCGCGCGGCACATACGCGAAGTCGGTGACGCGGGAGAAGACGTCGGCGCGCCCGTGCAGGTCGAACGTCACCGCCGCCTCGCCCGGGACGGTCACGGCGGCGCGGCACGCACCGGCGAGCGGCAGCACGAGGGTCTCGGCGTCGCCCGTCTCGACGGTCGCCTCCTCGCCCGGGCCGAGCGTCAGCACGCGCAGCCCCGAGTACGTCCAGCCGGCGTCCGCCGGCGCGATGTCCACGGTCATTCGGTCCTCCTCACGGGTGTTCACAGCACCGCCACCGCCGCGTCGACCGCCGCGGCGACGTCGCCGTCCGGCGGGTAGAGCAGGCTGCGGCCGATGACCAGGCCGCGGACGGTCGGCAGCCGCAGCGCCTTCTGCCAGCCGGCGAGCGCGGCGCCGGGGTCGGCGGGCACCTCGCCGCCGAGCAGCAGCGCGGGCAGCGTCGAGGCCGCCATGACCCGCTCCATCTCCGGCACGACCGGCACCTTGAGCCAGGTATGGGCGGACGTGGCGCCGAGCCCTGAGGCGATCGCGACGGCGCGGATCATCGCCTCCGGGGTGAGCTCGTTGCGGATCCGCCCGTCCTCGCCCCGCGCGGACATGAACGGCTCGACCATCGCCATCAGCCCGTGCGCGGCCAGGTCGGTCACCGCGCGCCCGCACGCCTCCAGCGTCCGGACGGTCGCCGGGTCGTCCGGGTCGACGCGCAGCAGCATCTTGCCGCCGTCGAGCCCGGCCGCCGCGATCGCGGGCGCGCTGTAGGCGGTGAACCGGTCGTCGATCTCGAACGACGCGCCGGCGAGCCCGCCGCGGTTCATCGACCCGACGGCGAGCCTGCCGTCCAGCGCGCCGAGCAGCAGCAGGTCCTCCAGCACGTCGGGGGTGCCGAGGACGCCGTTCACGCCCGGCCGCGCCAGCGCCGCGCACATCCGCTCCAGCAGGTCGCGGCGGTCGGCCATGGCGAGCGGGTCGGACCCGGCGCGCAGCGCGCCGCGCGCCGGATGGTCCGCCGCGATGATCATCAGCGGGCCGGACGCGCCGGGCGGGCCGGGCGGCCGGACCCGCGCGGCGGCGGCCCGCGCCACCGCCTCCGGGTGCGCCGCCCTGATCTCGGCGAGGGCGGCGTAGCGCTCGGCGAACGTTCCCGCGCTCACGCGGTGACCTCCTTGTCGGGGCCCGGCGCCGCAGGGGCGGCGAGCAGCCGCTCGACCTCGCCGGCGTCGGGCATGGCGTCGGCGCACGCCAGCCGGGACGCCACGATGGCGCCGGCGGCGCCGGCGAACCGCACGATCCGTTCCAGGTCCCAGCCGCTGAGCAGCCCGTGGCAGAGCGCGCCGCCGAACGCGTCGCCGGCGCCGAGCCCGTTGACCACCTCCACGGGCGTCGGCGGGACCTCGACGGCGCCGTCGGCAGACGCGGCGAGGACGCCGCGCGGGCCCTGCTTGACGACGGCGACCGACACGCCCCGGTCCAGCAGCGCGCGGGCGGCGGCGCGCGGCTCGCGCTCGCCGACCGCGACCTCGCACTCGTCGAGGTTGCCGACCGCGACGGTCGTGTGCCCGAGCGCCTCCCGCACGCGCACGCGGGCCGCGTCCGGCGACTCCCAGAACATCGGCCGGTAGTCCAGGTCGAGGACGGTCGTGCCGGGGTGCGCGGCCAGCGCGGCGACCGTCGCCTCGCGGCTCGGCTCCTGCGACAGCCCGGTGACCGTCGCCCAGAAGATCCGCGCGGCGGCGATCGCGCCCAGGTCCAGCTCGCCCGCCCGGATCTCCATGTCGGGCGCCTTGGGGTAGCGGTAGAAGTACAGCGGGAAGTCGTCCGGCGGGAAGATCTCGCAGAACGCCAGGGGCGTCGGCAGGCCCGGCACCTCGGTGACGAACCGGTCGTCCACGCCGTAGCCCTTGAGCGCCTTGTGGACGAACCGCCCGAACGGGTCGGCGCCCGTGCGGGTGATGACCGCGGTGCGGCGCCCGTACCGGGCGGCGGCGACGGCCACGTTGGTGGGGCTGCCGCCGAGGTACTTGCCGAACGACTCGACGTCCTCCAGCGGGACGCCGGTCTGCTGCGGGTAGACGTCGACGCTCACGCGGCCCATCGTGATGAGGTCGTGCGGCGCCGCGCCCGGCGGCGGGGACGTCATCGGCGCACCTCCTCGATCGTGACGGTACGCCGCTCGCGGCGGGAGATCCCGCACGCCTCCGCCACGTAGAGCGCCTCCAGGCTCTCCTCGGGCGGGCACGGGCTGGCCGTGCCGTCGGCGACCATCCGGACGAACGCCGCCAGCTCGGCCGCGTACGCGTCGGCGAACCGCTCCAGGAACCCGGTGTGCGCCGGCCCGGCCGGGCGGATGCCTCCGGCGGCCGGGGACAGCGGCGTCCCGTCGTCGAGCCCGGCGACGACGCCGCCCTGCGAGCCGAGGACCTCCAGCCGCACGTCGTAGCCGGCCGCGTTGTAGCGGGTCGCGGACACGAGCGCGAGCGTCCCGTCGTCGAGGGTCAGCACCGCCGCGCCGGTGTCGACGTCGCCGGCCTCGGCGAAGACCGCCGACCCGCGGTTGGCGCCGGTCGCGGTCACCTCGGTCACCTGCCGGCCGGTGACGAACCGGACGGCGTCGAAGTCGTGCACCGAGCAGTCGCGGAACAGCCCGCCGGAGCCGGGGATGTAGTCGTCCGGCGGCGGCACCGGGTCCAGCGTGCACGAGCGGACGGTGTGCACCCAGCCGAGCCGGCCCGAGCGCACCGCGTCCCGCGCCGCGACGTGGCCGGGGTCGAAGCGGCGCTGGAAGCCCACCTGCACGGGCACGCCCGCGCCGCGGACCGCCTCCAGCACCTCGATCGTCCCGGCCAGGTCGGGGGCGACGGGCTTCTCCACGAACACCGGCGTCCCCGCCTCGACCGCGCGCATCACCAGGCCGGCGTGCGCGTCCGTCGGGGCGGCGACGACCAGCGCGTCCAGCCCGGCGGCGAACAGCGCGCCGACGTCGTCGGCGGCAGTGACGCCGAGCTTGGCGGCCGCCTCCCGCGCCCGGCGGAGGTCGGCGTCGGCGACGACGACCTCCGCGACCCCGGGCAGCGCGCGCAGCGTCTCCGCGTGCGCGGTCCCGATCCGTCCCGCTCCAGCGAGCCCGATCCTCATCGCACCCCTTCCGGCCGTGAATCGCGACCGAGTCTCATGGAACGATCCAACATCTGTCAACACAATGTCCTGACATAAGGACTTAAATATCTCCGGACGGCCGGTGGACTAAGCTGCGTCCCGACCCCCGCGAAAGGAGCCCCGCGTGCACGGACCCACGGTGACGCTGGACCGCGGCAGCCCGGTGCCGCTGTACTTCCAGGTCGCCCAGCAGCTCGAGGCGGCCATCCGGTCCGGCGAGCTGCCGCCCGGCGCCCGGCTGGACAACGAGCTGGACCTCGCCGCCCGCTACCGGCTGTCGCGGCCGACCGTCCGGCAGGCGATCCAGCACCTGGTCGACAAGGGGCTGCTCGTCCGCAAGCGCGGCGTCGGCACCCAGGTCGTCCAGGCGCAGGTCCGGCGGCCGATCGAGCTGACGAGCCTGCACGACGACCTCGCCGCGGCCGGCGCCGAACCGCGCACCCGCGTGCTGGAGTTCGGCCCCGCTCCGGCCGGCGACGAGGCCGCCGAGCGGCTCGGCGTCCCGGCCGGCACCGAGGTGCTGCGGCTGCGCCGGCTGCGGCTCACCGGCGGCGAGCCGCTGGCGCTGCTGACCAACGTGCTGCCCGCCGGGCTGATCGACGTCACCGCCGAGCACCTCGCCGAGCACGGCCTGTACGAGACGCTGCGCGCCGCCGGGGTGAACCTGCGGATCGCGCACCAGACGATCGGCGCGCGGGCCGCGACCGCCGCGGAGGCGCGGCTGCTGGACGAGCGGAGCGGCACGCCGCTGCTCACCATGACCCGCACCGCCTTCGACGACAACGGCACCGCCGTCGAGTACGGCGACCACGTCTACCGGGCCGACCGGTACTCCTTCTCGCACACGCTCGTCGGCCGCTGACCGGCCGGCGCCCCGCCGGTGCGGGGCGCCGGCCGGATGCCGCCGCGCCGGGCGCGGGCCCGGCGCGGCGGCGCCGCTCACCGGCTCAGCCGGGCGATGCTGCTCGCCGTGCCCCCCTTCTTCGCCTCGAACGCGACGGCGAGCAGGCCACTGGCACCCGTGACCGTCACCGACCGGCTGCCGGCGCGCTTCACCTCGACCGTCTTGGTGCCGAGCACCTTGCCGTCCCACACCGTCACGTGGGCCGTGCCGGGGCCGGTCGACTGCAGCCGGAAGGTGACCGACCCGCCGGACACCTTCGGCTTACCGCTGATGCGCGCGCTGTCGGAGCGCGGCGCCGCCGGGCCGCCCGCGAGCGGGATCCCGGTCCGGACGGCCTGCTCGATCGACTCCGGCGAGTTCACCGAGGCCGCCGCGTCGGTCGGCATCACCGGCGCGGGCGGGGTGGTGGGCAGGCTCGGGTCGGGGGTGTAGCCGGGCAGGGCCGTCTGGCCCCACCGGTACGGGTCGCCCTGCACGCCGCCCCAGGTCGACCAGCCGATCCGGGTCTGGCCGGTCTTGTCCTGGGTGTCGGAGTCGTAGACGAAGATGTTCAGGCCCATCCGCGCCGGGTCCACGGCGGTCGGCAGGTCCTTGAACGGGATCTTCGCCTCGATGGTGTAGCCGTCGTAGGGCTTGTTCACCACCGCGGCGACCTGCATGCCGGGCGCCGTGTCGGAGCCGCCCTGGTGGGCGTCGGCGTCGCGCTCGAAGCACGGCTTGCCGTCCGACATCTGCGGGAAGATGCCGGTCTTGAAGGTGGTCGAGGTGTTCTCCGAGCCGCCACGCGGGTCGATCCCGATCTCGACCGAGTCGCTGCGCCAGTGCCGCTTGCAGTCGTCGGCGCCGAGGATCGTGCCCTGCTTGTCGTCGCGGACCTTGACCAGCACGTTCAGCGCGTCGTCGGTCCAGGTCACCTTGCCGGTGGCCGAGCAGTCGTCGGCCGAGGTGCAGGCGTCGCCCTCCCACACCCGCGACAGGTTCAGCTCGGTGCCGGAGTACTCGCCGGGCTCCTCCTTGCCGTCGATCTTCGGGGCGGCGGACGCCTTGGGGATCTCGGCGACCGGGACCAGCTCCAGCGCCGCCTTCTCCACGTCGGCCGGGCCGGACGAGGGGGTGGTGGTGATGGTGTAGTCGTAGTCGCCGCCGGAGCCGCCCTGGTTGGAGGTCGGCAGCGAGGCGTCGGTGTTGGTCACCTTGAAGGTGGCGGTGCCCTTCGCGCCGGCCGCGAGCGTGTACGGCTTGGACGCGGCGTCGGCGGAGAAGCCCTTCGGCAGGTCCAGCTTCACCGTGCCCGACTGCGCGGACGAGGTGGTGTTCACCAGGTCCACCCGGACGTCGCGCGACTTGCCGGTGCCGACCGTCAGCACGCGCTTCATCTGGCCGATGAGCGCGGGCACGCCGGTCTTGGTCGCCCAGCCGTCGAAGTCCTCGACGCGGGGCAGCGGCTCCTGCTGTCCGGTGACCGGCGGCTGGACGCCCACCATCGTCGCGGTCTGGCCGGTGGCGCTGCCGGAGGTGAGCGTCGCGGAGATCTGCGCGCGGCCCACCGAGGCGCCGGCGGCCGGCGTCACCGTGAACGTCGCCGTCCGCTCGTTCGACCCGACCTTGCCCAGGTCACCGCTGCCTGTCACGTTCCAACCGGACGGCACCGAGAGCGCGGCGCGCGCGTTCTTCAGCTGCGCGGGCGCGCTCGCGTGCGCCGTCACCTTGAACGCCGTCCCCGGCGTCACCCCGTACGACTGCGTCGTCAGGAAGAACTGCGTGCCGAGCGGCAGGCCGCCCTTGCCGGGCGTGACCGCGCCCTCCAGCGCCGCGGAGGGGTCGGTGTTGCCGAGCGTGAACGGCACCCGGCTCGCGATCTGCGTCAGGTAGTCGCAGCCGATCTTGGACGGGTCGGACGGTGCGTCCGGGAACCCGGCCCAGCCCTGGCTGACGTACAGCCGCTGCGCCTCCCGCTCGACCTGCGCCCACGTCTTGCCGCCGTTGCGGGCCGACGTCCGGCCGCCCCACACCCCGTACGCCACCGACGCCGGCGTGCTCGGGGTCAGCTTGGCGGCGCAGTCCTGCCCGGTCGGGCCGGACGCCCCGCCGCCCTGGAACAGCCGTCCCGGCGCCCAGGTCTTCAGGCCCTCCTTGCCGAGCTGGGTGGGGAACGCCTTGGGGTCGGCCGCGGCGTAGTACGCCTCGGTCGCCAGCCGCGCGGCCTCCTGGTGGTTGCCGTGCTGGCCGGGCAGCGGCGCCGGGTTCATCGTCACGATCACCTTGGGCCGGGTCTCGCGGACGATCCGCACGACCTTCGCGAGGGTGTCGTCGTGGCCCCAGGTGTCCTCGGTGAGCGGGGCGCTCACCGTGTAGTAGAAGTCGACCTTGTCGAGGTTGTGGACGTCGGTGACGCCCGCCTTGCCGACCGCGCGCCGCTCCTCGTCCTCGCGGAGCAGGCCGAGCGCCGGGCCCTCCTCCGTGCCCGCGGCGTTGCCGCCGCCCTCGCCGCGGGTGACGGTCAGCACTCCTGTCTTCGCCCCGCCTGTTTTCGAAGCGGCGAACTCGTTCCACTGCCCGAGCGTCGACAGGGTTCCGGACTCGTCGTCGGGATGCGCCCCGACGAAGAGCACGTCCAACCGGCCCTGTTCCGACTGTGCCGTGCGGTCGGACGGTGCCGTCCGCGCCTGCGCGGGCGGGCCGGCCAGCGCGATGGCCGAGCCCGCCAGCGCGGCGGACAGGACGGCGGGTAGGGCGAGTCTTCGCATGAACTCTCCTGTTCCGTTGCGGGGCCGCTGGGGGGCGGCCCCGGACTCCCTACTCCTTGATGGCCCCCGAGAGCATCCCTGCAATGAACCGCCGTTGCAGGAAGACATAGACGATCACGATGGGCGCGGCGATGATCAGCGCACCCGCCATGAGCAGCGAGTAGTCGGTCTTGTGCGCGCCCTGGAAGAACGACAGCCCGAGCGGCGCGGTGCGCAGCCCCTCGTCGGAGTTGACGATCACCAGCGGCAGCAGGAACTCGTTCCAGGTCCACATGGTGATCAGCACGACCATCGTGAGGATGGCGGGCCGGCCGACCGGCACCAGCACCCGCCACAGGGTCGTCCAGCTCGACGCGCCGTCCATCCGGGCCGCCTCCATCAGCGACGGGGGGACGCTGCGGAAGTAGGCGCGCATCCAGAACGTGCCGAACGCGACCGACATGGCGACCTGCGGCAGGATCAGCCCGGCATAGGAGTTGTCCAGCCCGGCCGAGCGCAGGTCGAAGTACAGCGGCACGACGACGGCCTCGGTGGGGATGGTGAGGCCGGCGAGGAACAGCAGGAACACCGCGCCCGCGCCGCGGAACCGCATGACGCCGAGCGCGTACCCGGCCATGATCGAGAAGGTGCTCGCCAGCACCACCGTGACGGCGGTGACGATCACGCTGTTGCGCAGGTAGGCGGCGAAGTGCCCCTCGTTCCAGGCGACCCGGAAGGTGTCGAACGACAGGTTCCCGGGCAGCTGCAGCGCCTGCGCGACGATGCCGATCATCGGGAACAGCGCGACCACCGCGAACAGCGCCAGCACGGCGTGGTTCAGGATGCGCTCGTAACGCCTGCTCATTCGCCCTTCCCCTCGACGAGGCGGCCGATGCCCGCGGTGATCGCGAACGCCAGCACGGCCAGCGTGACGCCGATGGCGCAGCCGAGCCCGACCTCGCCGGTGTTGAACGTGCGGTTGTAGACCTCGTAGGCGGGCACCTTCGTGGAGTCGCCCGGCCCGCCGGCGGTCGCCATGTAGATGAGGTCGAAGTTGCGCACCGCCATGATCGTGGTGAGCGTCAGCGCGACCGACAGCTCGCGGCGCAGCCCCGGCAGGGTGACGGTGAAGAACTCCCGGATCGCGCCGG
Source organism: Actinomadura violacea (assembly GCF_017573465.1). Taxonomy (GTDB): domain Bacteria; phylum Actinomycetota; class Actinomycetes; order Streptosporangiales; family Streptosporangiaceae; genus Spirillospora; species Spirillospora violacea. Next base: position 433,527 of record NZ_JAGEPF010000003.1, read on the forward strand.
CGCCGTCGATCCGCGCCGCCTCGTACAGCTCCCGCGGGATCTTCTGCACGCCGGCGAGGAACAGCACCAGCGCGAGGCCGATCTCCACCCAGGTGCCGACGAGCCCGATGGCGGGCAGCGCGAAGGTGAAGTCGCCGAGCCAGCCGTGCCGCCAGTCCGGCAGCCCGAGGGCGTGCAGCCAGCCGAGGACGGTGTTGACCGGCCCGTGCGTCGAGTAAACCCACTGCCACGCCACCGCGACCGCGACCATCGCGATCACCTGCGGCATGAACAGCACGGTGCGGAAGAACGTCAGGCCGCGGATCTTCGTCCGGGACATGACGGCGACCAGCACGAACGCGATGCAGCACGGCAGGATCGCGTAGAACACGATCAGCACCAGCAGGTGCCCGAAGGCGCCGCGCAGCGTCGGGTCGGTCCAGGTGGCGGTGTAGTTGGACAGCCCCGCCCAGGTCGCCTGGCCGATGCCGTCCCAGTGGTAGAGGGAGAACTGCGCCCCCCGCACCAGCGGCCACAGCAGGAACGCGCCGTACACCACCAGGGCGGGCAGCACGTACAGCCAGCCGACGGCGCGGGGCTCCCCCGGCGGCCGGGACCTGGCCCGGCGGCCCGCGGGCCGCGCGTTGCTCGAGCCGGACGCCTCGGGTCCCGGTTCGGGGGTCTTCTGCCGCGCGACGGTCGTCATCTGCGCGCTCCTCGCTGTCACCTCGTCGGCGCGGGCCGCCCGCCGCGTGCGCGGCGGCGGCCGGTGCCCCGCCGCCGCGCCGGGGGTGCCGGTGCGGCGGCGGGACCGGCGGTCACGCCGGGGCCGTCACTACTTCTTCTTCTGGAAGGCGGTGTAGTCGTCCTGCGCCGCCTTCATGGCGTCCTGGGCGGACTTCTTGCCGGCGACGAGGCCCTGCAGCGGACCGCCGAACGCGTCGGTGAACGTCGGCGTCGTGTAGTCGATGTAGGGCGTGGTGCCGTCGTTCTTGCTGAGCTCGGCCCAGGCCGCCGACACCTCCTTCATCAGCGGCTTGTCCGGCTCGGTGGAGGCGGGCAGGACGGGAAGGCTGCCGGCCTGCACCGCCACGTTCATCGCCTCGGGCGAGGTGATGAAGTTGATGTAGGCGGCCGCGACGTCGGCGTGCTTGGACTTGGAGGTGATCGACCACGGCAGGCTCTCGCCGCCCATGGTCGCCACCGGCGCGCCCGCCTGCGGCGCGGGCGGCAGCATGAAGCCGACCTTGTCCTTCATCCGGTCGTTCAGGTCCGGCGCCCACCAGGTGCCGCCGAACATGAACAGCCCCTCGCCCTTGGCGAAGTTCACCGGGGTGTCGTCCCACTTCACCGCGTTGGAGTCCTTGGTGAGGTAGCCCTTCTTCGCCCAGTCCGCGAGCTTCTGCGCGGCCTGCACGTTGGGCCCGTCCGTCCAGGAGCCGCCGCTGCCGAACACCAGCTTGCGGACGGCCTCCTTCCCGGTCGCGGCGTCCTGCAGGATGCCGTACAGCTGCATCGCGGGCAGCTTCTCCAGGTTGCCGAACGCGATCGGCACCTCGCCCTTGCCCTTGGCGGTCGCGAGCGCCTGCTCGAACTCGTCCCAGGTCTTCGGCGGCTGGATGCCCAGCTTGGCGAGCTTCTCCTTGTTGTAGTAGAGCCCGACGATCTCGCCGTTCAGGGACACCCCGTACAGGTCGCCCGAGCCGATGAGCTTGCCGTCCTTGGTGACGCTGTTCAGGTCGAGCAGGCCCTTCGGGTACCGCTTGGACCACCCGTACGCCTGGTCGTAGGCGCCGAGGGGCAGCAGCATGCCGTCCTTGACGTACTGGGCCATGGACGCGTAGCCCTGGTTGGCCTCGACGACGTCGGGCGGGTTGCTGCCCGACAGCGCGAGCCGCAGCGTCTTCTGCAGGTCGCTGAAGGAGCGCGACACCCGCTTGATCTTCACGTTCGGGTACTTGGCCTCGAACTGGGCGTTGAGCTTCTCGATCTGCTCCTTCAGTCCGCCCTGGACCTCCTGGTCCCAGACGGTGAGCGTCACGTTGCCGGCCTTGGCGACGTCGGTGCTGACCGCCGCGGGCGCCTTGCTCGCCGGCTTGTCGTTCGACGAGCCCGGCGCGCAGGCGGCGGCGAGCGCGGTCACCAGGACCGCCGCCGCGGCGACCGTGCCCCGTCTCATGAGCGTCGGCATTCCTGCGGCTCCTTTCTGTGCTGCTGTCCCGGGCCGGCGCGGGGGGCCGCGCCGGCTCGGGTCCTGGGGTGGGGCGGGGGGCTGGGGCGAACCGTCAGGACGAGTGCTGCAGGTCGTCGCGGAGCGTCGGCTCGGCGCGCACCACGGTGTCGGTCGCCGAGTCCGGAATGTAGTCGACGACGAACGCGTACGGTTCCAGCGCCTCCTCGGGGACCTCGCCGGACTCGCCGAACGCGGCGATCTCCCCCCAGCAGGGGGCGCCGAGCGAGCCGCTGCGGTGCCGGACCGACAGGCCCGCGCACAGGTTGGCGAACTTCAGCCGCTCCCCCAGCGGCAGCCCGGCGAGGGTCCCGAACAGGAACCCGGCGCCGAACACGTCGCCGGCCCCGGTCGCGTCGAGGGCCTGGACGGGCAGCGCGGCGGTCTCGGCGACCTCGCCGGTGCGCGAGTCGATGGCGATCGCGCCGGCGCCGCCGCGCTTGACGACCACGACCGGGACGCGCTCGGACAGGGCGCGGGCGGCGGCCTCGGGCGAGGCGGTGCGGGTGTAGGCCATCGCTTCGACGGCGTTGGGCAGGAACACGTCCACATGCTCGAGCCGGTCCAGCACCTCGCTGGACCAGGTCTCGGTGGCGTCCCAGCCGAGGTCGGCGAAGACCGTGGTCCCCGCGGCGCGCATCTCCCGCGCCCACGCGGGCACCGGCCGCTCGATGTCGATGAAGCAGGCCCGCGCCGACGGCGGCGCCGACCCGAGCACCTCCTCGTACGAGCCGTCGCCGGAGCCGATGTCGGGGACCGGCTTGGCGTAGGTGACCATGCTGCGGTCGGAGTCGTAGGCCAGCGACACGGTGACCGGCGTCGGCCAGGACGGGACGCGGCGGGAGTGCCCGAGGTCCACGCCCTCCTGCTCGGCGAGGGTGCGCCACAGGTAGGCGCCGAACAGGTCGTCGCCGAACGGGGCGGCGAGCCCGACGCGCAGCCCGAGCCGGCTCATCGCGACCGCGATGTTGGCGATGCCGCCGGGCGCCGAGCCGAGCCCCTCGGTGAACAGCTCGGTGCCGGGCGGCGGCAGGCCGGGCAGCCCGGTGAAGATCATGTCCATGAAGACCTGGCCGGACAGGAAGACGTCCAGGTCGGGGGCCGGTCCGTGGCCGCCCTCCACGCGGTCGGCGAGCAGCCGCTCGGTCACCGCGCCGCGCTCGGCGCACGGGTCGGCCAGCGACGGCTCGGGCGGCCGGCCGGGGGCCGCGGCCTCATCGGCGGACAGGGCGGCGGCCGTGCCGCGCGCGGCGGCGGACGGGGCCCCGCGCAGGGTTCCTGCTGTCATTGCGCCTCCTCACGAGGGCCGTCAGGGATGGGACCAGGATGACCGGATGTCAGGACAAAACAGGGTGGGGTGCGGGCCGGGACGGGCGGCGGTGCCGCGGCCGGCCTGCCGCCCGTCACGTCCCGCCCGCGAACACGGCCGCGACCTCCGGGATGCGGGCGGCGTAGCCGTCCAGCAGCCGCCGCCCCACCGACACCGAGTCGACCAGCGGGTGCAGCGCGAACGCCTTGGCGGCCTCGGCCCGCGAGCCGGTCCGCGCGGCGCTGATCGTCAGCCGTTCGACGGCCTTGACCTGCTGCATCAGGCCGGCCTGGTGCAGGTCGGGCTGGGTGAGCGTCAGCGGGTGCACGCCCCCGGCGTCCACCAGCACCGGCACCTCGACCACGGCGTCCCCGGGCAGCGCGGTCACGGTCGTCCCGTTCCGCACGTTCAGGATCATCGTGGCGGGCTCGTTGCGGCTGATCGCGGCCATCACGCTCAGCGCGACGCCCGCGTAGCCCTCGTCGACCGGGTCGACGCCGGCGTGCCCCGCCAGCTCGGTCCCGGTGTCGGCGCCCTTCATCTCGGCCATGTAGCTGGCGCTGCGGGACGCGACCGTCTCGCGCCACAGGTCCATCGCCGCGCCACCGGACGCCGCGGCGATCCGCTCGTAGAACGCCGCCTGCTGCTTGGCGAGGAACTCGCCGCGGGTCTGCGGGGCGTCGAGGGTGGCGCGGACCGCCTCGCGGTTGAAGTAGTAGTAGTACAGGTACTCGTTCGGGATCACCCCGAGGTCGCGGAGCCAGTCGCGGCCGAACACCACGCCCTCCTCCAGCGAGCCGAGCAGGTCGTCGTCGGCGAGCAGCCGCGGCAGCACGTCCACGCCGTCGTACAGGATGCGGCGCATCCAGCCGAGATGGTTGAGCCCGACGTAGTCCATCTGCACGCGGGACGGGTCGAGGCCGAGCGCCGCGGCGACGCGGGTGCCGAGCCCGGACGGGGTGTCGCAGATGCCGAGCACCCGGTCCCCCAGCACCGACTGCATCGCCTCGGTGATCATGCCGGCGGGGTTGGTGAAGTTGATGACGTAGGCGTCCGGCGCGAGCGCCTTCACTCGGCGCGCGATGTCGAGCATCACCGGGATGGTGCGCAGCCCGTAGGCCAGGCCGCCGGGGCCGGTGGTCTCCTGCCCGAGCACGTCCAGGTCCAGCGCCACCCGCTCGTCGCACACCCGCCCGGCGAGGCCGCCGACGCGGATCGCGGCGAAGACGAAGTCGGCGCCCTCCAGGGCCCGGTCCAGGTCGGTGGAGGTGAAGACCTTCGGCGCCGGGCCGGCGCCGCCGGGGCCCTCGTCCGCGAGCGCGGCCAGCACCGCCGCCATGCCGTCGAGGCGGCCGGCGTCGGAGTCCTGCAGCCAGACCTCCTCGATGCGCGGGGAGCCGTGGTCGCGCAGCAGGGCCTGGTACACGTAGGGCACCCGGAACCCGCCGCCGCCGAGAATGGCCAGCTTCATGCGATGAACACCTTCCCGCCCGCCTGCCGGCAGAGCTCGAGAGTCTTCGGATCGGCCCCGGCCGTGGTGACGAGCGCGTCCACCTGCTCGAGGGAGCACACGCGCAGCGAGCCGGTGCCGGGGAACTTGGCCTCGGAGGCGACGAGCGCGACCCGGTCGGCGGACTCGATCATCGCCTGCTTGATCGGGGTCTCGACCTCCATGTCGTCCACGACCAGGCCGTTCGGCCGCACCCCGGTGCAGCTGAGGAAGACCAGGTCGGCGCGGACCTGGCGGAGCGCGGTCTCGGTCAGCGACCCGACGAGCGTCAGGTAGTTGCGCCGGACGACGCCGCCGAGCAGGCACAGCCGGACCGCCTCGTCGTCGCGCAGCTCGTCCAGCACGGCCAGGTTCGCGGTGATCACGGTGACCGGGCGGCCGCGCAGGTGCCGGGCGAGCAGCCGGGTGCTGGTGCCGATGTCGAGCACCACGACCATGTCGTCCTCGACCAGGGCGGCGGCCCGCGCCGCCACCGCCTCCTTCTCGGCGCTGTCGTGCTCGGCGGACATCGCGAAGGAGATCTCCGGCACCGCCGCCCGGGGGGTCAGCGCCGCGCCGCCGTAGGTGCGGACGAGCTCCCCGTTGCGGTCCAGCAGGTCCAGGTCCCGGCGGATCGTCGACTCGCTCACCTGAAGGGTCTCGGCCAGCTCCTTGACGGACGCGGCCCCCTTCGTGCGCAGCGAGGACACGATCTGCGCGTGTCGCTTGCTCGAGGTCACGCAGGGGAACGTAGCACCCGTGACCGACTTCGGTCATCACCTGGTGGAAAGTTGCTCGAACTCCGTCAAACACGCATCTGACCTGCACATATCCCGGTCAGTACGTGGCAGGAGTCAGTCAACGCGGTCAAGTCCCGCCCAGCCGAACGGCGGCCTGCGGTCACCCTCTGTCAGGACGGACGGTCAACCGCGCCGTCGTGCACCATGGAGAGGTGACGCAGGTTGCTGAAGAACGGGCGGAGGCGGTCGCGGTGCCGGCGGCGCTGGCGGATCTGGTCGCCGACGGCGACGTGGTGGTGCTGAGCGGCGCGGGACTGTCCACCGAGTCAGGCATTCCGGACTATCGCGGCGAGACCGGGCGGCGGCGGCGCGCCGAGCCGATGACCTACCAGCGCTTCACCTGCGACGCGGAGGCGCGGCGCCGGTACTGGGCGCGCGGCCATCTCGGCTGGCGGCACATCGCCGGCGCCCGCCCGAACGCCGGCCACCGCGCGGTCGCCGAGCTGCAGCGGCGCGGGCTGCTCGCCGGGATCATCACCCAGAACGTCGACGGCCTGCACCAGGCGGCGGGCGCCGACGGGGTGATCGAGCTGCACGGCGGGCTGGACCGGGTGGTGTGCCTCGGCTGCGGCGAGCGCACTCCCCGGGCGCGGCTGGAGGACCGGCTGCGCGAGGCCAACCCCGGCTGGGACGCCCGGCCGCACATGATCAACCCGGACGGCGACGCGGTGCTGTCGGACGCCGACGTCGCCTCGTTCGCGCCGGTGGACTGCGCGCGCTGCGGCGGGCTGCTGAAGCCCGACGTGATCTTCTTCGGCGAGAACGTGCCGCCGGCGCGGGTCCGCGACTGCTACGCGCTCACCGAGTCCGCCGGGACGCTGCTGGTGCTCGGGTCGTCGCTGACCGTGCTGTCGGGGTACCGGTTCGTCCGGCACGCGGCGCGGCACGGCATCCCCGTCGCGATCATCAACCGGGGCGCGACGCGCGGCGACGAGCACGCCCTGCTCACCCTGGACGCGCCGCTCGGCCCGGCCCTGGACGCCCTGGTCTCCCCGGCCTCCTGACGGCGGCGCCACCGCCGGGCGCGCGGTTCCGGAAACGGCGGATTCCGCCGGTCCCGCCCCGCTACGGTGATCATCATGGACATCGGGGCGGAGGACATCGCCGGGCTGCTCGCGCGGATGCTGGCGGAGGGCCACGGGCTGCCCGCGGCCGCCGACGGCGCCGTGGTCGACGTGGCGGGGACCGGCGTGCGGATCGCGATCGCCGCGCCGCAGCCCCAGGACGACGGGCTCGTCCAGCTGCCGGTCGGGGTGTCGCATCCGAGCTTCGGCGGGATGTTCGCCTGGGACCAGGCCGTGGGCGTGCCGGGCGGCGACCGGCATCCGGCCGCCGACGCGCTCGACGGGTGGGCGCACACGGTGCTCCCGGTGTTCGCCGCCGCGTTCCTGCCGTCCTGCGACCTCGCCCGGCACGCGACCGCGGCGCCGCTGGCCGGCGGCGACCGGACCGCGGAGGTGTTCTACGGCCCGGCCGCGACGCGCGACTTCGGCGGCCTGACCGGCGCCGACCGGGCGGCGATGGCCGACCGCCCGCCGACGCGGGTCGTGGTCGAGGAGCTGTTCACGGGGTACGCGCTCCCGGACCGCCCGGTGTGGCTGTTCACGTTCTGCGCGCGGCTGGCGTCCGGGCCCGTCACGGAGGTGACCCTGCTGAACGGCGAGGCGGGCTCGTCGTTCGGGCGCATCGCCGACCACCTGCCCTGGCAGGGGCACGGCTCGGTCAAGTCCTGGGCGCTGGTGGTGCCGCGCGGCTGAGCGCGGGCGTCATCATCCTCCGCGGGGGCCGTCCGGGTCGTCGCCGTCCGGGAGCAGGTCGGCGAGGAGCTCGGCGAGGTGCCGGGGCCGGGCGGCGGTGCCCGCCTCGATCTGCGTCCGGCAGGAGAACCCGTCGGCCAGCACGGTGGTGCCGGGGTCCGCGTGCTCGACCGCGGGCCAGACGCCCTGCTCGGCGATCTTGGTGGAGACCTCGTAGTGGCCGGCCTCGAAGCCGAAGTTGCCGGCCAGCCCGCAGCAGCCGACGTCGAGGGTCTCCACGTCCACCCCGGCGCGGGCGAGGACGCGCTCGTCGGTGCCGAACCCCATGATCGCGTGCTGGTGGCAGTGCGGCTGGGCGATCGCGCGGACCTTCGGCCGGTCCAGCCCGGCGACCACGTCGTGGGACGCGGCGGGCGAGGTCCCGCCGGACTCCTCCTGGTGCTCGTCGAGCAGCTCGGCGAGCGTGCGGGTCTGGTCGCGCAGCCGCTTGACGTCGTCCTCGACGCGGTCGCCCTCCATCAGCTCGGGCGCGTCGGCGCGGAACACCGCGGTGCAGCTCGGCTCCAGCCCGACCACGGGGATCCCCTCGCGCAGCCGCGGCGCCAGCGCGCCGACGGTGCGGCGCAGCACGCGGGCGGCGACGCCGAGCTGGCCGGTGGAGATCCAGGTCAGGCCGCAGCACATCGGGACCGGCGGCACCTCGACCTGGTACCCGGACGCCTCCAGCACGCGGACGGCGGCCTTGGCGATGTGCGGGTGGAAGTTGTTGGTGAACGTGTCGGGCCACAGCACGACCCGGCGGCCGCCGGTAGCGCGGGCGGGGCGGCGCTTGAACCAGTCGGTGAACCGCTCGGAGGCGAACCGCGGCATCTCGCGCTGCGGCGCGATCCCGCCGGCCCGCTTGATCACCCGGTCCAGGCCGGGGACGTTCAGCGCGGCGTTGGCCGCGCCGGGTGCCGCCGACGCCAGCCTCGCCCACAGCGGCAGCCAGCCCATCGTGTAGTGCGCGGGCGGGCGGATCCGCCCCGCGTAGTGGTGGGAAAGGAACTCGGCCTTGTAGGTCGCCATGTCGACGTTGACGGGGCAGTCGCTGCGGCAGCCCTTGCAGGCCAGGCACAGGTCGAGGGCGTTGCGGACGTCGTCGGACCGCCACCCGTCGGTGATGACGGCGGCGCCGCCGGGCCCGGGGACCGACGGGTCGGGGGTCCCGCCGTCCGGCCCGCCGCCGGGCATGCCGCGCATCATCTCCATCAGGATGCGGGCGCGGCCGCGGGTGGAGTGCTCCTCCTCCCCCGTCGCCCGGTAGCTCGGGCACATCACGCCGCCCGACGAGGCGCGGCATTTCCCGATCCCGACGCAGCGGGCCGCCGCGTGGGTGAAGCGGTGCTTGTCGTCGGGGAAGGAGAAGTGGGTCTTCGGCTCGGCGGGGTCGTAGCCGAGGTGGTCGAGGTTCTCGTCGAGCCGGTAGGGGTGGACGACCTTGCCCGGGTTCATCCTCCCGCGCGGGTCGAAGACCGCCTTGAACATCTCGAACAGCCGGACGACCTCGTCGCCGAACATCAGCGGCAGCAGCTCGCCGCGGGACTGCCCGTCGCCGTGCTCGCCCGACAGCGACCCGCCGTAGTCGACGACGAGGCGGGCGGCGCGCTCGATGAACCGGCGGTAGTTGCCGGTGCCCTTCTCGTCCTCCAGGTCGAACGGGATGCGGGTGTGCACGCAGCCCTGCCCGAAGTGGCCGTAGAGCGCGACGGGGCCGTAGCCGAACTCGTCGATGAGCTTCTGGAAGTCGCGCAGGTAGTCGCCGAGCCGTTCGGGCGGGACGGCCGAGTCCTCCCAGCCCTCGTGGGTGTCGGGCTGCCCGGGCGGGTAGGCGGTGGCGCCGAGCCCGGCCTCGCGGACCTTCCAGAGCCGCTCCTCGATCGCGGGATCGCCCACGAAGGTGCAGTGCGGCGGGTCCGGCTCGTTCTCCAGCCGCTCGATGAGGTCGTGGGCGCGCCGGTCGGCCTCGTCCTTGGTGTCGCCGCCGAACCGGACCATGAGCCAGCCGGCGCCCTCGGGCATGTCCTTCAGGACGGCCGGCCCGGCGAGCTTGTCCTGCCTGGCGAGGTCGAGGAGCGTGTCGTCCATGCCCTCCAGCGCGAGCGGCTCGGACGGCAGGACGCGCTTGACCGCGTCGCCGGCGGCGAAGATGTCGTCGTAGCCGAGCACCGCCAGCGACTGGAACGGCGGGACCGGCACCAGGCAGATCTCCGCGCGCAGCACGGTGACCAGCGTCGACTCCGACCCGACGAGGGCGCGCCCGACGTCGAAGCCCTTCTCGGGCAGCAGCGAGTCGAGGTTGTAGCCGGACACGCGGCGCGGGATGTCGGGGTAGCGGGTGCGGATCAGCTCCAGGCCCTCGTCGCGGAGCGCGCGCAGCGCCCGGTAGATCTCGGCGCGGCGGCCGCCCTCGGCCTGGATCCGGTCGTACTCCTCGTCGGAGGTGGGCCCGACCCACATCCGCACGCCGTCGTAGGTCAGCACCTCCAGCCGGACCACCGAGTCGACCATCTTCCCGTACGCCTGCGCCGACGCGCCGCACGAGTTGTTGCCGATCATCCCGCCGATCGTGCAGGTGTCGTGGGTGGACGGCTTCGGCCCGACCATCAGCGCGTGCTCCGACAGCGCCTCGTTCAGGTCGTCCAGGCACGCGCCGGGCTCCACGATCGCGGTCCGCCGCGCCGGGTCGACCGAGATCAGCGCGCGGCAGTACTTCGACCAGTCGATGACGACGGCGGTGTTGCAGCACTGCCCCGCCAGGCTCGTCCCGCCGCCGCGCGACAGGACCGGGACGTCGTGCTCGGCGCAGACGGCGACCGCCTCGACGCCGGCCTCGACGGTGCGCGGCACGACGACGCCGATGGGGGGCTGCTGGTAGTTCGACGAGTCGTGCGCGTAGGCCGCGCGCGACCCCGGGTCGAAGCGGACCTCGCCGTCCACCCGGTCGGCCAGGTCGCGGCGCAGCGCCGCGGTCCTCCGGTCCTCCTCCGCGCCTTCCCGCCCGGCGTGTCCGCCGCCTTCTCCGAGTTCGCCCACCTGACGCCGTCGCTCCGCCGATACAGACATGCCGGAGCGCATACCCGTGCTGCGCGTTTCAATCCGGCGGCGCACGGGCCCCGCGGTCTCCGGCCGCCGCGATCGGCCCTGCGCGGAGGCCGCTTTGGGATAAGGTGTCGGCCGATTCATCTGATCTTGTCGCGGGGGACGTCGTTGCAGGGTGCCCGACCAGTTGGTGACCTCACGCCCGAGCTGCTCCGATCGCCGGTCTGGCACGACCGGCAGGTGCAGGCGGCGGGCATCCCTCTCTTCGACGTGCCGCTGGTATCGGTCGGCGGGGGGCTCGGCTCGTTCACGCTGGTGGACGTCCTGCGCGTGCAGGGCGCCGACGCGGGCTCGATCCGGGTGCTGTCCAGCCGCGACGCGCCCTGGCAGTCGTGGGAGTACCTGACCCGGGTGTCGCAACTGCCGGCGGGCGAGCGGATCCGCTCCGACGCCGGCGCCCGGCCCGACAACATCTGGGGCTTCCCGTCCTACGCGCTGACGGAGGCGCGGCAGGACAAGTCGATGAAGCTGCTGTGGCAGGTGCTCACCGAGCCGATCCTCACCGACTTCTTCAGCCCGCGCGCCGCCACGGTGTTCGAGACCGTCCGCCGCGAGGCCGACCGGATCTCCTACTGGCAGATGCTCTCCAAGGGGCAGGTCCGGATGGTGCGGCGCCGGATGGGCGGCGGCTACTTCACCGTGCTGACGCCGCCGCCGGGCACGTCCGCGACCAAGCGGGTGGTGCTGCGCTCGCAGTACGTGCACCTCGCGGTCGGCTACCCGGGTCTGAAGTTCCTGCCCGACCTGCAGCAGTTCCGCGAGACCCACAACGACTACCACCGCGTCGTCAACGCCTACGAGCCGCACGAGCACGTGTACGAGACGCTGAAGTCGCGGCCCGGCGTGGTCGTGGTGCGCGGCGCGGGCATCGTCGCGTCCCGCGTGCTGCAGCGGCTGATGGACGACCGGGAGAGGTTCGGGCTGCAGACCCAGATCGTGCACATGTTCCGCACGTTCGTCACCGGCTCGCACGGGCCGGGGATGTGGATGCGGCGCAAGGGCGGCGACGGCTGGGCCTACCAGGCGTTCACGCTGCCGAAGTCGGCGTTCGGCGGGCAGCTGAAGGCGCAGTTCCGGCGCGCGGAGCCGGAGCGGCGCGCCGCGCTGTCCAAGGCCGTCGGCGGCACCACCACGCCGCGGCTGCGCCGCTGGCAGGAGCAGATGCGGCGGGGCCGCGCGGGCGGCTGGTACCACCCGTTCCAGGCCGTCGTGGACCGCGTCGAGCCGACCCCGGACGGGCGGCTGGTGTCGCTGACCCGCAGCGACGACGGGCGCCTCGGCCGGTACACCTCCGACTTCATCATCGACTGCACCGGGCTCGAGGCCGACATGCCCGAGCACCGGGTGCTGGCCGACCTGCTGCAGTACGGCGGCGCGCGGCGCAACGGCGCGGGCCGGCTCGCGGTCGGCGAGCACTTCGAGGTGCTCGGCGCCGAGAGCGAGGGCGGCGTGCTGTACGCCTCCGGCGCCGCCGCCGCGGGCAACCACTTCCCCGCCGTCGACAGCTTCCTCGGCATGCAGACCGCGGCGCTGGACATCGCCGCGGACCTGGCCCGCCGCGGGTTCTGCGCGCGGCTCGGCCCGGTGCGCTCGACCCGGCAGTGGATCAGGTGGATGCGCGGCCGTCCCGTCTGACCGGCCGCCCGTCCCGCTCCCCCGACTCCCCTTCCCGACGCCCCCCGACGCTGGAGCCCGCACCGTGATCCCCACCCTCGCCGGACGCCTGCAGACGCGGATCTTCGTGCTGGCCACCGTCGGAGCCCTGCTGACCGCGCTGATCGTCCCGGTGCTGCCGGGCCGGCCGGCCTCGCTCGGCGCGGCCTACCGGACGGCGTTCCTGATGCTCCTCGCGGTGATCGTGGTGGGGCTGGTGTGGGAGCTGGTGTACCACCTGCTGATGCAGTTCCGCTGGGACAAGGACTGGCCGACGGTCTTCGGGCTGGTCACCATCGTCCCCGAGGGCGCCGTCATGTGGGCGCTGCTGAACACCGGGCTCGTTCCCGGCGTCCAAGGACACGTGTCGGCGTCGATGTTCCTGACCATGTTCGTGTTCGTGTGGCTCGGCCAGTGGCTGTTCGTCAACGGCCCCATGCGGGTCTTCTTCGTGCAGTGGAGGCTGCGCGGCGGACGGCTGCTGTGAGCGGTGGGTCCAGGGCCTTCGCGCGGCCGCTGCCCGGTGACGGGCTGGTCGCGCAGGAGGGCGAGCTGTCGCTGGTGTGCGCGGCGCCCGACGCGGTGGCGGCGCCGCTGGTGGACGCGCTGCTGGCCGCGCTGCAGGAGGTCGCGGAGGCGGGCGGCGACGGCGCGGAGCTGGTCCGCCGCGTCTCCCGGGCGCTGGCGGACCGGGCCGGGGCGCGGCCGCCGGCGTGCGCGGCCGCCGGGCCGTCCGGGCGGTCGGGCCTCGCGGTGCTGGTCTGCGGCGAGGCGTCGGCGCGGGTGATGCTCGCGGACGGCGACGAGGTGCGGGTCGCGGGCGGCCCGCACGGGCCGGCCGAGCGGACCGTCGACGGGCCGGTGGCGAGCCTGGAGCTGGCGCTCGGCGGCGCCGGGCGCGCCCCGCCCCGGCCGCGGCCGGCGACCGGGAGAGCGCCGGGGAGGGGGAGGGGGTTAAGATTTGGGTCTGTC